>CAWBPT010000011.1:0-8371 GCA_963790655.1 uncultured delta proteobacterium | reverse complement strand
GGCCGCAAGCCCTAATAAGGGGTTAAAAAACCTTGGTTTTAAATGTCATAAGTAATTAGGAAGCGCCACATCAGCGGCACAGGCGTCTCGCCGGTGCCAGCGCAGGCTAAAGCCTGCGGCTACAAAAAATAGCCCTTGGCAGGCTGTTGAAAAACGGGTTTTTAATGTCATCCTGAACGAAGTGAAGGATCTAGAACTTATTAATATGACTAGATTCCTCGCTTCGCTCAGAATGACAAATTCTTAATTATGGAAGTTTTTCAACAGCCTCTTAGATCGCCGCGTCGGTATCAGGCTATGAAATGAACGCCCGGAGCTTTTCCCTGCAGCCCTTTCCTCCAGCCGGGCCTCTGCCCCGGTTAGAGCTCACCGGCGATATCAGCCGGCGGGCCCATACCCTTGCCATCCGCTACGCCCTCCGCGGCCGACTGACGGACCTGGCGATTCCCGGGCCGGCAGCCACGGCCGCCCGCCGCACGGGGCTGTGGGAAGAGACCTGTTTCGAGTTCTTCCTGGCGGTGCAGCATTCTCCGCAGTATTGGGAATTCAATCTCTCACCCGCCGGGCACTGGAATGTCTATCGCTTTGCCTCGTATCGGCAAGGGGTTGTAACGGAAACGGCCTTTACCTCACTGCCGTTTATCGTCCGGAGCCAACCAGACTCTTTGCTGCTCGCCCTGGAACTCGATTTGTCAAAAATCGTCCGGGCCGACCAGATACTTACGGTTGCCGTCGCGGCAGTGGTCAAACTCGCGGGGGGCGGAGTGACTTACTGGGCCTTGACTCATGGCGGCCCCCAGCCCGACTTTCACCGGCGAGACGGTTTTATCCTCGAGTTGTGAGGCTATAACGATTGTCAAGAGGTTTTTCTCACTGACTATTTTGTTCGTAGGGGCACAGCGTGCTGTGCCCTCATAACCCATTGGGCACGGCTCGCCGTGCCCCTACAAAAGGAAATTCCTTTTGGCAATCGCTCTAAGTTGCCATCAACCAGGTTTTTGTAGGGGCGGACCCGTGTGTCCGCCCACTCTCAGGGCGCACACCTGGGTGCGCCCCTGCCTGGGAATCATTTTTTTGTTTGGTCGGTATGAGACGGGACGCGGCGCAGTACGGGATCTCAAGAGTAGGGGATGGAGGGAACCACGAGAGCCGGCAAGAACGCCGGGAGATCGTCAGGCCCAAATTTAATGTGGTCCGGATAGGCGGTTTTTGAGGAGTCTCCTGATCACGGTTATGGAGCGGTCCGGACAGATCTCACCGTTCAGGGCAATTCCTTTGCCCTGACAACGCCTGCGGTGGTTGGGACCGACCTCTTTGGCCTCTCAACGCTTCAGAGCCCCTCACAGAAAAAAACCAGAATCCGAGAACGACATTAATTCGTCCTTTTTCTCCGGGACCCTGGAAACGGCTGGGCGCCTGGACCGGGTGGGGCGATTCCGGCTCTTGACTTCCACAAAGCCGGTGTCGTTACAAACGGGGCAATAGCCAGCCAGATAAGTCAAGCTGCTGTAGCAGGCCCAACATTTCTCTTTTCGTACCTCCTGATCTGACAACGGACTCACCTCCTTGTCGTTTGCCTAAAAGGTGATTGCTGAGCCAAGAGGTGCAGATCCCCGGGGATTCGCTAATGGTCCCCCCGGAGAATTTCCATATTCAATTTCAGCTTCACAAACAGGGTCTCTTCGGCGCCATGGGACTCCACCGATCCAGGGCCGGGGCCCACCGGACCGGAATGATTCGCCTCAGCCAGATCGCGGTTACCGTGGCAACCTTCCTCCTTGCCAGCCTCTTTTTCTGACAAGACCTTGCCCTCCTTTGGCGCCTAATCCCATGGACTTGCTGGATTCATACAACGGCGCGGGTTACCAAAAGGTTACAGAGAAGCAGGTGGATATGGTGAAAACTCCTTAAAATTAAACCAGTTATAGGCAAGACCATTTAAGACGGCAATTATGGGAGTCATCCTTTGGAGAAACGGGGGCTCACCCGGGTTGCGGGGATGGCCTCGTTTAGATTTCCGGTGGATCCTTATCTTGCCTGGTCCAGCTTGGAGGAGAGCAGTCCCGCCAGATTTTCATCGATGGGTCGGAGGATTTTCAGGATTTCCGTCACCGAGTCTTGATCTTTGGACACCATAAAGGCATAACCCAGCAAGTAGAGCACCCAGGCCATGATGCCGTCGGAGTTCGGCCAATGACTCCGCAGGAGGGAATCCCAGGAATCCTGGGACCCCCGGCGGTCGGCGCCGCCCGGCTCCGTCACCCTATTGCCCGAATTAGAATCTGAGTCGCTCGTGTTCATATTTGTTAGGTTTGGGGGAACTCGATCTTATCCTAAAATTCCGCCTCTTCTGCGTCGGTGTTTTCTTCCTGCACCGCCCGGGTCATCAAGGCCACGTCGTAGGTCTCTCCGTCTTCGCCGAGGAAAAAATCATCCAGGATGGCCCTGATTTCAAAACCTTTGCTCAGGAAGGCCCTGACGGCATTCTTGTGGTCTACCACCACTTCGGTTTTTAGCCAGCGCAGGTTCTCCTCGGCCGCCAGTTTGAGGAGTTCCTCCAGCATCAGGGACCCCAATCCCTGGTTTTGGAAAGGTCTGGACACGAAGATGTGGCTGATGTCGCCGATATGCTTGCTGGCATCTCTGCCCCGATTTAGATGAGCCGCGGCCACGACGTGCCTTTTTTCCAGGTCTTCCGCCATCAGGGGAATGGTTCGGTGCCGGTGCACGTTTTCCTGCCAATCGCCGATCTGCGTCGGGTCTTTGAGGTTTTCTTTCAAGAATCGGGTATCCTCGGATGGCGCCTCCTGAAACAATTTAGCGAGACTTTCCCAGTCCTGTCCGTTGGGCAAGCGGAACAAAACCTTTTTACCGTTGTTCAAGGTGGTCAATTTGCGGTAAGAGACAAAATTAAGCATCTCAGACCTCCCCGGTTCCCCGGACCCTGCATCGGAACCGAACCCCGGTTTGCCCTTTGTGAAAATCTCCTGCAAAGCTTCCTTACCTTGCGGTTGATTTAGGTATAATAGGAAAAAGGTTACCAAAAAGTTACTGGGACATCCTTGGCCATCCGGATAACCGGCCAGATTTGCTAGGGTTTTTATGATGAGACGGCCCGAGCCAGATTTTCGGACAGGGCCTGATTGGCGCCAAACCTGTTATCATGTTCACCCCGGATAGTGCCTCCCCGGCTCTGACTCCCTGGTTTAAAAAACTTTTGGAGGGGGAAGGGGCTTCCCCCTCCCGGCTGCCCGGCCCGCGTTGGTTATTTCGAACGGAACTTAGGGGTGAACCAGCATGAAATCAGGGTCCAATTTCAATATGAAGACGGGGGGCTGCGCGGCTTGTTTGGCCTCCTCAAATCTGGCTTGGGCACACTTGGGGCAAACGCGGTCAACATAGGCCAGGTTGTGACAATACAAGCATTCCTCTTGGGGTTCCTCTTTTTCTGCCATGACCTTGTCCTCCTTTATGGGGTTATCCGTTGACTCGAGGGTTTTATATAATGGGAGGGGTTACCAAAAGGTTACATAGTACCAGGTCGAATTGGCCAAAACCTCTCAGAAATTCAAGCAGTTATATCTGGGTTAAGTTAAGGCGGCAATTTTGGCAGGTTTTATTAAAATGGCGGAAGGGGAGAAGCCCGGAAAGACCGGCGTCCCTTGGGATGGGATCGGCTTGGGGCTTTCTAATCGCCCCGGAGGCGGAGTTTGGCGTCAGGTAATGTAGTTTTCGGTTTTTTTAAAGAAAAGAATTAATCATATATTACAGGTTAAGGTTGATGGATTTGAAAGGGAAAGTGGTATAAGAGACGGGGCGGGAGTCTTGATTTTCCTAAATCTTACGCCGGGTTTGGCTGGATATTTTCTTGACAAGACCTATGGAATATCTATCTTAAAAAATAGAGATTCGCTAAGTTTCCTCTGGGGTTACTGTTAAAAGGCCGTATTGGCCGGGGTGGCAAGCAATGCAGCCCTCGATTCACATCTCCAAGATCATTCCGCCCCAGATTTCCCAGATTCTGCCCCGCCCCCGTTTGCTCAAACGCCTGGAACAGGAACAGGATAAGAAGCTCATCCTCATCCTGGGGCAGGCGGCCCAGGGCAAGTCCACCCTGGCCGGATCTTTCGTCCACACCTCCCCGGTTCCTTCGGCCTGGGTCAATCTCGGCCCGGAAGATACCGAGGCGGTCAACCTGTTTTATCTTCTGGGCCACGCCCTGCAGCGGGTCTTACCGGAGGTGGACTTTTCTTCCGCCCTGGCCTATCCCGCCATGGCCCTGGGTCCCCGGGAAGAGGCGCCCCTTTACCGGGACTGGCTCCTGACGCTGCTGGCACGCACCTCAGGCCCGGTCCGGGTCATCCTGGACGGCCTGGACCGGCTGGCCCCCGGGGCCCCGGCTTTTCGCCTTTTACAAGTTTTGCTGGACGTCATGCCGCCCCACCTCTGTCTCTTCATCCTCTCCCGGGAAATGCCTCCCATGGATATCCAGAGACTGGCAGAGCGAGAAGAGGTCTTCCGCCTGACCAACGCCGAGCTGGCCTTCACCCTGGGGGAAACCACCAAATATTTCCACCATATTCGTAAATTCTGCCTCTCCCCGGAACTGGTGCAACGCATCCACCGGCTCACGGAAGGGTGGATCGGCGGCCTGGTGTTGTTTTGCGACTCGCTGGACTGGGTCCCGGAAAGCCAGAGGGAGCGCTATGTCTCTCAGGAACTGGCCGGGAAATTTATCTGGGGCATCTTTCAGTACTTCGGGGAGCGGATTCTCGCCTCGCTGCCCCGGGAAGTGCAAGATTTCCTCATCAAGTCCTCCATCCTGGACGTGGTGGAGCCTGACTTTGTCAAGGAGGCCATGGGGCTGGCCGACCCCCAGGCGACCCTGGAGGAACTGGTCAAACGAAACCTGTTCATTCAAGCGATTTACGATAAAAAGCGAGGCTGGTCCTTCAGATATCACCCGTTGTTCAAGGACTTCTTACAGAGTAAATTCCAGTCCCTGATGGCCCAGGAGCAGCAAACCGACTCTTACTACCAGGCCGCCTTGCTGTCCGAGCGCCGGGAAGACCTGGAGACCGCGGTGAGATACTACCTCAGAGCCCGGTCCTATGGCAAGGCAGCTTCGGCCATGGAGAGAGTCGGCCTGGAACTGGCCAGACTGGGCAAAACCGCGGAGCTGGCCCAATGGCTGGGTGCCCTGCCGAAAGATCTGGTGGAGAATAACCCCTGGCTCCTCTTCTACCACTTCATGACCGGGCGCTTCACCGGCACCGAGGAGCATTTGCTCAGTCTGGAGAAGGCCTTCACCCTGTTTGGCCAGCAGGGAGACACCAAAGGTCTGCTACTCACCTTGGCCTATCTCCTGGAGGCCTCCATCGCCCGGGGACACAAATCCATTCCCTTGATTCACACCTTGCTGAAGCAGGCCGAAGACCTGGTGCAGTCCCAGTCCGCCCAGCCGTTTCCCCTGGAACGGGCGGTCCTCTGGTGCCAGATGGGCTTCGCCCACTACCTCCGGAGCGGCACTCCCCACAAAGGGGTCTGGGCCTGCGACAACGCCTATCACCTGGCCAGGGACCTGGGCATCGTTCCCCTGCAGATAAACGCCTTAATCCATACCCTCGGCTGTCTGACGGTCTTGGGGGAGTTCCCCCGGGCGGAGAAGGTACTCAAGCAGGCCGAAAAGTTGCTGGAGAAGTGCCCGTATCCCGAATTACATACCTTCTATCTGATAAATTCCTCCCAGTTTTATTGGTTCAGGGGCGACTTCCCCCAGGCGGTGGAGGCGCTGCGACGGGCCCGGGAGGCAACCGAGCACCACGGCCTCACGAACCTCTATCTGGTCGTCCTGTGCTACGACTTCATCTTAAAAACCTATCAGGGGGAATTCGGCGCCGCCACGGAAGCAGGCGCCAGCCTGGCAAATCTGCTGTTCTCCCTGGGCAACCTGTTCATGTACGGCAATGTTTTACTGCACCTGGGACTGGGCTGTTATCATAAGGGAGATTATCCCAAGGCCCGGGAGCTGCTGGAGCGAGCCCGGGAGGTCTTCTTAACCGCGGAAGGCAGCTCGGAGCTCCACCTGAGCTTTGTCAAAACCTTCCTGGGGCTGAGCGCCTTGCATCTGGGGGAACAGGGCGAGGCCCGGAAGGGTCTGGAAGAGGCCCACGCCCATTTCCAGGAGGCCGGGATGCCTCTCTTTTTAAGGGATAGCCACCTGGCCCTGGCCTTGTGGGAGTGGCGGCAGGGCCGCCCCGGGGAGACCGGGGCCCATCTGCAGGCCGGCCTGAAGATCGCCCAAGAGGGGGGTTATTCCATCAGTCTGGTTTTGAACCGGGAGGACCTGCTGCAGGCCTGCACCCTGGCCCTGGAACTGGACCTGGAGGGAGTCTGGGATTACGCGGCCCGGCTCCTTGCCACCCGTCTGGCCGACCTGGCCGAACCGGAGCTGCAGCAACTGGCCCAACACCAGAACCGGAGAATCGCCGACAAGGCCCGGGAGATCAGACAGGCGATTCATCGCACCGGCCTTCCCAAACTGCGCTTGCAAACCCTGGGAGGTTTTCGCATCTGGCGCGGTGAGTCCTTAGTGGAGGAAAAAGAATGGGAAAGGCACCAGCCCCAGCTTCTCCTCAAGGCCATCGTCACCCACGGCCTAAAAGGCGTGCCCAAGGATGTGCTCATGGAGGACCTCTGGCCGGAGGCCTCCCCGGATCTGACGGAAAAAAATTTTAAGGTCAACCTGCACCGCCTGCGCAAGGTCCTGGAGCCTTCCATGGACAAGGCCTTCGGCTCCTCCTATGTCCACCTGAAGGCCAACCTCGTCTTCCTGGACCCGGAACTCTGCCAGGTTGACGTGGAGGAGTTCCTGGCTCTCTGTAAAAATGGCGAAAAGAAGGAAGAGCAGGGGGAGATCAAGGCGGCCATCGCCTTCTACAAACAAGCCGTAGAACTCTACGGCGGAGATTTCCTCCCGGAAGAGCTTTACCACCCCTGGGTGGAAGAAAAAAGAGAGGAGTTGCGGGGGCGATTCTTGGACCTGCTGTTCCGCCTGGCCCGGCTCTACGAAGGCCAGGGTTCGCTGCTGAAGGCCATCGACTGTTACCAAAGGACGGTACAGGCCGACCCCCTGGCCGAGCCGGCCTACCGGCGCCTGATGCTGCTCTTCGCCCAGAGAGGCATGCGCAACACCGCGCTGCGGGCTTACCAGGAATGCAAGCAGTCCCTCAAAGAGGCCCTGGACACCGAGCCGGATGAGGCCACCACCGCCACCTATCGGAAGATCCTGGAGTCTACCCAGCGGCCCGGGAAGACGAAATCTCAGGCTTGAGCCTTAATTATGCCGGAAAATCTTTCCCTCTGATCTAAGCGCACCTGGCCGGTTTTTCTCTTTACATTATCCCCATTTAATGTTTAAAAAAATTAAGGTGGCCGCAAATAAGGGAATAGGAAGGTCTTCACTTTGCCGTAGCAACCAAGGGGCCGATACCTTAGGGACCATTCAGGTTCCCACTTACATCCATGAGAGCCTCCTCCCCACCGACCGGGTTTAACCATGAAAGATATAAGTTTGTTAAAAAAAATTTCTCTTTTCCATGACCTGAACGAAAAAGAGATCAAACAGGTTCTGCAGATTGCCTTGCCCAGGACTTTTCCAGCCGGCTCGATGATTATCCGGGAGGGCGAAGCCGGCGACAGTATGTTTATCATGTGCGAGGGGGAGGTGGAAATTACCAAGCGTCTCGGCCTGGTGCTGGATGAAGAGACCCCCAACGAGCGCATCATCATTCGTCTCAAGGCCGAAGAGGGCGTCTGTTTCGGGGAGATGTCCCTGCTGGAGAACGAGCCCCGGTCCGCCACGGTGACCGCGTTAACGGAATGCCTGCTCCTGGAAATGGGTCGGGAGGATTTTTTAAGGCTCATCAGGCAAAACAGCGACATGGGCTGCAAGGTCCTGTTGCGCCTGGCGCAGCTCCTGTCCCGCTACCTGCGCAAGACCAATCAGGACATGGTAAAACTGACCACCGCCATGGCCATTGCCTTGGGAAGGTGAGCGCGCTCCGGACCGGTACGTGGGCGCCGCTGCCCCTGACCGGCCCCGCATCATGCGTCCATCTTCCCGGACTTCCCGTCCCCATCCTCCGGCTCTCTCACGCCGGTGAGCCGGGCCAATCCCACCGTAAGCCTGGAGCCTGCCCCATGCTCGTGAGGATCGCCACGCTCCCCCTCTTGTGATAATTTTTTTAACCTTTACTTTATTGTAAATAACTATTGACATTATTCCCCAAATCCATAAGTATGTGAACTCTGCTTAAAATAGTCCAAGGACGGGAAATTATGGCGGATAACTAACACCGGGATGCCTGGT
>CAWBPT010000010.1:0-140688 GCA_963790655.1 uncultured delta proteobacterium | reverse complement strand
CGGCCCCCCAAAGACTGGGCGGCTTTATGAGCGGCGGACCAATGTTCAAGGGCGCGCTGATGCTCTCCCAATCTCGTCAGCGCCCATGCCATGAACGAATTGCTGGAGTAACAAAACATCGTGTCGCCGCTCTTCTCCGCAACCGCAAGCGCAGCCTGGGCGGCCCCCATGGCCTCAGGGTATTTGCCGGCGACGACGCGGGCCATGGCAAGGGCCGTGTGTGCCATGGTTTCAGCGTTTGGATTGCGGCTTGCCTGGGCCATTTTCAGGACCTGGTCGAGTTCAGCGGATCCGGCGGCGTAATCGCCAAGAAAGACTCGGGAAACCCCGCGGTACAAGCAGGCGAACAACAGCTCGTGGCGGTTCTTTGTTGCTTCGAGAAGAGGTACGGTCCTGTCCAATAGTTGGTGGGCCTGCGCAAACTGGCCTTGCAGGACAAGAACGCGTCCGATGACGGCTCCCGGCAGGGCCATCAACTCGGGATCGCCAAATTTTGGAGCCACCGCGAGCACCTTTTGGAAATACGAAATTGCCTCCGGCAATCGTCCCGCCAGATAATGCACCCTCCCGATCCAAAGCTGGACGCGCGCGAGGCGCGCTTCATCCGCCAGCGAGGAGGCCATGTTTTCGGCCTCCGTCAAAATCGCCAGGTTTTTTTCAGGCGATTCAGACTGGAGAGAGACATTCACCAGCCGGACACTGATGTCCACCTGCTTTTGACGGTTTGAGGCGTTATCGGGCAGATGTTTGAGGCTGTCCAAGGCGCGATGATAATGTTCGCGAGCCTCGGCGTAGGCGTAGAGCTGTACCGCTGCGTCCGCTTCGCCCACAGAATACTCGAAGGCCCGTTCCCAGTCTTCCCCCCTGAAGAAGTGATAGGCCAGGAGAGCCCTGTGCTGGTCAATCCGCTCGGAAAAAATGGCTTCCATCGCTTCCCCGACTTTTTGATGCAGAAGTTTGCGCGATGGAGCCAGAAGCGTTTGATAGGCGACCTCCTGCGTCAGGGCGTGGTCAAAGACATATTCAATTTCAGGAACACGCTCCCGTTCCCGGACAAGGGCCGCCTCTTCGAGCAAAGCCATTTGGGATTCCAACTCGGTTTCCTCGCGCGCCATGTGTTCGAGCACCCGGAAAAGAAATACGCGCCCGATGACAGCGGCCTTTTGGATCACCCGTTTGGTTTCCTCGGGAAGGCGATCCAGACGGGAAAGAAGCACTCCCTGGAGGGTGTCAGGCACCTGGATGTTCTCGACCAGATCGGTGACTTTCCAGCCTCCATTTTCACGCACCAGAACACCGCGCTCAATCAGCGACCTGAGGACCTCCTCGACAAAGAAAGGATTACCCTCCGACTTGTTCTGAATGACCTCCGATAGTTTTTGGGGGAGCATGCTGCCATCGAGAAGTCCGCGCACCAGATCGCCGCTCGCCTCGCCGGATAATGGCTTGAGCGGCATTTCCAGAAGATACGGTCGATAACCCTCCAGGGCGGGACCAAGTTTTTCCCAGTTTCCAGATGATTCCTGTTTCGGACGGCTGAGCAATATGAATCCAACGGGGGCTTGAGTAATCAGTCGGAAGAGATGTTCCAGCAGTTCCAGCGAACTATGATCGGCCCAATGCAAGTCTTCCAACACCACGACAACGGGCTTTTGTTTCGCCAGCGCCAGCAGCAGCCGCTCCAATACGGCAAATAAACGATTGCGAAAGGCTTCACCGGTGACGGCGCCGACTGCAGCCGTCTCCTGGCTGTCGAGGCGCATTGACAGCAGTTGCGCCAGTACGGCATAAATCTCCTGATCGCCCGGCAAAATGCCGTTCAGCCGCGCTTTCAGGCTGACGGCGGCTTCGGCTTCCGAGTCTTCGTCGGCGATACCGGCAAAACGGCGCAAGAGGTCCAAAAACGCCCCGTAACCGAGGGACCTGCTGAAGGCAAAACAACGGCCTTCCAGCCAGGTCAGGTCCTTCCCTTCATGCCGGCGGATTTCGGCGAGCAGGCGGCTCTTGCCAATCCCGGCCTCGCCCAGAATCGCGGCAATCTGCCCCCGGCCGGTTTGGAGTTTTTCAAGGTATTCAACCAGCGCTTGGCGCTCCGCAGCGCGGCCGACGAGAGGGGAGGACAAGCCTTCGACCCCCCGGGACTTGTCCGGCTGCAGTTTCGCATGGAGGAGCTCATAGACCGTCAACGGCTCTCGTTTGCCTTTGACCTTGATAAGGTCCATTTCCTGGAAGGCAAAGGCGCCGCGGGTCAGACGGTAGGTGTTGCGGCTCACGAAAACCTGGCCCGCTTTCGCGGCGTTCTCCAGCCGTGACGCGACATTGACGGTATCGCCCATCACGGTGTAGCTCATCCGCAGGTCGTTGCCGATGTTCCCGGCAATCACCATTCCCGTGTTGACCCCGATGTGCAGGTCCAGGGGTTGGCCCAGTTTCTCGATCCAGCGACGGTTGAATCTCTGGAGATTTTCGCGCATGGCAATTGTGGCGCGCAGCGCGTGTTCCGCGTCATCTTCCAGTGCGATGGGAGCGCCGAAGACGGCCATGATGCAGTCCCCGATGAACTTGTCGACCATGCCTTCATATTGGTAAACCGCCTGGGCGAGTTCCTTGAGGCAGTCGTTGACCAGGCCGGCAACGTCCTCGGCGTCGAGCCGTTCGGAGAGCGCGGTAAAGCCGGAAATGTCCGCAAAAACGACCGTGACCTGTCGGCGTTCGCCCTCGATTTGCCCTGCCGCACGCGTCTTGTCGGCCAATTGTTTCGGGACATAGCTCTGGAGCTGGGCGAGCAGGGCCTCTGGCGACGGCCCTGGTGTCGGCTGGGCTCCGTCCTTCTGCTCGGCGAGCAGGGCGTCCAGCTGCGTGCGCAGAGCCTTGAGGGTGACCTCAACCACGCCATCGCCCAGGGTGGGCCGAAGCGTCTCCTGGGCGCTGATGGCTGAACGAAGCTGGGCAATCTGTTCCTCGATGGAAGGCAAGGGCACCTCGTTATTGACGGACCATAAAAAATGTTCGGTTGCTGGGTCTTACCTTGAATCAGTACTTTTCTGGAGCGGAACGATTCCAAGGAAATTCAGGCTGGGGCGCAGGGCGCCGAACGCGGCCTCGGCGAGCACGTTGTGTCCTTTGGTAGAAGGATGCCAAGCGTCGCAGTGGTGAATAGATTCCGCGCCGCCGAGATCAATGGTCGCCAGCGCGTCCGAGTACTCGAGGCGCACCTGTGAATCGCCGCCCAATTTCCGGTTGAATTCGCCCACCATAGCGCGCAGCTCTTCGTTGATCATCAGGGCGAGCTTCACCATGTTGGCCCGATACTGCGGTTTCATGGACTCGTAGTGCTTATAATCCACCTCAAAATAGGGATATAGCTTCGGGTTCTCTTTCCGGAGTCGTTCCGCGGCGTCCCTGGCTTCGAAAAAATTCTTGAAATTTACAAGGCCGAATACGATGATGGCCCGCCGTTGTTTTTCTTCCCGCGCCCGTTCCACCAGGCGGCCGAGCTGCCGCTCATAGTCCTTGCAAACACGGGCGACGATATCCTGCAAACCAGCTTCGATCTTCTCCGGCTGGCGGGGATCCACCGAGCGCACCCAGTTCAAGTTGTTGTGCCCGATCCAGATCAACACCAAATCCGGGAACCGTTTCTCCTTTAAAATCAAATCCACCTGTTGGGAGAAATTGCAGGGAAACCAGGACCCTAGGAAGCGTTTCCCGCCTCCGCCTGAATCAACCCTGCCTCCCACGCTCGAGTATTCACAGGCCACCACAGGCGTTTCCTGGGCAAGTCGCTCATAAACGCTGTATATGCTGTTGGCGGACGGGTCGGTGTCGAGAAACCAGTCGTGACCATGGTTCATCTTGGAACGCCATACGCAGCTGACGATGGAGGACACATAAAAATCCCTGCTCAGACTGTCGCCGACCATCGCAATATGGGGCAGGCGGTCCAGCAGTTGCGCTTCCGTGAGGCGCCCTTGCTGATATTCCAGATAATCCGCGTTGAGCGGAGAAGCAGGATTGGAAATGGTCGGCAAGGTGCTCGAGCGGGCGGTGGCGAGCGAGCCGCACCCCGAGATCCATATCATCCCGATACAAAGCACCCCGACCCAAAAGCCCATCCCGATTCCTGGATCCATGGCATAAGCTGATAGGAAAAATGATCCGACGGACCGCATGGGTGAACCTCCGGGTGCAAGGGGTCATGGGTCAAACCTGCGCTCCGACGGCTGGTTTGGCGAGCCGAGACGGCTGCCAAGGCCAGGCAAGAGCCCGGGAGAGGGGCCTAAACAGGCACCAAGCCCCCCGATCTAATGACGATTCGGTGTCCCATCCCCTTCTACTTATTCGGTAAATCATCCTAAATTCGCCTTCAAATAAATACATACTCAGGGTAATAAAAGAAATCAGTAAAAGTCCTGATTTATGGAGAGGGAAAACCTGATTTCCGGATTTAAGAATATTATGGAAAGCCCCCAGGGGCAAGGGTCGTTTTTATCATGCTCGGTACGCTAAAATCTCATGAACTTAGGCCGCTGATTGACCCTGGGGTATTTTTGGCAGGAAAAATTGATCTGAGTTCAAGACGAAATAATGCTATCTGCTATAATTAATAACTTATCAAGAGCCTAAAAACTTCCCATATTCAGATCATATCTGGCAATTCGATCTAACTATCGAGGGTATCATACCATGGACCAAAACGATGGATTGATCCTGGAGGTTTTCTCCGATTACGTCTGACCCTGGTGTTACTTCATCACCGGGCGTGTTGAAAGGCTAAAAGAAGAGTACGAGATAGGGATCAGATGGATTGCCTTCCCCCTTCATCCGGAAACACCGGAAGAGGGCATGAGCCTCGAGGAGCTTTTTCAGGGGACGTGGAATAGATCTCCCTTCGTCCATGGGGCATCTGAAGAAAGTCGCTGCCGAGTTGGGACTTCCCTGGGGTATGCGCACGAGAACCTACAATAGCCGCCGGGCGCAAGAACTCGGGAAATGGGCTGAGGCATTGGGAAAAGGGGATGAGTTTCACAAGGCTGTATTTCAGGCATACTTCGCTGATGGAAGGAACATCGCCGATATTTCGGTCTTGAAAGAGATCGCCAAGACAATTGGCCTTGATGATCGGATGGCGGAACGTGCCTTGGCTGAGAGGACTTTCAAGGAAGCAGTAGACCGTGACTGGGATTATTCCCGCACTTGCGGCATCACAGCAGTTCCAACTTTCATGGTTGATGGGCGGTTAGTGGTCGGCGCCCAGCCTTACCAGGCTCTTGAAGACCTTGTAAGTGCCGCGGGAGGGAATATGCGGAAATGATGGGCGCAGTCCAGAGGACCTGATGGCCCCCTGCCTTTCCCGCCGGTAATCTCGCCTTTTTCAAACGTGCCCAACTGAAGTCGTTCCCACCCACAGATGCCCTTGGAGAATATGGAGATCATATCTTCAGTTTTGGTTGGTTCGAGGATAAGGGCAGGTTTTGGCAAGTTAGCCGCTATCCGGAAATTGGCAAAAGTGGGGAGAGAAGATCATGCTCCCCAGAGGAGTTAGCTCCCTCCCTTAGCATCCCAAGGGCACCCGTAAAGTGCCCTCGGACCAATCCCGAGTTCGTCCGACAAGACTTCCTAAGTAACAATTTACGAGGTCATAGGATGGGAGCAAATTTGCCATCATCCTGGCCTCCGTGATAATCTTGAACCTTATGCGAGCAAATGTTTTCATGGCGGCGTGGCTCTCGGCCTAAGCTGGCGTTTACCAATTTATTTCGGGAGAGAAGCATGTATAAAGGAGAATATCAGAAAAAACTGACAACTCCGGCAAAGGCCATTGAGCGCATTGCTCATGAGAGCACGATTGTGCATGGCATGGGAACGGGGGAGCCTCCGGCCTTGCTGGGGGCGATCGCAGATCGCATCCGGGTCAATGACCTGAAAGGCATCAAGGTCTTTTCCTTGCTCCCTATGGAGCATGTAGGGCGGACACTTCTGGCCCCCGATCTCAGTGACCGCCTGTCCGCGTACTGCTGGTTTGTCACCGGCGCAGACAGGGAGTTAGTGAAATGTGGACTGAACCATTTCGTCCCCAACGAATTTCATCAAATTCCCCGGTTGCTTCGGGATTTCATGAAAGTTGACGTGACGGTCACCACTGTCTCGCCCATGGACAAAGCCGGCTTTTTCAGCTTTGGGACCGTCAACGATTATATCTCTACCGCAGCTCGTTATGCCAAGAGACTTATCGTGGAAGTTAATCGTCATATGCCCCGAGTCTTCGGGGACTCCCTGCTCCATGTATCCGAAGTCGATGCCATTGTGGAAAACGACCTGCCGCTCCTTGAGATTGTCCCGGCCAAACCCAAGCCTGAGGCGGAGGCCATCGGGCATTTAATCGCCGAGATGGTCCCCGATGGTGCCACAATTCAATTGGGGATCGGCGGCATCCCCAATGCTGTGTGTCTGCATCTGGAAAGTCACAAGGATTTGGGAATCCATACGGAACTGTTCTGCCCGGGCATGATGCACCTTATCAAAAAAGGGGTTATCACCGGCCGCAGTAAAAACCTTCATCCCCGCAAGCATGTCTTCACAAACGCCTTAGGCGACCGAGATATGTATGAGTTTATGAATGACAACCCCAGCTTGGAGAGTTACCCGGTTTCCTATACCAACGACCCGCATGTTGTTGCCCAAAACGACCATATGATCTCCATTAACTCGACTATCGAGGTGGATATTCTGGGCCAGTGCAATTCCGAATACCTTGGCGGTTTCGAATTCAGCGGCACCGGGGGCCAATTAGATTATGTCCGAGGGGCCTTCAATTCTCGAGGTGGCAAGTCCATTATCGCCTTTTATTCTACGGCCCATGGTGAGATTTCCCGGGTAGTCCCGCGGTTTAAGCCCGGCACGGTGGTGACTACTCCCAGAATGGACACCCACTTCCTGGTGACTGAATATGGTGCGGTCAACCTCAAGGGCAAATCTACCCGGGAGAGAGCCCTGGATATCATAAGCATTGCTCACCCCCGTTTCAGGGATGATTTATTAAAAGAAGCAGAGAATATGCGTTTGCTTTAAGCAATGGATTGCCAGATGGGAGATCCTCAATGACTGCAGCTATTCTTACGGAGCGCCAGGGGTTAATCGGCACTGTCATTCTCATATCGTGCCGAATGACGACAGAAAGGGCGGCTTACCTATTATGCCTCGGTGGGACGTCCCAAGCATAGTGGGGTCATCTTGAATAAATTTAAAGATATCCGCAATATTTAATTATAAGATTTCTTCGCTGCGCTTCGCATGACACCTTTCTATAAAGAATTATTGCCGGGAAAGTACGCGGACCTGACAGGAGAAGCAGCATGCCCAATGACCGATCCATCGCCTACTTCACCATGGAGATTGCCCTGGAGCCCGCCATCCCAACTTACAGCGGGGGCCTAGGCGCACTGGCGGGAGACACCATCCGTTCCGCCGCTGACCTCAAAGTGCCCATGGTGGCTGTCTGCCTGCTCCACCGCCGAGGCTACTTTTACCAACGCCTCGATGCCTATGGCAATCAACAAGAAGAACCGGTAACCTGGGCCATCCATGATTTCCTCGCTGAGCTGCCGGAACGGGCCGCAGTGGACCTGGAGGGTCGGACCATCAGGCTACGGGCCTGGAGATATGAGGTCGAAGGGGTCAGCGGCTTTGTGGTCCCGGTCTACCTGTTGGACGCCGACCTGCCCGAAAACAGCGATTGGGACCGGCGTCTTACCGACCGGCTTTATGGCGGTGATGAGTGGTACCGCCTGTGCCAGGAAGTCATCCTGGGCATTGGCGGGGTAAGGATCCTTCGGGCTCTGGGGTATCGGGACCTGAGGCGGTTTCACATGAACGAGGGGCACGCCGCCTTCCTCACGTTGGAACTCCTGCATGAAGAGGCAGAGCGCACCGGGCATAACACCGTCGGCCATAACGAGATCGAGGCGGTGCGGGAGAAATGCATCTTCACCACCCACACGCCGGTGGCCGCTGGACATGACCAGTTTCCCCTGGACTTCCTGGAGAAGCTCGCCGGCAATTTCGACTACCTGGTGGATGATCAGGATGTCTTTGCAGTAGAGGTCCAGAAACATATCCTGCAATACGACGGCACGTTTGCCCGGGTCCCGGAGCTGGCGCAGCGAGGGGTCAGGCTCAACATGACCTACCTGGCCCTCAACCTGAGCAAGTACGTCAACGGGGTGGCCAAAAAGCACGGCGAGATCTCCCGGCTGATGTTCGCCGACTACCCGGTGGACTCCATTACCAACGGGGTGCACGCCGCCACCTGGGCCACCCGTCCTTTCCAGGAACTTTACGACCATCACATCCCGGGCTGGAGGGAGGACAACTTCAGCCTGCGCTATGTCCTGAATATCCCGGAAGGAGAACTGTGGGCAGCCCACCAGAAGGCCAAGGAGCAACTCCTGGATTATGTCAACCGGGAGACCAACCTGGGGATGGACGTGGACGTTTTCACCCTGGGCTTCGCCAGGCGGGCGGCGGCCTACAAGCGGGCCGACCTGCTCTTCATCGACTTGGAACGCCTGCGGCGGCTGGCCCGGGAGGTGGGGCCCCTGCAGATCGTTTTTGCCGGCAAGGCCCACCCCTATGACCAGCCTGGCAAGGATCTCATCCGCCGGATTTTCCAGGCCGCCGAGGCCCTAAAGGGAGATGTCAAAGTGGCCTACCTGGCGAACCATGATACCTGGATGGCGCGGCTCTTAACCGGCGGGGTGGACGTCTGGCTCAACACCCCCCTGCCGCCCAACGAGGCCTCGGGCACCAGCGGCATGAAGGCGGCCATTAACGGCGTCCCCAGCTTCAGCACCATGGACGGCTGGTGGCTGGAAGGCCATATCGAGAACTTCACCGGCTGGTCCATCGGCGTGGGGGCGCCCGGGGGCCTGGAGTGCGCCGACGACGCCGATTGCCTTTATGGCAAGCTGGAAAAGGTGATCATCCCCAGGTATTACCGGGAGCGTTCAACTTTTCTGAACGCCATGTACGGAGCCATCGCCCTAAACGGTTCCTTCTTCAACACCCAGCGGATGGTGCAGCAGTATGTGGTGAAGGCTTACCTCTGAGAACTGCTGACGCAAATATTTATTTCCTGCAGGGCAAGCTTTATTAAGAGGCGGCCAGGCCGGAAGCGGCGATAACGGTGTATCAACAGGCCCTGGCAGACCGGGTTATGTCACAGGGAGTAAAATCTCGTTTCGAGACCAGGCTGCAAGCCTTGCAAGGCTGAAGGATGGCCGGAGTATGAGAATATAAGATTATGGATGTTGAAGATAACTGCTTCTATGTAGGTTCCTCTGTCAAGCCTTTTTTCCTTCGGGGTTAAAGATCACATCCTTGAGCCTGAGGTTAAAAGGCCATCCCTTCGCCGTCGGCCTGTTTACGCAATAGGATAAATTTGGCCTATGATTCAATTGGGCAAAAGTGTCAGGTTCTGCTATGTTGAGAAACTTATCAAGTGGCTGAAAATTCAAGCTATCCACTCCATATCGGCTATATCAACCGAGGTGACAGGATGATCAACAAGGCAAAAGGAGAAGAAGGGATAATCTTACCCATAGTGAACCGCGCTGCTGTGGTGCTTGAACCTGCCCAGGCGTATCTTGAATGGGCCAGGGACTGCCCTGAGGCCATTCCGGACCTCACACTCGAGGAATTAGGCGAGGAGGGGACGGTCTATCTCATCCCGGAGACGAATGACAAACCAGATAGGTGGCTCAGGCGAAACTTCGTCATCATTTTTGAGCGCGAGCTGGATGCCTGGTATACGGACCGGGTCTTCTGGCCCAAGGACCGCTCCTTCAAGACGTTCAAGAAGTTTTTCAAGGTTCGGTTCTACTCGATGGTTTTAGACCTGGGAAAGGGATCAATAGAGAAGGATTGAACCACCCCAATTGAGGCTGGCCGTTTCTATATCCAAACCATATCTGCAATTTTTCCCTCTCCAACGATAAGTCCCCACTTTGGCAAGATATGGAGCGGTCCAACCTGCGCGGGGAACCACGAATAGGAGACCGGTTTGGATTCTAGCCGGATTCCGCGGCACCTATGGAACTTGACTTTGCACATAGGAGATAGCTGTCAGTAGCATTCTTAAATGTGGCCTATGTGCATTTACTTCTTCAAAGAAATTTGTGCTATCATGCAGTCGCTGAAAGGATTCGGCTTCGATAACCGAAACTTTGGGGGATTTTCACCGTACAAAGAAGTTCCACATTTTCTCATCGAGGAGGGAAGACTATGAGGTGGAAGTTATGGGTGATGGCTGGTTTGGTCCTTGCATTGGCTGCCCCGGTTCTGGCCCAAGTGGCCGGCCCCGGACGCGGCCACGGTATCGGAGGCGCAAGCCCAGCGCCGGCGACCCCGGAAAGCGAAAAGGCGGCCCCATTGACCGAAGTCCCCCGGAGGGCGGAGCCGGCGAAGGTCACCGGGCAGGTGGAGAGCCTGGCTGTCCAGCCAGACAGGGTCGGGCGCATGATTGTGCAGACTGCAGTGCTGAAAACGAGGGACGGCAGCCTCTCGGTGCACTTGGGGCCTGTCTTTTATGTGCGCCAACAGCAATTTCCTCTGAAGGTGGGCGACACCTGGGAGGTTACGGGGTTTAAGACCACCCTGGAGCAGAAACCGGTCCTCGTTGCCCGGGAGGTCAGAATGGACGGACACGTCCTCAAGCTCCGGGACCAAGGCGGACAGCCCCTGTGGCGGGGCATGGGTCAAGGAACCGAAAAATCAAAGTAAAACAATTTATGTCTTTTAAGTAAGGGACGGAAGCCAATGGTGGAGGCGTCCTCACCTGTGAAAAGCCCCGTTCGCCCCAAACCCCTCCCCACTACCGCATATTTGCTTCAAACATCAACTACCTGTTCTGAATAGGAACTTATCAAGCCGCTGAAAATTCTACCTATCTGGATCATAACTTCAATTTTTAGCCTGAAAAATTCCCTTTGTTCCCGCCAGATGTTAGAGCTTCTTTCTCTCGCCGGTACCTGAAATCATCCTCCCCACAAATGCCCTTGGAGGATATGGAGATCAAACATGCAGTTTTTGCTGACTCGGGGATAAGGGAAGGTTTTGGCAAGTCCGCTATTTGGTCTAATCACACCCCCAATATCTGTGGCAACGTGGAAGTGAAATTCCCGGGGAATGGCATGACCAGAGCTCATGTTTTCCTCTAACTTACCTTCACGGGCAGTGCTGGTTTGGATTCTTAGGTGGGAAATGGGTAACTATGGCTGATAACTGATGATATGCATTAGAATCTGGGGAATAATTGATTTTTTCCAAAGATTTGTGTACCGTGCCTCCCAGATAATTGACCGCCTTCGCAATAGTGTCGTTTAGGCGTCTCGATTCGGGAAAGGGGGCCCAGGCACCGACTTGGGTTAGACCCAACTAAATATCAGGCATGAAAGATATTGGCTTTTTTATAATTCTGATAGTCATATTTCTTCTAAGCATATTATTCGTATATAGTCTGTTCATTGTTCTGAAGGATATACTCCAAATCGTGGAATAATATCTCCGGCACCCCGGCTCCCTAAATCAAAAAAATGATTTTCTCGGAAAGGTGAGTAGCACACTTGATATTCTTGGAAGTGATTCTTATAAAATTCTAAGCAGGAATTTTAATAGCAGGCGAAAGTTCATGACTATCCAATAAAACCTTGGGGCTGATCATGTTCAAAGAATTTAAAGAATTTATCATGCGGGGCAATGTGGTAGACATGGCAGTGGGCATCGTCATCGGCGCAGCCTTTGGGACCATTGTCAAGTCATTCGTGGACGATGTTCTCATGCCACCCATCGGCCTGCTCCTGGGTAATGTAGACTTTGCTAACCTTTTCACTGTGCTAAAAGAAGGCACTAAAGCCGCTGGACCCTACGCCTCCCTGGCTGCAGCCAAAGCGGCTGGGGCCGTGACCCTCAATTGGGGAATCTTCATCAACACCATCATCAGCTTTATCATCATAGCCTTTGCCGTGTTCTTGGTGATCAAGGGCATCAACCGCATGAAGCGGGAAAAGGAGGCTCCCTCGGCTGAGCCCACTACCAGGGAATGCCCCTTCTGCTTCACTACCATCCCCATCCAGGCCAGCCGTTGCCCCCAATGCACCTCGCAGCTAACAGCGGCATAAAGACAGGGACGGTATAAGGCCGGGTTTTTGGCGGCAAAGCAACCAAGGAATCCCTTGCGCCTCGTCGAGAACAGGGGTTCCAGAATAAAGCCGCATATTGCTAACCGAAAGAGATTTTTCTTCACTTTCAACCTAATCTCGGAGAAAGTCTGATATGCGCCGGATATCTTAGCCCAATGCAGGAATTACCCGCCAGCACGGAGGCAATTCATAATAAAAGGAGACGTGACCATGAAAAGTAAAGCCCATTTTTTCACCCCGGTAATAACTCTAATTCTGACCGGTTTGTTTCTGGTTCCCGCCTCGGGACAGGCCAAAGAAGATTCATGGAGTGAAATGCATAAAATGCGCCGGGCCACTCTGGTTAAAGAATTGAAGCTCAGCCCGGAAAAGGCCAAGGAATTTAACGCCGTGGAAGAAAAGTATGCCAAGGATCGCCAGGAAATTATTGGGATGCTCCAGAAATCCCACTCCGAGCTGCAGAATGCTTTGGCCGCCGCCACCCCTGATGAGGCAAAAATCAAAAACCAAGTGATCGCGATACGCGCCGAACAGGACAAGATCGTCAAATCATTCAAATCCCAGTTGGATGAGGAACTGGCCCTGATGACTCCCATACAGCAGGGGCAGTATCTGTCGACCTTGCACAAATGGCGGGAAGATATGATGCAAGAACATATGAAGATGAAGCAAAAATAAGGCCCGCCGGCGCCGGGGGGAACTTAAATTCGCGCGTGGGCGCAAGGTCAGGGAACAGGAAACGTTAAACTTCTCTGCTCAGAAAAGATAACTATCTGAGCCGGGTTTAGCTACTCCACTTAACAAGAGGTCGATTATGTCAAAATATTATAGGTACATTTTATTTCTAACGATAGTTCTATTTTGTGGCTGCGCTGATCCATATGGATATAGTAGTTCTGGATCTCCTTGGTATGGCGATTCCCAATCTGGGTATCGTTACACTACCCCATATTACACCAATCCCTATGGAGCGCCAAGTTATGGTTATCCATATTACCCAGGCTACCCAGGAGGATACGGCTACCGACGCTAAGATTATCCGTAGCCAGGCTAATTCTGGGAAAAGAGGTCTCCAAAACCGTCCCGTGTCCAGTATGCCGATGCTGAGTATTTCAATCTGTCTGACAAGGACACCCGGATTGCTACTGCAAAAAGGCAACAAAAGGTTCCGACCCTGGGACAGATCAAGCATGTCATCAGTAAAATGCCAGTCGGCAATGAAATTGAGCGCCGGAATCGCGCTCTGGTGGCATTCACGCTGCTGACCGGGGCGAGGGACAGCGCCATTGCTTCGCTGAAGCTGAAGCATGTGGATCTGATTGCCGGCTGCGTCAACCAGGATGCCCGCGAGGTAAAGACGAAATTCAGCAAAACCTTCAGCACCTTTTTCTTCCCGGCGGGCGAGGAAGTGCGAGAAATTGTGGCGGAGTGGGTATCCTATCTCCGTAATGAACAGCTGTGGGGCAACGATGAGCCGCTGTTCCCAGCGACGCGCGTTGCGCTGGGCTCTAATCGCCAGTTTGCAGCGGCAGGGTTGGCACGGAAGCACTGGAGCAATGCCTCGCCCATTCGGACGATCTTTCGCGAGGCCTTTGTCAGTGCCGGTCTCCCATATTTCAATCCCCATAGTTTCAGAAATACCCTTGTCCAACTCGGCCAGAAAGTCTGCACGACACCGGAACAGTTCAAGGCGTGGAGCCAGAACCTGGGACATGAGAAAGTCTTGACGACCTTTTTAAGCTATGGCGAGATTGAGTGTCATCGTCAAGGAGAAATCATCCGCCATTTGGCGACGCCACTAAGGACCGCGCCAACGGATGCCGACGAAATTGCCGAGGCAGTGTACAAAAAGTTGAGTTGGTTGGCCCCTCGATAAGTCACCTCAATATAGCTCCGCTCGGGTTTGACCGCCTGACCTCACTCCTGCTGAATAGAAGGGAGGCGACGGTGAGAGAAGCGCTCCTACGGCTCCAGCCCAAAAAGCTGGCCGGAAATCAACATTCCAGGATCACATCGACCCTTTGGGACCTGATTGCTGGATTTTTCCCTGCCAGTAATCTGACCTCCTTCAAACCCCATTTCCTGAAATCTTCCTCCCCACGAATACTTATGAACGATATGGAAATCATTTCTGTAGGTTTTACCGGCTCAGTGATAAGGGAAAGGTTTGGCAAGGTATCCGCTATTCTTTTTAGCTCGCTCAATGGGATTTCTTACAAAAGGTGGTATGTGCACGTAGGCCTTGCCTTCCCTCTGGCGCACCACTACCGGGAGGTGTCTGAGATAGAGTTCACAGGCTCTCCAGAAATGTAGCTTCTCGTCGCTAAGGGTCCTGGTATGCGCAACATCTGGGAAAATTGATTTTCCGTACGAATTTATGCTAATGTGCTCCCCGCGAGAAGGGTTTCCCCTGATAAGAGAGTCGTTTTAAAGTTCAGCATCGGTAAGAGAGGTCCCAGAAACTTTGTTGGGAAAGAAACAGCTAAGGCTGCTGCATAATCTTTGATTGGAGGTGTTGATTGACGAAGACTAAAGAACTGGATCGAGGCGCCTGGTTGTTACCATTTGCGTTCCTGGCGGCACTGTCCCTGTTGTTGGGGTGCGGTGGCAACGACCTCAATATTTCCACCGAATACCAGGCCGTCTTTTTGGACAACGGGCAGGTCTTCTTTGGTAAACTTTCGGACACGGGCTCCCCCTACCTCACGCTCCGGGACGTATACTACGTCCAAACCCTGGTGGAGCGGGAGAAGAAGGAACCATCGAACATCCTGGTCAAACGGGGCATCGAGTGGCATAACCCGGACTTTATGCGGATCAACACCAGGCATGTGTTGGTGATCGAGCCGGTGGGCCCCGATTCCCGGGTGGCCCAACTCATTCGGGAGGCCAAGGCGACCCCAGTGACCCAGAAGGCCCCGGAGCCCAAACCTGAAAGCTCAGTGCCGACCCCGAGGCCCAAACCTTAAAACCCACCCCCGGCCCTGGCGTATAACACATCGGAATCATAAACAATAATTATTTCACCAGGGATAGAGAATAATTCCACCATTTTTATGATCCTCATAAATCCTCGTTCCCAAGTTAGACTTGGGAACGAGGACCAGTAACCTCCCTACCAATTTTTATCCTATTTCTTCTTAATAATCTTTACCTCTGAAGGCTAGTATTTTTTCGCATCCTCAGCGTTAAGATAGTTAATTTTAATATTGACATAAACTTAATTTAGTATAAATTGCTCGGAATTGTTTATATACTATAATTAGTTAACTATATAATAATATTATTAAAATTTAATTGGTGGGCCGCGAAAAATCTCCTGACTGCACATACTTGAGACCTTAGCTTGCGGCTCAGAGTGACAAAAGGGGAAAGCATTAGAAAAGCTGGATTAAGAAGACAGACTTAAGTTGAGGGAAGTTACCGGATCCAGGATGGGTCTGATGCAAGATTGCTTTGCAAGAGAAAACGCCAAGGAGGGGCTATGTATTTAACTCAACGGGAAGTAGCCGAGAAAAATAATTTCTATGCAGAAGTTAATTGGGGCAGTTGGGGGATTGGTCTTTGGGGGCTAGGAGCCGCATCCTGGCGTCTCTGGCCCTGGCCATATGCCTCCTGGCCCTGCCCCAGGGTGTCCAGGCAACCAGCGCTACCTGGAACGGCAGTGTCGCTGGTACGGTCTACAACAATGTAAATAACTGGAACGGCCCCCCGGCGTCTGCGCCCGGCGGTGGCGCGGGAGAAACGGCCACATTTCCCGAGGGCGCGGGAGTCACTTCATACATTGTCAACATCAATGCGAGTCCTGCCAATCCCCTTCTTAACTTTAGCTTCACCAACACCACTGCTAATCCATACACCATCAATGTGACCACCGGCGCCACCCTTTCTTT
This sequence comes from uncultured delta proteobacterium, assembly GCA_963790655.1. Lineage (GTDB taxonomy): Bacteria > Desulfobacterota > Desulfobaccia > Desulfobaccales > 0-14-0-80-60-11 > DASWLF01. The sequence goes on along the minus strand of CAWBPT010000010.1, from coordinate 124,598 downwards.
TACAGGGGCGGGTAGCGGGGTGATAACTGCCACTGCCGGCCTGGCGACGTTCGTCACCAGTGGCACCGGCGCTATTACTTTTGGTGCTCTCAGTACTCCGGGACTGGCGGGGTACAGCAATAACGGTACCGGCTCGATAAACTTTTCCGCCATTACTTCCGGAGCCATCACCGCGGGTTTCATTTCGGGGACGGGAGCGGGAACTTTTAACCTAGGCAGCAATGTTCTGACGCTCGGTGATGACACCGGCAACAGGACTGTCGCCGGCACCATCACCGGCTTGGCCGCCAGCGGTATCACTTATAACAACACCAGCACCGGCAGCCTGACTCTGTCCGGGAACAGTGCCGCCACCTATGCCGGGACGACAACGCTCACCGCCGGCACCCTGGCTGCCGGCAACAACTCGGCCTTGGGCACCGGCGGTTTGAGCATTAACGGCGGCACGCTGCGATCCAGCGTGGCTGGCATCAATTTGGGCAACGCCGTCACCGTGGGCAACGATTTCACCATCGGCGGCACTACTACCCTCACCCTCAGCGGTACCGTCAACCTGGGCGGCGCCACCCGCACCCTCACCGATAGCAACACCGCGGCCACCACCCTGTCGGGCACCATCAGCAACGGCGGTCTCACCAAAGCCGGCACCGGCTCCCTGACCCTGTCCGGGAACAATACCTATGCCAGCGGCACGACCCTCACCGCCGGCACCCTGGCTGCCGGCAACAACAACGCCTTGGGCACCGGCGGTTTGACCATTAACGGCGGCACGCTGCAATCCAGCGTGGCTGGCATCAATTTGGGCAACGCCGTCACCGTGGGCAACAATTTCACCATCGGCGGCACTACTACCCTCACCCTCAGCGGTAACGTCGACCTGGGCGGCGCCACCCGCATCCTCACCGATAACAACACCGCGGCCACCACCCTGTCGGGCATCATCTCCAACGGCTCCCTCACCAAGGCCGGCACCGGCACGCTCACCCTGTCCGGGGCCAACACCTATACTGACACCACCGTCTCCGCCGGAACCCTCGCGGCCAGCGGCGGTAATGACCGGCTAAGCACCACCGGCAACACCACCATCAACACCGGCGCCACCATCAACCTGAACAGCAACAACCAGACCTTCGCCCAACTCAACGGCGCGGGCAGTCTAACCAACATCGGCAGCGTGACCATCGGCACGGGCACCTTTTCCGGGGTGATTTCCGGCACCGGCTCTCTCACCAAGAACACCGCCAGCACTCTCACCCTGTCCGGCGCCAGTACCTTTACCGGCGGCACGACGCTTACCGCCGGCACCCTGGTCGCCGGTGTCAACAGCGTGGCCGGCGTCAGCGGCGCCTTCGGCACCGGCACCCTGACCATTAACGGGGGCACGTTGCAAGCCAACGCTACGCGCACCGTCAGCAACAGCATCGCGGTGGGCGGCGATTTCGCCATTGGCGGCGCCAACATCCTCACCCTCAGTGGTACCGTCGACCTGGGCGCCGCTACCAACACCCTCACCGTCAGCAACACCGCGGCCACCACCCTGTCGGGCATCATCAGCAACGGCGGTCTCAGCATTAACAACACCGGGGGCAGCACCCTGACCCTGTCCGGGAACAATACCTATGCCAGCGGCACGACCCTCACCGCCGGCACCCTGGCTGCCGGCAACAACAACGCCTTGGGCACCGGCGGTTTGACCATTAACGGCGGCACGCTGCAATCCAGCGTGGCTGGCATCAATCTGGGCAACGCCGTCACCGTGGGCAATAATTTCACCATCGGCGGCACCACTACCCTCACCCTCAGCGGTAACGTCGACCTGGGCGGCGCCACCCGCATCCTCACCGATAACAACACCGCGGCCACCACCCTGTCGGGCATCATCTCCAACGGCTCCCTCACCAAGGCCGGCACCGGCACTCTCACCCTGTCCGGCGCCAACACCTATACTGACACCACCGTCTCCGCCGGTACCCTCGCGGCCAGCGGCGGTAATGACCGGCTAAGCACCACCGGCAACACCACCATCAACACCGGCGCCACCATCAACCTGAACAGCAACAACCAGACCTTCGCCCAACTCAACGGCGCGGGTAGTCTAACCAACATCGGCAGCGTGACCATCGGCACGGGCACCTTTTCCGGGGTGATTTCCGGCACCGGCTCTCTCACCAAGAACACCGCCAGCACTCTTTCCCTGTCCGGGGCCAATACCTTTACCGGCGGCACGACGCTCTCCACCGGCACCCTGGTGGCAGGCAGCAACAGCGCCTTCGGTACCGGCACCCTGACCCTCAACGGCGGCACGGTGCAGGCCAGCGGCACTCGAGCCCTCACCAACGGCATCGCAGTTGGCAGCGATATCACCATCGGCGGCGGCGCCACTGATAATCTCACCCTGAGCGGGGCCGTCAATCTAGGGGGTTCCTCCCGCACCCTTACCGTCAACAGCGCCGGCAGCACCACCCTGTCGGGCATTATCAGCAATGGCGGTCTCAGCATTAACAACACCGGGGGCAGCACCCTGACCCTGTCCGGGGCCAACACCTATGCCGGCGGCATGACACTCACTGCCGGCACCTTGGTTGCCGGCAACAACGCGGCCTTGGGCACCGGCACCTTGACCATTAACGGGGGTACATTGCAAGCCAATGCTACCCGCACCCTCAGCAACAGCGTCGCGGTGGGCGGCGATTTCGCCATCGGCGGCGCCAGCGCCCTCACCCTCAGTGGTACCGTCGACCTTGGCGCCGCGCCCCGCACCCTCACCGTGAGCAACACTGCGGTTACCGCTCTGTCGGGCATCATCAGCAACGGCGGTCTCAGCATTAACAACACCGGGGGCAGCACCCTGACCCTGTCCGGGAACAATACCTATGCCGCCGGCACGACCCTCACCGCCGGCACCCTGGCTACCGGCAACAACAACGCCTTGGGCACCGGCGGTTTGACCATTAACGGCGGCACGCTGCAATCCAGCGTGGCCGGCATCAATTTGGGCAACGCCGTCACCGTGGGCAATAATTTCACCATCGGCGGCACTACAACCCTCACCCTCAGTGGTAACGTCGACCTGGGCGGCGCCACCCGCATCCTCACCGACAACAATACCGCGGCCACCACCCTGTCGGGCGTCATCTCCAACGGCTCCCTTACCAAGGCCGGCGCCGGCTCCCTGACCCTGATCCGGAGCCAACACCTATACCGATACCACGCTTTCCGCCGGCACCCTGATCGCCGGCAACAACACCGCCTTCGGCACCGGCACCCTGACCATTAACGGGGGCACGCTGCAATCCAGCGTGGCAGGCATCAATCTGGGCAACGCCGTCACCGTGGGCAACAATTTCACCATCGGCGGCACTACAACCCTCACCCTCAGCGGTACCGTCGACCTGGGCGGCGTGACCCGCACCCTCACCGATAGCAACACCGCGACCACCACCCTGTCGGGGGTCATCTCCAACGGCTCCCTCACCAAGGCCGGCACCGGCAGCCTCACCCTGTCGGGGGCCAATACCTATACCGGCGGCACGACGCTCACCACCGGCACTCTGGTGGCCGGCAATGACTCAGCCTTGGGCACCGGCACCCTGACCCTCAACGGCGGCACGCTGAGCGCCGGCGGGGCCGGGGCCCGCACTTTGGCCAACGCCGTCGCCCTGACTGCCGGTTCCACTATTACCGGCGTCGCGGCCAACACCCTCACCCTCAATAATACCATAGACCTGGCCGCTAATCCCCTTACCATTAACGGTGTTGGCAACGTCACCCTGTCGAACGTCATCAGCGGCGTCGGCGGCAGTCTCACCAAGGCCGCCACCAGCACCCTGACCCTGTCCGGGGCCAATACCTATACCGGCGGCACAACGCTCACCGCCGGCACCCTGGTGGCTGGCAATGACTCGGCCTTGGGCACCGGCACCCTGACCCTCAACGGCGGCACGCTGCAAGCCAGCGGCACCCGCTCCCTGAGCAACACGGTAACCGTGGGCGGCAATTTCACCATCGCCGGCGGCGCCACTGACAACCTCACCCTGGGGGGGACCGTAGACCTGGGGGCCGCCACTCGCACTCTCACAATCAATAGCACCGGCAGCACGACTTTGACGGGGGTTATCTCCAACGGCTCCCTCACCAAGGCCGGTACCGGCAGCCTCACCCTGTCGGGCGCCAACACCTATACCAACACGACGCTCACCGCCGGCACCCTGGTGGCTGGCAATGACTCGGCCTTCGGCACCGGCACCCTGGCCCTCAACGGCGGCACGCTGCAAGCCAGCGGTGGTCCTCACACCTTGGCCAATGCCGTCACGGTAGGCGCCAATTTCACCGTTGGCGGCACCAACGCCCTCACCCTCAGCGGTACCGTCGACCTGGGCGCCGCCACCCGCACCCTCACCGTGAGCAACACCGCGGCCACCACCCTGTCGGGCATCATCAGCAACGGCGGTCTCAGCATTAATAACACCGGGGGCGGCAGCCTGACCCTGTCCGGGGCCAACACCTATACCGGCGGCACGACGCTTACCGCCGGCACTCTGGCTGCCGGCAATGACTCCGCCTTGGGCACCGGCGGTTTGACCATCAATGGCGGCACGCTGCAAGCCAGCGGCGGGGCTCACACTCTGGCCAACGCCGTCACGGTGGGCGCCAATTTCGCCGTTGGCGGCGCCAACGACCTCACCCTCAGCGGTACGGTCGGCATTGCCGCGGTCCGCACCCTCACCGTGAGCAACACCGCGGCCACCACCCTGTCGGGCGTCATCAGCGGCGCCGGCGGTTTCAGCATTAACAACACCGGGGGCGGTAGCCTGACCCTGTCCGGAGCCAATACCTATAGCGGCGGCACGACGCTCACCGCCGGCACCTTGGTGGCCGGCGACAACGCGGCCTTGGGCACCGGCACCCTGACCCTCAACGGCGGCACCCTGCAAGCCAGCGGCACCCGCTCCCTGAACAACGCCGTCACCGTAGGTGGTAATTTCACCATCGGCGGCGGCGCTTCTGATAACCTCACCCTGAACGGGAACGTAAACCTGGGGACCACCGCCCGCACCATCACCGTAGACAGCACCGGCACCACCACTATGGCGGGGGTCATCTCCAACAGCGGCCTCTTCACCAAGGCCGGCGCCGGCACCCTCATTTTATCGGGGGCTAACACTTATAGCGGCGGCACCACCGTCTCCGCCGGCACCCTCCAGGCCAGCGGCGGTAGTAACCGCCTGGGCACCAGCGGCACGGTCACTATCAATTCCAGCGGGACGATCGACCTCGGTGGCAACGGCCAGACCTTCGCCACTCTTAACGGTGCGGGCAACCTTAGCAACATCGGCAGCCTGACCGTCAATACCGGCACCTTCTCCGGCCTCATTTCCGGGACTGGCTCCCTCACCAAGGCCACCACCGGCAGCCTCACCCTTTCCGGCGCCAATGCCTATACCGGCGGCACGACGCTCACCGCCGGCACCCTGGTGGCCGGCAGCGACTCGGCCTTGGGCACCGGCACCCTGACCCTTAACGGCGGCACGCTGCAAGCCAGCGGCGCCCGCTCCCTGGGGAACAACGTCGCAGTGGGCGGTAATTTCACCATCGGCGGCGCCGCCACCGACAACCTTACCCTGAGCGGCACCGTAGACCTGGGGGCCGCGCACCCGCACCCTCACCGTGAGCAACACCGCGGACACCACCCTGTCGGGCATCATCAGCAACGGCGGACTCAGCATTAACAATACCGGGGGCGGTACGCTGACCTTGTCCGGGGTCAACACCTATGCCGGCGGCACGACCCTCACCGCCGGCACCCTGGCGGCCGGCAATGACTCGGCCCTGGGCACCGGCACCCTGACCCTGAACGGCGGCACGCTGCAAGCCAGCGGCGCAGCCCGCACTTTGGCCAACAACCTCACGGTGGGCGGTAATTTCGCCGTTGGCGGCACCAACGACCTTACCCTCAGCGGTACGGTCGGCCTGGGCACCGGCACCCGCATCATCACGGTCAACAACACTGGCAGCACCACCCTGGCAGGCGTCATCTCCGGCACCGCCCTGCTCTCCAAGGCCGGCGCCGGCACCCTCACCCTGTCGGGGGCCAATACCTATAGCGGCGGCACCACCGTCTCTGCCGGCACCCTCCAGTCCGGCGGCAGTAACAGCTTGGGTACCACCGGCACAGTCACTATCAATGCCGGCGGGACGATCGACCTCAGCGGCAACACCCAGACCTTCGCCACCCTTAGCGGCGCGGGCAACCTCAGCAACATCGGCAGCCTGACCGTCAATGCGGGCACCTTCTCCGGCCCCATCTCCGGAGTCGGCTCACTCACCAAGGCTACCGCCGGCAGCCTCACCCTGTCCGGCGCCAATACCTACAGCGGCGGCACCACGCTTGCCCTCGGCACCCTGATCGCCGGCAGCGACTCGGCTTTCGGCACCGGCACCGTGACCATCAGCGGCGTCACCACGCTACAAGCCAGCGGCACCCGTTCCCTGAGCAACACCGTCGCGGTTGGCAGCAATTTCACCATAAGCGGCACTGGCACTCTGACCATGGGCGGAGCCGTAGCGCTGGGCGGCGCCAGCCGCACCCTCACGGTCAGCAGCACCGGCAGCACTACCTTTGGGGGGGTCATCTCCAACGGCTCCCTCACCAAGGCCGGCACCGGCAGCCTCACCCTGTCGGGCGCCAACACCTATACCAACACGACGCTCACCACCGGCACCCTGGTGGCCGGTAGCGACTCGGCCTTCGGTACCGGCACCCTGGCCCTCAACGGCGGCACTGTGCAAGCCAGCGGCACCCGCTCCTTGGGCAACAACATCACCGTGGGCAGCAACTTCGCCATCGGCGGCGCCGCCACCGACGACCTCATTCTGGGCGGGACCGTAAACCTGGGCGGGACCACCCGCACTATCACGGTAAACAGCACTGGCGACGCCACCCTGGCGGGCGTCATCTCCAACGGCTCCCTCAGCAAGGCTGGCACCGGCACTCTAACTTTGTCCGGCGGCGCCAACACCTATACCAACACCACCGTTTCCGCCGGTATCCTCAGAGCCGCCGGTGGCAACGACCGCCTGAGCACCACCGGCAACACAACCATCAACGCCGGCGCCGCCATCGACCTTACCGGCAACGACCAGACCTTTGCCCAACTCAACGGCGCGGGCAACCTCAACAACTTCGGCACCGTGACCATAGGCGCCGGCGCCTTCTCCGGCGTGATCTCCGGCTCTGGCTCTCTCACCAAAGCTACCGCCGGCACCCTCACCCTATCCGGCCCCAACACCTACACCGGCGACACCACCGTTTCCGCTGGCATCCTCAGAGCTACCGGTGGCAATGACCGCTTGAGCACCACCGGCAACACGACCATCAACGCCGGCGCCACCATCGACCTTACCGGCAACAACCAGACCTTTGCCCAACTCAACGGCGCGGGCAACCTCAACAACTTCGGCACCGTGACCATAGGCGCCGGCGCCTTCTCCGGCGTGATCTCCGGCTCTGGCTCTCTCACCAAGAATAGCGCTGGCACCCTCACCCTATCCGGGACCAATACCTATACCGGCGGCACGACTTTTAGCGATGGCGTGGTCAATGTCGCCAGCGACACCAACCTGGGGGACTTGTCCGGGCCTCTGACCTTTAATGGCGGGAATCTCCAGTTATCCGCCAGTCTTAGCACCGCGCGAGCCATTAACCTGTTAGCTGGGGGCGGCATGATCGACATCGGCCCGTTTAACTGCGCACTCAATGGCCCCCTAACCGGTGATGGGCCCTTCTTCCAGTTGGGACAGGCCAGCCTGACTCTGGGGGGCGACGGCACAGGTTATAACGGAACGTACACTGTTAATTCAGGAAATCTGAACGTGGCCTCTGGCAGCGGGCTTGGCGGTACACTGATTATAAATTCCGGCGCCAGCCTGAGCGGCACGGGAATTGTGACGAATGTAACCAACCACGGGACGGTCAGACCAGGCAACTCCGTCGGCACCCTGTCCGTGGTGGGCAACTACACCCAGACCGCCAGCGGTACCCTCGAGGTTGAGGTCGCCTCGCCCGGGAGCTATGACAAGATCAACGTCACCGGCATCCCTGGCACCGCCAGCCTGAATGGTACGGTGAAGCCGGTGCTGCTGGGCGGTTACATCCCCAGTGTGAACCAGGTCTTTCCCGGCGTCATCACGGCTGCGGGGGGCGTTACCGGTACCTTCAGCACCATGGCCAACCAGTTCATCTCCCCTATCCTTTTCTGGGAGACTAGCTACACCGCCACCACCTTCGACTTGCTGGTCCAACAGAACTTTGCCAACCCCGGGCTGGGACTGACCAGCAACCAGTATAACGTGGGGGTTATGCTCAACGGTGTGGCCAGCTCCGCCTCCGGCGACCTGAACACTGTTCTGAACGCCATCGCCAGCCTACCCAGCAGCAACCAAGTGGCCAACGCCTACACTCAGATCTCCCCGGATAAGGCCGCCGCCCTGCCCAACATAGCCTTTGCCGGGGCCAACCTACAAAAGCGCACCCTGGCTCAGAGGATCACCGACCTCCGGTTCGGTGGCCGGGAGATGGGCGCAGTGGGGGGCCTGCCCGGCTCCTTCAACCTCAACTACTCCCGGGGGGAGGGGCTGATGCTGGCCTACAACTCTGCCAGCCTCTCCGGGCTGATCACCGGCGCCAGAGAGGCCGGGGTGTCCGAGAACCGCTGGGGCCTGTACCTCGACCCGGCATTGATCCTGGGCGGCCAGAGGTCCTCGGTGGACCAGACGGGCTTTAATTTCACCATTGGGGGCTTCACCGCCGGGGCGGACTACCGGGTGCAGGAGAACCTCCTGGTGGGCCTGGCCACCGGCTACAGCCATACTGGCGCCAGTTTCCACGGCTCCGGGGGCAGCGTTGAGGGCAATACCTGGCCCCTCACGGCCTACGCCGCCTACCTGCCCCAGTCCTTTTACGCTTACGGCTCCCTGGGTTATGCCCTGAATCTCTTCGACCTGGAGCGGGGCATCACTTTCGGCGGCCTGAACCGGAAGGCCAAGGGCTCCCCCACCGGCAACCAGTTCAACGGCTACGGGGAGGCGGGCTACGACCTGAAGATGAAGCGGCTGGTGGTGACCCCCGCAATATCCCTGGCCTACTCCAAAATCTGGATAGGCGGCTTCACCGAAGATGGCGCCGGGGCCTTGAATTTGAAGGTTCCCTCCCAGGAGGCCCAGTCGCTGCAAACGGGCGTGGGCGGCAAGATCGCCGTTCCCCTGAAGCGGGACTCGACAACGGTGGTGCCGCAGGCCTACGCCTTCTACCAGCATGAGTACTCCAACAGCAGCCGCACCCTGGACGCCCGCCTAAGCCAGGCGGGCAGCTCCTTTATCTTTCAGACCGACATCCCGCATCGAAACTTTGCGGTGGTGGGCGGCAACGTCAACCTGGTAGCCAAGAAAACTTTGAAGGTACAGCTGGACTATAATGCCGAGGTTGGCCGGGGCAACTACACCGCCCATTCCTTAAGCGGTGGAGTGCGCTGGGAGTTTTAAGAAAATAGATAGGCGGGAGAATAAACCCGAGAATCCGGTAAAAGGCTCGCCGGCCCAAGGACTGAAGGGGCTTTTTTATTGGGCAGAGATGTATCCCAGGTATAGCTACCAGTCCATGACCAGGTTCTACCGTACTTCAGGCTGCTTGCAACCGCATATCTAACTTCTAATGGTAAGGGCGACCCAGTTTTCCCTCTTTAGAAAAATTCAGAAGTGATGTTATCTGCTATGATTCGGGACTTATCACAGAGCCAAAAACTTCCCATATCCAGATCATATCTGGAATTTTGCACGCTCAAGCGATAATTGGTGATCATGGCAAGGTATAGAATGAGCTTAGGTTTCTCTCATTCTTCGACCCATTCCTCCGCTTCTTCACCTGCAGTAAAACGATAACGGCTTGTTTGCCGAGCGCCTGTTTTATCCAGAGAGGTCACCGAAAGCACGCCCTCTGCAGATATCTGGATATAAGCTCCACGGAAGACCTCGCGGTAGGCACCGACGATGGGAAGGAGAACCCCGAGTGCCTCGACGAGTGCCTCAATGTTCCCGGACCCACCAGGCAAGATGACCAGACCGGGATTCCGATGGCGCGGGAACCGACGCTCGTTGAGGAAGTCCGTGTCCTGAGTGAGCAGGATTCGATCTTCTCGGAAAGCCGCAGCGAGTATTTCCTCGTCAGAACGTCCCTTCAGCCCTAAATCTTCGACAGTCCGAACGTTCCACCCGCGCCGATTCAAAGCTCTCGCCAGGGCTCCCGGAAGATCCTCGTCAATGAGGAAGCGCGCACGTCTTACGAACGCGCGCTTGAACTCGGCGGTTTCTCTCTTGTTCGGTTGGTCGATTTTTTTCCAGGGCATGGTTAGGCTGCCCCCACCAGCTCGATGTTGATAAGCAAAGCATATCAATAGATTTCAAGGAAATCCGATAAGTTTTCGTCATGGCAAGTTATATGGCAGGCCAGCGATGCTTCTTTGGTTGATCGTGAGGGTCGCTTACGAGGGCTGACATCCGGATCTGTGAAGATGTGGGGGGGGGTAAGATTTCCCCACGCTACTCGAATCTGCCGATTACTCGGGGTCTGGTCCTACTAATAATGATGTTGACTTCTTTAAGAAAAGGAGTAGATAGATCTATTGTAGCTCAGGTATCAAAAACATGACTGAACGCTGAGTTCTCCGGTGTCCAATCGGAGAAGCGGGGGAACCATTTATCCGGGGCGAATCCGCATATGCGGTAGGCCAACTAACCTCCTGGCCGAGCCCGTCAGCTAACCCCGTAGGCAGAAGGAGGATGTGTTGGAGATTTGCATCAGTGCGGACCAAACTAACTCCATTTGGCCCGCCAAGCAATACCTTAACCTAAAATTCCTTTCGCAGTTTCAACTAAACCTTCGAACAGAATTGCCTCTTTCAATCCATCGCTCTGCCCGGACCCATTAGGCTGGACCGCATGATGGGCATACAACCTGATGAGATTGAACTTTCCTCCAGATTTTGCAATTAACAGTCAATTCTCTATGCATCTTCAAAGTCATGAGATGCGGTTACTATCCCCTTTAAGAAAGGACCATAGATGTCTATCATCACTATTTCCAGGGGCTCCTACTTCCGTGGACGAGAAGTAGCTGAGAAATTGGCAAAAAAATTGGGATACCGGTGCATTTCAAGGGACATTCTTCTGGAGGCCTCCGAAGAATTCAATATCCCGGAGATTAAGCTCATCCGGGCCATTCAGGACGCCCCCTCGATCCTGAACCGGCTCACGCGGCAAAAAGAAAAGTACGTGGCCTATATCCGCGCCGCCCTCTTGAAACACGTGCAAAAAGACAACGTGGTGTACCATGGGTTATTCGGGCATTTCTTCCTGCAAGATATACCCCACGTTCTCAAGGTGCGCATCGTGGCCGACCTGGAAGCCCGGGTGGCGGATGAGGTGAAGCGGGAGGGCATCTCCGCCACCAAAGCCCGGGAGATCATCGTGAAGGATGACGAGGAGAGGCGCAAATGGGCCCTCTATTTATATGGCGCCGACTGGTGGGACGCCTCGGGAGTATTGCGCGAGCGGTTGAACAAAAAATAGCACCTTTCCCAGAAGGATATTCGTCCACCGCATGCTTCACGCTTGCTTGAATACCCCGAGCATTACATTCTCGGAGCTAAGGCAATAAGCGTTTTATTTAATTTATCTGCCATTACTCTTATCATTTGACCCACCTCTAAAAAAGATGAGCCTGATAATCTTGCCTAACAATGCGGTTCCTAAGATAATAGCCACAATCACCCCAATTACAATCGCAAGATAAATACTTACCTTAAACAGAAGTACCAGGATGGGAACCACAAATACGGCAACAACTATTACCAGGCATCCCACGATGAAATCTTTTGGTCCCAGCTTGTCGATTTCGTTTGCCACTGGTATTTCCCCCAACTGATATTCAGCAAGTTAATGGTGAGCCTGACCAATTTTTTTCCACCAATCCGAACTTACCGGTGGGGGTCAAGGAGCCCAGCCCGACCGGGCGGTTCGCCGGGTCTTGAGGTCTGCTCCGCGGGCCGAAAGCCCCAGGGCCCGGCTTCCCCGTGGTTGATGATGAGGTCCGGCGCCTGGTTCGGGTCCGGCTGCACCGCGCAGTCGGCTCCCTGACAATCCCACCATACTATGTCTGGAAGAATAAAAAAAGCCCGGTCCATGAGGACCGGGCTGGTGAATCTCCGCAAGCGGTTAGCTCAGTCGCCCTCGCCGCCTGGGATTTTCCGGATAATGTCAAAATCCAAAAAATGGCGCAATATTGGGGGGTGGCTTTGGTCAAACAATTACACCGGGGATAGACCAAAAGTCGTCTACCAGAGAGGCGGCCAGTTGATACCTGCTATGATCAAAAACTTATCAAGCAGCTGAAAATTCAAACTATCCGGATCATATCTTCACTTTTCTTCTGGGAGTTATTTTCTCCTGCAAAATCTGATATATTTCTTTTCCATTGAAGGGCGATGGTGTAGATGGTAGAGGGTAGTTAGGCATCAGGTTCCCCATAAACTTCCATCATAATCTACTAGGCAAGTAGAGAGGTAACATGACTCTCACCAAAGATAAGTTGGCCGCCCGCTTGCAGACTCAGATGGGCATGACCAAACAAGAGGCTTTACACATGGTCGAGCGGCTTTTCGAGTTAATGAAATCTACCATAGCCAATTCAGAAGATCTACTCATCAGCGGTTTTGGGAAATTTTCGGTGAGGCAGAAGCAAGAGAGGCGGGGTAGAAATCCTCAGACCAAGGAAAGTATGACCCTGCGTGCGAGGAGGGTGGTGGTGTTTAGGCCTTCTGGAGTTTTGCGCGACCGCATGAATAGCTCTTAGTGCCCCTCTGAGACTCGGCCCAAATGGAATTCCCCACTTAACCGAATCATTCCCATACGTAGATCATATCTGGGACTTCTACTTCTGCGCCGATAATTACCGCTCCTGGCAAGCTATATTGAGGTTTCACATACTCGAGATAGCTACAAAAGCCTCCCCGTCCCCTGATAGTTCGACTACCCCATCTTGCCCCAGGCCTCAAGGACCCATTTCGCCAGTCGACAATTTTTTCAGACCCCTACACCTTGCGGGCGGTGGCTCGGAGTGACTACATTGCCTGTTATTTGACCGGTCAAAAGTCATCATAAGGGTAATTACCATTGGGGATCTGGTTGTCTGCCCTGGAACTTGGGACGTAGAAGGGAATAGTTGCCATGCCCATCCTTGATTTGTTTACGAGAAAGCGAGTCTGCCAACTGCTGGTGAATCAGCAAGGGGAGATCACCGCAAAATATAACCAATTCATGGACTTCCTTTCCGAGAATCGCACGGCCATGGGGATCGTCTCGGAACTGGAGCACCTTTATTATGAGGGCGGTCCCTTTACCCTAGCCGGGGTGGGCTCCCGCTATCAGGATCTCCTGACCTCGGTGCGAGCCCTGACGGCGGCCTTGAACGCCTTATCCTGGGGTAAGTATAAGGGGCTCTCCCGGGCCATTGACCACATCGACCTGGAGATTGCCGCGATCTTTGCCCCTCGCTGTCTGTTGCCGACGGGGGAACTGGTCCTGCCCCTGGAGGCACTGGGACCGGAGATGGTCAGGATGGCCGGTGGCAAGGCCACGAATCTCGCCCTCATCCAAAAATTTCTGGGGGCGCCCGTCCCGCCGGGCTTCGTCATCACGGCCCGGGCCACCCATCTCTTTTTTCAGGAGACCGGCCTGGCCTGGCCCATCGCCGAGCGCCTGGCCCAGCTCTCTCCGGAAGCGCCCGAACTCCTGGACGAGGCCAGCCGGACCATCCGGGACCTGATCCTGGAGGCTGAGGTGCCGGCGCGGCTGGCGACGGAAATTCTCCAGGCTTACCGCCGATTGGAGGCCAAAACCCATCCCCAGGTGCGCCTGGCCATGCGCAGCAGCGCCGTGGGGGAAGACAGCGAGGCTTCCTTTGCCGGACAATACGCCACCGAACTGAACGTCACCGCCGACAATCTCCTGAAGGCCTACAAGCGGGTGCTGGCCAGCAAGTATTCCCCCCGGGCCATCGCCTACCGGGTGCGCTACGGCCTGGAAGACGGGGACACTCTCATGTGCGTGGCCGGGATCATGATGGTGGAGGCCCGGGCCAGCGGCGTCCTTTATACGGTGGACCCCGCCCGGCCCGACGCCAACCGGCTCAAGGTCAGCGCCATCTGGGGTCTGGGGGAGCACTTGGTGAGTGGCGAGGCCTCGGCAGATGAATTTTATGTGGACAAGCAGACCGGGGCCATTAGCCGGCGGCTCATCGGTCGGAAGGCCCAGCGCCTGGTCAATCTGGAGGGCGGCGGCACCAGCTTGGAAGAGGTTCCGGAAGCAGAACAAAACCTGCCTTCCCTGGACGACGACACGGTCCTATCCCTGGCTCGCTATGGTTTGCGGCTGGAAGAATACTACCGGGGTCCCCAGGACGTGGAATGGGCCGTGGATCAGCAGGGGCGCCTTTACCTCTTGCAATCCCGCCCCCTGGGGCTGGTTCAGGCCAGGGCGGAGAAGATGGCCTTCCCCCAGGAATTTCCTGGCCACCTGGTGCTGCTGGCCGGAGGCCAGGTAGTCTCCCCGGGGATTGCCGGGGGGCAGGCCTTCCTGGCCGAAGGCGAGCCCGGCCGGGTGCGGCCCCCGGACGCCATCCTGGTGTGCCGCACCGCCTCTCCCGATCACGCCCGGCTCCTGGCTCAGGTGAAGGGCATCATTACCGAGGTGGGTAGCGTCACCAGCCACCTGGCCTCGGTGGCCCGGGAGTTCGGGGTGCCGGCGCTGTTCAACGTCGGCCGGGCCACCGCCGTGCTGACGGACGGCGACCCTATCACCCTGGTGGCCGGGCGGGGTGAAGACCAGGGTATCGTCTATCAAGGCCTCATCCCGGAACTGGCCAAGGCGACCAAGTTCGCCAGGCGGCCCATCTTCGAGAGCCCCTTGCACCGGCGACTGCGGGACTTCCTGGATAAGGTGGCGCCTTTGAATCTCACCGATCCCCGAGACCCTGTCTTTTCTCCCCGGGGCTGCCAGACCATCCATGATGTCATTCGCTACGCCCACGAAATGGTCATGCAGGAGATGTTCGGGCTTTCCGGAGGGGCCGACCGCGCCACCTCTGTCCGGCTAACCACCGACATACCCCTGGTACTCCATCTCATCGATCTTGGCGGCGGGCTCAAGACCGGGCTCACCACCTGCGATACCATCACCCCGGACCATCTGAAATCCTTACCCATGAAGGCCATCTGGCGGGGCTTCTGCCATCCGGGCGTCACCTGGAAGGGAGCTGTGGCCGTAGATGTGGGAAACATCCTGACCCTGATGGCCCGGGGGGCCGCCGGCGGGCTGCCGGGCGGGGAGAGCTATGCCATTCTCTCCCGGGAGTATCTGAACCTGAGCGCCAAGTTCGGCTATCATTTCGCCAATCTCGACGCCTACTTAAGCGACGATCCGGAGCAGAACCATATCTTTCTGCGCTTCGCCGGCGGCGCCGGCACCTACTACGGCAAGTCCCTGCGCCTCAATTTTTTGGGCAACATTCTGTCTCGCTTGGGTTTCCAGATCAAACTCACCGGCGACCTCCTGGATGCCACCCTCAGCGGCTATGACCCGAGCGCAATGGAGACGGCCCTGGACCAGGTGGGCCGGCTCCTGGCGGTCAGCCGGCTCCTGGACCTGGCCATTACCAATGAGGCCGAAGTGGCCAGGATGATCGAGTCCTTTTTCCAGGGCGACTATGATTTCCTCCAGCAGGCGCAAGAGGTCCGCATCCCCGAATTTTATACCAATACCGGCAATTGGAAGGTGGTCGAAGCTGATGGCCGGAGGCTGTTGCAGCAGGACGGCTCCGAATACGGAAGCATCCTCACCGCCGGCCTGACCAACTTCATGGGCAAGGTAATGGGGCACAAGTATTTGGAATTCCTGGATAACATTGAGGCGTACTTTTATTTCCCCCTGGCCATTGCCAAAGACAGTGAAGTTTCGGAGGGGACCCTGCGGGTCAAGGTCAAACCCGTGGCCGGCACCATCGACCAGGCGGGCGGCCTCGCCTTTGGCATCCGCAATGTCAACAACTACTTCGTGCTCCGGATCAATGCCCTGGAAGACAACGTCGTTCTCTTCGAGTACGTCAATAACCGGCGGTTGACGCGGGCCACCGTTCATCACGAAATCAAGAAGTACCAGTGGTACCTCATTGCCGTGGAGTTCTCCGGCAATACCCTGAAAGGTTATCTGGACGACGAACTGCTCATAGGATACACAGCCGAGCGGCCGCTCCGCGGCTATGTGGGCCTCTGGACCAAGGCCGATTCGGTCACGTATTTCGATGAACTGACCATCGAGGAAAAAGGCAAAAAACGTGTCATCGAGTTCCAAGGAAGCCGCCCGCCAGACAAGATGGGTTGAGGGTCAGGGGTCAAGAACCCTTGACCCTCTCGCATTTCCCGCAGTTTTCACGGTTTCTAAGCCATCTTAATGGCCCGGTTTTGTTTGTACACACGAAGCGCAGAGAGTGAAGCTATCTGCTATTTATGCGCCGCTTGAAATAAAATAATCGCTATTCTATATGGTTATCATATCTTCCCTTCATTCTTCCCCTAAATTATAAATTTTGCTCTTATCTGTCAGGTTTAATCTGATTCCGATATGATTGTTGTCATCTTAAGTCTTGGCCATGACACATAAAGAGATTACAGGCGGATCTGCTCATCTAAGCCACTTCAGCAGCCGACATTTGGGGGTATTATTGGGGGTATTTTAGAGCATAAAAATGCTAACATATAGTAATTACAAAATGATGGTATATGAATGTGTTTCCGGCCGCTAGAGGGGTGGGGAGATATCCTCACCCCTCTAGCATTTTCAGATGGTGAGCCTGGCAGACCTGCTCCGGAGATCCGTTGGCGGGCAAACGGCAATATATTATATCGATTATTTCATAAAATAGACCTTATATTATAAATATTAATTAATATATATTGCTTTTTATATATTATTAATTTATTTTAATACTAATTTTAAACTAATATATCTGGAATAATTGTTCAGGAGTTCCGACTGATGATGCCCAGCGCTTACAAAACCGTTATCCAAGGGACTTGCAAAAATTGTGGGGCTGAGACGAACCTAAGCCTGGTCTCCATCACGCCCATGATCTGGAAGGGAAAATGTGAATCTTGCGGACAAAGGATGACGGCTCAGGCGGCACCCGAAGTAATCGCGTATCTCAAGACCAGCGCCCGGAACCAGGAACTTGAGAAGATCAGAGCCGAGATCTCAGCCTTTGCCCATGACCACAACCTGGGAAAGGTGAATTGGGTGGAAGCCAAGGCCTCCGGAGCGACGACCTGGAGGAATGGGGTATTGGGCCAGTTGTTGGACGCTCTTATGGAAGGGGACTCCATCATAGTTCCCCGGCTTGCGGTGCTGGGGCGGACCACGCCGGATATTCTGGATTGCCTGGCGGTATTAAGGGATAAGGGGATAAATGTTTACGCGGTCCAGGGAGTGCGGCCACCGGACGCCGCCATCGATGCCAAGGCTTTTCTGGCCCTGGCGGCTTTGGTGGGCGAAATTGAGCGAGACCTCATGAGTACTCGCACCAAGGAAGCCCTGCAGGCCCGTCAGGAGGCAGGGGTTAAGCTAGGCAGGCCCAAAGGCCCGGGGAAAAGCAAGCTGGATCAGTACCGGCCGGAGATTGAAAACCTGCTGAAAAACGGCAGCACCCTGAAATATATTGCCCGGCGGTATAAAAGCAGCGAGGCCAATCTCATCAACTGGCTCAAAAAGAATAACATCGACCGCACCCCGGAGTACGGGCAGGAAGAACCTATCCCGGCTACCGCTGAGTTAGGGGCTGTTTAAGCGAAGTTGGGGTCTAGCAGGAGGACCAAGGATAGGACCTGTCTTCGGAATTTTTTGCAGTTCTGAGGGGAAGGATTTTTTAGTGGGAGGGTGCGCCTGGCGCACCTTGACAGGCTAGTTGAAAGCCGCGCTTCATGCAAGAAGGGTCATTCTGGGGGGAGGGCAAAATCTCGTCTTTGCAGCAACCTGAGACCGGGGTTCCGGGGACCTCCCGGGCTGAGGGCTAGCGGGCTGCCACCCGGCCAGACGCAACTCGGCCAGTTTTACGGGTTCCGGGGTCGAGACATTGGTGATGTGCAAGATCCCCCGGAAGTCCCGGTAACATCCGATGCCGTTAACGGACGCAGTTGCCGGGATAAAATCGGGCTCCGCCTCTTCTTGCACCTGGGGAGTATCAATCTCCTGAGACCTGGCTGTCCCCGGGCGTTTCGGTTGCAATGGGCGGGTCCTTGGCCGGCGCCTTATCAGCCTTGGCGATGGCTGATTCTCTGCCATGCTTTGGCTCTTTTTCAGGTTTGACCGGGGGTTTGGGAGCCCCCTCGTCTCTGGTGGCGGCGGGCGGCGGCGGCCCAGGCGGAGGCGCAGCTGACGGCACGGGGGGAGGTTCCGAAATATTCCGGGAGCTTGGCACCCCGGGGTCGCCTTGGGGGCCCTGACAGGTTGAGACCGGGTCTGGGGGCAGATCCGGTCGCGCCTCGGGCTGCACCGGACCCGCAAGCGCCGGCTGCGGGGGCCCCTTCGGCTTTTCTGGGTTTAGCTTCTTCTCGGAGGGGATGTTGCTGATATGAATGGTGCCGTTTTCGTCGGTGAAGCGCTCGATGGCAAAGGCCGGCGGCAGGGCATAGAAATACGCCAGGAAAAACACCAGCACGAGCCCCAAAGAAAACTGGAGGCCGGGCCTGGCGCCTGCAGCGGGTCTCACCATCTGGGACAGAGCCGCACTCCTGTGCCCGGCACTTCATGCCGGGTTTTCATCTAGGTTCTTACAGTTCCGGCTGTGGATTTCAGGCCTCGCACCACTGTTTTCTACATAAGTCATTTATTAGACTCGAACAATCGGTGCAGACCTGATATTGGTCTCAGGAAAACCCTGACTTTTCTTAAAACTCCTTGAGTTCAAGCTGGTTAAAGGGCATGGTTGGAGGCAGGTTGGGGGGAACCATCATGCCAATCCTCAGTAGTTGAGGTCGATAAGGCCTTGGCTTTGAAGGCGAAATCATCCCTGGCTTGCCTGGGTGTTTAAGAATGCTGTCTCTAATTTTAAATAAGAACACGACGCATTGACATTTCATCTAACTTTCCGATAAAATCAGGTCCCCGGAGTTCTGCAGCTTTACCCCAGGAAGGCTAAGGTCAAACGGTGCTTTTTCCTCGCAAGGCGGAAAAATCCAAAGGTTGGAGCGGGCGCCAGGTATTGCTGATGGTGGCCCTAGCTTTCTTGGGCGGCTCTGCCACCGCTTATTTGATCCAGCGCCACCTGCAAAACGCGAGTGCCATTAGCCTTACCGTGAGCGAACCGCTAACCCAAGAGCATGGAGCCCCGGACCCCGCCGCAGTTCTCCTGGCATCCCCGGCGCCACCGCTGCGGTCTGCGCCGGCCCAGCCTTCGTTCCCGGAGGGCGCCGCGCCTGAGGCGGAAGCAGGCGTAAAGGCAGAGCAGCCCGCCGCGGCGACCCCTAACCGCAGCCGAAAAACTCGCAGTTGTTATGGCATCTGCGACCGGTCTCGGACCCTCAGGCTTCCTCCGCGCCGCCGGTGGCGGCAGGCCTCCTACCCACCCAGGTCGTGGCCAATAAAGGAGAGAGCCTCAGCAAGATTATCACCCGGCATTACCCGGAGGCGGACCGGATGGTCCTGGATGCCATGGTCCTGGCCAACCCCGAGATCGATAGTGATAACGTCATCCACCCCGGACAAGTCATTAATCTTCCCAGGATAGACTTCCAGGAGAAAACCGTACAGCTTAAGGACGGGCTGCTGTATGCCCTCTACGGCAGCTACTATGCGGCCGCGAGCTGGAAGGGTGATAAACCCTGGCTGGAAAAGAACCAGGTGCGCTTTCTGGTCCGGGTTACCCGGGAAGCCAGCGGCAAGACGATCCACCGCATCTTTCTGGGTGGTTATGAAAGGTTGGAAGATTTGCGGGAAGCGCAGGAGCGTCTGCGCATCAAACCCAGACCTGACCGCCTGCAGCGGCAGAATATCCCAGAAAATATTACTGCGACTGCCGGCAAGGGCAAAGGGGAGGCGGAAAAGCCCCCCTCACCGTCCGACCGACCTGCCGCCGTCCAGGTCCAGGGAGAGCCGCCCCCATCAGTCTTAATTCCGCCGTCCTCCTTCCAGTATCCAGTGGCACCCGGGCCGACCCAACCTTCGGTCCCCGCAGGACAGGCATGCGGCGGCTGGAACTGAGGCGGGCCCAGAAGAGTCGGACTTTCGGCCGGAAGTAGCCGACGGAGCAGGCCAGCAAACCCCTGGAGCCCTTACCTGGTTCAAGTCTCTTCCTCAAAGGGCAGCCGAGCTTCTCACCGCCTTTAAGCCGTCAGTTTCGTTCATGGCAAGCAGCTCCACGGCGCCTAGCGATGCGGCGGTCCCAGGGACCGCAGTAGTCTCAGACCCGCAGCCTGCATCCCCGCCACCGGCGCCAACCGACCTCCTGCCCAAGCAAGTGGTGGCCAATAAAGGCGAGAGCCTCACCAAAGTGGTCACGCGGTATTATCCCAACCAAGACCGCACCGTGCTAAATGCCGTCATCCTGGCCAACCCGGAAATCACCACGGAGAACGTAATTCATCCGGGGCAGGTCATCAACCTTCCCAAGATCAATTGGTCTGAGGAAACCATCCAGCTGGAAGACGGCCTGCTTTATGCCCTCTACGGCAGCTACTATGCGGCCGCGAGCTGGCAGGGCGATAAACCCTGGTTGGAGAAGAACCAGGTGCGCTTTCTGGTCCGGGTTACCCGGGAAGCCAGCGGCAAGACGATTCACCGCATCTTTCTGGGCGGTTATGAAAAATTGGCTGATTTGCAGGAAGCGCAGAAGCGCCTGCGAATCAAATCTAGACGGGCCCGAGTTTCCCGACGGGAGGAGGTCTCCGTTAATATCCCCCTATCTGATGGAGAGAATAGGGAAAGTCAGGAGAAACCTTCCTCCCAGCCTGAGAAACCGGCGTCGGTGGTCAAGGAAGCCGAGAGTAGCTCCCTGACGGAACCGCTTGGCTCGCAACTTGATCTGCAACCGGACTCCCGTGGGGTCTCCTCCAACCTATCAGGCCTCTGGCTGAAGTTCCTCACTTTCATTCAGTCTGGGACTGAGTTCGACCCCTGT
Source organism: uncultured delta proteobacterium (assembly GCA_963790655.1). Taxonomy (GTDB): domain Bacteria; phylum Desulfobacterota; class Desulfobaccia; order Desulfobaccales; family 0-14-0-80-60-11; genus DASWLF01. The sequence goes on along the minus strand of CAWBPT010000010.1, from coordinate 103,324 downwards.
CAGAACGCTCTGGAGGTTTGGTCTACCTCAGGAAAACCGTCAGAGGACCAGGAAGCAGCCATCGCCAGAACTTCTTCAGGCGGTAGTATCACTGATAATGGGCCTCCAGGCGCATCCTCACCCTGGCTGAAGTCCTTGATTGCCACGCCGGCAGCCGCGGAAATAGACCCCTGTCAGACCGCCCTCCAGGCTAGGCCTGCACCAGGAAGGCCGTCAGAGGGTCAGGATTCCGCCACCTCAGAGATTTCTTTAGCCAGGGATATCACCCATGATGGGACCCCCAACCCAGGCGCTTCCTGGCTGAAGTTCTTGGCTGCCGCGCCGGCTGCCGCGGAGCTTGACCCCTGTCGTAACGCCCTGGCAGCCATGCCTCTGGCAGAAACGCCGCCCGCGGCTCCCACCGCGCAGATTTCGTTGGCCGGGAATATCCCCGAGGAGGGGGTAAGCGCAGCGGAAAATTCTCATCAAGAGCCAGCAGCAGAAACCGGGGTTGCCAAGGCGCCTGCGGCTTCCGACGAGAAGGTTCGCCTTCCCGAAAGAATTTTGCCTCCCGCGGCTTATGCCTTGCAAGTTCTTAAGTCAAGATCCGATATAGTCTGCTCCCTGAAACGCTACTGGGAGGCCCAAAGTTCCGTCCTAGCCGTCTGGTGGCACCATCTAACCTCCCTGTTGCCGTCCATGCTGCCGGCCCACGTTTGGTCCCCCCGTAATGAGGCAGCCTTGGGAGATATCAAGACTGGCGAAGGGAAGGAGAACCCCGTCCTTTCTTTGGCTAAAGAGGTTGCCTCAGGCCCGGAAGACCCTCCTCTGGCGCCTATCGAGCCGATGCCCCTGGAAAAGGCCTTGCCCACCAACATCAGGCGATTCCTGGAGGCCGGCGGGACCTTCCGCATCGAAAACCGGGAGCCCCAAGACCCCAAGACAAGAAGTTCGGAACCTTATATTGAGCCCACGCCCGGGGCGCTGGGAGGCTACCTGGAATTTAACGGCATCCCGCTGCCGGCCAACGTGGGGGCGAACGGCGGCAGGCCCCTGAGAGAAGTATCCTGGCCCGGCGGAGAGCAACCCCCTTTACCGGCATCGCCGGAAAAGGCCTTACCCCCGGATGGGACCGTCCGGCGCTACCGGGACGTCAAAGGCGTCTGGCACATTGTCAACGGCGAGCCCAAGGACCCCCTGCACCAAAGCGGGGCGCTCCTGGCCGAGTCCGGGCCTGAGGTCAAGGGTTCCCCTGAAGGGTCAAACGAACCCCGGCCGCCGGCCGACAGTCAGGCGAACCGCGGGCCGCTAAAAAGAGCATCCTGGCCTGGCGGTGAGCCCGCCTCCCCGGCGCCCCCCGAATCAAGAACTCCGGAAAAAGCCTTACTCCCGGAAGGGACCATCCGACGCTACCGTGACGCCAAAGGCGTCTTACGCATTGTCAACAGTGAGCCCAAGGACCCCCTGCACCAAAGCGGCACGCTCCTGGCCGAGTCGGGCCCGGAGGCTAATGGTCCTCAGGAAAAATCAAACGAACCCCGGCCGCCGGCCGATGGTCAGGCGAACCGCGGGGCGATTAGAAAAGTTGCCTGGCCCGGCGGTGAGTCCGCCCCCCCGGCGCCCCCCGAATCGAGGCCGCGGGACCAGGCTCTGCTCGCCGAAGGCACCATCAGACGCTACCGGGATGGCAAAGGCGTCCTGCACATTGAAAGCGTGGAATATCCGAAGCCGACGCCCTGGCCTGCTTCCATACATTTGGCCAGGAATATGCCCCCAAGCATTCCGGGAAAGCCCGCCGAGGGCGAAGTGGGAGCCGCAAGCCGCTTCCCCCCAAAAGTTGCGGCTTCGCAAGTGGTGGCTTTCAAGGACCAGCAGGGCAGATTGCATATAGATAATCCCGCACTTGAGGAGCTGGCCCGCCGCACCGCCCTGGAGCTGCACCGGGCCAGTCTGGACCCGATCATCATCGAGGCCGCCTTCAGCTACGGCCTGCCGGTTCCTCTGGTCCAGGCCCTGATTAAAGTGGAATCCAACTTCGTGCCCTGGGCGGTTTCCCCCAAAGGAGCCATGGGCCTGATGCAGCTCATGCCGGGCACCGCAACCTTTCTCGGGGTGGGCGATCCTTTTTCCCCCCGGGAGAACATCATGGGCGGGTGTCGTTATCTCAGGCTCTTACTGAATTGTTTTAATGAAAACCTGGCCCTGGCCCTGGCCGCCTATAATGCGGGGTATCAGCGGGTTATCGATGCGGGCTTCCGGGTGCCGGAAATTACCGAGACCCAGAATTTTGTTACCGAGGTGTTAGCGCGCTATTACACCATCACCCTGGCCCGACGGCCTTCGGGAGCCTGAAATCCCTGGAGATAATCAATTTCGAGGGGACTTTCTAAATTTCCTCTCCCTTCGAAGAACATTCTAATAACCATCTGCTGAAATCCATTCTGAGCGCAGCGAAGAATCTCGTATTTAAAATGACTTGAGATCCTCACTTTGTTCCAAGGAGGACAGAAAGACATTTTGAAAGGGTTTTATTGTGCGTTGCAGGAAAACCTTAAAAAAGAAATGGCTTTATCCCTCCCCCTTTTAGGGGGATTTTGGCCAGTCATATCTAGATTTGCGAAAGCACGACCCTAGGCCAGGGCCGCCTCCACCCGGGCCACCACCTCCGGGGCCCGGAGGCTCTGGATGGAATGGTACCGGCCGCCCATGATGCGGCTCAGCTCCGGCAGGCACCCCAGGTCCAGGCAGGGGGCGAAGGGCTCCGTGTCCAGGATCAGGGAGTTGATCCCTAAGGCCTTGAACCGCGCCCCCAGCTCCTTGACTTCCGCCATGGGCGCGCCGCCCCGCCTTAAACTGATGTTGGCCCGACCGTCGGTGATGACCACCAGGAGAAAGGCGTCCTGGGGATGTCTGGCTTTTTCCTGCTGGAGCAATTCGTGGGCCAGATGCAAGGCGTGGGGCAGCGGGGTCTTCCCCCCGGTGGGCAGATGGGCCAGATACCGCTGGGCCATCTCCACGCTGTGGGTGAAGGGGAGCGCCAGCTTCGCCTCAAGGCCCATAAAGACGATGAGCCCCACCCGCTCCCGCTTCTGGTAGGCGTCCACCAGCAGGGACAGGATGGCGGCCTTGGTCTCCGCCATGCGCCGGTCCGCCCCCATGGAGCCGCTGGCGTCCACCACGAACAGGATGTGGCGGCCGATGCGCTTCTCCCGCACCTTGTAGCGCAGATCCGGGTCCGCGATGGCCAGGGCCAGGTTCCCTTTCTCCCGGAGAACCTGGTACGGGGCCGCGGCCCTGAGGGTGGCATCCAACGCCAGGTCCGGCACCCCGCCCTGGTGCAGGGTGGGGCGCACGTAGCGCCCGGTCCGGTCCTCGGAGCGCGTCCGGGTGCGGGCGCCCGGCGCTTTCCGACTCTGGCGGTCCGGGGGCAGGTCCAGGGGCTGCACCGGGAAGGTGGCCCCCGGCGCCACCGTGACTTCGCCGATGCGGGCCACTTCCTCCCCGTCCGGGCTCACCCCCGCGGGCTGGGGCGCCACCTCCGCAGTGCGGCGGCTCTCCTGCTCCTCCCGGTGCTTGCGGAAGCTTTCCTCCAGCTTCCCCTCATCCATTTCCGAGTCGCTGAAAGGCTTGCGGCGCAAACGGTGCGGCAGCACCAGCTCCGCGGCCTCCTTGACGTCCTGGTCGCTGCACTTCCTCCCGGCCCCGGTAGGCCGCCAGGGTCTGGGCCACCTTGAGCATGTAGATGTCGGCCCGGTGGCCGTCCACCCCCTGGTCCAGGCAGATGAGGGTGATGAGGCGCAGGACGTCTTCCCCATAACCCACCCGGGGCAGCCGCTCCCGGGCGCTGACGATGGCCCGGCGCATGGCCTCCTGCTCCGGCAGCCACCGGGCCCCGAAACCCTCGGGGTCGCGCTCAAAGGCCAGCCTCCGGGTCACCACGTCCATGCGGGCCTCTAAATTGTGGAGCCCCGTGACCTCCACGCAGAGCCCGAACCGGTCCAGCAACTGGGGCCGGAGTTCCCCTTCCTCGGGGTTCATGGTGCCCACCAGGATAAACAGGGCCGGGTGGGTGAAGGAAATCCCCTCCCGCTCCACCACGTTGACCCCCATGGCCGCGGCGTCCAGCAGCACGTCCACCAGATGGTCGTCCAGGAGATTCACTTCATCGACGTACAAAATGCCCCGGTTGGCGGCGGCCAACAACCCCGGCTCAAAATGCTTCTCGCCGCTCTTGATGGCCTTCTCCAAGTCAATGGTGCCCAGCAGCCGGTCCTCCGTGGTCCCCAGGGGGAGATCCACCACCGGCATGGGGCGGTCCCGGCGGGGCAGGGCCTCGCCCTGGTCAAAGCGCCGGCGGCAGGAGTCGCACATCAGCTCAATCTTTTCCGGATCGCAGTGAAAGGGGCAGCCCGCCACCATGGCGATGGGCGGCAACAACTCCGCCAAGCCCCGGGCCGCAGTGGACTTGGCCGTGCCCTTCTCCCCCCGGATCAATACCCCGCCGATGAGGGGATTGACGGCGTTGAGAATGAGGGCTTTTTTCAGGCGTTCCTGGCCGACAAGAGCCGCGAAGGGATAGACGGGACGTTTGGGAGTCATGTAATATATGCTACAAAATTTTTAAAGGAAATGGCAAGGACTTACGGATATTGCCCCCTTTCTAAAGGGGGGGCGCGGGAGGTTATAAGGATTACTTTTGCCTGAAAACGAGACTTGGCCAGGGACCTGCGGCCCCTGGCCAGCCCGCTTGCAGCTGCGCAATCGGGGTAGGGGGCTAAGGGCCCACGGCCCTTACCCCCTCCCCCAAACCCCCACCCCCAATCCCTTATGGGAATTTTAGGCCGGGGGAGTCGGTGCGAAGCACCGCCTTTCCCGGCCCATTTCAGGGGGTTGGGTGGGGAGTTTGAGGGGAGGGCGGGGGAATCTTCTCCCCCGGCCCTCCCCTCAACTGCTTGCGCAGGCAAGCAAAAGCGGCGCGGCGGCCGCAGAGCGGCCGCCGCTGCCGTCTTTCTATTTTCCTCTTCTCGCCTCTCTATCTTTTCAACAGCTCGATAAATTCGGCAGAAAGGCCGTTATCTTGCACCCGCAGCAGGGCCAGGGTAACCGGCAGGGTAAACCGCCGGGGGCCGGCGCTGCCGGGGTTGAGGTAGAGGACGCCGTCTTTGCGTTCCTGATGGGGACGGTGGGAGTGGCCGAAGATCACCGCGGCAAAGCCCGCCGCCGCAGGGTCCAGGTCCAGGGTAAAGAGTTCGTGGAGGACGTAGAGTTGGAGGCCCCCCACTTCCACCACCTGAGTTTGGGGGAGGCTCTGGCCAAAATCGCCCCGATCGGTGTTGCCCCGCACCGCGTGCACCGGCGCGATACGCCCCAGGGGTTCCAGGACCTCGGGGCCGCCCACGTCCCCGGCGTGGATGATGAGCTCCACGCCTTTAAGGGCCTTAACCGCCTGGGGCCGGAGCAGCCCGTGGGTGTCGGAGATCACGCCGATGAGATGATTGCCCATTTTTATCAGCCAGCCTTCCCGGGAGGTCCAGTTAAGCCTAATAAAATAGCGGCGGAACTACAAGCCTGGAAGAGGGGCAGGGCGGGAAATAGGGCAGGGGAGGGGGCCGAACCGGAGCTTTATGAGGCACTTAACGCATACCGATCCCTTGAGGGCTGGCGGACAATCCGGGAGCAGATCAATCCTGGCTAAAAATCAGCTTCACCAGGCGGCCCAGGTCTTCCAGGCCCATCTTGCCGTTGGCGTACATCTGCCCGGCCGACACCAGCTTGGCCAGGAGGGCCACGCCGCCCACTTTTTCCTCCAAGGATTTCCGCAGCTTCTGGTCATGGCCCGGGAGAAATTTCCCCTTCTTCGTCTGTTCCCCGCACCCACAGGCGCAATCAGGCATGTTGTGACCTCCGTTCGATTAACTCACGGATTTTATGAAGAAAAATACTAAGTGCCGTGAAATTCGATAAATTTATTAAATATTAATAGCAGTGCGGTTAAAATTCAAGTTTTCGTTTTCAGGGAAAAGCAAACAGGAGGCCATGCAACCGGGCAGCAAACCTGAGCCTATCCCGGCTGCGGGTATCTGCTGGTTTTGCCGCGACTAATTCGCTGATAAATCAAGACTTGGAGGCGGCCGGGGACGGCCGCCCTACCAAAAAACCTGTTTTTCGTAGCGGCGCGCTTCTGTGCCCGCCATCCTAATACCAAGTCGAGACCTCTGCGAAAGTCTCATGTAGGACAGCCGCCCTCGGCTGTCCACCCATTATCTAGTCGCAGGCGAGGGCGCCTGCGCTACATTTTGATTAAAGAATCCAGCTACCTATACTTTCGCAGAGGTCTCAAGTCGCAATCACAAGCCAAGGTAATGTAGGGGCGCACCTGCGTGTGCGCCCTCATGCAGGGCGGACACCTAGGTCCGCCCCTACCAGAAGAACCACTCGACTGCTACTTGGCATAAAATAAAAAAGCAGGGATGGGGCTTGGAAGGGGAGGGTAAGAGATCACAGGCGAGACGCCGGTGCTACCACATTCTTATTTCCGGCCGCAGACCGGGGGCAGCAGGGATTCCCCGGGGCTCGGGGAGCAGATGTCCTCTTCGAAGCAGGTCTTGGAAAAATCGGACTCCAGGACCACGGGATAGTCCCCGGAAAAGCAGGAAAGGCAGAAATTGTCCTGGTTCTTGTGGGTGGCGGCCACCATGCCCTCCAGACTGAGATACCCCAGGTAGTCCAGGCCTAAAAAGTCCCGGATCTGGTCGATTTCCTGCTGGGAGGCGATGAGCTCGCCCTTGGAGGAGAAGTCGATGCCGTAGAAGCAGGGGAAGCGGTGGGGCGGGCAGCTCACCACCAGGCTCACCTCTTTGGCCCCCGCGTCCCGGAGCGATTTTATCCGGGAGCGGGTGGTGGTGCCCCTGATGATGGAGTCTTCCACCACCAGGACGCGCTGGCCTTTGAGGAGCTCCCGCACGGGGTTGAGCTTCACCCGCACGGAGAAATCCCGCATGGTCTGGGAGGGCTGGATGAAGGTGCGGCCCACGTAGTGGTTGCGGATCACCCCCATTTCAAAGGGGATGCCGGTGGCGGCGGCGTAGCCCAGGGCGGCGTAGGTGCCGGAGTCGGGAAAGGGCATCACCAGGTCGGCCTTCAGGGGGTGCTCCCGGGCCAGGGCCGCGCCCAGGCGCTTGCGCACCAGATAGACGCTCTGGCTGAAGATCTGGCTGTCGGGCCGGGCGAAATAGATGTACTCGAAGATGCAGAACCGGGGCGGCTTGGGGTCGAAGGGCTTGTGGGAATGGAGGCCGCCCTCGTCCAGGACCACGATCTCGCCCGGCTCCACTTCCCGCCAGTAGTCGGCCTGCACCAGGTCCAGGGCGCAGGACTCCGAGGCCACCACCCAGGAGCCGTTGATCTGGCCCAGGCACAGGGGCCGGAAGCCGTGGGGGTCCCGGGCGGCGATGACCTTGTCGGCGGTGGAGATTACCAGGGAGTAGGAGCCCTGCACTTCTTTTAAGGCCGCGATGAGGGACTCCACCAGGTCGGGGCTGCGGTGCCGGGCCATGAGGTGGACGATGACTTCCGTGTCCATGGTGGACTGGAAGATGGAGCCGGCCTCCTCCAGGCGGCAGCGGATCTCCCGGGCGTTGGTGAGGTTGCCGTTGTGGCCGATGGCGATCATCTGGCCGGCGTGCTGCACCACGAAGGGCTGGGCGTTGATGAGCATGGTGGAGCCGGTGGTGGAGTAGCGCACGTGGCCGATGGCCAGGTGCCCGGAAAGCTGGCCGAGGACGTCCTGGTCGAAGACTTCGGCCACCAGCCCCAAGCCCCGGTGCTGGCGGACCCTGGTGCCGTCGCCGGTGACGATGCCGCAGGACTCCTGGCCCCGGTGCTGCAAGGCGTAAAGGCCGAAGAAGGTGAGGCGGGCCGCCTCGGGGTGGCCGTAGATGCCGAAGACGCCGCACTTTTCCCGGGGCCTGTCGGCCGCCTGGGTTTTCGGTTTTCGGTTTTCGGTTTTCGGTGGTTAGCATGGGGGCAGCAGCAGGTTTGCTAAATTCAAATTAGACATTTTAAGGTTAACACGAATTCCCGAATTTTGATAGGCGCAGGCTTTAGCCTGCGCTTTCTTTTAAACCGCTAGGGCGGGCCTCCGTGCCCGCCATCCTTGATTTTCAATCAACGGGAATTGCCCGCCAGATGGTGGGCCGGGCCCACCCTACCTGGCTTTGCTTATTGGTGGCACAGGCTTTCCAGCCTGGGCTTTTTCCCTTTACCCCTTCAATAACAATAGTAGTTTTTCACGCAAACGGGTGGCGATGTCGAAAGCCTGGGCAGCATCCTCACGGTCAGCGGCTTCGCCGGGATAGCGAAAGGCCACTGCGGCCCGGGTCAAGAAGCGCAAGTCCTCCAGAGGGCAGGACCACTCAGGGCAAACCGGGGTGAGAAGCTGATGCAAATAAGCAAGATCGTGGGTCTTGCCAGACATGACGCTTCGTTGAATCAATAGCGCCTTCATCAATTTTTCGATGCATTGTTGAGCATGGAAACAGACCGCGTCGTAATTAAGGTCTTCCTGGGCGGCCAATTCCCGGCGAGCTGTGGCGTAATCTTTCTCCGCCTTCTCCAGCCATTCCCTAACTGTGTCGTTCATAGAGAACCTTGCCGCGATCCAGGGCATCCCGGATGAGGGGGTCGCCTTCCCGGTAGCGGCGCTCGGTGTCGTCGGGTCGCCGGGCCAGAAGGTCAATGGGGAATCGGGGGTTGGTCCGGTTCAAAATCTCCAGGGACTGCCAGAAACTCTTACCTTCAAAGTCCAGGATCACCAGCAGATCCACGTCGGAGTCGGGCGTGGAACGGCCGGATGCATAAGAGCCGAACAAAATAATACGTTCGGGGTGAAATTCCCGGACGATGTGGTCGCATAAATCTCGGATTTTTTGTTCGCTGACCATTACAATTTCATCAATGGAGGGCGGGGCTGCCCGCCAGATGGTGGGCCGTGCCGACCCTCACCTGGCCTTGCTTATTGGTGGCACAGGCTTCCAGCCTGTGCTTGCACCGGCAGGATGCCGGTGCCACCAGGGCCTTATTCTAATCGTTTCCAAGCCCTCCCGGTGTTGTGGAACGCACTTTTCGCGAAACCTCCGGTGATCTTGTGGAGCTAGTCCGCACAGGCGAGACGCCTGTGCCACCAAATATTTTTTCTCAACTACCCTTGACGGCCCGCCGTTGCGCCGTGGCCTCGTGCACCATGGCGTGGTATTCTTGCAGGCTTTTCACTTCCAGTTTGCCTCGCTTCAGGGCCCGGATGGCGTCCAGGGTGGCCCGGGCCGCGGCCAGGGTGGTGGTGTAGGGGATGTTGTACTCCAGGGCCACCCGGCGCATGGAGTAGGAGTCCCCCGGGGTGTAGCGGCCCCGGGGGGTGTTCACCACCAGGGCGATCTCCCGGCTCTTGATGCGGTCGATGATGTGGGGCCGCACCTCCCGCACCTTGTGGGCCTCGTGGACTTCCAGGCCGTGGCGCCGCAGGAAGTCCGCGGTGCCGCCGGTGGCAAAGAGCTCAAAACCTTCGTCCTGAAAGCCCCGGGCCAGGGGCACGGTGGCCGCCTTGTCCGAGTCCTTGACGCTGAAGAGCACGCCCCCTGCCAAGGGTAGAACCTGGCCCGCGGCCAGTTGCGCCTTGGCAAAGGCCAGGCCGAAGTCCGCGTCTATCCCCATGACCTCGCCGGTGGAGCGCATCTCCGGGCCCAGCAGGGGGTCCACCCCGGGGAAGCGCCGGAAGGGAAAGACGGATTCCTTCACGGCAAAGTAGGGCGGCTCGATTTCCGCGGTAAAACCCAGCTCTGCCAGGGTATAACCCAGCATCACCTTGGTGGCCAGCTTGGCGAGCGACACGCCGGTGGCCTTGCTGACGAAGGGCACGGTGCGGGAGGCCCGGGGGTTGACCTCCAGGACGAAGACCTGCTGGTCTTTAACCGCAAACTGGATGTTAAGGAGCCCCACCACGCCCAGCTCCGCGGCCAGGGCCCGGGTCTGCTGCTTGATGTCTTCCTGGATGTCCCGGGGCAGCGAGTAGGGCGGCAGCACGCAAGCGGAATCTCCCGAGTGGATGCCGGCCTCCTCGATGTGCTCCATGATACCGCCGATGATGGTGACCCGGCCGTCGCAGATGGCGTCCACGTCCACCTCGATGGCGTCTTCCAGGAACTTGTCGATGAGGATGGGGTGCTCCGGCGAAGCCTCCAGGGCCCAGTTCATGAAGTTGGTGAGCCCGGCGTCGTCGGCCACGATCTGCATGGCCCGCCCCCCCAGAACGTAGGAGGGCCGGACCAGCACCGGGTAGCTGATGGCGTGGGCGATGTTCAGGGCCTGGTCCACGGTGCGGGCCGTGTCGTTGGGGGGCTGCTTGAGGTTAAGTTTGTTCAGCAATTGCTTGAAGAGCTTGCGGTCTTCGGCCCGGTCGATGGCCTCGGCCCCGGTCCCCATGATGCGCACGCCGGCCTTGCCCAGGGGCACCGCCAGGTTGAGCGGCGTCTGGCCGCCGAACTGCAGGATCAGCCCCAGGGGGTTTTCCGTGGCCACGATGTTCAGCACGTCTTCCCGGGTCAGGGGCTCGAAGTAGAGCTTGTCCGAAGTGTCGTAGTCGGTGGACACGGTCTCGGGGTTGGAGTTCACCATGATGGACTCCACCCCCAGCTCTTTCAAGGCGAAGGAGGCCTGGCAGCAGCAGTAGTCGAACTCGATGCCCTGGCCGATGCGGTTGGGGCCGCCCCCCAGGATCATCACCTTGTCCCGGTCGGTTTGGCGGGCCTCGTCTTCCCATTCGTAGGTGGAGTAATAGTAGGGGGTGTAGGCCTCGAACTCGGCGGCGCAGGTGTCCACCAGCTTGTAAACCGGGGTGACGCCGTACTCCCGGCGCCTGGCCGCCATTTGCTCCTCGGTGCCGCCCCAGAGATGGGCCAGCTGCACGTCGGAGAAGCCATATTCCTTGGCCCGGCGCAGCAGATCCTCCAACTGGTCCTGGCCGCGGCCTTTGCGCAAGAGCTCGCCAAATATGGCCAGCTCGTCCGAAAAAGCCACCACGTCCCGGATCTGGTAGAGAAACCAGGGGTCGATGAAGGTTAATTCATAGACTTCGTCCACCGACATCCCCTGGCGAAAAGCCTGGCGCAGGTAGAAGAGGCGCAGGGAGTTGGGGACCCGGAGCTTGGCGCGCAAGGCGTCCGGGGCCAAATCCGGCAGGTCCTTGCCGTCGGCCCCCAGGCCGAAGCGGGCGATCTCCAGGGAGCGGATGCCCTTTTGCAGGGCCTCCTTGAAGGTGCGGCCGATGGCCATGACCTCGCCCACGGACTTCATGGCGGTGGTGAGGAAGTCTTCGGCCCCGGGGAATTTCTCGAAGGCCCAGCGGGGAATCTTCACCACGCAGTAGTCGATGGTGGGCTCAAAGGAGGCGTAGGTCTCCCGGGTGATGTCGTTGTGAATTTCGTCCAAGGTGTAGCCCACCGCCAGTTTGGCGGCGATCTTGGCGATGGGGAAGCCCGTGGCCTTGGAGGCCAGGGCCGAGGACCGGGACACCCGGGGGTTCATTTCGATGACCACCATCTCCCCGGTGTGGGGATGGATGGCGAACTGGATGTTGGAGCCGCCGGTCTCCACCCCGATTTCCCGGATGATGGCGATGGCCGCGTCCCGCATGGCCTGGTACTCCCGGTCGGTCAGGGTCTGGGCCGGGGCCACGGTGATGGAGTCGCCGGTGTGCACCCCCATGGCGTCCACGTTTTCGATGGAGCAGATGATCACCACGTTGTCCCGGAAGTCCCGCATCACTTCCAGTTCGAATTCCTTCCAGCCCACCACGGACTCTTCCAGCATCACCTCGGTGATCATGCTGGCGGACAGGCCTTCGGCGGCCAGCTCTTTCAGGTCTTCCAGGTTGTAGGCGATGCCGCCGCCGGTGCCCCCCAGGGTGAAACTGGGACGCACGATGATGGGGTAGCCGATGGTCGGGGCCGCGGTGAGGGCCTCATCCAGGGTGCGCACAATGGCGCTCCGGGGCACCCTGAGGTTGATATTGGCCATGGCGTCCCGGAAGAGCTCCCGGTCTTCGGCCTTTTTGATGACGTGGGGGGTGGCCCCGATCATCTCCACCCCGAATTTTTCCAGGATGCCGGTGTCCGCCACGGCCACCGCGCAGTTCAGCCCCGTCTGCCCCCCCAGGGTGGGCAGGATGGCGTCGGGGCGCTCCCGCTCGATGACCTGGCACACCATCTCCGGGGTGATGGGCTCGATGTAGGTGCGGTCCGCCATCTCCGGGTCCGTCATGATGGTGGCGGGGTTGGAGTTGATGAGGACCACCTCATAGCCCTCTTCCCGCAGGGCCTTGCAGGCCTGGGTGCCGGAGTAGTCGAACTCGCAGGCCTGGCTGATGATGATGGGGCCGGAGCCGATGATCAGGATCTTTTTGATGTCGGTGCGCTTGGGCATAATACGGTTTTCAGTTTGCGGCTTTCAGTTTTCGGTTACACAAATAAAGTATCAGAGAATTACATAAGTATCGCGTCCCGGAAATATCTTACAAAAGTCCACCCAATTGTTCCCCCCTCCCCTGGTGGGAGGGGGTTAGGGGGAGGGGGAATTTGATTTCAGCTAACATATCATAATCACGTGTTATTTTTGCCACCCCCACCCTAACCCTCCCCCATCAAGGGGGAGGGAATAGAAGCGAGTACTTTGTAAAGATACTCACGAGACGCTACACTGGGTAGTTTGTAACATTTCGGCATGGCGCTGAATTATTTGCAAGGCGGGGGCGCGCCGCCGCTCGTGGGGAGGCGTCAACCCCGGCGGCGAGAGGCCCGCTACAATATTATTATTTTGGAAACCTTAAGGCCAGTAGAAATTTCCCCCCGCGCCTAAAAGAAGCAACAGGGGCCCAGCGCCGGGTTCGGCCAGGCCCCCTTTGATAGTTTTTGCTAAATTTCTTGCCGCTGAACCTGCTGGCCTCAAAACGCACCGGGGGTTAAATTGGTTGTTCCGGTGGGCCCGCTGGAGGCCGGCGGCTTCAGGATCGGCGGGGGGATCGTCGGCGGGATGATGGGCTGGGTCATACCGTCCGGGCTCACCGGCAATCTGAACTCGGGGAGCCCCTGGGTGCCGCCGCCGATATGAAGCGCTCCTCCCAGCAGAGCGCCATCCCGGACGCCGGTATCCATCATCCTCTGGAGCAGCTCCAGCATGGCCGGGGTGATGGGTTTGGGGAGCTGGGGCTGCATCCCCATCATCACCTGGGTGAAATGCAGGGCCTCAAGCAGGAGCACCGCGGGAATCTTGGGATTGTTGGATTTCGCCTCCAGGAGGCCGTCCACGAGATAGATGCTGGTAAAGTTGGGCATCAGCAGCGAGTACCAGTTGGTGCCTCTGACCCCCATGACCGCGGTGTGGGTCTCCATGATGAAATCGGGTTCCTGCACCTTAAGGAGACGGGTGACCGCGGTGTGCACCAGTCCCCGGAAGAGGCGCAGCACCGCGCGGCGCTGGCCCCTGGCGCCATCGTACATGTAGTCGGCCACCGCCACCCGGCTCTCCGGCGCCAGGGTGATGGTGGTGTCGTCCACAAACTTCACCTGGGCCTTGGATTTGGACTTGGTGCGCACCACGTCCCCGGGCTCCACCCCGTCGGCGACCTTGGCGGGGGCGGCCGGGAGCTTACCCTGCTTGAGCAGGTCCACCTGGCCTTCCACCTGGGTGAAGCGCCCCACCACGTCGGCGGCAGCCAGGGAAGGAATAAACATAATCAAAGCCAACGTGGCAATCAGGGCCAACCAGCGTCTCGGCGTCATTTTTTACTCCTTCAGATGTGAGTTGCGATTCAGCCTGTGGCAGCACAGGCGAGACGCCTGCGCTACCATAATTTTTCCCGGCGGCGCGACTCTCAGGACCCTTCCACCATGGTCAAGAATTTTTCAAACAAATAATGCGCGTCGTGGGGGCCGGGGGCGGCCTCCGGGTGGTACTGCACGGAAAAGGCCCGAAGCCCGGGGTGGCGCAGGCCCTCCAGGGTGTTGTCGTTCAGGTTGATGTGGGTCAGTTCCACGTCCCGGTCCGGGATGGATTCCAGGTCCACGGCGAAGCCGTGGTTCTGGGAGGTGATCTCCACCCGGCCGGAGAGGAGGTCCTTCACCGGCTGGTTGGCCCCCCGGTGGCCGAACTTGAGCTTGAAGGTGCGGCCCCCCAGGGCCAGGCCCAGGAGCTGGTGCCCCAGGCAGATGCCGAACAGGGGGACGCCCCCCAGGCACTGGCGCACGTTCTCCACCGCGTAGGTGACGGCCGCGGGGTCCCCGGGGCCGTTGCTCAGCACCAGGCCGTCGGGCTTGAGGCGCAGGAGGTCTCTCGCCGGGGTCGTGGCCGGGACCACCAGAACTTCCAGGCCCCGGGCCTTGAGGCTGCGGATAATGTTGAATTTGACGCCATAGTCATAGAGAATTACTTTTTTCCCGGAGCGCTGCTGCCAGAGGGCCTCCAGATCCTCAAAGGTGCAAGGGCGGGGGGCCGGCTCCGGCCTCTCCGGCAAAGACCGGCTGGCCGCCGGGGAAATCTCGCACCCCAGGGTTTCCCGGGCGGCGCCTTCCTCCCACCAGTAGGGGGCGCGGCAGGTGACCAGGGGCACCAGGTCCAGGCCGTCCATGCTGGGGAGCTCCCGGGCCCGGCGCACCAGGGAGACGGGGTCCAGGTCCTCGGTGGAGACCAGGCCCCGCATGGCGCCCACTTCCCGCAATCTCTTGGTGATGGCCCGGGTGTCGAAGCCTTCCACCCCCAACTTGCCCGAACCTTTGAGATAATCCGCCAGATTGCCCCGGGCCCGCCAGTTGGAAGGGTAGGGGTGGTACTCCTTGACGATGAACCCCTCCACCTGCACCCCCTGGGACTCCAGATCTTCGAAATTGATGCCGTAGTTGCCCATGAGGGGATAAGTCATGGTGACGATCTGGCCCTTGTAGGAGGGGTCGGTGAGGATCTCCTGATAGCCGGTCATGGCGGTGTTGAACACCACTTCGCCGGCGCATTCGCCGGGGCCGGTAAAAGACCGGCCCTTAAGGACCAGTCCGTCTTCCAAGGCCAATAATGCCTTCTTCAAAATAAACCTCGATGCATTGGTTTTCTTTTTAAATATACCATAAGCCGGCCCCGAATAGCTATCAGCGATCAGTGGTCAGTAGTCAGTAGCCAGTAGCCAGTAGTCATGAGTTTTTAGTTTTTAATGCCCCAAATTTGTTTCCACTTTGACTCGGTTCCAGTGGCTAAGCCGGACCTAACAGGTCCGGCTTAACTTATGGGGTTGGGAGAGGGGGTTTGGGGGAGAGGGCAGGGGCCGTGGGCCCCTGGCCCTCTCCCCCAACCAGCCCTACAATCAACTCCGCCTGGCGGCGGGCGGCGCCCCGGTGGGGGGCCAATGCAGCCCGGGCCCGCTCACCCAGGTCGCTGCCGCCTTTCCGGGTGGTCCAGCAGGTCCTGGGCCGCGGCGGTTAGGGAGGCGGCGTCGTGGACCAGGAGGCCGGCCCCGGCTGCTTCCAGGATAGCCTGGGCCCAGCGGAAGTTGTGGAGGTGGGGGCCGTAAAGGGGAGACCCGGCCCTGGGCCGCGGGTTCCAGGATATTTTGGCCGCCGTGGGGCACGAGGCTGCCGCCCACGAAGGCCAGGTCGGCGGCGCCGTAGAGGCTGAACAGGTCCCCGATGGTGTCGATGAGCACCACCGGGTGCCGCCGGGTCTCGAGACCGCCCTTGAGACGGGTCCACAGATGGAAGGCCAGGCCCAGGCGGTTGAGCAGGCGGGCCAGGTCCGGGGCCCGTTCCGGGTGCCGGGGGGCCAGGACAAGGAGGAGAGCAGGGTAGGGGGCCCGGAGCCGGGCGTACGCCTCCAGCACCACCTCTTCTTCTCCCGGGTGGGTGGAGGCGGCCAGAAATACCGGGGCTTGCCGGTCCCCGGCGCCGCCCTGCAGGAGGGCGCGGAACTCCTGAACCTGCTCCAGGTCCTGGGCCTTGAAGAGGCGGTCGTATTTCAGGTTGCCGGTGAGGTGCAGGCGGGGGGCGCGAAGCCCAGTTCCCGGAGGCGGTCATAATCCCCGGGGGAGCCCGCGGCGACCAGATCAAATAACCTAAATATATCAGATATATATCGCTTATAACGCAGAAACCGGTGAAAAGACTGGTCCGACAGGCGGGCGTTGACCATGGCCAGGCGCACGCCGCGGCGGTGGGCCGAGGACAGGAAATTGGGCCAGATTTCCGACTCCAGGGCCACGAAGACCTGGGGGCGCAGGTAATTGAGGTAACGGCTGACGGCCCAGGGCAGGTCCAGGGGGAAGTAGCAGACGTAGGCGCCCAGGGGGAGAAAGTTTCGGCGCGCCAGGTCCTGGCCCGTTTCCGTGCCGGTGGTGACGATGAGGGCGGCCCGGGGCAGGAGGGCCTTAAGCTCCTGGACCAGGGGCACCGCGGCCAGGATTTCCCCCACGGAGACGCCGTGGAGCCAGATACGGGGCGCGCCGGCCGGCGGCGGTCCCGGGGGCAGTTTCAGGCCTAACCGGGGCAGAAAGCTGTCGCCGCGGCCCCGGGATTTCAGGTGCCAGTAAAAATATGGCCAGCCCACCAGGCCGGCCATGGTGCTAACTAACTTATATATCAGTAATATTAGTTTATTTAGCGACAATCTTAACAGTTCTTCTCAAGTTTTTTCAGCCAATCCGGGCGCACCTTGAGGTAGTCAGCCAGGATGCGGGCGTGGTCAAAGGCCAAAGGCTCGGGCAGCGCCTCCGGGGCAAAAATGCTCAGGCTGCGGGCGTCGTCGGCCGCCCGGGGGGTGCCGCGCGCCAGACGCCACAAATACCGTAGTGATGTTGTGCTGCCGGGGGTCCCGGCGGGGATCAGAATAGGTGTGCAGCTGCCCCAGGAGAGTCACCTCCAGTCCCGTTTCTTCCCGGGCTTCCCGGCGGGCGGCGTCTTCGAGAGACTCGCCGTAATCCACATAGCCCCCGGGCAAGGCCCAACCGGACGGCGGATTGGCGCGCCGGATCAACACCAGGCCCCGGTTTTGGTACTCAATGATGATATCCACCGTGGGAACCGGATTGCGATGCCTGGGGGTGACATACCCGCAGTGAGGGCACTTTTCTTCCACCAGCATCTCTTAGTTTACATAATATATATTATCAGACGTTGTCTGCATCGCTACCTGAACTCCCGTTGGCAAAATCTTTTTAAATCCTCATGGTTAACCGACACGATCTGCCAGAGGCGACGCTTGGAGTCGCGGTGCATTTGAAAGCGCAGAGGTTCTTTGGTCTTGGGATCCGTGAGGGTCACCTGGGCCTCATCCCCCTGGGTGTCAATGCGGGCCACGGTGGCCGCCGCCGCGATGGCCATGATCTGAGAGTTATCGAGATTCCGCAGGTAATTCTCCATGACCCCGCGAATCTGGGTTTCGAAGGCATCGAACAGCTTGGGCAGCAACACCCGGGCGAACTTGCGGCCCAGACGCTGGGTCATTCGGGTCCAGTCGTCCGCCTCGGGGTCAACCGGGGCGTCCAGATCCTTATCCTTGCTGGAGGCCTCCAGGAAATTGTTAAATATTCCCTTTAAATCCACATACTTAAAGAAATTGTCCAGGTTCCTGGTCTTGAGAGCCAGGGCCATCTGCTGCAGGGCATAGCGGGGGGAGTTGTACCAGCGCCAGTAAAGGCCGCCGCCCAGGGCGGCCCCCAGGACCAGGACGGCCAGGGCGATGATCAGGACCTTGCGACGCATAGGAATTCCTTATCTTTGGCTTTGCCGCGGAGATGAGATAGATATACTATAATCTGAGAATTGAATCGAGCCCATGAACCCGGAAAAATTGCTGGTGCGGCATTCCCTTAACAACGGCCTCACCCTGGAGCTTTGGGACCGGTCCCGGCCGGTGGCGGGCGACCGCTGGTACGTGGCCCTGGAGGCCCGCATAACCATTCCCGTCCAGGAGGCTATTCTCCCGCCGGAACTGGCCCCCAAGGCGGCGGAAGTGGCGGCGGCGTTGGGGCCGGAGTTGGTCTTTTCTCAAAGAGATGAGCGCAACTTCATTGCCGCCCGGGAGGTCCCGGAGCTCCTGAAAGAGATGGAAGCCCGGGCCCTGGAGCTGGCCGCCGGTTATTTCGGGCATGCCGATTTCCCCCAGCGCCTGATCCGCCGGAAATACGCCGAGCACCTGGAAAGGCGGCGCTGCTAGGGGTCGTAAAAAGCTGGATTTTGGTTTTTGGTTTTTAGTGGCCCATGTTCACTTTCGAAGCCATGAGAGTTTTGCAAAACTTTTTTTGTCATTCTGAGCGCCGCGAATAATCTTGTATTTAGATATTCTTCAGTCACTGCGCTCCCTCAGAATGACATTATAGATGACTTTTTAAGAGTTCTCGCTATTTCCAACCGTTTTTACGGGACGGGCAGATACCCCGCGAGGTTTAATGGAACAACAGGTTACGAAGCCGAAGGATTTGCAGGCAGTGCGCTTGACTGCCAAGGGCGCCCGCTGGCAGCGCACCGGGCACCCCTGGGTCTACCGGGACGACCTGGAGGCGGAGCCGCGGCTGGCTTCCGGGGAACTGGCGTCGGTCTATGGCCCCGGGGACCGCTTCCTGGGACAGGCCTTCTACAGCCAGGCCTCCCGCATCGCCCTGAGGTTCGTCACTTACGGCTCCGAGACCGTGGATGAGCGGTTTTGGCAGCAGCGACTGGAGCGCGCCCTTAAATACCGCCGGCGGGTGGTCACGGACACCGACGCCTACCGGCTGCTCTACGCCGAAGCCGACGGCTTCCCCGGCCTGGTGGCGGACCATTACGCCGGCCACCTGGCCCTGCAGGCCCACCACCCCGGCATGGAGCGCCTGCTGCCGGAAATTATCGAGATGTTCATCCGCCACCTCTCCCCCCAGTCCATCACCCTGCGCCACGACGCCGAGGTGCGCCGGCTGGAGGAGCTGCCCCTGGAGGTCAAGACGGTTTACGGAGAGTTGCCCGAGACGGTCCAGGTCCGGGAAAACGGGGCCCGGCTCCGGGTGGATGTGCGCGGGGGCCAGAAAACCGGGCTTTTTCTGGACCAGCGGGAGAACCGGGCGGCCGCGGCCGCTCTTGCTCGGGGCGAAGTCCTGGACGCCTTTGCCTACCAGGGGGCCTTTGCCATGCACCTGGCCCCCGGGGCCCAGCGGGTCACTCTGGTGGAGGCCTCCGACGCCGCCCTGGCCCGGGCCCGGGAAAACGCCGCCTTGAACGGCCTCAACAACCTGGAGATGGTGCGGGATAACGTCTTTAATTATCTGAAGAACGCGGTGGGCGCCGGGGCCCGCTTCGACTTGATCGTCCTGGACCCCCCGGCCTTTGCCCGCAGCCGCCGGGACCGGGCCGCAGCCCACAAGGGTTACAAGGAGATCAACCGCCGGGCCTTTCAGCTCCTGAACCCTGGGGGCGCCCTGGTCACCTGCTCCTGCTCCTATAACCTGAGCGAGCCGGAGTTCCTGGAGATCGTCCGGGAAGCCGCGGCGGACGCGGGGCGTCAGGCCAGGGTGGTGGAGCGCCGGGGCGCGGCCCGGGACCACCCTGCCCTGCTGTCGCTCCCCGAGAGCTTTTACTTGAAGTGCTTGATTTTGGAAGTCCTCTGATAGGCTGTTCCTGACATGTAAAGGCACATGAGCTGAATAAATCAGCATGACGGCACCCTTTATGTTCACCATATTGGCGTTTAAAGACGCCATTTTAAATACTATAAATGGACTTTTCCGAGGAACAAGAAATGATATATTGCCAACAAATCTTTAATATTTTCGGTCTTTTTCTCGACCTTATCGGTGTGTTGGCTCTTACTGTTTACGGGAAGAAAACGTTGGGAATAACGTCCGGATTTGAAGAAGCTTACGTTGGTGCCAAGCCTTGGTATTATGTTGGTATTTCCTGCATTATAATTGGTTTTGTTTCTCAAATTATAGGAAATATTATTTCTTTCTTTTTGTAGTTATAGCCACCTCACAAAGTGCTGTCATGAATTCCACCCTGACCCAGCGCTTGCACCAGGTTGCCGCGGAAGCGCCCGGGGAAGTGGCCATCCTCTCCCGGGAAGATGACCAGGTGCGCGGCTACACCTATGGCCAGGTCTGGGAGGCCTGCCTCGGGGTGGCCCGCTGGCTCTGCCGGGCCGGCGTGGAGAAAGGCGACCGGGTGGCCATTCTGCTCACGAACCGCCCGGAGTGGTGCTTCAGCTATTTCGGCATCCTGCTGGCCGGGGCCGTGGCGGTGCCCCTGGACTTCCAGTACCGGGGCGAACAGATCCGTCACATCCTGGACCAGACCCGGGCCCGGGTTATTTTTGCCTCGGACCAGGCCCACCTGCAAGACCTGGCGGATCTTGAATCCCTGGAAAAAATCGTGGTGGTGGGTGCAGCCCCCTCAGCCCCCCCATCCCCGGCCGGCTCCGTGTCGTTCTCCGAGATTCTGGAGTCCTCCGGGCCGGATGGTCCTCTGCCGGCGGCGGAGCCGGATGACCTGGCCTCCATCATCTTCACTTCGGGGACCACGGCGCTCCCCAAGGGGGTGATGCTGACCCATAAAAATTTCTGCGCCAATTTTCTCAGCATCTCGAAGCTCAAGGCGGTGACGCCCCGGGACAACTTTCTCTCCCTCCTGCCGCTGCACCATGCCTTTCCGTTCATGGGCAACCTCATCCTGCCCCTGTTTTCCCGGGCCCGGATCACCTATCTTAACACCCTCAAGGCCGAAGCCGTCCTCCGGTGCATCCGGGAGCAACAGGTCACCATCCTGCTAGTGACGCCCCAGGTGCTGCAGTACTTCTATAACGGCATCCGCCGGCGCCTGGACGAGCTGCCCCTGGGGCTGGGGGCGGTGCTGGCAGCAGGTCTATCCCTATCCGGGCGGCTTAAGCCGCGCCTGGGCGTCGACCTGGCCGGGCCGCTGAAGGCCCGGATGCGCGACGCGCTGGGCCGCCAGTTCCGCTTCTTCATCAGCGGGGGGGCCAAGCTGCCGGAGGACCTGGCTGAAAACTTCGCCAAACTGGGTTTCCAGGTCCGGGAAGGCTACGGCCTGACGGAGACCTCCCCCGTGGTCAGCCTGAACCCGCCGGAGGCCCCCAGGGCGGGGTCCGTGGGCCCCCCCCTGGACGGGGTGGAGGTGAGGATTCTGAACCCTGACGCCGACGGCGTGGGCGAGATCCTCATCCGGGGCGACAACGTCATGGCCGGCTACTGGCAGAACCAGGCCGCCACCCGGGAGGTCCTCCGGGACGGTTTTTTGTACAGCGGCGACCAGGGTCGTGCCGGCCGGGACGGGTATCTCTACGTCACCGGCCGGCTGAAGGACCTCATTGTCCTGAGCTCCGGGAAGAACGTCTCCTCCGAGGAAGTGGCCCAGCACTATCTCAAGTCCCGCAAGATCAAGGAAATCTACGTCATGCCCGACGCCCGGGAAGAGAAGCTGGTGGCCGTGGTGGTTCCCGACTTCCACCGCTTCCGGGAAACCGGGGAGACGGACATCTACGGCGAAGTGAAGTGGCAGCTGGAGTATTATTCCCAGATGCTGCCGCCGTACAAGCGCGTCCGGGATTTCGTGCTGGTAAACCGGGAACTCCCCAAGACCCGCCTGGGCAAGATCAAGGGCTACGAAGTGGCGGCCATCTATCGGCAACGGGCGGGAAGGGTTGATTCGGCCAGGAAGACCGCGCTGGAAGAAGGCGTCTCCCCCCTGGGCCAACGGGTGCTTGGGATTTTGAGCCACAAGACGGGCGCCGACCGGATTTATCTGGACGACCACCTGGAGTTGGACCTGGGCCTCGACTCCCTGGCCCTGGTGGAGCTCATCTCCGCCCTGGAGCAGAGGTTCGCGGTACGGATCAAGGAAGAGGAGTTTTCGGAGATCTTCACGGTGGGCGAACTCATCCGCTTCCTGGAGGAAAAAGAGCCCGCCCCCTGGGAGGAACCGGAGGAGCCGGAGCGCTCCTGGGCCGATATTTTACCGGAGGCCCCCTCCCCTGCCCTGCTGAAGAAGATCGGCAGCGAGCCCGGGTTCGGGAGCCGCCTGGCCACCCTGCTGCTCTCCCTGACCCTGGGCCTCTGGTTCAGGCTCTTCTTCAGGCTTAAGGTTTACGGCCGGGAGCGCCTGGGAGAGGCGGGCTACATCCTGTGTCCCAACCATACGAGCTACCTGGACGGCTTCCTGGTGTCCGCGGCGGTGCCTTACGCCCTGAGGAACCGCCTGTTCTCCATGGGCTACAGCAACTACTTCGAGATTCCGGTGGTCAAAGATCTCCTCAAGCTCATCCGGGTGATTCCGGTGAATTCCGCCCGGCACCTGGTGGCGGCCATGCAGGCCTCGGCCTATATCCTGAGGCGGGGTGACCTCCTGTGCATCTTTCCCGAAGGCGCCCGCAGCCCCAGCGGCAGATTGCGGGAATTCAAAAAGGGGGTGGCCATCCTGGCGCAAGAGCTGGGGGTCAAGCTGGTCCCGGTCTATATCGGCGGCTCCTTTGAGGCCTGGGGCCCCAACGCCCCCTGGCCCCGGCCCCACCCCATCAAGGTGGTGTTTGGCCGGGAGCACTCGGCCGCAGAGCTTCGGGAGACTGGATTAAAGGTCAAAAGCGAGGCCCGGGATTACGAGGCCATCGCCCTGGGATTGCGGGAAGAGGTAGCCAGGCTGGGGCGAGAGACGGAAAATGGCTATGATTAAGATAGCAAAAACATCTCAGCGAGCCTCAACCCGATGATATATAGCAGCAATCGCCACTTAAGGAACTTTTCATAGCAGTCATTAATGTGCCTCCGGCACACCCGAAACAATGAAAAGATAGGCGGTAAACACCTTGTTGGTCCCCTCCTAAAAACTTTTCAAGGCAGTTACTGACAATCTGACAATCCCGGTTGTCCGTGAATTGGACAATTTTTGTCCATAGTCCATTGGGCGGCCTTTAATTTTTATCCAGCAAGAGCCAAACCCGTCGCGAGGCGGGGACGGAAAGCCACGGGTCTCTGAGAGATAGCCGGGTTGCCTGGGAAAGAAGGCAGTCCGGCTTTTTTTCTGGAGATCTTTTTTTGGTTGCGAGAGGGAGTGGTTTCTCTCGATCCTGATTCTTGGTAAACCTGTAAGTCCTGAAAGGAGATATGACCATGTTCAAATTTTCAACACTACGTGTTACCTTTTGCATGTTGGCGTGTCTTGCAATGTCACTGTCTCTCGCCGGAGCCGCCCGAGCCGACATAATGCAGCTCGTTGCGACGCCCACGGCTTTTAACACCGCTTTTTTTGGTGGCACCGGGTTCACCATCGTTTGGGACGACACGATTGTGAACGGCCTGCTGGACCCCGGAGAACCCCTAACCATGACGGGGATTGCCTTCGTTGGCGGTACACTTTATCAGGGCAGCGGCGAGGTGCTAGGCGAGCCTGTCCTGACAATACCAGTGTTCGAAGCTGGTCTCAGCCCGTTCACTAACGGTACCGGAACCATTAATGGATCTCCGGAATGGGTTTTCACAGAGATAATGGCCGACCCGCTTTTCTCGTGGCCTGAGGGACCTCATTATTTCTGGGCGGGCTACTGGACCTACGATCGGTCAGCGGTTCCGTTGCCTCCATCCGTGTGCCTGCTTGGGTCTGGCCTAGTCGGGCTGGGGCTATTTCGCCTCAGAAGACTCTAGGGGGATATAACCGCGTTTCACGCGGCTACAGCCAGCGCTCCGGCGACCCCGCCACTCACCAACCAGCGCAGACGCATCATCTTAAAGATGCCAGTTTCAATGAGGAGAGTTAATATGAAACGGAAATTAACCTTATTGGTTGGTGTAATCGCACTCCTGGGTATCACGCTGACCCCAGCTCAAAGCGCCTGGGCCACTCTCTACGGGGCCAATGAGGTCCAAAATGGCGATTTTGAAACTGGCAATTTAAATTATTGGACAGCATCTGGTACATTTGCGGTTTATCAAGAACCGGGAAATTACTTTGCCGGGACCTACGGGACCAACGGTCCTGCAAGCGGATCTATCTATCAGGTAATCGACGAGACCGCTTATTCTGGGTGGAACCCGCTGGGAACAGCGAAACTCTGGAGTTTCCAGGGCGGTTATGACAATACCAGTCTGGACTCTGTGCGCTTCGCCCTTTACTATTATCCCTCTAATCCGGCAACCGCACCTGCGTTCAATCCTACTAATCCTACTGGCTGGACAAATTTTCTCGATCATACCATTATTGGTGATGCGACTGGAACTTACCAAACTCAAGGGACAATTGATAACTTTCAGCCTCGTTGGGTGGCGGTATTAATTCAGACCGACGCTGTAAACCAGGCGTTTGCCTTAGTGGACAATATTGATTTTGAAGGACAATGCGTGCCCTTGCCGCCCACGGCGTGGCTGTTAGGCTCCAGCCTACTTGGCCTGGCGGGCTGGCGGAGGTTCAGGAAGAGCTGAACGACTCTTCGCGTTTAACAACTAACAAGGCAGGGTCAGCCATGGCCCTGCCTTTTTATTGGCCATCTGAACCCGATATTATCCCTTGATATGCTAATCGCGGCTAACTTGCCAAAACCGAAAATTCTCCAAAATTGCCCAAAAGCGAAGATATGTTCCAAATATAAAAGGCTGTTCCCTAACCCCTGAGAACCTCAGCCAGATTTCCCCACCCGCAATACTCGGATTGACTCCCCTCCCCGGCTCACATAAAATTAAGTATGCGACGTGGTTCGACTCTGGCGTTCCTGTTTTTGCTGGCCGCACTGTTGGCGGCCTGGCCGGAGGGCTGGGCGGCCCCGGAAGCTTCCCCCGGGGCTTCTGTCGTTTCTAATCCTCCCCACCCCCAACTTTTGGAAGCCGCCCGGGCCCCCCAGGCAGCCCGGATCATGCAGCAGGTGGCTCTGAGTTATGCCCCCGGGATGACCGCCGCGGACCGGGAGCGAGATTTCCTGCAGAAAGCCGCCCTGGCCCGACGCCTCCTGGACGTGCGCCGGTTGGTGGAACTGCGCCGCCAATCCCTGGAGCTGCTCCCCCCGGGCCTGGAAGTATCCTGGGAAGACCTGCGGCGCCGCCGCTTCCCCCGGGGGGACCAGGTGGGGGTGACGCTGGCCGCCCCGGTGTGGGTGCCGGCCCGGGCCCAAAAGCTCAAGACCTATTCGGGCTTCGAGAAGAAGTGGCAGACCGTGGCCCTAACCACCCCCCGGCCCTCGGGCTTTGTGTGGCACGTGGGCACCATGGCGGAGGTCAACGATAAGGCCCGCTACCGCCCGGAGATGATGCAGTTCGAAGTCAACAGCCGGTTCGGCCCCCTGGCGGGCCTGCTGCTGGAATACATCTTCCGGGAAGGCTATTTCGAGCCGTCCCGGCGGGTGCCGCTGCTGGTGGTGCGGGGCGGGGAGGACACCTTCGCGGTGAGCGCCGCCTCCGCCCCGGTGGCCGCGGAGTGCCTCAGTTTCCCCGACGACGAGGGTGATTCCCTGGCGGCCACCGTGGCCGTTTGCCGCTTTAACAACCTCTCGGAAATCTACCATGGCCGCCACGCGCCCACCTCCAACCACCGCCTGGGGTTGGCCCTGGACCTGAACGATTTTAATTACGCCGGGGTGGTGGATGGCCCCCCCAATCCCATCAGCCGGGCCGCCCGCCAGTATAACCGGGAGGCCATGCACCGCCTGGACGCCCGCCAGATGCCGGCCTGGGTCTACCGGGCCGCCAAGTGGTTGGGGATGCGCCTTCCCCAGGAATGGACTTACGTCGGCTATAATACGGACTGGGAGCACGTGGATGTGGGAACGAAGTGACAGGTGTCAGGTCTCAGGTTTCAGGTTCCGGGTTCTGGGTTCTGGGTTCTGGATTCTGGATTCTAAGGCTTGGATTTGGGGTTTGGTTTGGGGTCGGAAAAAGAATTTAATGGTGGGGCGGGCGTCCCCGCCCGCCATCCTTGAAAAATTATTGGTAGCCGCAGGCTTTAGCCTGTGCCGGGGGGAACGCCTTTTTCTCGTTCCCAAGCTGTGGGCTTGGGAACGCAGATGGTGTGCCCAAGTTAAACTTGGGCTTCATATTCGTTCCCAAGTGCAACTTGGGAACGAGGATTAAGCCGGAGCTTGGGAAAGAGTGTTAAACTGACACCTGAAACCTGAAACCTGAAACCTGAAACCTGGCTACTAAAAACCGCCCATGCTGCAAAAATTTATCGATTCCCTGAAAGAAGCCGCGGACTACCGCGACATTCTCAGCCATTATCATTACCTGCCGGAAAAAAAGGCGGAGTATGAGGCCGGGGACGCGGGGCTCTCCGCGCCGGTGGCCGAGGCTTTGCGGCGCCTGGGGATTCCCCGCCTCTACCGGCATCAGGCCGAAGCCTTGGCCCACGTCCGGGCGGGCAAGCACCTGCTGGTGGCCACCCCCACGGCCAGCGGCAAGACCCTGATTTATAATTTGCCGGTGGTGGAATCGCTCTTACAAGATTCCCGGAGCCACGCCCTCTATCTCTTTCCCCTGAAGGCCCTGGAGCAGGACCAGCTCAAGGCCCTGAAGGAACTGGACGCAGCCCTGCCCTCCCCCTTTCTTAATGCCGCCATCTACGACGGCGACACCCCGCCGGCCCAGCGCCAGGCCCTGCGCGCCCGGCCGCCCCACGTCCTCATCAGCAACCCGGACATGCTGCATATGGGGCTGCTGCCGTACCACGCCTCCTGGTCCTCTTTTTTCGGCCACCTCAAGTTCGTGGTCATCGACGAAGTGCACACCTACCGGGGCATCATGGGGAGCCACATGGCCCAGGTGCTGCGCCGCCTCAGGCGCATCTGCGCCCATTACGGCTCTGAGCCCCGGTTCCTGCTCTCCTCGGCCACCATCGCCAAACCGGAGGCGTTCATCCGGCAGCTAACGGGACTCGACGTAGAAATAATCACCGAAAGCGGCGCCCCCCGGTCGGGCCGGCACTTTCTGTTCCTCAACCCGCCTTCGGGGGCCCCGGCCACCGCGGCCCGGATCTTTGCCGACGCCATCCGCAAGGGTTTGAGCACCATCTGCTTCACCCAGGCCAGGAAGCTGACGGAATTGATCCACCTGTGGTCCCAGCGGCTGGTGCCGGAGTTGCGCCGCTACATCACTTCCTACCGGGCCGGGTTTCTGCCGGAGGAGCGCCGGGAGATCGAGCGCAACCTGGCCAACGGCAAGATGCGGGGGGTGATCTCCACCAGCGCCCTGGAGATGGGCATCGACATCGGCGGCCTGGACGTCTGCATCCTGGTGGGCTACCCCGGCACCATGGTCACCACCTGGCAGCGGGCCGGGCGGGTGGGGCGGGCGGAGCGGGACGCCCTCATCGTCCTGGTGGCCCAGGCCGACGCCCTGGACCAGTACTTCATCAAGTATCCCGAGCAGTTCTTCGGCCGGCCCATGGAAACCGCCCTGGTGGACCCGGACAACCCCTTCGTGGTCAAGGCGCATCTGCCTTGCGCCGCCCAGGAGCTCCCCCTCAGCGTGGCGGGGGAAAAGTTCTTCGACCTCCAGACCCACGAGGCGGTCATCGCGGAGCTGGCCCGGGAGCGGGAGTTGCTCCACTCCGCCGCGGGGGACGCCTGGTTCGCCCGGGCCCGCTTCCCGCAAAAGGAAGTGAACATCCGGGGCATCGGCGCCAGCTTCCCCATCTTCCAGGTGGGGAAAAAGCGCCCCCTGGGCTCCATCGACGGCCACCGGGCCCTGCGCGAGTGCCACCCCGGGGCGGTTTACCTGCACAAGGCCCGCACCTGGGTGGTGGAGACCCTGGACCTCAACCGGCGCAACGTCTGGGTCAACCCCATCGAGCCCAACTACTTCACCCGCATCCAGACGGACAAGGAAACGGAGATCCTGGAGGTGCTGGAGTCCCGCCAGGCGGCCTCCTTCAAGGCGCACGTGGGCCGCCTCAAGGTCACGGAGCACATCCTGGCCTACGAAAAGCGCCGGCTGCCGGGCCAGGAGCTGCTGGGCCAGGTGCCCCTGGAGCTGCCGCCCCAGATCTTCGAGACCGTGGGCATGTGGCTGGAGATCCCCGACCCGGTGAAGAACGCGGTGTATGCCGCCGGCCTCCACTTCATGGGGGGCATCCACGCCCTGGAGCACGTGCTCATCAGCATGTTTCCCCTGTTCGCCCTGGCGGACCGCTACGACATCGGGGGCATCTCCCACCCGGCCCACCCCCAGGTGGGGAAGGCCGCCATCTTCATCTACGACGGCTACCCCGGCGGGGTGGGTCTCTCGGCCCGGGCCTACGAGATCCTGGAAGATCTGCTCAAACGCTCCCAGGAGCTCACCTCCGCCTGCCCCTGCGAAGACGGCTGCCCGTCGTGCATCCATTCGCCCAAGTGCGGCTCCGGCAACAAGCCCCTGGACAAGGAGGCGGCGCTAAAAATCGCCGCCCTGCTGCTGGGCCTGGAAGAAGAGGAGCCGCCGCCGGAGGCCCTGGAGGTCCGGGAGCCGGCCCCCCCTCCCCTGCCGCAGGTTTCGCCCGCGCCGATCGCGGTCCCCTGGTTCAGCCGCCGGAAGCTGGGCTTTCTGGATCTGGAGACCTGCTGCTCCGCCGCGGACGTGGGCGGCTGGGGGCAGTGCCACCGCATGGGGGTCTCGCTGGCGGTGCTGCACGAGACCTGCCCCGAGGCCGTCACCGCCTACCGGGAAGCGGACCTGGACCGCCTGTGCCAGCGCCTTAAGGAACTGGACCTGGTCATCGGCTTCAACCTGAAGCGCTTCGACTACCAGGTGCTGCAACCCTACAGCGCCATCCGGCTGGCGGAGCTTCCCACCCTGGACATCCTGGAGGAGGTGCACCGGCTCCTGGGGCACCGCCTGTCCCTGGGACACCTGGCGGAGCGCACCCTGGGCGAGGGCAAGACCGGGGACGGCCTCATGGCCCTGGAACTCTACGCCGCGGGGAAATGGGAGGAACTGGAGTCCTACTGCCGCCAGGACGTTTTGCTCACCCACCGCCTCTTTGAATTCGGGGTGCTTAACGGCTATCTGCTCTACCAGCACCGCCAGGGGGCCCTGGTGCGGGTCCCGGTGGACTGGCAGGAAGAGCGGTTCTTTGCTTGATAAAGGTTTTTTCAGGTCAGGGCCAGGGCACCTGCCCCTGCCCCCTCTACCCAATTTCTCCCCCCTGACCCGGTTGGTCGAATTCAGGTTTTTTACTGAAAACCGATAACTGCAAACTGAAAACCCTTATTTTCTTTTGCCCTTTGGGGCCGGTTGGTTTATCATCCGAAAAAATTAATTTTGAGAAAGGGGGCGCAATGAGTCGGAACAGCAAGGTATTGGCCCTGAGTTGTTGTCTGGCGCTGATCTTCTTCCTGGGTGCCGCCGCCTGGGGAGCGGAAGCAGAGCCCAAGGTCGGCCAGGTGATCGGCAGTGTAACATTAAACCCGCCCATAACGGCCGATGGCGCCAAGTATCTGGGGCTGGCCAAGCAGGAGGCTTTTACTTTAAAGGACGTCAAAGCACCCTACGTCCTGGTGGAGCAGTTCAACACCAGCTGCCCGCACTGCATGCATCAGGCTCCGTTCTTGAACAACGTCTACAACATGGTGCAGCAGGACGCCGGTCTCAAGGACAAGATTAAGTTCATGGGAGTGGGCCAGGGAAACGACGCCAGCGCCTTGCAGATGTGGCAGGCCTTCCACAAGGTCCCCTTCCCCCTGGTTCCGGATACTGACAGCGCTTTAGGCAAGGCCATTAACTTCAGCCCTTATCCGGTGACCATGGTTGTGGACAAAACCGGGAAGATCCTCTGGGTTCACATCGGCGCCTTTGATAACGCCGAGGAAGTCTTTAAAGAAATCAAAAAAGTCGTAAAATAATCCGCCTTCCCGGACAGGCCTCTGGGGTGGCCCCGGAGGCCTGTCCCCCCGCGTTATTTGACACCCGCCCGCGCCGTTCCTAAATTAAGATAACTGCGAAATCATTGGCGAAGATTGCCGGGGATGGGCCCGCTTCCGGTCATCCGGGATAATTTTGATTGGGCTTTATTGGATTATCTGTGACGAAAAGTTCCTGGGTAGATGTAGGACACCCGCCCTCGGGTGTCCAAGCAAGGCTTTCCTGCCTGTGCCACCGGCTTTGAGGCGGAACGTGGCAGCCGGGACTGGTTAGAACCCCATAAAGGATCTCAAAAAATGGATATGACGGCGATTTTGGTGGCCACCGATTTTTCCGACTGCGCCGGCGCGGCTTTCCAGATGGCCACAAGGCTGGCCAAGCGCTTCAAGGCGAAACTCATCCTCCTGCACGTCATCAGCCAAACGAACGTAGAGCGCCTGGCGGAATACCTGAAGAAGGAGCCGGATGCCCTGCTACCGGAGCTGCGGGAGCGGGCCCAGGAACATTTGAGCGCTTTTCTGAGCCGGTGGGGTGCCGATGGCGTGGAAGTGGAAGGCATGGTCACGGTCGGCCTGCCTTTCCAGGAGATCGCCGGCATTGCCCGGGACCTGGCGGTGGATTTGGTGGCCCTGGGGGGCTACGGCCGCAGCGGCCAGGGGCCCATCGAGGAGGTCTTTTTCGGCTCCAACGCCGAGAAGGTGGTGCGCCTGTTGCCCTGCCCGGTCCTGTGCGTGCCGCTGGGTGAAGCAGAGAAGTGACTTGAGGGGAGGGCCGGGATGCAGGAGTTTTCTGTTTTCTGTTTTCTGTTTTTTGGGGAAATACCATTGTTCAACTTAAGAGACTGACCACTGGCTACTGGCTACTGGCCACTGCCTACTGGCCACTGCCTACTGGCCACTGACAACTGACCACTGGCTACTGACTACTGGCTACTCGCTACTGACTACTGTTCTACACCGGGAAATCCACCTTGATCTTGAAGATCTCCTGGGCCGGCAGGCTCAGGACCTTAACCCCCGAGGCCTCGTACACCTCCTGGAGAATCTCTTCCAGGCGCTCCTGGGATTCGGCGATCAGGGTGAACCAGACGTTGAAGCGGTGGCGCCTGAGGTAGTTGTGGGTCACTCCCGGGTAGCGGTTTACCACCTTAACGAACTGCTCCAGCTTCTCTTCGGGCACCTCCGCGGCGCACAGGGTGCTGGTGTAGCCCAGCTTCCGGGAAGTGAAGTTGGCCCCGATGCGGCGGATGACGCCGGCCTCATACATGGCCCAGACCCGGCGGATAACCTCGGACTCCGGGGCCCCTACCCTGCGGCCCACCTCTTCGTACGGTCGAGGCACAATGGGAAAATGGGACTGAATCTCGTTTAAGATGGCCCGGTCCAGATCGTCTAATTCCATTTGCTGAATCATACCTATTCTCACGCCAAGACGCAAAGGCGCAAAGACCGCAAGACAAGCACCTGTAGTCTTTGCGAGCTTATCGTCTTGGCGTGAGCATTTTTATCCTACAGGCTCGTAGGGACAGATGGGGTCTTCGGCCAGGACGTCGCCGGTCAGAGCGTAAGCCCGGGCCCGGCAGCCGCCGCAGACCTTGCGGTACTGGCAGGAGTGGCATTTGCCCCGGTAGTCGTCCACCCGTCTTAACTGCTGAAAGAGTTCCGAGTTGGCCCAGATTTCCGCAAAGGGGGTCTCCCGGATGTTCCCCGCCGCCAGCTCCAGATAGCCGCAGGGCTGGACCTCGCCTTGATAAGACACAAAGGCGAAGCCCTGGCCTCCCAGGCAGCCCTTGGTCAGGGCCTCCATGCCGTGGGTGACCGGGGTGATCTTTTCGCCCCGGGCGTAGGCGTCCTGGCGCCACAGCCGGTAGTACTGGGGGGCGCAGGTGGGCTTGATGAAGAGGCGGCCTTCTTTTTGCCTGGCTAAAAGCCAGCGCAGGGTCTCTTCGTATTCCTCCGGGTGCAGCAGCTGGTCCCGGATCTCCTCGCCCCGGCCCGTGGGCACCAGCACAAAGACGTGGTGGGCCGCGGCCCCCAATTCGATGGCCAGTTCATAGATGGCGGGGAGCTCCCCCCGGTTGGCCCGGGTGACGGTGGTGTTGATCTGAAAGGGCAGCCCCGCCTCCCGGCAGGCGGCGATGCCGGCCAGGGCCCCCTCATAGGCGCCTGGGACGGCGCGGAGGCGGTCGTGACTGGCCGCGCTGGCCCCGTCGATGGAGATGCTCACCCTTTGGATGCCCACGTCTTTGAGGCGCGCCGCGCGGGCCGCAGTCAGAAGCGTGCCGTTCACCGCCATGACCATGCGGTGGCCGCGCCGGGTGCCGTAGGCCGCCAGGTCGAAGATGTCGTCCCGCAGCAGGGGTTCGCCGCCGGTCAGGATCACCACCACCTGGCCCAGGGCGGCCAGGTCGTCCAGCAGGGCGATGCCTTCGTCGGTGGTAAGCTCCCCGGGATACGGGCCCGAGCCCGCCGCGGCCCGGCAGTGGAGACAGGCCAGGTTGCAGCGCCGGGTAGTCTCCCAGGCCAGCAGGCGCAGGGGCGGGAGTTTTTATCATATTTGATAATTAATATATTACAACCTTTGGATAATCCATAACCCTTTAATCCAAGAAGATAACTGGTGGCACAGGTTTTCAACCTGTGCATCAATTATCATTTTCATAAAGCCATGGGTATTCTTCCGGAATTAATGGCCATAGCTGCCTTCACCGGATTGTTTCTGATATATTGCCATTTTTCTAAAAATTCTGCTTCATCCCGAACAATTCGGTCAAAACGCTCATCCTGCCAAAGTGAACCTTCACATCCCCTCTTCCCTGGTTTATCTTTCGAGAGCTGAAGCGCTTGACACTATGGAGAATCTCGGCCAGGTCAAAAGTTCCGCCCGTGGACTGGGTGAGAGGTTGCGCCAGGATATGGACATGGTCCGGCAAGACCACTGCGGCATAAAGTTGCCATTTTATACCGTTCCAATGTCGGATGGCTCTCAAGGGTAACAGTGCGCTCCTCCGGACTCAAGGTTTTGCCAGTCAGACAGCGCCAGGTAATGAATAAACTCTTCCCGGCTCCTGCCAATGGGGCAGGTTTCTTCTGGTAGCCTGAAAAGATTGCACAGGTTGAAAACCTGTGCCACCAGGGATTTTCTTTTGATTCTTGGTTTCTTTCTTAAAGGTTACCATCGGGTTAGCCTAGTGAAAAAATGAACTAGACAGATTTTTGGTGGCACAGGTTTTCAACCTGTGCTCTTAATTTTCATACAATCTAATTTATTTCCCCAGCATGGCCGCCGCCTGCTTGGCGAAATAGGTCAGAATCAGATCCGGCCCGGCGCGCTTGATGGAGAGGAGCGACTCCAGCATCACCGCGGTTTCATCCAGCCAGCCGTTGGCGGCCGCGGCCTTGATCATGGCGTACTCGCCGCTCACCTGGTAGGCGGCGATGGGCTGGTCGAACTCCGCGGCCAGCTGGGCGATGACGTCCAGATAGGGCAGCGCCGGCTTCACCATGAGGATGTCGGCCCCTTCCTCCACGTCCAGGGCGGCTTCCCGCAGGGCCTCCCGGAGATTGGCCGGGTCCATCTGGTAGGAGCGGCGGTCGCCGAAAGCCGGGGCGGACTCCGCCGCGTCCCTGAAGGGCCCGTAGAAGCTGGAGGCGTATTTCACCGCGTAG
The DNA here is from genome assembly GCA_963790655.1 of uncultured delta proteobacterium. Taxonomy (GTDB): domain Bacteria; phylum Desulfobacterota; class Desulfobaccia; order Desulfobaccales; family 0-14-0-80-60-11; genus DASWLF01. The sequence goes on along the minus strand of CAWBPT010000010.1, from coordinate 69,802 downwards.
GAGAGGATGGGCACCATCTCGAAGCCCCGCTCGTCCAGGGCCTCCCGGATGGCCCCCACCCGGCCGTCCATCATGTCCGAGGGCGCCACCATATCCGCCCCGGCCTCGGCGTGGGACACGGCCACCTGGGCCAGGACCTCCAGGGTGGCGTCGTTGTCCACCTGGCCCCGGTCGATGAGGCCGCAGTGGCCGTGGGTGGTGTAGCCGCAGAGGCAGACGTCGGTGATCACCACCAGGTTCGGGATTTCCTTCTTGAGCCGGCGCACCGCCTGCTGCACCGCCCCCTTGGGGGAGGCGGCCTCGGAGCCGGTGTCGTCCTTCTTTTGGGGCAGCCCGAAGAGCAGGACCCCGGGGACGCCCAGGGCCGCGGCCTCCTGGGCCTCCTTAACCAGATGGTCCACCGACAGGCGGTGGACCCCGGGCATGGAGGGGACCTCAAGGCGCACCCCCTGCCCCGGGACCGCGAACATGGGGTAGATGAAGTCTTCCGGGCGCAGGTGGGTTTCCCGCACCAGGCGCCGCAGGGCGTCCGTTTTTCTCAGCCGCCGGGGGCGAAAAAATAGTTCCATAAGCAAGGCCTCTCTTTGGGGCAAAATGGGTAACCGGATTTTACCGGGGCGCTAAGCGCGCGGCTAAGACTGTCTGGCCGGCCAGCCCCGGGGGTTCGTTTATTAATAGGAGCCCCGATAGTTTACTTTCACCCCCACCCCAGCCTTCCCCCCCAAAGAGGGAGGGGGCTTAAGGAGAATCTATTTAAGGCGCTAATCAATAACTAATGGTTACCTCAAAGGAAACTGCCTGTCAAGGCAAGGGAGTCTTAAGACCCCCTGATAGCATGATGAGGGAGGGGCCCGGAGCGCCCTCCATAGCCCCTTCCTAACCGCCCCAACCCCCTAATATGATTTTCCCATTACGAAGCGCTAGACTTTAAGGGCGGATCTGCTTGTCCGCCCTCATTGGGCGCACTCTTGGGTGCGCCCTTACAAAAAACCGGTATACGGGTAAGAATGCAGCTTCAGCGCCGGGGCGACCAACATTTCCCTCAGAGCCCACCGGCTTGACTTCCCGGCCCCGGCTGAATTAAAAAGGGGTTGACGGGACCCCGCGGATACGGTACTAATTCGGAGTTAATTCGGGGTGAGCTGCCGGTTTTGTCTACCATATATAAAGCAACTGCCTGGCTGGTAGTGGTTCTGTTGACGGGCGCCGCGGGCTGCGGTTCGGCCCCCATGGCGCCGATTCCTCCGGAGAGCGCCGCCCTGGTGGGGGCGCCTTCGACGCAGCCCGGGACCCCGGACCAGGCCCGTCTCAAGGACGCCTTGACCGGGCGGGAGCTGCCGCCGGTGGAGGTGGCCGATCTCAGCGATCGGTTGCTGGGCAACGGCAACTCCACCCTGCAGGACCAGGAGACCATGGCCCGCCTGGAACTGCTGCTCCTCAAGGCCTTGAAGGGGCAGGACAAGGCTTGCCAGCCGGTCCTGTGGCGGAACCTGGGGATCATCCATTATCACCAGAGGAAATACAAGCAGGCCCGCCAGGAGCTGCAGGCGTCCAACGAGTTGAACCCCCGAAGCGCCCGCACCCATTACTACCTGGCCAGGCTGTTCGTCCACCAGGGGGAGATCTACCAGCGCCAGGGGAAAAAGCAGGTATCCAAGCAGCAGTTCAAGCGGGCCGCCATCGAGATGGAGCAGGCCCGGAAGCTGGAGCCCAGCAACCCCCTATATCGTCAAGACCTCAAACACATCATCGAGCAAGAACCGGGAAAATGAGGATTTCCTGCCCCTATTGCGGCAATGACACGGATTTTTACGAAGTGGCCGAAGGGGTCACCATCACCACCTTTTATGTGCAGAACGACGACGGCAGCTTTTCCGCGGTGAGCGACGACTCGGAGATCCAAGGCGAGGTGCGTCTCTTCTGCGGTGAGTGCCACAAAGAACTGAAGGAATACCACGAGCACTTCCTGGACATGCTTTTTTAGTTTCGAGTTTCAAGTTTTTGGTTTTTGGTTTGACTTTCGTTTTCTTCAGCTAAATGGCAGGGGCGCAATTTATTGCGCCCTATTTTCTTAGGGCCTCTGATCATGCCTGAACTTCCCGAGGTAGAAGTTATCCGCCGGGGTCTGGCCCCCCGCATCGTCGGGCGCCGGGTGGTGAAGGTTGCCAGAGGGGACAAGCTCCTGCGCCGCCAGAGTCCGCCCGCAGAGTTGCGGCACTGGCTCCGGGGCCGCCGCATCACCGATCTGCAGCGCCGGGGCAAGTATCTCATCTTTGACCTGGAAGACGGGGTGCGCCTGCTGGTGCACCTGGGAATGACCGGCCGGCTGCTACTGGGGCCGGCCCCTTTCCCGGCCCTGCCCCATGTCCATCTGGTCCTCCATCTGGAGGGGGGCCTGGAATTGGGCTTCCAGGACGTCCGGCGCTTCGGGCAGGTGTTGGTCTTTCCACCCGGCACGGCCCTCACGCCCCTGGATCAGGTGGGGCAGGAACCGTTCTCTCCCCAGGTGACGGCCGCCTGGCTGGCGGACCAGGCCCGGGGTCGCCAACGTCCCATCAAAAACTTCCTGCTGGACGGCCGGGTCCTGGCCGGCATCGGCAACATCTACGCCTGCGAAATCCTCTTTGCCGCCCGCCTCCACCCGGCCACCCCGGCGTCCCGCCTTGCCCCCACCGATTGGGCCCGGGTGCTGAAAGAGACCCGGCGAATCCTTAAGGCCGCCATCGAGAAGGGCGGCACCACTTTTTCCGACTTCCTCAACAGCCGGGGCGAGACCGGGCTCTTCCAGGTGGAGCTTAAGGTCTACGGCCGGGGCGGGGAGCCCTGTCTTCGCTGCGGCGCTCCCCTCCAGCGCCTGGTGCAGGCCGGCCGCAGCACCTGCTTTTGCCCGGCGTGCCAGAAACTCAAGCCTTAAGGCCGAGGCGCCGGGCTCCAGCGATAACCGGGTTTATCTTACAAGCAGGCCTCCGGATGGGGGGAGCGATGGAACATCCATGCCGTTTCCCTCAATAACCAATTTTTTTACGTAGCTTTTTTGGAAAAATTTGCTAAATTTATATATTCAGGTTGATAAACAGGAGAAGGACGCGGTCATGAAAAACGATATCCATCCCAAATATTATCAGACCAAGGTGCGCTGCGCCTGCGGCAGCGAGTTCGTCACCGGTTCCACCAAAGAGAACATCCGGGTGGAGATTTGCTCCAAGTGCCATCCTTTCTTTACCGGCAAGCAGAAGCTCATGGACACCGCCGGGCGGGTGGAGCGCTTCCGCCGCAAGTACGCTCATTTAGAGACTGCCAAGAACGCTGAACCGGCCGAATGAAGCGTGAAGACTATCCATTAGCCGTAGGCGGCCAGGCGGTGCTGGAGGGCGTGATGATGCGCTCCCCCCACGCCCTGGCGGTGGCGGTGCGGCGTCCCGACGGCAAGGTGGTCCTCAAGGACGAAGCCTATACCTCCCTGGCGGAACGTTACCCGTTGTTCAAGCGCCCCCTGTTCCGGGGCCCCCTGGTCCTCCTGGAGGCCATCGTGACGGGCATCAAGGCCCTCACCTTTTCGGCCCAGGCAGCGCTGCAGGAAGAAGAGACGGAAAAGGACGACGCCCCCCTGGGTTGGGGTAGCATCGCCCTCACCATGGGGGGCGCCTTCCTGCTGGCTTTCCTGTTTTTCGGCTTTCTGCCCCACTGGCTCAGCGGCATGGCCGGCTACCTGGTGGGCCGGCCCCTGACGCCCGCGGATTTTACCTTCCACGTCATCGACGGCTTCATCAAGGCCGCCTTCATCCTGCTGTATATCTGGGGCATCTCCTTTTTCCCGGATATTCGCCGGGTCTTCGAATATCACGGCGCGGAACATAAATCCATCTGCGCCTTCGAGGAGGGGCAGGAGCTTACCGTGGCCAATGCCCGGCTCCATCCCACCGCACACGCCCGCTGCGGCACCTCCTTCATCCTGGTGGTGCTCCTGGTGAGCATCCTGATCTTCACCGTCTTTTTCCCCCTCTTCCCGCCCCTGACCCACACCGGCCTGGTAAACAACCTGGTGCAGGTGCTCATCAAGGTGGGCCTCATGTTTCCCATCGCCGCGGTGTCCTACGAAATCATCCGCTGGGGGGGCAAACATAGCGGGCACCCCCTGGCCCGGGTGCTGCTGTGGCCCGGGTTGGCCACCCAGCGCCTCACGGCCCTGGAGCCCGACGACTCCCAGTTGGAGGTGGCCCTGGAAGCCCTGAAAGCGGTGCTGGCCCGGGAAAAGCAGCCGGCGTCGACGGAAGCCGCCCTGCTGGCTGAGGCTCAATTGGCCGAGTGCCGCCAGTGATCCGGCTGGAACGGGCGGACAGAGACGGTCGCCCCTCCTTTTAAGGTTTTGGTGGGGCGGGTCTTCGGGCCCGCCTTCAGATGACTCCCTTGAACAATCCTCCCTCTGAACCCCAAACCCAAAACGGCAAACGGCAAACAGAAAACGGCAAACTATTTATCGGGCCCGCGGGCTGGGACTACCAGGACTGGCAGGGGGTGGTTTACCCCGCCGGCCTCAGGGGCACGGACCGCCTCACCTTTCTGGCCGAGCTCTTTTCGCTGGTGGAAATCAACGTCACCTTTTACCGGCCCCTGGCCCCTAACCTGGCCCCCCGCTGGTTAGAAGCCGTACAAGGAACCCCGGACTTCCGCTTCACCGCCAAGCTGTGGCAAATCTTCACTCACGAGCGTAAGCTGCCGGCGGCGGAACTCGGTCAGTTCCGGGAGGGGCTGGCGCCGCTCCTGGCCGCGGGGCGCCTGGGGGTGCTGCTGGCCCAGTTCCCCTATTCCTTCCACAACACCGAAGAAAACCGGGCCTACCTGGTGCAGCTCAAGGCGGCCCTGCCGGAGTATCCCCTGGCCCTGGAGGTGCGGCACCGCTCCTGGCAGCAGCAGGCATTGCGCGATTTTTTACAAGAGGTCGGACTTGATTTTGTCAATGTGGACCAACCCATGGTATCCTATGCCATGGGGGCGACCCGCTGGGTCACCGGGCCCCGGGGGTATCTGCGCTGCCATGGCCGCCGGAAAGAGACCTGGTTCGAGTTCGGGGAAGACCGGGGCGCCCGGTATGACTACCTTTACGCCCCCGAGGAACTGGCGGACCTGGCGGACCGGGCCCGGGAGCTCATGGAGAAGGCCGGGGAAACCTACGTCATTTTCAACAACCACCCCGCGGGACAGGCGGTGGTCAACGCCCTGGAGCTGGCCCACCGGCTCCAGGGCGGCAAGTTCAAGCCGCCCCAGTGCCTGCTGACGGCGTTCCCCCGCTTGGGCGAGTTGGCGAGGGCCTAGAAGCTATTGGAAAACCTATTATTCCTGTCATCCTGAACGAAGTGAAGGATCTCATCTTATTGAAAATACGAGATTCTTCGCGGCGCGAAGCATGACAAATTAGGCGGAATCGGGGTTTTGAGGTCAAAAGCGTATGCGCCACGCCATTAACAGCCTCTCCAGGCGCCGGGATTCCCGGCCCCGGGTTCCAAAACGTCATAGCCCGCGCGGGCCGGAGGCCCCCTGGTGGGACCTGGCGGTAAAAGGGCTGGTGCCGGTCCTGTTGGCGGTCTCGCTGGTTTGTGCCGTCAAGCTGGGGTCCTTCCGGGTCTATTTAAGCTTGCTGAGCGCCGGCGCCTACACCTCTTTGCTGCCCGCCCTGGGCGCCGGCTATACCCTGATGCTGCTGGCCTTCCAGGTGATGCGCACCGTATTCTGGGCCCGCTATCAGCCGTACCCGCTCGGTGCAGGCGAACTGCCCCGCCTCACCGTCATCATCCCGGCCTACAACGAAGGGGCCATGGTGGAAAAATCCCTCTATTCCGTGGCGGCCTCCGACTATCCCGCGGACCGGCTGGAAATCATCTGCATCGACGACGGCTCCCGAGATGATACCTGGTCCTACATCCTCAGGGCCCGGGAACGTTACCCCCACCTCATCCAGGCCATCCGCTTCCCGGAAAACCGCGGCAAAAAAGAGGGACTTTATGCCGGGTTCACCCAGGGGCGGGGCGAGGTGTTCGTCACGGTGGACTCGGACAGCGTGGTGGAGCCCGATGCCCTGCGCCATCTGGTGGCCCCCCTGATGCAGGACGCCGAGATGGGCGCGGTGGCCGGCAACGTCAAGGTTTTGAACCGCAGCCGCACCCTCATGGGCCGGATGCAGGGGGTGCGCTTCGTCAATCTGGATTATCTCCGGGCCTCCCAATCCCGGTACCGCACCGTGATCTGCACCCCGGGGTCCCTGTCGGCTTACCGGCGGGAGGCTCTGATGCCCCATCTCGAAGCCTGGCGCCGGCAAACCTTCCTGGGGGCGCCCTGTCATCACAGCGAAGACCGGTCGCTCACCAACTTCATCCTGCGGGGCGGCTACTATACCTGTTATCAGCGCAACGCGGTGGTCCATACCATGGTGCCCGAAACCTACCGGGGCGTGTGCAAGATGTACCTGCGCTGGGAGCGGGGCAACGTCCGGGAATCCTTCGTGCAACTGGGGTATCTCTTCAGCAACTACCGGCGGAAGCACCGCCTCATGCCCATCGTGGAATTTTTCCTGGCCCAGCTGGAATTCCCCCTGACTCTGCTCTTTTTTGCCATCCTCATCGCTTCGGCGGTGCTCTACCCGCCCATCCTGCTCAAATTCCTGGCGGTTTTGGGGCTGGCCTCCCTGGTAAACCTGATCTATTACCTCTGGCTGGAGCGGGACCTGGAGTTTGTCTACGGCGTTATCTATAGCTACTTTGCCTTTTTCCTGCTGCCCTGGATCTACCCATACGCCTTCATCACCGTCCGGGACCGCCACTGGCTGACGCGGTAGCTTCTGGAAGGGTGCTTTTGAGGGAGGGGGCCAGGGGCTTTTTTGTAAGTGGCCCCTGCCCCCTCCCTCAAACTCCCTCCCCCAACCCCTTAATGGAAAAAGCAGGGGCGACCCGTTGGGTCGCCCCCGGCAATTCAATGGGGGGACACCTTAACATATCCGCCCAGGCCGCACTCTAACTAATTAAAGCGCAACATTTTTGCCAATTTATTGCGAAGGCAGGACCAAAGATATGAGCGCCCCTATTGTTTCCATCATCTGTATCTTCGGCCTGTTTACCCTGGCCTGCTGCATCTGCAGCCTGGCGGACCATTCGCACAAAGGCCAGGTGCTGTTCAGGCTCAGAAAATAGCGGGAACAGGGACCCCGAGGCCCCGGCCGCCGTCTAGCTCGAAAGGACGGCCCAAGAGGGGTCGCCCTTTCTATTCCGGCGGGCTAGGCGGGCAGATTGAGCGGGAGGGCTTTCGCGGTCAAGGTTCAAGCCAAAACGGGTTTAATCCGCCGCAATATCAATTCATAATTCTGGACAAATGTTTAATTAATTGAACATAAATGCCAGGATTGCCAGCTTGTGCTTCCTGGGCTAAACACTTTAAGTTATCGAATTAACTTATCTTTATTGCATATGGCACCAAGCATGCCAGATGAGATTGCGGGAGTTAAAGAAAGTATCTTAATAATCATCGTTAACACCAGGTGTTCATGAAACCATCTTCCAGATGGGGCGTAATTGTTGCGTTTGCCGCCGTGTTAGTCGTAGTCGCCAGCATTCCCACGTTCGCGGATACCTACCAAACTGCCGACTTCTCCGGGGCGATGTTTAGTGCGCCAAATGTCAAGGTCCCTTTCCTGGTAACGGTTTTGCCGGAGGTGGGCCGGTATCGAGGAGTTTCGTGTTTGATAATCAGCTCATTCCCGCATCAGGCACGGGGTATCAAAATGTGTTTTTCTCAACCTTCCCCGATAGCGGGATCATTCCAGCCGCCACGGCATTCGCCCTTAACCTGGGGACAACGCCTCTCACTTCACCTTAGCCGATGCCGCAAACGGCTCGGGCGCCATCCAATATAACAACGGCCACTTCAATGGGTTCTTTTTCCAGGCGGATTTCACTTTTATCGATGGCAATCGATACGAATTCACTTCCCAAGGTGGACAGTGGAATATTCAACAGCTGGTGGATGGCTTTCCTACTTTCAACAATCTGGTCACTGGCTACCTCAACATCGGCGACGCCAACTTGACAAATCTTCAACCATACGCTCCAGCCGTACCCATACCCTCTACCATGCTCCTCTTCGGCTCGGGTCTGGCTGCGCTTGCAGGGCTGAGACGAAAGTTCAACCTTTAGCCTAACAGCGCAAGTGCTTTTCGACAGGCGGGGCCCACCGGGCGCCGCCTTTTTTCATCGTTGCTGCAGTTATTCCTTTCCGGAAGCGGCTGTAGTGGGAGTTTGAGGGTAGTAAGGAGAGTGAGCCGCAAAACATGAATGATGAGAGCAGCGGAACCGACAGGGGACAGATGGGCGCCATTGAGACCCCGGCCGCCGTCTCCCTCAGGAGGCAAAGTAATAAAAGGCCAGGGCCAGCACCAGCAGCAGGATGCCGGCCGGGACGTTAAAGAGCAATATCCCGAAGATTACCGTAAAGACCAGATAGTGCATGGGTCACCTTTACGTCCGGCCGCCTCTTAGCCGTCGGGATCTTGCTCCAACCGTTTCCGGGATCGCAGCCCTTTACTGCCGTCATGATACTGCTGGGCGCCGGCATAAAACAATCGGGACAACCCTGATTTTGCCCGGCAGAATTTCTTAGCAGGCGGGACGGAGGAGCACCGCACCTGAGGGCGACCCCACGGGTCGCCCTCACTTTTCAGGGGGTTGGGAGGGGAGTTTGAGGGGAGGGCGGGGGATCAGCTTACAAAAAAATCCCCCGGCCCTCCCCTCAAATATTTCCCTCTAAAACACCACGGCCCCGAAGGCCCGGGTGAGCAGGGCCAGGCCGGTGGCCAGGGCCAGGGAGCAGAGCGCCGCGGTGGCCGCCCCCTTCCAGCCCAGCTCCCGGCTCAGGGCCGCGATGGTGGAGGCGCAGGGGATGTAAAACAGGACGAAGATGGTGAAGGTGAGGAGTTGGGCGGCAGTGAGGGCCGCGGTGATCTGGCTGGTGCCCAGGGCCTCGGTGAGCATGATGAGGGAGAGCTCCCGGCGCATGATGCCGAAGATCAGGGTGATGCCCACCGCCGCGGGCAGGCCCAGGAGCGTGGTGAAGGGACTGAAGGCCTGGTTGACGTAGGCTTCCAGGCCGAAAAATTTCAGCAGGCTCAGCACCAGGCTGCCGATGATCAGGATGGGCCAGGCCACCACGATGAATTCCTTCAGGCTGTGCCAGGACTTGCGCCAGACGTTGTGCCAGGTGGGCCGGCGGTACTCGGGGATCTCCATGAGGAGCCCCGGGGAGACTTCGGGCAAGATCCAGGTGGAGATGCGGCCCAGGATGCCGATGACCAGCAGGTTGAAGAAGTAGACCCCCAGGGCCCAGTACGGCCCCAGGGCGTAGGCCACCAGGGCGAAGATGATCACCGACCGGGCCGAGCACGGGATGAGCACCGCCAGCATGGCGACCACCAGCCGGTCCCGGGGGCTCTCCAGGATACGGGTGGACATCACCGCGGGCACGCTGCAGCCGTAGCCCAGGATGAAGGGGATGATGGATTTGCCGTGGAGCCCCAGGAAGTGCATGAGGTTGTCCATGAGGAAGGCCACCCGGGGGAGATAACCGCTGTCTTCGAGCAGCGACAACCCCATGAGGAAGGGCAAGAGGTAAGGCAGCACGATGGCCACCCCGCCGAAGATGCCCATGAGCAGGCCTTCCACCACGCTATAAGTCAGGGTTTGGGGCCCCAGCCAGGCCTGCCCCGCCTTTTGGGCGAGTTCCAGGTAGCCCATGAGGAAGTTTTCCGCATACTGGCCGAACCGGAAGACCACCTGGAAAAACAGGGTCAGGACCCCGAGGAGCACCACGTAGCCCCAGAACCGGTGGGTGGCGATCTTATCCAGGCGGTCCCGCCAGTCCGGCTTCTCCGCCGCCTTGACCCGGGCCACCTGCTCGAAGATGTTGACGCTCAAGGCGTGGCGCTCGGAAGAGATGACGGTTTCCGGGGGCCGCCCGTGGCTCTGGGCCAGGATCTTCTGGCTGTTGGTCACCCAGGAGATGGCTTCCGGGTCCCGGCGCCTGATTTCCGCCAGGATGTAAGGGTCGTCCTCCAGGGCCTTCACCAGCATGAAGCGCCAGGGGAGCCCCAACTTCCGGGAGAGCTTGAAGTCCAGCTGGTCCGCCAGAGCGTCGATTTCTTCTTCGATGTCCCGGCTGAACAGGGTCTGGACGGGCTGCACCCCGGCCCGGCCGGCGCTGAGGGCGGCGCGCAACAGGTCGGTCAAACCCCGCCCCGCCGCGGCCACGGTGGGCACCACCGGCACCCCCAGGAGCTCGGAGAGCTTTTCGGGATCGATGTTGATGCCCTTGCGGGCGGCCTCGTCCATCATGTTCAGGGCCACCACCAGGGGGCGCTCCAGGCTCATGAGCTCCAGGGTCAGTTCCAGGCTGCGGGACAGGAGCGAGGCGTCGATGACGTTGATGATGACGTCCGATTCGCCGGCCAGCAGGTAGTTCCGGGACTCCAGCTCCGCCTGGTCGGTGGAGGTGAGGGAATAGACCCCGGGCAGGTCCACGCAGGTGAGCTCCTCCCCTTCGAAGACCACCTGGCTGACGGTATACTTCACCGTGGTGCCGGGAAAGTTGGACACCGCGGCCTTGTAGCCGCTGAAATAATTAAAAATAGTGCTTTTGCCGCAGTTGGGTTGGCCGATAAGGGCAACTCTCAAACTCATGGAATTCTGCTTTCGGATTTAGATTTATGGGACCATTATAATCTAGATGGGAGCAATAAGTTCTCTTATTTAATTTATTGCATCTCATTTGCAATTGCAATCTCTTTTTTCTCCCTGCCCCTTTTTTCCAGGCCGTCATCCGGTTCAGGTGCTGGAACTTGACAGATTCCCCAAATTATTTATATTTAATAGTTTTAAAGCTGAAACTAATTTCAGCCCGAGGCATTAATCAGACCAGCATGAAAAAGACCCTGCAAATCGCCATTACCTCCATCCCGGAGGCCGGCAAGGACCTCAGCCTGGACCTGGGAAAGGAGTGGTTCGCCCGCTGGCACGACAGAGGACCCGGAACTGGAATTCTCGGACGCGGCCATCACCGGATCGGTGCACCTGGCCCGGCACGGCCGGGACATCCTGGTGCGGGGGCGGCTTAAAGGGCAGCTCCGGCTCCATTGCGGCCGCTGCCTGGAAGCATTTACCGCCCCGGTGGACGCCGCCTTCGACCTGCTCCTGGCGCCCAAACCCCGGGCCGCGGGCCCGGAAGAAAAGGAATTGTCCCCGGCGGAACTGGACCTCGATTTCTACTCCGGGGAAGTGGTGGACCTGGAAAGCATCCTTAGGGAGCAGATCATCCTGATGCTGCCGCTGAAGCCCCTGTGCGCCGAAACCTGCCAGGGCCTGTGCCCCCGGTGCGGCGCCAACCTCAACCGGGAGAGCTGCGGTTGCCAGGCGGAAAACCTTGATTCACCCTTTGCTAAACTGGCGAAGCTGAAATAAAGTCGTAGGGGCGCCATTCATGGCGCCCTTTATGGCTTGATAAATCAAGCCCCTACAGAAAATGTCTGATTTGCATCCCGACAAGGAGAAAAACCGTGCCTTTACCCAAGCGTAAAAAGTCCATCTCCAAAAAGAACATGCGCCGGTCCCATGATTCCCTGACCCCGCCGCAATTGTCCACCTGCCCCAAGTGCAACGAGGCCCGGCTGCCCCACCATGCCTGCCCGCATTGCGGCTTTTACAAAGGGCGGCTGGTAATCCCGCAAGTGGCGGAGTAGGACCCATGGATTACCTGCTCAGCGAGGAGCAGCAGATGCTCCGGGATCTGGCCCGCCAGATCAGCGAGGAGCGCATCAAACCCATCCGGGCCCGGCTGGACGAAGAGGAGATCTTCCCCTGGGATATCATGTCCGACCTGGCCCAGGCCGACCTCTGCGGCACCATCATCCCGGAGGAATACGGCGGCCTGGGGCTGGGGTGCCTGGAGAACTGCCTGGTGCTGGAGGCCCTGGCCGAGGCCTGCGTGGGGGTGGCCACCACCTACGCCGCCTCCTTCCTGGGGGCTTATCCCCTGCTGCTGTTCGGCTACGAAGAGCAGAAACGCCGCTACCTGCCGCCCCTGGCCAAAGGCGAGGCCCTGGCGGCCTTCGCCCTCACCGAGTCCCAGGCCGGTAGCGACGCCGGGGCCATCGCCACCACCGCGGTGAAAGACGGCGATAATTACGTCCTCAACGGCACCAAGCAGTGGATCACCAACGCCGGGGAAGCGCAGTTCAACACCATCATCGCCCTCACGGACCGCACCAAGGGCGCCCGGGGGGCCTCCGCCTTTCTGGTGGAAAAGGGCGACCCGGGGATCTCCTTCGGCAAGAAAGAAAAAAAGATGGGCATCCGGGCCTCCGTCACCCGGGAAATTATCCTGGAGGACTGCCGCATCCCGGCGGACCGCCTGCTGGGCAAGGAAGGCATGGGCTTCATCGTCACCATGAAGACCCTGGATCTGGCCCGGCCCGGGGCGGGGTCCCTGGCGGTGGGCCTGGCCCAAAGCGCCCTGGACGAGGCCGCCGGCTTCGCCAAGGAACGCCAGCAGTTCGGCCAACCCATCTTCGCCTTCCAGGCGGTACAGCATATGCTGGCCGACATGGCCACCAAGGTCGAGGCGGCCCGGGCCCTGGTCTACACGGTGGCCCGCTACATCGACTCCAAGCCCAAGGATTTTTCCAAGGAAGGGGCCATGGCCAAACTCTTCCCCACCGACATGGCCATGCAGGTGACCGTGGACGCGGTGCAGGTCATGGGCGGCCACGGCTACATGCGGGAATACCCGGTGGAAAAGATGATGCGGGACGCCAAGATCCTCCAGATCTACGAAGGCACCAACCAGATCATGCGCAACATCATCGGCCTGGCGCTGAACAAGGAATATTCCAGGAAGAAATAGTGACCAGGGGTTAGGGGTCAGGGGCCAGTTAGAATGCCCTCGTTCCCAAGCTCCTGCTTCGGAACGTACCTTTTGTCCAAAGCTCCTGCTTTGGAAAGATTTCGAAGCGGAGCTTCGATTAAAATTGCGTCCCCAAGGGGGAGCTTGGGGACGAGCAAGGGTTTTTCTCAGCATAATTTAGATAATTAAAACTAGGAGCCTATTTATGTCCGACCAAGAGGAAAGGATTTGTTTTGTTATTTCACCAATCGGAGAAGAAGGGACCGAGATTAGACGTCGATCTGATCAAGTTCTTAAGCACATCATAACTCCTGCTGCCAAAGAATGCGGTTATAAGGCTGTCAGAGCCGATACGATATCAGAACCAGGCATGATTACGTCACAAGTGATTCAGCATTTGGTCGAAGATCCTCTTGTAATTGCGGATTTAACTTGGGCGAAATCCAAACGTATTTTATGAGCTTGCTGTTCGACATGCCGTTAGGAAACCCTGTGTTCAGATAATTCAGATAGGTGAACCAATTCCTTTTGATGTCTCCCAAAGCAGAACGATTCAAGTTGACCATCATGACTTGGATAGCGCCGCCCGTTGCAAAGAAGAATTGGTAAGACAAATACACTCGGTTTCGAAGTTTTAAAGACCCTTCAGATATTGACACTCCCATAACTGTTGCAATAGATTTGCAATCATTGCGGCAAAGTGATAACCCATTAGAGAAGAGTAATGCTGAAATAATATCAATATTACAAGGTTTAGTCACAGAGGGTTGATAAAATGAACCATTTTTCTATCAACCTGTAATTGCGCATCAATTCCTTGATATGATTTTTAAAAATGTATATACGATGCAGGGTGATCTTGAGGTGCTTCTCGGCGGAAATAGCGAAAGGAAATGCAATTGACCAAGACCAATTGAATATGGTTATAACTCGATTAAATCACTTAGAATTAATGTTAGATAATATTCCTAGCGCATCAGGATATTCGCATGATGCTTTGTTGGAATATAAGGAAAAAGGCACTCCAAAAGTAAAAAGAAAAGCTCTTTTTTAACAATTAAATATATAAATGCTAAACATAATCGTCTGCATCAAACAAGTCCCCGAAACCCAGGAAGTGCGCCTGGACCCGGTGACCCACACCCTGAAGCGGGAAGGGATTGCGGCCATCATCAATCCCTTTGATCTCTACGCCCTGGAGGAGGCCCTGCGGGTGAAGGACGCCCGGGGCGGCCAGGTGACGGTGCTCACCATGGGGCCGCCCCAGGCCGAAGCGGCCTTGCGCGAGGCCTTGGGTTATGGCGCTGATGCCGCAGTGCTTTTGTCCGACCGGGCCTTTGCCGGGGCCGACACCTGGGCCACCGCCCTAACGCTGGCGAAAGCCATCGACAAACTGGGGGGCGCCGACCTCATCTTTACCGGCAAGCAGGCCATCGACGGCGACACCGCCCAGGTGGGCCCCATGCTGGCCACCGTGCTGAACATCCCCTATGCGGCCTGGGCCCGCCAGCTCACCTTCGGCGCGGACGGGGCCCTCACCGTGGAGAGGTTGCTGGACCACGGCTACGACGCGGTGGAGGTGATTCTCCCGGCCCTCATCACGGTGGTCAAGGAAATCAACGAGCCCCGGGTGCCGTCCTTCAAGGCCAAGCTGAAGGCCAAAAAAGAGCCCATCCCGGTGTGGGGCCTGGCCGACCTGGGGCTGCCCCCGGAACAGGTGGGCCTGGCCGGCTCCTTCACCCAGGTGGTGAAGGTCTTTCCGCCGCCGGCCCGGGGCCAGTCCGAAACCTGGGAAGGCGCCCCCGGGGAGCTGGCCGCCCGTCTCTGGCAGCGGTTAAAAGATTTATTTAAAATTTAAAATTATAGTATCTTTTCTTTTTTGGAATTTAAATGGAAAGCCATTGCAAAAAATTATTTGTAGACTTACGATTAAATATAAAGTCGATGTGTTTATGTTTGTTGAATTATCATTCAACCCTTACGAATTACTTTCAGAATTAAATACATCTAATGCAAAACAAAAATATTATTACTCCCCAGGAATAGGCTGTGAAAAGATACATATTTTTACTAAATTTAATTATAAATATATAAAACCCATATATGAAAATGATAGATTAACCATTCGACATTGAAATGGCGCGGGGCTAACGTTATTTAGAGTTGCATAATCATTTTCCAAGCAGAGCTTGGCAATAATAGTTCAAGCCGGAACTTTTGAACGAGTTAAAATCCCTGCTGATCTAAAAAAGCTGAAGATAATATAGGTCATTCAAGAACAATATTAGTTGGTGATTTTAATATGAATCCTTTTGAAAATGGTATAATTAGTGCAATGGGTTTACATGCTGTTAATAGTAAAAATGTGGCTATTAGAAAGAGCAGAATAGTTCAAGGAAGAGAATATCAATTTTTTTATAACCCAATGTGGGGATTATTCGGAGATTGTTCTTCTGGGCCGCCTGGAACATATTATTATCATAGTTCAGAGCAAATAACATTATTTTGGAATATATTTGATCAAGTATTAATAAGGCCAGATTTGATAAATGAATTTGATAATTCTGAATTAATGATAATTACATCAGATGGGGATATATCATTTCTTACTCCTTCTGGATTGCCAAACGTTAATCTTGTATCTGACCACTTGCCTATTTATTTCAAGCTCAACCTTTAAAAGGAGAATAACAATGGAAGATTTATGGCCTGATTTCGGCGAAATGGCTCCGGGTAACAATCCGAGATGGATAATTAAAGAATATGCATCTAAATTGCAAGAAAAGACTAATTATATGGTAATGGCCGAAATTGATAAAAATGATGTTATTAGGAAAGTATCGCTATTTGATAATGGTTTGTTTAAAGGTTATGAATCTCCTCCCCTTCAATATAATTTTTACTTAGTAGCCCAAGCGTTAAATTATCGTTATAAATTGTTTAGCATTGCTCATGATATTTTTTTATATCCAATATATTTTTTTGAAATTGATAAAGACATTGAAGATGAGTTTTATCCTGACCGAAAGGGTACAATAAAAATAGATAATGAAATTGATTTAATAGATTTTCTAAAAAATATTTTTAGAGCAAAAAAAACAATAAAAATAATTAAAGCATTAATAGCACAAGTTAGTTAGGAATTGTGGCTTATAAATGGCCTTACAAGAAGACTTCGAGCGCACGGGAGACCGGTTTTTCCGGTGGCGGAGCTATTTACCGTTGGCCATGGGGGCCCTGTTCGTCGCCGCCTTGCTCAGTAGTCCCAGCAGTTCGGCGACTCCCCAAACCGGGGTGGCCTGGGGGTTACTCTGCCTGGCGGTCTCCTTCGTAGGCCTGGCCATTCGGGCTTATACCGTAGGTTTCGCCCCCCGGGGCACTTCGGGCCGCAACACCCGATGGCAGGTGGCGGAAACCTTGAACACCACCGGGCTCTATTCCGCAGTCCGGAACCCCCTTTATCTGGGTAATTTCATTATCTGGCTGGGGTTGGCCCTGTTTATTCAGATCTGGTGGGTGATTCTCCTCGTTATTTTAAGCTTCACCCTGTTCTATGAAAGAATCATCTTTGCCGAAGAAAGTTTTTTGCGGGAAAAGTTCGGGGCAACTTTCTTAGATTGGGCCGAAAAAACTCCCGTCATTATTCCCCAATTTAAGCATTGGCAACCGTCGGAGCTGTCGTTTTCTTGGAAAGCGGCCTTGAATAGAGAATATTCGAGCTTTTTTGCCACGATTTCATCATTTACGGTTTTAGCAATAATCAAACAAAGCCTGCAAAGTGGCACTTTATTTTTAGATAAAACCTGGCTAGATGATCTTTTTCGTCAGCCTGGTCATTTATCTGACTATCAGGACCTTGAAGAAAAAGACCCGGATATTGAGCACGGTGGATCGCTAATCTTTAAATGTAGCCGCAGGCACTTACAAAAACCTGCGCCGGCACAGGCGAGACGCCTGTGCTACCGGTTCTTCTAAATGTGGCGGGCACAGAGGCCCGCCCTACCAAAAACCAAAAACTAAAAACCTAAAACTGTATTTCAAAATGAGCCTGATTCTTTATTCCGAAAAATGCATCGCCTGCGGCCAGTGCGTGGAGGTCTGTCCCTTCGGGGTCCTGAAGCTGGAGGGTGAGACCCTGGTCATCGGCGAGGGCTGCAACCTGTGCGGCGCCTGCGTGGAGGTCTGCGAGGTGGAGGCCCTGGCGCTGCCGGAGATGGCAGGTCCGGCCCCCCGCCTGGGGCTGCCGCCGGACGGCATCTGGGTCTTTGCGGAGCAGCGAGGCGGCGTCCTGGCGCCGGTGACCCTGGAGCTCCTGGGGGAAGCCCGGCGTCTGGCCCAGGAGCTGAAAGCCAAGGTCGCCGCGGTGCTCTTCGGCGACGGCGTGGCCCACCTGGCGCCGGCCCTGCTGGCCGCCGGGGCCCACCAGGTCTACCTGGCGGAGCACCCGCGGCTCAAGGATTTCCTGGAAGAGCCCTACGCCGCGGCCCTGACGGAGCTGGCCCAAAAGTTCCAGCCGGAAATCATCCTGGCCGGGGCCACCTATCTGGGCCGGGCCTTCATCCCCCGGGTGGCCGCGGCGTTGAAGACCGGCCTCACCGCGGACTGCACCGCCTTCGCCCTGGATATGGAGAAACGCCTGCTGCTCCAGACCCGGCCGGCCTTCGGCGGCAACATCATGGCCACCATCATCACGCCCCGCACCTACCCCCAGATGGCCACCGCCCGACCCGGGGTCTTTAAGGCGCGCCCCCGGAGGACGAACCCGGGGGCCAGGTGGTCCCGGTGGAGTTGGCGGCCCTGGACTCGCCCGCCCGCAGCCGCTTTGTGGCCACCGTGGCCGAGATCAAAGAGCGGGTGGCGCTGGTCGGCGCAGAGGTCATCGTCGCCGGCGGCCGGGGTTTGAAGGAGGCCAAAAACTTCCGCCTGCTGGAGGAACTGGCCGACCTCTTAGGGGGCGCGGTGGGCGCCACCCGGGGCGCGGTGGACGCGGGCTGGATCCCTTACGCCCACCAGATCGGCCAGACCGGCAAGACCGTGTCTCCCAAGCTCTACATCGCCTGCGGCATTTCCGGCGCGGCCCAACACCTGGTGGGGATGCAGTCCGCGGATTTCATCGTGGCCATCAACAAGGACCCCCAGGCGCCCATCTTCCAGGTGGCGGATGTGGGACTGGTGGCGGACCTGTTCGAGATCGTCCCGGCCCTGATCCAGGAGATCAAGAAAGACCGGGGGCTGTAAAGCGATCTGTGGGGCGGGGCGGTATGGCAGGGGCCAATGATTTCCGGGAAGCATTTGCCCTTGCCGGCCCCAAGGGTGACGGTAGCCGCAGGCTTCAGCCTACGGCTGCACAGGCTGGAAGCCTGTGCCACCATAGAGTTTTTTTGCCGGTTCCCAAGCGGAACTTGAGAACGGGCCAACGAGATATCATTTAAGGTGCCGGCCAATGATTGGGGCGGGTCGGGACCGAAGCAAATGTGAAAAAAAGTATAATAAACCCCTTTCAATTTCTTGAAATTCGTTTTATTTAATTACATTTAGGGAATGTGATTGGGAGGAGGGCGCGGTTGCCGGCGGCGGCTCCAAGATTAACGGCCGCCCGAGGCTGCCACCGCCTGCCGGGGTCCTGTCAAACCATGAGGGCGGAGCCCCGCAGGCTTTTATCTGCGCCGGCCCCGGCGGGACGCCGGCGCCACCGGGAAATGACGGGTTATTGATAAGCAAGGGGTATCTGATTCAAAGGGACCCTGGTTTAATGGGATGAGCGACACCAACCGAGTAGCTTTAATAACCGGTGGGGCCCGGGGTATCGGCCGGGCCATCGCCCTTTCCCTGGCCGGCCCCGGGTGGACCATCTATCTCAACGATGTGGCCCTGGGAGAGGACGCGGCCGCCACCCAGCAGGAGGTGGAGGCCAGGGGCGCCCTGGCCCGCCTGGTGGAATTCAACGTGGCCGACGCCGCGGCGGTGACCCAGGCGGTGGACGCCATCCTCAAGGAAAGCGGCCGCCTGGACCTCCTGGTGAACAACGCCGGCATTACCCGGGACAACCTCATCCTGCGCATGAAAGAAGAAGAATGGGATGCAGTGCTCTCCGTCAATCTCAAGGGCGCTTACAACTGCATCCGGGCCGTGAGCAAGGCCATGGTCAAGCAGCGTTACGGGCGCATCATCAATATCGCTTCGGTGGTAGGGGTGATGGGCAACCCCGGCCAGGCCAACTACGTGGCTTCCAAGGCGGGGCTCATCGGGCTTACCAAGAGCGTGGCCCGGGAGCTGGCTTCCCGCAACATCACGGTCAACGCCGTGGCCCCGGGTTTCATCCAAACCGAGATGACCGAGGCCTTACCGGAGAATGTCAAGGCCCAGATGCTGGCCCTGATCCCCCTGAGCCGCTTCGGCACTCCCGAGGAAGTGGCCCGGGCCGTGACTTTTCTGGCTTCCGAAGATTCGGCTTACATCACCGGCCAGGTGATCCATGTAAACGGCGGCATGTTGATGGTTTAAAAAATGAGGAGGACGTTTGTCGATGGGTGCAATCGAAGAGAAGGTGATTGATATAATCGTGGACAAATTGGGCGTGGAGCGCTCCGAGGTCACCCCCGAAGCAGTGTTCGTGGATGACCTGGGGGCCGACTCCCTGGACCTGGTGGAATTGATCATGGCCATGGAAGAGGAATTCGGCATGGAAATCGCCGACGAAGAAGCCGAAAAGTTGAGGACCGTCCAGGATGTCATCAGTTTCGTCAACGCCCGGGCCTCCTGAGCCGGAAATCATCGCCGTTGCCTGTGATCACGCCGGCTATCACCTGAAAAAAGAAATCTTCAAGCTTTTACAGGAACTTAAGGCCACGGTTACCGATCTAGGCTGCGCCAGCCCCGATGAATCGGTGCACTACCCCCTTTACGGGAAAAGGGTGGTGGACGCCATCCTGGCGCGGCCCCACTGCCGGGGGATTCTGATCTGCGGCACCGGCCTGGGCATGAGCATCGTGGCCAACCGCTTCTCCGGCATCCGGGCGGCCCTTTGCCATGATATCTATACGGCCATGATGAGCCGTCGCCACAATGACTCCAATTTACTGGTCATGGGGGGGCGGGTTATCGGGCCGGACCTGGGCAAAGAGATTGTGCGCACCTGGCTCACGACCCCCTTCGAAGGCGGCCGCCACCAGGAACGCCTGGACCTCCTGGAGCGCCTCACCCAAGGGGCACACCTGCCATCAGGAGCCGCGTAATGGATTGTATGGACGACCTGGCCCGCACTGATCCTCAGATTTACGCGGTTATCGAGCGGGAGTTGCAGCGGCAACTGCATAAATTGGAGATGATCGCGTCGGAGAATTTTGTCAGCGCCGCGGTGCTCCAGGCCCAGGGCTCCATCCTGACCCACAAGTACGCCGAAGGCTATCCGGGCCGCCGCTTTTACGGCGGCTGCGAGTTCGTGGACACCGCGGAAAACCTGGCCTTGAGCCGGGTCAAGGAGTTGTTCGGGGCCTCCTTCGCCAACGTCCAACCCCATTCCGGCACCCAGGCCAACATGGCCGTCTATTTTTCCTTCCTCAAGGTGGGGGACACCATCATGGGCATGGACCTGGCCCATGGAGGACACCTGAGCCACGGGGCGTCGGTGAACTTTTCCGGCCGCCTGTACCGCACCGTCACTTACGGGGTGGACCGGCAAACCGAGGAAGTCGATTTTGACAAAGTGGCGGAGATAGCCCGGCAAAACCGCCCCAAGATGATTATCGCCGGGGCCAGCGCCTACCCCCGGGTCCTGGATTTCAACCGGTTCGCCGAGATCGCCCGGGAAATAGAGGCCTACCTGCTGGTGGACATGGCCCACATTGCGGGATTGATTGCCGCGGGCGTCCACCCCAATCCGGTGCCGGTGGCCGACTTTGTCACCTCCACCACCCACAAGACCCTGCGGGGCCCCCGGGGCGGCCTCATCCTGGCCCAGGAGAAATACGGCAAGGCCCTGGACAGCCAGATCTTTCCGGGCATGCAGGGGGGCCCCTTGATGCACATCATCGCGGCCAAGGCCGTGGCCTTCAAAGAGGCCCTGGCGCCCTCTTTCAAGCGCTACCAGGAGCAGATCGTAGCCAACGCCCGCACCCTGGCCCGGGAGTTCACAAAGCGGGGCTACCGCCTGGTGTCCGGGGGCACCGACACCCACCTGATCCTGGTGGACCTGACCCCCGCGGGGCTCACCGGCAAAGAGGCCGAAGAGGCCCTGGACCTGGCCGGCATCACCGTGAACAAAAACTCCATTCCCTTTGACAAGCGATCGCCCACCATCACCAGCGGCATCCGGTTGGGCTCCCCCGCCCTGACCACCCGGGGCATGAAGGAGCCCGAGATGGCAATCATCGCCGACTTCATGCACCAGGCCCTCACCGCTCACCGGGACCAGGCCCGCTTGAGCCGACTGGAGGCCCAGGTGCGGGACTTCTGCCACCACTTCCCCCTGTTCGCCGAAGAATGGTTGGTGGAAAATCCCTCGCCGCGCGCCTCCAGGGTTCGGGTATAGTTATAAGTTTTCTGTTTCTGTCTGTTTTCTGTTTTCTGTTTTCTGTTTGCCCTTTCAGGTCTTACGCTCTCCGAATCCTGTACCCATATTTTCTTCTTTCAGAAAGACCCACACCCGACCTGGTATCATTTGCTATTTAACTATTTTTATTAGAAAATAAGCCCATGCGCTGCCCTTACTGCCACAGCACCAACAACAAGGTCATCGATTCCCGGCCCAGCCGGGAGGCCAACGCCATCCGGCGGCGGCGGGAATGCCTCCATTGCACCCGGCGCTTCACCACCTACGAACAGGTGGAGGAGACCATGCCCCTGGTCGTCAAAAAGGACGGGCGCCGGGAACCCTTCCAGCGCTCCAAGCTCTACGAGGGCATCACCAAGGCTTGCGAAAAGCGGCCGGTCTCCATCGACGCCATCGAAAATTTCCTGGACGCCCTGGAACGGGAGATGCTGGAGAGCGGCCAGCGGGAAGTGGCCTCCACCTGGATCGGGGAGCGGGTCATGGCTGAGCTGCGCCAGTGGGACGAAGTGGCCTACGTGAGGTTTGCCTCGGTGTACCGCCACTTCACCGACGCCACCGACTTCATGGAAGAAATCCGCCACCTCCTGGCCTCCAAGAAAGAGGAGAAGGGCGAATAAAATATTCTCACCACAGAGACACAAAGGACACAGAAAAAAATGATTTAAAAGGGCGGGGTAACCCGCCACTTTAAACATCTCTGTGAATCTCTGTGCTCTTTGTGCCTCTGTGGTGAATCTTTTTTATGAATTCCATTGACGCAACTTACATGAAGCTGGCCCTGAGGCTGGCGGCCCGGGGGGCCGGCTGGGTCTCCCCCAACCCCATGGTGGGCGCGGTGGTGGTGCAAGACGGTGAGCTTGTGGGCCGGGGGTACCACCGCCGTTATGGGGCGCCCCATGCTGAAGTGGAGGCTCTGCGCCAGGCCGGGGACGCGGCCCGGGGAGCCGACCTGTACGTGACCCTGGAGCCCTGCAACCACCAGGGCCGCACCCCGCCTTGCAGCCGCACCGTCCTCACGGCCGGGGTGCGCCGGGTGATCCTGGCCACCCGGGACCCCAACCCGCAAGTCGCGGGAGGCGGCGCGGCTTTTCTGGCCGCCCACGGGGTGGAAGTGGAAACGGGGCTGCTGGAGCCGCAGGCCCGGCGTTTGAACGAAGCCTGGTTTAAATGGGTGGAAACGGGCCTCCCCTTGGTCATCGCCAAGGCGGCCTGCTCCCTGGACGGCAAGATCGCCACCGCCACGGGCGAGAGCCAGTGGCTCACCGGGGAGAAGGCCCGGGCCTACGGCCACCGCCTGCGCCATGAGTGCGACGCCATCCTGGTGGGCATCGACACCGTGCTCGCCGACGACCCGCAGCTCACCACGAGGTTGGCGGGAGGGAGAGGAAAGGAATTCGGGAGAGGGGGCCAGGGGCCGGTAGCACAGGCGTCTCGCCTGTGGGAACCCCCTGCCCCCTCCCCCAATCCCCCTCCCCCAACCCCTTATGGTTATAGTGGCACAGGCTTCCCGCCTGTGCAGGGTGCGGAAAGACCGATCATAAATGTAGAACAGCCGCCCCCGGCTGTTCTTTCAGAGGAAGCCAGCGAGAATCGCCAATTTTCTGAATTACACGAAAACCGAAAACCGAAAAACGAAAACCGCCTTACAAAGACCCCATCCGGATAATCCTGGACAGCCGCTTGCGCATCCCCCTGACCGCCCGCCTCCTGCACCTGGACTCCCCGGCCCCCACCTGGGTGGCCTGCACCGAGAGCGCCCCCAAAGATAAGATCAGGGCCTTGAAGGACCTGGGGGCCGAGGTGCTGGTCTTGCCGGCCGCAGGTGGGGATGAATTCGGCCCGGCCGCGGGCCGCGTCGCCCTGAAGCCCCTGCTGGAACTCCTGGGCCGCCGCCAGGTACAAAGCCTCCTGGTGGAAGGCGGCGCCCAAGTCCTGGGCGCCTTCTTCGAGGCGAAGCTGGTGGACAAGTTTTACTTCTTCTACGCCCCCCTGTTCCTGGGCGGCAAAGAGGCCCCCGGGGTCCTGGGGGGGCGGGGGGTGGCCCGGCTGAAAGACGCCCCAAGGGCAAGAGACCTTGCCTTCCGCCGTATCGGTCAAGATTTGTTGATTTCCGGATACTTGTAGAATGCGGTTATGGTGCGCAGAAGGCGCACCCTACATTTTAAGCCTGGGAAGTCGGGGCCGAAGGTCCCGCCTTCCCAGGTTCCATTTCAGGGGGCTGGGAGGGGAGTTTGAGGGGAGGGCGGGGGACTCTCGTCCCCCGGCCCTCCCCTCAACTTCTTCTACTTCCCCCGCAGGGGCTCCTTGAGGGCGGCGATGAAATCGCCGACTTCAAGGAGTAGCTTCTCTAATCCCTTCTCTTGCAGCTTCGCCACCCGGGCCACGATGGCGCTGCCCACCACCACGGCGTCCACGTAAGGGGCGAGATTGGCCACCTGCGCCGGGGTGGAGATGCCGAAGCCCACGGCCAGGGGGCATTGCACCAGGGCGCGCACTTCCTTCAATGCGGCAACCAGGTCCGCGGGGAGTTCGGTGCGGGCCCCGGTGATGCCGGTGACCGAGACGTAATAGAGGAACCCTTTGGTAAGGCGCCCCGTGTGCTTGATACGCGCCGCCCCGCTGGTGGGCGCGGCCAGGAAGATGGGGTCCACTCCGGCTTTGGTGGCCGCCACCCGCCAGGGGCCGGCCTCCTCCGGCGGCAGGTCCGGGATGATGAAGCCGTCCACCCCCCGGGCCGCGGCTTCGCTGGCGGTGCGTTCCAGGCCGTACTGGAGGATGGGATTGTAATAGCCCATGAGGATGAGGGGAATATCCGTCTCCCGGCGCAGTTCCCCTGCCAGTTTGAGGACGTCGGTAAGGTGCACCCCGCCTTGCACCGCCCGGTTGCTGGCCGCCTGGATGGTGGGGCCGTCGGCCAGAGGGTCGGAAAAAGGGATGCCCAGCTCCAGCAGGTCCGCGCCCCTCGCCGCGATGGTGAGGGCCAGGGCCCGGGTGGTAGCCAGATCCGGGTCGCCCGCGGTGATAAACGGGATGAGGGCCTTCTCGCCCTTGGCTTTCAGCCGCTTGAACGTCTTCTCAATCCGCGTCACCGGACACCTCCAGGGCTTCGGCCACCGCGTCCACGTCTTTGTCGCCCCGGCCGGAGAGATTGACGATGATGATGTCGTCGGCGGAGTATTCCGGCGCCAGGCGCCGGAGGTAAGCAATGGCGTGGGCGGACTCCAGGGCGGGCAGGATGCCTTCGGTGCGGGAGAGCAACTGGAAGCCCTCCAGGGCCTCGGCGTCGGTCACCGCCACGTATTCGGCCCGGCCCGTGTCTTTGAAGAAAGAGTGCTCCGGCCCCACCCCGGGATAATCCAGGCCCGGGGCCAGGGAATGGGCCTCCTGGATGTTGCCCCAGGGGTCTTGTAAGAGGTAGCTGTAGGCCCCATGGAGCACCCCCACGGTGCCGACCACCAGGGTGGCGGAGTGGTGGTGGCTGGCCAGGCCGTGGCCCGCGGCCTCCACCCCCACGAACCGCACCGGGTCGTCATAAAAGGGGTGAAAGAGCCCCATGGCGTTGCTGCCGCCGCCCACGCAGGCTACCAGGCAGTTGGGCAGGCGCCCGGCGTGCCGTTTGAGTTGCGCTTTGGCTTCCCGGCCGATGACGGACTGGAAATCCCGGACGATCATGGGGTAAGGGTGCGGCCCCCCCACGGAGCCCAGGACGTAGTGGGTGTGGCGCACGTTGGTGACCCAATCCCGGATGGCTTCGTTCATGGCGTCCTTGAGCGTCCGGCTGCCGGATTCCACCGGCACCACCTTGGCGCCCAAGAGACGCATGCGGATGACGTTGAGGCGCTGGCGGCGGATGTCTTCGGTGCCCATGTAGATGTCACAAGTTAGCCCCAGCAGGGCCGCCACCGTGGCGGTGGCCACCCCGTGCTGGCCGGCCCCGGTCTCGGCGATGAGCCTAATCTTCCCCATGCGCCGGGCCAGCAGCCCCTGGCCCAGGGTATTGTTGATCTTGTGGGCCCCGGTGTGCGCCAGGTCCTCCCGCTTGATGTAAATCTGGGGGCCGCCCAACTCCGCGGTCAGGTGCCGGGCGAAATAAAGGGGGGTGGGCCGGCCCACATAATCCTTTAAATACCAGGCCAATTCCTCCTTGAAGGCACTGTCCCGGCTGATCCTGCGATACGCCTCCTCCAACTCCAACAGGGCCGGCATCAGGGTCTCCGGCACAAACCGGCCCCCATACCGCCCAAACCTGCCATGTTTGTCTGGTAACACAAAAATTTCCTCCCAGTTTTATAGACTCTCCGTGTTATGCTTAATAAGATTATCAACAATTGACACCGCCTTCTGCTGCAACTCAGATTTACTCTGCTCTAATGAAGGCTCCTCAAATATATCAGGGGAAATGATTTCTCTAATCCAATTATCGTAGTAATATGCAATTTTTAGAGCAATATCGAAATTCGGGATCGGTTTGGTAAAAGTTAGCTCTCGATGTGCTGCGTATTCATTACGAAATTTGGTCATTTCTTTCCAATACTTTTCCCACTCAGCAAAATTTAAGCCAGTTTTGGCTTGAAGACCATCACGGAAACTTCTTTCAAGCTATCAGAATTTCTTTTTGACAGCTTTTTCCAGTGTGTAGGGTTGCATCGATGCGAACCGAATACCATGCACCAATAGCTTGCTGCTTGAAGGAGATGCGCATCAATAGTATGAGTCCAAAATTCACATTTGAGATTGCGATTGTGATATGCTTTATTCAGCACCCTATAGTACACTAAGTGATAAACGAAGCGCTTTACTATCGGGAATTGAATCATAAATACCTTGTCATTATATTGCATTCTCCGGACCCTTACTTAAAGATATCGAACTTCTCTTACCGCTTCGAAAAACTTTCTGAGCTTCTCGGCATCCTTCTTTCCTGGGCCACCTCCGCTGCCGCTGGCCACGTCCACGGCCTGAGGTTGGGCGGTGGCGATGGCCTGGGCCACGTTATAGGGCGTCAGGCCGCCGGACAGGATGATGGGGCCGTATGCCTTCGCCTCGTTGGCCAGGCGCCAGTCGAAGGTTTCTCCGGTGCCGCCGGTCTGCCCTTTTCTATAGGTATCCAGGAGCAGGGCCTGGGCCGCGCCCCGGTAAGCCGCCAGGGCGGCGAGGGAGTCTTTCGTCCTCAATGCGGAAGCCCTTGATCACCCGGCGTCCCAGGCTGCGGCAGTATTCGGGGCTCTCCAGCCCATGGAGCTGCACCCAATCCAGGCCCAGCCGGGCGGCCGTCTCCCGCACGAGGTCCGCGTCCTCGTCCACGAACACCCCCACCGTGGTGACGAAGGGAGGCAGTTGCCCAATGATGGCCCGGGCCTCTTCCGGCGCCACCTTTCGAGGGCTGGGGGGATAAAAGATAAACCCCAGGGCGTCGGCCCCCAGCTCCGCGGCCAAAAGTGCGTCTTCCAGATTAGTGATGCCGCAGATTTTTATTCTCACCATGCCATAATCCTGATAAAGATGGTGTTACAATGGCCATAGCCCTAAATCCCTTTGTTTTATTAAATTATGCCAAAACCATTCTAAGAGATACAGGGACTTTTTTTAATCAGTTATTAATAGGAGCATCAAAGTAATTCCATCTTTATCCCCTCTCCCCCATTGGGGGAGAGGGTTAGGGTGAGGGGGAAGTAATATCTTTTCCGCTCACCTTAATAACGGGACAGGACTGTCACTAATTTTAGTTTTTTGCATAGAATCGCATGCCAAACAGAACACGCAACACACCAAACCGTTTCACGGTAGTTTCATAAATCGCCGCAATCAGAACGAAAGAAGATAAATTGATGAAGGTATACTTAACAATGAGCGACAAATCTGTATTCACGATGTAGTAGCCCAAGAATATTATAATAGTCTGATGCAGAATATAAAAAGCCAGCACACCTTCGCTTGCATATTCCAGGAAACGATTCCCGAAGTTTAAGTTGCGCTGCGAGAAACCCAATAATACGATTAACCAGCACAATGTCGCCAACGAATTAATACCCAGTTTAAGTAGATTTGGAAGGTTATAACCAAAAACGAATTTGTATTTTAAAAGATACATGATAATGATAAAGGTGGAAATAGCCACGCCTGTAGCAAACGCTACACCAATATTTCTTTCCAGGGATTCCCGAAACCAGGGAAATATGTAGAACAGGACACCATACAAAAAAATAACTACCATGAACAAAATACGCGCCCAATCCGATACAATATTCTGCGGTCCTGGAAATGCGACTTTTAACGTCATCTGGATTATGGCAAGCGGAATAAATAGTAAAAAAATGCGGTGACCTTTCGCCAACCAGGTACAAAAGCTTTCTATGAAGGATGCCCCTCTGCCTGATTTCCAACTCAATATTAATGGAAGAACGGCTACAGAGATAACGAAAAGGTAGAACAAGAACCAAAGGTGATTCCAGGTCAAATTGCCTTTAGGGTAAAAGCCATTGAAAAGCTGAGAATAAAAATCAAAATAATTGCCGCTAAACTCTGACTTCTGAACTCTCTCAAAAAATGTTTGGGGTGGAACAATTATCATTATACCAAATACCAGGGGAACAATAAGTCGCAGAAAGCGTTCCTTTAAGTAGGCCACAGCGGGACGTTTGTTTAATGCAAACCAGGTGGAAGCTCCTGCTAAAAGGAAAAACAAGGGCATATGCCAGTTATCGATAAATCCATTAATAATAGTAATTCCTGTGCTGGTGACATCGTTTTTTATATGGAAATCCCAATTCGAAAATATCATACCAGTGTGATAGGGAATTAATAGCATAACTGCAAACACTCTCAGCCAGTCCAGATAATAAAGTCGTTCATTTTTTATTTGCGTCTGCATAATAGCGTTTTAGTCAATTTCTAATATCAGATATTTATTCTCCTATAAACTCCCTTAGCTTCTTTCCTGGATTATCCGAGACAACCAACGTTTCGCCGATGAGAAAAGCCTTGATGCCGGCGGCCTCGTATCTCTCCATGTCGGCCCGGGTCCTTGATCCCCGAGGCCACCACCAGGGTCACCTCCGGAGGCGCCAGGGGAGCCAGTTCCAGGGCCCGGTCCGGATACATCGCAAAGGTGTGCAGGTTCCGGGCATTGATGCCGATCACCTGCGCCCCCACGGCCAGGGCGGTGGCCATTTCCTCCTTCGTGTGAACCTCCACCAGGGCCTCCAGGTTAAGGGAGCGGGTCAGGAGCAGCAGGGCCCGAAGCTGCCCCGGTTCCAATATGGTCACGATGAGCAGCAGGGCGTCAGCCCCCAGGGCCGCGGTCTCGTAAACCTGGATGGGCTCCAGGATGAAGTCCTTGCGCAGCAGGGGCAATTCCACCACCGGACGGATGCGCCGGATGAAGTCCGGATCACCCTTAAAGTAATGGGTTTCAGTAAGCACCGAGACGGCCGCGGCGCCGTTTTCCTGATAGAGGCGGGCCAGTTCCACCGGGTCCCAGCCCATGGCGAATTCCCCCTTGGAGGGGGAGGCCCGTTTCACTTCCGCAATGATGGCGGGCCGCCGCCCTGCCAGGGCCGCCTTCAGGGACCGGGGTGGGGGCCGGCGGGCGATGGCGGCCTGGATCTCGTCAATGGCATTAAATAGCCCCAAGTTATCCTCCAGTTTCTGATTGACGATTTTTGATAGAAAGTCCATGGTCGAGAGCTTTCAGGTGTTAGCTTTCAGCTGTCAGCAGTCAGCTTACAGCTTTAAAAAAATCCATTCTGTCCTGAAAAGTTCAAGGTTCAAGGTTCAAGGTTAGAGGAGCCCATTTAATGCGGTGCAATTACGGCAGCTGCTAACTGCCAATCGCTCACCGCTCTCCTCTCACTGCTCGCTGCTCACCGCTCACTACTCACTGTTAAACGACTTGCTCTTGGCGATCAATTCGTTCAATTTTTTCAGGGCCTTGCCGCTGCGGATGGTTTTTTGGGCCAGCTTGATGCCATGGGGGAAGTCCGGGCTCAGGCCCGCGGCGATGAAGGCCGCGGCCGCGTTCAGGGCCACCATATCCTCCCGGGGCCCCCCCTCCCCTTCCAGCACGGCGCGCACGATGCGGGCGTTCTCAAAAACGTCGCCCCCCTTGATCTCCGCCAGCGTGGCCCTTTGGAGGCCGAAATCTTCCGGTGCGATGTTGTAGGTCGAAACTTTCCCGTCCTGCAGCTGGCTCACCCGGGTGGGGCCCACGATGCTGATTTCATCAAAGGAGCCTTCGCCGTACACCACGAAGGCGCTCTTGCCCCCCAGTTTCCCCAAAACCTGCGCCAGGGGCTCCGTGAGCCCGGGGTCATAGACCCCCAGCACCTGGACGTTGGCGCTGGCCGGGTTGGTGAGGGGCCCCAGGACGTTGAAAATGGTGCGGATGCCCACCTCCCGCCGGGGACCGATGGCGTAGCGCATGGCCCCGTGGAGCTGGGGGGCGAAGAGAAAGCCGATGCCCACCTCCAGGATACACCAGGCCACCTGCTCCGGAGTCAGGGCGAGATTGATCCCCAACGCCTCGATGACGTCCGCGGAGCCGCAGCGGGAGCTGACGGCCCGGTTGCCGTGTTTGGCCACCTTGAGGCCGGCGCCGGCCACCACGAAGGCGGTGGTGGTGGAGACGTTGAAGGTGGCGGTGGCGTCGCCCCCGGTGCCGCAGGTGTCCACCACGGTTTCCCTCTCCACGTTGATTTCGTCCCGGTCCAGGTCGATGAGACCGTTGCTCACCGGGATGCGGGTGGCCTTGGCCCGCATGACCTTGGCCGCGGCGGTGATCTCGTCCACGGTTTCGCCCTTCATGCGCAGCGCGGTGATGAAGGCGCCGATCTGGGCCTCGGTGGCATGGCCTTCCATGATGGCCTCCATGGCCCGAGTCATTTCCGCTTCGGTCAAATCCTGCCGGGTGACCACTTTGTAGATGGCTTCTTTTAACATGTCGTCAAGCCCTTATTTTTATTATCTAATTTTTTACTTAACTTGAGAATAGACCGCTGACATCCCCATGATAATCAAAATCCAGCCGGACTCTGGAGACCTCGGACAATCCGACCCCATGCCCCTATCCTGCGACTTCTTCTGCAGAAATCCGCTCGGCCTTGGGCTCCGCCCGCAGCAGCCGCTGCGCCGCCTCCACCCCCGCGGCCAGGGCCTTTTTATTCAGCTCTTCGGTGCCCCGGGGGACCCGGGCCAGTACCGCGCTTTCCAGAGCCTTGAGCGTTACTGCGCCGCTTAAAGCCGCCAGCGCCCCCAGGGCCACGATGTTGGCGACCATCACCTTGCCCAGCCGGTCCCGGGCCAGCTCGGTGCAGGGGATGGCAAAGACCCGTTGGTGGTCCGGGATTTCCTGGACTTCCCTGACGAAGGTGGCGTCCACGATGAGCAGGCCCCCGGGCTTCAGGTCGAAGACATAGGCGTCCAGGGACTTCTGGTTCATGGCCAGCAGCACGTCCGGGTGCATGGCCTTGGGGTAATCGATTTCGACGTCGCTGATGACCACTTCGGCCATGCTCGCGCCGCCCCGGGCCGCGGGGCCGTAACTCTGGGTCTGGCAAACAAACTTGCCGTCATAGAGGCCGGCGGCCTCCGCCAGGATAACCCCGGCCAGGATCAATCCCTGGCCGCCGGAGCCGGCTAATCTGATTTCGTAACGTTGACATAGGTAAATTTCACCACAGAGGCCCAGAGGGCACAGAGAGAATCCATGTTTGCCTTGGCATAGCCAAGGCAAACCTAATTTAAATTCTTCGTGTTTCTCTGGGTTCTCTGCGTCTCTGTGGTTCATCCTTTCCCTTCCAGCGCCGCCCGGGCCGCCTCCCGGATGCGGCGGTATTCCTGGGTATAGATGGGCAGGTCCCGGTCGGTGAGCACGCCGATGGTGATCTTGCCGGCCAGTTCCTCCGGGGTCATGGTTTTGGCTTTTTCCACCCTGACGGCCATTTCTTTCTGGGCCCGCATCATTTCCACCGGGCCGCCCAGCTTGTTTCTCAGGCCGAACTGGGTGTGGCAGTGGCTGATGACCTCCACCACGGCAAAGCCCCGCTTCAAGATGGCCTGCTTCATAAGTTCATCCAACAGGTTGGCGTGGTAGACCGTGCCCCGGCCCACCATGGCTGCCCCGGCGGTCACCGCCAGTTCGGCGATGGAAAAAGGGTGCTCGATGTGCCCGTACAGGGAGGTGGTGGTGCGGGCCGCATACGGGGTGGTGGGGGAGTACTGGCCGCCGGTCATGCCGTAGACGTTGTTGTTGATGATGATGGCCGTGAGGTTGAGGTTGCGCCGGGCCGCGTGGATGAAATGGTTGCCGCCGATGGCGGTGGCGTCGCCGTCCCCCATGACCACGATGACCTGGAGCTTGGGGTTGGCGAGCTTCACCCCGGTGGCGAAGGTCAGGGCCCGGCCGTGGGTGGTGTGCAGGGTGTTGAAATCCACGTAGACGCTGAGGCGCCCGGAGCAGCCGATGCCCGAGACCAGGACGATTTCGTCCTTGGTGAGGCCGGTGGCGTCGATGGCCCGGATGAGGGACCCCAGGACGATGCCGTTGCCGCACCCCGGGCACCAGACGTGGGGGAACTTCTTTTCGTGGCGCAGGTATTTGTGGATGAGTTTGGTGACTTCGGCCATGGTATTAGCTTTCAGCTTTCAGCTTCTCGTTTTTCGTTTTTCGTTTTTCGTTTTTGGTGGGGCGGGCCGCCGCGCCCGCCATCAATCGCACCTTATAATATGAAAGAAAAGACTTGGTGGCACCGGCTTCCAGCCGGTGCTGCACAGGCCGGAGGCCTGTGCCACTTGTCCATTTTCCTCTCGTTCCCAAGGTCCTCCTTGGGAACGCTTCTTTGTTGCCAAGCTCCTGCTTGGCAAGCTTTGCGAGTCACGTAGGGTGCGTTCTACGCACCAATATATACGCTTAAGAAATTCAGTGGTGCGTAGAACGCACCCTACGCTTGCTGTACTACTTGTCTTTTTCATCTCGTCCATAGACAAAGCTTGGAACCAGGGGAAATTGCCAATTTCTAAATGCTGAAAGCTGATCGCTGATCGCTACATCTTCACCAACCGCTCCACAATCTCCCCCGGCGTTATCAGGTGGCCGTCGATACGGTTCAGGGTCTCTATCCTGGCCATTCCCTGGTTCACCCGCTTCACTTCCCGGGAGATTTGGCCCAGGTTGAGCTCCGGCACCAGCACCGCCCGGACCCGGCGCAACAGCGGTTCCAGGAGCCGCCGGGGAAAGGGCCACAGGGTGACGAGCTTCAGCAGCCCGGCCTTGATCCCCCGGTCCCGGGCCTCGGCCACCGCCCGCTGGGCCGAGCGGGCCACGGAGCCGTAGGCCACCACCAGGATTTCGGCGTCGTCGGCCAACTCTGTCTCCACCAGCTGAATATCCGCGAAATGCTGGTTGATCTTGCGGAAGAGGCGGCCCAAAAAGGGCACGATCTCGTCGGGGCGCTCCGTGGGAAAGCCGTGCACGTCGTGGATCAGCCCGGTGACGTGGTAGCGGTAGCCGTCCCCGAAGATGCCCATGGGGGGCACCCCGCTGGCGGTGTCGGCGTAAGGGACATACCATTCCGGCGGCATGTCGGGGCGCACCCGGTCCACCACTTTAACTGCGGCGGCCGGAGGCAGCACGATCTTCTCCCGGGTATGGGCCACCACTTCGTCCAGCAGCAGGATCACCGGGGTGCGGTAGCGCTCCGCCAGGTTGAAGGCCGTCACCGTCAGGTCGAAGCAATCCCGGGTGGTGGCCGCGGCCAGCACGATGATGGGGTGGTCGCCGTGGGTGCCCCAGCGGGCCTGCTGCACGTCGCCCTGGCTCACGTGGGTGGGAAGCCCGGTGCTGGGGCCGCCCCGCATGACGTTGACGATGACACAGGGGACTTCGGCCACGCAGGCGAACCCCAGGTTCTCCTGCATCAGGGAAAACCCCGGGCCGCTGGTGGCGGTCATGGACTTGGCCCCGGCCAGGGACGCCCCGATGACCGCGCCCAGCGAGGCGATTTCGTCCTCCATCTGGATGAAGGTGCCCCCTACCGCGGGCAGACGCCAGGACATGGCTTCGCTGATTTCGGTGGCCGGGGTGATGGGGTAGCCGGCGAAAAACCGGCAGCCCGCGGCCAGGGCGCCTGCCACCACGGCTTCGTTGCCTTGCAGCAGGCTGGGTTGTCCGGGGGATGCATTATCCATAGCCATGCTCTAACTCTTTTCACCACAGAGGCACAGAGGACACAGAGAACTGCCAAAATTACCATGATTGCGCCCGTCGGGCGCCATCATGGTCTCTGTGCTCTCTGTGTCTCTGTGGTGATATTTTTTCAATCCGCTTCCTCGGCTTTAGCCTCCCCGGCCTCCACTTCCCGGACGCAGATGGCGAAGTCCGGGCAGTGGAGTTCGCACCAGCGGCAGCCGGTGCAGCGCTCGGGTTTATCCACCACCGGACTGCCCTCTGCGTCCAGGCTGAGACAATCCCGGGGACAGAAGGCGGCGCAGATGCCGCAGGATTTGCACCAGTCCCGGAAGATGTCGATTTCGTACTCCGGGTGCGGCTTCTCGGGCGCCTCTTCCCCGGGTACTGCTTCGTTTTTCGGTTCCTGGTCGGCCGCTTCCTTATCCATCCAAGGCTCGTTTGTAGGAACGGGTTTAAAACCCCGCCCCTACGGTGACGTTATTCTACTTCTCTATCATTATGTTAGCGCATCTTAGGGAAATACTTCCTATCTTGCAATGGTCATTTTAGCCGCAACCCCAGCCTTACCCCCGGCTGCGTTTCAGGAAATTCCGCAGCAGATTTAAGCCCTCCGTAGTCAGGATGGACTCGGGATGAAACTGCACCCCGTAGATGGCGTGGTTCCGGTGGCGCAAGCCCATGATTTCCCCCACCGCGGTCTGGGCCGAGACCTGCAGGCAGTCCGGCAGGGTCTCCCGTTCCACGATGAGGGAATGGTAGCGGGTGGCCTCAAAAGGCGAGGGGAGGCCCTGAAACAGGTCTTTGCCGTCGTGGTAGATGAGGGAGGTCTTGCCGTGCATCAGGCGGGGGGCCCGGATGACCCTGCCCCCAAAGGCCGCGCCCAGGGCCTGGTGCCCCAGGCACACCCCCAAGATGGGGATGCGCCCGGCAAAATGCAGGATGGCGGCCATGGAAATCCCGGCCTCGGTGGGGGAACAGGGGCCCGGGGAGATGACCAGGCGGGTGGGCTGCACCCCTTCCAGACCCTTAAGGTCAATCTGATCGTTGCGGAACACCTGCACTTCCTCCCCCAACTGGCCGAAATACTGCACCAGGTTGTAGGTGAAGGAATCGTAGTTGTCGATCATTACTAGCATACAAGTCACTCCCTTAACACTGCCAGCGACCGGCTATCTGTTATCTGCCATAACCTGACCAAGCTTTCAGCTTTCTTCTATTTTTCCAGGAGGGGGTTTGGGGGAACCTCGCTTTTTTTAAAAAAGCGGGGTTCCCCCAAATCAATTCCTCACACCAACCCCTCCTCGGCCCGGTCCAGGGCCCGCATCAGGGCGAGGCCCTTGTTCACCGTCTCCTGGTACTCCATGGCGGGGTCCGAGTCCGCCACGATGCCGGCCCCCACCTGCAGGTAGACCCGGCCCTGATGGATGGTGAAGCTGCGGATGGTGATGCAGAAATCCAGGTTGCCGCTGAAGCTGAGGTAGCCCACGGCCCCGGCGTAAGGCCCCCGGCGGGTGGGCTCCAGCTCCTCGATGATTTCCATGGCCCGCACCTTGGGGGCCCCGGCCACGGTCCCCGCGGGGAAGGTGGATTTGAGCAGGTCCAGGCCATCTTTGCCGGCCGCCAGCACCCCTTCCACCTGGGAGACGATGTGCATGACGTGGGAGTAGCGCTCCACGGTGAACAGCTCCGGCACCCGGACGCTGCCGATCTGGGCCACCCGGCCCACGTCGTTGCGCCCCAGGTCCACCAGCATGAGGTGCTCGGCCCGCTCCTTGGGGTCGGCGAGCAGCTCCGCTTCCAGCTCCTGATCCGCCGCGTCCGTGGCGCCCCGGGGCCGGGTGCCGGCGATGGGGCGATAAATAATCTGATCGCCTTCCAGGCGTACCAGGATTTCCGGCGAGGCCCCCACCAGCTTCAGGTCCCCCTGGTCCAGGTAAAACATGTAAGGCGAGGGATTGATGGAGCGCAGCGCCCGGTACAGGTCGAAAGGGTCGTGGCGCAAGGGGGTGGAAAAGCACTGGGACAGCACCACCTGGATGACGTCACCCGCGGCGATGTACTCCTTGGCCTGGCGCACCATCTCTTCAAAGCGCTCCCGGTTGAGGTTGGACTCCAGGGGCGGCCGCGCCGAAGCGGGCAAGGGCTCCGGCACCGGCACCGGCTGCCTGAGTCTGCCGATGAGTTCGTCGATGGCCGCCACCGCCCGGTCGTACTGGGCCTGCAAGGGAACTTCAGGGTCCAGGTGCACCAGGGCCACCACCTTGATGGTCTGGCGCAGGTTGTCAAAGATCAGCAGATTGTCGGCCAGGAGCAGGCGGGCCTCGGGCATGGGGATGGGGGGCGTAAGCTCCGGCAAGCGCTCGATGTAACGCACCATGTCATACCCCAGGTAGCCCACCAGGCCGCCCCAAAAACGGGGGAGCCCCGGCGCGGGCACCGCGGCGAAACCGGAGAGCAGACCCTTAAGGTGGGCAAAGGGGTCCACTGCCGGGTCCAGGGTCTCCAGGCGCCCCTGCCGCCTGATGGTGGTGGCGCCGTCCTTGACCTCCAGGGTCAGCGACGGGTTGAGACCCAGAAAAGAGAACCGGCCCCATTTCTCGCCGCCCTCCACGCTCTCCAGGAGATAAGACCAGCCCTCGCTCCTGAGCTTCTTGTAGGCGGAGACCGGCGTTTCCAGGTCCCCCAGGATTTCCCGGTAGACCGGGATCAAGTTGCCCTGCCGGGCCAGGTCGCTGAACTGGGCAAAATCCGGATAAACCATGCCTGCTCCCATCTTAAATTAACCGCCAATGAACGCAGATTAACACAGATATTATATCTGTGCACATCCGCGTGTGTCGGCGTTCATCGGCGGTTATAAAATATATCTTTGTCCATCGGCGGTTGTAAAAAAAAGCCGTGTCCCCTATGGGCCACGGCTTTCATGCGCCAAAAAAACCGGGGCCCCTCTCGTGAGGGGCCCGAAAATTTATCTCAACCTGCCGGTGGACACACCTCACGAGTCCGCGATCACGCGCCACCAGCACCAGTTGTTTATCGAACCGAATACTTTGTTCATCTTTCAGCCTGAATTAAGATATAATAGAACTGGTTCCGGTGTCAATAAGTTTTTCCCTTGGATAATTTCTGACCCTTTCAGGAGGGGGATGTCCCATGATATTTCATGTAACCTTGGAACAGGATGAAGACGGTTGGTTCGTGGTTGAATGTCCTGCTCTCCCCGGATGTGTTTCTCAGGGTCGGGACGAAGAGGAAGCCCTGGAAAATATCAAGGAGGCGATAACTGCCTGGCTATGGGCGGAAGATCAAAAGGCGGTAGCCGCCAAACCGCTTAAGCCGGGACAACAACCCATCGTGGTGGCCATCTAACCCATGGGGAAACTCGGTAATATTTCCGGCAAGGAAGCCGCCAAGGCCTTTGAAAAAGCAGGATGGATTCCTTTGGGCCAGGTAGGTAGCCACCTGGTCATGGTGAAATCAGGCGTCAGGGTTAACCTGTCCATCCCCCAACATAGAGAACTCTCAGTGGGGACTTTAAGAGCGCTTATCCGGAATGCCGGCATGACAGTAGAAGAGTTTTTAGGTTTATTGTAATTACGAATAGTTCTTTAGGGTGGGCCCCGCGCACGTTCTTTTAATCTCGTTACTCATACAAGGCACCTCAGCAATCTTTCATGCAAGATCTCGTTGCTGGCGGCAATGTTGATCGAATAAAGGTTGTAGGGCCCGCCGTCGAAAGTGGTTATCTTGCCGCCGGCTTCCTCGACGATAAGCAGGCCCGCGGCGGTGTCCCAGGGTTTCAGATTTTCTTCATAGAAACCGTCGAAGCGGCCGCAGGCCACGTAGCACAGATCCAGGGCCGCGGACCCGCCCCGGCGCAACCCCTGCACCACCCCCAGCACTCGCCCCAGGCGGACCAGGGTCTCCGGCAGGCGCTCCCGAATGTCGTAAGGAAATCCCGTGGCCACCAGGGCCGTCTCCAGGCGATCCGTGGCCGAGACTTTTATGGGCGCCCCGTTGAGCCGGGCTCCCTCCCCGGAGGCGGCCTCAAAGAGTTCATCCCGCAAGGGGTCGTAGATCACGCCATACAGGACGTTACCTGCCCCTTCCAAGGCGATGGAGACGCAAAACATGGGAAAGCCGTGGGCGAAGTTGACGGTGCCGTCCAGGGGGTCGATGATCCAGCGGTAGGGTGGAGCCTCCGGCTCCGACTTCTCCGGCCCTTTTAACCCCTTAAGGGATGGGGGGAGGGGGCTTGGGGGAGTTTTTTGTAAGGGTAAGGGCTTACTGCCCTTAGCCCCCTCTCCCAAATCGTCATCCCCCTCCCCTGCCCTTTCTTCCGCCAGGAAGGCGTGGTCCGGAAAGGCCTGGCGAATAATGGCCAGGATGGTCTCCTGGGCCTGATAGTCCGTTTCCGTCACCGGGTCGATGGCCCCTTTCAGAGTCACCCGGTGGGGCTTGAGGTAGTTCCGGCGCATCACCTCACCCGCGGCCAGGGCCGCCTGCCGCCCGACGCGGGCCACCTGGCGCAGCATCTGGTCCATCCTCCCGTCCCCCATAGACCTGGCTCCCCGGGCTCCGAGGTGTTTGCCAAAAACCGGCAGGGGCTACGGCTTGCCGCGCCCCTGCGGTTAACTTTATCATTATTTTAGTCACTGAGCGGCTAGAAAGTAAGACACTCCCCCTTAAAATTGGCTTAACTGAACCAGAACTTTCGTTTGGCCGCTGGTCTTTCCTTCTTGGGCTGCTTCGGGCGGCCATGCTTATCGCCGCCAACATCGGCGACGGGCGACGCTTTGGGTGCCCCGTCGCCGTTGCCGCCGCCGCCGGGCCCAAGCGCGGGAGCCGCGGGCGCGTCGGCGGGCTGGCCCTGGAACTGTTGCGCCGCGTTGGAGTATTTATCAAGTACACTTTGGCCAAAAGCGGCCGCGGCGGAATAAATGGCCACGCTGATGGACGCCAGTAAGATGGCGTATTCCAGCGCCGAGGCACCCTCCTCAGCCTTTAGCAGGAACAAGGAGAAAAAGGACCTCTTCTTTGGCTTCATTGCGGTTCCTGGTCAAACATCGATTTAAAGTCCGTATCTGCCAATGGCTTTCTCCCCTTGCCCACCCTGCCTGTGCGGACGCCCGCTAAAGGTTTCTAACACGATGCTCCCGGAACCAGGATATTTGAATCAGGGTTTCCCTGATTTAAGGTCTCGTTTTTCCTGGAATTTTAATGGTTATAAATGCCTAGGGCGTTTATCTGATGGACAATATCGAGTCCGCCCCTTGACGGGGGATCTTTCAGAAACCGCTCCTATTATAAATCTCCGGATATTTGCAGCAGCTGAAAGCCGGTTTGCGGGTCCCTGAGTCGCCGGGCGGCGCTCCCCAAAATCTCCAGGATCACCACCTCCCCCACCAGCCAGACTTCCACCCCGGCCCGGGTGCAGCCCACCGTGGCCCCGCCTTCCCGGCCCGCGGCCGCGTGCATATGCAGCACCGGGTCCCCGGCCTCGCTGAGAAACAGGGTGCCCACCGCCAGGGCTTCCTGGATGCCCCTGAGGGCGTAAACCAGGGGCACCACGGCCTCGCCGCGGCCCGCCTCCGGCCCCACCACCACCCGGCTGCCGTCCCGGGCGCCCCCCAGGTACAGCACCATGGCGCCCTCAATGCCGTGCTCCCGGGCAAAAGATTCGATGGTGGCGTTGAGAACGTCACCTTCCTCCAGCCGCAAGACAAAGACGCGGCCCAGCCTGCCTTCGCCGTATTGCATAGACCCTCCGGGTTTTTTAAAATCCATTTATTTTTGCTAGCCGGGCGCACTCTGCGATGGCTTTCTCCCAGCTTATTTAAAAACGAGCCAGAAGCGACGACAGAGTTCTTAGTATCCAGTCCCTTGAAACTTTAAACAATTTTTGGTCATTTAATTCCCCCTCCCTTGAGGGGAGGGGGTTAGGGGGAGGTGAAAGATATAGGTATCACCTGTTGCAAAATGATGCCACCCCCACCCTGACCCTCCCCCCTCAAGGGGGAGGGAAAAAGCCGTCCGATTTTATGCACGTTTTCCTGACAGGCTTAGAGAAATCTTTACTCCAGTCCTCCTGTTGAACCCTTCTGCCTTTTTTTCCCTGCTTCGGGGCGCAGGGTTGCCCGCCCCGGCCGGCGCCGGCTTAAGCGAGGTAAACAGCGACACGGTGAGCCACCCGATGATAAAGCCCCCCAGGTGGGCCATCCAGGCCACCGCGCCTCCCCGGCGCAGGCCGTAAAATTGCAGCGCCAGCCACAGGCCCAGCCAGACAAAGGCCGGGATGTAAACGAACTCCGGCTTCAAACGCCAGAATACCGCGGTGAGGATAGGAGACTTGGGGAGCCGCATCAGATACCCTCCCAGGACCCCGGCGATGGCGCCGCTGGCCCCGATAAGGGGGACGGTGATGCCGGACCCGGCCAGCACGTGGGCCAGACAGGCAAAAAAACCGCAAAAGAGATAGAAGGCCAGGAACCGGCCGTGCCCCAGGTCGTCCTCCAGGGCCTCGCCGAACACCCACAGGAACCACATGTTGCCGATGAGATGAAACCCGCCGACGTGCAGGAACAGGGAGCTGAACATGGTGGGCAGGAGCCGCAAGGCCTGGTATGAATTGAGGAGCCTGGGCTGGCTCAGCTTGGAGGCCACCGCGCCCTGCTGCCAGAAAAGATCGCTGGCCGCCTGGGGGCCGATGTGCAACTGGTAAAGGAAGACCAGCACGTTCGCCGCGATGAGCCCCAGGGTGACCCAGGGCCGCCGGTGCCGCGCCGCCGCCCCGCGTAACGGGATCATGGGTCGCTCCGGGTTTGGATTTGTGGGGGCGGGGGCTAAGGGCAGAAGGCCCTTACACTCACAAAAACTCCCCCACACCCCCACCCCCAATCCCATAAGCTTAAGGCCGTGGGAGTCGGGGCTGGAACCCCGCCTTCCACGGCCCCTTAAAGGGTTGGGTGGGGGGTGTGGGGGGAGGGCAGGGACCTTCGGTCCCTGGCCCTCCCCCCACAAATCATCACCAGAGCGCATTTTACTCCAGCTACCCGGCCCTGTCCAGAGGCAGCCGCGGGCAGAGTTGACAAGGGGAGGAGTTTCGAATAAATAAAAGGCATGGCGCTTCCGAAAAAGAAAGTATACATCCGGACCTTCGGCTGCCAGATGAATGTGGCCGATTCGGAGTTGATGGCCCAGGTGCTGGCCGACGATTACGTCCTCACCCAGCGGGCCGAGGAGGCCGACCTGTACCTCATCAACACCTGCGCCATTCGCCGGAAATCCCAGGAAAAGGTCCGAAGCCTGCTGGGCAGCCTCAAAGTTTTGAAGCAGCAGCGGCCCCGGCT
Source organism: uncultured delta proteobacterium (assembly GCA_963790655.1). GTDB lineage: Bacteria > Desulfobacterota > Desulfobaccia > Desulfobaccales > 0-14-0-80-60-11 > DASWLF01. The sequence goes on along the minus strand of CAWBPT010000010.1, from coordinate 28,785 downwards.
CATCCTGGGCGTGGGAGGCTGTGTGGCCCAACAGGAAGGGGAGCGCCTCCTGGCCGCGGCCCCGCACCTGGACCTGGTGTTCGGCACCCAGGGCGTCCGCCGCCTGCCGGAGCTGGTGCGCCAGGCGGCCCGGGGAATGCGCCCCCTCTATCTGGAGCTGGACCAGCCCTTTCCGCCCCTGAGGCGGCAATGGCGCGCGGCCCCGGCCCAGACTTTTGTCACCATCATGCAGGGGTGCGACAACTTTTGCACTTACTGCGTGGTGCCCTACGTACGGGGCCGGGAAATGAGCCGGGAGCCCGGGGCCATCGTCTCCGAGGTGGCCGATTTCCTGGCCGCGGGCGGCCAAGAGGTGACCCTGTTGGGGCAGAATGTCAACTCCTACGGCCGGGGGCTGCCGCAGCCCGTCACCTTTCCCGAGCTGCTCCGGCGCCTGGCCGGGCTGCCCGGCCTGAAGCGGCTGCGGTTTGCCACTTCCCACCCCCGGGACCTCTCCGGGGACCTGATGGCCGCCTTTGCCGAGCTGCCGGCTCTCTGCGAGCATCTGCATCTGCCGGTGCAGGCGGGCGCCAACCGGATTCTTCAGGCCATGAACCGGGGCTACACCCGGGAGGAATATCTAAAGAAGGTCTCCCGGCTGCGGCAGGCCTGCCCCGGCATCGCCATTTCCACTGATTTGATCGTCGGTTTTCCCGGAGAAACGGAGTCGGACTTCGCGCAAACCCTGGACCTGATGCGGGAGGCCGCCTTCGACCAGGCCTTTTCCTTCAAGTATTCGCCCCGGCCCCAGACCCGGGCCGCCGAATTTGACGGCCAGTTGCCGGAAGAAGTGAAGGCCGAGCGCCTGGCGCGTCTCCAAAGCCTCCAGGATGAACTTACCATGGAGGCCCACCGGCGCCTGGTGGGCCAGGTCCGGGAAGTCCTGGTGGAGGGCGAAAGCCGCCGCCGCCCGGACCAGCTCTGCGGCCGCCTCCGCACCAACCAGGTGGTGAACTTCAGCGGCCCCCGGGAGTTGGTGGGGTGTCTGGGGCCCGTTGAACTCACCGAAGCTCAGCCCCATTCCCTGAGAGGCAGGTGGTTGGAAGTCCCATCCCTAAACTTGCAATCGCTGACGGATTGCAACCCGGTATCCCCGAGGGAGGTATCATGTTGAGAGAAATGACCGTCTCCGGATTGACCATCGATCCCTTTACCAACAGCCCCATCATGATCCTCAAGGATGTGGACTCCGACAAGGCGGTGCCCATCTGGATCGGGTTGCTGGAGGCCACCGCCATCGCCAGTGAGTTGGAAAACATCAAGTTCTCCCGCCCCATGACCCACGACCTGCTGAAAAACATCATGGATCTCATGGAGACCAAGATAACCAAGGTAGAGGTCTGCGATCTTCGGGACAACACCTACTTTGCCCTCATCTACCTCCTCAGGGACGGCAAAGAGACCAGCATCGACGCCCGGCCCAGCGACGCCATCGCCCTGGCCCTGCGCACCAAGGCCCCCATCTTCGTGGCGGAAGCGGTGATCCAGAAGGCCCGGCGGGTGGACCTGTCGGCCAAAGAGGCCATCACCACCGAGGATGCCAAAAAGTGGACCGAAATCCTGGAGAGCCTGGACCCCGAAGATTTCGGCAAATATAAGATGTGAGAAATACCGTTCTTCGTTTTTGGTTTTTGGTTTAAAACACTCAGACAATATAACCCTGACCTTCCCGCCTAGCCCACCTCCACCCGCCGCCGGCAAGGTGGCAACCCGATTTTTTGATTCTGGCTATCCCCTCAGGAACATGTTATAAAAGCCCATTACTCTTGCTTTTTTCTTTTACCAAAAACCAAAAACGAAAAACCAAAAACCATCCTTTATGATTGACCTGCACACCCATACCGTTTTCAGCGACGGGGAGCTCATACCCGCGGAGCTGTGGCGCCGGGCCCAGGTGAAGGGCTACCGCTATCTGGGGATCACCGACCACGTGGACGCCTCCAACTATGAGGTGGTGTTTGCCCGCCTGAAGGCCGCGGCCTTGAGCCTCAACCGGGGCGAGCCCCCTTTTCTCATCCCGGGTCTCGAATTCACCCACCTGCCCCCGGCCCTCATCGGCCCCCTGACCACCCAGGCCCGGGCCCTGGGGGTGCCGCTCATCATCGTCCACGGGGAGACCCTGGCGGAGCCGGTGGCCCCGGGGACCAACCGGGCGGCCATCGAAGCGGACATCGACATCCTGTCCCACCCCGGCCTCATCACCCTGGAGGAAGCGGCCCTGGCCCGGGAGCGGGGCATTTTCCTGGAGCTCTCGGCCCGCAAGGGCCACTGCCTGGCCAACGGCCACGTGGCCCGTACCGCCCTGGAAGTGGGCACCTCGCTGATCCTCAACACCGACACCCACAGCCCCGGCGACCTCATCACCCGCACCCAGGCCGAACGCCTGGCCCGGGGCGCGGGCCTCCGGGACGCCGCCCTGGACACCCTCTTCGCCGACGCCGAAGCCCTGGCCCGCCGGTTGGCGGGGTTGTGGGGCTAAGAGAAAGGAAAAAATTTGGGGGAACCCAAGAATAATTTTGGGGGAACCCTGCTTTTTTTCAAAAGCAAGGTTCCCCCAAACCCCCTCCTGGAAAAATATATGTAGGGTGCGCCTTGCGCACCATATATGCTTACCCCGCGCCTGCGCCCCGCCAGTCCGCCAGCTCCCCAGCCCTCCTTTCTGAAATTGCTTGACAGCGCCGGCAAGGCCGTACTTATATGGACTCAACCTGAAGGTCAGGAGGCTTGAGTTTGCCGGCAGTCAACCCCATCACGTGGCTCAGGCGCTTCGGGGGGAACCTCCTGGAGTTCTTCCTGCCCCGGCTCTGCCTGTTCTGCGGGACCGCGGTGGGGGAGGCCGCGGCGGAGGCTATCTGCCCGGAGTGCGCCAGCCAGATTGAGTGGGTGGCAAGTCCCCTGTGCACCTGCTGCGGGGTGGTCTTTCCGGTCCGCGGACGGCGCCGACCGGCTCTGCGGCGACTGCCGGACGGACCCGCCCCCCTTTGCCCGGGCCCGGGCCGCGGCCCTCTATGACGGGCCGGTGGCCGCCGCGGTGAAGCGCCTCAAGTTCGGCCGCCAGATGGCCTACTTGCCGCTGATGCAAAGCTGGCTGAAAGCGCCCGCCTGCCGGGAGCTGGCCGCCGTGGCCGAGCTTTTGGTCCCGGTGCCCCTGCACCCCCGGCGCCTCAAGGCCCGGGGCTTCAACCAGGCGCTGCTCCTGGCCCAGGCCTTTGACGAGGCTCCCGTGGCCCGGGACGCCTTGGTCCGGGTGCGCCACACCGTCCCCCAGGTGAAGCTCAACCCCAAGGAGCGCCGGGACAACGTTAAGGGGGCCTTCGCGGTGCCGAACCCCGCCCGGGTGAAAGGCAAGAGCATCCTGTTGGTGGACGACCTCTTTACCACCGGGGCCACGGTCAAAGAGTGCGCCCGGGTGTTGCGCCGGGCCGGCGCCCGCCGGGTGGAGGTGCTCACCGTGGCCAGGGTGCGGCATGAATGATTCACCACGGAGACACAGAGATCACAGAGAAAAAGGATTGTGCCTCAGGCACAATCCTTTTTTGTGGTCTTTCTTTGTGTCCTCTGTGGCTCTGTGGTAAATAATTTCCAGAGGATCACCATGACCGAATGCAGCACCGCCCATAAGCTGGTGGACCGGGAGGCCGCGGCCCGCTGGGTCCGGGGCCAACAGGCGCAGGGGCAGAAAGTGGCCTTCACCAACGGCTGCTTTGATCTCTTGCACCTGGGCCACGTGGGCTACCTGGAGCAGGCCCGCTCCCTGGGGGACGCCCTCATCGTGGGGGTGAACACCGACGCGTCGGTGACGCGCCTGGAGAAGGGGCCGGGGCGCCCCGTGACCCCGGAGGGCGACCGGGCCCGGGTCCTGGCGGCCCTGGCCTGCGTGGACCAGGTGGTGCTGTTCGGCGAGGACACGCCCCTGGAACTGATTACCATTCTCCAACCCGACATCCTGGTGAAGGGCGGCGACTACGCCCTCAGCGAGATCGTGGGCCGGGAGGTGGTGGAGGCCCGGGGGGGCCGGGTCCTGGCCTTGCCCTTTGTGCCCGGGTATTCCACCACAGAGTTGTTAAAAAAGATCTGCAAGGAACCACAGAGGCACAGAGGACGCAGAGAAAAAAAACAATCATGATTGCGCCTTGCAGGCGCAATCATGATTCTCTGTGATCTTTGTGATCTTTGTGTCTCTGTGGTGAATCCTTTATCATTCTGCCCCTGCCCCATTCCCCCACCCTCATTCCTTCAAACCCGCGTAAGCCATAGGTAGCAGCGCCAGGCTGACGGCGCCGGAGATGATGAGAGGCACGGCGTAGCCGTATTGCGCCCCCAGGGGGCCGAAAATCAGGGAGCCCACGAAGACCCCCAGGGTGGTGATCAGGGAAATGAGGGAGGCGTTGCCGCCGATGCGTTCCACGTGAAAGAGGCGGGCAATGGTGGTGTAGGTCTCCATGAGGATCAAGCCGTCGCCGAAGCCGTGCAGGGCCCGCATGGCGAAGGACCAGGGAAGGGAGGGATAGGTCATGAGGATGTGGCCGCTGCCGGAGCACAGCAGGGCCACGGCCAGGAAGCTCAAGGGTTTGAGTTTGCCCGCCCAGAACCGGCCGTAAAGATAGGCGGTGCCCGCCACCACCGCGAACTCGCCGGCCATGTAAACGCCCACCCCCAGGGGTTGCAGGCCCAGGTTGCGCTCCAGGAAGAGGGCTAAGCTGGTGGCCTCCGCGCCCCAGTGCAGGGTAAACAGAAAGAGCCAGGCCGCGAAGAAGAGGACCGGGCGGGTGAGGAAGTCCCGGCCGTATTGCAGGATGGGGGTGCGCACCCCATAGGTGCGGGGCAGCCATACCGTGGGCGCCAGCAGCAGGAAGACCCCGGCGCCGAAAAGCTTCAGGGTGGCGGGGAAACTCAGGGCGTAGAACAGGACGCCGCCGGTGAGGACGCCGGCCACCATGCCGCCCATGCGCCAGGCGTTGAACTCGCCGAACCGCCGGGCCCGGTCCATGGAGGCCTCTTTAAACAGCAGGATGTCCAGAGATTGCCGGAAAAGCTGGAGGCTCAGGCCGAAGCCCCAGAAGACGGCCAGAAAAGGCCAAAACCCCACCGCCCCGGCCATGCCCCAGAGGCAGGCGGCGGTTCCCAGCAGTCCCAGGCGGGTCAGGATGCGGGCCGGATAGCGGTCGCCGGTGACCCCCACGGGGAAGGCCACCAGGATGGCATTGAGGCTGAGCGCGGCGTAGAGGACCCCGATCTGGGCCCCGGTGAAACGGAGGGTCCCCTTAAGGTACAAGGGAAGCAGGAAATAGACGCAGGCGATGACCGCGGAATAGGCGCCGATGAAAAGCGACAGCACGGCGCAGGCCGGCGCTACACCGCGTTGCGGTCGAGCCGGACTTCCATGGCCCGGGCCGGGCAGACCGGGCAGCACAGCTCACAGGCGCTGCATTTGGAGGCGTCGAACAACACCTCCATCTCCGGCCGCTTGACGTACAAGGCCCCGGTGGGACAGACCGCGGTGCAGGTGCCGCACTGGTAGCAGCGCTCCTCGTTGCGCCGCACATCCCGGGCGGCCCGCTGCACTTTGACCCCGGCTTCCTTCAGATATTTGAGCCCCCGGCGGAAATTCTTGGGGTGGCCCTTGAGTTCCATCACCATGATCCCCTCTTTCCGGGGATAAATGGTGGCCTTGAGCAGATTGAACTCCAGATCGTAGTCCTTGACCAACCGGTAAATGATGGGCTGATCCACCACATCCTGGGGAAACCTGAGTACCAGCATCTCGGCGTGCATGTTCGATATCCTTCTTGGGTATTGGGGGAGGGCCAGGGAGCCAGCTCCCTGCCCTCCCCCAAGCCCCCTCCCAACCCTTTACTGGGGCCGGAAGGCGGAGCCTTTGGCTCCGACTTCCGGCCTTTTTCACTCCATAAGGGGTTGGGGGAGGGGTTTCAGGGGAGGGGGCAGGGGCCTTCTGCCCCTGGCCCCCTCCCCTGATAATATTTTATCACAAAAGCCGCCAACCTCAAATCAAGTCGCCGAAGCGGCGCTGCCAGGCGGTCCGGAGGGTATCCAGGGGGGCGGTCAGCAAGGTTTGGCCCTGGCGGGCGACTTTAAGCGTCGGCTCCTTGAGCACTTCCCCGATAAGATGGCAGGGCTGGCCCTGAAAGAGTTCCTCGAACCGCGTCCTATGGGCCGGGTCCACGCTCACCAGGAAGCGGCCGGCGGACTCGGAGTAAAGGGCGGCGTAAGCCGGGGCCTCCGGGGCCACCTGGCTCAGGTCCAGCTCCGCCCCCAGCCCCGCGGCCAGGGAGGCCAAGGCCAGGTGCACCATGAGGCCGCCCCGGGCCAGGGCATGGCAGGAGGCCAGCAGCTCCTCCCGGCCCGACTGCTCCACCAGGCGGTAATAGTTAAGGAAGTCCTGGGGGCGCACCTCGGGGACGCTCAGCCCCACATAGCCCAACATTTCGTAGAACTCGGAGCCCCCCAGCTCCGGGCGGGTCCGGCCCACCAGGTAGATGAGGTCGCCGGGGTTCTTCCATTCCAGGGTCAGGGCCCGCTTAAGGTCCGGCAGCAGGCTCACCGCGGTGAAAAACAGGGTGGGCAGCCCGCTCACCCGGTGCATCTCGCCGTAGGCCCCGGGGAGGAGGCCGTCCACGTACATGCTGTCCTTGCCGGAGAGCAGGGGCATGCCGTAGGCCAGGCAAAGGTCCCTGAGGGCATAGCAGGCCCGCACCAACTGGGCCGCTTTGTATTTGCCGTCGGGGTTCACGGCGGGGTCATACTCCACGCTGGGCCAGCAGAAATTGTCCACCCCGCCCAGGTGCGACAGAGTGCCCCCCACGGCCAGCAGCCGCCGCACCGCTTCATCGATGGTCACCGCGGCCATGTGGTAGGTGTCGATGCGGGAGTAGGCCGGATTGAGGGCCAGGGCCAGGGCCAGACCCCGGGGGGATTCCGGCCGGGGCCGCAGCACCGCGGCATCGCCGGGCACCGGCACCTTACGTCCCACCAGAGGCTTGATGACGCTCCCGCCCTGGACCTCGTGGTCGTACTGGCGGGTGATCCATTCCCGGGAGCAGATATTGGGCCGGTCCAGCATGGCGGCGAGCACCCCCAGGTGGTCCCCCGGCTCTCCCAAAACCGGCTCCGTCAGGCGGCGCTCCGGCGCGGTCCACTCGGCCTCGAACTCCCAGGGGGGAAAATCCTCCTCCAGGAAGGAGAGATCCATGTAGGCGCAAGGCTGGCCCCGGTAGCTGACTTCCAGGACGCCCCGGTCGGTGTAGGCGCCGATGACGGTGGCCTCCACCGCGTGTTTCCGGGCCAGGGCCTGGAAGGCCGCTTCGGACTCCGGGCGGATGGCCACCACCATGCGTTCCTGGGACTCGGAGACCCAGATCTCCCAGGGGTCCAGCCCCTGGTATTTCAGGGGCACCCGGTCGAGATCCACCTGGACGCCCCCGGCCATCTGGGCCGACTCCCCCACCGCGGAGGACAGGCCGCCGCCGCCGCAGTCGGTGATGAAGGTGATGAACCCCTGGTCCCGGGCCTCCAGGAGAAAGTCGTGGACGTTCTTCTGGGTGTAGGGGTCGCCGATCTGCACGTGGCCCGCGGGGGTGCCGGGGGAGGCCACTTCGGAAGAGGCCGTGACCCCGTGGATGCCGTCTTTGCCCACCCGGCCGCCGCACACGACGATGAGGTCGCCGGGGTGGGCCGCCTTCTTGGCCCCGGACTCCCCCCGGACCTCCCGGGGCAGCAGGCCCACCGCGCCCACGAACACCAGGCACTTGCCCAGATAAGTCTCGTCAAAGTACAGGGCCCCGTTCAAGGTGGGCACCCCGCTCTTGTTGCCGCCGTCTTTGACGCCCTCGATGACCCCGTCCAGCAACCGGCGGGGGTGCAGCCGGGGCTTCAGGGGCCCGGGGTAGTCCCGGGGGCCCACGCAAAAACCGTACAGGCCGCCGATGAGACGGGCCCCCTTGCCGGTGCCCATGGGGTCGCGGTACACCCCCACGATGCCCGTGAGCGAGCCGCCGTAGGCCTCGAGATTAGAGGGCGAGTTATGGGTCTCCCCTTTGATGACGTAGGAGTAATCGTCGTCGAACTGCCCCACCCCGGCGTTGTCCCAGAGGACTGACACCACCCAGGACTTCTTCCAGGCGATTTCCCGGGTGGGGGCCTCGATGCACTCCTTGAAGGGGCTGCTCAGAACCAAACTTTCCCCGGTGGCCAGGTCCCGGTAATGGAAGCGCCCCCGGAAGGTGTTGTGGCAACAGTGGTCGCTCCGGGCCTGGGCCAGGTACTCCAGCTCCACGTCGGTGGGGGGACCCAGGCCCACCGCCTTTCTCCGGGCCAGGACCTCGGGGCGCCGGAAATAATCCCGGATGATGGGCAGATCGGAGTCCCGCAGGGCCAGGTAGCGCTCCCGGCTGATGCGGCGCAGGTCGTCATCCGAGTCCAGAGCGAAGACCTCCACCTGGGGCTCATGGGCCAGCTGCACCCGGGGCAGGATGAGGCCCACCCCCGCGGCCGGGTCCCACTCTTTGCGGGAGAAGACCCGGAATTCCTGGATCATGTCATTGGCCAGGAGTTCCCTGGCCACCTGGGACATCTGGGCGGAGGTCAGCCGCCGGCCGGAAAAGAGAAAGAGCTTGGAGGTGTAAACTGCAGCCTCCGGCGGCAGGGCCCGGCCCAGGTGCGCCTCGATGGCCTCTTTGGCCACCGCCCCGGCCGTATCCCGCACCCCGGGCCGGAAACCCACCCAGATGGCCCAATCAAAGTCCCGGGCCAGGGGGGCAAAATCGGAGACCTGGGTGATGGGATGGGTGAAGATCCCGGTGCGGACGGCCTCCAGTTCCTCGGGCTCCAGGTCCAGGTCCAGCATCAGGACCCTGAGGACCCTGACGCGCTCCAGTTTAAGGCCGCAATACTCCTGGGCCTTGCGCCGCACCCCCGCGCCTTCCGCGTCCGTCAGCTCCGGACGCCAGCCGATTTCCAGCCGTACCGCCATGGTTCACCTTTATGGCAATAATATATCTTGAAACTATACCCTAACGGGGGCCGGAGAGAAAGATTAAGATGATGGCGGGGGGCGAAAACTGGGAAGGGGGGGAGCGTCTGCCCCCCCCAAGCTTTATAATAAGGCAAAGATCCTATTTGCCACCCGCCCGGTCCCAAACTCCCATCGTGCCGAGATCTGCGGGCAGTAGGAGGAAACCGGGCAAAGGTGGGTGTAGTTGTGAGATGGAAAATTCCCGGAGCGGGTTATTGTTCCCCTGGCCCTCCTCTATTGCAGCGAAAGCAGAGGTGGTGGGTTTGCCCGTGCTCACAGATAAAAGTTCGCCATTTGCCTTCCTTGGGCAGGTTGAACATGATGTCTTCCAACATCTCAGCTTGCGGTTTGCTTAAGACCACATTACGGGATTGGTGTTTGCGACATCCCTGGTCTATTAAGGTCAGCATCTTTTTATCCTCCCCATTTATTTTCCTTGAGCCTCATACCATAGTCCCGTTCCGGTATACTGTATTTATTTATATTAGATAAGATATAGGTACTTATACCTAAAGAATAATAGGTAATTATACCTATTTTCTCTTCTTTAGGTCCAAGTGCTCAGGAATAGCGACCGGCCGCCCTACCCTTTGGCCAGCACCGCGGCAAAGAAGGCGTCCAGGTTGTGCTCTTCAGGCGAAGTGCGGAAGAACCCCGGCGGCTGGATTAGGGGCCGGGCCGGGGCCGGGAGGAGTTCAGGGTCAGTGGCCAGATGGAACTCCGGGTGAGCGCTGAGAAAGGCCCGGATCACTTCCTCGTTTTCCTCAGGCTCGGAGGTGCAGGTGATGTAGAGCAGGCGGCCCCCCGGCTGCAAGCAGCCGGCCGCCGCCGCCAGCATGGCCAGCTGGCGGGGCGGAAAGGTGGCCAGGTCTTCCTCCCTGAGGCGGCCCTTGATCTCGGGGTGGCGCCGGATGACGCCTAAGGAGGAGCAGGGGGCGTCCACGGCTGCGGCGTCCATGGCCTCGCTCCTTAAGGGCAGGGCGACCGCGGCGTCGGCCAGCAGGGGCCGAGCCCCGCTCACGCCCAGCCGGGCCAGATTGCCTTTAAGTTCCTGGAGGCGGTGCAAGTGGCGGTCCACCGCAATGATGAAACCCGGGCCGGTCATCAGAGCCGCCAGGTGGCTGGTCTTGCCGCCCCGGCCGGCGCCGATTTCCAGGAGCCGCGGCGCCGGCGCCAGGGGCAACAGATGGCTCACCAGCTGGGCCCCCTCATCCTGAAAGAGCCACAGGCCCTCCCGGTAAGAAGGCAGCTCCAGGGGGGGCGAGCTCAGGGCCACCAGGTGCAGGCCTTCCGGAGAAAACCGACAGGGCTCGGCCTGGGCGCCCTCCCGGGCCAGCCGCGCCCTTAAGGCTGCGGCATCGGTTTTCAGGGGATTGACCCGGATGGTCAGGGGCGGGATGCGGTTGTTGGCCGCGAGGCGGGCCCGGGTCTTTTCCAGACCCCAGCGCTTCAGCCACCGGGCCACCAGCCAGGCCGGGTGGGAATGCTCCAGGCTCAGGGACTCCACCGCATCGGCCTCCGGGCCCGGCAGCGGCGGCAGCTCCCCCGCGGCCAGCCTCCTGAGCACTGCGTTGATGAAACCGGCGTGGGCCGGGGGCAGTTGGCGGGCCCTGGCTTGCCGGCCGGCTTCGTGCACCGCGGCCCGGGCCGGCACCCTATCCAGCATCAGGATCTGAAAGGCCCCCAGACGGAGGATCTGGTGCACCAGGGGGTGCAGTTTCTTTAAAGGGATTTGGGAGACCTGGGCCAGGAAATAATCCAATCGTATTTCCCAGCGCTTCACGCCCTGGACCAGCTCCAGCAACAGGGCCCGCTCCTGGCGGGGGAGAGAAGGGTGACGCCTTAAGGCCGCGGCCAGGAGGTCTTCCACCGAACGCTCCTGTTTGCGGGCCTGGGCCAATATGTCCAGGGCCAGGTCCCGAGCGCCGGGGTTGGGAAGTTTGGCAGTCTTGGGCAAAGATGGAAGTCTGTAAGGTTAAGAGGTTTAAATAAATTAACTTACGGCTTCGACGGTTTGCTGCTGCCGTAGATCTGGCGAACATTGCCGTTTTGCCGGTTCTTCTCACCCCTACGCATCAATATCAGGAGCTCGTCATTGTACCAATCTTTGTTTGCATCTAGATACTTGCACAACGCGGGACTCCAGGCGAACATGTCGATAATATTCTTCTCCCAGGATTCCTTTTCTGACCGCCACAAGGCAGGATATTTGCGCAACTGCGTCGCCAGCGAGTCAAAATAATCCAGGAGATACTCGGCAGTGGCATAAACCCGGTGATAGAGGGGATCATTCTCCCCCGCCTCTCTGCCCGCATAAAAGTAGGGCCGCAGTTGCGGGTCATTGACGAAAATGGCGTCGCAGGTGAGATTTTGGGCGCTCACCGACCCGAAGACATTGCTTTCCACCGATTCCAAGGCATATCTGGTCTGGGCCACGATGACTCGGTTCTGCAATACCAATAAAATCAAGGTAATGCACACGGTGACGAAAGAGGCTACGGAAATTATCAACTTGATCAGTTCAGAAATATGGATGGCTTCAAATCTCACCACCGAGCTTTGGCGTTTTCGCAGAAATATAATGAGCGTGATAATCATGGCGGTCACCGAGACCACGAAAAAGGCTATCAGGATAAGGACCTCGGCAAAGCTGATGGCGCCGGGAGGATGCATGCCTCTTCTCCTTTCGGAACTTAAGACTTAGGCAAAAAGCTAGTGGAGCGTTTCATCATTGGCAGGACATAAATTCAGGTCCGGAGCGCCGGACTTGGCAGGGTTAAGTCCCCCTTTGAAAAATGGGGATTTAGGGGGATTTCAAGCGCTTATACCCCCCCTAACCCCAATAGTGTCCGGCAGGATAATTGCCTCCCCCATACTCGTTCCCAAGCTCCCGCAGTTGTAGGGTGCGTCTTACGCACCAATTATGGGGCGGAAAACGCGCCTACGACGGCTAAACCTGCCGAAATTTTCAAGGTCTTATGAGGTTGGGCCATGCCCACCCTACATATCTGGACACCGCCGGGGGCGGCGGTGCTACATTTTGCTTCCCTGGCCAAGGTCCTTGCCAGAACGGGGCGGTCATCGCGCCTATTTAGAGACCTCACATATTGAGGCCTCTGCGAAAAACTCATCTACTGCCCTGATTAATCATAATGTAAGCGTGCGCGCCCTCGCCTGCGCCTAAACAAAGAGCCGAGGGCGGCTATCCCACCTTAGATTTTCGCAGTCTTTCATGAACCACGGCTCATCCATAAATTCTGAAAAGTTCATGATGGGCAAACTCCTAACTTTAAACCTTGAACTTTAAACCTTGAACCTTTGGTAACAGTGGTCGCATATTGTGTGACGACATACCTGCAGCGCCCGGGTTTGTCAAGCCTGGAGGAAGTCGTCTGCAATCCTGGCTATTCAGGTTCGGGCTGCAGGCCTTGGGGAGATTTTGGGGTCGGGAGGATAGAGGACGGCAACAGGAAAGTCTTCAGGGCCTCTTCCACCCGATCCAGGTCCACCAGGGTGTCGTAGCAAGGGCCGTGGGGCCGGGAGTTGGTGACCCCGTAAACCGGCAAAGGGTAGCTGTCCTGGATGCCGCTGGAGAGATCGCGCTCGCAGGCCACCGCGATGATGAGGTGGGGGCGCCGCTCCACCACGATGCGCCGAGCCAGGGTGCCGCCGGTGGCCACCGCCAACCCCACCCCGTACTTCTCCGAGAGGTCCACCAGGCCGGTGATGGGGCACTTGCCGCAACGCTTGCAATGCACCGTGCTGCCGGTGATGCGGAACTGGCACTCGTGGAACTGGAGGCAGTGGGGCATCAGCAGCAGCAGCTTGTCCGGGGTGGTGCGGGGATGCTGGGCCAAGACCAGCTGGTTGTTGATTTCGATGAAGGAGTGGCGCACCCGGTCCTTGGAGATGCCGCAAAGCTTGCCCACGCCGCTCATGAGGGGCAACAGCAGCTTGATGACCACCCCCCGCAGCTTTCGGGAAAAGAAGAGGTCCCGGCCCAGGACCACCGTCAGGGCCAGCAGGATGAGGCCGCCCACCACCACGAAGAGCAAGACTCCGAAGATCACCCCCAGCGCCAGGGGCAGGTCGCGGTGGATGTTGGTAAGGCCCACGTAGGGGACGTACCAGAGGATTCCCAGGATGATGGTCAGGAGCAGGATGGTGACGGCGAGCAGGCCCAGGAAGATGCGCTTCTGGGGCTTGATGGAGTTACCGCCGTTGAGGATTTTGGCCGGCTCGGTCATTTAAATGCCGTTTTTGGTTTTTGGTTTTTCGTTTTCGGTTAAGGGAAAGCACATATATCAATACGTTAATACAAGGTTGGTCGCCTTTGCCAGACAAAACGCTAGAAGCCCCCTACTCCAGCACCTGCTTGAGCAGGGAGTGCCCCCGCAAAAATTCCGGGGCCGGCAGGCGCTTGTGGCCGGCCAGCTGCAGTTCGCCCACCGTGATGCTCCCCTGCCCGCAGGCGACCTCCAGACCCTGGGGCGTGATCCGGAGCACCGTGCCGGGAGGGGCCAGGCGGCCGGCGGACTTTTTCACCCGGGCTGCGAACAGTTTCAGCCTCCGGCCCTGCCACAGGGCATAAGCCCCTGGTGCGGGGTCCAGGCCGCGGATCCAACCGGAGACCTCCGGGGCCGGGAGCTCCCAATGGAGGCGCCGCATCTCCGGGGTGATGGGGGGAGCGTAGGTGATCCCTTCATGGGGCTGGGACGCTCTGACGGCCTCTCCCCGGCGCAGCCGGTCCAGGGCCTGGACTAACAGCGCCGCCCCCCGCTCCGCCAGCTTGCGGTACAGGGCGCCGGCATTGTCCTCCTCGTTGATGGGCACCCGTTCCTGGAGGAAAATGGGGCCGCTGTCCACTTCGTATTGCACCCATTGGATGGTAACCCCGGTTTCCTGGTCCCCGTTGATCAGGGCCCAGTTGAGGGGGGCCGAGCCCCGGTACCGGGGCAGGAGGGAGGCATGGACGTTGAGAAAGCCCACCGACGGCAAGGCCAGGATCTCCGGCGTCAGGATACGGCCGTAAGCAACCACGATCATCAGCTCCGGCTCATAGGAGGCCAGTTGCCCGATGAGCTCCGGGTCCTTGAGGCTCCGGGGCTGCAGCACCGGCAGGTTCCAGGCCAGGGCCAGCTCTTTCACCGGCGAGGGGCTGACCACTTGCCCCCGCCCCCGGGGCTTATCCGGCTGGGTCACCACCACGGCCACGTCTTCGCCGCTGGCCAGCAACGCCTCCAGGGAAGGCAAGGCGAACTGGGGGGTGCCCATGAAGATCAGGCGCCAGGGGCCATTTTTCACCTGACCGCCGCCTGTTTCTTGAGTCGTCTTAAATAGAGCCCCCGTTTGAGCCGGCTGATCCGGTCGATGAACAGGATGCCGTCCAGATGATCGACTTCGTGCTGGATTACTACTGCCAGCAAGCCCTCCCCGGTTATTTCCAGGGGTTTGCCTTCCCGGTCCAGGCCTTTCACCTTGACCCGGGCGTGGCGTTTCACTTCCGCGGAAAAATCGGCCACCGACAAGCAGCCCTCTTCCCGGATGAACTCCCCTTCCCCCGCGGTAATGCAAGGGTTGAGGATTACCTGGAGGTCCCGGGGGCCGCCTTCCCGGTGGGAAACGTCGAATACGATGAGGCGGTGCAGGACCCCCACCTGGTTGGCCGCCAGCCCGATCCCCGGGGCTGCGTACATGGTTTCGGCCATGTCATCGATGAGGCGCTGCAGCTCATCGGTGACCTCGGTAACTTCCCCGGCTTTCGCCCTTAAAACCGGGTCCGGCAATTTGCGAATGGGTAAAACCGCCATGTCGATAGCTAACGGGAAATATCCCCGGAAAATTGTAGTTGCTTTAAATTTTAAGCTATTTGGGGGGAATTTTCAAGAACCGCAACTCTGATATGCCAAAATTGAGAAGGAATTGAGGGGGACCGTATCCGAAATTTTGCCGCCCCGGGGGGCAAGGCCCGTTAATTAACTCAATTTATGATTTCTGGGGAGGAGAGTGGATTGTCTTGGGGGCCGTAAAATTGGCTAGACCGCAAGGATAATGCGAGGGGGCCGGGTAGCCCCCTCTCTGCTTCGGGGTTAGAGGTTACATGGCGCCGGGGCCGGGGCCACCACCGCCCGGACCCATGCCGCCGCCGGGACCCATGCCACCGCCGGGGCCCATACCGCCCCCGTGGCCCATACCGCAGCCGAAGGCGGCGTTGGGAGCGATCTTACGGGCTTCCAGCCGGAAGGCCGTGACCTTATCCTGCATCTGGTCCCTGAGGGCGCTGATCTCTTTCTGCTTGGCCTGAATCTGGCCCTGGTCCGGGGCGGCGGCGCCCCAGAGGGCCGCCAGTTCCGCCCGTTTGATCCGCATCTGCTTGCGCAGCGGCGCGGTGTCATTCATGAACTTCTCTTTGAGGTCGAACATCTGCCCGGACTGCTCCGGGGTGAGGTTGGCCCCAGGTCCGCCGCAGAAGCCGCGGGCCCAGGAAGAGGGGGCCAGCCCCAGGGTCAAATACCAGGGCCAGCACTACCGCCAGGGACAACTTGCTCTTTCTCATGCAATTATCTCCTTAACTCATTTCCTGAATTGGTTAAGTCCGGAGTTCCGGTCTTTACTCTATAAACCCCCCAAACTCCCCAACCCGGCGCGGGGCCGGGAAAAAATGTGAAATTCCTGAAAAAAGCTGAGGGGAGGGCGGGGCTTCTCGCCCCGCCTTCCCCGGCTGGAAAAATCCAAACTTAAGGGGTTGGGGGTGGGGGTTTGGGGGAGGGGGCAGGGGTCGTGGACCCCTGGCCCCCTCCCCCAACCTGGTCCCTTAGCCCCCTCCCCCAAAGCGCCTCTCAATAAATCAGCAGCGACAGCGCGGCCGTGGCGGCCGCCACCCAGATCAAGTCGATCTTCAGTCCCAGCAGGGCCGTGGCCGCGGCGGCCATCAGGGCCAGGTCTTTCAGGTCGGTGAGGGCCGTGCGCCCCATCTGCCAGGTCACCAGGGCCAGCATGCCCACCAGGGCCGCCAGGATGCCCTGGAGGACCGGCCGCATCCACCGGGCCTCCTTGAGCCTTTGATAGAAGGGGAACAGGTAGAGGACGAAGACAATGGGGGGCAGGAAGATGCCAATGGTGGCGGTGACGGCCCCTGCCAGGCCCTTTACCCAATAGCCCACGAAGGTGGATAGGATAATCAGGGGGCCGGGAGTGACATAACTCAGGAGGATGCCGTCCAGGAATTGGCGGACGGTGAGCCAATGCCAATGGTCCACCACTTCCCACTGCAGGATGGGAATCATCACGTAGCCGCCCCCGAAGCTGATGGCGCCGATCTTGAGGAAAATCAGAGCCATTTGCCCCAGGACGTAGTCCCAATGTTTAAGGCCCAGAACCAGGGCCGCGGTCACTGCCAGCGTGGCCAGTCCCTGGGCCAGCGCCCACCGGACCCCGGGACCGGCAGGAGCTGAGGCCGGCCTAGGGGCGGTTTCCCCCGGATAAAAAAACTTCTCCACCGCCAGACTGAGGGTCGCCGCAGCCAGAAAGACCAGGAGGTAGTTGGCCCCGGCCCCCAGCCCCAGGCAGGTCAAGAGAGCGATCAAGAGATTGAGCCAGTTCCGGCCCACGGCCAGCCCCAGGTGCCACATGGTCTGGAGCAGCAGGGCGATGACCATGGCGTTGAGCCCCCGGGAGACGGTTTTCAGCCAGGCCAGCCCCGCGAAGTGGAAGTAGAGAAAAGACAGGCCCAGCATGAGGAAGAAGGCGGGCAGGATAAACCCTGCGGCCGCTACCAGGGCCCCCGGCGTGCCTTGGAGACGGCGGCCCACATAGGCGGCCAGTTGCACCACCGTGGCTCCCGGCAGCATCTGGCACAGGGCCAGCCCGTCCAAAAACTCCTCCTGGCTCAGCCACGACCTCTCCTGCACCACGCGGCGCCGCATGGGCTCCACCATGGCCAGGCCACCGTAGGCCGTGACTCCCAGCTTCAGGAAAAGGCGGGCGAGGTCCCCCAGGGAAGGTTTTTGCATGAGGATAAGGAGAGATTATGGAATGCGGCGGGACTTTCGGGGCCGGAAAGCGCCCTGCCGCTTCGGCGGCGCCCACTTCGCCACCGCTCCCTTCATTTCTTCTCCGGGTGCCAGTAATCGTCATCCAGGCGGATGATGTCGTCTTCCTCCAGGTAGGAGCCGGTCTGGACCTCGATGATGTTAAGGGGCTCCTCCCCCGGGTTTTCCAGCCGGTGGGGGGTCTCTAAGGGGATATAGACGCTCTGGTTGCTGGTCACCACGCTCACGTCCCGGCCGATGGTGACCCGAGCGGTGCCCGAGACCACCACCCAGTGCTCCGCCCGGTGCCGGTGCAGCTGCAGGCTGAGCTTCCGGCCCGGGTCCACCACGATGCGCTTCACTTTGAAGGCGGGGCCCTCATCCATCACCGTGTAACGGCCCCAGGGGCGCTCCACGGTGGCATGCTGCACCGACTCCACCATGTTTCGGCGCTGGAGCTCCGCCACCAGGTCTTTGACTTCCTGGGCCCGCTCCCGGTGGCAGACCAGGGTGGCGTCCGGGGTGTCCACCACGATGGCCTGGTCCAATCCGATGGTGGCCACCAAGCGCTGTTGCGCATAGACCAGGCACTGGCGGCTGTCCCGGTCCAGGGTGCGGCCCAGAAAGACGTTGCCCCGCTCGTCCCGGGGAAAGAGGTCGTGCAAGGCCTCCCAGGTGCCCACGTCGCTCCAGCCCATCTCCACCGGCACCACCGCCACGTTGTCGGCCTTCTCCAGGATGCCGTGGTCCAGGGAGATGCTGGGGAGGCTCCAGTAGACCTCATCCAGGGCGGGCCGGTTCTCCTTCTCCAGCAGCCGGGCCAAACCCCGGTGGAGCTCCGGCAGGTAGCGGGCAAAGGCCGTCAACAACACATCCCGGCGGCAGACAAAGATGCCGCTGTTCCAGAGATAACCCCCGTCTGCCAGAAACTGCCGGGCCTGGTGCAGGGGCGGCTTTTCCAGGAACCGGGCGGCGCGCCACACCTTTTCTTCCGGGTCCAGGGCCGCGCCCTGTTTGATGTAGCCGTAGCCCGTCTCCGGCCGGGTGGGCGGAATCCCGAAGGTGACCAGGTAGCCGGCTCGGGCCCAAACCGCTCCCAGGTCCAGGGCCGCCAGCAAGCTCTCCCGGTCCCGGATAAAATGGTCGGCGGGAAACACCGCCATGACCGCGTCATCGGGCTCGTCCTCCAACAGCACCGCCGCCAGCCCGGTGGCGGCCGCGGTGTTCCGCCCCGTCGGCTCCACCCAGATGCGGACCTCGTCCCAGCCCTGCCGGTGCAGTTCCTGGTGGATGAGCTGGGCCTGGGAGGCGTTGGTCACCACCGCCAGGCGGTTTAAGGGAATACGGGGCAACAGCCGTTCGATGGTGGACTGGAGCATGGAGGCGGAGCCCAGCAGGCGCAGCACCTGCTTGGGATAGTGGGACCGGCTCAGGGGCCAGAACCGGGTTCCGGAGCCGCCCGCCAGGATGATCCCTGAGATGGGGATGGTCTCTTTATCACCCATGGTTTGGTCTCTTCAAACCCCCGAGGTTATTCCGTCAGGATATGCAGCAGATACTTGCCGTAACCGTTTTTTCGCATGGGTCGGGCCAGCAGCCGCAGTTGCTCGGCGTCAATATACCCCTGGCGGTAGGCCACCTCTTCGATGCAGGCGATCTTGAGGCCCTGGCGTTTTTCGATGGTCTCAATGAAGGTGGAAGCCTCCAGCAGGGATTCATGGGTGCCGGTATCCAGCCAGGCGAACCCCCGGCCCAGGATCTCCACCCGCAGGCGGCCCCGCTTCAGATAGGCCAGGTTCACATCGGTGATTTCCAGCTCTCCCCGGGCCGACGGTTTTAATTCCGCGGCAATCTCCAAGACCTGGTTGTCATAAAAGTAGATCCCCGGAACGGCAAAGTTGGACCTGGGCTTGGCAGGCTTCTCCACGATGTCCAGGACCTTGCCGGTTGGGTCGAACTCCACCACGCCGTATCTTTCCGGGTCCCGCACCCAGTATCCGAAGATCAGCCCGCCCTTCTTCAGCTGCACCGCCCGGGTGAGGATCTCCTGAAAACCGTGGCCATAGAAGATATTGTCCCCCAGGACCAGGCAGACCCGGTCGCGGCCGACGAATTCCCGGCCGATGACGAAGGCCTGGGCCAGCCCGGCGGGATGCGGCTGCTCGGCATAACTGAACCTGAGGCCCAATTGCGAGCCGTCGCCCAGCAGGGCCTCGAACCGGGGCAGGTCCTCGGGGGTGGAGATGATGAGAATGTCCCGGATGCCCGCCAGCATGAGAACCGACAGGGGGTAGTAGATCATGGGCTTGTCGTAGACGGGCAGGAGCTGCTTGCTGACTACCCGGGTGACGGGATGGAGCCGGGTTCCCGCCCCGCCCGCCAGAATGATGCCTTTCCAACCTGCGGCTGTTGTGGGTTTGTCCATGGTTTTTTTAGGGGCTAATTTTTTGGCTCATTTCGACTTATCTAGAGAAGGCGGCGTTGGCCGCTTCAAACCGGCAGTTTAAGGAACGGGGCCATTTTGGCTTATTTGCCGGACCACGTCCTGGCACTGCCGCATTTCCAAGAGGGCTTGCAGGTCCGCCTCCACCATGATCTTAACCAGCTCCTTAAAAGTCACCCGGGGCTGCCAGCCCAGGCGCGCCCTGCGCCTTGGCGGCGTCGCCCAGGAGATACTCCACCTCGGTGGGCCGGAAGTACCGGGGGTCGATCTCCACGTAATCCCGCCAGTCCAGGTCCGCATAGGTGAAGGCTTCTTCCAGAAACTCCTTGACGGAGTGGGCTTCCCCGGTGGCGATGACATAGTCTTCCGGGGATTCCTGCTGCAGCATGAGCCACATGGCCTCCACGTAATCGGGGGCATAGCCCCAATCCCGGCGGGCCTCCAGGTTGCCCAGGTAGAGTTTCTTCTGGAGCCCCAACTTGATGCGGGCCAGGGCCCGGGTGATCTTGCGGGTGACAAAGGTCTCCCCCCGCCGGGGCGATTCGTGGTTGAACAGGATGCCGTTCACCGCGAACAGGTTATAGGCCTCCCGGTAATTGATGACCGTCCAGTAAGCAAAGAGCTTGGCAATGGCGTACGGGCTCCGGGGCCGCATGGGGGTTGCTTCGTTCTGGGGCGGCGGCGAGGCCCCGAACAGTTCGCTGGAAGAAGCCTGGTAGAACCGGGTATTGATGCCGCTGCGGCGGATGGCCTCCAGCAGGCGCACCGTGGCCAGCCCGGACACATCCCCGGTGTACTCCGGCATATCGAAACTCACCCGCACATGACTCTGGGCGGCCAGATGGTAAATCTCCCCGGGCTGGATGTTGTAGATCAGGTTGGCCAGCTGCCCCGAGTCGCACATATCCCCGTAATGCAGGAAAAATCGCACTCCCGGTTCATGGGGATCCTGATAAAGATGATCGATGCGGGCCGTATTGAAGGTGCTCACCCGGCGGATCAAGCCGTGCACTTCATAACCCTTGTGCAGCAACAATTCCGCCAGGTAACTGCCGTCCTGGCCGGTGATGCCGGTAACCAAAGCCTTGTTATTGGCGAGACCCATGAATCTCCTCGAGTTCCCGGGATCAGCCCTGGCCGGCCCCGAGTCTTCCTGGTGATGTGACCAGATTTTAACGATATTTCCACCGTTAGTCCAGAGATTCCACGGAGCAGACTGCCGACCGTTATCAGCGGGAGCTTGTAACGCCGGGAAATTTATGTTAATGGCAGGGAGCGACCGCAACGCCGGAGTCTTTGGACTGAAAGGTTGAGACCTCTGCGAAAATCTCAGATGTTGCCCTGGTTAATCAAATGTAACGGTGGCGCCCGCCTGCGGGTAAATAAGGTATGGACAGCCGAGGGCGGCTCCCACATTAGCAGGCTGTTGAAAAACGGGTTTTTATGTCATCCTGAACAAAGTGAAGGATCAGTTAATACGACTAGATTCTTCGCTTCGCTCAGAATGACAAATTCTCAACAATGGGAGTTTTTCAACAGCTGCGAAAAGTAAAATATGAAAAATCTTGCCTGCTTTAAGGCCTACGATGTCCGGGGCCGGGTGCCCCAGGAACTGGATGAGGCCCTGGCCTACCGCATCGGCCGGGCCTACGCCGCGTTTCTGTCCCCCTCCCGGGTGGCGGTGGGCCGGGATGTGCGTCTCTCCAGCCCCCGGCTGGCCGGCGCCCTGATGGCGGGCTTAAATGACAGCGGCGTCGAAGTCCGGGACCTGGGCCTGTGCGGCACCGAGCAGGTCTATTTCTACACCTCGCATCTCCAGCTGGACGGCGGCATCATGATCACCGCCAGCCACAATCCGCCGGACTACAACGGCATGAAATTCGTGCGGGAAGGCTCCCGCCCCTTAAGCGGCGACAGCGGCCTCAACGAGATCGAGGCCCTGGCGGCGGCGGGTAAGTTTCCGCCGGAGGCCAAGGCCAGGGGTCAGTGCCTCGCCACCGACTCCCTGGAGGCCTACGTCGAGCACCTCCTGAGCTACGTGGACTTAAGCGCGCTCAAACCCCTGAAGGTGGTGGCCAATGCCGGCAACGGCTGCGCCGGGCCGGTGCTGGACCGCCTGGAGCGGAGCCTCCCCTTTCAGTTCCTCAAGCTGTTTCCTGAGCCGGACGGCACCTTCCCCCACGGGGTCCCCAACCCCTTGCTGCCGGAAAACCGGGAGGCCACCGCCCGGGCGGTGCGGGAGAGCGGCGCCGACCTGGGCCTGGCCTGGGACGGGGACTTCGACCGCTGCTTTTTCTTTGACGAGCAGGGGACCTTCATCGAAGGCTACTACCTGGTGGGCCTGCTGGCCCAGGCCCTGCTCAGCCCGGCATCCCGGCGCCGCCATCATCCACGACCCCCGGCTCACCTGGAACACCGTGGAAATGGTGCGGGAGGCCGGTGGCACGCCCATCATGAGCAAAACCGGCCACGCCTTTATCAAGGAGCGGATGCGCCGGGAGAACGCGGTCTACGGCGGCGAAATGTCGGGGCACCATTACTTCCGGGATTTTGCCTACTGCGACAGCGGCATGATTCCCTGGCTGCTGGTGCTGGAGATCATGTGCCGGGAAGGCGCGCCCCTCTCCCAACTGGTGGGGCAGAGAATGAGGCGCTATCCCGTCAGCGGCGAAATCAACCGCAGACTGGCGGACCCCGACGCGGCCCTCGCCCGGGTGGAGGCTTTTTACGCTCCCAGGCCGTGGCCCTGGACCGCACCGACGGCCTCAGCCTGGAGTTTAAGGACTGGCGGTTCAACCTCAGGAAATCCAACACCGAACCGGTGCTGCGCCTGAACGTGGAGACCCGGCAGAACCCGGCCCTGCTTCAGGAAAAGACCGCGGAGATCCTGGGGATGTTAGATTGACAGAGGCTTTTAAGGCCAAGTCACAATCAAAACATTGGCACGGGCGTCTCACCTATGCAGACGCAGGCAGGCTAAACATTTATGGCCGCCATCGAACACCCCCAAGGGGATGAAAAATCCCCCCTACCCCCCTTTACTAAAGGGGGGTTTTTAAAAGTCCCCCTTTGAAAAAGGGGGATTTAGGGGGATTTGGGTTTTCACAGTTTGGGTTTTCACGGTAAAGCCTGCGGCTACAAAAAAGCCCTTTGATCGCAACTTCGATATAATGGAGGGCGGAGGAATTGCTATCCTCCGCCCCTCTCCTCCAATGGGGTTCTCGGGGATATTACCGCCCCAGCCCGTGGTAGTCCAGGTACCACTTAACGAACCGGGGCACCCCCGCCTCAATGGGGGTCGTGGGTTCAAAACCGAGTTTGGCCCGGGCCCGGCCAATGTCGGCAAAGGTGGCGGGCACGTCCCCCGGCTGGATGGGCAGGAGGTCTTGTTTGGCCTTGACCTGCAAGGCCTGCTCCAGGAGTTCGATGACCCGGGACAATTCCTCGCACCGGTGATTGCCCAGGTTGATGATTTCATAAGTTCTCCAAGTTCTCCACCATCAAGGCCGCCACCACTCCCTGGACGATGTCGTCCACGTAGGTGAAGTCCCGGCGCATGCGCCCGTAGTTAAAGACCTTGATGGGCCGGCCCTGGAGCATGGCTGCGGTGAACAGCCACATGGCCATGTCCGGGCGGCCCCAGGGCCCGTAGACCGTAAAAAACCGCAGGCCCACGGTGGGCAGGCCGAAAAGGTGGGAGTAGGCATGGGCCATCAGCTCATTGGCCCGTTTGGTGGCGGCATAGAGGCTGATGGGGGTATCCACCCGCTGGGCCTCGGAAAAGGGCAGCTCCGTCAGGCCCCCGTAAACGCTGGAGCTGGAGGCGTAGACGAAGCGCTCCACCGGCTGCCGCTTGGCCAGCTCCAGGAGGTTGAGGAACCCTTCCAGGTTGGACTTTTGATAGGCGAAGGGGTTGACCAGGGAATAGCGCACCCCGGCCTGGGCCGCCAGATGGCAGATCTTCCCGGGGCGGTGGGCCTCAAAGAGCGACGTCAGGAGCGGCAGATCGGCCAGGTCCCCCGTAATGGAGACAAAGTTGGGGTATTTCCGTAGTTCCAGGTCCCGGTCCCGCTTCAGGGCCGGGGAGTAATAGTCGTTGTAGTTGTCCAGCCCCACCACCCCGGCGCCCCGGGCCAGCAAGGCCTGGGCCACGTGAAAGCCGATGAACCCGGCGCTGCCGGTGACCAGAAATTTCTGAGAGGTTAAATCGCGGTCTGGATTCATCTAAAGACCCAAGAGATTAAGGGGGAGGAAAAACCAAGCCCACCTACCAATATTTTGACCCATGCCGCCGGTAAAAGTCCACGGTCCGGGCGATGCCGTCCTGGACCGAGGTCCGGGGGCGCCAGTCGGTGGCGGCCGTGATTTTGCCGATGTCGCTGAGGTAATCCCCCGTCTCCACGAAGTAGCGGTCCGCCGGCCACGGAACCTGCTGGACTTCGGTGCCCGGCACTGCTGCGGCCACTATTTGGGCCATCTCCATAAAAGGGGTGCCGGTGCCGGAGCCCAGGTTGTAGGTCTGGCCTTCGGTCCCCGGGGTCAACAGCAGGGTGAGGGCCGCCTCCGCCAGGTCTTCCACAAACACATAATCCCGCCGCTGGCCGCCGTCGCCAAAAACCGTCAAAGGCTTGCCTTCCAGGGCCAGGCGGATGAACCAGTTGACGATGCCGTATTTGCTGTGCTTCATCTGCTGCCGGGGCCCGTAAGGGTTGGCGATGCGCACACTGACCGCGGGCAGGCCGTAGGCCTCGTGGTAGAAGCGGTAATACTTTTCGCCGGCCAGTTTATGGATGCCATAGATGCTCAGACAATTGAAGGGATGGTTTTCATCCACCGGGTTGTATTCGATCCGGCCGTAGACAAAGCGGGAGCTGGCGAAAAGCAGCCGGGCCCGGGGGTTCAGCCGGCGGCAGGCTTCCAGGACCAGGAGGTGGCCTTTGCAGTTGATGTCCAGGTCCAGCAAGGGCTCCAGGTTGCTATCCACGTAACTGACCTGGCCGGCCAGGCTGAAGATGTAGTCGAATCCGGGGACCACTTTTTCTAACAGCTCCGGATCCCGGATATCCCCCCGGACAAACTCGATACGGTCCTCAAGGCCCTGCAGGTTGAAGAGATTGCCCCCGTACATGGGCAGCATGGCATCCAGCACCGTGACCCGGGCGCCCTGGCTGACGGCCAGGTGGGCGATGCTGCTGCCGATCATGCCGGCGCCCCCGGTGATCAAAACCTGGGCCCCGTCCATTACTTAAAATCAGGGATAGGGCACCTCCCGATAATATTAGAGGGGAAAAGGTGAAAAGGAAAATATGCCCGCCTTACCCTCCGGCTTTTTCGCCTTTTCCCCTTTTCACCCATATTCTTAAGCCCGCCGGAAGCAGGGGCAGCTCCCGCACGGTGCGCCGCCAGAGATACAGGGCCACCCAGACAAACAGGAAATTGGACAGCCAGGGGGCCAGCGACGGATTGATGCGGGCGTTGATGGCCAGGCGCCACGACGCGGTAAAGACCACATAATAGACCAGGAAGATCACCAGGCCCAGGATCAGGCCCCAGGTGCGCCCGTGCTGGCGGGGACTGAGCCCCAGGGGCATGGCCATGAGGCACAGCAGCAGGGCCCCCACGGGCATGGCGAACCGCTGGTTCAGCTCCACCGCGGCCCGGTTGTAGGCCGGCGAACCCCGCACTTGCTCCGAGAGGATGGCCCACAGTTCCCTTAGGGACATCTCGGACTCGGACTTCTCTCCCTTGAGGTTAAAAGTGAACAGCTGCAGCGGCAGTTCGTACCGCTTGAAATCCACCGTCTGCCAGCGGCTGGGGTCTTGCCCCCAACGGATCACCCGCCCGTCAAAAAGTTCCATCATGATGACTTCCTGGACGGGGTCGAAGCTTAATTGCCCATTTTCGGCGTAGACCGTACTGGGGTTTTCCTCGTCCCGGTAGTCGTAGGCAAAGATGCCTTCCATTTCGCCGTTCTTAGAGCCCACATGATTGATGAACAGCATGAGCCCCTGGAAGTCGGTATTGAATACCTGCTCCTTAATCCCCAGGTCGGCCCGCTTTTTAACCACCTCCACCAGCAGCTCCTTGGTGGCATGTTGGCCCCAGGGGCTGCCGAAGACGGTGAGCACCAGGGTGACCAGGGCCGCGGCCAGGGAAAACCCCAGGATGGGAGGCAGCAGTTGGATGTGGCTCAGTCCCGCGGTCTTCATGGCCACCACCTCCTGGTCCGCGGAAAGCCGGGTCAGCGCCAGCAAGATCCCCACGGTGGCCGCCATGGGCAGGGTAAAAACCAGGAGATAAGGCAGCAGATAGGCGCAAGTCTTGAGCACCTCTATGAGCCCCACCCCTTTGACCACGATCATCTGGGTCACCTTCATCATGCGCCCCAAAAAGACGATGGAGGTGAACGCCAGCAGACTCACCCAAAAGGGCGGCAGGATTTCCAGCAGCAGGTAGCGGTAAAGGATCTGGGGCATGATAACTCAGCCGTCAGCTTTCAGCTGTCAGCTTTCAGCAAATACATCTTCGGGGGAGGCCCCCAAGGGCAGGCACCTGGGTTCGCTCCTATAAAAAAACGAAGGGCTTGGTAGCACAGGCTTTCCAGCCTGTGCCCGGGCAGGTAAAAACCAGAGGCAGTTTCATGGGACTGCCGCCGGAGCATGAGAAAACCTGAGCCGGGCTTGGTCGAAACTAACGTATTATTTTCCCTCATGGCCCAATAAAATACAATCCTTATACCGGGTCAGGAGGCGCAAATTTCCGGGAAATGCCTGCTCCAGGCCGGGCAAGTCGTGGGCTTTCAGGTAAAAAAAGGTCCGGGGCCGGGCCGCGGCAAACGGGGCCAGATCTGTAAGGTCGGCAAAAAAGAGCCCGTTCCCCGGCTCCAGCCGGCGGCCGAAATCCAGCTCGGTCTTGAAGTCCGTGAGATGAAAGACCTGGCCGCTGTAAAAGGAGACCGCCTGGGAATAGAGATTCACCCCCACCAGGGCCGCACCCGGTCGCCACTGGGCCGCCACCGCCCGGCCCACCTCCCGGGGGGACCGCCTCAGGCTTACCGTGTCGATCACCGGCGGCACCAGGGCGCTGAGCAGCAGGGCCCCCAGGAAGAGAAGCCCCACCCGGCGCCAGAGCAGCGCCGCCAGGGGCGTGAGCGTGAAGACTATCAGTCCCGGGAGGAGAAGAGGCGCATATGGGGCGATCCCGGCCAGCTCCGGGCTCAGGGCCGCGGGAGGCCAAAAGTACAGGGCCGTGAGCACCAGTCCGGCCAGGGCCCAGAGGGTGAGGCTGAGTTTCAGGCCCCGATCCTCCAGAAACCGCCACGAGTCCCGGAGGCCGGACAATCTCTCCCCCACCAGCAGGGCCAGGGGCGTGAGCGCCGGCAGCACATAGGGAGCCAGCTTGCCCCGGGACAGGGAGAAAAAGACCAGGATGGCGCCGGCCCAAATCAGCAAAAAGGCCCGGTGCGGGTCCCGGTGGGGCGCGGCCAGGGTCCAGGGCAACAGCAAGCTCCAGGGGGCCATGAGCCCCAAAACCACCGGCACGTAGTAGTAGAAAGGCTCCGGGTGGATGGCCGGGGTGAGGAAGCGGCCAAAATGCTGCTCCAGGATGAAGAACCGGAAGAAATCGGGGTAACGCCACTGCACGTAGGCAAACCACGGCAAGACCAGGGCGGCCAGGAGGAGCCAGCCCTGAGGCTGCACCAGGGCCTGCCACCTCCGGCGCGCAAATATTGAGGAGAGCCTGGAGGAAGACCCGGCCTCCGGCCCCCGCCCCCTGGAAGGGGGAGGGCTGGGGTGGGGTGAAGCACGACCCAGAGGCCCCAGAGGAGCCCGGCCAGCACCGCGGCCGCCGGCCCCTTGGTGAGGACCGCCAGGCCCAGGGCGCCGTAAGCCCAGGGCCACAACCGGGGGCGGGGACGGGAGAGCGCCAGGTACCCCAGCCCCACCGCCAGGTTGAGCAGCAGGCTGAAGGTCATGTCCAGGGTGAGAATCCGACCCAGGGCCACGTAACCCGGGCAGGTGGCCAGGACCACGGCGCCCAGAAACCCCGCGGCCGGCCCCCAGAAGGCCCGGCCCAAGCCGTAGGCCAGGAATACCCCGCCCCAGGCGCTCAGCGCCACCGGAAGCCGGGCCGCCAACTCCGTGTAGCCCAGGCCCCCGAAACTGAGGGCCGTGAGCCAGTAGACCAGGGGGGGCTTCTCCAGGTAGGGGAGACGGTTGAGGTGGGGGATGAGCCAATCTCTCTGTACAAAAAACTCCCGGGCGATCTCGGCGTAGCGGCCCTCGTCCGGGTCCATGAGCCCCGGCGCCCCCAGGCGGTAAAAGAAGATCACCAGCCCCATGAGGCTGAGGGCCAGGAGGAAGGGCCAGTCCCTCTTATCTACAGTGCCAGATGGGCGTTGCAAGGCTTAAAGATTCTCTCGCCAAGGCGCAAAGGCGCAAAGATAAAAATATTTACTGGTTCCCAAGCGGAGCTTGGGAACCAGTTTTTAAAAAGTTAATTGATAGTTGTTTAGCATAAATAGTAAGATAAGACAATTTTCTAAACCCTTTGCGTCTTTGCGCCTTTGCGTAGAAAATAATGCACGAAAATGAGATTGCCCGGCTAATTGTGGATGCGGCTTATCAGATCCACACCACTTTAGGCCCTGGCCTCCTGGAATCGGTCTATAAGACGTTGCTCGCCTACCAACTGGAAAAGCGGGGGCTTATAGTAACCCGGCAAGCGCCCGTGCCTTTGATCTATGAAGAGATCAGCTTTGACGAAGGCTTCCGGGCCGACCTGGTGGTGCAAGGGAAGGTGATCGTGGAACTTAAGTCCATAGAAAAAGTGGCGCCGGTCCACAAGAAGCAACTTCTCACCTACCTACCGCCTGGCCAACAACCGTCTGGGACTGCTGATCAATTTTGGGGAAGCACTGGATCAAGAACGGCATTACCCGCATAGTCAACAGACTTCCAGAATAAGTTCACGCCAGGGCGCTAAGCCGAAAAAAATAAAATAGCTCACGCCAAGACGCCAAGGCGCAAAGAAAAGGCCGGTTCCCGGGGGAACACGGCTTTTTTCTTTTTCTCCGGGCGTCCTTGCGCCTTGGCAGAGACTTTTTTTACGCTCGCCCACCCGGCTCGACGCAGTTAAAAAAGCCGGCCCCCCAGGGGGACCGGCTTTGGTTTTGGGCGGGGGCGGTTGGCGAACCGCCCCTAGGCTAAGCTTAATTAACCCGCGTACTTGATGAGCAGGGG
>CAWBPT010000009.1:0-47954 GCA_963790655.1 uncultured delta proteobacterium | reverse complement strand
GGCCTTTCACGCCGGCGACACCGGTTCAAATCCGGTTGGGGACGCCACGAAAATACAACCCCTTGATATTTCAAGGGGTTTTTTATTTTAACCCATACCGACTCACCCAGGGTAATTATGCTGAAGGGGGATTCGGTAAGGGGAGCAAAACAAATTGAGGCCAGTAAAAATTTCTTGACAACTTAACTTTAAGTGTATATACACTTAAATAAAGACCTGCGGGGCCAAGAAATGCCTGCTTTTTCCCGGCCAAGCATCTCTTAGGAGCCCTTTCAGGCGTTTTGCAAGTATATGAAATCTGATGATCATAATATTCCGGAAATAACTAAATGTAGGGAAATAGGACGGACCTGTGCCTGTTATAAGGTGAGGAAGGCCGCCCGCGCCGTTACTAAACTTTACGAGGAAGTGCTCAGGCCCATCGGTCTGCGCGCCACCCAGTTCTCCCTGCTTATGGCCACCCGGGTAATGGGGCCGGTAACCGTGGTCAAGCTGGCCCAGGTTACGGTGATGGACCGGACGACCTTAACCAGGAACCTGCAGATCCTGGAGAAGCGGGGATTAATCACAATCAAACCCGGGGAAGACCGCCGGGAGCGGGAGGTTACTTTGACCGCGTCAGGGATGGAAGTCCTGGCCAAGGCCGTACCTTTATGGGAAGAAGCTCAAGACCGGGTCCAGAAAGGGCTGGGAGAAGAAAGGTTGCATAATCTCCTGGGAGACTTGTCGGAGATGATCTCCTTGGCCCGCAAGAAGTAATTTTTTTTAATGATATAAGTGCATATACACATATAAGGAGGCGGCCATGAGAGATGCTAAATACGGCGGCACCATGTTGGACTATTGTCAGAAAATGATGGCCGGTGAGGTTCCCATCCCTCCCGTGGCCCAACTCATCGGCATGGAGCTGGCTGCCGTTCGCCCCGGCTGGGTGGTAATCGAACTGGAGGCGGGCAAGCGACACGCCAGTCCCTTGGGCACGGTTCATGGCGGGGTCCTGGGTGCCATCGCGGATGCAGCCATGGGTCTAGCTTACGCCACCATGCTCAAAGAAGCCGAGACTTTCGCCACCATAGAGTTGAAGATCAATTTTCTCCGCCCCGTGTGGGAAGGACGGCTCCGGGCCGAGGGGAAGGTGGTCAGCTCCGGTCGCAACCTGGGACTGGTGGAATGTGACGTGACTGATCAGGACCAACGGCTGGTTGCCCGGGCGCTTAGCACCTGCATAACCCTCAGGGGAGAACAGGCTGAAATCGATAATGGCAAATCCAAGTGCGTAAATCCTGTTAAAAGGAGGCTCAGATAATGGCAACGCCGCAAACAATAGCCGCGCTGGATATTTTTCCCGCCGCGGTGATCCGGCAAATCTGCCTGGAGGCCGGCGCCGATGAAGTGGGATTGGTGGAGGTTGACCGCCCGGAGTTGGCTCAGGAGAGGCAAGGGATTCTCCATGTTTACCCTTCGACCCAAACCATCATTTCTCTCAGCCGGGCTTTGAACCGGGAAAATATGCAAAGCCCGGCCCGCGCGGTGGCCAACGGTGAGTTTCGCCGGGCCGAAGAAGATCTTTTCAGGATCTCCGGCGAAATTCTGCGCCACCTAAATTCCCAGGATATTCGGGGGGTGACCCTGAATCCGGCCTTTCCCATGGACATGAACCGCTGGCCCGGAAAGACCTGGGACGTGAGCCACAAAACCCTCGCCGTGGAAGCGGGCATCGGGGTGATGGGCCTCAACCGCCTGGTTCTTTCGCCCCGGTTTGGTAGCACCATTTTACTGAATTCGATCTTCATCAATGCCCGGATGGACTATTATGACCAGCGGCTGGAACAAAATCCCTGTCTCAATTGCCGCCTGTGTGCAGCGGTCTGCCCGGTGGGGGCGGTACAAAAGGATGGCGCCTTCGATTTCTTGGCCTGCGCGACCCATAGTTACCGGGATTTGTCCGGCGCCTTCGATTGGGCCGAGGCATTGTTGGCGTCCCAGGACTTGGGTGAATATCGGGCGCGGTTTCAGGATCGGGAGACCATGAGCCTGTGGCAATCTCTGCTGTTTGGCTTTAACCATAAATGCGGCTATTGCCAGGCCGTGTGTCCGGCGGGAGATGCCGGTACGTCGCGCTATCTCGCCGATAAGAAGGGCTATGTTCAACAGATAATAAAGCCCCTGAAAGAAAGGGTTGAGCCGGTGTACGTGGTCGCTGGCAGTCAAGCCGAAATACGGGTGAAGAGCAATTCTCAAAAAGATATCCGGTTCGCAAAATTAGCGCGACCGATTCAATAGGAGAGATGTCGGAGCTAAGCACGTCTCATCTAACAAGAGCCAGGAGATTGAAGCAAGTTGGCGCAGTCACGGGATCTATACCCAAGCCAGTTCAGCAAGGGGAAAGCGCCAAAATGTCTGGTGCGGTGAGGCAGAAAGTTCGAAAATCTTCTATGAAGGTACGCCATAATGAAATCAAGGGGTTAGCCGATATGGGCTAACCCCTCTTTATTCCATCCTATTTCACCGTGGCGACTGCGGGGCCTCCCCGACAATCCTACTTCCTCGAGCCTCCAGGGCCATATTCAATGAAAATAGTGGAACTTGGGCTGCTCACTCCTTTACTTGCCTCACTATAGGCTTGTACGTCGGCCTCATATGCCCTTCTCAAGGCCTCACATCTAGAAGGGTCATCCGGATATTGCTCAAGGCATCTCTTATACGCTGCTTGAGAGTTTTCCATATCCTTTCTGGCCCTGACCTTATCTGCTGTGCCACAACCATTGGTAAATGCCAGGACAATCATTAAAAGCATAGCTAATAACTGGTGGTGCATACGGTCCCTCTTGGGGGGAGAGCAGCGGCCCTCTCCCGGTGGTGGGTTATGCCGCCTCAGTGCACTCAGGGGTTGGTGGGGTGACTCCGGTTCGAGCTGACCATTCGCCTCTGAGATGAGGTCCATTATCTCCCGGTGCTGGTCTTCCTTCTCCGATATTCTCTGCAAATTTAATGAGAAAGACTAAAAATGGAGTTAATTGGGCCACGTGTCACTCACCCCGGATATCCCCCTAAACCGGAATCATGGTCTCCCTCTGACCTGGGTGAGAGGTTTGCTTAGCCACCTCGTTTATTCCATAATCGCAGGAAATTTGTCAATGCGATTCCTTCAGGCGAAGGTCTTGCAGGATGCAAGTAGGAGGACTGCTCCAGGTCGCCGCCTGAGCTAAGCAGGGCTCATATTTCCCATTAACTTGCTGAAACCGAAACTTCTCAGAAGGGCCAAATAGTTGGAGATATGATCGGCATAATAAGACAGGGCAGCTATTGTGGAGGAGCTATAGTCAGGGTTTGGCTTTGAGGAGGGGCAGGCTCAAGTGCCAGGCTGAGGCTAGCACCTGCCGTTCAGTGGCAATGCCATAATTGTTTGCCGCCGCGGTGATTTTCCGGCGGGCCCCGGTCTTGCCGGTATCCGTCTGCGCCAGAAATGCCTGGTCAGGAAGCCTTACCCTGGTTTTTCGGGGCCAATCCCGGCCGTAGCACCTGGCCAGCACCAGGGCCACAAATTTCTGGGTTTCCGGGAACGGCGGGCAGTCAGCATATTTCTCCACCTTCCCCGGCCCGGCGTTGTAGGCCGCCAGGGCCAGACCCACGTCCTGGTCGAAGCGGTTCAGGCACATCTTGAGATACTTCACCCCGCCGGCGATGTTCTGCCGGGTGTCCAAGGCGTTTTTTACCCCCACGAGGGCGGCGGTTTTGGGCATGAGCTGCATCAGGCCCGCGGCGCCCTTGGGAGAAACGGCGCCGGACTTGAACCTGGATTCATGGTCGATGATGGCCTGCACCAGCCTCTCTTCCAGGCCGTACTGGCGGGCGTAGCGTCTGATGGAGGCATCGACTTCCTTATGGTGACGGGCGAAGACCGGCAGGTAGGGTTCCGGGGTTAGGGCCGCGACAGGTTCCGCCATCTCGGGCGGCAGAAAATCATCCCGGGGCGCCTCGATCCCTATGAGATTGACCGGCGCTGACCAGGGACGCAAGAGTTGACTAAACCCCTCCCCACCTGGCAGCCGGTAGCCGGCTGACGGAGGTGGGAGAGAATTGTGCAGGAAAAGGTTCCGGTCCTGAACTCCCAGGGCCAGAGTGATTATCAAAAGACATAGTCCTAGCAGGGTATACATAAAAAGGGATTCCTTCGAGAGAAAAATGGCAGGGTGTTTCGAGGTTGGGTGGATAATAGCTTATTGTGAAAATAATTACAAGTTTTTTCGTGTAATTATCAGAATTATCAAATGGTTAGATGGCGAGCCGTCCTGATAGCAGCATCCCGGCCGGAATGCCGGGGGAGAGGCGCCGACCGCCGGGCAACCGTTATCCGGGCCCTGGCAGGCGGTCTAAGGCCGGACCAGATCCTTTTTTTTAAGAAAAAAAGACGTGAAATAGCCGCGGTCGGGAAGGAAAAGATGCGGTCTCAGTAAAGCAGATACCGGGCGCGGCGGCGGCAGAAGTCATCCAACCCGGGCAGCCACCTTTGGCGAATGTCCCGGGGGTCATCGCCCCGCTTGATGGCCTGGAGGACCGCCCGGGCCCCCAGCATGCCCAGGGTGCGGTCGATCTGAAACTCCCCCGGATAGAGATGGTGGAGGGCGGCCGCCAACTCGATGCCCAGGGCCGGCCCGTCCAGCGCCGCCCGATCCAGCAGGCGCAGACGGACCCCCTGGCACCTTTGCTGGCGGAAGGGGCTGGCCTGGGGCACGAAGGCCACGGGCTCGAAGGCGACCCCGGCGATCTGCCGTCGGCTTAAATAACGGGCCAACCGTTCGCCTGAAATCCAGGGAGCGCCGATGATTTCGAAGGGCCGGTCGGTTCCCCGGCCGACGCTCACATTGGCGGACTCCACCAGGCCCACGCCGGAGTAAAGGATTGCCTGCGTCAGGGAGCGCAGGTTCGGCGACGGATTGACCCAGGGCAAGCCGGTCTCGTCAAACCACGCCTGCCGCCGGTACCCCTCCATCTTCACGACCTGCAATCTGGCCCCCAGGGCTCTCTCCCGGTTGAAGAGCTGGGCCAGTTCCCCGGCGGTCATGCCATAGCGCACGGGCAACGGGAAATAGCCGATAAAAGACTTCAACCCGGGGTCCAGCATCGGTCCTTGCACGATGGCGCCCGAGATGGGGTCCGGCCGGTCCAGCACGTAGAAATCGAGGCCCGCGGCCGCCGCCGCCTCCATGGCATAGGCCATGGTGGTAATGTAGGTATAGAAGCGGGCGCCCACGTCCTGGATGTCATAGACCAGGGCGTCCAGCCCTGAGAGCATCTGAGCCGTGGGCCGCTTGACGTTACCGTAGAGGCTATATACCGGGAGCCCCGTGCCCGGGTCCTTTCCCGAGGGGACCTTCTCGTCGAGATTGCCCGCGAGACCGTGCTCCGGGCTGAAAATAGCCCGTACTTTGACCCCGGGGGCCTTAAGCAGCAGGCTGAGGGTCGAGCGCCCCGCGGCGTCGATCCCCGTGTGGTTGGTGATCACCCCGATTTTTTTGCCTACGAGGGGAGCGAAACCTGAGGACGCCAGGACCTCGATCCCCGGTCGCACCCGCTCCGGTGCGTCGCTCTGTCCGTGCCCCCCCATGGACCCGGTGCCGGGGGCGTCGCCCCGAGCGGCGCTTCCGGCCGGCGCTCCCAGGGGCAGGGCCGCGGCCACCGCGGCTGCAGTCTGGGCCCGCAAGGCCTTAACCTGCCCGCGGCCGCCCGGATGCAGCCGGTTGGTGAGGATGATGAGAAAGGTTTGGGAGCCCGGGTCAATCCAGATGGAGGTGCCGGTATAGCCGGTGTGTCCGAAGGAACCCGGCGGGAAAGCCGCATTGAAATCCTTGCTGTAAGGCGAGCGGATATCCCAGCCCAGACCGCGCCGGGTGGCATTCCCCGGGAGGCCCTGGGGTTTGGTCATGGCCGCCACCGCCGCCGGACTGAGGATACGCCGGCCCCGGCTCACCCCGCCGTCCAGCAGCATCTGCGCCAGGACGGCCAGATCGTCGGCCGTGGAAAAGACCCCGGCGTGACCGGCCACCCCGCCCATGCGATAAGAGGTGGGATCTTGCACTTCGCCGCAGCGGAGGCTGCCGTTTTGCACGTCGCAAGGCGCCATGCGGGCTTTAAGGGCCGGGGGCGGCTTAAACGAAGTGTCGCGCAGGCCCAAGGGTCCGAAGATCTCTTTGGCGCAGTAAACGTCCAGGGGGAGGCCGGAGACCCGGTGCACCATCTCCCCCAGCACGATGAAGTTGGCGTCGCTGTAATGGAACCTGGTTCCCGGGGGATGGACCGGCCGGTCCGCGGCAATGGCCGCCAGCGCCCCCTCGCAGCCCGACCAGCGGCACCGCGGGTTAACGTCGGCCCGCAGCCCGGAGGTGTGGGTCAGGAGCTGCCGCAGGGTGATGCGCCCCTTGCCGCCCTGGGCGAATTCCGGCCAATATTTGGCCGCGGGAGCGTCCAGGCTGAGGCGGCCGGCATCGTTAAGCTGCATGACGGCCGTGGTGGTGGCCACGACCTTGGTGAGGGAGGCGATATCGAAGATGGTGTCCGGGGTCATGGGCTGGGGCCGGGGCTCCAGGCAGCGCTGCCCGAAGGCCCGGCGGTACACGATCCGGCCGCGGTGCCCCACCAGGATGACGGCTCCGGGGATATGTCCGGCCCCAATCTCCTGCTTGGCCACCGCCTCGATCCTGGCGAAGCGCCGGGCGTCCACTTCGGGGGCCAGGGGCGGCGGCGCCGGGACCTCGGGCGCCGGGGCCATCCTGGCCGCCGGCGGCGGGGCGGGGGCCGGCGGCACATGCCCGCAGCCGGCCAGGCAAGTGAGGCTGACCGCAGCGGCGACGGCAATAAACCCCGGGCGAAACCTTCCGAGAAACATGCGGGCCATCTCTAGATTGTATTTATGGAGATTTGATTATACGCTAGCTCAGGGTTCTTAATCCTCTAAAATCCGAAAAATCCATATGCTCTATACCACCCAAAGAGGCGAGGCCTTCGACCTGGAGAAGGATTTTTCCTCTCCTGAACGCCATGCCCTCCAGAAGTTGTTGTTATGGAGGGACCTGGCTGCCAGCGTGGAGGAATTCAGAACCAAGAAGCAGGAGGCCTTGCGTAAAGGTTGGGGCGATTCCGGCCCCATCCAGGAAAGCCGCGCCCTTAAAAGCATTACCAAGGACCTGGAAGAACAGGTGGCCCTGCGCCTCCGGGCGGAGAAGCAGGACCAGGGATGATCTATTCTTGCCAATTACAGGTAACAGGTAGCCCTCCAGGGAAGGAGAGTTCCCGGAGGGGGGAGGTGGGCTATCTATCACCCCTTACCCCTGTTCCTTTTTCTTTTCTTTGTCATTCTCCTTGCCGTTCCCATTCTCGAAATTGCCCTTGGGATAAATATTGCGCGGGTTCCAGAACATCCAGCCGCTGGCCCCGAAATCGTCCGCCGCCTTGATTTGGATGCGCATCCGGTCCTCGGCGAAGTCGCCCCCGTGGAAGGCGTAATCGCGAAAGGCCTGGAGCCAGGGGCGAAAACGCAGGGGCGAGACGCCCGTACGCTCCTGGGCCCGCTTCAGGGACAGGTAGATGATTTCATAGGGATGCTGCACCGGATTGCGGTAGTTGGGAATCCCGAGGTGGTAACCGGAGGGATAGAGCATGGGCGAGACGATGTCTACGGCGTTGACCGCGGCGTGAATCTTCTGGCCGATGCCGGTATCGTCCAGGTTCCACAAGACGTAGCCGAAGATATCCGCGGCCACCATGACGTTGTAAGGGACCAGGGCTTCGTGGGCCGCCGTCAGGAAACCGGTGACGGCCGCGGTGCGGGTGTCCTGGTTGGACGGCTGGGAGAACGCGATCCCCGGGGTGTCGGGACAACGGACGTAGTCGAATTGAATCTCGTCGAAACCCAATTCCGCCGCGGCCTTGGCGACGGCGATGTTATAATCCCAGACCTCCCGCCGGAAGGGATCGACCCAGCGCAGCTTTTCGCGATCCCGGAACACGCCGCCGCCCTTTTTGACGGCCCACTGGGGTCTGGCAGCGGCCAGGGGATCATCCTTGAAGACCACGATGCGGGCGATGAGGTAAAGGCCCTGCTCCTTGAGGCGCGCCATGAGGGCCGGCATATCCTTGACCAGGAGCAGCTTCTGGGCCCCGATCTCCTCGGCCAGCGGGATATCGACCTTGAAGGGGATGATGCCCCGATCGCCCTTGACGTCGATGACCAGGGCGTTCAGGTGGTTGATTTTAACGGTCTCCAGGGCGGCTTCCCGCAGCTTGGTGCTGGCGATCCCGTAAACGGTGAGATAGAGCCCCGTGACCTTGAAGGGGGTGAGGGGGATATCCGTGCTGGGGTTACTAAGCTCCGAGGTGGGGAAGTCCCGGCGGGCGTAACCCGGGGCCCGCAGCTTAAGCGTCTCCCCGGTGCCCTCCAGGCGGAAGGCGCCATCCACGCCGGTGTGCGCCACCTCTGCGCCCAGGGTGACCAGGGCGCCGTCGATGGGCGCCTTGGTTTGGGCGTCAATAACCTTGCCCTCATAGGCGTGGGCCGGGGCGGCGAGAAACAGGCCCCCCGCCAGGAAAGTCAAGCAAACCGAGAGCTTCGCCAGGTGCCTCCGGTGGCCGGCGACCTTGCCGGCCAGGGCTGAGTAGTTTTTGCTAAGCATTCTTCTCCCTTATTTTTTACTGAAGAATATTAAGTCCGCCATTAGTCCGGGGACAACCGGTCAGCGGGAATCGCCGTGGTTCATTGCCATTTCCGCCTGGACCTGAACCTGGGGGCTGCCGGACCGCAGTCCCTTGGCTCCGCCTCAGCAGCCGAGAATGAACCAGAGTGCACCGATACTCATTAAAAAGCCGAGTTTCTTAACCACTGCTCTCCCCCTTTGCAAGAAGATGGTTGGGCGATTCGCGGACCCTACCCTGATTAGGCGCCTTTTAGTCCGGATAAATCCGTCATAATTCACCGCCTGCTCCCGGCTAATAGGTCTTATGCCCCTTTTCCTGGGCCCGGCCGGTGATGATGGCTTCAAAACCTTTGAGACCGTCGCCGTTGACCATGAGGTAGCGGGGCTGCTCCATGATCTTCT
Organism: uncultured delta proteobacterium; assembly: GCA_963790655.1. Taxonomy (GTDB): domain Bacteria; phylum Desulfobacterota; class Desulfobaccia; order Desulfobaccales; family 0-14-0-80-60-11; genus DASWLF01. The sequence goes on along the minus strand of CAWBPT010000009.1, from coordinate 38,862 downwards.
CGGACTTGCCGGCATGGCGGCGGTCGATACTGAAGGCCGCCACGTAACCCGCCTTCTCGGCCTCTTTTTCCAGGAAGTCGTCATAGATGCCGAAGGGCCAGGCCAACAGGTCCACCTTGCCGCCCAACCTTTTTTCCAGCACGGCCTTAGATTTGACGAGCTGGGTCTCCACCAGCTTCTGATATTCCTCCGGCTTGAGCTTTTTCTTGTCCTTCTTGAAATTAGGGTGCCAGAAGGTGTGCCCCTGCAGGTCGAACAGGCCGGTCTGTTGCAGCTGCTTGATTTGTTCCCAGGTCATGGCGTAAGAGGCATTGGAGATGCAGGACGGATAGAGGAACAGGGTTACGGGCAGGTTGTACTGGCGCACGATGGGCAGCATGTCGCTAGAGACCGATTTGTGGCCGTCGTCGGCGGTGATCACCACCGCCTTGGGTGGCGGCGCGGGGCCGTCGCCCTTGAGGTAATTCACCAGGGTTCGCAAGGGGATAACGGTGTAGCCATTGTCCTTGAGCCACTTCATCTGGGCGGCGAACACCGGCGTGGTCGTGGTCATACCGTCGGCAACCGTGGGACCGAAACGGTGGTAGACCAGGACGGGCACGCTGACCGGCTCATCCGCGGTCGCGGCCTGGCCTGAGAAGCAGAAGGCCAGCAAAGCAATGGCGACTAGAAAACGGCTTATGCGAGGCATGCTTAATTTCCCATTTGATTGAGATTGACTACGTTTAAGGGAGAAAAGGGTGAGGGGCAAACCCTGATGAAAGTCCGGCCCCCCCGCCCTCCGCCCGGCTGCCCGCCGCCGCCCAAAGCGTGCAAGCCCGGACCTCCGGATTCGGCCACCACGACAGGAATAACCCGAGAACCAAGGCAGCCAAATACTTATTAAAAAAGCGTTTCAATCCGATCCCGTCCGGCGTAATTTCTCCGTCCCTGGCACCGGTAAACCATCCCGGTGCAGCCTAAGGATAGCAAATTGCGCCCCGGGAAGAAAAGGTTTTTCAATCCATTTTAGCTGCCAGATCCGGGCAAAACCGAAACTCCAACAATTCCGAGGAATTGAAGATTTGGCCACCCTAGCGGGAAGGAGCCGGCGCCGGAGAAGATTCCGGAGCACCGCTGAGGAAGGAAGGAAAGCCAGCCTGAGGCAATGATCGGAGAATCTTCACCGAAAAGCATGCTCTGAGGCCAGCTTTGTCTTAAAGGGGATCAGATTTCAGGTTTGCTTGAGCAGTGCTCCTTATTAAGTTTTGGTCGCATACCGGGCCATGCCCGATATATCGATTACCACTACCGGATCTTCACCCACGACCCAAGCGTCGTGGCCCGGTGGGATTAAGGAGACATCTCCGGGAAGGAATTCTTTCTCCATGCCGTCATCCATGACCACGTGCAGGCGTCCTGAAACGTGGTACTGAAGATGCGGGGCCTGGCAACTCTCAGTGTTGACCAGGGGCTTTACTGAGGTGGACCATTTCCACCCGGGCTGGAAGGTGGCTCGACCAAAGGTTACACCGCCCAAGGTAACCAGCTCGAGCCGACCCTTCTCAAAAGTCCGGGTCTCATCCGGCTGGGAAAAAGTCTTTTTCTGCATCTGAGCCATGAGCCGGCCCTCCTTGGCCAATTAACTTAAACATTGTGCCGTGGAAGTCAAACTCTCATGGGAAAAAAGGAGGCACTGGTACCGCCCTGCTGGGAACCCCAGGGAATGGACCTCAATGGGGGGCAAAACCATTAAAGGCAGGCGGCGTTGCCTGGGTGAACAGATTTCCTCACAAAAAATCCATTAACTCCGTCTAAGTGATAGGCGGATTATTCAACATCAAACCAATTATAAAACAATAGCTCAAATAGCGTGAATAAAACATGCTCTGCATTACTTGATCAGGCCTTCGTTACTTCTTGCCAATAGACGGAGTGTCGCAATGATAGTAAGGCAATCATTGCGGTGATAACGAGGAGAGCCTGTCACTTTTGGGGGGCACGCGCCTGCCGGCTGTGCAAAGACAGGAGGTTAATACGATCCCACCTACCACGCCAACCATACAACCCAGAAAGAAGATGAGCCAACCCATAATTTCCCCCTCCGTTTAGGATATCGGTTTAGGCGAGGGAAAACTTTAAGGAGGGCCCCCACCTCCGGCAAAAAAAACACGGCCCGGAAGAATTGCGGAACCATAAGGCAGGGTGGCAGTTATACAGGCTGAGGCCGAACCGTTTAGGACTACCCTCGACCAGAAGGAGCGAGGCCCCCCTGGAAGGTTTGGACTACGGGATTGGGCCGCCTGCACCCAAGCCGTTATTTTTCAAAGTATTTTCAGGTAAGTAGGGTGGGCCCCCATTACCTAAGACTAGGGCACGTTGTAGCCGGCTCCCAATAGAGGCCGCAGGAATACTTGATTGTTTAATAATTACAACAACTAATTAATTTGGATAAATAGGTTTTGCTTTTAACCGAAAAATTTGATAAAAATTTTTAACTATAAGTATGAAAAAGTTTCAATGCCACTTAAAATTTATCACCGTAATCGATGGCGCGGGCTTTGGCCCGCCGGACCCCCCCGCACTGGCTCCAACTTGGCAAGTCCTCCCACTATTTTCAGGTGCGAACCACATCCGGAGAATCCACCATGCTAGCAGGTTATTACTGGCTGATCTTTGTTTTGGCACTATGGCTCCCGGCCTGTGCCAGTCAAGGCACTGATTCCGCAATTAAGCAAGGAATTTCCCAGCAGAAACCCCAGGCTGAAAAAAATCGGCTGCCGGAGCAACTCCTGCCCGAAATGGGGCGGGCCACCATCACCGGCTATAAGGATTACGAGGTCGGGCCTGAGGATTTATTGGAGATATCTTTCTACGGACAGGACGATATGTTGAGGGAGGTGCGGGTCAGCGGCGCGGGGGATATCAGCCTGCCCATGGTTGGTGATGTTCGGGTGGAAGGCCTGTCTCCTAAGAAAATTGAGGAACGGCTTAAAAAAGCCTATGTGGAACAAGGATTCTTCGTAAATCCCCAGATAACCGTGTTCGTCAAGGAATATCGCCATCAGCGGGTCATGGTCACCGGCGCGGTGGTCTCCCCGGGTTCCTATGAGATTATCGGCCCTCGCACCTTATTGGAGGTGCTGGGTAAGGTAGGTGGCTTGACGGACAAAGCCGGGGAGGTGGTCCATGTCATCCGCAACCAGAATGCCCCGGCCCTTTCCAAGGCGATGAAGGCGGGACCTAACCCCCCCGTGCGCACCGAAGCCATCATTATCGAACTGCGGCGCCTACTGGCAGATGGCGCCATGGAATTGAACGTGCCCATCAAAAATGGCGACGTGGTCTATGTCCCGCAAGCCCGGACTGCCTCCATCCTGGGCGCGGTGAAGAAACCCGGCCAGGTCCCCCTCAAGGATCAGATTACCGTGACCAAAGCCCTGGCTTTGTCGGAAGGGGTTGACCCCATGTTCGGTTCAGACAATATCTCCATTTTGCGGTTCGATGACCAGGGGCAGCGCGTCACCATCCCGGTTAATCTGGCGCGGGTGAAATCAGGGCAAGACCCCGACCCCCTGCTTAAGGAAAATGATGTCATATTTGTGGCTGAAAGCGGTTTAAAGAGATTTCTATATAACTTTAAATCCTTGAATCCTGGCTCTATTGGCCTGAGCTACGGCTTGGTGCCCTAAGCATTGACCGGTCCGGAATGGGGCAATTTCTACTTTCCACGATGAGGCAGAGTTAATCCCATGGAAAATCACGATCAGAGAAATCTTGCGTTTCCCAGCAGCCAGAATCTGCAATCGGCCAATCTGACCGACAATACCTACGGCGTCGAATTTGTCCAGTATCGGACGCTTTACGACTATTGGCATATCCTGGTCAAAAGAAAATGGTGGGTCATAGGGTTTTTTGCGGGGGTCGTGCTTTCCGCCGGGGTCTACACTTTTCTTAAAACCCCCATTTATCGCTCCACTACCACGGTCCAAATCATTCAGGATAATCCCAGCACCGTGGTCGCCGAACGCGATCCCCTGGCTGCTCTGGCCGGCGGCGAGACCATGTCCAGGTTTTACGAAACCCAGTATAAGCTGTTAGCCAGTTTCCCCCTGGCCCAGAAGATCGTCGGGGCCTTGAAGCTTAACGACCATCCCATGTTCAAAAAATTGCAGGACGTGGAGCCCAAACTCACTCCCCAAGAAATCGATAACGCCATAGCCGAAGCCCTGGTGGCCAGCCTCGAAATAGTGCCGGTAAAAAATTCTTATTTGGTCGACATTTCGTTTAGCTCCCCTGATAAAGACCTGGCCATGCAGGTCCCCAATACTGCTTATCGGGAATACCTGAAGTTTGCCATGGAAACCCGGAGCCACTCCTACTCCCTCATCAAAGAGTGGCTGCAAGTAGAGCTGCAAAAACTGGCGCACAAAGTGGAGACTTCCGAGCAGAACCTCTATCAGCATGGCAAGAAAGAAGAATTTCTTTCCTTAGAAGGGGAAGATAACGTTGTCGTGAAAAAGTTTGTGGAATTGAACAAGGTGCTGACCGCGGCCCAGTCGGAAAGAGCCGGAAAAGAGGCCCAGTATCGGCAGATTTCCGAAAAGGGCAAAGACGCGACCCTGGTAACCAACAATCCTCTTATCCAAAAATTGCGCGAGGAACTGATTCAACAAAAGGCCAAGATTTCCAGCCTGAGAACCATTTATGCGAGGAATCACCCTCAATTGCAGGCCGAACAATCCAAACTGCAGGATTTACAGTCACGGCTGAATAATGAAGTGGAGCGGGTCTCAAGAAGTATCAAGGCTGATTATGAGGTCGCAATCCGGGCTGAAAACCTCCTGCAGGAAGAAATCAACCGACAGAAGAATAAGGTCACTGCGCTCCAAGACCATCTGGTCCGGCACCATATCCTCAAGCGGGATATGCAGACCAACCAGCAGCTGTTTGACGCCCTCCTGGTGCGGATGAAAGAGGCCAGCGTCGCCAGCACCATGGTAGCCAGTAACGCGGCGCTAATCCAGCCGGCAGATCGACCCCAATATCCGTTCACCCCCAGAAAAGCCAGAAACATGGCCTTGGCTATGTTCATCGGTTTGCTTGGCGGCATTGGCATGGCCTTTTTGGTGGAGCATCTGGACAATTCTATCAAGAGCACGGAAGAACTGGAGCGGGTATGCCAAATTCCCTCCTTGGGGGTGGTGCCCCTCTTTAATCAGAGCCGTAGCCAGTTGGAATCCGCCGAAGAGACGCAGGTGGAAATGCTCACCATTGAACAACCCCGGTCCATGTTGGGGGAAGCCATCAGTCATGTACGCACCTCGTTGATGCTATCCACTTCGGGAGGGCCGCCTCGGACTCTCTTGGTCGCCAGCCCCAACCCTCAGGAAGGCAAGACCACCTTGTCGCTAAACCTGGCCTCGGCCATGGCCATGGATAAGTCCTGCAAAGTTCTGATAATTGACTGCGACTTGCGAAAGCCCCGTATTCACCTGGTTCTTCAAGAATCCCACCAGCCGGGGTTATCTAACTTTCTCACGGGCAGCGCCAGCCTTGCCGAAGTGATTCGGCCCACTCCCATCCCCAACCTCTTTTTCATTCCGGCCGGGCCGATTCCGCCTAACCCGGTCCAGCTCCTGGTATCCCAGGCCTTTAAGGACCTGCTGGCGAATCTCCGGAAAGATTATCACCATATCGTCTTCGACGTGCCTCCCATCATTGGCTTTGCCGACGGCCGGGTGATTTCCCAACTGGTGGACGGCACCTTGCTGGTGATTCGCAATCATTACACCTCCAGAGACGCAGCAAAATTAGCCATTAATCTTCTTAACCAGGCTCAAGCGAATATTCTGGGGGTAGTGTTGAACATGGCACATAAAGGCAGGCTTGGTTATGGCGGGTATTACGAGTATTACAAATATTATTCCAGGTACTATAAGGGATATTATTCTGACCAATAAAAAATAATAGAATAAATGAAACATCTTGTTGAGGCCATAGTATATGGCCTTGATTTATTAAAAATTGAAGCTGCGACCAGTTAATTAGAGTCCGGTTACGTCGGCGCGGCCGTCTTAGAGACCTATTTTTCCCGGTGTCTCAGGTTAGGAAAACCAGGGTCACCACTTTTCCTCGGGTGGGCGGATGCCATATTGAGGCGTCGCCATGCCGGCGTTAAAGGTCTGTGCAATTCCCGCGGCTAAACCATGGTTCACGGAAAAAGATATTATGGCTAATAAATCAGATAAACTAAGACTGATCGTCTTGAATATTTTAGTAAATAAGGTAAGGCCAACAATACTCGTGGCAATCTTCAAGTCAATATTCAGATTAAATAGGGTCAAATTATCCTCTATGCATGGTACTTTTTGGGTTGATCAATTGTCTCACTTTGGTTTTTTTCTCAGGAAGGATGGTATTCTTGAACCTGAGACTTGTAAGATTCTGGGATCTACATTGAATAAAAATAGTATCTTCCTGGATATCGGGGCTAATGAAGGGTATTTTACAGTCTTAGGGGGGAAGCTTGTGGGTCCAAATGGCAAAGTTTTTTCCATAGAACCACAAATACGGTTAATCCCTGTCATTCAAGAGAATGTTAGAATAAATGGATTGAATAACGTTAAAATACTAAACATCGCATGCTCCAATGGGAAATCCTCCTATACTGATATTTTTTTATCACCTTCTACAGTAACGGGATCCTCCAGTATGGTCAGGAAAAAACTATATTCACGAACTCAAAAAATCCAATGTAAAAGTCTGGACAAAATCTTTTCGGAAAATCAAATTGATCATGCAGACCTTGTAAAAATTGACGTGGAAGGTTATGAACCGGAGGTCTTGGAAGGTGCTACTTCCCTCTTAAAAGATAAACATATTAAACATCTTCTTGTGGACTACCATTTGCCTATATTAAAAAATCGGGGCATTAATCCTGAAAAGTTACATAAATTTCTTAATGATGTGGGATACCGAACTAATTGTAAATTAAGGCCCCATGGATATAATCTATATAGTATTTAGTGAAAACTGCATTGATTGAAATACTAAGCGGTTACGTTTATAAGTTAGAAATAAATGGAATCTGAAGGAGTTTATCGTGATGGTTAATGGAGATTAATAGGAATGGTCGGGAAAACAGAATATTCGCAGCGGCAATATTATACAGAAACAGCCCACCTTTATGATGACATGCATATTTCCCCAGACGATGAACATTATGTCGCATTAGAATTTATAACTAATTTTTTCAAATTATTTGAGATTACGAATATCTTAGATGTCGGCTGTGGGACGGGACGGGGAGTTCGGCATTTTATTGAACAAAAAGTTGCAGTCATCGGAGTTGAACCGGTCAGAGCAATGATTGATATTGCGGTGAGCAAAAATAAAATCCCCAGGGAATACTTAATCTGCGGCTCGGGAGAAGCACTCCCATTTAACGATGCTTCTTTTGATGCTGTTTGCGAGTTTGGTGTACTCCATCATGTGAAGCATCCCAACATCTTGGTCAAAGAGATGATGCGTTGTGCAAAGAAAGCTATTTTCCTATCTGATAGTAATATTTTTGGGCAAGGCAGTAGGTTTGTTAGGTTTTCTAAGCTTATACTTCATAAAATAAATCTATTGGGTGTGGCCTATTTTATAAAAACATTTGGAAAAGGTTATCATCTTACCGCCTCCGATGGTATTGCTTACCCTTATAGTGTTTTTAATTCCTTCGATCTCCTGTCGAATTGGGCTGATAGAATATTACTCATTCCCACCAGAAAAGAAGAAACTTTTAGCTGGTTCCATCCCCTACTTACGTCAAGTCATCTTCTTTTATGTGCAATCAGAGGTTAAGCTTGATTGGTAACTTCAATGTATGACTATCTCCTAAGCTAACTAACTAATAAAATTATATCGTGTGGGAAAAGATGGGTTGAGACGTTAAAAGGGATTTATTCTTAGATCTAAAGAAATAATCATTACCGGTCAAAACTATCATAATTAGCTTATCTGGAACGTGGTTTAAAATAATGATATGGCGAAGATTAGTTCTGCTACCATAGCTAATATCAGTTTTATAAATTTGGTTTTGAATGGTTCAAATTTGGTATCGGGGATTATTGCTGCGCGACTTTTGCAGCCTGTAGGAAGAGGGGAGTTGGCCACAGTATTGCTCTGGCCTGCTATATTAGCATCCCTAGGCATCATGGGTACCAACTTCGCCTTTACCCGGGAGGTGGCAAATTGCCCCGATAAAGAAGCAGATCTGGCGCGATCGGCTGTTATATTGAGTCTATCTTTGGCCTTGGTTACCGGAGTAATCGGCTTCTTTTCCATTAAATGGCTGCTGCCGAGTGATAAGTGCCATCTTCTTGGCCTTAGCCGGATTTACCTCCTCTGGCTCCCCCTCAATTTTCTTGGTCTTAATCTCATAGCCTTAGACCATGGCCGCATGCGATGGCGGCAATTTAACCTAAAGCGTTTATTGCTGGGTCTGCTTTACTTACTGTTCCTCTTGGTGTTTTGGGTCGCCAGGATTGACCGGGTTGGAGCGTTTGTCATCGCTCTGATCCTAAGTAACCTCTTTACCATAATTTTATGTGTTTGCTCCCAATGGCAAGGGATTACCCGAGGACGGACAAAAGTTGGGGAGCTGATGAGCCTCTTACGGCAAGGGTTGCCGTTTTTCCTGGCGGCAGGGAGCGGCATTATCGCCCAACAACTGGACAAGGCCTTAGTGGTGACCCTCCTCTCGACAGCGATGGTGGGCTGTTATGCTGCCGCCTTCTCTTTTGCCTCAGCCCATGCCGCATTGGGCATAGCCTTAGGCATGACCTCTTTTGCCGCGATGGCCAATGAAAGCGATCCTCATCTTCAGGGGCAATATATGGCCATGGTCTTTCGCCAGGCCACGCTGCTTTATCTCGGGGCGGGTGTCGGAGTCGCCTTATTGGCTCCTTTATTGATAGTTCCTTTGTTTGGACTCGATTTCACGCCGGCGGTACGGCCCGCCGCCATTCTTGCCCTGGCCACCTCCCTCTTGGCCTTGGGCAACACCCTAAACGAAGGGTTACGCGGTCGAGGAAGCACCTATCCGGGGATTATCGCCCAACTCCTGGGTGGCGGGGGGCTGGCCTTAATGGCCTGGCAGCTGACTCCGCATTATGGCATCGTGGGTTTGGCTTGGGCCGTAGTTGTTGGCGCCTTGGGTCAACTCATGGTTTTAGTAATATCCGCCGCCTTTCTGTTCGGGCTGAACTTATCCCAATTGTGGGGTTTACGTCTGGAAGAACTAAGAATCCTCTGCTTGCGGATCTACTCCATCTTACCCTTCCGCACGATGTTCCTCAAAACTTTGAGTATTCGGTGAAACATGGATAGCCGCCCCCAGGTACTAGTAGCCCAGATCGGCGCCAGGATGGGTTACGGTGTGCCCCTCCTGTTGCACCGGGCGGGGATGTTGGCTCATCTTTATGTGGATACCTATGTGGGAAGGGGGAGTCCCTGGCACATTCTGGCGCAACTGGTGCCCTTTATTCCGGAAGCCTGGAAACCCGGCGCCATAAAGCACCTGCTGGTTCGACAGACCGCGGGCTTACCACCGGAGGTGATTACGGCGTTTAATCTCTTCGGTCTTTCCTATGCCCGAGCCCTAAGGAGGGCACGGGACTTCACCGAGACGGAGCAAGCTACCCTGGGATTTGGTAACCGGTTCTGTGAATTAGTGCTCAGAAATAAGTTAAGAGATGGGGATGCGATCTACGCCTTCAAAAATGCCGCCCTACCCCTCTTTCAAGCCGCAGAACAGATGGGTCTCTATAGGATCCTGGAAGAATCTGGTGCGCCTACTTTGATCTATCATCAACTTTTGGCGGAAGAACATGGGCTTTGGCCTGGATGGGAGTCGCCTTATCCCGGCCAAGAGGTTTTCCAGCCCCGGATCGATATGGATAGGCAGGAATGGGGCCTGGCCGATTCCATCCTTTGCGGCTCGACTTTTGTGGCCCAGGGGCTTGAATCCTTGGGTGTTCCTCCAGAAAAGATTAAACTAGTGCCATATGGTATGGAGATCTCCAGGTTTGCCAGCATATCGCCGCCATGGGATGGCCATCGTCCCTTGCGAGTGCTCTTTCTCGGCAGAGTGTCATTGGGCAAAGGGGTACAATACCTGTATGAGGCGCTGAAATCACTTAATACCCCTGCCATTACTGCCCGGATGGTGGGGCCCATCTCCCTTCGGGAACCATACCGGCGCTTACTGGCGGAGCACAGCGAACTTGTTGGCATGGTGCCGCACTACGAAGTGCACCGGCATTGTTATTGGGCCGACCTGCTTGCTTTTCCAACAATTTGTGACTCTTTCGGAATGGTTCAAGTGGAGGCCCTGGCCGCCGGCCTGCCGGTTATTACCACCCCCAATGCCGGTTCGGTGGTGCGGGATGGGGTAGATGGCTTCATCGTGCCCATTCGGGATTCCCTGGCCTTGGCCCAAAAAATAGACCTGCTGGCCCGGGACCCGAACCTATTGACCCGGATGTCCCAAAACGCCCGGGAGCGAGTCCAGGAATTCAGTTTGGAGAGGTATGGGGAGCGGTTAGTTTCCGCGATTCTGGAAGAGTTACCCCCAAAAACTGGCTTTCGCTATCACTGATACGTTAGAGATAAACCTGCTTAGTACTTGTAGTGGCGCCCAATTACCGAGGAACTGTTAATCATGTGGCGAGGGACATTGAGACAAAATGACAGATTATTTAATTATAATATGGCCGCTATTATTATCAATTTTATCGGGTTATCCTTATTAATAATCATGACTTTTATGAGCCCTAAAAAACTTATTCATGACGAACCCCATCACATTGCGGTAGCCCAAAGTATTATGCATGTAGGTCTGATCTATACGCTGAAACATCCCCCGAGCATAAGCGCACCGGGCCCGTTATATGCATTTATTCATCTTGGTCTCACTTCCCTAACAGGTCTCAAGGCCCCCTGGATAAGGTTTGTAAATATTGCTTTTTTCCTAGGAATTATAGTTTTAACCGTGGTAATTGCGCAATTACTTAACTTACCTAGTCCGGTCCTGATTGGATCCAGCCTCTTAGCTATACCTTTTATCTATCATACAGTTGGAATAGCACTTACAGAAATGCCTGCTCTCTTTTTTTTCACCCTTTTTTGTTTATTTTTTTTAAAGCTAATTCAAGATCTTCCAGAGGTTCCGCTCTCTGCAGTCCTTACCCTGGCAATTCTTGCCGGGTTCTCGTTGGGGCTTGCCATTATTGGGCGTCAAACCTATATCTGTGCTTTAGCTGCGACCCCTATCATCTTAAGCCGGGAACGCCGGAGTTGGATGGCGTTTATACTGGTCTTGCTTGCCGCCGGAATAGCGTCTTTTTGGCTTTTTTTCATTTGGGGGGGATTAACCCCGCCCGGCCTAAGGATAGGGGGAATCAACTTTAAGCACGGGATTTTGTCCCTTGCTTATTTAGGAATGGCCACATGTTTTATCTGTCCAGGGTGGATGAAGCTAAACAGATGGTCAATGGCGATTTCCATAGCGGTCACCGGCGCCATCTTGCTTTTTCATTTCAGCTTTTATCCCGCGGTCAGCCTTTCTCAGAGGCTGATTCCGGATTGGTTATTTGGTTATTACCGACTGTTAACCAGTACGGCGGTGATTATGATCGCCGCCATTTGGATCTATAGTCTATGCTGGAATGGTCTAAAGGTGGGAAACGATAAGAAATGGCGATTTTTATATTTTCTCGCTTTTCTCCTAGCCTTAACCCCTATTGGCATTAGTTTTCAATTCTCTAGCAGATATGTGGTAGCGGATTTAACGGTTTTAGTATTAATTTTAGGTGCTACAATAACTGAGGGATATTATACAATAGTTCGCTTTTTCTTGGGGAATTTACTAGGGATAGCTTTTCTAACCAATTATTATCTTTTCTACATGCAGAAATAAGTTGTATCAGCCTGCACTAAGGATATGAAAACAATGATCGTATTCATGGAGTCCACTTAACAGAGGGCAAATTAAAAAATGAACCAAAGGACTAATCTCAATTCAGGTCAGTTTTCCTCATTAGGGATTCCGGGCCAGCATAGCTGGTTATTAATCGGCACCGTCCTCATCGCGGCCATATTCGGCCTTTTAATAGGGATGATGGACTACCAGACGTTCTTCATATTTACGGTCTTTCTGGGCATAATACTGGCTCTTTCCAGCCCTTACCTGGGGATTTTCCTGGTACTCTTGGTTCAGCCATTGTTTTTCCCCTCGTGGCAAGAAGAAGGAGTAGGGTTGGGTAAAGTGGTATACGGAGTCTTATTTGGGGCGTGGTTTTGTACCTGGGCGGCAGCTAAAATCGCCAACCGCAATATCGGGGCCACCTTGCTCTGGCATCCCGTGGCCAGGCCCGCCCTGGTTTTTATCGTAGTGTTAGTCATGAGCCTGATATGCGGTTATTTCTACGGCGCCAGTTTTAAGGATATGCTCAGGGACCTGAGCCCCTACGTGGGTTATCTGGCGGTGCTGCCGGTGCTGGACTTGGTGCGCCGCCCCGACCAGGCTAAGAAAATTCTGGTGGTTCTGGCCGTTATCGGGCTGCCCAGCTTTCTGCTTGTTACCCTATACCGATTCGCGGCCAAACAAGGTCTGGAGTTTACCGGTCTGGTCTTTTTGCAGCCGGCGGTGGCCTACTGGGGTCCGGTGGGCAACTCCTTGTGGGGAGTAGCTCTGTTGTACCGGTCCTGGTTGCCTCGTCTGCTGGCCTGGGGCTGGATTCTCTTTTACGGTGTATTCCTCATGTTCGCCGGGTTTAGAGGAAACTTGGTGGCCTTCCTTTCGGGGGCCGGAACCGCTTTCATGGCCTCCGGCAAGCTTAAACGGGGCAGCCTGGCCCGCTATTTGATTCCCATATTTCTGGTGGTAATTGTTGGCGCCTTGATGGCTGATTTCTATGGAGCCATTACCTTGCCCATCCCTGACATAACCCGGGAGCGCTACAGCACCCTGTTTTCCCCAGACCGGTTAGCCACCGACCTGTCCATGGAGGGGCGAATTTTGGAAGGGGAGGCCTTGTTTGACAGCTTTTGTCAAAATCCCATAGTGGGCGTCGGCCTGGGGCGCCACCTGAGTTTTATGTGGACTGATGGTAAACTTAAAAAAGAACCATATTACCAGTACCATAACGGCTATCTCGAAACCCTCATGAAATTCGGCCTGGTGGGAACAGCTGTCTTCTTTTGGTTCCTGGGTGCCGTTTTCCTGATGTCTCTCAGGACGGTAAACAGCAGGTGTGACCTGGTGGCCCGGGCCTTGGGCCTGGGGATAGTAATCTGGCTGGTATATTCCGGGGTGGATTCCTTTGCCTTTTCAACCTTTTCAGATCGGGGCTTCGCCTTGACCGTGGGGGTGGTGGCCGGAATATTACCAGCTCTGGCCAAACAGCATCCCTTGGGGCCGAAGCCCCAGGGACTGTCAGCTGCGCGCCCTAGGGGACGGTCTTTGCCCAGGTAGCGGCCGCCAATTGGGGAACCCGGAAAATTTCCTTATTGATTGGGCCACCTGAAGGATAAAAAGGCTGATGCAGCAGAGAAGATTAGCCATTCTGTATGCGAAATTCGGCCCCTATCACCTGGCCCGGCTGCAGGCCGCCACCCGTATGGGCCAGGATCGGAGTTGGCAGGTGGTGGGCATTGAACTGGCCTCCCGGCAACTGGTATACCCCTGGGAGACCGGTGCCGCAGGCCATGCAGTTCAGAAATATACCGTATTTAGCCAAGGGGCCGTGGAAGAGATCCCCACGCTGCAGCAATGGCGGGGAATGTGGTCTCTCCTCAACCGGGTTGACCCCCAGGCCCTGGCTTTTCCCGGTTTCCGCAATCCCGGCATGCAGGCGGCCCTGATTTGGGCCAGCCTGAAAAGACGCCCGGCCCTGGCTTTGATGGTCAGCAAGGCGGATGATTACCCTCGCTATCCTGTAAAGGAATGGGCGAAGCGCCGGATCATGTCCTTATATGCCGGCGTCATCGCGGCCGGGACCCTGGCCGGTGACTACGCTTTCCAGTTGGGGATTCCCCGGGAACGGATTTTTGTCGGCAACAATGTGGTGGACAATGAGCTTTTCATCCGGGAAGCGCAATGGGCCCGGGAAAATGCCCCCCAGCTTCGGAAAAAGTACCGCCTCCCGGAAGACTATTTTCTCTGCGTCAGCCGTTTTATGGAAAAAAAGAATCTACCCCGGCTAATCCAGGCCTATGCGCGGTATCGGGAGATAACCGGAGTGCAGGCCTGGGATCTGGTCATTTGCGGTTCCGGGCCATTGGAGTTGAGATTGAGACAGCAGGTCCAGCTACTGGGTCTGAAGCAGGTACATTTTCCCGGCTTCAAGCAGATAGATGAATTGCCCAATTTTTACGGCCTGGCCCGTTGCTTCATCATTCCCAGTTCCCATGCGGAACAATTTGGCCTGGTGGTCAACGAAGCCATGGCCGCCGGTCTGCCGGTACTGGTGAGCCGGGCTTGCGGCTGCGCCCCGGACCTGGTCCGGGAAGGAGTGAACGGCTTTACCTTTGATCCCTTGGATGTAGAGGCCATGGCCTCCTTGATGGTGAAAATGTCCTCCGGGGAAGTTGACTTGGCGGCCATGAGCCGGGCCTCAGGAAGCCTTATTGCCCGTTGGACCCCGGAGGCCTACGCGGAAAATTTATTTAAGGCCGTGGCGGCGGCAGAAAAAACCATGGGATGTTACTTTACGAAACAATCTTAATTATCACAGAATAAAATTATATTTGTTAATGCAATTTCTTTTACATGTTTAATACTAATTGAAATTACTATCCATATCTAGGTAGTTATGTTGGAGTAGATATGAGAACGTTATCAAGTAAACACTACGACGATAAATATTTTATATGGCATAGTTCTTTTGGTGAATTTGGAGGATGGGCGAATCTCACTAAATTCCATAAATATATAAAGCCGGATTATAATATTATAGATTTTGGATGTGGTGGTGGTTATCTGCTTAAGAATGTTGATTGCAAGGGAAAGATCGGGGTTGAAGTTAATCCGGCGGCGCGCCGGCAAGCTGCGGCAATAGGTATCCCGGTCTATGAGCGCATAGACGAAATTGAAGATTGCTGGGCGGATTTAATTATTTCCAACAATGCCTTAGAACATTGTCTCCAGCCACTGCAAGAACTGAAAAATCTCTATTCAAAGTTAAAAACTGGCGGGCGCATGGTCTTTATGGTTCCTTGTGAATCCATAATCTATGGATATGTTCCCAACGATATAAACCATCACCTATATTCTTGGAGCCCCATGTGTATCGGCAATCTATTTACGGAAGCTGGATTTATCGTTGAAGAATCGAAGCCATACATTCATAGATGGCCACCATATTCCCAGCAAATAGTCCGCCTAGGAGGAAGGAGTTTGTTTGAGATTTGTTGCAAGATTACGGGATATCTGACATGGAGATGGTTTCAGGTTCGTGTGGTTGCAAAAAAGTCTTAAGAAGTAATCATAACGTGCATCATATAAGCTTTTGTTTATTGTTGCATTAACTCCCGCCTCTGCATAGAACAAGCTTGATGAATGTCACTCTAGTTAGCAATAAAATATTAAGGGGCAGACATGATATTTACAATGTCAGTCTTTCAAAGGATTAAGCCGATATATCCATTATTTGAACAACGAGTCCAAGCCGCTGAGGCTGTTCTTTTAAACCGTGGCCAGCAGCCGCACATTACAATACCAAGGTAGACTAAAGCAAATAATGGATAAACCTGAGATCTTATTTATTGGCGCCTTGCCACCCCCGTATCATGGGGTGTCCATTATGAATGATATCTTGGTGAACAATAAAAAGCTGAATAATAAGTTTGATATATCCATTGTCCAAATAAAAAGGGATTTGCTTCAGATGGGTGGAGCATTCTCTATTAAAACCTTGTTTGGTGACTTAGGGGTTTTGTTAAGGGTATTCTGGGTTTTGATGAATCGGAACCCCGCTCTCACTTATTTGGGCATTGGCCAAACGAGATTTGGAATGTGGCGGGACATTTGTCTTATGCGCTTGGCGAAATTTATGAAGTCCAGGACCCTGGTGCATTTGCACGGCGGTTATTTCCGCAATTTGTTTGAAGAAAAATTGACTGCCTCGGAACGGCAATTTGTGAGGAAGACGTTACAGGGTCTAGATGGTATCATGGTCTATGACGAAAGCTTGCGGTGGATATTTCAGGGTCTTGTTCCTGACGACCGGATTTTCATTCTGGCCAACGGGTTGCCGGACATGTTTCATGGAGACGGCTTCCCAGAGGTGATGGCTCAGAGGAGGAATTCTCCAAGACTCCGAGTAACTTATCTCAGCAACCTCTTCCCCGAAAAGGGATATGAGACTTTTTTGGACGCCGCCGCAGTTTTAAAGACCAGGGGCAACCTGAAAGACTTCCTCTTCAACCTGGCGGGCGCACCTCCAGACGAAGATACAGCCACCAGAGTGGAAAAATTTGTGCGCGACCATGAAATGGAGGATTCCATCCGGATTTTGGGAAAGGTCCTGGGGCGGGAAAAAAGAAATCTCTTGCTGGAGACGGATATCTTTGTCTTCCCTTCCGCTTATAAGCCGGAGGGGCAGCCTCTGGCAATCATTGAGGCTCTGTCTTCGGGATTGCCGGTTATCGCCACTGCCCAGGGCTGCATTCAGTCCTCCCAGGTGAGAGACGGAATAAATGGATTTATCGTTGAAGCCAAGAATCCTTTCCAGATAGCCAAGCAGCTCATGGTATTGCATGAAAACCCGGATCTGAGGCTCCGCATGAGCCGGGAGAGCCGGGAGCTTTTTCTTTCCCATTACACCGAAGACAGGTTCGCCCAGGGGTTAGCCGATATCGTGGAACGGGTATTAGGACAGGACTGATGCACATTCTTTTGCTGTCCCAATATTTCCCTCCCGAAACCGGCTCGGCGGCGGCCAAAATGGCGGAGCTGGCCGGATATCTGGTCCACAGGGGACACGAGGTCTCGGTGGTCAGCCAGGTGCCTTCCTACCCACAAGGGGAGGTTTATCCCGGGTATCGCGGCACCTGGTTCCGGCGCGAGTGCCGTAATGGCCTGCGGGTCACCCGCACCTGGTCCTATGCATCTCCGGAGCGGGACCGCTTCCGGCCCCGGTTTTGGAACTACGCCAGCTTTATGGGGACCGCCCTGGCCGGCATCCTGGCGGGCCCCCGGCCGGATATCCTGCTGGTCTATTCGCCGCCCCTGTCCTTAGGGGCCACCGCCATGGCGGCCGGCAGGATCTGGCGGTGCCCCTTTGTTTTCTGGGTCAACGACCTCTGGCCCCGGGCCGCGCTGTTCCTGGGGTTCATGGCGGACGGCGGCCTTTACCGCCTAGCCGGCGCCCTGGAAAGGTCCATCTACCGCCGGGCGGCCCGGGTCTTCGTGTACTCCCGGCGCATGCTGGAAGAAGTGGTGGCGGACGGGGCCTCCCGGGAGAAGATGGAATGTCATCCCTTGTGGATCGATACCCGGGTATTCCGACCGGACCCGGAGGGCGCCGCGGTGGTCCGCCGGCAACACGGCTGGGGCAATAAATTCGTGGTCCTTTATGGCGGCAACCTCGGCCTGGCCCAGGGTCTGGATATTTTTTTAGAGGCGGGCCGGTTGCTTAAAGAGACGAAGGACATCCACCTGGTGCTGGTGGGCAGCGGGGTGGAGAAAGAGAGATTGGCAAAGTGGGCTTTGCACCAGGGTCTGGATAATGTGGAGTTTGTCGGCCATCAGCCCAAAGAACAGGTGTGCGCCTACTTCTCGGCTGCCGATCTCCTGTTCGCGGGCTTGAAGGCCGCACCCCATCGGGTGGGAACCGTTCCCGAGAAAATCCTGGCCTACATGGCCTGCGGCCGGCCGGTGCTGCTGGCGGCCCAGGAGGGGGCGGCCGCGGATTTGCTCCAGGAACACCGGTGCGGGCTGGCGGTGCCCCCGGAAAACCCGGAAGCGCTGGCCCAGGCCATCGTATCCCTTTATCAACATCGGCAGAGAGCGCAGGAGATGGGGGCCCGGGGGCGGGCGGCAGCTGTCGCCCATTTCGCCCTGCCCCACATTCTAGAAGGCATGGAAGCGAGCCTCAGGGCCATTGCCGGGCAACCTGCCGTTTAAGATAATTTTCAGACTGAAGCAAAAATTACCATGATTGCATGCCCGATTTGCGGCCAGGAATCTTCTTTGAGGTGGCGGCTAGGCGAGGCCAAGATTGCTTATTGCCGCGCGTGCCATTTGGGATTCAAGGCTCAGTTTCCCTCCCTGGAGGAGATTAAACGGCTCCTGGCGGATACCAACCCGTTCATTCATGAGCATACCTGCGCCTATGAGATGGACCGGCATATTTTCCGCTGGAGCGCCAAAATGTTCGAGAACATCCTGGGGAAGAAAGGCAGAATTCTTGATATTGGCTGCGGTAACGGCGGTTTCTTAAGGGAGTTTGCCGCCTTGGGATGGGAAGTGGCGGGAACCGAGATTGATTATAGGTTTGCCGAAAAACTTAATAAGGTGAATATTCCATGTTTTCAGGGAGATATCACGGAAATTTCCCTGCCGGCTAATTCCTTCGATGTCATAACCTTGCGACAGGTGTTGGAGTATATGATTATTCCTCCCCAGGAAGTATTCGCCTTAACCGCGAACTGGCTGAAGCCCAAGGGTTTATTGTATATGGATATCGCCAGCAACCTGGACTGGACTTTCGGGATTATGGGAAAGTTGGAGAAGAGAAGCGATCCGAACTTCACTTACCATTTCTCCCGAAAAGCTATCATAAAGAGCCTGTTGCAGGCAAACCTCCAACCGCTTAAATGGCTGATTCAACCTCCCAGTAAAGGAAGCGCCAGGACCTTAGTGGGGTATTGGGTCTTAAGGTTTCTCGAAACCCTGACTTTTAAGAGATGGGATGGGGGCTATTTAAATCTTACCATGGTAGCGCAGAAGCCGGCCGGGCTTTAGCGTTTTGGCTCTGGCAATGATTCAAAATCGGCTTAAACAAGCCAACAGGTGTCTGATTCGGTCAAATGCTGTCATCCGCCATACGTCATCAGGGTTTCTTAGCGCTGCTTTGCAGCGATGCGACCATTTACCTCTCCAGGCAATTCAAGGTCCGGATGTTGGACTTGCAAGGGGCCTGGAAGGGCGGCGAGCTCACGGCGCCGGCGCCCCGGGCCTTAAGACAGGCGGCCGGCTGCCGACTTCTGCGCCGCTTGGGCAGGCTGGATATCCGGGAAATGTTTCTGACGCCTGGCGGTAGTTTATTGGGGGTGGCTAATAAAGTTATCTTCAGGCTCCGTCCGGGCGCAACCGCGGCGGAGCCGGTGCTTAAGGTGGCCGACGGCGGCAGGCCCAAAGGGTTTGCCGCCACCCCGGCAGGCCGGATTTTTGTGGGAGAGTATTGGGGCAACCCCCGCCGGCGAGCGCTGCGTATTTGGGCCAGCGGCGACCAGGGGGAGACCTGGGAAGTGGCCCATACCTTGGCCGCCGGGAGCGCCAAACATATCCACAACCTGGTCTGGGACCCGTACCGCCGGGGCTTCTGGGTGCTGACCGGTGACCTGGACGGCGAATGCGCGCTGCTTTTTACCGGCGACGAATTTGCCACGGTGGCCGAAGTTAAGCGGGGCGGCCAGATGTTCCGGGCCTGCCACCTTTTTTGCCGCCCCGAGGGGCTCTATTACGGGACCGATACGGAGCGGGCGGAAAACTGGTTCGTCTGCCTGGATGTGACCCTTGGCCGCCTGGAAAAGCTCGCGCCCCTGCCGGGCAGTTGCCTCTATGGGGCGCAGATGGCCGGCCAATATTTTATTTCCACCACGGTGGAACCCAGCCAGGTCAACCATTACCGCCGCACCGCTCTTTGGTCTTCCGGCGATTTGGTCCATTGGCGCAACCTGCTGGAATTCGAGAAGGATTGGTGGCCGGGGGAGTATCTGGGGTTTGGCAGAATCGTGCTGCCGAAGGTTCAGGGTGCATGTCCCGTCCTGGTATTTACGGCGCTGGCAGTAAAGGACCACGATTTTACTACGTTTATCATAAAAGATATGCAACCTGATAATCTTGCCGTACCATTGGCAAGCCAAATCTAATCATGCTGACCATCGTCGAATGTCCGGACCCGGCAACAGAGTGGGATGATTATGTTTACCGCCACCCCCAGGCCAGCGTCTACCATCAACTGGGGTGGCAAAGGGCGATTGCCGGAACTTTTGGGCATCAAGGCCATTTTTTGCTGGCCACGGATGATGGCGAGGTTAAAGGAATCCTGCCGCTGTTTTTGATGGAGAGCAGAATCTTTGGGCGGTACTTAGTTTCCTTGCCTTTCATTAACAGCGCCGGACTGGTGGCTGATGACCGGCAAGCCGAAGAAAGGCTGGTAAATAAAGCTATCGAATTAACCAAACAACATAAGGTGGATTATCTTGAACTGAGAAACAATCGAAAGCTGGAACATAGCAATCTCGTGACGTCGGACCACAAAATAGATTTTGTCCTGCCGTTGACTCCAGACCCCGACGTTATTTGGCAGGAGAGGCTGCATGAAAATGTGAGAAACAAGGTGCGGAAAGCCCTGAAGCACAACCTGACCGTGCATTCAGGCAATGATTCTGATTACGTCAAGGAATTTTACCGGATATTCAGCCGGAATATGAGGGACTTGGGGACCCCGGTTTATCCCCGGAAATTTTTCCTGAATATCCTTAAGGAGTTTCCCGACCAGGTAAAAATCTTCTTAGTACGTGGTCGCGATGAAGTGATAGGCGGGAAATTGGTTTTACTCTTCAAGGACACCATGTACTTCATTTACCATTCTTCCCTGAGGAAGTATGCCCATTTAGCTCCCAACAACTTGCTATATTGGGCTGCCATTGAATATGCCTGTAATAACGGGTATAGATCCTGCAACATGGGACGTTCGACGGTTAATTCTGGTTCTTTTCACTTTAAAAAACAGTTCGGAGGAGAAATATCACCACTTTATTGGCAATATTTCTTAAACAAAGCCAGAACAATTCCCAATTTAACTCCGGCTAACCCAAGGTTTTCTTTGGCCATTACTATTTGGAAGAGGCTCCCCCTGGTGCTTACGAGGATGCTGGGGCCCATGATTGCCAGGCAGATTCCCTAACGTGAACAATATTCTGACCATCGATGTGGAAGACTGGTTCCACACTACGGCTATGGAGCCCTTTGTGGGGCCCTCCCGCTGGGAGGCGGCGGAGTCACGGGTAGTATATAACACACTGACCTTATTGGATATATTAGAAACCGCGGGCACCCGGGCCACCTTTTTTATCCTGGGTTGGGTGGCGGAACGTTACCCCGGATTGGTGCGGGAAATCGACGCCCGGGGCCATGAAGTGGCCAGCCATGGCTACCGGCACCGTCTGATCTACCAACTTTCTCCAGAGACCTTCCGGGACTACGTGCGGCGCGCCAAACAGGTGCTGGAAGACCTCACCGGCAAGGCGGTGTTAGGCTACCGGGCCGCCAGCTTTTCGGTGGTGCCCGGGACCCTTTGGGCCCTGGACGTCATTAAAGAGGCGGGGTTTAGCTACGACTCCAGCATGTTCCCCATCCGTCACGACATTTACGGAGTGAACGGCTTCCCGCGGCACCCCTTTGTCCATGCCAATGGCCTCATTGAGATCCCGGCCTCCACCGTGACCCTTTTGAGGCAGAATATCCCTTTGGCCGGAGGAGGTTATTTTCGCCTTTATCCTTATTGGCTGACGAAGCAAGGCATCCGGAGCCTCAACCGGATGGGGCAGCCCGCGGTGGTCTATCTCCACCCTTGGGAATTGGACCCGGACTGCCCCAGGATCAAAGAGGCCGACTGGCGCACCCGCTTCCGGCAGTACGTAAACTTGGGCAAAACCAAACAAAGGTGTGACCGGCTGTTAGCTGATTTTGCCTTCTCTACGGTTAAAGAATATTTAAGGCTGGGGGGATTTTGACGCCGCTGCGACTGGAGTTAATGGAGCCGGCCGTTTGACCGGGCGGAGGAACTTTGCTGCAAGTTATCCAGAACCTTAAGGACGGTAAGGTCACCATTGCCGAGGTGCCGCCTCCGGCGTGCAAAGCCGGGGGGGTGTTGGTGCGGAATATGGCTTCGCTGATCAGCGTGGGCACCGAAAAGTTGATGATTGAAATGGGGCGGAAAAGCCTCATGGGAAAGGCCCGGGCCCGGCCCGACCTGGTGCGGCAGGCCTGGAACAAGGCGAAAAAAGAGGGGTTCCTCAGCGTCTTTAAGGAAGCCATGAACCGCCTGGACGAACCGGTGCCCCTGGGTTACAGCGCCGCGGGGGTGGTCCTGGAGGTGGGGGTCGGGGTGAGCGGCTTCAAGCCGGGCGACCGGGTGGCCGTGGCTGGGGCGGGATACGCCTCCCATGCCGAAGTGGTGTGGGTGCCCGAGAACCTCTGCGTCCCCATCCCGGACGGGTTGGACTTCGAGGCGGCGGCCTTCGTGATGTTGGGGGCCATTGCCCTGCACGGGGTGCGGCTGGCCGGGCTAACCCTGGGGGAGACCGGAGTGGTAATCGGTTTGGGTCTGCTGGGGCTCCTGAGCGTGCAGTTGCTGGCCGCCCAGGGCTGCCGGGTCATCGGGGTGGACCTGGACCGCCGCAAAGGTGAGCTGGCCCGGGAACTGGGGGCCGAGGCGATCCTGATCCCCGGAGAAACGGAGGTCGAGGAAGGGGTGGCCAATTTGACCCGGGGCGTCGGGGCGGACGCGGTGATTATCACTGCGGCCAGCAAGGACTCGGCCCCGGTGCGCCTGGCCGAGGCCGTGGCCCGGGAACGGGCCCGGCTGGTGATGGTGGGGGTGGCGGAACTGAGCCTGACCCGCAAGGACTTCTGGACCAAAGAACTGAGCTTCACCGTCTCCAAGGCCGCGGGGCCGGGGAGCCTGGAGCCCCTCTATGAGGCCAAGGGCTTCGACTACCCCTTGTCCCTGGTAAGATGGACAGAGCGCCGCAATCTGGCTGCCTTTCTGGACCTGGTGGCCCGGGGCCGGGTGCGCCTGACGCAGCTCATCACCCACCGGTTTCCCATCAGCGAGGCAAATCAAGCCTATGATTTGATCCTCAATAACCGGGAGCCGTACATCGGGGTGGTCCTGACCTATCCCCAGGTCCAGGAGGCTGCTTTCCCCGAAGCCCTGGCCTCCAGAGTCCGGTTGGCCTCCCCCAGGGAAAGCATCGCCGCTGAGGATAAGCGAGGCGTGGGCCTCATCGGCGGGGGGATGTTCACCAAGAATATTCTGCTGCCGGCCTTACAAAAGGTTGGCGGAGTCAATCTCTTAGGGGTGGCCACCACCACCGGGGTGACGGCCCAGCATATCGCCAGGAAGTTCGGGTTTTCCTATGCCACCACGGATTACCGGGAGATTCTGGAGGATCCGGCCATCGGCCGGGTGCTGATCACCACGCGGCACAACTTGCATGCGCCCCTGGTTCTGGCCGCCCTGGCCGCGGGTAAACATGTGTTCGTGGAAAAGCCCCTCTGCCTGACCCTGAAAGAATTGGAGCAGATTGAGGCGGCCTATGACGGCTCCCGGCTGCTGCTGGTAGGATTCAACCGGCGCTTTGCGCCCCTGGCCCAGAGGATCAAAGCCATGCTGGCCGGCCGCACCACCCCCCTGGTCATGATGTACCGGGTGAACGCCGGCTATGTTCCGGAGAGCAGTTGGGTGCACGACCCGGAGGTGGGCGGTGGCCGTCTGGTGGGGGAAGTCTGTCATTTTATCGATTTCCTGCATTTTATGACGGACTCCGAGGCCACCCGGGTGAGCGTGGCCACCATTTCCGGGAACCTGGGCAAGTACCGGGAGGATGACAACCTGTGCCTCAACCTCACCTTCCGGGACGGCTCTCTGGGCACCATTATTTATACGGCCAAAGGCTCCAAGGCTTTCTCCCGGGAGCGCTTCGAGGTCTATTGCGAAGACTCGGTGGGGGTGATCGAAGACTTCCGCCGGGCCATGGTCGTCAAAGGCGGCCGGACGCAGAACTTCAAGCAGTTTTCCATGGATATGGGTTATCAGGCGGAACTTAACCACTTTTTTCAGGATCACGGGCCGGAAGCCGGGGAGAAACTGTTTCTCAGCCTGGCCCACTCCAGCCGGACCACCTTGCAGGCGGCAGCAGCCCTAAGACAGGGTGGTTGAGGTTAAGATTTAATGCAGCGCATATTGGGCCGCCATGTTTCGAGGTGGAAATTTATCCTCCTGGCCGGGGATCTGGCCGCCTATGTGCTTTCCATCCTGGCCGCCGTATTTTTTAATCCCAACATCGACAACACCACCTGGTTTTTAACGCATTCCAAAAGGGCTATCGTGGTAGTAGGCCTTACTTACCTGGTGGTCCTCTACATTGCCGATCTCTATGATTATCAAAGGGATTATCGCCGCTGGATCAATATTGCCCAACTGATCCTGTGCAGTCTTTTCGGGGCGCTGGCAGTCATTGTCCTGTTCTATTTTCCCCGAGTGTCCTTCATTGGCCGGACTTTATTAATCATTCAGGTGAGTTCCTTTACCCTGCTGCTGGTCCTCTGGCGTCTGGCTTTCTCCGTCATCGCCTTGCCGCAACGTCTACAAAGAAAGCTACTGATCATGGGCGCGGGCAGTTCTGGCCGGCGGGTGCTGGCGGCCATCCGGCGCCGTCCCCGCAGCGGGCTGAAGGCGGTTGGCTTCCTGGACGATGATCCCCGGAAAATCGGCGCCACCATCGACCAGCTGCCGGTAATGGCGGCCACCTCTTGTCTGCCGGAAGTGGTGCAGCAGGAGAAGGCGACCCTGGCAGTGGTGGCCATTACCCATGAGAAGTCCCACCAACTGGTCGACACCCTGACCCGGGCCTCCTGGAACGGGCTGCAGGTCATCGACATGCCCAGCTTTTATGAATTTGTGGCGGGCAAGGTGCCCATCGACCACATCTCCGATGTCTGGGTCCTCTTTAACAGCCTGAATAAGAACAATTTTTACAGCCGCTATCTCAAACGCCTCATCGACCTGGGGCTGGCGAACCTGTGGCTGACTATCACTGCGCCTTTCTTCATCATCATCTCCCTGGCCATCAAACTGGAAAGTTCCGGCCCGGTGTTCTACCGGCAGGAACGTCTGGGCTATGAGGCCCGGCCTTTCGAGATCATCAAATTCAGAACCATGGTTCACGAAGCCGAAAGCCAGGGACCGCAATGGGCCAACCACCGGGACCCCCGCATTACCCGGGTGGGCAGATGGCTGCGCAAGACGCGGCTGGATGAACTGCCGCAGTTGATCAACATTCTTAAAGGCGAGATGAGCTTCATCGGGCCGCGGCCGGAGCGGGAGGTCTTTATCAAACAATTCCAGGAGCTCGTTCCCCGGGGCGCTCCGGGATGCCAGGCTATTGACCCCCCCGGGTCCCCGGCGAGCTGCGGTTACCAGGAGGCCATTCCCTATTACAGTTACCGCCTGCTGGTGAAGCCCGGCCTTACCGGCTGGGCCCAGGTGATGCATCCCTATGCCTCTTCCCTGGAGCAAACCAAAGAAAAGCTCCAATACGACCTTTATTACATCAAAAACATGGGGTTCTTTCTGGATTTGGCCATCATCCTGAAAACGGTGCGCATCGTCTTGTTTGGCCAGGGAACGTGAAACTACCCCATTGGAGGTCCCATGACTCTCCCTGATTATCGGAAGTATTATCAAGGCAAGACCATCCTGGTCACCGGCGGGGCCGGGGCCATCGGCAGCAACCTGACCCGGGCCCTGGGGGAAGCCGGGGCCAAACTGGTCCTGGTCCTGGACGACCTGTCTTCGGCGGACCGCTGGAACGTGCCGGGCCTCCCCAACGTCATCTTCGTGGAAGGCAGCATCCTGGATGAAGTGGAGCTAAAGAGGGTCTTCTTCGAAGGCCCGGAGTTGGTCTTCCATCTGGCCGCGCTGTTCGCCAACCAGAACTCCATCGACCATCCCGAGACCGACCTCTTGGTAAACGGTCTGGGGACCTTGAAGCTCCTGCAGTATTCCCGGCTGGCGGCCGTCCAGCGTTTCGTCTATGCCTCCTCCGGCTGTTCCATCTACGGCAGCAGCGCCCCCCTGCCTCTTACCGAGGAGTTCATGTCTCTGCATCTCAGCTCTCCTTATCAGATCACCAAGATGTTGGGGGAGCTCTACGGCAATTTTTTCCAGCACCACTACGACCTGCCCGTGGTGAAGGCCCGTTTCTTCAATTCCTATGGGCCGGGGGAGGTGCCGGGGCAATACCGCAATGTCATCCCCAACTTCATCTATTGGGCCCTCAGGGGCGAGCCTTTGCCCATCACCGGCACGGGAGAAGAGACCCGGGACTTCACCTACGTGGGGGATATCGTGGAGGGGCTGCTCCGGGCCGGCTATTTTGACCAGGCGGTGGGCCAGGAGTTCAACCTGGCCTCGGGCCGGGAGACCCGCATCATTGACCTGGCCCGGATGATCAATGAACAGGTGGGCAATCCCGGGGGGATTTTCTTTACCGCCCGGCGCAGATGGGACACCAAGCCCCGGCTCCTGGCCTCGGTGGCGCGGGCGGGGCAGCTCATCGGTTATGCGCCGCACACCCCCTTTGAGGATGGTCTGAGTAATACCATCGCCTGGTTCAGGGACAACTGGGACCGCATCCAGGCCGCGGCCCGTTTCGGGCCGGGCATGTCCTCGGCGGTGCGCCCCAAGGATGATTAGAAACGTAATTTGAGGGCAGGGCCGGGGGAATTTTTTGTAAGTGATTCCCCCGCCCTCCCCTCAAACTCCCCTCCAAACTCCCTGTATGGGGGTAGGGGGAGGTGCCTGGGAACAATGTGTTTATTGTGTAGGGGCGCACCCAGGTGTGCGCCCTCAGAGTGGGCGGACACGCAGGTCCGCCCCTACAAAAAATTACCTATTTGACGGCGCCTTGGTTTAAGACCCATTGCCCCATGAAAAAAATCCTCCTGATCTTCGGCACCCGGCCCGAGGCCATCAAGATGGCTCCGGTGGTGATGCGGCTCCAGGAGGCGGGGCATTTCCTGGTTAAGGTGGCGGTCACCGCCCAGCACCGGCAGATGTTGGACCAGGTGTTGCACCTGTTCGGCCTCACCCCTGATTATGATCTGGACTCCATGAGCCCGGACCAGGACCTCTTTGACATCACTACCCGGGTATTGGCGGGCCTTAAAGGGGTTCTGCTAGAGGAGGGCCCGGACCTGGTCCTGGTGCAAGGGGACACCACCACCACCTTCGCCGCGGCCCTGGCGGCTTATTACTGCAAGGTGCCCGTGGGACACGTGGAGGCGGGGCTCCGCACCCGGGATAAATATCGGCCCTATCCCGAGGAGATCAACCGCAGCCTCACCGGGGTACTGAGCGATTACCACTTCGCCCCCACCCCCTGGGCCCGGGACAACCTCCTGGCGGAAGCCGTGCCCGCCCACCGCATCTGGGTCACGGGCAACACGGTGATCGACGCCCTCAAGTGGGTCGCCGGCAAGGTGGCAGCCGAACCCCAGACCTGGTCCGCCTATCTTTCCCGCCATCATGGGCTGGCCCTGGACGACCGGCGTCTGGTCCTGGTAACCGGCCACCGGCGGGAAAACTTTGGCGAGGGGTTTCAAAACATCTGCCTGGCTTTGCGGGATCTGGCGGCGCGCCATTCCGATATCCATCTGGTCTACCCTGTCCACCTCAATCCCAATGTGCAGCGCCCCGTTTATCAACTGCTTGCCGCCTCGGGGCAGCTCCGGCAAGAAACCGGGGGCGCCTGCCAATGGGATCTTCCCGGGGGCGGGCGCCTGTCTCTCCTGCCGCCCCTGGACTACGCGCCGTTGGTGTACCTGATGAGCCGCAGTTACCTGGTGCTCACCGATTCCGGCGGCATCCAGGAGGAGGCTCCGGCCCTGGGGAAACCGGTTCTGGTGATGCGGGAGGTCACCGAACGCCCCGAGGGGGTCTGGGCGGGGACGGTGAAGCTGGTGGGGGCCCACCGGGAGCGCATCCTGGCGGGAGTTGAGGAGCTGCTGGCTAATCCCGTCGCGTACCGGGCCATGGCTCAGGCCCGGAACCCTTACGGCGACGGCCAAGCCGCCCCAAGGATCGCCCGGATTCTGGCCGAAGAGTTTCCCGAAGATTAGAATCGCAGCAGCACGAGGCCGCCGGCCCTACTTGGGTGCGCCTTTCCTGCCATATTCCGGCAAAAATCCACGTCATACCAAGTCTGATCAAACCAGTGGCACAGGCGTCTCGCCTGTGCAGGCACGGACTAAAGCCTGCGGTTACAAAAAAAGCCCGATTGATCGTAACTGGGTATTAGAATACGTCCTTTTGGACTTTTTCCACCACTTCCGGGAGGCGGGAAATCTCCCAGGGATAGGAGAGGGATTTCAAAGGCAGGCGGGCAGCCAGGCGCGTGGCAAAATCGAACTGCCGCTTCAGCCGGTCGGGGTCCCTGACCACTAGATTAAATGTATTGGCGGTCAACGCCAGAAAGGCCTGGCGCTTGTTCAGCGTCCTGCGGGTCACCCGCCGGGCTTGAGGCCCGGTTCCGGGCGGCCGCAGCACGTACAAGGCCTTCAGGTGGGTAGGATGGGAGCAGTGTTGCCCCTCCTTAAGGGGAATTATGAGCTTGGGGGTAAGGTTATTCATGGGACTGCCCTTTACCCCGCGGCCCAGCAAGCTCCTGGCTGTTTCGGGAAAGAGTTTGATCCGAGGCAGGCCGGGGAAGGCGATAATTTTCTCAGGCTCTTCTTTCACCACCAGCATGTCATCGGTGAGCAGGCGATATCCGGCCTGGAGAAAGGCCGCAGCCAGGGTGGATTTCCCATGGCCGCAATCACCCAGGAAGCCCACCGCGTTCCCATCCCGAACCAGCACCGTGGCATGGAGAGGTTCGATCCCCTGCTTAATAAAGGCGAAGGAAAGCACCTGCCCCAGAAGATAGTCCTGGAAGGCTTCCCAAGAGGCGTCCTCCAGGGGACGCCCCTCAATCCGGCGGCCATCACCGGAGATCAGGAATTCGAAAAGTTTGTCCCATCTCAGGTAGGTTTGCCCATCGGGCAAGTCCAGGATGCGGAACCATTTTGGTTCGCCAGGCGCTAGCAGCTCTTGATGGTCTGAGGCGGATAATGCGGGGGAGGCTCTCCAGAGGATGGCGACATCGCTTTGTTCCCAGCCACTTGCCGCTGCACAAGGAACATGGGAGAGTAATGGAGATCTCAGGTAGGATCCATAAACCCTGTACCCGAAGGCCCTGGGGCTTTTATTTACACCCAACGGTTTTTACTCGGTGATAATATCAAGCGGTTCCAGGATTAGCCTTGCTTTTCCCAGCAACATCTGGGTTGAGGCCACCGCCGCCCAGAGTGATCTTCTTCAGGTCGCCGAAATCCCTGAGGCCGGGCGGATGATAGATTTTGCTTTGGGCAATATCTTTCGGTTTCATGTCAAAACCTCCTGTCATATTGTTTTTCCACAAAGATCTTTAGCCAGATTTCCATCCCCAGGAGTTCTTCGATGCTACAGGCCACAGCGCAAGTATTCCCGCGGATCTTATCCCTTAACGTGGGCAGCTCCTTTTGAAAAGCCTGTTGATTCAGATAACCCTGTTTAACGGTAAGGTTATCAGAGTGAATATATTGCATTATTTTATGGAAATCCAACCTGACCGCTTCATTTTCCATGGCAGCATAATCGCCTTTGTACCGCCGCCCGGCAATTTTTGGAGGCAACACCTGGTCCATGGCGCTGCGCAACACCGCCCTGGGGACACCTCCCAGGTTCTGGATTTCCCCGGGAATGGCCATCATAAAGGCCACAAGATCCCGGTCCATAAAGGGGCAGGCGGCATTGAACCCGTACAAAGAGGTTAACTTATCCAGCCATTCCATGCCCCAGACGTCATATCTGGACCTTATCCGGGTGTACATATATTTAGCATAATTGTTGGCAAAATGCCTGTTATTTTCGTTCCGAGCGGGCTCTTTCCGGGCGATCTCCCGGAGCAATTTGTCTGAAGACCACAGCCGGGTCCTGGGGGCAATGGCCAGCCGGTTTTTCAGCTTCTTGGCGATATTCCATAACCTGGGTGGAAACAAATATTTGATCAGATCGACAATAAAGCGCTGTCTAAAGTATTTCGGATCCGTGTCGGTGCACCATTGGGGAAACTCCTGCAAGTGGCGGTACAAAGCGCCCCATTTAATGCCTGTCGCCAGGTCCAGCAGATAACCCGGTTCGAACATGACCTGATCGCCGTAAACCCCCAGGAGCAAAACCCGGGCCCCTTGTTCCCGGGCGACCGCGAAAAGGTCTATCCAGGAATTCCACTGGGCAGTGGGCATCGGGGCTTCGGTCTGGCGAACCTGGGTTGGACAGCTGTCCAGAAAGCCCTGAAGCATCATCGGGACGCGGGTGATCTTAATGCCGTATTCCGACTCGATGGCTTGTAAATACTCTTCCTCATCCGCCAGGGAGCCCGGCGCCCCCACAAAAGAAATGCCTGAGACCTGGGGGAATCCAGGCTCGCGTTGCCGCAAGGTCTGGGAGAAGCAGAGAATGGAGGATGAATCCAGGCCGCCGCTGACCGCCACTGCCACCGGGGAAAGGCTGCGCAGCCGGTGCCGCACCGCTTTCCCGAAGAGATCTTGGAAGGCCTCAACATATTCCTGGTAGGAACGTAAGCGGATTTGCCGGGAGGGATCGAAATCCCAATATTGTTGTACAGTCAATCCCCGGGGCGTAATGACGACCTTATGGGCCGGCGGCAACGTAGAGATATTCTTGAAAAAGGTCTGTTCCGCATGGGCCCCGGGAGGGTCTAGGAAGAGATGAGCCAACATGTGGTCATCAGGGAGGGCGGTTATCCGGGGATGGGCCAGGATGGCCTTGATTTCCGAGGCAAAGATAAAAGTGTCGCCTTGCCGGCAGTAGTAAAGCGGTTTGATGCCGACGGCGTCCCGGACCAATACCAGTTTTTGCCGGTGAGGATCAAAAACCGCCAGGGCGAAATCTCCATAGAGGCGCTCCGGAAAATTTTCACCCCAGGCTAGATATGCCGCCAGAATAAGATCAGGGTCCGGGGAGGCGGCAGAAACCCCGGGGGCGTCCGAGAGCCGGCGAACCAGTTCCTCCCGGTTGTCCAACCGGCCGTCAAAGATCACCACTCCGTTGGGATGCACCAGAGGCTGGACTTCCGCCCGGGATTCGGGAGTGACCCGCATGAGCTGGCAGGCCAGCCCCACCGGCCCTTGCAGCCACAGGCCCTCCCCATCGGGGCCGCGATGGGCCAAAGGGGCACTGAGGCGCCGGAGCAGTTTCTCCTCCACCGGCTCGCGGTTCAGATTCCACAGCCCCACGATGCCGCTCATAAGGAGAGGTCCGTCTTTGGAATAAAGGGGGGAAAGGGATGAAAGCGTTCAGGAGCATCCTCGTAGTCACTCAGGATGCGCCCCTTAAATGTCACCCAGGCGTGAGCCTCCAGACGCTCGCCGCAGGGTTTGACCCCGAGGTGCAAATCTGTACTTATCCCCTGGCGGCGCAAGAGCCACCAAAGAGTCAGGGATTGAGGCAAGCAGGTGGGCCGGTAAAGGCCGTGCCGGGTGGCGACTTTCACCATCCGGGCGGTGGTGTAGGCCCGGGCCAGGCTGGTCTCGCCCCTTTCCTTTTCGGGAGCCCGGCAGTTGGCCGACAGCCGCGCCAAGCTGGCTTGCAGCCGCCGGAAACCCAAGCAGCGCAGCCCCAGCCCCACCAGGGGCAAGGCCAGCGCCGCCTGGCCTAACAGCCAGACCTCGGGGCGGCTAAGATGCCTGAGCTTCTTCAGATTGGCAATCACTTAATTCAACCAGGCCACGCTGCTGCAACTTCTCCACAAATGCTTCCAAATCCTGCTTCAGGGTCGCGGGCTCTACCTGGTACTCGGTCAGCAAGCGTTCAAAAGCCGCCTGGATGCTGTTCGACTGGGTCAGGGCCAGCCACATCCGGGTCCCGACATCGTCCAAACCATGGTAACACTCGGTGTCCAGATTCAGCAGGACTGACTCATGTTCAAAAGTCTGTACCAGGACATGTTTAGGTATGGAGATTTGACTCAGATAATAAATTCCCAACTAGTCTAACCTCTTAAGGATATTAAAGGGTCGGCATTTAAATCTTAAATGAAAAAATATTCCGATAAATTTAAGCATTTTCTCGCGGGAAAATCAAGCAAAATGAGTCCGGCCAACGGGCGCACAGCCCTGCTGGTGCGGCTCTGGCGGCCTTGGGCAATTTGGAGACTGTTGCAAAAAGACTTTGGCGGAGGAGCCGGGGGGAGATGACCCCGCCTGGAATGGGCCTTGGGCCCAATTTTTCATTCACCAGGGCATTAGCCGGGGGTTGAGGGGGCCGCTGCCACAGGAGGGGGAAAATGATATGATAGGCATTGATGGAAAACCTGGTTTCACCCTGGCGCTTGCCCCCCACTATTCGGGGAGAGGGCTTAACCATCCTCCGGCAGATCCTTGCCGCGTTGTTGACCGGGGCGGTGGGGCTGGGACCTGCCCTCCGGCGGCTGCACCCGGGAGTCCTGGAGGATTTTCGCCGACATGAACTTGCCCCCTGGATATTCAGGGTAATTGCCCAACATGGGCTGCAAGCCCAGGTGGAAGATGCGCTCCTCACGGCCTTGCGCCGGGATTATGTCCGGGCCTTGCACGCCTCCGCCCGGGAGGGGCAGGAGATCCGGTTGGTCGTCCAGACCCTGGAGCAAGCCGGGGTGGAGGTGACTCTTTTTAAGGGCGCCGAGTTAAGGTGGCGGCTTTATAACGATGCCGCAGTAAGACCCCTGGCTGACATTGACTTGCTCATCCGGCCGGATCAGGTTCATACCAGCCGCCTGACCCTGGAAACCCTGGGGTTTCGTCTACAGGCCGAGTGCGCCGATCCCAGGCCGGGTTTTCGCCAGCGGTTTCGCCGGGAGCTCCATTTCGATCCGCCTCCCCCATTGCCTCTCATGGTGGATCTGCACTGGCAATTAGATTATCCGGACCATTTTTATCCTTTCCCCCTCCTCCGGCTGCACCGGAGGGCTCTTATCCAGGACTGCTCAGGTTACCCGGTAAAGGTTCCAGGTCCTGAACACGCTTATATTATCATGCTGATGCATGCCTGCGATGGGTTTCACGGGCTTATGCAGTTGGTGGATTTTACTCTGGCGCCGCAAATTATGGGCCTTGATTGGGATAGATTCGTGGCGGAGGTCCGGGGGTTAAATTTCCAGGCGCCGATTTATCTGGTCCTTCGGGAACTATCCCGGCAGGTGGAGGCAGCCGTTCCCCCCCCGGTCCTGCAGCGTCTGTCCGGATACTCTCCCACTTGGGCCGAAAGATTGGTGTTGCGCCGCACCCTGGGAGAACTTACCAGTCATTTTGTCAGCTT
Source organism: uncultured delta proteobacterium (assembly GCA_963790655.1). Lineage (GTDB taxonomy): Bacteria > Desulfobacterota > Desulfobaccia > Desulfobaccales > 0-14-0-80-60-11 > DASWLF01. The sequence continues at coordinate 5,416 of CAWBPT010000009.1, read as the reverse complement.
ATACCGGCAGCGGGCCTGGCGGGATCGTCTTTTCTATCTGGGGGCGGTTCTCTGGCCCCAAGCAAGCTACTTAAGGGCGGTCTATGGCACTGAGAGCCGGGGTCAGTTTTTCCTGCAAATCCCGCAGAAGCTGTTCGCTCCCCAAAAAGCCTGAATGTCTCGTTGAGGTACAGATCGCAGGGCCGCTTCGGCCAAAGTTACGAAAGACCCCGAAACACGTCCCAGGTTCTGGCCCCACCCGGGTGGCTCCATTCGGCGCTCGTGTGTGGAGAGGGCCGGGGGCAATTCCTCTCCCCTCCCGCAAACTGCCATCCACGATACCGGGGGTCGGGAACGGGTTTCAGGGAGGGAGCAGGGGGCGTCGGCCTCGGCCCCGGCCCCTCCCTGAATAGGTCTGTGGCAGAAGTCTCGTGGCTTGCTTAGTTGCCGCTGAGGCTGCGGCTCATCTCCCACCAGATATGATCCCGGCAGATCAGGTTAATCATCCCCACCTGGCCCGCAGTCAGGGGGGTAGCCGGGAAGGTGTCCGCGGCCAGCCGCAGGCTGCTGCGTTTGATGGAGGCAGACTGATTGGCTCCCGGGTTGGTGGCGTCGGTCACTCCACTTAAGCGAATGCGAATCCAAAAAGAAGGCTGGGTGCCGGGATCACTATGCAGGTCGGTGTAATAAAGGGTGGACCGGCACCACCAGGCGCTGTTAGGCACCGGGTTCCAGTAGATGGTCTGTTCTCCGGAGCCCGTCTTGAGGACGTTGGGGTTGCTTACCCCGGTGAGCGCGGCCCAGGTTGAGCCGTTCCAGTATTCCCAATTAAAGGTCACCGCGGCGGCTGCGAATTGGGTGCCGATGTTGAGTTTTAAACCGCAGAAACGGATGTTTCCCAGGCCGATGTAAAGCGCGTCATTGTCCGCGGGGGAAGACGGAAAGTAGGGTGCGGTGGGGTTAGAGGCGTTGTTAGCACTCCAGGTGTTGGCCGAGGTGTCGTAGGTGTAAATGTAGGTGGCTTCGCCCCATTTCTGCAGGGTGCTGTTGCTTTCGGCGATGGTTAAGGTGATCTCCTTGCCGTTGCTGCCCCCTAATAGGCCGGTGATACCGGTGCTTCCCACGTTGGCGGTTTTGAACCGCTTGCCGGTATAGACGGCCGGAAAATCGCCGGTAGCCAGGGAAGCAAAATCGGCGGCAGCCGTTTTAGCGGGAGAACCATAAGGGAGATCAATCCCGAAATTGTTTTGACAGAGCATATAGGTGGAGGGGATTACCAAGGTTTCTGCCTGTTCTTGAACAATATTCCCCCCACTGTTGCTAAAGAAGGTATTTTTTTCTACCAGGGTATCATCGGCATAAGTGGCGTAAATGGCAAGGCCCGGGTTTTGTTTGAAAGTATTGCCTTCAATGAGGTTGGCAGAGGAATTTAGGAGGTTGAAGCCTTTGGTTGTGCAACCGTAGATCAGGTTGTCTCTGACCCGGCAGCGCACCAGCGGTCCGGCGCCGGCATAATCGCCGGCATCCAAGCCGATTTCCAGGTCGGAGAGCCAGTTGTTGAGAATTTCACAGGTGTCGGCCCCGCCGGCCTGCATCCCGATGCGGCCGCCACCCTGGCCTGCGTTGCCGTAGATGATATTGTTGAGGATGTGACTGGTCCCGCCACAAAGTCGCACCCCCACATGGGCCCCATTCCCGACAATTATTTCATTGCCGGTGAGCCAGCTGTTGAAGCCGTTAAATCTGATGCCGTTGCCGCCGGCTATGAAACAGTCCTTGATTTTTGCCTGTCCCACCTGGCCCCAGTAAATGGCCCAGTTGGGGAAGCTGATGAACTTGCAGTTTCTGATCTCAAAGAACCGCATATCCACCCCGTCTTCGGCGTAAAAAGCATTGACGGAGGTGGAGGTCTGGGAATCACAAATAAAGGTGATGTCCTTTAGTTCCACGTCATAAAGGCTGGCCCCGGCAGAGGATAGCAAGTTTACGTTGGCGTTTTGCTTCAGCCGGATGGAGGAGCCGTTGGTAGTCGTGTAAAGAGAATCCGGAGAGCCCACCCCGTACAATTTCGTGCCGGAGCGGTAGTAGATGGTGCCATCCACATAGCACTGCCCCGCCGGCAGTTGCACCGGCACGCTCCAGTTGCCCGAGGCGTCAATGGCTTTCTGGATGGCCAGTTTGTTGCCGGTGGCAGCTGAGGTGGAACCGTCCGATACCGCCCCCCACCATTCGGGGCGGACGAATTGCAGGCCGCAACCCTTGGCGAACTTCACCCCCTTGGTGTTGTCGGTATTGGCGTCCGAGAAGATTTGGTACGGCCCGGGATCAACGAAGTGGTTAAAGGTGAGGGTTGCCCCGCTGGTAATTGCCAGAAGCGCCCCCCGCTCCGGTTTGAGGGTCAGGGTGGCCGGGATGGTCAGGTCGGCACCGATGTTGTGGGCGCCGGTCGGGACCCGCAGGATTGCCGGGGTTGACCCGATGGCGGTGATGGCGTCCCGGAGGGTCGGACCGTAGTTCGGATCCCCCACCCAAATCTCTTTGCCCAAACGGGCATCAAGGCGGTCCAGGCCGGCGTCGAAGGTGTTTTTCTCGGTGTCCCCCCGGGCTCCCAGGCTCGGTTTATAGAGAAACTCGTTGGCCGTCAGGGTGCCGGTGAAAGCCGGCAAAGGCCAGACGGAGGTCAGCAACAAACCCATGATCGCCGCGATGATTCTTTTCATACTCCTCCCCTCATGGATATCCTGCGCATTACTGGGATATCAACCAAGGTTTCACTCCTTTAAATGGGACGTTGTCCATAACTTTTAGGCAGAGCACCCCTTGTCGATTTCCAATGGAATCATAATTCTCGGTTTTGATAAAGAAAGCGTGGCAAAAACGTCACAGTCTCCCGGCCATCGAGGGGTAAATGCGGGTCATCCGGCGAATTTGGGACTAGGAGCTAGGAGAACTTTGCAAAAGTCGGGACCTCTGCGAAAATCCAAAGGTAGGATAGCCGTCCTCGCCTGTCCTCCGTCATCTAAGCGCAGACGAGGGCGCCGACGCTACATTTTCATTAACCAGAGCAACAATGGAGATTTTCGCAGAGGTCTCCTTTACGGAGGTGCGGGGGCGGGTTCCAGGAAGGGATGGTATGCGGCCGTCAGCCCCCAGCCCCCTTCCTGTTAGGCCTTTTCCCAGGGCTCGCTCATTTCCGGCCGGCTAACCCAGCAAAACGGAGATAATCCTTTCCTGATCCGGGCCTTTAAGGTAAGGATGCATCGGCAGGCTGAATATCTTGTCCGCGGCGCCTTCGCTCACCGGAAACTCCCCCTGCTGGCCGCCCCAATGCGCGAAAGCCCCCTGGAGATGAAGGGGCAGAGGATAGTAAATAGCTGTGGGGATGCCGGCATCATTTAATTTCTGCATAAGCTTCCCCCGGTGCTCGCTGAGCACCGAATACTGGGCCCAGACGGAGGTCCGGTCCGGAGCCACATAGGGGACCCGGACCACTTCTTTCAGGGCCTCACTATAACGTTGCGCCACTTCCTGCCGGGCTGCGAGTTCCCGGTCGAAGATATCCAGCTTGGCCAGCAGGACTGCGGCCTGCAGGGTATCAAGGCGCCCGTTGATCCCGAGGCGCACATTTTCGTACCGGTTAGTGCCTTGGCCGTGGACCCTGATGGAGCGCAGGACTGCCGCCAGTTCATCATTGTCGGTAAAGACGGCCCCGCCATCGCCGTAGGCGCCCAGGGGTTTGGCCGGAAAGAAGGAGGTGGCCGCCACCTGGGCCAACGCCCCGGTACGTCTGCCCTGGTAGGTTGCCCCGAAGGATTGGGCCGCGTCTTCCAACACAAACAATCCATGCCGGCTGGCGAGGCCGTTGATCCGGTCATAATCCGCGGGTTGCCCGAACAGGTCCACCGGAATGATGCCTTTGGGCCTCAGACCGGCGGTTTTCGGATTCTTGCCCAGGTTGGCGATGGCGTCGGCCAGGGCGTCCGGGTCGAGGTTGAAGGTGCGAGGGTCGATATCGACAAAGACCGGCGTGGCTCCCAACAACTGGATGACCTCGGCGGTGGCGATAAAAGTAAAAGGGGGGGTGAAAACCGCATCCCCGGGCCCCACCCCATAGGCCATCAGGGGCATCAGCAGGGCGTCGGTGCCGGACGAGCAGGAAATCGCATGTTTGACGCCCACGTAGGCGGCCAGTCTGGCCTCCAGCTCCGCCACCTCCGGCCCCAGAATATACTGGCCGTGGGACAGCACCCCCTCAATCCGCTGCATGAGCGCCGGATAGATTAGCTGCTGTTGAGCTTTCAGGTCGATAAAATCGAGACGCTTGGGCGAGTTCATGTCATTCCCTTGGGGTAAAGTTTGGTTATCCGGAGAACGGCGTTTCCTCGGAGCATAATAGTGCTAGGCAGGACGATAGTAGGGCTGGTTTTAAACCCGCCCCCACCCAGGTACCGGTCATCGTGCGGCTTTCCTGGCCCAGGGGCTCTCCAAAAACCAGGCATAGGTCTTCCCTATGCCCTCCCGGAGGGAAGTTTGGGCCCGCCAACCCAACCGGTGGAGCCGGGTCACATCCAACAGTTTCCGGGGGGTGCCGTCCGGCTTGCTGAGGTCGAAGGCCAGTTCGCCCCGGAACCCCACCACCTCCCCCACCAGCCGGGCCAGTTCGGCGATGGATTGGTCGGCCCCCACCCCGACATTGATAATCTCGTCTTCCTCATAGCGTTCCATCAGAAACAGTGCGGCATCGGCCAGGTCGTCCACAAACAGGAATTCCCGCCGGGGGGTGCCGCTGCCCCAGACGGTGACACTGGTTGCGCCGCTGACCTTGGCTTCGTGAAACTTGCGGATCAAGGCCGGCAGGACGTGGGAGTCTTGCAGATCGAAATTATCCCAGGGGCCGTAAAGGTTGGTGGGCATGAGGGAAATAAATCGGGTGCCGAACTGCCGGTTATAGGCCTGGCACATCCTGATGCCGGCGATCTTGGCCACCGCGTACGGTTCATTGGTGGGCTCCAGCTTGCCGTCCAATAAATATGCCTCCTGCATGGGCTGGGGGCAGAGCTTGGGGTAAATACAGGAACTCCCCAGGAAGAGGAGCTTTTTTACGCCCTGGAGATAGGCGTGGTGCATGACGTTGCACTGCACCATCAAGTTATCGTAGATGAAGTCCGCCGGATAGGTGGAATTGGCATAAATGCCGCCCACCCGGGCCGCGGCCAGGAAGACGTAATCCGGTTTTTCCTGGGCCAAAAACCGGGCCACCGCGTCCTGGTCCCTGAGGTCCAGCTCCTGAAAGCTGCGGAGCAGCAAATTAGTGAACCCCGCGGTTTGCAAGCGCCGTAAAATGGCGCTGCCCACCAGTCCCAAGTGACCGGCCACATAGATTTTGGCGTGCTTTTCCATTCCCTTATCTCTCTTGCCATGGCGCCGGCCAAGGCAA
>CAWBPT010000008.1:0-16330 GCA_963790655.1 uncultured delta proteobacterium | reverse complement strand
CGATCCACTACTCTAACATAACTTGTGGATCAGTTTTTGGGGGGCAGGTCAATCAGACGTGGCCGGTCCAGGATATGAAGAACACTGGGAGGGGCAATCTTGGAGATGCTTACGGCGGGTTTCATACTGGTTGGCCGCCAGGGAAAAAACCTCCAGGAGACCTAAGCGCCCCAGAGGTCCATGTTGAACTCCTTCCGGCAGGACATGGCCCTGGTCATCATATCCGGGAGTTCTTTGACGGTAGCCGGAACCACAAGGGAAAAAATTAAATTTCACTTAAGCACTATCACTAATTTTTGTCAAGATAATTTACATAATCTTTAAAACAGATTGCTTGGGGAATTCATTGGGAAAGGGGTATACAAGAATAGCGCCGATCTTGCTAAACTTGGTAATTATCCCCAAACCGGAAAGTTGCGGAGATGGTCCTTATAACCAAAGGATATAGACGGGGAATAGGGTGGGCGGTCAAAACAGCACCATGCCGAAGCTGCATTAAAGCATTTACGCAGGGATATCTTCCTGATCTCCTGCCTCCAATCTTTCGTACTTTTTAATAAGATTCTGCATAATTATCCATTCAATTTCTTTAAATCTGCTGCTCTTATGATCCTGCGATTCCGCATCGCTTTTTACGTCAGGATTTCTGTCTGCATATTTGGCTTGATACTGTGCATTGACCGAATCTGATTTATGCTCACATCTTAGTGGCCCGGCATCTAAAAGTAGAAGTATTAATGCTACTAATAGGACAAGTGACTTAAGGATAATGGTCCGGTTTTTCATGTTTTCAACCTCAAAAATAATATCTAGCGCAATTAAGTTTATTGCAGTATCAGAGAGGATGCGAGATAGCTAAGAATCTAAATCATAACGTGGGGCAGGCGAGAAATCCTACATTCTCTCGTTTACTTAGGAAGTTAAAACTGACTAGCCGGTTGATCAATAGGCAAAAATACTCATTTTTAACTAGGCAAAAATACCTAGGCGGACTTAAAAGGTAACTATCAAGGAATCTGAGAAAAAATGGAACATAATGAGTGCGACAAATGGCCAAACAGGAAGCCAAGGCTGGACGATATAATTCCGAAACAGAGGCGGCAGTCCTTAGTGGGAGAATTCTTGAAATCAGGGATGGAAGATAGCAAAAATGGTGGCAGACTACCCAGGGAATGCAGACCGAAGAATGACGATATGATATGGAGGCTGGGGGTACGCGATAAACAAATGTAGGGGAAAGGGCCGCTATTTATTTTCCACGATGGAAATGCCCTTCCAGCCTGAGAGTGGGGGTTTATCCAGGTATTTTTGGCAGCGCTTCAGGAAGACCTTGGTGGGTTGGTCCTCCGGATTCAGGCTTAAGGTCGCGTGGAAACGGTTGGCGGCCTTGAGCCAATCTCCTTCCCGGTAGGCGGCCCGGCCCGCCTCGAAGGCCACCAGCCAGGCCGGGGGACCGGTCGGGGGCATAGGCCCCAGCAACTCATAGATGGTAACCGGCTGGGCCCGCCCGTGGACTTGCACCAGATCCAATTCCCGGACCAGAAATTTGTTTATCAGGCGTCGGCGGGTGGTCTCGCTCAAAATGATTTCCGTGCCGTAGATTTTGTTGGCTCGCTCCAGCCGGGCCGCCAGATTGACGGTATCTCCCATGATCGTGTAATTGAAGCGCTTTTTCGAGCCCACGTTGCCGGCGATAACCGGCCCGGAGCTCAGGCTGATGCGGGCCGAGATGCGGGGAAATCCCTGGGCCTCCCAGACGTCCTGTAGCGGGTACATGGCAGCTTGCATTTCCAGGGCCGCCTTGCAGGCCAGCACCGGGTGGTCAGGCAGGGGCACCGGCGCCCCCCAATTGGCCATGATGGCGTCCCCGATAAATTTATCCAGGGTGCCCTTATGGGACAGGATGATTTCCGTCATGGCGCTGAAGTACTCGTTGAGCAAGCGGATCAATTCCTTAGGCGCAGTATTTTCCGCCAAGGCGCTGAATTCCACCAGATCGGCAAACAGGACGGTGACCTCCACTTCTTCGCCGCCCAACTGGAGACGCTCCGGGGAGGCGATGATGGCCTCCACCAGAGAATCGGAGACATAATGGCCAAAGGCCTGCCGCAACCAGCGCTTTTCCTGGGATTCCAGCCAGTAGTGGGCAAAGATATGGCCGGCATAAACGAAGGTCAGTCCCACCGAAAGCAGCTGCGGGGGGACCCAAAGGTTCCAGATCAGAAACAGGTAAAACGATAGACCGTAGATCAAGAGGACGAACCCCGCCAGGACTCCTACCCCGGCGAAAGGGGTCACCCGGGACACCAAAAAAGCGAAGAGTAGCAGGACCAGCAGGTAAAAGCCGATTCTGGCCGCCAGGCCCAATTCATGCCCCCAACTCTTGGTCAGCAGGGTGTGGATAACCTGTCCGTGGATTTCCACCCCGGACATGAGCATCCCGGTATTCGAAAAGAAGGGCGTGTAAAAGGAGTCGGCCTGGGGAGTGGGTGAGGCCTCCAGGGTGCGGCCGACCAGGACTATCTTGCCCCGGAGGCGAGCGGTCAGGAGAGGCTCCGGGTCCTTGAGCAGACTGGTGTAGGAGATGGTGTAAATGTGTCCGGGGGGGCCGGTGAAATTGATGAGCCCCGAGAGGTCGGGCGGGATCGCCAGCTTGGGAAGATAAGTGCGGGCCACAATTTGCGACAGGGTCTCTTCGTCGCGAAAGCTGACTTGAAATCGGCGCACGATGCCATCGCTGTCGGGGGTGACCAGGGTCAGGCCCAGCGCCCGGGCCGCCTCCCGGAAAGGTTTAAAGGGCTGCAACAAAATCCGGCGGCGGGCATGGGTATCCTCGGTGGTCTCAATGGTGGTTGCCAGGATGACGTTTCCCGCCTCCCGGATGGCCTCGGCGAAAAGCTGGTCGTCCTCCGGATCGGTGGGCTCGGGAAAGATGACGTCGAAGACGATGAGCCCGGCCCCGGCCGCCGTGAGCTGGCGGATGATCTCGGCATGGAGGCGGCGGGGCCAGGGCCAGGCCTTGCGCAGATCCTGAAAAGACTGCTCGTCAATGGCGACGATGACGAGCTCCGGGGGTGCAGGGGATTGGGGCCGGAGGCGGTAACAGAAATCCAAACTATGATTTTCCAGCGTCTGCCCCACCCGCAGCGCGACCAAGGCCGCCAGGCCGGCAAAGACCACCAGGGCGAGGCCGAAGACCCTTACCCGGGTCGACCGCAGCATTTTAGAAATAAAGGCCAAGTCTGAACAAAAACCTCCGATCCGTGGAGAACTCCAGACTCCGGAGCGGCTCCAGGGAGTAAAAAGAATGGCGGTTGAAGAGATTCTGGACTTCAAAGAGCGCGAAGCCCCGTTTATTGGGGAACTCCCGGCCCAGGGTCAGGTTCATGACGACATAGGGGTTGGCCGCCTGGCGTCCGGGCATATTCCCATACTGCTGCACCAGGAGGGGCTTTACCCGGGCCAGCCACCCTTCCCGGCTCATGTAGGCCAGGCCCAGGAAGGCGTTGAATTCGGCATAAGCCTCGAGTGGCAGCGAGAAACTCGAGAAACTGTAAAAACTGTAATCGGGCACGACTCTCTTTCCCATCACCCCCAGGGAGAGGCCCAGGGAGGTGGTGAGGATGCGGTTCAGCACCAGGGAGGCCTGGTACCGTTTCCAGTTATGCCAGACGTAGTGGTCGATGCTCGAGTTGAGGGCGTCGGTTTCCAAGTCGGGTTGGGATACCCCCAAGGCGCTCAGGCGCAGGGCGGTGAAGGTCTTGGCGTTCCACTGGGCCTCCCAGGCCACCCCGGCCTGGCGCACCTCGGCATTGGATTGGGTGTCGATGCCCCACGGAAAGCCGGCGACGTCCGCGGGCACCAGGATGGGCTGCACCGTCAGGTGGGTCGTCAGGTGGCGTTCCGCCATGGCCCTGAGGACGTGTTGGGTGCTGCCGACCCCGAACTGGTAATTGGCCCCGAAGCGCGGGCTCCACAGCGAGGTGTAAATATCTTCCGGAAAGAAGCGGCGCGGACTCTTGCTGAAGTCTTTGAAAAGACCCAGCTCCAGCACCAGGTTGCGGGTCGGGCGCCAATAATCCAGCAGGTAGAAGCTGTAGGACCAGTGGGGCGGCTGCCAATCAAATTGCTGGGATGCGAGTTGAACGCCAAAAATGCGCAAGTCTGGGATATCACCGGTGATAAGATAATTTATTCTTTGATTGGCATGGGTGGCATAGTAATCAAAGCCGCCTATCAGGTTGTGCTGCCCTAGGAGGGACAGGGTCAGGTGCTGTTGAAACTGAACGTCGTCAATTGATCGGTCGAACGTGCCGTTGAGAAACTGGCTTTCAAAAGTCGCCAAAGGTCCCAATCCCAGCCCTAAGTCAGAGTTGTAGTTGCTGGATTGGCCCAGGTTGTAGTGAAAGGGATAATCGCGGTGGGCAAAATAGGCCAGAAAACCCGTCTGCGGATTGAAACGGTGATAGTAGGCCACCTCATAAATATTGATCCGCTGGAACTCATCATTTGAACTGACTTGATTGGTAGGGGTAGTGGTTCCGGGAAGCTGCTGGCTTAATATTAAAGGTTGCGCATTCGGAATGAATTGCGCTCTCTGGTTGGCGTCCTTCCGGTCGACATATTGAAAAAACCCGGTGAGGGTCCCCTGAACGGTGGGCTCCCATTTGGCCGCGGTCTCGACACTGAGGGAACGGTTGGTGCCGTTAAAGGACCGCACGTTGGGGTCATCGGACAGCGGCTGGGCTCCCCGGTTATCCTGGTATTTCCCAAAGACCTCGAAAGCCGCCCCGGGCACGCCTCCATACGCGTAAGCCTGTTGGTCTTGGTTGAATTTGCTCCCTTCCGAGGCCCCGACGCTACCCATAACTCCCAGGCGGGCGTAAGGCATCTCGAACATGGGCGTATAATCGGGGCTTAGTCCCAGGGCCTCGGTCCCTTCGAAGGGCAGGGTGCTGAAAGTAGCCTGGTTGGCAGGAGCCAGCACCCGGTAGAGAGCCCCCTCGATCTCCTCGGTGGAAGACAGCAGGCCCGGGGTGAGGAAAGGCAACTCGGATTGGGCCCGCAAGGCGTCCCGCAGGAACAGGTGGGCCGAACTGTTGGTGGGCTGATACTTGACGGCCGTCACCGCCTTGCTCAGGGCCCAGTCATTCAACCCCAACTGCTGGTAAGCCCGGGCCAGACTGGCATTGCGCAACGCTCGGTCCTGGTCCAACAGGTTGCGGGAGCGGAACATGGCCACGTTGTCGTTCAGCTCGATGGATTTGTTGATCTCCTGGACGGCTTCCCCCGGCCGGTTGAGGTCGGCCAGGGCAATGCCTTTATAATAGTAGGGGGTGGGGTCCTTGGGGTCCAGGGTCTTGGCGTAGTCGTACACCTCCAGGGCCCGGTCGAAGGACCGGGTCTGGTAGAGGGCCTTGCCCAGCTCGGTCTGATAAGAAGATACCCGCGGGTCCAGCAGGGTGGCGGTGAGCATCTCTTCCAGCCCCCGACGAAACTCCCGGTAGCGGAATTGGTAGATGGCCAGGCCCAGGTGAGGCTCCCCGAACCTGGGGTCGGCCTGGAGCGCCTGGTTCCAGAACTGAAACGCCCCACGGTAATCCCGATAGGCCAGGCGGACGAAGCCCGCCAGGCTGAGGACCTGGGGGTCCCGGGGGGCGAGACTCAGGGCCTGGTCGATGGTCTTCTGGGCCCGGGAGAGGTACTCGGAGCCCAGCCAGATCTTGGCGAGATACACGTAAGCCGGCACAAAGCCGGGGTCGGCCTGAATGGCCTTTTCCAGATACCGGGCGGCGGTGCGCAAATCAAAAGAGGCCATCTTTACCAGGGCCAGGCTCACCAGGGCGGCGGGGGAGTTGGGGGAGCGGGAGAGGGCGGCCTCGGCCGCTCCCAGGGCCGCTTCCTTGCGGTTCTGGACCAGATAGATCTGGGCCAGCAGTGCCTGAGCCAGGGTGGCCACCGGGCTCTGCCCCGGGACCGCCTCCAGCCGGGTCCGGGCTTCGTCCACCTTTCCCACCATGAGGGCGAAGTAGCCGCACATGGTGGTGAGCAGCGGCGAGACGCCGGGTTCCTGGCAGGAGCGCCGGATGTAGTCATAGGCGCCGGTCACGTCGCCCAGGCGGTAGCGGGCCAGGGCCAGGCCCACCATGGTCAAGTCATCAGGCGCCTTTACCCGGCGAAAATAGCCCAGGGCCTCCTCCGGGGCCCCTTGCTGCAGGATGGTCCAGCCCAGGAGAGTCAGGGCCCGGCTGTTCTCCGGGGCCAACCGCAGGGCGGCCTCGGCGTCCTGGCGGGCCTCGCTCAGGCGGCCCTGGTCATAGGCGGCTTCACCTCTTTGCACCAAGGCGGCCACGGCCGGCGGTCCGGCCGGACTCCGCCGTTCTGGGGGCAGGGCCGCCAGGGGCAGGTCCCGGTAGCTGAAGACGCCCGGGTAATAGAGGACCCACTGCACCGCGTCCGCCGGCTGCACCAGCAACCGCTTGCCCGGCTTTTGCCCCCGGGCGCTGAAGCCTTCCTCCCCCGGACGCAGACAAACTTCTCCTTGGGGATTGGTGATGCAGACGTTCCCCTCCAGCAGGATGACGCTGGTGGAACCGTTGGGCTGGACCTTGACGTTCAGCTCCGTACCCCTGATAGTGGCGGTAACCGCCGGAGTATCCAGTTCGAAGCGGAATTTTTCGTGTTTATTGCGCAGCCAGATCTCACCTTCGGGCACTTCGTAGTGGCTGGCGGCAGGAGGTTTCTCCGCGGCCGGGGCCGTTTCCTGCAGCCGGGGCGAAGGGGCGACGCTTTTCAGGATGACGGTGGTGTTTTCATTGAGCTTGAGCTGGCTTTCATCCACGCAGAGAATGGCGCACCGGGAAGCGGAGCCGGTGCGCACCGAATCCCCGGGCCACAGGGGTTGGCCCACCTGGGCCGGCTCCCATTGGGTGGCATCGCCCCGCCGCACAGCCACCTGTCCCTGGACGGACACCAGCTTGCCCACCGAAGGCCCCTCGGCCATGGCCGCCAGCCTCTCGGGCCAAAACAAGCAGGTAAAAAGGGCCAGGATCAACCACCCCTTCAAGCCTAGGCGACGCATATTCCCCTCCAAGTACTGGGTTAAGTTTCCGGCGTCCTTTGCCGCTTCTCAGGATGGCACTCCTTGCCGTCCAGCCAGGCTGTCCAGGGGGAGTCAGGAAATTCCTGCAACCAGTCAAGCTTCCCGAAGTATTTCAAGCACCAGTGGCAGGGGCTCTTCGATACCCCTGGCGGTTTCCCGTCGCCGTTGAGCCTGGCCTCCATGACCTCGGCAGCCTTGCGAACCTGCCGGACGATGCCTTCTTTCAAAGACACTTCCTTCAGGTCGGCCACCAGTTCGCCGCCGAAGGCATTGGGGATACCGTCGCCCAGGGTATTGTGGGAAAGACTACAGCAAAAGATGAGGTTCCCCTGGTAGTCCACGTTAAAGTTATCCACCAGCTGACCGCAATTGAGGATGACCCCGTCCACGGAGTACCCTTCCACCCTGATCTTGTTCCGCAGGGCCCCCATGAGATTGTCCTGAATCCACCGGACCGTGTCCTCCATTTCGTCGGGTGAGGGCAACAACCCGTCGGCGATCAGGCGCGGGGTGGGAAAGGGGTAGAGGAAGCCATGCTCCACGGCCCCCATCCTGGCGCCCAGGAGGGCGAGCTCGGTGAGCTCGCCCCGGTTGGCGGTGGTGATCAGGCTTTTCAAAGACATGGGCAGGTTATGATTCTGGCACAGGGCCATGCCCTCGAGGACTTCCCGATAGGATTTCGGCCCCCGGAGGGCATCGTGGGTTTTGGCCCGGGCCCCGTCCAGGCTGAAGCACACGGACGCCAGCCGCTCCTTTACCCCGGGCTCCAGGAGCAGGGGCAGGACATAGTCCGGGAACCGGCAGCCGTTGGTGACCATGGTAAAATCAAAGCCCCGGCCCGCGATCATCCGGAGCAGGTCCCCCAGGTGGGGGTAGAGGGCCACCTCGCCCCCGGTGAGGCACACCGCTTTGAACCCAAGAGGCTCGGCCTGGGAGAGGACCTGCGCCGCAATTTCCAGGGGCAGGAAACCAGGCGGGTCCGCCTTGTTGCGGAAACAGTGCCGGCAGGACCGGTTGCACAGATTCGTGGGTTCAAAGGCCAGTATTCTCAAGAGATCGGGACCTTGAGGACGTTGATGCCGATGGGGTTCGTGTTGAAATCCAACTTAAGTTTTTTCGAGTGCCCAGAGCGTTTTTCTCCGTCGGGAGGAACATGGTTTCTGTGTTTTTTCCACGTTACCAGATAGTCTTGCATCATATCGACGACCTTTTTGATCTCGGTCTTCGAGTTGGCGATGTTGGTGTCGGGGTATTCGGAAACGAGGATATCGGGGAGGTGCGTTTCGGTATCCACCCCCAACACGATAAAGCGCGCAATGAAGGCCGCCGTGTCATTGAATTTCACGAAGGTCCCATCGGCTTGAGAAAAAACATGGGGGTAAGGGTTTTCGATGGGTTGCGGAGCACCGGTTTCGTGGAGAACGGCATCGATAAAACAGCATTTGTCTTTCAACTGATAACGCGGCATGGGTATTTCCTCCTCTTAAGATTCGCCACCCGCAGGCGGCGTCATATGGCGACCGGCCCGCAAGCCGGGTCACTCCAGGATCAACAAGAGCCCAGTTTGGCCCTGCCTACTACTCCCTTTTAAGCTCTTTACCGGATCGGGGGTTAACATCAGGTTACCGTTCCCTGGCTGCGCTCGGATGAGGTGTGGCGGCCCGCCGGCCGCGCTTGCCATCCCTTTTGAGTTCCCGGGTCGGGTTCAGGCCGCAGAATGCTTATCAGAGAAAAGTTTAGACGGTATCTTTATTACCCAAGTGTCACCAAGGTTATTGGGAGAATGGGTTCCGACGTTTGCAGGAGATGATGAGTACGTTCTGAGGATCGACAAGCTGATTCCTTAGAAAGAAAAAAACCGGGTACCTTGGACCAGGCATCCCGGTGCTAGTTATCCGCCATAATTTCCCGTCCTTGGACTATTTTAAGCAGAGTTCACATCTTTATGGATTTGAAAAATAATGTCAATAGTTATTTACAATAAAGTAAAGGTTAAAAAAATTATCACAAGAGGGGGAGAGCGGCATCCTGACAGGCAGGGGACAGGCTCCAGGCTTACGGTGGGATTGGCCCGGCTCACCGGCGTGAGAGAGCCGGAGGATGGGGACGGGAAGTCCGGGAAGATGGACGCGTGATTCGGGGCCGGTCAGGGGTAGCGGCGCCCGCGTACCGGTCCTGAGCGCGCTCACCTTCCCAAGGCAATGGCCATGGCGGTGGTCAGTTTTACCATGTCCTGATTGGTCTTGCGCAGGTAGCGGGACAGGAGCTGCGCCAGGCGCAACAGGACCTTGCAGCCCATGTCGCTGTTTTGCCTGATAAACTTCAAGAATTCCTCCCGACCCATTTCCAGGAGCAGGCATTCCGTTAACGCGGTCACCGTGGCGGACCGGGGCTCGTTCTCCAGGAGGGACATCTCCCCGAAACAGACGCCCTCTTCGGCTTTGAGACGAATGATGATGCGCTCGTTGGGGGTCTCTTCATCCAGCACCAGGCCGAGACGCTTGGTAATTTCCACCTCCCCCTCGCACATGATAAACATACTATCGCCGGCTTCGCCCTCCCGGATAATCATCGTGCCGGCTGGAAAAGTCCTGGGCAAGGCAATCTGCAGAACCTGCTTGATCTCTTTTTCGTTCAGGTCATGGAAAAGAGAAATCTTTTTTAACAAACTTATATCTTTCATGGTTAAACCCAGTCGGTGGGGAGGAGGCTCTCATGGATTTAAGTGGGAATCTGAATGGTCCCTAAGGTATCGGCCCCTTGGTTGCTACGGCAAAGTGAAGACCTTCCTATTCCCTTATTTGCGGCCACCTTAATTTTTTTAAACATTAAATGGGGATAATGTAAAGAGAAAAACCGGCCAGGTGCGCTTAGATCAGAGGGAAAGATTTTCCGGCATAATTAAGGCTCAAGCCTGAGATTTCGTCTTCCCGGGCCGCTGGGTAGACTCCAGGATCTTCCGATAGGTGGCGGTGGTGGCCTCATCCGGCTCGGTGTCCAGGCCCTCTTTGAGGGATTGCTTGCATTCCTGGTAAGCCCGCAGCGCGGTGTTGCGCATGCCCCTCTGGGCGAAGAGCAGCATCAGGCGCCGGTAGGCCGGTTCGGCCAGGGGGTCGGCCTGTACCGTCCTTTGATAACAGTCGATGGCCTTCATCAGCGAACCCTGGCCTTCGTAGAGCCGGGCCAGGCGGAACAGCAGGTCCAAGAATCGCCCCCGCAACTCCTCTCTTTTCTCTTCCACCCAGGCGTGGTAAAGCTCTTCCGGGAGGAAATCTCCGCCGTAGAGTTCTACGGCTTGTTTGTAGAAAGCGATGGCCGCCTTGATCTCCCGCTGCTCTTCCTTCTTTTCGCCATTTTTACAGAGAGCCAGGAACTCCTCCACGTCAACCTGGCAGAGTTCCGGGTCCAGGAAGACGAGGTTGGCCTTCAGGTGGACATAGGAGGAGCCGAAGGCCTTGTCCATGGCAGGCTCCAGGACCTTGCGCAGGCGGTGCAGGTTGACCTTAAAATTTTTTTCCGTCAGATCCGGGGAGGCCTCCGGCCAGAGGTCCTCCATGAGCACATCCTTGGGCACGCCTTTTAGGCCGTGGGTGACGATGGCCTTGAGAAGAAGCTGGGGCTGGTGCCTTTCCCATTCTTTTTCTTCCACTAAGGACTCACCGCGCCAGATGCGTAAACCTCCCAGGGTTTGCAAGCGCAATTTGGGAAGGCCGGTGCGATGAATCGCCTGTCTGATCTCCCGGGCCTTGTCGGCGATTCTCCGGTTCTGGTGTTGGGCCAGTTGCTGGAGCTCCGGTTCGGCCAGGTCGGCCAGACGGGTGGCAAGGAGCCGGGCCGCGTAATCCCAGACTCCCTCCAGGTCTAGTTCCAGGGCCAGGGTGCAGGCCTTCAGCAGGTCCTCCCGGTTCAAAACCAGGCTGATGGAATAACCCCCCTCTTGGGCGATCTTCAGGCCGGCCTGCAGATGGGCCCCGGTCTCCCCGGGGCGGCCCTGCCGCCACTCCCACAAGGCCAGGGCCAGGTGGCTATCCCTTAAAAAGAGAGGCATCCCGGCCTCCTGGAAATGGGCGTGGGCCTCTTCCAGACCCTTCCGGGCCTCGCCCTGTTCCCCCAGATGCAAGGCGCTCAGACCCAGGAAGGTTTTGACAAAGCTCAGGTGGAGCTCCGAGCTGCCTTCCGCGGTTAAGAAGACCTCCCGGGCTCGCTCCAGCAGCTCCCGGGCCTTGGGGTAATCTCCCTTATGATAACAGCCCAGTCCCAGGTGCAGTAACACATTGCCGTACATGAACAAGTTGCCTAGGGAGAACAGCAGATTTGCCAGGCTGGCGCCTGCTTCCGTGGCGGCGCCGAATTCCCCCTGATAGGTTTTTAAGATGAAATCGTAGCACAGGACGACCAGATAGAGGTTCGTGAGGCCGTGGTGCTCGGTTGCTTCCCGGGCTCGTCGCAGCGCCTCCACCGCCTGGGGGAAGTCGCCCCTGAACCAGTAAAACTGGGAGGAATTTATCAGGTAGAAGGTATGTAATTCGGGATACGGGCACTTCTCCAGCAACTTTTCGGCCTGCTTGAGTACCTTCTCCGCCCGGGGGAACTCCCCCAAGACCGTCAGACAGCCGAGGGTATGGATTAGGGCGTTTATCTGCAGGGGAATGATGCCCAGGTCCCTGGCCAGGTGATAGGCGTTGTCGCAGGCCCAGACCCCTTTGTGGGGAGTGCCGCTCCGGAGGTAGTGGGCGAAGCCCATCTGGCACCAGAGGACCGCCCGTTCCAGGGGAAACGGCTGGGCGGAATGGGACTGCACCAGGTCTTCGGCCTGCTTCAGCAAGGTGTGAATCAAGGGAATGGATTTGTGTCCCCGGGCGATGGAGGCCTCCAGGAGATAGGCCAATGTGAGTAGCAGACCTTTGGTGTCTCCCTGCTGGCCAAACAGGGTGAAGGCCTTCTCCAGACTGAGCAAATGCTCCTCGGTGCCGGTGAAGCGCCCGGTCATGAAGTGGTAGAAGAGGAGCCAGGGGTTATTCTCCACCAGATCTTTCGGCAGGGCACCCAGCCATTGGGCCAGCTCCGCGGTTTTGCCCAGTCTGGCCAGTTCCAGGCCGACTCTCTCCATGGCCGAAGCTGCCTTGCCATAGGACCGGGCTCTGAGATAGTATCTCACCGCGGTCTCCAGGTCTTCCCGGCGCTCGGACAGCAAGGCGGCCTGGTAATAAGAGTCGGTTTGCTGCTCCTGGGCCATCAGGGACTGAAATTTACTCTGTAAGAAGTCCTTGAACAACGGGTGATATCTGAAGGACCAGCCTCGCTTTTTATCGTAAATCGCTTGAATGAACAGGTTTCGTTTGACCAGTTCCTCCAGGGTCGCCTGGGGGTCGGCCAGCCCCATGGCCTCCTTGACAAAGTCAGGCTCCACCACGTCCAGGATGGAGGACTTGATGAGGAAATCTTGCACCTCCCGGGGCAGCGAGGCGAGAATCCGCTCCCCGAAGTACTGAAAGATGCCCCAGATAAATTTCCCGGCCAGTTCCTGAGAGACATAGCGCTCCCTCTGGCTTTCCGGGACCCAATCCAGCGAGTCGCAAAACAACACCAGGCCGCCGATCCACCCTTCCGTGAGCCGGTGGATGCGTTGCACCAGTTCCGGGGAGAGGCAGAATTTACGAATATGGTGGAAATATTTGGTGGTTTCCCCCAGGGTGAAGGCCAGCTCGGCGTTGGTCAGGCGGAAGACCTCTTCTCGCTCTGCCAGTCTCTGGATATCCATGGGAGGCATTTCCCGGGAGAGGATGAAGAGACAGAGGTGGGGCGGCATGACGTCCAGCAAAACTTGTAAAAGGCGAAAAGCCGGGGCCCCGGGGGCCAGCCGGTCCAGGCCGTCCAGGATGACCCGGACCGGGCCTGAGGTGCGTGCCAGCAGCGTCAGAAGCCAGTCCCGGTAAAGGGGCGCCTCTTCCCGGGGACCCAGGGCCATGGCGGGATAGGCCAGGGCGGAAGAAAAGTCCACCCCCGGTAAGACCCGCTGCAGGGCGTGGCCCAGAAGATAAAACAGGTTGACCGCCTCGGTATCTTCCGGGCCGAGATTCACCCAGGCCGAAGGAACCGGGGAGGTGTGGACGAAAGATCCGGCCAGGGTGGACTTGCCCTGCGCCGCCTGCCCCAGGATGAGGATGAGCTTCTTATCCTGTTCCTGTTCCAGGCGTTTGAGCAAACGGGGACGGGGCAGAATCTGGGAAATCTGGGGCGGAATGATCTTGGAGATGTGAATCGAGGGCTGCATTGCTTGCCACCCCGGCCAATACGGCCTTTTAACAGTAACCCCAGAGGAAACTTACCGAATCTCTTTTTTTTAAGATAAATGTTCCATAGGTCTTGTCAAGAAAATATCCAGCCAAACCCGGCGTAAGATTTAGGAAAATCAAGACTCCCGCCCGCGTCTCTTATACCACTTTCCCTTTCAAATCCATCAAACTTAACCTGTAATTTATGATTAATTCTTTTCTTTAACCGAAAACTACATTACCTGACGCCAAACTCCGCCCCCGGGGCGATTAGAGAGCCCCAAGCCGATCCCATCCCAAGGGACGCCGGTCTTTCCGGGTTTCTCCCCTTCCGCCATTTTAATAAACCCTGCCAAAATTGCCGCCTTAACTTAACTAAGATATAACTGCTTGAATTTCGGAGAGGTTTTTGCCCATTCTACCTGGTACTATGTAACCTTTTGGTAACCCCTCCCATTATATAAAACGCTCGAGTCAACGGATAACCCCATAAAGGAGGACAAGGTCATGGCAGAAAAAGAGGAACCCCAAGAGGAATGCTTGTATTGTCACAACCTGGCCTATGTTGACCGCGTTTGCCCCAAGTGTGCTCAAGCCAGATTTGAGGAGGCCAAACAAGCAGCGCAGCCCCCCGTTTTCATATTGAAATTGGACCCTGATTTCATGGTGGTTCACCCCTAAGTTCCGTTCGAAATAACCAACGCGGGCCGGGCAGCCGGGAGGGGGAAGCCCCTTCCCCCTCCAAAAGTTTTTTAAACCAGGGAGTCAGAGCCGGGGAGGCACTATCCGGGGTGAACATGATAACAGGTTTGGCGCCAATCAGGCCCTGTCCGAAAATCTGGCTCGGGCCGTCTCATCATAAAAACCCTAGCAAATCTGGCCGGTTATCCGGATGGTCAAGGATGTCCCAGTAACTTTTTGGTAACCTTTTTCCTATTATACCTAAATCAACCGCAAGGTAAGGAAGCTTTGCAGGAGATTTTCACAAAGGGCAAACCGGGGTTCGGTTCCGATTGAGGGTCCGGGGAACCGGGGAGGTCTGAGATGCTTAATTTTGTCTCTTACCGCAAATTGACCACCTTGAACAACGGTAAAAAGGTTTTGTTCCGCTTGCCCAACGGACAGGACTGGGAAAGTCTCGCTAAATTGTTTCAGGAGGCGCCATCCGAGGATACCCGATTCTTGAAAGAAAACCTCAAAGACCCGACGCAGATCGGCGATTGGCAGGAAAACGTGCACCGGCACCGAACCATTCCCCTGATGGCGGAAGACCTGGAAAAAAGGCACGTCGTGGCCGCGGCTCATCTAAATCGGGGCAGAGATGCCAGCAAGCATATCGGCGACATCAGCCACATCTTCGTGTCCAGACCTTTCCAAAACCAGGGATTGGGGTCCCTGATGCTGGAGGAACTCCTCAAACTGGCGGCCGAGGAGAACCTGCGCTGGCTAAAAACCGAAGTGGTGGTAGACCACAAGAATGCCGTCAGGGCCTTCCTGAGCAAAGGTTTTGAAATCAGGGCCATCCTGGATGATTTTTTCCTCGGCGAAGACGGAGAGACCTACGACGTGGCCTTGATGACCCGGGCGGTGCGGGAAGAAAACACCGACGCAGAAGAGGCGGAATTTTAGGATAAGATCGAGTTCCCCCAAACCTAGCAAATATGAACACGAGCGACTCAGATTCTAATTCGGGGAATAGGGTGACGGAGCCGGGCGGCGCCGACCGCCGGGGGCCCCACGATTCCTGGGATGCCCTCCTGCTGAGTCATTGGCCGAACTCCGACGGCATCATGGCCTGGGTTCTCTACTTGCTGGGTTATGCCTTCATGGTGTCCCAAGATCAAGACTCGGTGACGGAAATCCTGAGAATCCTCCGACCCATCGATGAAAATCTAGCGGGACTGCTCTCCTCCAAGCTGGACCAGCCAAGATAAGAATCCACCGGAAATCTAAACGAGGCCATCCCCGCAACCGGGGTGCGCCCCCGTTTCTCCGAAGGATGGCTCCCATAATTGCCCTCTTAAATGGTCTTGCCTATAACTAGTTTAATTTTAAAAAGGTTTCACCATATCCACCTGCTTCTATGTAACCTTTTGGTAACCCGCCCCGTTGTATGAAACCAGCAAGTGCATGGGATTAGGCGCTAAAGGAGGGCAAGGTCTTGTCAGAAAAAGAGGATGGCAAGGAGGAAGGTTGCCACGCTAATCGCGATCTGGCTGATGCGAATCATTCCGGCCCGGTGGGCCCTGGCCCTGGATCTGTGGAGTCCCATGGCGCCGAAGAGACCCTGTTTGTGAAGCTGAAATTGAATATGGAAATTCTCCGGGGGGACCATTAGCGACTACCCGGTGATCTGCACCTCTTGGCTCAGCAATCACCTTGTAGGCAAACGACAAGGAGGTGAGTCCGTTGTCAGATCAGGAGGCTCGAAAAGAGAAATGTTTGGCCTGCTACAGCAGCTTGACTTATCTGGCTGGCTATTGTCCCGTTTGTAACGACACCGGCTTTGTGGAAGTCAAGAGCCGGAATCGCCCAACCCGGTGCAGGCGCCCAGCCGTTTCCAGGGTCCCGGAGAAAAAGGACGAATTAATGTCGTTCTCGGATTCTGTTTTTTTTCTGTAAGGGGCTCTGAAGCGTTGAGAGGCAAAGAGGTCGGTCCCAATCACCGCAGGCTATGTCAGGGCAAAGGAATTGCCCTGAACGGTGAGATCTGTCCGGACCGCTCCATAACCGTGTTCAGGAGCCTCATCAAAAATCGCCTCTCCGGACCACATTAAATTTGGGCCTGACGATCTCCCGGCGTTCTTGCCGGCTCTCGTGATTTACTCCATCCCCTACTCTTGAGATCCCGTACTGCGCCGCCTCCCGTCTCATACCGACCAAACAAAAAAATGATTCCCAGGCAGGGGCGCACCCAGGTGTGCACCCTGAGAGTGAACGGACCCGCGGGTCC
>CAWBPT010000007.1:0-155770 GCA_963790655.1 uncultured delta proteobacterium | reverse complement strand
CGGCGGGGCCGACGGCTGGTAGTAATAGCCCTGCTGCGGCGGCTGTTGGCTGGCTTGCCGCTGCTGCACCGCATAGCCGCCTGCGGCTCCCAGGGCGGTTCCGATCAAGCCCCCGACCGCGGCGCCCTTCCAGGGATTTCGGTTGCCGATAGCGGCGCCGGTGAGTGCCCCAGGCCGCCCCCCAGGGCCGCACCGGTACCTACGTAAGGACTGGAGGCGCAGCCCACGATCAGGCTCAGCGCCGTGAGCACCACGATTATTCCGGGCCAGGCATTCATGACCATCTTCCCCCCGAGAAGGCTAACACTTAATTATAACTTTGGGGCGGCGGCGAGTAGCTATAGCCCGGCTGAGGCTGAGGCGCCGGCTGGTAATAGCCCTGCTGCGGCTGAGGCGCCGGCTGGTAATAACCCTGCTGCGGCGGATTAGGAGGATAGGGATAGGGCTTGGAGCGCCCGTACATTTCCCCGGCTATCGCCCCTCCGGCGCCACCCAGCAGACCGCCGATAGCCGCACCCCTCCAGGGGTTGCTATGATTGGCGGCGGCTCCGAGGCCGGCCCCCAGGGCCGCACCTATTCCCGCACCAGGCATCATATAAGGATTATAATTCTCCGTGGCGCAGCCTGCGATGAGGCTCAACGCCGCCACCAGCACCAAAATTCCACGCCATTTATTCATCAGCTTTTCCTCCCCGCAAAGGTTGCTGTCATCGTTTGCTTAATTAGACCTGGGCCGGGACAAAAAGTTAAGGCCGCGGCAAATACCGGTGCACAAAAATAAATTTTTTCCCAATTATTTTTTCTTTATTGAGCGAGAGCCTTGAATGGCGCCTTGATAAAAAGGAGCAGGATAGAAAATGGCAAGGGGAAGTCGGGCTTGTCCCGACTTCCCCTTTTTTAACTTATGGGGTTGGGGGAGGGGTTTAGGGGAGGGGGCAGGGGCCGGTGGCACAGGCGTCTCGCCGTGGCCCCTAACCCCCTTCCCCTAAATAATCACTTCCCGATTACCAAAATCACCGCGTCTTTGGCCACGGAGGCGCCGGGTTCGAAGTTGATGGCCTTGACGGTGCCGGAGGCCGGGGCGGGCAGCGAGTTCTGCATCTTCATGGCTTCCAGCACGCACACCAGGTCGCCGGTGGCCACCTGATCCCCCACCTTGACGCTGTAGCTGATGATCATGCCGGGCATGGGGGCCCTGAGGGGCACCTCGCCCGCCGCCAACTCCGCCGCGGCAGCCGCGGCCGCCGCGGGTTTGGGGGCAGCCGCCGCCGGGGCCGGGGCCGCAGCCGCGGCTGCCGCCGCCGGACCGGCCGAGGCGCCGGGGCCAGCGAGGTGATCACCGGGGCGCCGGCGGTGCACTCCACCTCCACCTCGTAGTAGGCGCCGTCCACAAAGACGTTGAAGGTGCGCAGACCCGGGCCTTTCCCCGGGGCGGGCTTTTCCAGGCCATCGATATACTCCTTCACCTTAGCGAAGAGCTTTTTCTGCTTGATGGTGGTGTAGACCTCGTCCTCCAGCTTGACCTGCTCCAGGGTCTTGGCCTTGACTTCCGCGGGCACCTCTTCCAGGCCGTACTTCCACTTGAGGAAGCGGGCCCCGGTGGTGGGATAGAGGGCGTAGATGAGGACGTCGCCGTCGTGCTTGGCCAGGCCCTGGGTGGCCGCCACCGCCTGGTCCCACTCGGGCTCCAGGATCTCCCCGGGCCGTTTGGTGGTGGGTTTCTCGCCCCGCTCGTAGCCCTTCAAGATGACCTTCTGCACCTTCTGGTCCATGGGCGCCGGGGTCTTGCCGTAGAGGCCGTAGGCCAGGCCCTTGACCTCCGCCGGCACCATCTGATAGCGCCCGAACAGGACATTCATCACCGCCTGGATGCCCACGATCTGGCTGGTGGGGGTGACCAGGGGCGGGTAGCCCAGCTCCTGGCGGGTCTGGGGCAGGTCGGCCATCACCTCCAGGATGCGGTCCAGGGCGTTGGCCTCCTTGAGCTGGTTCACCAGGTTGGAGTACATGCCGCCGGGGATCTGGTGCAAGAGCACGCCGGTGTCGATCTGGGCCATCTTGGAGGTGTCCAGGAGGTCCCGGTACTTCACCGCCACCTTCTCCAGGTCCTGGCCGATCTCGATGAGTTTGGCCAGGTTCATGTCGGTTTCCCGCGCCGTCTGCTCCACGCTGACGATCAGGGGCTCGATGGCCGGCTGGGAGGTGCGCAGCGCAAAGGGAGAGAGGCAGGTGTCCAACACGTCCACGCCCGCTTCGATGGCCTTGAGGTAGCTCATGGAGCCCTGGCCCGAGGTGTAGTGGGTGTGGAACTCCACCGGGATCTTGATGGTCTCTTTCAGGGCCTTGATGATGGCGTAGGCGTCGTTGGGGGAGACCATGCCGGCCATGTCCTTGAGCACAAAGGAGTCCGCCCCCATCTCTTCGGAGCGCTTGGCGAAGTTGACGTAGTAGTCGAGATTAAAGATGGGGCCGCCCATGCGCCGCTGGGTCAGGGAGTAGCACACCGCGGCCTGGAAGTGGGCCATGAGCCCTGCTTTTTTGGCGTCCAGCAGGGCCTTCACCGACACCTCCCAGTTGCGCATGTCGTTTAAGGCGTCGAAGACCCGGAAGATGTCCACCCCGGCCTCGGCGGCGTAGCGCACGAAGCGGTAGGTGACGTCGTCGGCGTAGTTGCGGTAGCCCACCAGGTTCTGGCCTCGGAGCAGCATCATGGTGGGGGTCTTCTTCAGGATCCCCTTGATGGTGCGGATGCGGTCCCAGGGGTCGTCCCCCAGGAAGCGGTGGGTGGTGTCGAAGGTGGCGCCCCCCCAGACCTCGATGGCCCAGTAGCCCATCTGGTCCATGCGCTCCATGAACGGTACGATGTCTTCCGTGCGCATCCGGGTGGCCAGCAGGGACTGGTGCCCGTCCCGGAAGGTGGTGTCCGTGAACTTGATGGGGTTTTTTCCGGCCATTGGTTGCTCCCGTTCTTCGTTTTTCGTTTTTGGTTTTCTGCTTAAAAGCTTTTAGCTGTCAGCCGTCAGATGTCAGCTTTTTTTCTGTTTTCTGTGAAGAATTTTTAAATCCCCCTAAATCTCCCTTTTTCAAAGGGGGACTTTAATGGTCCGGTTAAGCCCCCCTTGCCAAAGGGGGGTTGGGGGGATTTTGCCTTGATATGTAGGGGCGGACCTGCGTGTCCGCCCTTGAGGGCGCACACATGGGTGCGCCCCTACAAAGCTCTTACCTCAAACTCCGGCGCTGGGCCAGCAGCCGCAGCTGCATGGCCTGCTGCGGCCGGACAGGGCCCAGAGGTTGAGGGGCGGGCCCGGGGCGCCGGCGGCGCCGGCCATTGCGGCCGCAGCCTGGGAAGCCTCCTCGTCGGCCAGGTAGGCCTGGAGGGCCCCGCTGATGGCGGCCAGGATGGGGGGGTTGATGGGCATCATCCACCTCCTTGGTTCACAGTTCAAAGTTCAAGGTTCATAGGTTCAAAAAATACCTGCCATCATCGCTCTTTTACTGACTACTGACTACTGACCACTGCTCACTGCTCACACCGGGATATTGCCGTGCTTCTTGGCCGGCAGGGTTTCCCGCTTGGTGCTCATGGCCTCCAGGGCCTCGATGAGCCGGGGCCGGGTCTCCCGGGGCGTGATGACCTGGTCCACAAACCCCCGGGACGCCGCAATATAGGGGTTGTAGAGCAGGTTCTCATAATTCGCGATGATCTCGGCCCGCTTGGCCGCCGGGTCGGGCGCGGCCTGAATCTCTTTGCGGAAGATGACGTTGGCCGCGCCCGAGGCCCCCATGACCGCGATCTCCGCGGTGGGCCAGGCCAGGACCATGTCCGCCCCCAGGTCCCGGGAGCACATGGCCAGGTACGAGCCGCCGTAGTCCTTGCGGGTGACCAGCGTCAGCTTAGGCACCGTGGCCTCGGAGTAGCACCACAGGAGTTTGGCCCCGTGGCGGATGATGCCGTGCCACTCCTGGTCGCTGCCGGGCAGGTACCCGGGCACGTCGGCGATGGTGAGCAGCGGCACATTGAAGGCGTCGCAGAAGCGGATGAAGCGGGTGGCCTTGTCCGCCGCGTCCACGTCCAGGCAGCCGGCCAGCACCTTGGGCTGGTTGGCGATGATGCCGATGGGGCGGCCGTTCAAGCGGGCGAAGGCGGTGATAATGTTCTGGGCAAAGTAGTGGTGCGGCTCGAAGAAGTCGCCCTCGTCGACGATGGCCCGGATGACGTCGTGCATATCATAGCTGGACCGAGGATCGTCCGGCACGATGGTATCCAGGGCCGGCTCCTCCCGGCCGGCAGGATCGGAGCACGCCGCCAGGGGCGGGTCCTCCAGGTTGTTGTTGGGCAGAAAGGAGAGGAGACGCTTGATCTGCTCAATGGCGTCGGCGTCGGACTCGCAGGCGAAGTGGGCCACCCCGGATTTCTGGTTGTGGGCCAGGGCCCCGCCCAGGTCCTCGAAGCTGATCTCCTCCCCGGTGACGCTCTTGATCACGTCCGGGCCGGTGATGAACATGTACGAGGTGTTCTTCACCATGAAGATGAAGTCCGTCATGGCCGGCGAGTAGACCGCGCCCCCCGCGGTGGGGCCCATGATGGCGGAAATCTGGGGGATGACCCCGCTGGCGATGGCGTTCCTATAAAAGATCTGGCCGTAGGCGGAGAGCGAGTCCACCCCTTCCTGGATGCGGGCCCCCCCGAGTCGTTGAAGCCCACAAAGGGCACCCCGGCCTTGAGGGCCAGGTCCATGACCTTGCAGATCTTCCGGGAGTGCATCTCCCCCAGCGACCCGGCCCGGGACGTGAAGTCCTGGGCAAAGGCGAAGACGGTGCGGCCGTTCACCCGGCCGAAGCCGGTGACCACGCCGTCCGCGGGGATCTCCACCTGCTCCATGCCGAAGTTGACGCAGCGGTGTCGGACAAAAATATCGGTCTCCCGGAAGGTCCCCGGGTCGAAAAAGAGCTCCAGGCGCTCCCGGGCGCTGAGCTTGCCGCTGGCGTGCTGCTTGTCCACCGCCTTGGGGCCCCCCATGGCCTTAATCTGCGCCTCTTTCTCCTGCAACTCCTTAATCTTCTGGGCCACTGTCTTCATCGGCAACTCCTTTTGACTTCAACCGATAACCACCTGACCATTGCCCCCGGGCAAAGTGGCAGATGGGTTGAGGACGCGCAATCCTTCTGGCTGCGGAAAATTGAACCCTGTCTGAGACTTCCTTTTAGGCTGGTAAAAAGGAACCGCTTTTTATAAATATCGGACCATGACCCTGAAGTCCTGGCGACATTAATGGCCAAACAGGTATGACGTTTTCCTAGTGCTCAATTCTTCGAGATTTTCTCAAGCAGTCCTTTACTTGAATAAGCCGGTAAGGATGTAATTTTACGGGGATAGTAACAGGTGGGAAGATAGCGGGAAATCAGACATTTTCTGATCTTCTTGTCAAAAATTTTCTTACATGGGAGAAACCCCTGAGGAAAATCGACCCCAAAGAAACCAATATGAACCTTAAGAGTTTGTCTCCATGGTGGCCGACAAAGGAGCAAGCCCAATGTCTCATTGCCGATAAGGCTTATGATTCGGACAAACTGCGACCCCGACTGGGAGACAGGTGGATTCGCCTCCTGGTCTTACCGCAGCTCTTAAAGCGTTACCGCAACCGGGTCCAGGACAAGTCCTGGGTCTTCTGGGGGCGGCACTGGAGCTGGAAGCCGGCGGGTTCGTGGAGGGCCCCTACCAGGCCCGCAAGAACCTCATGAAAATCCTGTGCCGGCGGGCCGGGGTACGGCGCTTTGGGTTCCACGCCCTGAGGCACTTCGGGGCCTTGGTGCTGGAGCGGGCCAACGTGCCCATTGGCACCACCCAGCGTATCCTGGGCCACGAGAGCCGCACCACCACCTAGATCTACCTACACTCCATCGGCAATGCCGAAGGGAAGCCATGGCGATGTTTGAAATGACAAGCCAGGTGCCGCTGGGAGAGGAAAGTCTCACACAGATTCTCACTCGGCAAGGGCCCAGTGGTGAGGCCCCGCGGCTAACCCCTTGAAATCCTTGGAGCTGGCACGGGGAACCCCGGACCTGCTGATTACGAAACCAGATTCTCCGGGCTTCACAACCTCCTCATTTTTTTGAAGATATGGTTTTTGCTGGATTTTTAAATAGCAGCCATTTTCTGGTTTTAGCTGCTTTTAACTAGTTTTTGACCGCTTTTCTCATGCGGATTCTCACACAAAAATCACCAGAGAAACCATTGGTAGGTCAGTTTAATCGATCAAAGATTCCCTTCTATTGGTCTACCCATTACTGAGCGGTTCTGGGTTGGGGTTTTTAGCCACATCGTTGGCTTACCTTGTTGGCATGTTCCGGTATGCTTATTTTTCGGTATGCCTGGATTATTTTTAAAGATTAAGGCTTGATTAGTATATGTCGTGTTATCAAAGATGCGGTAGAATCGCTTTAGGATTTAAAAACTCACCGATTAGGAGTAGACTAGGTTTAAACTGATGAATATAATGGCTCAAGATAGCGACTTGAAAGATCACAAATTTCTGGTCACCGGCAGCGCCGGATTCATCGGCTTTCACGTGGCCCAGGCCTTGCTGTCCCGGGGCGCCGGGGTGGTGGGGCTGGATAACTGCAACGACTATTACTCCCCGGCCCTGAAGCGGGACCGGGATCTGGAACTACGGAAATATCCCGGCTTCGTCTCCGTGGAGGGGGACCTGGCCGATCTGCCGCTCATGACGTCGCTCTTTGAGGCCCACCGCCCCGGAAAAATCTGCCATCTGGCGGCCCAGGCCGGGGTGCGCTATTCCCTGGTCAACCCCTTCGCCTATCAAAAGTCCAACCTGGAAGGGTTCCTCAACCTCCTGGAGCTGGCCAAGCGGCAGCCGGTGGAGCGCTTCGTCTACGCCTCCAGCTCCAGCGTTTACGGGGGCCTGACGGAGCTCCCCTTTTCCGAGGCCCAGCGGGTGGACACCCCCATCAGCCTCTATGCCGCCACCAAACGGGCCAATGAGTTGATGGCCCATGCCTACTCCCACCTTTTCGGCCTGCCCACCGTGGGCCTACGGTTTTTTACGGTCTACGGGCCCTGGGGCCGCCCGGACATGGCCATGTGGCTGTTCACCGAAGCCATGCTCCAGGGCCGACCCATCAAGGTCTTTAACTACGGGCACATGCGCCGGGACTTCACCTACGTGGACGACATCGTCCAGGGAGTGGTGGCGGCCTTGATGGTACACGGTTTGGAAACTTATGAAATCATCAACCTGGGCAATCACCGGTGCGAGGAATTGTCCCGGGTCATCGAACTCCTGGAGCAGGCCCTGCGGGTCAAGGCTAAACAAGACCTCATGCCCATCCAGCCGGGGGACGTGCCCGCCACCTTTGCGGACATTGCCCGGGCCCGGGCGAAGCTCGGTTTTGAACCCACGACTCCCATTGAGGCGGGGGTGCCCCGGTTCGTAAAATGGTACCTGGACTATCACGGACGGCCAGGGGCCAAAGGCTAAAATCACCTCCCCCAGAACTGAGGAATCCAACCCATGGACTTATTGACCAAAATAAAGAACCAAGAGGCGCTGGTGGGCATCATCGGCCTGGGGTACGTGGGGTTGCCCCTGGTCTTGCGTTTCTGCCAGGTGGGCTTTAAGGTGTTGGGCTTCGACACCGACGCCCGGAAAGTGGAGCTCCTGAACCGGGGCGAATCCTACATCAAGCATATCCCGGCGGAGAAATTGGCCCAACTGGTGGCGCCGGGGCAGGCCAGCCGGCAATTTGCCGCCACCAGCGATATGGCCCGCCTGGGGGAACCCGACGTCCTGATCATCTGCGTGCCCACGCCGCTGACGACCAAGCGGGA
Organism: uncultured delta proteobacterium; assembly: GCA_963790655.1. Taxonomy (GTDB): domain Bacteria; phylum Desulfobacterota; class Desulfobaccia; order Desulfobaccales; family 0-14-0-80-60-11; genus DASWLF01. The sequence goes on along the minus strand of CAWBPT010000007.1, from coordinate 147,921 downwards.
GCCGGACCTCAGATTCGTGGAGTCCACCACCCGGCAGATTGCGGCCACCCTGCGCCCCGGTCAGCTCATCTCCCTGGAGTCCACCACCTATCCCGGCACCACCGCGGAACTGCTGCTGCCCATCTTAAGCGCCCGGCTCTGGGTGGGGCAGGACTTTTTCCTGGTCTTCTCACCGGAACGGGAAGACCCGGGCAACCCCCAGTTTGAGGTGCGCACCATCCCCAAGGTGGTGGGCGGCATCACCCCGGCCTGCCTGGAACACGGGGTGGCGCTCTATAGCCGGGTGATCGACCGGGTCATCCCGGTGTCCTCCACCCAGGCGGCGGAGATGAGCAAGCTCCTGGAGAACATCTACCGGGCGGTGAACATCGCCCTGGTAAATGAGCTCAAGATGCTTTGCCTGCGCATGGGGGTGGACGTCTTTGAGGTCATCGAGGCCTCCAGGACCAAGCCCTTCGGGTTCCAGGCCTTCTACCCCGGCCCCGGCCTGGGAGGGCACTGCATCCCCATCGACCCTTTCTACCTGACCTGGAAGGCCCGGGAATACGATTTTTCCACCCGCTTCATCGAGCTGGCCGGGGAAATCAACTCCAACATGCCCTATTTTGTAGTGCAGCGGGTGTCCGAGGTCCTGAACCGCTACGGCCGGCCCCTGAAGGGAGCCCGGATCCTGGTATTGGGTCTGGCCTACAAGAAGGACGTGGACGACAACCGGGAATCGCCGGCCCTGAAGATCATGCAGCTTTTGGGGAAGGAAGGGGCCCTGGTGGCTTACAACGACCCCCATATCCCCCGGTGCGCCGGGTTGCGGCACTACCCCGATTTTGACCTGAGCTCCACGCCCCTGACGGCCCAGACCCTCCAGGAGGCCGACTTGGTCCTCCTGGTGACGGACCACTCCGCCTACGACTACCCCTGGATCGCTTCTCAGGCCCGGCTAGTGGTGGACACCCGCAACGCCTTCAAAGGGGTGCCGGGCTCGCACATCCACCAGGCGTGAGGCGGACGACCCGGGCGGCAAGGGATGGCGGCGTTGCCGCTTTCGTCAGCATTTGGGTCGCTTTATCATCTTTGATTTGCCTTTATTCTTAATGGAGAAGCTCTCTCCCGCAGCTTCGGCCTCTGGGCAAAAACTCCCGGTATGGCAAGAGAGATAAGGGAATGGAAAAGCACGCCAAAATCTATGTGGCCGGTCACTTGGGACTGGTGGGCAGCGCCATTTTACGGCGCTTGCAAACCGCGGGGTTCACTAATTTGCTGCTCCGCAGCTTTCAGGAGCTGGACCTCAGGGACCAGGACGCGGTGGCCCGGTTCTTGGCCCAGGAAAAACCTGATTACATCTTCCTGGCCGCGGCCCGGGTAGGCGGCATTTATGCCAATTCCACCTATCCGGCGGACTTCATCTACGATAGCTTGATGGTGCAGTGCAACGTCATGCACCACGCCTATCTCCAGGGCGTCAAAAAGCTCCTCTTCCTGGGGAGTTCCTGTATTTACCCCAAGCTCTGCCCCCAGCCCATGCAGGAGGCATATTTATTGGACGGCAAGCTGGAGCCCACCAACGAACCGTACGCGGTGGCCAAGATCGCCGGCATCAGGATGTGCCAGGCCTATAACCGGCAGTTCGGCACCCGATATATTTCCCTGATGCCCACCAACCTTTATGGCCCCTGGGATAATTTCGATCTGCAAGACTCCCACGTCCTGCCGGCCTTGATCCGCAAGTTTCACGAAGCCAAGGTCAGCGGCAAAACCAGTGTCACAGTCTGGGGCAGCGGCACCCCCCGGCGGGAATTCCTGTTTGTGGACGACCTGGCCGATGCCGCACTGTTTCTGATGGAACGCTATGAGGAAGACGAGATTATCAATGTGGGGGTGGGGGCCGACCAATCCATTGCCGAACTGGCCCGGCTGGTCGGGGAAGTGGTGGGGTTCTGGGGCGAACTGGCCTTCGACCTCAGCAAGCCGGACGGCACCCCCCGGAAACTGCTGGATGTGACCCGGCTCCACCGGTTGGGTTGGCGGGCCCAGACTTCCCTCCGGGAGGGGATAGGGAAGACCTATGCCTGGTTTTTGGTGAGCCCCTGGGCCAGGAAAGCCGTTTTACCGGGGTGACGGGGGGGCCGAGGCACTGGTAGCCACAGGCGTCTGGCCGGGGGTTCCCCCCGGTACTCCCCCCAGATCCTGACGGTAAGGGGTTGGGGGAGATGATGGTAGAGGAGGCAAAGGCCATTGGCTCCTCGCCTCCTATTCCACAACTATCAGCAACCGCCTCAAGTTCGCATCAAATCATCATCCCCAGGATCTCCCCGGTCTTTTCCTTAAGCAGGGCCGGGTTCTGCCGGGTCTCCACGTTCAAGCGCAGCACCGGTTCGGTGTTGGATTTCCGCAGGTTGAACCGCCAGTCCTTAAACTCCAGGCTGAGGCCGTCGGTGCGGTCCAGGGCCCGGGGCCGGTAAAACGCTTCCACCCGGGAGAGGGCCGCGTCGGGGTCCGCCAGTCTGCGGTTAATTTCGCCGCTGACGGGATAGCGCCTCATTCTCTGCCCCACCAATTGGGAGAGGGGCGCACCTTCCCGGCACATGATCTCCAGCACCAGCAGCCAGGGAATCATGCCGCTGTCGCAGTAGGCAAAATCACGGAAGTAATGGTGCCCCGACATTTCGCCGCCGTAGACCGCGTTCTCTAGGCGCATCCGCTCCTTGATAAAGGCGTGGCCGGTTTTGCTCACGATGGGCGTGCCACCGGCCTCCCGCACCATTTCGATGGTGTTCCAGGTGAGCCGGGGGTCGTGAATGATGGCGGCGCCGGGATGCCGGCTGAGCAGGGCTTGGGCCAGCAAGCCCACCAGGTAGTAGCCTTCGATGAAGGTCCCGTTCTCGTCAAAGAAAAAGCAGCGGTCGAAGTCCCCGTCCCAGGCCAGGCCCAGGTCGGCGCCGCTCTGGCGCACCGCCTCCGCGGTGGCCTGCCGGTTTTCCGGCAGCAAGGGGTTGGGGACCCCGTGGGGGAAGGTGCCGTCCGGCTCAGGAAACAGCTTGAGGAACTGAAAGGGGAGGCTCCGCTCCAGCCGGTCCAGCACCGGCCCGGCGCAGCCGTTGCCGGCATTGGCCACCACCTTCAGGGGTTTGAGCGCGCTTAAATCCACGTAGCCCAGGAGGTGCTCGACGTAGGCCGCCAGGGAGTCGGTGGCGAAGCACTGACCCCTGGCCTTGGCCTTGGGCGGAAACTTACCCGCCGCCGCCAGGGCCTCGATGTCGTTGAGGCCGCTGTCGCCGCTTAAGGGGCGGGAGCCTTGCCGCACGAATTTCATGCCGTTGTAGTCCGGCGGATTGTGGCTGGCGGTGATCATGATGCCGCCGTCCAGCTGCAGATGCGAGGTGTAGAAATAGACCTGCTCGGTGCCGCACAGGCCCAGGTCCCGGACTTCGACGCCGCTGTCATTTAAGCCCGCCACCAGGGCGTCGGCCAGCCGGGGGCTGGAGAGGCGCACATCCCGGCCCACCGCCACCCGGGAGGGAGACAGAAACGCGGCGTAGGCCCGGCCGATGCGGTAGACCAGGGCTTCATCCAGTTCCTGGGGCACCCGGCCCCGGACATCGTAGGCCTTGAAGCAGGCAAGATTTTTCATAGGTTGGCTCAGTCTATCGTAATGTTTCCGCCACTTGCTCTGAGAGGCGGGGAAACCCCGCCCCTACAGGGCGAAATAATGTAGGGGCGAGATTTCCTCACCCTTTGGTGGAATTTTACAGACTAAAATTTGGTAAATGATCTAGCGACCCTAGTGCGTTCGGGGTTCTCCTCTGCCATTAGCATAAATTCCCCGGCGTTACAACTCCCGCTTAGCACGGTTGATAGCTTCTTCAAGGAATCCCTGGACTAACGATGGAAATACCGTTAAAATCTTTTAATTTCACAAGGAAGACTCGGGGTTAGCAACGGATGATCCCGGGAATCGAGGAGATCTATGGCTTCCGGCAATAACAGGGCTTTGGTGACCGGCATCACCGGTCAAGACGGTAGTTACCTAGCGGAATTGTTGCTGCACAAGGGTTACGAAGTCCACGGTTTGATCCGCCGGGTGAGCACCTTCAATACGGCTCGTATCGACCATCTTTATCAGGACCCCCATGAACCGGGAGTGCGATTTTTCCTGCATTATGGTGACCTGAGCGATTCAGGGCAGCTGGCCAACCTGATCTACAACATTCAGCCCGGGGAGATTTACCATCTGGCCGCTCAGAGCCACGTGCGGGTGAGTTTCGATATGCCGGAGTATACCGGGGATGTGTCCGGGCTGGGCACGGTGCGCCTGCTGGAAGCCATCCGCCGCAGCGGCATCAAAACCCGGTTCTACCAGGCTTCCTCAAGCGAATTGTTTGGCGCCTCGCCCCCGCCCCAGAGCGAGGCAACCCCCTTGCGGCCCCGGAGCCCGTACGCCATTGCCAAGCTTTTTGCTTACTGGACGGTCATCAATTACCGGGAGGCCTATAACCTGTTCGCGGTGAACGGCATCCTGTTCAACCACGAATCGCCCCGGCGGGGGGAGACCTTTGTCACCCGCAAGATCACGCGGGCCCTGGCCCGCATCAAGTTGGGGCTCCAGAAGAAACTCTACCTGGGCAACCTGGAGGCCCGCCGGGATTGGGGCTATGCCCCCGATTACGTGGAGGCCATGTGGCTCATGCTGCAGCAGGAAGCCCCGGAAGATTATGTCATTGCCACCGGGGAAGCCCACTCCGTCAAGGAGTTTCTGGAAGAAGCCTTCACCTATGCGGACCTGGACTGGCGGGATTACGTGGAGATCGACCCCCGGTACTTCCGGCCCACCGAGGTGGAGTATCTCCTGGGCGACGCCGCCAAGGCGCGGGCGCGCCTGGGCTGGCAGTCCCGGGTGACTTTTAAGGAGCTGGTTAAGATCATGGTGGAGGCGGACCTGCAAGCCCTCTTGGAAATGCGGCAGTGCCAGGACGTGGTCCGGCAAATAAGCCAAAAGGCCAAGGCCGGGGTTCCATAATAGCTAAACGCGAGCCGTGGTCCGGACAGTAGATAGCAAGTATCTGTTGCATGGGCCGGGGCGAATTCTAACCTTCTGCACCCCAGCGAGTTCCCTTATGCTCCGAATTAGAAATGAACGAGCTTATGAATCTCAAGAAGGCCTGCCGAGGCTGTACGGTTTGACCGTTATACTGATTGCCGTGCTCCTTAAAGCCCCATCCCAATGGAGAGACCATGATTGATAAGGACCCCATCCCCATCTCTGGGATCATCCTGGCGGGCGGCTCCGGAACCCGGTTCTGGCCCCTGAGCCGGTCCCACTATCCCAAGCAGGTGCTGCGCCTGCTGGGCTCCGCCTCCATGCTCCAGTCCACCATCGAACGGCTGCTGCCCCGCATTCCCTTAAACCACCTGGCGGTGGTGACCAACGCCTCCCAGGCCCAGCTCATCCACCAGGAACTGCACCGCCAGGGCTGGGACGAGATCCGCATCTGGGTGGAGCCGACGGGGCGGAACACCGCGGCCGCCACGGGGCTGGCGGCGGTGCTGCTGGAAGACGAACCCGAGGATGCGGTCATGGCGGTGTTTCCCGCCGACCATTTTATCCGGGAGCGGGAGAGCCTGCTCACGGCCCTGGACCTGGGAGCGGTTTGGGCCCGGGCCGGCTATCTGGTTACCTTCGGGATTCCGCCCACTCGGCCGGAGACCGGCTACGGCTACATCAAACAGGGCGCGGCCCTGGACCCGGAAGCGAAGGTGTGGCGCGCCGCCCGGTTCCTGGAAAAACCGCCCCTGGACCAGGCCCGGCAGTTTCTGGCGGACGGGGGATATCTCTGGAACAGCGGCATCTTTGTCTGCCGGCGGGATGTGTTGCTGACGGCCTTTGCCCGCTACCTGCCGGAGCTCCATCGCGGCTTGGCCCGGCTACTGGAGAAGGAGAACCGGCCCGCCCTGGATGAGGTCTACCGGAGCCTCCCCAGCATCTCCTTGGACCACGGCATCCTGGAGAAGGCCGACAACGTGGCGGTGGTGCCGGTAGAGATGGGCTGGAGCGACGTGGGCACCTGGGAGGCCTTGCACGACCTCTTTCCCCGGGATGAGCGGGGCAACGTCTTTCTGGGCCGCACCCTGGACCGGGACAGCCGCCAGTGCCTGGTCTATGCGCAACAGCGCCTGGTGGCCACCATCGGGTTAGACCAGGCCATCGTGGTGGACACCCCGGACGCCACCCTGGTCTGCCACCGGGAGCGGGCCCAGGAAGTCAAGGAACTGGTGGCGGAGCTGCAGCGCCGGAACATGGTGGAGTCGGTGCAGCATGCCACCGTGGAGCGCCCCTGGGGCCGTTACACGGTGATGGATGAGGGCCCCGCCTTCAAAGTGAAGCGCATCGTGGTGGACCCGGGCCGGAAGCTCAGCCTGCAGCTGCATCAACACCGGGCGGAGCACTGGGTGGTGGTCTCGGGCACCGCCCGGGTCACCATCGGCCGGGACGTGAGCGCGGTAACCAGCAACCAGAGCGTCTATATCCCCCTAGAGACTCCCCACCGGCTGGAAAACCCGGGAGAGGAGCCCCTTAACATAATCGAGGTCCAGACCGGCTCCTACCTGGAGGAAGACGACATCGTCCGCCTGGATGACGATTACTGGCGGCCGGAGACGAAGTAATGGGACTGAGAAGTTTTTACTCGAATTTCTTTCTTTTATTCACTTTTGGGGGAAGTTAATGAAGAGTTAATGATCGTGAAAAGCAAATCAGGCAGGGCCAAAGCTGACTCTGCCTATCAGGCTGTTGAAAAAACAAGATGGGTAAGTGGCATATTCCTCCAAAGTGACCTGCCCCCAGTAGTTGTACCAAGTTTTAAGTTAGTCTGTGGGTCAAGTCAAGCCAGAGATCCTGGCGGAGCCTAGCGTAGCCAGGATCTCTGGGCATCAGCCGTATGGCCTCGGGTGCGGGTGGCCTATAACCCAAGGCACTGTGAGGCCTTACCGTATTGTATTCCCGCCGCCAGCGTTCTATCAGGATCTGGGCCTCCTTCAGGGTGTAGAAAATCTCCCCGTTGAGCAACTCATCACGCAGCTTCCCATTGAAGCTCTCGTTGTAACCGTTCTCCCAAGGACTGCCAGGTTCAATGTAGAGCGTTTTGACTCCTACCCGGCTTAACCACTCCCGAACCGCCCTGGCCGTAAACTCCGGCCCGTTGTCCGACCGGATATAGTCTGGTGGGCGCCGGGACACAAACAGCTCCGTCAACCGATACAACACCGCATCGGCATCAAAACGCCGGGACACCTCGATGGCCAGGCATTCCCTGGTGTACTCATCAATGATGGTGAGCATACGGAAAGCTTTGCCATCGTGGGTCCGCGCCATCACGAAGTCATAGGACCAAACCTGGTTCGGCCAGCAGGGCCGGAGACGAACACAAGATCCATCGGTTAACCACAATCTGCCCCGCTTCGGCTGCTTCTGGGGCACCTTCAACCCTTCCTGCCGCCAGATTCGTTCCATTCTCTTATGGTTCACCATCCAGCCGTCACCGAGCAGCAACGCCAGGATGCGGCGATAGCCGTATCGCCCATACCTGCTGGCATAGCCAATGATGGCAGCAGTCAGCCCCACCTCGTCATTAGGCTCGGTGGCTTGGTAACGCTGGGTCGCACGCGGTTGCCCAATCACCCCGCAGACACGGCGTTCCGACACCGACAAAGCCCTCCGGATATGTTCGATGCATTGCCGGCGACGGGTCGGGCTTAGAAGTTTCCCCTTACCGCCTCCTGGAGAATCAGTTTATCCAGGGTGAGATCCGCCACCGCCCGCCTCAGCCGAGTATTCTCTTGCTCCAGGGCCTTGAGCCGCTTGGCCTGCTCTACCTTTAAACCACCATACTCCCGGCGCCAGCGATAGAAGGTCTGTTCGGCAATGCCCAAGATACGGCAAACTTGGCCCGCCGTCTCCCCCTGGGCCAGAGCCACCTCTGCTTCCCGCAGCTTCCCAATGATCTGCTCCGGCGTATAACGCTTCCGGCTCATCTACCTGCCTCCCTTCGATCCACTACTCTAACATAACTTGTGGATCAGTTTTCGGGGGGCAGGTCACTCCCTTTCCATCCCTTCCAACCCTGACAAGAGGCCGTGAAAAGAGGACTCTTGCCCGGTCTTGACACCTAACTTTTCCAGCATAGCAACGAACCCCAGCCTGCGAAATAGAAGCCTTTCTCAAGATCTTTCACTTCGCGCTTTCAACCTGGCCCCAAAATGAGGTTATTCGAGGGTCAAAAAGGGGGAATCCCTGATTTATTACCAATTATTATTTGCAATATAGTACCCCTTAAAAAGAAAAGGTGGGTTCGAGAAGGTTAGCCCAAATTAAAGCGGTTGAGCGATCAACCGATAAGGCTGTGCAATTCCCTGATCGAAAAAGGCAAACCGTTCGCGAGGGCGGGGCGCAAAGCCACGGATCTTGCCTGATGGGCAAGACCGCCGGGTTACCGAATTTGGGGGAGCCAGTGTTCTTGCTTTTGATCTGGTATCCCCTTGAACGTCAAAAAAGGGGAATACCATGAGAAAGCTGACATTACTTTTAATCCTACTTTTTTTCATCTTGTCATTTTCCATTCAAGCTCTTTCACAAACCTCCGCCGATTATGATGTTTTTCAAGTGACTGTAATGAGCGACACCTGGATATTGCCCGATACGGACCCGGCAAATTTTCCCGGCGGCGTGCAAAGCAACAACGTCACCCTGACCAGTGCCAAGGGAAAGTATCAACCCTTCAGCTTTGTAGTCCACGCCAACACAGATTTGAGCAATCTCATGGTGACGGCCTCTGATCTGACCAGCGGCAGCAACACTATCCCCACCGCCAACGTGGACCTGCGGGTGGTGAAGTGCTGGTACCGAGGTGGTAATCTGAACCAATATAACGCTGGAACTACTATTGCTCAGCAGCTTGGCGGTCCTGACCCTTGGGGTGTGGCCAACATGAGCCCTGCCGGGTACAGTCCTCCTTGGTATCGGATATTAATCCCGGAACTTCTGCTTCACGATGATTCTTTGGTGACAGTGGATACAACGGCCAAAACCAATTCAATAGGAGGCCAAAACATCTCGGTGGAAGGGGGGCCGACTCCCAATGTTTCTCCTCAAGATGCCTCCACTCTCCAGGCCACTTCTTTGTCCAGCGGCCAAAACAAGCAATACTACGGCCTCATCAACATCCCCAGCAATGCGGCGGCAGGCACCTATACCGGCACCTTGACTGTCACGGCCACGGGCAAAACCACTACTGTTCTTAATGTTAGCCTGACTGTTATAGCGACTTCTCTTCAGGCTCCGCAATTGAAATATGGCACTTATTACCAGAGTTGGCTTGTGACCACTACCGACATTACGGATTATGGTCGCAGTACCGCCCACTGGACCAAGGAAATTCAGAACATGGCGGCTCATGGAATACAGTACCCAGGACTTTACTTGCAGGGGATCATGGAAAGTCCTGGCGGTCGTTTAGCCGATGCCCTGGCGATTATGGGTGCCGCCGGAATGCCGAAGGGTAGGGTTATCAATGCTGGAGACGGCATAAGATATTGGATGAGTTCTGTAGAAAACGCTACCCGGGCTGCCGCCATCAATACTATCATTCATGGAGTCAGCGGTTGGGAGTCAGCGGTGCATTGGTTTATGGGGAAAGACGAACCATCTCCCGACGATTGGACCACCGTGCAAACTATTATTCCAGCAGTACAAGCCATTGGCTGCAAGGTTTGGGGTGCCATAACAGATGACCTTTGGGGCTTGACTAATTTTAAAACCTATATGGATGCGGTGAACTATCATGGACCGTGGGCTCCGTGGTCACTCCCACCCAGACCCTCCGACTTTACCGCGCCGCATGAACTTTGGCTTTATGGCCGGCCTCAGTCGGGTAGTGCCAGAGGCAGACCCAATTTCTGGCGCTATAACTACGGTTGGTGGGCCTACGCCAATGGGTATAATGGCTGCTTTCCTTACACCTATCAGGAAACCCGTGGCACCGGATTTTGGAACGACTTCGACGATCCCATCTTGGATGAGTGCCTCACCTATCCCACCAATAACGGTGTGGTGGACACTTTGCAATGGGAAGGCTTCCGGGAAGCGGTGGACGACATGCGGTATCTGGCGACTTTGAAGTATGCCATCACTCACGCCTCTTCAGATAAGCAAAGTGTGGCCACCGCCGCCCAAAACTGGCTTAACGGTCTTTCTCTAACGGGCGATGAACTTGATTCAACCCGGGCTACGATGTTATCGTATATCCAACAACTTGGCGCCAACGCACCGGTGCCCGCAACACCGGTAGCCAACTTCAGCGCCAACCTCAGCAGCGGCCCAGCCCCGCTCGCGGTGCAATTTACTGATTCCTCCACTGGGACCCCCACCAGTTGGTCCTGGAATCTTGGCGACGGCGTCATCACTTCGCTCCAAAATCCACGCCATACCTATGCTAACTCAGGCACATACACCGTTACCTTAACCGTAAGTAATGCTGGCGGATCCAGCAGCACAACCAAGACGATTATGGCCTCTGCGCCACTGCCCCCAGCACCGGTGGCCAACTTCAGCGCCAATCCCAGCAGCGGCCCAGCGCCACTCGAGGTAAACTTTACTGATTCCTCTACGGGAACCCCCACCAGTTGGTCCTGGAATTTTGGCGACGGTGCCATCAGTACCCTCCAAAATTCAAGCCATACCTATGCTAACTCAGGCCTCTATACTGTAAGCCTAACCGTTCGCAATGCTGGCGGGTCCAACAGCACAACTATGACTATTAACCCTACTGCGCCGTCAAACTACACCTTTAGCGTCTCCCCCGCCCTCCAGTACTTCACTGGGTCAGGGGGCCCAGGCACAATAAGCGTAAGCGCAAGCGCTGGGGCACCGGCTTGGACTGCTACCAGCAGCGTCAACTGGATCACCATCACTGCTCCTTTGTCACAGACGACTGGTTCTGGCAAGGTCTCATACCGAGTACAACGCAATAATACCGGGAGGCAAAGACAGGGAACCATAACCATTGCAGGCAAGAAGTGTACTGTAGTCCAACGCTCAGGATGGGGCTTTTGAGTGGAACCTGGGGGTTATAGGTCATAAGTACGAGACCCGGCCCCCGGGGAATCGTTTTTCGGTTCCTGGGCGTTAAAAACAGGATACCAGATGGGAGTAGCTTTATTGAGAGGTTGTAACGCTTCCTTAGGGCAAATCTCTTCTTGGTGAAAATCTTCGCTCCGCTGAGGTGAGGGCACTGCATCCTTATCGCCCCCTTCTACTTGATCTGGCAGGCTCGGTAGTGCGACTTTTCCACCCGCTTCATTGAATTGGCCGGGAGTCGGTCATCTTTACTTCCAACTTAAGACCTCTGCGAAAGTCCATTGCAAAATAGTTTTAGGATAATGCAAAAAATCAGTTTAACATATTGAAATACTCTACTAATCTACGATTAAAGATAAGTGTCGGAGGTCGCAGATGCAGGGAAAACAACCGGGGATGGGCCTTAGGGACCTGGAGGCCAGGGGTCGGCTGCCGGAAGGCCACTTTCTGAGGAAAATCGATGGCCAGATTAACTGGCAGCCCTCCGAGAAGCTCATGTAACTTTCCACCCAGGGGCGCCCCAGCCATTCGCGCTTGATAATGTTTGAAGCCTTGCTTTTGAAGCAGTGGTACGGCTTGTCATATCCCGGACTGTAAGAAGCCTTCTACGACCGCTTGTCGTTTCAGCGTTTTTTGGGTCTGTCCCTTACCGACCCGGTTCCGGATGAAACCAGGATTTGCCGGTTTCGCAATATGTTGGCCCAAGCGGGCTTGGGAGAGCGCCTGTTTGCCTTGCTGGAGGAGCAGCTCAAGGCAGGGTCCGATCGTGCAGCGGGGCTCCGGTCAACGCCCAGCCCCACCTCGCCGGGGAGAGCCCAGCCCCGACCCCTAGGCGATTGGCCCCCTCGGGGCAAAGACGGGCACTTTGGCTACAAAGTCCACCTCGGCATCGGTCAAGGGAGTGGCCTGATCTGGCGTCTGGCTCTGACTGCGGCCAGCGTTTCCGAGTCGCATCTGTTTGAGGAGACGGTCATCGGCGACGAAGCCGCGGCGTTTGCCTATGCAGCCTACACCAAGAATGCCCGCAAGAAGGCTTTGCGAGGCCGGGGGTTCAGAGGCATCATCAATCGCCCCTGGCGTTATCCCCTCATAACGGAGAAGCAAAGAGGCGGAATAAATTCTTTTCGCGGGTGCGCCGGGCCGTAAAGCGGGTCATCGGCCCCCTGAAATGCCGCTATGCTCTGGAGTGACGTCGCTATCTCGGTCGGAGGCACAATTACAACCACCTCTGGCTGAAGGGGATATCCTGCAACTTGAAAAAGATGTTGGTGTTAGGATGAAGGCTTCACGGAATTATATTAAAAAATCAATGTGCTTCAAGAATGTCCTCACAAGTTAGAGTTTTTTCTTATTAAATATTATTTTTTTCATCATAGACCAAATTAATATAACATTCAAGGACCCGATAAATAATACATATCTCAACAAGCTTCCTGGGGCTCCATCAAGAGTCCCAATAAATTGATTGCATGTAAATGCTAATATAATTAATAGAAGAGTGCATAATGGCAAAACAGAAAAAGTAACATAAGATATTATAAGACATATTACTGGTAAAAATAATACATCAGCATAAGAATAGCGTTCTGGAACAAAGAAATCTAAATTTATAATCATAACAAGTGAAAATAGTAAAACAAACCTGTTTCCGATGTTTTGCTTACTATAGAAGTATCCAAAAATAATACTACTTATAATAATAATTATTGATACGATTTTATTTGAAAATGACCAATTAAAAGGAATATCAATCCCTAATCGATCTTTTAACATTATGAGAATCCCTACGAATGTTTCATTGTAAGTCTTTGAGTTCATTACAGATAAAACATTAACCCCCTCTGCCATAGCGGATGTTTCGTTTAAGGGGCCATATTGCTGGATTAAAATATTTTTATTAATAAGTGCTTCTTCAATTTTCTTAACATTATCAACATAAGTAAACCACGGCAAGATGCCATCTATAGCGGAGGTTAAAATAAAGCATAACGTTACCGTCATAAGCATGACTGTTACAGTGCGATACTTTTTAAAGATAAAAAAGAAAGGTAATAATAAACAGTAAGTGGGTCTAAACATCGCGGCAAGCCCAAAAGGAATGCCGGCAAATTTAGTTCCTTTATGCATTAAATCAAGATAAATCCCAATACTTAAAAACAATGTCAAAAAGATATAATATTGGCCACGTTCGATATGCAGTCGCCAAAAATAACTCGAAACAAAGAAAAGAACGGATATGCATAAAAAAATATATTTCGATCTGGGGAATCTAATAGTTTTGTTCAAGATGAAAATACTCGCTAACATTGATGCCCATTCCAACAGGGCCCAACCGATTCTTTGAATCTTATAGGGCAACCACGCCAATATGCCATAAAAAGCTAATACCAATGGCGTAACGGTGGCTCTACTTGGACCAGGATATCTCCTGGCAGGGTCAAGTAGCCAATCATCTGTCGGAGGGCTCCATTCAATTCTGTAAGGGTTTATTCCTTGCCAGAAAGCTCGTGAACCAACGACTTTATTTCTTAAATCAACTCCCCCATATTGAAAAATATCATGCATGCTAATAAAAAAACTGAAAATAGAAATTAAAAATAATGCAAGGAAAATAGATTTTTGTAATTTAGTTATTCCAGAATAATTAATTCCTGACAAAATTTCAAAATATTTTAAAATCTTGTCTCTGCAACTATTTTCCATCGCTTATGACTCCTAAGAATAGGCCAAAAACTAATTATTACCAAAGCAAAATGATGTCAAGGGCAAGGAGTTTAAAACCATAGATGCAATTATCAACGCCTGCAAGAGCCATAAACTCTTCATTTCTCAACCCTCCTTAGCGGAAGTAGGCAGCCTGCCTTATTGGGTAAGCGGCAAGGCTTCTTAGTGAGGGCCACCTACGACAGCAAAGCCAATCGCTCCCACCCATCGGCCCTGGGCGTCTCTCCCGGTTTGTATCCTCGGCTCCCTCGCTCGCCCGGGACGGCCCAGGAAATCCTAGCGGGAGCGCCCCAAGATCGAGAGAAAGTTCGCCGAGTGCAAACAGACTTTTGGAATAGATATGTTCTTTGAAAGGAAAATCACCCCAAGGCTTTCCTTTAATTATTTCCCGTGGCCGAAAAGCACGATGCGAATTGTTTTCATCAGAATGGCAAGATCCAAAAGGACTCCTATATTCTTAATGTAGTATAGATCATATTCCAATTTCTCCTTCAGGTCCTCCATGGACGAGCCGGCATGAGGAAACATTATCTGGGCCCAGCCCGTGACCCCAGGCTTTACTGAAAGACGGTAACTGTAATAAGGTACTGTCTCCCTATATTTGGTAAATACCTTATAACCTGGAGGATCACCAGTCCTGCGACCCGGCCGCCATTCTGGCACCAGCTCTTGGGATTTATGAGCAAAGACATCCCATTCCGCCCGAGGCCCAATTAGGCTCATTTCCCCTTTTATGATATTGATTAGTTGAGGCAATTCATCTAAATGCATCTTTCTCAGAAGGTACCCAACCCTGGTTATGCGACTATCATTGCGGGCAGCCCATCTGGGGATGTCTTCGGCTACATCCGCAATCATAGTCCGAAACTTTAATATTTGGAACGGGGTGCCATTATAACCCAAGCGCTTTTGGCGGAATAAAACCGGCCCAGGAGTATCAAGCCTGATGGCCAAGGCTGTTATGATTAATATTGGCCAAGCTATTAGCAGTCCCAGGGAAGCCAATACCAAATCCATTATCCGCTTAATCCTGGGATAATATGACTTGCGATAATTCATATTGTTAAAGTAAAACCAAATATCTGAGATATGATCGACCGGGATTTTCCCGGCTAAGAACTCGTAGAGGTTAGGAATATCAATTAATTCACAGCCATGCATCACAACTCGATTTAAGGTCATTAATAGAGGAGAGGATTTTTCGTGGGTGATCGCCACCACTACCATACTCGCTTTTTCCTGGCTAACCAGTTTTTCGAGCATGCCAGATTGACCTACAACTCTCAGACCATCAATGGTAGTACCAAATTTTTGGGGATCGTCATCTACAAATCCCTTTACCGCCAAACCACAATTGGGGTACTGCCTGATGACCCCTGCTATCCAGCGTCCCGCATCCCCGGCACCCAGGACCAATACTTGTCTTTGCAGCCTTAAGGGCAGGGCAAAGGCCGAAAAGGAATACCGCCACAAAACGGTTAGCCAAACAAAGGCCACTGCATGCCATTCCACCAGGTTGCGAGGAATTATCCGCCATGAGGGAAAACAAAACAGGAGTGCTGCCACCAATGTCCCAATCAGACATGATAAGATGACCCGGCTGATATTTTCTCGCCGACGGAAGTCCAGGTAATGATCATATAGATTGGCGATGTATAGGACCAGAATATAGGTCAGCGCCACCATCAGCAGCGGGATTCTGTATTGATCCAAAATGAACCAGGGATCTAGATCCCCCCTGGCAATCACGATTATGCTCACAGGCACGGCTAAGCAAAAGGCAGCAATATCTCCCAACAACAGCAGCAGTGGCCATTTGGAGAATCGAAAACTAAGGATATTTAACATTGGGCCTTTCCTTAAAAAGCCGGTCCCTGCAATCAGCCTTTAAGTATAATAAATCTTAATAATATCAATCATAATTAATATTGACGTAGAAATCCAATTTTATGGCAAAGCAAATAATAAAACTTATTCCGCCAAAACCGCCACAATTCTTTCTGAGGCCTTGCCGTCCCAAAGTTCTGGAATTCTCCCGGTTTTGCCACCACCTTGTCTGATTGACTCATAAGCCGCTAAAATGCCTGCAGGGCTCGTTCCCGCCAGGATATTGGTTCCTTCCTCTACTGTAATGGGACGCTCCGTATTTTCCCTAATGGTTATGCAAGGAATCCCCAGGGCAGTAGTTTCTTCTTGTAGGCCGCCGCTGTCAGTTAAAACCAGCGCCGCATCCTTCCAAAGCCCCAGAAAGGTCAAATATGGCAGGGGGGGCATAAGTATTATATTTTGCTTGTCCAACTTTTCAACCATCCCAACCGCCTCCAGAGAATGGCGAGTGCGTGGGTGGGCAGGGACGGGAATTCTTTGGCAATAATCGCGATGGCTCCCATGATCTCTTGCAATTTCTCGCCGTCATCTACATTGCTTGGACGATGCAGCGTCATGACCGCAAAAGGGCCTGAAGGCCTGGTAATGCCCTCATTTATCTCTCTTGCCCGCGCCAGGTGATAGTAAAGCGTATCCACCATGACATTGCCGACAAAATGAATAGAATCTTCAGCCTTACCTTCCTCTCTCAAGTTATCTAGCCCGCTACGTTCGGAAACGAAGAGCAGGTCAGAGAGAACATCGGTGACCATCCGGTTGATTTCCTCAGGCATGGTCAAATCACGACTGCGCAACCCTGCTTCCACATGAGCCACAGCTATACCGAGCTTCTTGGCAACCAAGGCACACGCCACAGTGGAATTCACATCTCCCACCACCACCACCACATCGGGCTGTTCAGTTAAACAAACCTATTCAAAGGCCACCATAATCATGGCCGTCTGAACCGCATGGCTTCCCGACCCGACTCCAAGAAAATAGTCTGGACGCCTGATCTCCAGATCATCAAAGAAGGCCTGGGACATTTCATAATCGTAATGCTGCCCGGTGTGCACCAGAACGGATTTGATCCTATTCGGGTACCGGATAGCAATAGTCCGCATGATAGGGGCTATTTTCATAAAATTCGGCCAAGCCCCGGCTACTAAGGTAACTTTCTTCACTGCATGCCTCGTTTAATAATTTAGAATGGCTGTATCTCTAGATCTTTTAGTATCTTCAGATACTGCGATGCCAATTCATACCGATCAAAATAGATCTCGACAAACCTTCGTCCATTTTGACCCATGCTCAGTAAAATGTCCCCTTGACCGCTGAGGGTCTCTATCATGTTTGCCATTTTAGGTGTGTTCTCCGGCTCAACAAAGACCCCGCTTCCGGCCTGTTCAATGATCTGTCGGCATTCACCATCCACGGTGCAGAGCATGGGGCGGGCCATCCCCATAATTTCAAATATCTTTGACGGGATTACCTTACGAAAGAACGGCGAGTCTTTTAACGTCACCAGGTTGAGGTCGGTTACCGCATAGTAATCCCTAACCCGGTCTTTGGAAACCCCGGGCAGTATTTTGATATTATGCAAGTCCAGATTCTCGACCATCTCTTTAATCTGCTGCTTCTGGGCCCCTTCTCCCACAATTAAAAATAATAGTCCGGGGTTTCCCCGAAGCCGGTCAGCGACCTCCACTATCCTATCCACCGCATGAGCCATCCCAACCGTACCGATATATGCGAGAATGAACTTGCCCTGCCCTCCCAGTTCCCGCCTCAACTCCTCCGCCTTCCTTGGCTGGAAAAAATTTAGATCGACGCCATTCTTGATAACCTCGATCCTGGAAGCAGCAATCCCTTTCCCGATAAGATAGTCCCGGAAGGCATCCGTAACCGCAATGATTTTGGCTGCCCTGCGATACAAAAAGAGTTCCAGGCTTTCCAGCCACTTGATCCAAAATCCTTGGCGCATGGCCCCCACGGTGACGATGGATTCCGGCCAGATGTCGCGCAACTCGAATACAAAAGGAGACCTCTTCAGCCTGCTGATCAGAAATCCCGCCACTGCACAGAAAAACTGGGGTGAGGTGGCCGCGACCACGTCGGGTTTCGACACCCGCAGGGACCCAAGAAGCGCCGCAAACATATAAATCCGGATCTTTCAAGCACGTGCACGGCAGCGGCCTTGGCGCCGGTTGATGGGTGGATACTCACGGATTAGCCCCCTGCGCGGCGACCCCCTCAATCTTGGAGATAATCCGAGGCACCACCACCGCCCGGTCGAATTCCCGTTCAAACAACTTTCTCCCGGAGTGCCCCAGTCTCTTTCGGTACTCCGGGCTGTTTCCCAGGTCCCGGATGGCGCTGACCAGTTTTCCCGCCTCTCCTTCGGGAATGACGCAGCCGCATCGCCCCCGGTGGATGGCGGCGGCCACGCTGTTTTGCTCGCTCCCCAGAAAAATCACCGGCCGGCCCACCGCCAGGATCCCGGCCAGCTTGCTGGGCACGATCAATCCCTGTACCCTGGCATCCAGGGAAACTAGGTGAACATCACCTGCGGCCAGGATCTGCCTGAGCCTTTCCCGGGGCTGAGAGGGCAGCATCAGAATGTTCTTCAGCTGGTGGGAAGTCCGAAAGGCGTCAATTTGCTGCCTCCTGGCGCCGTCGCCGATGAAGGCAAAGTGGACGCCAGGGTCCGGCGCCAGGGAGCGCGCCGCCTCCAGCATGGTTTCAAACCGGTGCCCCTGGCCCATGTTGCCGGAATACATCACCACCAGGTCCTCACCGGGAATCCCCAGTTCCCGGCGAAACTCGTTGTCCGCGTGGTCCAGGGGCTGGAGGCGGCGCCCATCAGCCCAGGGCGGCGCCACCGCCAGGCGGTCCTCCGGGACCCCCTTGGCTTTCAGGACCCCGGCCATGCACTCCCCCAAGGCGACGACCTGATCACAATTCTGCAGACTTGCCCGTGCAACGCGCTCCAGCAGGGCGGCAGCCGGTCCCCGCAGCGGCAGTGACCCCATGGCCAGGGCCAAATCGGGATAGACGTCGTCTACATGGTGGATTACCCTGCCCCCCAGGGTACGGCGAAGATGTAACACCGTGGCGGCAATGAGGGGCGGGTCGGTCATGACGAACCAGGCATCCGGCCCCGCGGGGATCTGATTGCCGTAACGCAAGGCCAGATGGAAGGTGATTATATCAACCAGGCGGCCCCAAAAACGCCGGCGGCCGAAATGACTCGCTTGCAGGCGGTGGATGTGGATTCCCTGCCAGGTCTGCTGCTGCGGCAACCGGGTCCGGGGTTGATTGTATAACTGCCGGGAAGTAAACACATGCACTTCGTGACCGGCGGCCCCTAGGTCTTCGGCCAGATCGGTGAGTAACTGGGAAGTGGCCGATTCATCCGGCCAGAAGTAGCGGTTTACCAGAAATACTCTCATTGTTCGCATTCCCGGCGGAGCCCCCGGCAGGCCACCCAAGGGTCAGCCCCCTGAAACCTGCTGGGAGGCTTCCGGCCACCACGAATTTCCGCCAATCATCAGGGGTTCAATATGGTGCTTGACGCCACGACGAGTTCAGGTTCGGCAACCCGGTCATTGCTGCCTGGGCCTTATGGGGCGGCAGGGGTAACCATAACACAGCATCCCTGCCGGCATGTCATGAAATACGCTGGACCGGGCCCCGATGACCGTGTTGTCGCCGATGGTGACTCCGGGGGCCACATACACGTCTGCGGCAATCCAGACGCCGGTTCCCACGGTTATGGGTTTGTGTATCGTCTTGAAGCGAGGGTCATTATGATCATGACCCGCGGTACACAGAAAGCTTTTATGGGAGATGATTGTCTGTGCGCCGATCTTAATGGGGGCCACGGAATAGAGCCAGACATCGTCGCCGATCCAGACATAGTCGCCGATCTCCACCCGCCAGGGATAATGCAGCCGCGCCCGGGGCCGCACAATCACGTCTTTTCCTATTTTGCACCCGAAAGCTCTCAACAGTCGCCGGCGAAAGCCATGGCAGGGGACGGGAGAAAACCGAAACAGAGTCTCCTGGCAGAGAAACCACAAAAACACCAGGAACTTGGGGCGGCCGTAGTCGAAGCCGGAAGGATCCCATTCGTCGAGACGGAAGAACGCCATTTCTCCGTTCCTGGCCTCCTGACAAGTGCCCGGAATACTTTCAGCCCTCCGGCAACTCCGGGGCACCGTTGTCAGGAGTATACCATATTTGCGGCCAGTTCAAGCTCCCGGATGGTGAGCTCCACGGTTTTCTCCCAGGTAAAATCGGCGGCGCGCCTTCCGGCCTGGGTCCGCATCTCCTCGGCCAGCTCCGGAGAATTTAAGGCCGCGCTGATGGCTTGGGCCAGGGCCTGGCCGCTCTTCGGAAAATAGTAAAGCGCGGCTTTTTGGAAGATTTCCGGCAACGGCGGATTGTCCGCGGCCAGACAGACGGCCCCATGGCTCATGGCTTCCAGGGCGATGTTGGGACAGGCCTCCACCCGGCTGGTCATGAGAAACAGGCGGCAGTGCAGGTAGCACCAGGACATTTCCGCGGTCTCAAGATGACCCGTCCAGGCAATCTGGGAGTAGACTCCCAACCGCGCTGCCAGATTCTGCATCTTTTTCAGGTAAGACCGACTGGTGCCGTCAGTTCCTCCCGCAACCACCAATGGCAGGCGGACCCCTTGGGATGCCAGGATGGCCGTTGCTTGCAGAACATCATCCAGACCCCGATAGGGATGCATGGAACCCGCGGTGAACAGAAATCTGCCACTCCAATCCCGGGGAACGCTGCCCGGAATTCTTGAGTTCTCCACAGCCGGCGGCGGGCTTACCCCATGGTACACCATTCCTACCCGTGAAGGAGCAAGATGCCAGGTATCCACCAGGAATTCCTGCACGTAACGGGACACTGCGATAAGCCGGGTGGCGCGCCGGCAGGCGGTCTTGGTGGCATAAATCCGTTCGAGATTTTTCGCCGCATCCCAGAAACCATTCCCACTGAAGGGCATCACCATGGGCAGCATGCTCTGAACCATGGAGACGGAGGGAAAGCCCACCTCCAGCCAGCGGTTGCCGGGAAAAAAGACGACATCCGGCGAAATCCGGGCGATCTCCCGGCGCAATTCCCGGCGTCCGCGGAAGCTGTTGTCGCAATGACGCAGGGATTTCTCCGGCATTATCTCTGTGAAGCGCGTCGAAAACCCGGGCGGGACAAAGACCTCAAGCCGGCTCAGCCGCGAGTCCTCAGACATCCGGGGCAGCATCTCCATCAAGTACTTGAGGTAGCCGTGGCTCAGGCCGCCCCCGGTCAGGTTGACTATCGCAATCTTCATTCACGGGCTCGATATTATCCGAGATTATGCCGCAGCCTCGGCCACCACGTCTAAAAAAAGGTTTTTGGAGGTCCCAATCCAGGGTCAATCCCCAGAGCGTCTCTCATGTTTCGACCAAATCATCTTGAGGTAGTCAGAATAGCACAAATTCCCCTCAAAATATATCTTTTTCCCAGGTTGACGGCATACTACCCCCTTGCGAGCGGATTCTTCCAGTGGGCTCCCTATGATGGCCCCCAAGCCAGCACTGCTCGGTAATGGTGAGCCAGCGGAAAAGCCGAGGCAATATGGACATACCATCTCCGGGCATGGTAAGAAACTCTGGCCCCCACCTTGATCAGACGCTTGATGAGCCAGTCCATGGACCGCTTCACCTCTTCGCCCCAAACATAAAACTGCCGGATCATATGGAGGAGGTTATAAGCCAGAACCCCCATCTTCAGCCGGGCGTGGTTCGCCTCAAACCGCTGGCAGCTGGTCTTGTCCCAGCGCAGGGTGTTTTTGCCTTCTTTGATCCGGTTTTCCACATCCCCCCGGCCGTTATAGACCTTGACCACTTTACCGACAGAGAGCCGTGAGTTAGTCACCACAAAATTGATGGGGGGGAAAAGCTCGCCTTGATGCCATTCAATCTTGGCCACTACCCGGCGGGGCTTATTCCAACTTTTGGCTTGATATTGCAAGTCCACTACTTTGACCTGAATCCCACTCTTGGGAGGGCGGCCCACCGGTCGGTTCAGGTGAGGGGCCACCAGCTTATCCAAATTGTCGTTGGCCGGTAACCGGATGAAAAAGGTGAGGCGATGTTCTTCGCAATACCCATAAATCTCTGGTTTGGCAAACGCGGCGTCCCCACGAAACCAGAAAAGCTTGAAACAGCCCCGATAACGCTCTACTATCGGCTTTATGAACTGCAGAACACCGTCGGCGGAATGGACGTTCCCGGGTCTCAGTTTGGCGCCCAGGCAGTCACCTTCACTGGTGAAGCAAAAAAGCGGATGGAAACAGCTTTTGGCAAAGTGGCCATTGTAGGCCACACCTAGGCTTAGCCCGTTCAAAGGCAGCCAGGGCGCTTTGTTTCCTCAGAGCCTGATTATGAATAAGGTAACCCAGGGCTTGGGCAATATCTTTGCTGTTCTCCGGGTTGAAATAAATCCCCCCCTCCCCTAAAACTTCGGGCATAGGCTCCCGTTCTGAGCAGGCAATGGGCAGGCCGCTGGCCATAGCCTCCAGTAAAATGATGGGGAGGTTTTCGCAACTCGATGCAAAAACAAAAAGGTCGGTGTCGTGATAGATTTCGGGCATTTTTGAATATGGCAGCGGTCCCAGGTAATGAATTTCCTGCCCATAAGGACTAAGTTTCTGCAGAATCTCCTTTAATTTTTGCAACGTTGGAGGATGAGCCAAGCCGCCAACCAGATCTAGTCTAAGCGGTAATCCTTCCTTGATCAGGTGACAAACCGCTTCTGCCACTCACTCTGATGCTTATAAGGTTCTAAAAATGGGACATAAAGCAGACGGAAGGGATTCTCTCGGGAATAATTCTGGATACTCCTCTGCACCCGAGGCGGCTGGAAAAATCTTGGGTTCACGCCATGGGGAATAATTGCCGTTTTACCTCTGAGATGTTTGACCCAGTGCATTACCTCTGAGTAGGCATATCTAGTTAGGAAAATCACACCATCAGCCTTTTTAAAACATCGAGTCTGCAAAAACCGGAGGCTCATAAGGCGAAAATCGTGCCAGCCTATGCTAAAAGTGTTTCTATCTTCAAAAGGCAGCAAATTTTGTGACATAGACACAAAAGGCCGAAAATTCCCTTCGCAAACGCCCCCTGGGGCAAATAGGATATCGCAAGCCCTTTTCGCCAAACCCGGTAACCTCTCAGTCTGCCAGTAAAGGCGCCATGGTAGGGGGCGATCCAACAACGGATCATGCGCCATGGTCAGCCAGGCCTGCTTTGGCAGGCTGTGCAGTGTATGGCTACTGCCCCAGACCACAACATCACTGAACCCATGGTCGAAAGGTCTTGCAGCGCACAGCAGTTCCTTTAAGTGGGTTACGCCACCGCCAATCCTGATATTGGAAGCATCTATTCCCAAGCGCATCCTACACCTGAACCTTGTACTCACGGCGCCACAGTTCGAACATGGTTAAGGCAAACAAACGACTTATGTTGCTGTAGCCGCGATTTTGCCCTGCCAGCAGGGAAAAAACCGTCCTTCGATCAAATAACTCGGGGGCTGCCTCCCGCAATACACTTTGAATAAATTTGCCCCAATCGCCCTTGAACCACGCGGCCAGAGGCAAAGAAAAACCTTGCTTGCGGTGGAGATCAAGGTCTCGGGGTAAGAGTCGCCGAGCCAGAAGACGCAAGAGGATTTTGCGTTCATTCTTGGTCGCCTTAAGGTCATCCGGTACGCGACCAAAGGCAAATTCTATAATGCGATGGTCCAGCCATGGAACGCGCACCTCCAATGAGTTCAGCATGCTGGCCCGGTCCACCTTTACCAGAAAGTCATCAACCAGAGTGGTCTGAAAGTCTGCCCGGGTAGCCTGCTGCAACAGGCTATGGCCCTGTTGGCTTATACTGGGTTTGTATAATTCCGGGACCTCCTCTGGCTGCGCGTTTAGAGCCAGAGGTGCCAGCAACCGGCGACGCGTCGTTCTGTCAAAATAGATGCCGGTGTGTCCAATGCTTGAGGACGAGTCGCCGACGAGACTCAGAAGATAATTGCGCCCTCTCACCCCGGGAGGGAGCCAGCGAGCCGCCATCCCCCCCATGACTTGGCGCAGCCGGGTGGGCAGGAAATGCCGGAGCCGCTCTTGCTTTTGCAGAGTGCTATAATGGTGGTACCCGGCAAATAGCTCATCCCCCCCATCTCCTCCCAGTGCTACCGTCGCATGTTGACGCACCAGGCGAGAAACCATGTAGGTCGGAACCAACGAAGAATCGCCTATCGGTTCGTCGTATTGTCGGGCTAATTTCGGCAAAAGTTCCACTGTTGCCGGTTCCGCGGCCATCTCCACGTGGTCGGTCCCGAAGTGCTTGGCCACAAGGCGGGCGAAAGGCCCTTCATCATAACCACCATGACCAGGAAAGGTGATAGTGAAGGTCTTAACTGGCTTCGTGGACACCCGAGCAGCCATGGCCGTGATGAGGCTTGAATCGATTCCTCCACTTAGCAAGATGCCCACTGGCACATCGGCGATCAAGCGGAGTCGCACCGAATCCAATAAGAGATCTGCTATCTCTCCCACCAGATCTTCTTCAACCACACGAGGCGGGAAACCAGATTCTGGCAATTGCCAGTATCGCCAGATCTGCAAACGGTCTGAACGCCTATCATAAGTCAGGGCGTGAGCCGACGGCAGCTTGTGCACGCCTGCCAAAATGCATTTCTCGCCGGGAACATAGCCATATGCCAAGAAGTATTCCAGGGCTCCCAAATCCAACTTTCGAGGGAAATAGGGATAGGCCATCAGAGCTTTGAGCTCAGAGGCGAAAAGGAAAGTCCCTTCACCATGATAATAATAAAGCGGCTTCTCGCCGGCTCGATCCCGGGCCAGAAATAACCGTTCCTGGTCCAAGTCATACAGCCCAAAGGCAAACATGCCGTTGAAGCGGCTCAAGCAATTGGTACCCCAAGCCCGGTAAGCTTCCAGAATCACCTCGGTATCGCTGGCGGTTCGAAATTCATGCCCCAGTGCAGCCAATTCCCGCTGCAAATCTTGGTAATTATAAATTTCTCCATTGAAGGTTATGCAGGTCCGCTGTGCCGCATCCAACATGGGTTGATGACCCCCGGGTGATAAGTCTATGATGGCCAAACGCCGGTGAGCTAGGCCGACCCTGCCATCCTTGGCCTGCCAGACCCCGGCGTCATCAGGACCCCGGTGGCACATGGTATCCCGCATAGTATATAGCATACCCAAATCGCCCATGGGCTCAGATAACATCAAGCCGACTATGCCGCACATATTAATTCATGCCTAGTCTTTGGGTCATCACCAGTTGGGTGGCTTAAGGCCCGGCAGACCCGGGAAAGAATTATTTTTCCATAATGCTTCATAAGTTAGCGATTATCCTTAATTAAAATTATTAAGAAATGTATAAAATTTTTATTTTAACAAACATTCTCCCATTTGTCTTCATAAGCTATTACCTAGCATCTTTTTGACGACATCAACTTGGCGGCTGACCGGCCACTCTTCCGCCGTAGCCCTGGCATTTGCCCCCATTGTATTGATCATCTTCGGATTATTAAAAAGAAGGACTATCTGATCAGTCAGATCCTGAACATCTCCAGCTCGATGGATCAAGCCGTTTTCTCCCAGCCTGATCCGGTCGACCGCAGCGCCCGCAGCATCCGAGCCGATGACCGTCAAACCACAGGCCATGGCCTCGAGAATGGCGACTCCATACGGATCCCAGTGTGAGGGGTGGAGAAGTATTTGCCCGCTCCGAAGGAAATCAGGTAGTTGGCCAGGCTCCAGCCAGCCGACGAATTCAACCTGGTCCGCCAGCCCCAAACGCTGGGACAAGGCTATGAGGTTATCCAGATCGGGGCCGGTTCCGGCGAGGCGATACCTGAACCGGTCGGGTCTCAAGTTCAGGCGGTCTCTGGCCTGGGCCAGGGCTGAAAGAGCCAGGTCGTGCCCTTTTATGGAATTCTTAAGTTGACCAGAAGACAGAAAAGTAATAACCCCATCCCCTAGTCGCGGGCTTGAAGCACCTGGGGAAAAAAAATCCAGATCAACGTTATAGGGAAAGTTGACGAGCTTCTCAGGAGGGCAGCCCATCTGGGATAGAGCCGCCAAGCCTGGTCTCCCGGTGCCCATTAAATATTGGCCAGATCTAAAAATCCATTTAAGCAAAGTAGAACGAACCATTGACTTAAAAAAGGACCTGTGCCTGCCTATCATCAAGGGAGTGTCGGTCCAGATCGCGAAGGGGTGATCCAGGGCGCCCAATAGGGTGATTAGGCTTATGGCCCCGGGGTCATTCCATCCGGCTATGACAAAGAAGCTTCTCCTTTCCCGCCAACCCAGGCTCAACAAATGCCAGTCCAGCCCTAGGACCCGGCGGCAGTTGCGAGACTTGAATCCCTGACCCATCTTGGTCTTCCAGGGGTGGCTGGCTATCCCCGTTTTGCGAAAGTGCACGGTCAGGTCAATTTCCGGGTCTGCGTCCAGGGACCGGAACAAAAAATCATTATAATGGGTCGGTTGTACCGCCAGCCAGTGTAATGAATACCTCAATGGTCCCTCCTTATCTCTTTTGGTTACGGCCCGTCAGATGTTGACCCACAAGGTCTACCATCTGTCTCATGCGATCATCCACACTGTGGTGATCCGCCAGGGCGCGCCGGTGGCCGGCTTGCGCCATCTCTCTCCCCCTCTCCGGGTGCTCCCTGAGCCATAAAACCTTTTCGACCAGTTCTTCCGGGCTGGAAAAATAAATAGCCTCTTCATCTTCCCGAAATAACTCCTGCAGGTCAGCGGTGCGTTCGCTGACCAGCAAACCACCACAGGCCGGAATTTCAAAGCAACGCCTGGTATATGTGTCGCGATTCAATCGAGACAAGAAACACAGACACATCTGAGCCCCACATAAGGCCTTTGCATATTCGAGGCCAATTGCCGGCTGCACTTGGCCAAAATATGGAAGCAGAGAACCAAGGGTTTCTGTGTTCCAGGTTTGGCTCCCGAACAATTTGACGTGGATCCCGGCGGTTATGAGGGCACGAAGGTATTCAATTCGGCCATCCGGCTCGTAGTGCCCCACAAATACTGCTTCGCAGCAATATTTTGCTTTTTCCTCCTCGGTCAAGGTCACCGGGTGGTGTATTTCGGGAACAAAGTAGGGCAGCAAAACCAGGGCCTCCCGGGCTCCGGCTGCTTTTATTTCAGGAACGTTGAGCTCCCGGTAGACAAAGTGCAGGTCATAATCAGGCACTGTTTTCAAGTAATATTTCCATAACCGGTGGTGATGAAACGGAACTTTCCCGTGTACTTGTGGCCCAAAGGGATCGTCGTTGTTATAAGAGACCAAGAAGGCGCCGGTGCGGGCCCGAATTGCCCGTAAGGTTCGCGGCAAAATGTGCGTCCCCCGCCAGATGAGCAGTACTTCCGGCCTAAACTCTAGCGCCCGTGCCAATAAATCCCGGTTCAGCCTGTATATTGCTGGTCCATAAAAAACATATTTTGACTGGGCCCGGCCCCAAAGGCCGGAAAAATATGGCGACCACGAGAAGCGTTCCACTGACACCCCGAGTCTCTCCAGGACCCGGGCGCAGGCTTCCTCATACATCCCGTACTGAAAGGCTCCCGCGAACATAATTTTCATAATCAAGATTCGCCCTGAGGAATGCCAGCCTTGATTTAACTAATTCCCGGTTGCAGGTCCCGCGTCAGAATTCCCAAATTGGTCAACACCTTCTGATAGCGGTGCAACCAGCGGTGCTCCCGCAGGCAGCGCTCCCGCCCCCGCCGGGCAATGGCTCGAGCCTCCTCGGGACGCGCCAGGTAATGGCGGATCAATTCCAACATCTCATCCAGGTTGCGGTAGCACAAAATCTCCTCGCCGATGACAAAATGCTGCGCTAAATCCGGATTGAATGAGGTTAAATAGACCCCCCCGCCGGTGCCGGGAATTTCAAAATCCCGCCCCTTAACATTGGTCAAGGAATCTGAATAACCGATGCCACCCATACCCAGGTTAATCCGGCTGCGGTTGAAGATCTCGACCATGTCAGAAACCCAGCTGGCCGAGGACCAGCCCCGGCCGAAAGTCTGAATCGCCACCCCATTCCGGCGTAAATATTTGATAACCGCGGGTCGGAAGCCGTATGCGCCGCCGATGAAACTGACGGGGATATCCTGCTCCACTTCCCGGGGCCCATAGGCCGACGCCTCAAACCCCTCCGGCATGTAGAGCGGGCGGCCGCCCTCTACCAGATACCACTCGCAGGCCACCCGGGCTGAAGTCCAGGAAAGATCGAAGACCGGAGCCAGGGCTATTTGACCGGCAGGATGATCCCCCATCCAGGCGCCCGTCCAGCTGTGTTTGTCGTCCAGGCACATATTTACGCAGGGGAGTCCCAACTCCCCTGTAATCCTTTGGATGACGCTCGCTGAAATCTCCAACCCGCTGGCGTAGACAAAGACCCAGTCTACCGGGCACTCGGCGTGCGCCGCCTTAAGGGCTGGCAAGACCATGTCATTCATGGCCCGGCGCCGGGCCAGGCCGTCCCGGTCTGCTTTTTTAAATTCGCGCCAGTCGAAGCCAAGAGAGACATAATCGAAAACCGTGAGGGGGCCCAGTTCGCGCAGGTCCGGCAACAAATGGTGGTGCCACTCCTGTTGGGGCACAAAGGCGAAGGTGTGAATGTCGCCCGGCGGCTTGGGAGTGACAGTATACCCCCTATTTCTTAATCTGGCGCGAATGTCATTGATAACCGAGGCTTCGTCATAGATTATCCCGTGTTGTTGGGCTATACGAGCATACCGCTCCCTGCGTCTGGCATAGGAGTGATGCAGCTGGCGACTTCGAAAAAACGCCCAGAATTCCCGCCATAAAGGGAACTTCAGCAGCAAGGGTTTACACATAATTTAAAGGTGCGCTGAACTGCACCGCCCATCGGGTTTCTAACTTCAAATATTAGGAACAGGCTCATTTATAAGTTGGCTACAGCTGGTGTCATAATTCTGAATATAAGAAAGTAAAATTCCGGCAAATAACCAGAAGTAGATCCCCACATTTGTAATAAAATACGGATCAGTTATCCCATTTATGAGAAAAACTACTACAGCCCATTTGAGGGCAGTAACATATTCAATACCACGGATTTTCTTGACTTCGACTATCTTGATTCCTCGAAATAACTTAACCAAGAAATAAATCAAAAGGATAAGTGCAGGAATGCCGAACATAACGGTCCAATGGAGAAATAAACTGTGAGCATGGGCTACGTTCGCTCCCGTAATATCGTTAAGCGATACATAACCTATACCTAATGGATAATAGAGAATTGCTTCCAGAGCCAATGGCCAGACCCATCCTCTTGCCGTTGTATGCTCTTGCGATAAAAACCCCGAGCCAAAACGCCCTATAAGATAAGGTATAAGATTGACAACGGCAATGAATAAGGCGATACAAAGAAAAATGGCAACTATGAGGAATGTCTTCTTGAATAATTGTGGAGAGATCTTGGGAGAACGATAGGTAGACAATATTAAAGTTAAAGCAACACCACCAAAGGTTGCCCTAGTCTCTCCCAACATTAGACCAGCAACGCAAATTAACATTAATCCCATAAAAAATAATAATTTTAATAAAGATAATTTACGTTGTTGAATCATCAAGGAATAAATTAATATAATTCCCATAGAAACAAAAAGGGCAAAGCGTCCTGGTTGCGAGAAAAGACCCGCATATCGTCCCAATTCTGAGGATTCAATCACAGCCGTATTAATAGGAAGTATATTAATGTTCCTAGATGATAGTAATACGACCACCGAATGAAAAACTGCAGCCCCAATGAATAACCAAACCACCCTGCGTAAGTTGCGATCACCCCATTTCATCTGTGATACGATTAATATTAACGCAAAGGACTCAAAAGTAAATCTCTTATGTCCGAAAGCCGCCCCTGATTCTCTTAAGCCCATGGCTTGGGAAAGGGGAATCACCATTATCGCAATACCCGCCATGATCAAGACGCTGACCGCGGACCAACTAAATTTGAAATGGACCTCACCTAATAACATCCCTAAGAGAAATACCGGGGCCATGGCTATTATTATGATCTCAAATACCCAAGGGAGCCCCACCTTTATGATTATATCGCTGCCGATGTCTGCTCCGGGTGGGGGATAGACAAAACCCGACAAGCCAATCCGGATTTCTGGGAGCCAGAATGAGAGAACTAGTAACAACACCATAAAATGCAGAACTTTGTTGAGCATGCCCCCTGCTTCCTCGTCAGGGGTCACGAACCTTTTGGGTAACGCCATATCCTTAATAGTTCCGGCCATTTTTATCTCAAAACCGAGATTAAGCCACATTCATTGCCTTACTGTAAGCCTGTTGATATATCTTCCAGACTGCTTCCCGGCTGAACAAGGCGGCTGCCCGCTCTTTGGCTGAAATTCCCATTTGGACTGCAAGATCGGGATGGTCTTGCAGGCAGGTTATGGACTCTGCCAGTCCCGCGAGATCTCCCGGCTCTGACAGCAAACCGTCTGTCTGGTGCCGCACCAGTAGCGGATTGGCCCCCACCTTAAAGGCAATGACCGGTTTTCCCACGGCCATGGCTTCATAAACCGCCAGCTCCCCAAAACTGGGATTTACCGTAGGCAGCACCGCCGCCCGGCTCCGCGCCAGAGCGGTACCCACCCCGGTCTCCCACCGGAGGTCGGTGCGCACGGTAACGCGGTTGTGGCCGGATTGCAGAGCATTAAGATGCGGCCATTGGACTGAGGCCGGATACAATGCAAAATCGCATCCATGAACCCGAGTCATTATTTCCGGAAACAGATGGATGCCTTTCTCTACGCGCCCCTGGGCATTAAAGACGAAGCTGTTGCCGTTCTCTGCTCGCAGCCCCGCCACCCGGTCCCAGTCAAAAGGATGATAGGTGCGCATTATCCGGTGTGCCGGCACCCCAAATGCCACCAGGGCTTGATCAAAGTCCTGGCAGGTGGAGAGCCAGGCGTCGATTCGCTGTAACGCCCTTTTCTGGAGATGCATTGAGGCCCATTGGGTCATGCTTCCAATTTTGCCGCCGCAGAGATAACGCACCCCCCATCGATATTGGTGACGTTCACAAAGCCGGCACACTCCCGCTCCCTGACGGTAAAGATAGGTATTCATGCACACGGGAATATAAGAGACCGGAGCATTAACCACAGGCACGTGCATACGTTGCAGAGTCTGCAACACCGTAAACGATAGACCCAAGACATGGCCAAAAACTATTAGATGGGCGATATCGGGTTTAAATGTCGTTACCGCTCTTTGTATCTCCTGAGCCTGTGCCAGGCTGAATACGTACCCGAATCTACCTGCCCAAGATGCCGGAAATACTTTGATACCCCTCAGGTGAGGATCATTTGCCGGCAAGTGCTCTAAAGAAAAATAGGCAATGTCATGCCCGGCCGCTAGTAATACTCTTCCAGTTCCACGAGCTACTTGTCCACCGGCTGATCCGGTTGCTAAAACTTC
This sequence comes from uncultured delta proteobacterium, assembly GCA_963790655.1. Classification (GTDB taxonomy): domain Bacteria; phylum Desulfobacterota; class Desulfobaccia; order Desulfobaccales; family 0-14-0-80-60-11; genus DASWLF01. The sequence goes on along the minus strand of CAWBPT010000007.1, from coordinate 116,628 downwards.
GCTTATAATCATGATCCTCATAGCATTAATTAACCTTAGTTTCCTGTGAATAAGCTATGTCTATTGAAAAATAATTAAATTTGTTAACAGATATTGACGCAGTTTGATAAAAGACAGTAACGCTTTGTCGCTCCTGGATATCTCCTTCAGGTCTCCGTCATGAGTGGCTGTTCCCGGTTTGGGGAATGAGGCGCCGAAGGTCTTGCCTTGGGTCCATACCTAGGTCGCCAAAATTAAAGGCAATATTCGTGGTATCCACCATGGCGTCAGCCCCAAGCATCTTCCCCACTACTTGGCGGAATTTTGCTACCGTTTCAACCGCCGCTTTTGGGGACCGCAAATGTTTAACAGGATACTTCATGCTTGTCTCAAATCAAATACCATCACTTTCTTGGAGTTAATGACACAATTATTATATCACCATTCTGATGGCCTTAACCCAAAAAGGAAACTGGCAATGGCATGAGATGCCATAAAGACCCTGACTGAGAAAGGATACGCGGTAATTTTGCAGCATCTAGTCTACCCTCTTGTCATCTGAATAGAGCCGGTAAAAACGACCCGGTTCGTCTTCTAGGCCGCATAGGGCATCGTACACTGCGTGCCGTCTCGTCCACCTCGCAGGAACTTGTCCGGCTCAATATTATATCAGGGCAAAACTTATTTAGAATCTACTCAAACAGACTGCTTTTTGATGCTGACAACATGATAACCTACTGGGCTTATCCTTTCAATCCCAAGCTGGTCTATGAAGTGCCCAACAATCGGCATCATAACTATCAGTGGATATGTCACTATCCATAATAACGAAAGGAGAATTCTTCGGTTCATTCGCAGTTGTCGAGTTTTGCAAGGGTGCAAATAAGAACTATAGCGCAGAGATTCCTGACCGAACCCGCTGAAGAACCCCTGATTCGGCTCGATGCTAACCACCTCAAAGCCCGCTTGTGCCAAGAAAAGACGATACCAATGCGGAGTAAATCCACCATAGAAATGGTAGGGTTCCTGGTGTAGAGCCGAACCTAATGGCGCAGTTAATAATAGACGCCCACCAGGACGCAGAATACGGGCCATTTCGAATACTGCCTTAATGGGCTCTGGTGCATGTTCCAGCACCTCGGTGCACAATATCACGTCGAAAGAGTTATCGGGAACAGGAATAGCAGTGATGTCGGACTCGTAATCCAGAGTGGTGTATTTTCCTATCGTAGCGAGCTCTTTGCCAAAGTCTTGTGTGAAGTAAGAACAGTGGGAAAACATCTGCCGATACGGTCCCATGCCGGCCCCAACATCCAGCACTCGTGCTCCGGCTGGAATTTGAGCGGCCTGGGCTGCTACCCAGTTGTTACGATTTTCGATATTAAAAAAATAAATCCTATTGTACCATGTGGATACATTCCTTATAATTGATTTAAGTAGTTGCATTTATTTTCTCCGTTATCTTCATTCGAGTTTATTATTCTTTACTTACGTATTTCATAAAAATAGTTCCTCGAAATTATTATTAGACGTAACCATTTATTTGCCATGAGATATTTTTATAGAGATGGTGTAGAACCACTCTACTATCATATTACGTTCTGATGACGCTAACCCAAAAAAGAAACAAGCTACGGCATGAGATGCCATAAAGACGCCGACAATTGATATTAAATTAAGCCAACTCGATAGGGTAATAAGGTGCAGCATAAAAAGCAGAACCATGCCACTGAAAAGGCCGATACACAAAGGAGGCACCAGTGAATACCTCATGAGCTCACCTACCGACACCCCTAGTTCTTTTTGGGCTCGAAACTGAGAGTATGCTAAATTGAGAAGGTGGGCCAGGAAAGCACTCAATGCCACTCCTTCCAATCCGAATATCTTCCCCAAGAGAAGGGCAAGCCCAACACCAATAACTCCTTCGGCGGTATTAATCATGGTATAATTGCGAATTTTCCCGCTGGCGATAATGAATACATAACTCACGTGGCTAATGCCCAAAGCCACCCCGAAGGCGACTATCCCGAAGGTGACGCCTGGGCCCGCGTATTGGGCCGACCCCACCCACATTCTCACCAGGTGAGAATTCAACTCCATAAAACCTACGGCAAAGGGAATGGCCATCAAAAACGTATATCGTATCAGGCGGAGGTATACAATTTTTAGGCGCTCGAAATTTTGGCGAGCAAACAATTCATTGATGGCCGGCGCCGCATTGTCCGCCAGTTTCCAGAAAAAAGTGTAACAAAGCATTGCCGGTATCTGGGTGGTGTAATAGATACTGACTTGGGCTGCCCCCATTAAATAGCCAATAACCAGTTTGTCAGAAAAAAAGATCAAGCGCCCGGCGAGGGTTATGAGGAGTCCTTGCAAGCCAAAATTGAGCATTTCTCTGAAGAGTGGGGAATCTTTAAGTTTCCATTCGGGCCGGCAATCCGGCTTTAACCTACTGAACCTGAGCCAACTGATGGAGAAATCGGTGATCTCCCCCAATATATTTCCCAAAACCATCCCTATCAGGCCAAAGCCGAGATAAACCAATCCAAGGGAGCCGACTAACCGCAAGCTGATAGAAACTGCCGACAGCAGATGGCGAAAGGCCAGATCCTGGATAGCCATCAGGGTGTCGCCGTAAACCGATAGGGGAAAACGAACCAGTCCCCATGCTGCCAACAACCAAACTGCCACCCTGGCTTGCGATTCTAACGTGGGAGAAAGCTTCAATAACTGGCCTATAATGAAAGAAAGTCCCCCGGCGGCAAAAAAATATACAACTCCGACAACAACCAGAAAAGAGCGGCCAGTTCCTAAGACACTGCTAAACCTATCTCCCTGATCATCCAACCCGCTGGCGTTTGCCAGGTAACGGTTTAGTGTAAAAGAAAAGCCAAGGTCAACTATGGCCAGGTAGCCCATGGCTTGCAGGAGGGTGGCATATGAGCCCAGTGTCTCTTGTCCGGCAACGGAGAGGACCACCGGGGCCAACAGTGCCTGCAGGGCTATTTGAAGGCCATACTGGAGGGCATTGGCCATCATGCCTCTGCTGGCACGTTGTCTCCGGCTCATGACAATATCCTTCCCGGTAAATTTGCCACCATCCTGGTCCTGGAATTAGGGGAGGGCAGGCCAGGAAATTATCGAGATTATCTAACCGTCCGTTGAAAAACGGGTTTTTCTGTCATCCTTGAACGGAGTGAAGGAAGGAACTCAACTCGCTGAAGATACGAGTTTCTTCGCTGGGCTCAGAATGACAAATTCCCGATTACGGGAAATTTTCAACAGTCTGCTAAAGGCTACTTAACCACCTCAAAAAGTTCGGCATCAGGTTGCGCCGGGTCATAGGGGTAATCGGCATAGGCTAGGAAAATGGCCAGGGCCGGACCGATATTCTTCAACCCATGAGCCACGTAAGGGGGTACACGGACCACCATGGGGGCGCCGCCGTCCAGGTTGATCTGATCCCTAAGGCCGGTACGGGTGTCACATAAGCCCAGTATCATCTTCCCCTGGATCACGTAAAACCATTCCGTAACCTGGACGTGATAATGGTTTCCTTTCACCGCCCCCGGCAACGCCGTATTCAGGTAAATTTCCCCAAAAGTTCGGTTTGGCCCTTGTAAATGCTGGAGCATCAGGACCTTGAATAGGGTTCCTCGCGCATCCTGGAAGGGTTCAATATTTCTGACTTTGACCCCTGGTATTTGTGATTGCTTCATGCCTACAAACCTTTGTCCGTTAAAAAATCCTTAGTCATGAAAGCTTTTGGATGGCGCCGATGAGATGGGGAGCTGGTGTGTGATCGGTGGTCCAAGCTAAAAGCAGCTGCCGTCCAGTCCCTTGCATTAGCGGAGGCACAGGCCAAGCAGGTGCCCAAAAGCATTCGTAACCGAAATATTGATCCAAATCATCAAAGAGGGCAACCCCACCTGGCTTAATAATATCCTTGTAATTATGGAAGTCTGCTACTATTTGGAAAGGTATGTGTAAACCATCTATAAATACTAAATCAAAGAAGTTGTGGACAGAAGCACGCAGGATTTCTTTAACTATAGAAACAGTTTGTGGGTTAGAGCTATCTCCTATAATGAAATTTACATTGTTTTTATATGTTTGAAGTAATTTAAGTGTATTCTGTGAGAATTTACTTCTCTCAAAAAAATTTTCTATGTCAATGGTAACAATTATAAAATCTTTTATATTCCTCCTATGCATCAAATTTAATATAGCCATACTACTTGTGCCAATATATGTGCCAATTTCGAGGAATGCTTTACATTGCAACCTATCGCAAAGACTGTAAAGGAAATGAGCTACCGACCATTTGCTGTTATCGTAGGCCCAATTTCCCAATCCCACTTCCTGATAACTAGAACCCTCAAAATCTTCAACAAATTCATGATAATTATATTCCATAGTCTCAATCAAATCTATGGGTATTTCCTGTTTAGCTTGGTCTTTCTTAGCATACAAAAAGTTACCGATATTTAACTTTTCTAAAACTCTAAGGAATAAGTAATTAAGCTCGTACGTCACTCCTTTAGGAGACCATAATTTTGGTCTAAATATATGTTTTGACATTCGTCCCATCCTTATAGTTAATTTATGCTAAGCTCGTAAATTTTAGGCAACAATGAACCGGTTATTTCTTGTTCTGATAAGAATGATACCACTCGATAGTTTCCCCAAGACCTTGCTGAAGACCGAACTGGGGGCGCCACCCCAGCACCTCCTTGGCCTTTAGGGCGGAAAGGTATTGGTCCCGGATCTCACCAACTGCCTCATTAAGAATGACGGGTTCAAGATGGCCACAATTCATCAATCCTTGAATTGCAGCTACCATTTCTAAGACTGATAGCGGTGATTCGGTGCTGAAATTGAAAGCCTGGCCCTTCACCCGGTCATACTCCAGTAATTCGGCCATCAACATATAGGCTGTCACCACATCCTTGACATAGATGTAATCCCGCAGGAACTTACCATCACTGCGAATGATGGGGCGGTTGCCCTCCAGGAAGGACCGGATGGTGCCGGGGACGATGCGGCTCCAGTTCAAATCTCCGCCGCCATATATATTACCACACCTGGCAATAACGACCGGAAGATCATACGTCGCGTGGTACGATCGGGCCAGCAGGTCCACACAAGATTTGGAAACTTCATAAGGTTGGCGCCCATCAAGTGGCATATCTTCCGTATAAGGTAAGATTGCCTGTTCCCCGTAAGCCTTATCACTGGACGCAATCACTATGCCTTTCACCAGGCGGGAATGGACCCTGCAGGCCTCTAACAGGTTGTAAGTCCCTCTAATGTTAGCTTCAAACGTAGCCAGCGGATACCGGTATCCCACCCCCACAATGGTTTGGGCCGCCAGGTGAAAGACTGTGTCGATTTCATGTTCATTGATCGCCCGCTCTAACGATGCAAAATCCTCCAGTCTGCCACTAGTGACGGATAGGCGATGGACGTCCCCGCTGAGAAAAAGTTCAGACTGGGGGTCCGCATCCCGGATCAAAGCGACCACATAGGCCCCTTGAGCCAATAACTCTTTTACCAGCCAGGAGCCGACAACACCGGTAGCTCCGGTCACAAAGACCTTTTTGTGGTACCAAACCATTTATTTTTTGTCCTTGGGGTCTAGCTCATTTCCATGCAATTAAGTTGACAATGTTTTTGCCATTTCCAGATTGTCCTGGTACCATTTTATGGATTCTTGTAGCCCTTCATCCAAGCTGGTTTCCGGGACCCAGCCCAATATTTCCTTTGCTCTCTTGTTGTCACCTGATAATTGCCACATCTCCCCATCACGATAAGGTTTGGCGCCGAATAGAGGCTTAACTGGAAAGTTCATATGAGATAAAATTTTCAATACCACCTCTTTGATAGGGACCCCCGTACCTGAACATAGATTAATGGCCATACCTACGGCTGCCGGAGAGACAGCAGCCAGTAAGAAGCCATTAACCACGTCTTGCACATAAACAAAATCCCTTTCCTGTTCCCCTCCGGTAAGTGGGATATCCTCACCTCGCAAACCACAGTTGATCACATGGGGTATGAGCCGGTCCAGACGCTCCATCGGGCCATAGGGCGTAAATGGACGAAGGGTTACGGTCGGCAACCCCCAGGCCCGATGATAAGCCTTGCATAACAGCCATCCGGCTGCTTTGGAAGCCCCATATACACCGGTGGGTTCCAGAGGATGTTCCTCTTGCAAGTTAGATCCACCGCCATACTCAAAGCAACTCCCGGCGTAAATAAAACGGGAAAGCTCCTGGTTTCGCAAGGCCTCTAAAATATTGAGAGTGGAGAGGGCGTTAGTTTTAACAATCGTTTGTGGATCCGTTATCCCAGGATTTACTCCCGCCGCGGCCAAATGAAATATTATCTCAGGGCTTGCCTGGGTTATGGCACTGACAGCGTCTTTGGGTTCGCCCAGGTCCCCTCTCAATATGTCAATCTCCGGAAGTAAACCTTTTATGCGAATCGTATCACTGCCCTGGCGCACTATTATAAAGACCTTACAATTAAAAGATACTAAGGATCTCACCAAATGTGCGCCAATGAACCCGGTGGCCCCGGTGACTAAGACCCTTTTCCCTTTAAACAAACCAAACATTGCTGCTCGCTTAGTCCCAAATCTTCCAGGGAGGTCTTCCACTTTGCCACAAACTTTCCAACAGGCGTAAATCTCTTAAGGTATCCATGCACTGCCAGAAATCATTATGCCGATAAGCCACCAGTTGACCATCCTGGGCCAACCTCTCCAAAGGTTCGCGTTCCAGTAAGGTCTCATCGCCGGCTATATAGTCCAGAACCTGGGGTTCAAATACAAAAAAACCTCCGTTGATCCAACCTTCCCCAATTTGGGGTTTTTCGGTGAATTTGCACACCAGATCTCCATCGAATGCTAACCCTCCAAATCTCGCCGGGGGGCGAACCGCGGTAACCGTGGCCAGTTTTCCATGGGATTTGTGGAAAGCCACCAGTTCGCCAATGTTAACATTGGCTACCCCATCCCCGTAAGTGGCAAAAAAAGATTCTCCTCCGATCCAGGGTGCCAACCTCTTTATCCGCCCTCCGGTTTGGGTTTGGAGACCGGTCTCAATCAGATGGACGATCCAATCTTCATATCCACTGGGGTGAACTTTAATGTTACTACCGTCCAAATGCACCGTAAGACTGTTACGTAAATAATGATAATTTATAAAGTAATTTTTAATTATTTCCCCCATATATCCCAGGGCCACAATGAATTCCTTATAATTGTGGGATGAATAAATTTTCATTATGTGCCATAAAATAGGTTTGCCGCCAATTTCTACCATGGGTTTGGGCTTTACCATGGTCTCTTCTTGTAAGCGGGTACCAAAGCCTCCGGCGAGAATTACTACTTTCATTCTTTTTCATCCTTCGTAGATTAATTTGCCAGAGCGAAGTATCTTACACTGGCAGCATTAGATAAAATCAAGATTAACTAGTTTGTAAGGAGAACCTTAACAAGCTTATCATCTTTTGTGAGCAACTCAGGGGTCAGATACCTGTTATAGGGGGCTCTGGAGGAAGACTTTTGAACGTTCCAGGGGTCAGACCCACCGTCTCCCCCTTAGTACGAACACTTGACCACCCGGATATCAATTGCATTTGATAAAATGGAATTTTTCTGGCTTTTTAAATCAGTAACAGCTACAGTAACTTCTTTAAGATTATTCAGTGTGGTAATAACGAAAGAAGCAAAAGCATACTCGCCCCGACAAGCAGTTATAACTATTTCGTTAGCTGTGGCACCCTTGATAAGAAAAGTCGTAGGCAATATCTGTTCATTGCTGATAGCCCTGGTAATATAAATCTCATAACTTTTCGAGAGGTTTTTATTACCTTCAGCTTCAACAGGAGATGTTCCTAAAAGCAGGCCTGCCATTAAGACCGTTACGAATCTCAATGTACTTGTTCTTCTTGCCGAAAATACCATAATTAGATAACATTATAATTTTATAGTATTTCTATTCCAATCATAGTTTGTTTGATCTGATTATCTTCTAAGATATTATTCTCCCATGCATCGCCAATTATGTTTTACAGGTCAAGGCCTTATGAACTTTGGCAATACTGGGACTATTAGATTGCCAAACGAAGCAAGGCGTTTTCTCGCAGGTTCAACGCTTCCTTCAACCGGGGTTATAAGGCGGACCATGGCCCAATCGGTACGCCGATTGAGAATGCCATTATAAATAATGTATAACTTATTCGTTCCCACACTTGCTGCCACCCAATTCCCTTGCTGAATATGCCAATAATAGACCAGAAGGTGGACGCCCTCCCTTTCCAAAAGCAGGTAGTTTACTGGTAAACCTGGGCCAAGCTCATCGCTCCCAGATGCCTTCGTTTCCCACCCCCCCCCAGTCATGCAAGCCTTGGGGTTATGACCAAGAGCACCTGCAGTCGCCCGGCTTTCGTAATAGGCGATATAGAGAGAAACTGGAACCTCTCCGGGAGTGGTATATTGGGCGTCCAAATATGCACTTGAATCTGTTGCCTTGATAATCTCCGGGTCCAGAAAATTTCGCCGCCCCTGCCAGGAGCTTAATTGCTGGGGGAAATTGTCGAAACTCTGAAGCAGCGGCACGGGAGCAATCATATTTATCCCATAAACCAAGGGAGTCGCAACAGCTATTAAGAACAACGCGGCGATTAAATGAGTGTATGACGAAATGTTGGTTTCTTTTTTAGCTTCTTCCTCCTTATCCATGGAGCCGCCAGCAGTCCCGGAAGGACTCAAATAATTTAAGCCAGAGTTGAACAGAGACAAGAAACCGAAGCAGAATATAAAAATAAGCCAGCCGGAGAAACTGTGCCAGAACCCCTCCGGTTGCAGGACCGGAAAAATACCCATTGCTGCCACTCTGAGGGCATTTGCAACGATGGCAGCAGGAATAAGGGATAGAATGAGAATCGCGACTTTCCACAAACGCCGCTGGTAGAAGTAGCAAAAAATAATTCCTAAAGCCGTTAGGGAGAGTACGTAGCGCAAGCCGCTGCAGGCTGCCACTACTTGCAGCTGCCGAGATCCAAGGTCGATCACATTGCCCTGACGGACCAGGGGGATTCCAATAGCTTGCAGGATGGTCGCAGCCAACTGGGAAGAAATCAACTGCAAAGGAAGGGTTAAACTATTAGTAAACATTGAGGGCAGAGGGATCATGAGTAACAAAAGGAGGAGGGGGAAAGCTAAAAAGCGGACAATTCGCCATCCTCCCATGAGAAGAAGGCCACCGGTGAGAGCTACGATGAAAGAGAAAGGTGGGCTATAAAGGTCAGCAGCCAGTTTCCCGACAATGTACAGACCCAGTCCCAGTGCCATGACCGCCAGGCCCCACCAGGAAGGTTGCCATGGCTGGCTGCGTAATTTCGGCCATTTCAGATAAACGATGTAGCCGCTTACAAGAGGTAAGAGTAAGCCGTAGGAGAAATCTTCGTCAGCGCTGACTCTCTCGATTAAGCCAATTAAGACCGGCCAATAGAGCCACAGTAAGGCAAGGGCTAAGGTCGCAGGAGCAATTAAATGGAATAAACGTAACGACTTGGTTTCAGAGGGCATGCTGATTTAGTTCCTCTATGGCCGCATAAAGATCATCTCCACCCAGAAGGAGATATAGACAAGGTTGCGATGTTTTTGGATAGTCCTCTCTACCTTATTAAGCAATATCTATTCCGTTGGACTAACGCAGATTATCTATGACGTTGTCAATCATTCCAATTAATAACCCTTTAGCTATCTTTCAACCATGAGTTCTTACCCTAGGAGAAATCATTAACCAGGTTCCCAAAATCTGGACCACCAACTTTCCCTTGGTTGTGCCAGATTTTCAGGGTCGGATTTTTCTGCGGGAATGGCAGTGCGGAGCGTAGGATCTTCCGGCAGATGGACTGACTCAAAGGGTAACGGTTTCGACAAGAATTTGGCCAAGACCGGAACCAACTGGCTGGTCATCTCCAAGACCAAGCCCTCCAACCTAGTCAGGCGTGCCGACAGTTCTCCCACTGCTGCCGCCAACCCGTTGTCCGAAGCGTGAAGGCCCCCAGGGGTTTCCGTGGAGGTAACCAACTCTTCCGAGCCCAAAGTTCCCTTGCCCTCCGGGCCTTCCAGACCGCCTCCTTGCGCGGCAAATACGGTGTCGATGAACTCCCCATCTATTTCGTGGCGCCCTTCGGCAAAGCCGGCCACCAAGGCCAGGTCGCACCAACCATTCAGCCGTCGCGGCACCCCCTGGGTATAGTCGTAGAGCTTATCCAGGGCCGATTCCGTAAAAATGCCGCTGCCCCCGGCTCTGGCCAGCCGAAAGCGGACATACTCTTTGGTTTCTTCCTGGTTCAGAGGACTCAGGTGATAATGCACGGCCACCCGCTGGGCTAACTGGCGCAAGGCCGGGTGGCGCAGGCGTTCCCGCAGCCCGGGTTGGCCCACCAGTATTACCTGCAACAGCGGTTCTTTTTCGGTCTGCAGATTAGACAACAGCCGCAGTTCTTCCAGGGCTTCAGGTCCCAGGTTCTGGGCCTCATCCACCATCAGAACCACATGCTCACCCCGCCCATAAGCGGTCAGCAGAAATTGATTGAAGGCCGTCAGGCGCGCCGTCCGGCTGGTATGATGGCCCCGAACCTCAAATTCCCTCAGGAGCAGTTCCAGCAAGTCCTGGGCCCCCAATGAGGTTTGGTACAGGACGCCCAGCCGCTGGTTTTTCTCCCTGGATTTCAAGAGGGATTTGATCAAGGTGGTCTTGCCGGTTCCCACCTCCCCGGTGAGCACCACAAAGCCCGCCCGCTGATGAATGCCGTACTCCAAGTAGGCCCGGGCCAACTTGTGTTGGGGGCTCAGATAGAGAAAATCCGGGTCAGGCAGCAGGCTAAAGGGGCGTTCGGTTAGACCGTAAAATTCTTCGTACATAATAGGTTCTTTTTATTTAAACGATGGAAGCTTAAATTTCTTACGAATCGCCGGCTTGTCAGCTTGTGGATAGCGATAGTATCGGCCAGTGGGTTTAACCTCGGCCTTGTTGAGCACAAATCCCAGCAAATTGAACTTTTCCAGCTTCTCCCGGCAGCGCTCGATGTCTTCCCGGGCCGTCTTCCCAGCCTCCACTACTACGATGATGCCGTCCACCAAGGGCGCAAAGGCCAAAGCATCGGCGTAGGTCAACAGGGGTGGGAGGTCGAAGAGGACATAGCGGTTCGGATAAAAGTGCTTAAGTTCCTGGACTAAATCCCGCATCAAGGGAGAATTTATGAGTTCCGGCGCCTGGGCCGCCGGCTTGCCCCCAGGCAATAGCACCAGCTTGTCCAAACCTTCGGGGTGCACCAAAAGTTCACTTATGGGGACTCCGGCCGTTAAGTAGTCCACCAGCCCTTCGCCCTCCGGTAAGCCAAAGTATTGGTGCACCGAGGGACCGCGTAGGTCCGCATCAACCAAAAGCACCGTCTGGTTCATCTCCTGGGCGATGCTGAGAGCCAGATTGATGCAGGTCACCGTCTTGCCTTCCCCGGGAAGCGGGCCGGTAATCATCAAGGTATTGTGGCCTTGCTCTCTGGTGCGCTGCAGAATATGGGTGCGCAGCATCTTATAGCCTTCCATCGCCGTCGCTTCGGCTTCCCCTCCACCAACGATCAATCTGTTCCGGCGCATGGTCTCATGGTCGACGGCCACGGTGCGGGTGACGTGGTAGGAGATCTCCTGAGGAATGAGTTCGCCTTCGGTCGCCCCCCCCGAAATGGCCGGGGGAATCCCGGGAGAAGGCTCCTGGAGCCCGCGGATGGGTGCCACCTTCTCTTGCTTCTTGTTCAGCGCCTTGGCCCTTTCAAGGGCTTTATCTATAAAACTCACTTTGACTTCCTCATCTGCTGTTGGTTTAAAATCATTAAAGGTCTGGGCACCGCGACAATTATGAGTATTTGTGTGCCAGGCGCAGGAGCCTGGCAGTCAGCACCCAGAGGTCCATATACAAAAAGTGAAACAGGATCAAGCCCATCATCAGGGTAAAACCGGTTGCCGCCCAAATGAGCCGCTTTTTGCGAAGGGCCAACATTAGGTCCTCCCTGGTCCGAATTCTGGCTATGGCTCCCAATACCGGCAACCCCGTGAGCAGGGAAAGCTCATCTGCGGTCTTCACGGAATGGTCCAACTGCTCCGCAATTGCCACCGTCCCAAAGCCGGAGCCCAAGCTGAGAATTAACCCAGCCAGGATAATCAGGTACCGGTTGGGCTTAACAGGCTTTTCGGGCAAACTTGCCGGGTCAATGATGGTAAATTTCTCACCTTTCTGGTGTTCTTCCATGCCCTCCGAAATCCGCGATTCCAAGATTTTATTCAGCGTCTCCTGATACTTGACCTGGGCATTGTTGTAGTCTCGCTGCAGGGCAAGATATTCTTGCTCCAGTTGCGGGGTTTCCTCCAACCGGCGTTGGTACATCTGGGCCTTTTCCTTCACGGCGGCTCGTTGCCGCTGGAGGGAGGCAATTTCATTCGTCGCGGCCGCCACCTGTGTAGTCAGAGTGATATAAGCGGGGTTTTCCGGCTCAGTCACCGTCTTGGCCGCCGACTTCTCCGGCTGTTCCTCCAGACGTGCTATCTCATTTTTGAGCTTTTTGACATCCGGATGCTCGTCAGAATATTTTCCCTGTTTTTGGGCCAGCTCTGCCTGGAGTTGGGTGAGCTTTTGCCGCTTCAAAGAAGCACCGCTACCTTTCTGTCCCGCCATCTTTTCCAATTCGGCTATCTCCCGGCGGGTCTTGAGGATATCAGGATGATCCGGGGAGAACTTGGATTGCAGGTCGGCCAGAGCCACCTCCAGAGCCCGGAGACGGGACTGGGGGTCCATAACCCGTTCCCCCGTGGAGCTCATAATGGGAGTATCCGGTTTAACCGTGGCTAACTGCCCCTCCAGATAGGTTTTCCGATCTTCCGCGGCCCGAATAGAATTATCTAATTGTTTGACCTCACTGTCCAACCGGTCCGCCTGAGACAGGTTGAACTGGTAAAGGTCCGGGGTGACGCCTTCGTGCTGCTCTTTGAACTTGGTAACTTTTTCTCCCAGGACCCGGAGGCGTTCCTGCAACACCTTCAATTCGGATTCCAGGAATTCCGTAGTGGTCTTAGCCTGAGCTTCCCGAACCTTGAGGTTCTGCTCCAGGTATGACGAAGCCAGCGTCCCTGCCACCTTTTGGACCGTGTCGGGACTCCTTCCCTGGTAAGAGATGGCAAAAGCAATAGTAACGGCCTGGCCTGGCTGTCGAGAGGCAGATGGACGCTGGATCTGGCTCCGCGCCTGTTCAGTCATTTGGACGCTGATGGTTTCTATTTTGATATCAGCCCGCATTTTTTCGAGGATCTCTTCCCTGGTGTATTTCTCTAGCATTTCCGGGTAAAGTTTGAATTGCTGGACGATTTCCCAGAGCTTAACGCGGGATAGGATTTGCTGGGTAAGGCTTTGAATACGCTGTTCCGCAAAGCCGGTGACCGTGGAACGCACGAAATCCGGTGGAATCTGCTGATCCTCTATAAGAATGGTGGAGCTCGATTGGTAGATCGAGGGGAGCAAGAGCGCCACCGCAGTGATCAATGAAAACACTATCAGGGCCGGAGCAATGAAAAGTTTCTTCCTGGCCTTCAGGATACCCCAATAATCTCGTATGTCTTTTGGTCTTGCCAACATAATGTTTTTTCAACCTTGCATTAAGCTTTATTTATTTTCTTAACAGTTTAACGAAAAATGCCAGTTCGGCCAAGCTTCCACAAGCTGTTTCCCTTGAAACCTTAGACCTCCATCCCGGTCGAAGTTTTACCTCTGGTAATGGATGGGATAAACATAGGTCAGAAACAGCCACACATTATGGCGATTGGCGGTCCCGCTGCCCCCACCGCTAAATTGTTCAATCCGGTACCCGAATCGGTACGCCGGGGTCAGCGACAATTGCTCCGTTAGCCGATAGGTCACCTGAGGACTGATCTGATAAACTTCATCTGTAGAGGAATTAGGTTGCGAGAGGTCGCTCCGATAATAATCACCGTACAAAGCCCCCACCCACCTTTCCGTAAAATCGTGACTTAAAAAAAGATTGATGCGGTTTACCTGAGAAACCCCGCCTTGCGCCGAGGGTGACTCGTCGCGGCTATAACCCGCGGTGAAACTAGTGTTGGTCCAACGGCGGGTAGTAAAAAGGGAAATATAGGGGGTAACTTCTGAGGTCTTCTGCCGTTTTGTTTGAACAAAAACAAAAAACGGGAACTGGGAAAAATTCAACACCTGGGTGCCAAAATCCAGCATGGTGTAGTTGATGCCGCCCACCAGAGTGGCTTCCCATTTTTCGGAGAATTTGTGATTCATCCCCAGATATGTCCCCAGAGTGCGAAAAGAATTGTTGGCCGGATAAACGGTTTGCCCTCCCACCACATTGCCTATCAGCGTGGTCTTTTGGTTCTTCAAGGGGTAGTCGAGGCGCAGGTTTACCTGCTGGGTGGTATAATTTTGCAACTGGGGAGACGAATAATTCACTTGGTTGAAATTATAGGTCAGGGTGGCCATAAGCCGCTCAGTAAGAGCATAGCTAAATCCCGGGTTCATCACGATGGATTGCCTGGGGGTTTGACCGATGACCACCCCGGAAGTGCTTAACTCCTGCATCATGGTGGTATCGACAATATATGCACTATTCATGAGGAAGCTGAGTCGAGAGGTTGCCGCGTAACGCCCGTTTATCTGGTAGTTCTGGTCGATATGGTCCAGTTGGCTTTGGGTGATGAAATGCCTGCCATTCAAGCCCAGAACCCCTTGCAGCTGGCCGACCTCTGTGGTGTAATTGAACTGGGCGGAGGGCTGGAGGGTAAAAATATAGTCATTCACCCGGTTCGTAGTTGAAAAGTTAATATTGCTATTGTATTCACTTTTCAGGTTAACCGAGGGAACCACCGACAAGTCAGCCGCCACCCCAATCTTCGCCCCCAACACTCCTGCTAATAGGAGTGCCAGCGCCGTCCAGGCCCTGGTGCCCATAAATTATTGCTCCCCCTGCAAAATTATTTAGGGCACTACCACTACGTCTCCCGGCAGCAGGGTGCGGTTCTGCTCCAAGTCCCGCCCCTTCGCCACCGCATTATAATTGAAAGAATAGGCTTCCTCCTTGCCCCCCACCTGGCGAAGAACGACGATGGAGCCGGGTGCAGCGAAGGGGGTCAGGCCGCCGGCCATGGAAATGGCTTGCATTACCGTAGGGGGGCGCCCCACAATAAAATCTCCCGGCTTGTTCACCTTGCCGGTCACATAAATTTTGTAGTACTGGGCCTTGAGAAGAATTACCGTGACATTGGCATCCGTCACATATTTTTCCAGGCGCTTGCTAATCTCTTTTTGCAGCTCCTTAACCATGAGCCCAGCCGCCTGGACCTCGCCGATCAAAGGATAGGTGATCTTGCCGTCAGGCCGCACCACCAGCTGTTTGGTGAGGTCCGGTTCTTTCCAAACTGAAATTTCAATGGCATCTTCCGGTCCCAGAAGGTATTTTTCTTGGTCCGGCGGCGTTGCCTGGGTTGCCCCCGCCTGGGCCTCGGTCATGGGACTCATTCCCGGCGCACACCCCCACACCCCCGCCAGATAAATCCCCACAACGATCAAGCCAATCACCCTTTTCGGAAGCGCCTTCATATCAACAGCCCATCGCGATTAGATACAAGATTCATGCCTGCAACCTCTCTTATAATTATACCTGTAAATTTGATTGCCTCAAACACTTTTCAGAAAATTTCTTTAAGAGATTTTTCCCTGAATATTCTTAACCTTAATAACTCAATTATGGTTTTGGCAGTCAGGCTTCACCCCACTGGTTCCTACGTAAGCCATTTATTAGACCAGAACAATCAGTGTTACCCTGATATTAGCCTCAGGGAAACCCTGACTTTTGTCAAAACTCCCTGAGGTCAGCTGATCAAAATTATCACTTCTCATTGGTCAGATATTTTCAAGATATTAAACATTCTCCAGGAATCCTTCTCTTATTTCCCTCGATCCGCACCTCGCAAGTTATGTTCAAAGAGCTATACATAGAAAATCAGCTCTCAAAGGATAAGCCGATTTTTAATTTATCTCAATGCATAAATCAACCATATTACAAAATTATCAAAGATTGCGAACAAATTCTTAATAGTTGAGTTTAACGCATTATTGCTGCTTTATTATGAAAATGTCAACTATAAATGATGGGATGAGTCTATGTGATCCACATTGATGATCAAGTGCATTTTGGGGAAGCTTTATAGCTGACAAAAAGGGGGGGGTATTAAGAGTTGATAGTGGCTACACCAGCTGGTGGAAGCCACCCCCCCAACTTTGATAGCTTCATGCGGTCATTTGAACCGCCAGAGGTCTTTATTTCCGCTCACCCCGCAGAGACAGGTTCCGCGGCCGCCTTGCTGCATCCGGTAGCCACAAGAGCGGGGGCAAAGATACGGACGCTCAGGTGTTGATGTTCCCGATTTGAAACGTAGAATGAGGCGCTCTCTCAGATCCTCTGTGACCCGCAACTTCCTGGCCGCCCCCGATAAGATTGAAGGACATTGTTGCCGCCCGGGATCAAAACCACAGTTTATTGGGAAGCCCAAACTTTTCAATATAATATTAGGAGGCTTGGGGAACCTTGCCATACACGCTTGAGAAGTCATCCAGAAGACATGGCAAAAGCAGCAGTGACCCAGGTCTTGGCAATCGGTCAATTTGTCAGATCAGCCCGGAGAAAAAGGCGGTATTGTGTGAGGAAGCCTATCATGGATTTGAAAATGACGATTTCCCTCGTGGCGCGGTTCCAATCCCCCAATAAGGTGGGAGCCATTAGGGATATAAGGGGGATTCTCATAAAAACCTATGAGTGGGGAATCAATCCAGCCAATGAAAACCGACTTACAAGGCTATTTTCCTTGCTGGCTTGCAGGCTGACTGGCGGGCTGACTCAGAGGCTGGCTGGCGGGCTGACTTAGGGGCTGGCTAGATGGCTGGCTGGCGGGCTGACTACTAGGCTGGCCAATGTCAGACTGGTTGTAAAGTTGCCCCTCGGGGCCGGGGGTTGCGGGTTTTCCAGGTTTGTTATACTGGGGGTAAATTATCCTGTCAGGGCTGTAATACTGCGGATAAAGCAGTCTATCAGTGCTGTTAGGGGGGCTCCAAGGATTTTCATATGGTCGGTAAATCTGGGCCCAACCCCCATGTGCAGTGCTCAGAAGGATTAATATTCCTAGCAAAACCCACCCTGCTGATCTAATCATAATTTCTCTCCGGGGCGTTGAAAAAATTATATGCTATATTATTTTAATAGTCAATAGCCGGTTGGCGATCCCCAAGCAGGCCAGCACGCTATGAAATGGAGATTCCTTATCCTTTTCAAAACCATATTCCAGGTTCCATCGGCAATTATCCAGTTTATTCCCTATAGATGGCAGGGAAAGGAAGGCTTGGGTCGAACCAATAATAATGTTTTCTTGTTCAATGCCTTGCAGAAAAATTGATATTGTTGTCTAAGATTTGGACAATTTATGTACAGAATTATGCAATAGGAATGATATAAGTGTCCGATATTAAGACAACAATTATGCAATTTTATGTAATTTTGCTATTGCTTTTAAATTATTTTGATGATATAAGACAGCCTAAATATCTTTTTGATTTATCTACATAAAGCCAAACCCATCGCAAGATGGGGACGGAAAGCCACGGGTCTTAGTTTGCTCAAGATAGCCGGGGTGCCTGGAATGAAGTAGCTCGGCTTCTCTAATTTAGATGAGGATGCTGAAGGCAACCCTTTACGACATGGGCTGCGCAAATCTGCGGGGTTGCCTAAGCCGTTGATTGCTTTGAGTTTAAATTCCTTACCCTCCAAATGGAGTACACAACGAACAAACATAGCGATGTGAAGGAGAAGTATTATGCTGAAAAAACAAACTATTTGCCTACTCATTTTCTCAGCGTGCTTTGTTACATTATCTCCCGCCTGTGCTACAGATTATGATGTTTTTCAAGTGACTGTAATGAGCGACACCTGGATATTGCCCGATACGGACCCGGCAAATTTTCCCGGCGGCGTGCAAAGCAACAACGTCACCCTGACCAGTGCCAAGGGAAAGTATCAACCCTTCAGCTTTGTAGTCCACGCCAACACAGATTTGAGCAATCTCATGGTGACGGCCTCTGATCTGACCAGCGGCAGCAACACTATCCCCACCGCCAACGTGGACCTGCGGGTGGTGAAGTGCTGGTACCGAGGTGGTAATCTGAACCAATATAACGCTGGAACTACTATTGCTCAGCAGCTTGGCGGTCCTGACCCTTGGGGTGTGGCCAACATGAGCCCTGCCGGGTACAGTCCTCCTTGGTATCGGATATTAATCCCGGAACTTCTGCTTCACGATGATTCTTTGGTGACAGTGGATACAACGGCCAAAACCAATTCAATAGGAGGCCAAAACATCTCGGTGGAAGGGGGGCCGACTCCCAATGTTTCTCCTCAAGATGCCTCCACTCTCCAGGCCACTTCTTTGTCCAGCGGCCAAAACAAGCAATACTACGGCCTCATCAACATCCCCAGCAATGCGGCGGCAGGCACCTATACCGGCACCTTGACTGTCACGGCCACGGGCAAAACCACTACTGTTCTTAATGTTAGCCTGACTGTTATAGCGACTTCTCTTCAGGCTCCGCAATTGAAATATGGCACTTATTACCAGAGTTGGCTTGTGACCACTACCGACATTACGGATTATGGTCGCAGTACCGCCCACTGGACCAAGGAAATTCAGAACATGGCGGCTCATGGAATACAGTACCCAGGACTTTACTTGCAGGGGATCATGGAAAGTCCTGGCGGTCGTTTAGCCGATGCCCTGGCGATTATGGGTGCCGCCGGAATGCCGAAGGGTAGGGTTATCAATGCTGGAGACGGCATAAGATATTGGATGAGTTCTGTAGAAAACGCTAACCGGGCAGATGCCATCAATATCATTATTCATGGAGTCGGCGGCTGGGAGTCGGCAGTTCAGTGGTTCATGAGCACTGATGAACCCCCCGAATCCATCTGGAATGATTATCTGCAAACTATAATCCCCGCCGTGCAGGCGAAAGGTTGCAAAGTCTGGGGTGCCATAACAGATGACCTTTGGGGCTTGACTAATTTTAAAACCTATATGGATGCGGTGAACTATCATGGACCGTGGGCTCCGTGGTCACTCCCACCCAGACCCTCCGACTTTACCGCGCCGCATGAACTTTGGCTTTATGGCCGGCCTCAGTCGGGTAGTGCCAGAGGCAGACCCAATTTCTGGCGCTATAACTACGGTTGGTGGGCCTACGCCAATGGGTATAATGGCTGCTTTCCTTACACCTATCAGGAAACCCGTGGCACCGGATTTTGGAACGACTTCGACGATCCCATCTTGGATGAGTGCCTCACCTATCCCACCAATAACGGTGTGGTGGACACTTTGCAATGGGAAGGCTTCCGGGAAGCCGTAGACGATATGCGGTATCTGGCCACCCTGAAATACGCCATCGCCAATCCTCCGGGAGGTAAGGAAGCCACGGCGGCGGCGGCCCAAGCCTGGCTTAACGCCCAGTCCCCCACCGGGGATGACCTGGACAACGTCAGGGCCGAGATGATTGGATGGATCAGACAAATAAATAAAGACCTTAATGAATAAAGATTGAACCATGAATAGTGTGGTAGCGGCACAGGCTTCGGCGAGAAACCGGATCGTGGCTGCCAAGGATGCCGTGGCCCTGGCTGGCACCCAGGAATAGGCCTTTACGGCTGCCGGGGGGGCGGGCCGTCCACGATCTTGGTGAGGTTGATGATGATCGGTGCCCCACCGGCCCCATTCACAAGGTCCCGTTGAATTCCCAGGATCTTAGCGATGGCCACCCAGGGCGTTCAGCCTGGTGCTGGCGGCGATCCCGGTGTCCTGGGCGATGGTCAGGAGCCCCTTGGCGACTTCCCCCTCTCCGGCACCAATCTTTCTGAAAATTTCTCGATGGTCCGTCTATGCTTCGTCTGACACGGGGGGAGGGAGTCCCGGTCCCGGGGTTTTGCCCCTCCGCCTTCCTCTACATAGGCGCCGCCGCCGCTTCCCCCTGGCTGGCGCCTTGGAGGGCCATCTGGCTCCCCCTGGTGGCGGTGGCCAGGGCTGGAGCTGGGGTGTTGAGGTAGGGTTGGGGCTGGCCTTTGGTTCCGATAATTAGTATCATCGGAATTAAAGTCGAGATTGCAGCCTACCTCACGATGAAGATAGGCCCCCCTACTGCGACTATGGCTCTATCTGGCCCCTAAGCGGGCCCTGTTAGTTTGGATGACCTTCCAGCGGCCCCGGCCCTGCCCAGCGCCTGGTGGATCGCCGCCCCCAGATTGGCGGGCTTTTCAGGTTGGGGGGCCACCCTTCTCATGGCCGACCTCGCCCGCCAAGAGCACGCCAACCTCAAAACCAGGTATGACCATCCTCTTAAAATCATTTCTGAGATCTAAACCCCGGAGCCCAAATACGAAAAATCGATTTAACTCCTTAAACCCAGTGAAAATGATAAACGGTATGAATGATATTTTAAATAAAATCTGCGGAGGGGGCATTAAGACATAGGGGGGGTACTTGCCGGTCCCGGGGTTTGGCTATGCAGGGGGGCGATTCTGTAGGCCCGAGGCCGGCTCGGCGCGGCGCCTGCCGGTGGGGTCTGGGTCCCAGGGGCGCCCTGTAGAGGGGACAAGGTGGCTAACTATGATAAGTGACGTCTCTCACAAGGTTAGGTTGACATAATGATTCTTATCAGTGCCCCCAGCTTTTGGTTAACCTCTTGATATCAACCATCTTCCGGTATTTAAGGTAAATTATCATCTTCCTGCCAGGGCTCCAGGTCTATATCTTGTATGCCTGCCTGCGATTCCCCTGATTTCACAAGGGATTATTGGGTTATCTGCAGGGGTTTGGTGGGTACCAGATCCACCGGCTACACCTGCATGGTCACCGTGGCCGGCGGGATGTGGCCAGGTGGGAGCTCTTGGGGCTTCTGCTGGCCGCAGTTGATGATGATGTTTACCCATTGATGGCTTTGTTGGGGTTCCTCAGTGAGCCTCAGGCACTTCGCGGCCAGGGCGTTAGCGTTCAGCTTGACAATCTCGGATCGGGCGCTTTCTGTTAATTATTTAATATGCCTGACTACTTGACTTTCTCCCAGGTCGATATCTCTAAAAATATTTCGATTGTCCTGTGTCTGACATTCATACTTTTTGCGGATTTTTGCGCCAATGTCATAGAGTGTTCTATCCTTAAAGTGGTTGATATTATGGATGTTTACGGCTTTCAGTGCTTTAGGGACCGGCCAGCGTTGCACCAGATGGAGATCAAGGAACTTTAGCTCTGGCAGGGTTAGTTTTGCTTCTAGATCAACTAAATCTCTAGTTATTTCATACTCTCCTATAGTCTCTATATCTCTAGGGTCTTTATTATTTATTATATATATCTATAATGCGGGATGCGGGCTGGCTGCTTAGTGGGACTGGTAGGGCTTTTGGGAGAGCGCCGGCTACTGTGGGGGGAGGCCTCACTTATTTTGGCGGTCGGGTGGGTCGCATGGCTATTTTTTAAATTGCCAGGACAATCAAGTTCCACTAAGCTACGATCTCTTCCCCTCCCCGGTTCATATCCATTCCAGGAACTGGCGATAGTCTGCACCTAGATCATCTTTAAATATCCTTTTTCCTTGACAACTCCTGGCCTGTATGGTGGTATGAATTTATTGGGAAACAACCTAACCCGCCGGGAGGCGTTGACGGGAAACCATGGGTCTTGGTGAACAAGATTGGATAAGAGAGCCGGGCTGCCTGGGAAAGCTCACGGGGCTTAGACCAAAGCAGGCCGTTTTTTTATCTGCAGGGTCCGTCACAAGCAGGCCCCCACTCGTTAAGGAGTGAGAAAGATGGCAAAGCAAAAGCTGAGAAGAGACGCGCAAAGAGTTTCCTGCCGCCGTCAACGCCGCTTGGCCCCGTCCCGGCACACCATCGCCAAACAGAGCGCCGCAGCCCTGGCCCTGGGTTTGGGGCTGGCGGCCGGAGCGCCGGCGGAGGCCAGCATTGTTTACACGGCCATAAACACCACTGTGCAAGGCGGTTCCTTTGATTTCTTGGGCCTAAGTAACGACGCGCATTTTCAGATTCTTCACAATAACTATCCCTTTGCTTTCGGGGTGGGGCTTAAACCAGGCAGCTATGTGGGAGTTGATGCACCGGGGTCAAGTTATGCAGCTTTTCTCAAAACCGGAGATAATATCGGTGCCGGCAGCAACTTCAATTACGCCGGCTACCTGGGGGGCATATATCATGGCGTAAAAGGCAATTGGCCGGGGCAAGGAACAGGCTACCTGGGTCTTAAATTCACCGATGATACTAACGGCGTGCATTTTGGCTGGGCCAAACTGGAAGTTCCGGCAGGCGTCAGTTTAGTAGATTTTTACAGCTATGCCTTCGAAACCGACGTGGACACGTCTATCCTGGCCGGGGCCGGCGACCCGGATGCCGTGCCGTTGCCTAGCTCCTTGCTCCTCCTGGCCAGCGGCGCCGCCGGGCTCCTGGCTTTCCGGCGTTCGGTGCGGCCCGAATGAACCGGTGGCTGTTGTCACTTGCTGTGCAGATATGAACCTTGAGATTGCGGTGTGTTAAGGCCCAATTTAGTCGGCTTGCTGATAATTTCCTTTACCCCCCTTTTGAAAGGCGATTATATACTTGACAAACCTTTTCCGATGATTTATATTATATCTAAATCAATCGGAGAAGGAAGGCAAGCCAATGTCAGAAGCCATTTTAGCCAATGAAATCTTTCACGATGAAGAAAGGGCTGTGGAGTATTTGGAAAGTGTTCGCTGGCCCAGTGGTCCGACATGCCCTCATTGTGGTGGTAGCGATAAGATTTATCGCATAAAGCAGAACAAAGAGAAAAAAATCCGAATCGGTTTGCTAAGATGCAATCTTTGCCGGAAGGATTTTACCGTTAAGGTTGGCACCTTGTTTGAGAGTAGCCATATACCCCTGCATAAATGGTTAATGGCAACCCATCTGTTAATTTCCTCTAAAAAGGGTATCAGCAGCCACCAGCTTCATCGTATGTTGGGGATCACGTATAAGAGCGCCTGGTTTATGACTCATCGTATCAGGGAAGCCTTGAGAGAGGGTTCATTGGCTCCATTTGGCTCAAATGGAGGGACCGTTGAAATTGATGAAACTTTTATCGGCAATGAGGACAATATGCCGAAGCGCAGGGGCTATGCCCACAAGCGTAAGGTTCTCTCCCTTATTGACCGGGAATCCGGCGAAGCCCGAAGCATGGTAGTTGATAGCGTGAACTCCAAAACCATTCTTCCGATCTTGAAAGACAATATCGCCAAGGAAGCCAGGGTGATGACCGATGATGCTGGGCAGTATAAATATCTAAATGAACATTTTTCGGAGCATGGCTATGTTCAGCATAGCCAAGGTGAGTATGTCTCGATAGCCAACCCCACCATTCACACTAACACTGTGGAGGGCTTTTTTTCCATCTTCAAACGTGGTATGAAGGGCGTATATCAGCATTGCAAAAAAAGCCACCTTCACCGTTATCTTGCTGAGTTTGATTTTCGGTATGGCCATCGGAAGATCACCGATGCAGAACGGCGGGATGTTGCCTTGATGGGCATTGAAGGTAAACGGCTCACTTATAGAGGAACTCATTGACGACGAAAAAGACAAAGAAGATAAATGAACCAGAAGAACCCGCTCTCAAGGAAATATCCTTTGAGGATGCGGTAAAGCGTCTTCTCCAAACCCCTCCGCCCCAAAAATCTAAGAAAAGCCAATCTAAAAAGCCCCAAAACAATGATTGATTCAGGGCCTGAAAATAGTTCTTGACAGCATGTTAATTTTAGCGTTCTCTTATGTGAACGTAAAAATTAACATGGAGGTCTTCGGGTATGATTCAAGCCAGGGTTTTCAAAGAAGATTGGGAAGTTGATTTTCGCCTTAATGACTTTGGTGTGACAAAAGAGGAATTGATGCCTATCATCCATACGGCAGTTGGCGCAAAAGCCGATGCTGTTGCACACCATCCTGTCACTGCACCGGGTACGTTTGCTTATCATTGGGGCACAATGGCGTTACGAGATGTATTTGTTCCCAAAGGCTGGGCCAAAGATAGCACCGAAGGCATTGAATCTGTTTATGACCCCAAAACTGGCACAAAAATAATTTTTCAGAATACGGATTCAGCCTGCGATGTTTGTGATCCCAAAGCTATTTCTCCTAAAGGTTTGGCGTCTGCAAGGGTAATTTCACAACCATATCTTATCTTGGAAATGGAAGAAGATCGCCAAAAAAAAATGAACGGTACTGTTTGGTATTTCTGTTTATTCGCCAAAAGTGATGATGTTCGGGCTGAACTATCACGTCCTCTAGCCATTGAAGGTCGTCAATTTAGCGAATTTCCTGAACGAATATTTATATTGAAGCATGGCGAATGGAATCCTGTCACTCCTTTGACGAAAACGGATGATTATCCCCTCTTCCAAGAATTTGATATACCCGTTACCCGTAAGTAGATAAATAGGGGGTATGCACTATGCTTAATCCAACTAGGCTAACTTTGGCTAGAAAACGGCGGCGGTTGTCAGGAGAAGGGCTTGCAAGATTAGCCGGAGTTACTCCTGTTACAATAAGTAGGCTAGAAAATGGCATAAATGAGCCTACTGACGAAACTATGGAAGCAATTACAAGGGTTTTAGAATTTCCGAAAGAATTTTTTTTCGGACAAAATATTGACATTCCTTCTCAGCATGCAGTTAGTTTCCGCAGTTTATCCACGATGACAATGAAGGAAAGGGATGCTGCTTTAGCGGCTGGTGCTTTTGCATTCTTGCTTTCTGATTGGGTTAATGAGCGATTTAATTTGCCAAAAACCGATTTAATAGATTTCAGCAGTTTTGAAAGTAATTCTGAAAAAGCCGCGATCTCCGTACGACAACATTGGGCATTGGGGCAGCAGCCTATTAGTAATATGATTAAGCTACTTGAATCTAAGGGAGTGATGGTTTTTTCTCTTTTAGAAAATACAAAAAATGTAGATGCTTTTTCATGTTGGAGAGATTCCACTCCTTACATTTTCCTTAATACCTATAAATCACCAGAACATAGTAGATTTGATGCAGCTCACGAGTTAGGACATCTAGTACTGCATAAGCATGGTGGTCCACATCAAGGACAATCATGCGAATCAGAAGCTAATGCTTTTGCCTCCGCATTCTTAATGCCAGAAGCAGATATTCGATCAGAGATTTCGTATGTGACTTCTATGAGTTTAACTAAATTGGTAGAAGCTAAAAGAAGATGGGGAGTTTCTATTGCTGCGTTAGTGTATCGTTTACATAAAATTGGATTATTGAATGATTACAGATTTAAGGATTTATGCATTCAACTTAGTAAACATGGTTACAGAAGGAAAGAACCAAATTCTATGCCCCGTGAAGGATCAGTAGTATGGAAAAAAGTGTTTACGGAATTATGGAATGAACGTATCACAAAGGACAACATTGCCAATGATCTTCATTTACCTTTTGAAGAAGTGGAGAACCTTGTGTTTGGGCTTAATAGTTCTTTAGATACCATAGATTCAACAAATCAGAGTGGCAACCTACAGATAGTTTCTTAAAAAAAAATAAAAGGGCAGATGATTGGGTCATCTGCCCTTCAATCTGTGGGGGTCGCAGGAGCCAGCTGGGGGCTTTCCATCCATCCGCTGAGGGGTTCGAGTTCCCCTGACCTCCATACCTTGTATAAATCAAATTAAATCATAAAATCAAGCAAAAAGCAACTAACCCCCTTTTAAATCAAAGGTTTGTCAAGTATATAATCGCCTTTTGAAAGGGGGGTATTTTTTTATGGCATTTCCGGAGAGATGTTTTTATCCTAAGTGAAAAAAGTTCCGCTTGGCTTTCGGGCTTAGACCGGAGCAGGCAACCTCTGACGACCTGCGCCCGACCTCCCCAAGGACTGAAACATGGGCCAACGCCTGGCCAAACGAGTTATGCTGCTGGGCTGGGACGGAGCCGACTGGCAGATCATCCAGCCGCTGCTGGATGCGGGCCTCATGCCCCATCTGGAGCGCCTCATCAATGAAGGGGTGATGGGCAACCTGGCAACGCTCCGGCCCATCCTCTCTCCCATGCTCTGGACCAGCATCGCCACCGGCAAGCGCGCCGACCGCCACGGGGTCTACGGCTTTATAGAGCCCCGGGCCGACGGCCAGGGGGTGCGCCCGGTGTCCTGCACCTCCCTACAAGCCCAGACCCTCTGGAGCATTCTCACCGGACAGGGGCTTAAAAGTGCAGTGGTAGGCTGGTACGCCACCCACCCGGCCTCGCGGGTGGGGGGCACGGTGGTGAGCAACTATTTCCGCCATGCCGGCGGCGAAAACTTCGACCAGTGGCCCTTCGACCCGGCTTCGGTGGCGCCCGCCTCGCTCCATGAAGTGATGCGGGACCTCAGGGTCCACCCTGCGGACCTGGCTTTAGAGCAGCTCAAGTTTTTCATCCCCCAGGCCCACCTCATCGACCAGGACCGGGACCGGCGCCTGGAGACCCTGGCCCGCTACCTGGCGGAATGCGCCACGGTGCACGCCGCCGGGACCTACCTGGCGGAGCACGGCTCCTGGGATCTGCTGGCGGTTTACCTGGACACCATCGACCGCCTGGGCCACGAGTTCATTTGGTACCAGGCCCCCCGGATGGCTCACGTCAGCGAGGCTGACTTTGCCATCTACCGGGAGGTGGTGGACCGCGGCTACCTCTACCATGATCTGATGCTGGGGCGCTACCTACAACTGGTGGGTCCGGAGACCGCCGTCATCCTCGTTTCCGACCACGGCTTCTTTAATGACCACCTCCGTCCGGCCCCCCTGGAGAAAGGCGGCCAGCCGTCGCCCTTGAGGTGTCACCGGCCTTACGGGGTGTTCGTGGCCCGGGGTCCGCGCCTCAAGCAGGATGAACTGGTATTCGGCGCCTCCCTGCTGGATGTAGCCCCCACGGTGCTCGCCCTGCTGGGGTTGCCGGTGGGCCAGGACCTGGAAGGCCGGGTCCTGCCGATTTTTGAGCCGCCGGTGGAGCCAGAATTCATCGACAGCTACGAGACGGCCGAGAGCTGGGAAGAAGCACCCGGGGAAATGGATGAAGGGGATCCCTGGGCGGCTCAGGAGGCCCTCAAGCAGCTGGTGGCCCTGGGCTACGTGGAGGCCCCCTCAGAGGACGCCACCAAGGCGGTGGAGCAGGCGACGGTGCAGAAGCTGGCCAACCTGGCCGAAGTCAACCTGGCCAAGGGGGAGCCCGCCCAGGCGGCAACGTTGCTGGAGGATTTGCTTAAGCTGCGGCCCCAGAACCACCCGGCCAAATTGCAATTGGCGGAGTGCCGGCTGCGCCTGGGGGACCTGGAGAGCAGCCAGGGGCTGGTGGCCGAGGTCTTCAAAAGCGAGTCCGATTCGCCCTGGGCCCGTCATGCCTATGGCCTCATCGAGTTCGCTCGCCAAAATTGGACCAAGGCCCTGAAGCATTTTCAGGAGGCCGCGGCCGCGGCCCCGGCCTTGCCTCAAATCCAGCGGCAGATAGGCGCGGTCCTGCTGCGGTTGAGGAAATTATCCAGGGCGGAAGCCGCGTTCAGGGAATCCCTGGAACTGGAAGGCGACAACCCGGCGACTTATGACGGCCTGGGGATGGCGTTGTACCGGCAGAAAAGGTACCCGGAGGCCGAAGAGTGCTTCCTGCGGTCTCTGGGATGCCTGTATCACCAGCCCCTGGTCCACTACCATCTGGGGGTAGTCCTGGCGGTGCAGGGAAAGCTGGCCCCGGCGGTGCAATCTCTCACCAGGGCCTTGGAGTTCAACCCCATCTTGAAAAAGGCCCACCAAGTCCTGATCAAGGTTTACCGGGCCCGGGGTGATGCGGCCCTGGCGCACTATCACGAAATCAAGGCCCGGGAACTACCGGGGCCACCGGGTGAACCTCACCGGGATTTGCCTTAAGGCGTATCCAATTTAACCGTGGCGATTATCATTGTCTCAGGCCTGCCCCGCTCCGGCACCTCTCTGATGATGCAGATGCTTAAGGCCGGGGGGCTGGAGATCTTGGCGGACGGCCACCGGCCGGCTGACCCGGACAACCCCCGGGGCTATTTCGAGTATGAACCGGTCAAGTCTCTGCGCCGGGACAACTCCTGGCTCCCTGAGGCGGCAGGCCGGGCGGTGAAGGTTATTTCCGTCCTGCTGCCCTGTCTTCCTGCTGATTTGAGCTACAAAATCATCCTGATGAAGCGGCCTATGACGGAGATTCTGGCGTCCCAGCATCAGATGCTGAAGCGCCTGGACCGTAAAGGCAGTGCCGCCGGCGAGGAGGCCTTGGGAAAGATCTTCGCCCGGCAACTGGCGGATACCGAGCGCTGGCTCGCAGCCCGGGATAACATGGAGCTGCTGACCGTGGATTATCATGCCACTATCCGGGAACCGGAGGCCACGGGTTGGGCGGTGGCTCAATTTCTGGGGCGGTCTCTGGATATTGCGGCAATGGCCCAGGTCGTGGACCCCCGCCTGCATCGTCAGCGCCTTAGCGAAGCATAACCCCTTTCGTATCCGCGATAAAAGATATAAACGGAAAGGCCCGCCGCAGACAATCATGGAAAAGTCGTCTTTCTGGCAGCAGACCAGAGGCCCGACGTGGCCATGCTGGGCCCCCAACCTAACTTAAAATTGGTACAACTACTGGGGGCAGGTCAGAGAGGCCAGGTTTCCCTGGAATTTTGACCGGCAGAAACTGGGAAGATGAATACCCTATAACTACCTGATTTTGGGCGTCCCTCAGCGCCGACGGCCACCGAGAGTGACAGGGTAGCTTCTACCGTCCGGTAGGCACTTAACTTTGGGGAGCCACTACGGGAGATGCCTCATGAGCAAGCCTAAGGACAGTTGGGAATTCCCTGAAAAATTGAGTGTAGTGCGCAGGGAGGTTTTTAAAATACACCCCATTTACCGCCAGGAGTATGAGGCCGCCTTTCAGGACTACCTTAACGGTTTACCGTCAGACTTAGCCGTAAGACCCCAAGCCGAATTGAGAGAATCATTCACTTATTCCCCCCAGGCCGATAAGATTTGCCAAAGGTGGGGCCTAAGACTGGCCCTGCACCCGGATGATGAATTATGGGATACTGCGCCTGAAGCTGCGCCGCTCATATTTGCAGTTCCCGGAAGCGCGGTAAAGGTAATTCCCTTTGGACCAATGAGATTCAATCCTCCATCAACTGATCCTTGGGAGCTGAAGGACCTTACCCTGGCCATGGTGGACGCCTGTGATCCTTCGCTATTAGATATGACCCCTATCCTAAGAGAAGGCCGTTATTTGCGTGTAGAAATTGATTTGTTAAGCAGCATGGGCCAGATTGAGACGGAAATAAAAAACGAAGTGGAAATTTTTCAGGCGGAAATCCACCGCTCGCCTAAGTTTGAAGCAGGTCCCAAAACCATTGTATCTCCAATTCCTTTTGAACTAATTGAAGATGTGTGGAAATTAAGACGATCGCGGGATGATCAGGCTTATAATATTGCCAAAACGCCCGGGCGCGGCCCATCGCTGGATATTTATTTAGATGAAGAACCAGCCAGCGCTCATGTAACTATTTTTCAAGTATGGAATATGAACAAGAAAGAAGGAAAATCCCCTTGGAAGATAGCCCAAGAACTATACCCATTAATTAAAGGTAAAAGTCCTCGTGATTGGGATGAGAATTTTAGCGAAGAAGCAAGAAGCTATTTAAGAAAAGTGGAAAGGGCCTTAGAGAAAGCAGACAAGTTAATCGCTTCCATCACCCCAGCAAGCCAACAATAATACTTCCCCTCCCATCTTACTGACCACGAAAAAGGTCTTACCTTTTTTGTGGTTAGACATCTTACAAAAACAACTTTATATTTGATAGGTAAGATGTGATTCATAATCTTAAGGAGTCATCTATGCAAACAGCACCTAACGTAAGCCCCATGGAGCGTCTTCTATCTAATGATGAAGCCGGAGAGCTCCTTGGAATCTCCCCATTTTCATTGCGTGGCAAGGTATCTCGCCGGGAAGTTCCATTTGTCAAACTTGGCCGGCGGGTTCTTTTCCGCAAACAGGACCTGATGGACCTAATTGAAAAATGCACCGTCCAACCCCGGACTCGGCGGGAGGAACCATGAAGGTTTGGGAGCTGGCCACCCAGCTTTTCCCGCGCACATCTTTCCCTTGGGAAGTATTGCCGCTTGATATTGCCGACAGCCTGCAACAGCTTGCCAGGGCCTGCGCCACTTCACCCAACCCCCTCCCGGGAGCAGCCTTCTCCATGCTGAGTTCCATTCTGGGGAGGGCCCTGGCGGTCTCGCCTAAGCCGAGTTGGAATGCCCCCTTGATTGTCTGGCATGTGGATATTCGGGACTCGGGAGAGGGCAAGACCGCCCCGCCCCGGCAGATGGCGGGACCCATCCATGATGCGCAGGAAAAAGAAATGGAACGCTGCAAAAAGGAATTGAAAGCTTCCCAAAAATCCCCCTTCAGCGAGCGATTCCAAGAACCACTTCCCGCGCCCCCCCGGGGCTACTTTGTGTCGGACCTCACATTGGAAGGACTGCGGGAGGATCTGGATAATTCCCCCCATGGCGGAATTGTCGTGATCCAGGACGAGATCAGCGCATTCCTCACCGGCCAGAACCAATATAAGGCCCGGGGAGGCACCGACAGAGAGGGTTGGCTTGCCCTTTGGGACGGGCACCCGGCCAGGGTGAAACGAGTCGGCAAGGAAGTGTACCTCACCGGGGCTCGGGTATCGATTTTTGGCGGGATTCAACCTAAAGTTTTCAGGACCTTCTTTGCCGGGTCCAACGGGTTGTATCTCGACGACGGCACCCTCTACCGCTTTTTGGTAACCTGTGAGCCCCCCGCGTATTACGAGGCCACGAGCGAGTCGTGGGAAGACCCGCACCGGGAGAATTGGGATAACCTTCTCCACCGGGCGATGGCTTGGGTGGATGCAGAAGTCTCTGCCCAAAGGGGAAAGATCGAAAAACCGGTCCGGCTGATCCTTGATTCCCAGGCACAGCAAAAGTTTCTCGATTGGCAGAATGACCTTAATTCGTTAAAGAACAGACTCCCTGCACAATTCCGGGGGTTTCTCCCCAAGGCTATCGAATACTGCCTCCGGCTCACCGGGGTCATCCATTGCATGCACAAGTTCTCTATGGGCGGGACCCTCCAGTTTGTCTTAACCGTGGAAGACTTGGACCGGGGCATAAAGGCCGTCACCTTCTACCTGGGGCAGGTGCAGGCAGCTTTGCGAATCATAGAAGACGAGAATTTTGTCCCTATGGAGATTTCCGAACGCTCCCTGCTGCTGGCTCGAACCCTGGACCGGTTGCGGCCCCACCTGGAGAACGGGCACCTGGCCATTGGCTTCATTCAGGAAGAATTTAATAACCTGGCCCCTAAGACTCTGGAAATGGGGAAGCCCCGGGGCATGGGGGCCTGGCTCCGGGATGTGGGGCTAACCATTACGCCGGGCAAGCATGACGCCAACGGCAGGCGGGCGGCGAAGTGTCTCGAATGGGATGAAAAGATAGAAACATTCATCAAACAATGTCTGCAATGTCTGCAACAGGAGGAAATTCAGGAATGGCGAGAGTTTGAGGACGCAGACTTTAAAAACTCAATGTCTGCAACGTCTGCATCCTCTACTGAAACGTTTGAAAGCGCGCAGACATTGCAGACGTCGAAAGAGCAATGTCTGCGCCCGGAAACCTGCGCCAGTTGTCGGCTTAAAGACAATGCAGACGTTGCAGACTTGGTTATAAGCAATCAGGACCGTAAGGGGGATGGGGGGAAAGACGCCATAGACCTCGAGGAGGTGGAAATTTGATGGAATTAAACCCGGGCATTGAGGCGGTGCGGAAGTTGGCCCACCTGGGTTATCGGTTTCCGGTGAACGGGGAGACCATCAAGGCCAAATATGGCGGTCCTGGCAACCTAGACCCGGGACAGGTGCGGCCTCTTCTGGCCCTGGTGAAGGGAAACAAAGCAGAAGTAATAGATTACCTGACCCGGAAGTCCCGGGTCCCACCAGAGCGCATACTGACTTGTTTCGAGTGCGGCCATTTTCGCCCCGCCATTAATTCCCCAAATCCGGCTCATGCCTGGGGTCATTGCGAGAAGCGAAATAGGGGGCGGCATGGAGTGGCGATAGTGTGCGAGGCCCTATTTTCTCCGAGGGTAGGTCATGCAGATTTCAGTTGACACTTATGCTCATCTTTATTCTTTAAGCCACCTCTAAACTAATGGGAGGGAACATCATGACGTGTGGAACCAAAGACGGCGAAGTCCATATTTACACCCCCATGAAGGCGATCCGGCGGAAATGTCTGGCCTGTTGCTGCGGGTCGAGCCAGGAGGTGACCCTTTGCCACATTAAGGACTGCACCCTTCATCCCTACAGGTTGGGTAAGAGACCGGGGGCGGTTAAACGTGAGGCAACCCCGGCCCAGATAGAGCGACTAAGAAAGGCCAGGGAGGCCCGTTTAAATGGCCGGATTTCCGATTCCCCTCTATCAGAGAATAGAGAAAATTTGGCAAAGGCAAAGAATGAAGGGTAAGGGGTAAGGAGTGCGACATCGACAAAACTGATGGGTAGTCGATATGAACCGGCCGCAAAATCGGAGAATGACCTCGGGGAACCACAGCCCCATCTGTTAGATCCCCGGCTTCGACGAGAGGTGTCATGATGCCCCTTCAGGCCCTATTAATTGCGACCCTGGATTATGCCAGGCGAGGTGGGCCGGTTCAGTTAGGTGTGGGAGATGATGGTAAATGGGTACAGCAAGGATTGACGAAAACTACCAAAGTGACATAATGACCCTCGAGGAGGTCGCCCACTATCTCCGGAAGAGCCCGAGTTGGGTTTATAAGAACTGGAGATTGCTGGGCGGGGTGAAGCTCGGGGGTTCTCTGGTTTTTCCTCGAAAGGAGGACCTCTATGAGCGTCTATTTGGTAAAGGGCAAGGGGTGCAGGTACGACTTCACCCTCATGGGCCAGCGGTACAGCCAGGGCTGGTTCAGGACCAAAAGCGAGGCCAGGTCGGCCGAGGAGCGGCGCCGGGAGCTCATCAAGAACCCGCCCCCGGTGGTGGAGACCCCAACCGACATAACCTTCTTGGACCTGGTTAACCAGCGGCTGGACTACGTCCAGGTCTACAAGTCGGAGAAGTATTATGTCGACATCACCTATTTCGCCAAGAGGATGGTGCGGGAGTTTCGGCACCTGACCTGCAGCCAGGTCACCCGGGGCCTGATCCAGGCCTTCCTGCTGAAGCGGGCCCGGGCGGTGTCCACCAACGCTGCCAACAAGGACCTGCGGTATCTGCGGGCGCTGTTCAACTTCGGGATCCGCCAGGAGTTCTTCCAGCGCAACCCCACCCAGGGCCTGGAGTTCATGCCGGTGGAAAAGCGGCTGAAGTATGTGCCGCCCAAAGAGGACGTGGCCCGGGTACTGCTGGTGGCGGACTTCGACAACCAGGACTACTTGCTGACCATCATGGACACCCTGGCCCGGGTGGGCGAGATCAACCGGCTCACCTGGGAGGATGTGAACCTGGAGCGCCGGCATGTGGTGCTCTACACCCGGAAGAAGAAGGGCGGGCACTTGACCCCCCGGAAGGTCTACCTGACCACCCGGCTCTATAACGTGCTCTTGAAGCGCTACCGAAACCGGGACCAGGGGAAGCCCTGGGTCTTCTGGGGGCGGCACTGGAGCCGGAAGGCTGGGGGGTTCGTGGAGGGCCCCTACCAGGACCGCAATCACCTGATGAAAGTCCTGTGCCGGCGGGCCGGGGTGCGTGCTTTTGGGTTCCACGCCCTGCGGCACTTCGGGGCCTCGGTGTTGGAGCGGGCCAACGTGCCCATCGGCACCATCCAGCGCATCCTGGGCCACGAGAGCCGCACCACCACCGAGATCTACCTACACTCCATTGGCGATGCCGAACGCGAGGCCATGGCGGTGTTTGAAAAGGCAAGCCAGGGGCCGCGGGGAGAGGAAAGTCTCACACAGATTTTCACTCGGCCAGGGCCCAGGGGTGAGGCCCAGCGGCTAACCAGTTGAAATCATTGGAGCCGGCACGGGGACTTGAACCCCGGACCTGCTGATTACGAATCAGCTGCTCTACCACTGAGCTATGCCGGCCAAGATGCCTGTCAGCCTTGAGTATCCTGAATTTTATAACTTTTGGCAATGAAAATGTCCCTGGCAAGATGTGCCAAAAGGCACCAGCTCTCGGTCAACGCCCCAGGTACACCCCTTTGAAAAAGTCACGTTGGAAGAAGGCCGAGAGCGGGCAACTCGACCGCCCTTCCCTCACTTATCTCCTGGAGAGCAACTTGGTGGCGCTGGTATCGGGATCACCAACGAACCCGGGCAGATTATGCGATCATCAAGAGAAATCAGTAAAACCAGACTTCGACCCCTGGAAGCAGAAACCAAAAGGGGATTCCAGCTCCAAAGCTCTCTGGCGATACCTTTTAAGAGCTACTCCATGGCCTGGCAATTCTGGGGAGAAATTTTCGGGACCCGCGGAAGGGGATGAACAGGGAGGAGAGAAAGGGGACCCGCCGCCACCAACCCCGTCTTACCGGTAAGGTTACCGGAAGCCGGCCCCTAAAAAACCTGGCCGGAGGTAAACCTCCGGCCAGGAGGCAGACTGGGATGGGTTCCTGACTCAGGAACTCAGGGCGGACTCCAGCGCTTGGATCTTCCCATCCTGGATCTCGTAACCCAAGGCCTTCAAGATGGCAAACTGGGTATCGTTAATCTGTTCAATAACCCTTTTCAGTTTGCCTTCGGTGTCATAAGAATAGATGGCAGTGCGCAAAGACCGCAACTCCTCCATCACTTCCTTGGGCGGAATCTTGAGACCCGCGACTTTGAGACGCTGGCAGAGCAGGGCCAGATAGGTCAGGGCCACGACGCAGACAAACATGTGGACCCGGATCTTCGAGTCGGTCCAGTGGTACAAGGGCATCAAGGCGGCCTGGAAGGGGTTGTCCGGAACCCCCTGGACCTTGCCTTGCGCCTCTGCTAAATACCGCTTGGCGTAAACTTCGTAAATTTCGGCCGCGCTCCAAGCTTCGTGATCGGTAATCAGAATATTCTTGCCGAAACGCCGCACCTCGTCGGCCATCTGGCGGTGGTTGAGTTGAAAGTCCATGCGCAGAAAGCCGTTCTCTTCCCGGAAATTCAGGTCAAAGAGGGAGGCGCTGAGCCGTAAACGCTGGCAGAGGTGGATCAGTTGCTCCCGGATGGACTGGGGAGCATCTGGGGGGACCCCCTCTTGCTGGTACTTCTGCTGCAGCGTTTGGAACTCCTTGCGAACCTTCTGGACCCGCTTTCCCAAATCCTGATAGCTCCGGTTGAAGGTCTTGGGATCAAAAACGATGACGACTTTACGGGAGCGATTCCAAAAAGGCGCCTGGGTTTCATAATAAAGGATCTTGTCCTCGTCCCTTTCTGAATCCCCGAACCGCCCTGAGGACTTGGTGGTGAGAGGGGTGAATTCCTTCAAGGAGATTCTGGTCAGGTCAGGAACCTCGTCCGGGGAACAGGAGGCGATAAAATGGAAGCCCTGGTCCCCGTCCACCTTGTCGATGATGGTTGCAGGGTCAAACCCGGGATTTAAGAGGAGGGTGATCTGCTTGGCATTGACCCCCAGGTTGGAGACCCTCGCCAGGAGGCTGTCCAGATGGCGCTCGAAGAACTCGCTTTCCGGCAGGCCGCCGCGGAAGGTTTGATAATATAGGGGCACCCCCGCGGAGTGCTCGCTGAGCAGGGCCAACCCCACCCGCTGGCGGGAGGGCTCCAGGGCATACTGGTCGTCCAGCTCGAAACCGGTACCGAGGCTGCTCTTGGGAGTAGAGTAGATGTTGCCTGCCTCCACCAGCAAGTGGACGTCTTTAACGGGCAAGAGGGAAAAGACCTTCTTAAAGAAGACCGCGGAGATTTTATCCAGGTCCGACGGGCTGATGCGGTCCCAATGGTTCCAGAAATTCTGGGAATTCAACGACTCCAACCGCAGCGGACGGATTCGCTGGATGTCGGTGGTTTCATACCAGGATGCCAGGCGCCTCTTGCTGGTGGGGGCGATGGCCCGGTTCAAGGCGGCATAAAACACCAGCTCACCCAGGGACGGCCCTTTGGTTTTTTTCTTGGGAGGCAGGATCTCGTTGACGATTCCGGCCAGGTCCAGCAGGCGGTCCAGTTCGTTAAGGATGAAGATCGAACCGAATTCTTTGGGAGAGAAGCCGCCTTTTCCCAAAGCCGCCTGGACCTTGTCGGCGGTGCCCAGAT
This sequence comes from uncultured delta proteobacterium, assembly GCA_963790655.1. Classification (GTDB taxonomy): domain Bacteria; phylum Desulfobacterota; class Desulfobaccia; order Desulfobaccales; family 0-14-0-80-60-11; genus DASWLF01. Next base: position 80,169 of record CAWBPT010000007.1, on the reverse strand, counting down.
AGACCTGATTGATGGTGGTGGGTTTCCCGTAGACTCGCTGGGTCTCACGGATGTAATAATACTCGTGACCTTTTTTAATCTTTTTGTATAAATGTGCCATAGCTATCCTAACCGTAAAGATTTTTTTATTTTATCCCCACCCTGAATTTTACAAGTTCTCATGCAAATATAACATGAGGTAAAATACTCTTTTTGATAGAGCAAAGTACTCTAAGTTTAAACTAATCAGGAAAGTTCTGGACGTCAAGAAGCGGTGGCCTGGGTATAACCCATCTGAATGGCGTATTTCACCAGATCGACGTTCTTTTTCAAATTCAGCTTTCTCATGATTTTGGTGCGATGATTTTGGATGGTACGGAAGCTGAGAAACAGGAGGGCGGCGATTTCCTTGCTGGATTTCCCTTCGGCGATGAGCTTGATGATCTCGATTTCCCTGGCAGTGAGGGTTTTTTCAGAGGGAAAGTCCGGCAATTTCCTGCGGGTTTGGGCGTAGAGGGTTGCCAATTCCGTGGAGAGCAGCGGGGACACGTAAATTTCTCCCTGCCTGATCTTTTTGATGGCGGAAAGGAGCTCCTTGGCCGCGTCTTCTTTGAGGAGATAACCATCCGCCCCCGCGGCCAGGGCGTCGTTCAGGTATTCCTTCTTCTTGTGCATGGTGAGAATCAGCACCTTGACCTCTGAAAAGTTATGCTTAATTTCTCTGGTGGCTTCGATGCCGGAGAGGTTCGGCATGGAGATGTCCAGGATGACCATATTGACGGGCAGCCCTTGTAGGAACTCCAAGAGTTGCAAGCCGTCACTCACTTCTCCCACCACTTGCAGGTCGGCGAAGTCCTCGATGATCTTCTTGATTCCCTCGCGCACCAATATGTGGTCTTCGGCCAGAACGATGCGATACATCATGGTTTCCTTTATTGGTCCATCGGGATGCGGAAAGTTATTTGAGTCCCCTGCCCTTTGCGGCTCCGGATAGTCAGCGACCCTCGAGCCATTAAGGCCCGCTCGTTCATGGCGGTCAAGCCCAAGCCTCTTTTCACCACCTCCCGGGCCATGACCTTTTCCTGGTCAAACCCTCTGCCGTTGTCTTTTATCATAAATGATACCGCGTCACCTTCTTTTTGGATGGCCACCGCAATATGGGTGGCCCGGGCGTGCTTGACCGTATTGGTCAGGGATTCCTGGAAGATCCGATAGATGTTGATCCGGGTTTCCGCCGAGAACAAGTCGTCGATTTGATCCATGGCCAAGGAACAACTCAGATTATTATTCCTGCAGGTCTCGTCGATGAGATATCCCAGAGAGGAGGACAGCCCCAGGTCTTCCAGAATGGAGGGGCTCAAGTCCCAGGAAAGACGCCTGACGTTTTCAATGACCTCATCGATGTAATTAAGGAGTTGTTCGCAGTTGGCTTTCAGCCCCTGCTGCTTTTTCCCCAGTTTATTCTCAATGGCCACCAGATGGATTTTCAGAACCGTCAGGGCCTGGCCCAATTCGTCGTGGAGCTCTCTGGAAACCCGGCGGCGCTCTCGTTCCTGGATGGTTAGAAGCTGGGAAGTCAGCAAACGGAGCTTTTGCTCCGATTCCCGGAGGGCTTCTTCGGCCTTGCGGCGTGAGGTGATGTCCCGGAAAATGGACTGGACTACTTTCTTGCCGGCGTAGGCAATGACGCTCCCCGCGATATCCACCGGGACCCGGTCGCCATCCTTCCTGAGAACCGAGGTTTCATTTATCTGGCTCGACCCTATCTTTATGATCTCTTTGAAGGTCCGGGAGATTTCCTCAAGGTTTTCCGGGGGATGAATCTGGGGGTACCGCATCTTAAGGAGCTCTTCCTTGGTGTAGCCCAGAAGCTCCTCGGCCCGCTGGTTGGCGTCCGTCAGGTTGCCGTCCAAATCGGCCAACAAAATGGCGTCGCTGGAGTAATCCATCAAACCCCGGTACTTTTCCTCGGACTCCCGCAGGGCTTCTTCGGCGCGCTGGCGCTCGGCATTGGCCCGGAGCGCGGTGATCCCATAGGCGAGATCATTGGCCAGCCCGAGGAGCAGGTTGATCTCCTCGTCGTCAAAGGCATGGGGCTCCGAGGCATAGATGGCCAGGGCCCCAAAGGTTTGAACATCCTTCAAAGGCAGGGCCAGCAGGGAGGCGTAGCCGCGCTCCCGGGCCTGGGCGCGCCAGAGGCCAACATTGGGGTCAGTCCTGGTGTCCAGGCAAATGGCGGGCTCGCCCTGCCGAATGGCCTTGCCCACGGGACCTTGCCCCAATTCCGTGTCCGACCAGGTAACCTTTACGGTGTGGACATACCCGGCGTCAAACCCTTTCTGGGCCATCGGGCGTATAGATTTCTCCTCGTCCTGGTCGGCGTATCCCACCCAGGCCATGAGATAGCCGCCCACTTCCACGATGATCCGGCAAACCTCGTTGAGCAGCTCCGTTTCATGAGAGGCCCGCATCATGGCCTGGTGGCATTCGGTGATGGCCTTGAGGGCCCGGCTGACTTTTCTCAGCGCCTCCGCCGTCCGTTTGCGGGCCGTGATGTCCTCCAGTACCCCCATGACCCCGGCAATGTTGCCGGCCCCGTCATAGAGCGGCGCGGTGGACAGGCTGACATCCACCGGCGAGCCGTCTTTGCGCTGCCAGCGCAGTTCCAGGCCGCGAATGGTCTCACCCCGGAGGACCTGTTTATAAATCTTTCGGGATTCCTTCCTTTTTTCCTCCGGTACCATGGGAAGTGGCCGCCCCAGGACTTCACCCGAGCGCCAGCCAAAGATTCTCGCCGCCGCCGGGTTCCAGCTGATGACTTTGGTATCTGCATCGACGGCGATTATGGCCAGGGGGGAAGCCTGGACCAGTGCCCGCAGCTTGCTGTTGGCCTCCCGCAAGGCCTCCTCCGCCTCCTTGCGGGCGGTGATGTCCAGGGCCACCCCTTGCATGAAGAGGGGCAGCCCGTCGGCGTCGTATACCGCCCGGGACTCATCCCGGACCCAGACCACCCGGCCCGATTTGGCCAGCATCCGGTACTCGGAAAGAAAGGGCCCCCCTTGGGAGTAACTGAGAATTAGTTCGGACAGCACCCGGCCCCGGTCCTCGGGGTGGACCGCGTTCTTGAAAGACTCGGGGTTGGCCAGCCACTCCTGCTGGGAGAACCCCAACACGGCTTCGATTTGGGGGCTGATGTAAATATGGGTGGTGACATTGTCCAGGGCCGCGATATAGGTGACGGCCGGGATCTGCTCCACCAGGTTGCGGTATTTCGCTTCCGAGGCCCGCACGATCTCTTCGCCCATCTTGCGCTGGGAGATGTCCCGCCCCACCGACAACATTCGGTCCCGGCCGTTGATGAAGGTGCGCGTCAGGTTAACCTCCACCCAGTGGCGGCGGCCATCTTTGGCCTTGACCAGCCATTCGAAGAGTTGGGGGCCCATCAGGGAGGCTTCTTCCATCTTTTGCAAAGCCACCTCTAGGGAATGTTTAGGGTCGTCATCCACGCACAAGGCGGCCACATTGAGTCCCCTGGCCTCCGGGGCTGAGAAGCCGGTTATCTCGCACCACCTCTGGTTGACGTCCAGAAAGTTGCCGGTGTCCATTTCCATTACGGCAATGGCGTCATTGACCGCGTTGAAGATGGTGCGGTAATTGGCCTCCGAGGCCTGGAGCGCGGCTGCCGCCGCCTTGCGGTCGCTGATGTCCGTCACCGAACAAAGAATTCCGGTGAGGGCGCCCTGCTCATGGCGCAGGGGCGTCTTGATCACCTGCAGCCACTTCTTTCCCTCCGACCCGGTGACTTCTTCATCCCGGGCCAGGGTAGCCCCCTCCGCCAGGACCAGCTCGTCATCCTGACGATAGATTTCCGCCTCAGCCCGGGGAAACAGGTGGAAGTCGGTCTTGCCGATGATCTCTGCTTCCGGCTTCCCCACAAAGCGGCAGAAGGCCGGGTTCACTGCTTGAAAAACGAAATCCCGATCCTTCAGCACCAGCAAGTCGGGGGTGGCCGAAAACACCGTGTTCAGAAGATTCTTTTGGGCCCGCAGGGCCTCCTCGGCCTGGCGCCGGTCCGTCACATCCCGGCCCACTGCCTGGAACTCGGTGGGGTTCCCCTGATCATCGAATATGGCCCGCCCGGACCATTGCTCCCATCTGATTTCCCCGTCCGGGGCGATGGTCCTAAGTTCGATGCTGCCCAGAGGGTTCTCTTTGCTCAACCCAGCCATGGTCTCGGCCATCCGGGCTCGATCTTCTTCGTAAAGGAACGGCATGAAGCTCTGGCCCACCACTTCTTCGGGATTTTTTTGGATGGACCGGCAACCGGCTTCATTTAAAAAGGTGATGGTAAAGTCAGGGTTAACCCTGGCGACCATCTCCGTCTGGTCCTCTACAATGGCCCGGTAGCGCGCCTCGCTCTGCTTCAGGGCCTCCTCCGTCCGCAGCCGCTCCGTGATGTCCATCATGGTGCCGATGATGGCCGGGCGCCCCTGATACTCCACAAAGCGGCTCAGCACCTCGCAATAGACCAGGGAGCCGTCTTGGCGGCACCCCCGAAAATTGTACCGGGCCTCATCCTCTTCCCGACCCAGGCGGCGACGGATATTTGCGGTAATGAGGTCCCGGTCCGCCGGATGGGTCAGATCCAGAGGCTCCAGCCGGTCGATGATTTCCTCGGGCCGATAGCCGAACATTTGGGCCAGGACCCGGTTGACGTAAATGAACTTACCGTCCTGGATCAAATACACCCCGGCCAGGGAACCCTCGGTGACCAGGCGGAAGCGGGCCTCGCTTTCCTTAAGGGCCTTCTCGGCTTGCCGGCGCCGGCTGATGTCCCGGATGACGGCCAGCACCCGCTCGTGACCATCCAGGCGAGTGCGCTTTAAGAGCACCTCCACCCAGAAATGCCGGCCGGCGCGGTTTACGGCTTGCCACTCAAAAGGCTGGTTTTCAGCGTAGGTGGTTTCATCGATCAATCGCCTGATCGTCTCCGGGGTGCAACGAGGTTCACTCCCGCACAGATCGGCAACGTTCAGCCGCCGGGCGTCCTCTGGCGAGTAGCCGAACATCTCGCACATTTTCTGGTTGACGTCGAGGATGTCGCCGGTTTCCGGGTCGTGGATCAAAATGGCGTCGCTGACGGCGTCGAAAATCGCCCGATAATCCGTCGCCGAGGTCCGGCGGGACTCTGCTGCCCCCATGGGTTCACGTGGTTCCACTGTTTGTGGCCCTCTTCGGTGTTGGGTCGGCAATCCCCGTGATGATGAGCCGGGTTATGCCGCGTTGGTGATTGCCTGTTCTCCGTCAATTTCATGGCGTTACACCGTAGTTCCTGGGATTTGCCGACTCAAACGGCTGGCCCGACGCTGAAGACCCCGCGTCTCCCGTGGGCTTCTCCCCGCCGGTCAGGACGCAACCCGAGGCGCCGCCTTGATCAGTTCCTCGGCCACCAGGTTGAGCAGTCCCCAGACCGCGTCCAGGAACCAGAAGCGATCCAGATGCGCCGGCAAAGTGAAGGAGACCTGCGGCGGGAACTCTTCGTCCCCCTGCCACAGGATCACTTCCACCACCAGCCCGGGGAACACCTCCAGAGCCAGGGCGGCGTCTCCCTCGGGCCTGACCTCAGCCTGGAGTTTCTGGCCCGCGGCCAGAAAGGCGGCCACGTCCTGGCCGAAACGCTCCTCCAGCTTCCCGTTGGGCAAGCCGTGATGGCCCCGGAAAAAGGTGGCGCCACCGGGCAGTTCCAGGGGGCTTAGCGGCGGTCCCAAGGCGGCCGTATCCAGGCGCAAGAGGTAAACCAGCGCCGCCAGGCAGACCCGAAAACCCGGCTCCGAATCCGGATTCTCGGCAAGCTGAATCCGGCGCCGGTCCGGGTCCACCAGCAACTTGCGATCCAGAAACTTCAGGAGATAGACCCCGTCCTGGAATGGCACCCCGGTGCGGGAGCTCACTTCCGCCGGGTCCCGCTCCTTAAGCTCATTCCAGATCTCCTGGTTCACGTCGGCGCACATTTCATAAGCCATGACTCACTTCCCCTGGTAGGCGGTGGTTGCCTTTTGAATAACTCGTTCCCAAGCTCCTGCTTGGGAACGCAATTTTTAGCCCAAGCTCTGCTTGGGTAACATACTAATATTATTATGATATATTGCATAAACTCGCAAATTGGTTCAGGCGGAAAAGATTTCCCCCCTCACCCCAACCCTCTCCCCCCGCAAGCGGGGGGAGAGGGAGATTTGGCCGGCTGGCGAACTGGCAAAAATCTTCGGAACGCCAAAGAATTGGTGGCACAGGGTTTCCAGCCTGCGCGGTCGCAGGCTAAAGCCTGCGGCTACATTTTTCATTTATCCTTTTAACCGGCAATTCCAAAATCTTGCCCTGCTGCCCCTACCCCCCATATATAAAAGTGGGGTAAAAAAACTGTGGTTGGAATGTCATAGTAATTATGCAACGCTCCACCGGAGGCGTGGTTTAAAATCCGCCCCTCCCCGGCCTGCACCGAGGTCACGTTTTAGGGCTCCGATTAATAGGCCCAGCCGGCCGGATACAGGCGCCAGCCACCCCGGCCCTGATTCGAGCTTGAGGGATGGACCATTATCTTTTATATTTTATAATATTTGGAACGACTTACAAAATTCAGACTTCAGGCGAAACATGGAAAAGTTCTTTCATCCTCAAAGTGTAGCGGTGGTGGGGGTCTCCCAGGCCCCGGACAACCTGGCCCAGGGGATTGTGTCCAATCTCCTGGGGTTCAAATATCGGGGAAAAATTTTCCTGGTGGGGCGCAAACCCGGCGCCACCTTCGGCCTGCCCATCTTTCCCAGCTTGCAAGACCTGCCCCAGGCAGTGGACCTGGCCGTAATCCTGGCCCCGGCGCGCTTTGTCCCTTCCCTGGTCAGGGAATGCGGGGAGCTGGGGATCACCAGAGTGGTGGTGGAATCCTCGGGGTTCTCCGAACTGAACGACGCGGGCCGGGCCCTGGAAGACGAGGTTAGGCGCCTGCTGGCGCAATACGGTCTCCGCCTGGTGGGCCCCAACGGCCTGGGTCTCATGAATATGGAAAACGGCCTGGCCCTCCCCTTTGCGGAAATCCCCAGGAATATCCGGAAGGGACAGATCTCCATCGTGGCCCAGAGCGGCGGGGTGGCCACCCATCTCCTGGCCTGGATGACCAAAGAGGGGCTGGGCCTGAATAAGTTTTTAAGCCTGGGCAACAAGCTGGACGTGGCGGAAAACGAAGCCCTGGCTTATCTCCTGTCCGACCCGGGCACCGCCCTCGTCTATCTTTACCTGGAAGGGCTGAGCGACGGTCAGGGCCTGCTGGCCACGGCGCGTCGGGCCACCAAGCCGGTGTTCCTGCACCTGGCCAACGTGGGGGAAGAAACGGCCGGTATTGCCCGCTCCCACACCGCTTCTTTAACCGCGGACGAATCGGTGCTGGCCGCAGCCTGCCGCCAGAGCGGCCTGATCCACGTCCAGAGCCAGGATGAGTTTCTCAGCGCCGCCAAACTGGTGGGCCAACCTCCGGTTAAAGGCGACCGCCTGGTGGTCCTCTCCAGGAGCGGCGGCGAGGCGGTGGTGGCCGCTTATGCCTGCCGGAAGTTCGGCTTCCGGCTGCCGCCGCTTTCCCCGCATCTGGTGGACTTTATCCGGGCGCGCTCCCGGGCCGGGGTCATTCACCCCTCCAACCCCATTGACCTGGGGGACATCTTTGATTTCACCGTCTACTCGGAGATCGTGGCCACGGTGTGCCGGGACCCCGAGGTGGACGCGGTGCTGCTGCATTACGGCCCCCTGGCGGATTTTGAACGCGCCGCCGGGCGGGAAATGGCCGAACGGGTAGTATCCGAGGCCCGGGCCGCCCACAAACCGCTGGCCGTGACGGTGCTGGTCACCCTGGGAGAGGAGGATTTTTTCCGGGACACCCTGGGCGTGCCGGTTTTCCATTTTCCCGAGGAGGCCGTGCAGGCCCTGGCCCTGAGCCGGGACCTCCACAGCCGGAGAAAAGTCGTCGGGCCGGAAGACACCCCGGCCCCGGGGCCGGAGGCGCAGAAAATTGCCGACCTTCTGGCTGCGGCGCCGGACGACGGCTTTTTGCCCCTGCCCCAGGCCCTGGCGGTCATCCAGACCCTGGGGGTCCCGGTGGCCCCCTGGCAAACCGCCCGGGGCCCGGAAGAGGCGAGCGACGCGGCCCAGGTCCTGGGCTACCCGGTGGTCCTCAAATTGAGCGCCCCTTCCCTGGTGCACAAGACCGAGGCCGGGGCGGTGCTCCTCCACCTCACGGACGCCGCCCAGGTGGCCGCGGGCTTTGCCAAGCTCTCCGACCTCGCCCGCCACCTGCCTCCCCGGGAGCCCTGGGAGGCGGTGGTCATGTCCCAGGTCTCCGGAGGCCGGGAGGTCTTGCTGGGAGCCCGCCGGGACCCATCCTTCGGGCCGGTGGTGGCCTGCGGCACCGGGGGCATCGAAACCGAGGTCCAGGAAGATGTCGCTCTCAGAGTGGCCCCCGTCAGCCAGGCCATGGCCCGGGACCTTATCCGCGAGACCCGGGTGGGCCGCATTCTGGCCGGCATCCGGGGCCGGCCCGCCGCGGACCTGGATGGCCTGGCCCGGGCCATTGCGGCCCTGTCCCGGCTGATGGTCGACTTCCCCCAGATCCAGGAAGTGGACCTCAACCCGGTTCTGCTCTTCCCCGGCCAGCCGGGCCTTCTGGCCCTGGACGCCCGGATCAGGGTCGGGTAAAAAACTTTGGGGGAAGGACCAGGGACTTTTTCGTAAGTGGCCCCTGCCCTTCCCCCAAACCCCCTTCCCAACCCGCGTAAGGGCGGCGACAGGCGGCCCCAGGGGCCGACCGCCATAGCCTGTAATAAAAGGATAAATTATGGACAAGAAATTCGACTTTCCCTTTTCCTGGAAGCGGACCCTGAGCATTTAAGTACTTAGCGTAAAATGACCGGGTTTGAATTCGTTCTCATAGGACTGGCGGCTATCGCCGGGGGTGCGGTGAATGCCCTGGCCGGCGGCGGCACCCTCATCACCTTTCCCATGCTCACCGCGGTGGGTATCCCGACGGTGGCGGCCAATATCACCAACACGGTGGCCCTCTGCCCCGGCTACCTGGGGGGAACCTTCGCCCAGTGGCGCGACCTCAGCGGCCATGAGCGGCACTTGTGGTGGCTGGCGCCGGCCGGCGTCCTGGGCGGCATCGCCGGCGGCATTTTGCTGCTGAAGACTGGCGAGAGCACGTTCCGGGCCCTGGTGCCCTACCTGATCCTGCTGGCCGCGGGGCTGCTGGCCGTGCAGGACCGTCTGCGCACCTGGCTCATGGGCCGGTCCGACCGGGAAGAACCAGCTGGCCTCCATGAGGCCTGGACGGTGCTGCCGGTCTTTCTGGCCTCCATTTACGGAGGCTATTTCGGGGCAGGGCTCAGCGTCATCGTCCTGGCGGTTCTGGGATTGGTGCTGGAAGACACCCTGACCCGGTTGAACGCCTTGAAGCAGATCATCTCCTTTAGCATCAACCTTGCCGCCGCCATCTTTTTTCTGTTTTCGGGGAAGATCGTCTGGCCGGCGGCTCTGGTGATGATGGTGGGCGCCCTGGCCGGCGGCGCCTTGGGCGGCCGGTTGGCAGGCCGGATTTCACCGGAGGTGCTGCGCCGCATCGTCGTGTCCGCCGGGGTCGTTATCGCCCTGATCTACTGGGTGCGCTGAAAAGAGAAAGCCGGACCGGATAACATTCCCTCTCCCCCAAGGGGGTGAGCTGAGAAAGCGGCAACAGCTTATGACTCTGGGAGTCTTGAGAAAATCTCGCAATGAAAGGTTTATAAACCCATGGGGTTTCTGATCGGTCTGGTGGCCGGACTTTTTGGCGGCCTGGTGGGTCTGGGCGGCGGCGCCATCATGATCCCCTTGATGGTCCGCTTCTTCAGGTTCAGCCAGCACCAGGCCCACGGCACCAGCCTCATGGCCCTGGTTTTTACCGGCATCTCCGGGGCCGTCACTTATTACCTGAAGGGGTCGGTGGATATCCTGGCGGCGGCGCTGCTGGCCGCGTCCGCCATCTTCACGGCCCGGCTGGGGGCGATTTACGCCACCGCCCTGCCGGAATGGCGGCTCAAACGGGCCTTCGGTATTTTCTTAATTTGCATCTCGCTGTTGTTGCTGAGCAAACCCTATCTGTCCCATCTGTCGTTGCTGTCCCATCCCGCCACCGGCTGGGGCAAGGCCGTGGCCCTGTTGGCCACCGGAGTGGCCACCGGGTTTCTCTCCGGCATGATGGGGGTGGGCGGCGGCTCCATCATGGTGGTGGCCATGGTGCTGCTGGCGGGCTACAGCCAGTACACCGCCCAGGGTAGCTCCCTCCTGGCCATGGTTCCGGCGGGGGCGGTGGGCGCCTACACCCATTGGCGCCTGGGCAACGTGGTGACCGGAGTGCTGCTGGGCCTCATACCCGGGATCATGCTGGGGACGTTTCTGGGGGGCAGCCTGGCCCACCTCCTCACTGAAGCCCATCTGCGTCTGGTGTTCGCCGCAGTGCTGGTCTGGCTGGGAATCAGGGATATCCGGGGCGCGGCTAAAAAAAGATTGCTGGCGGAGACCCAGGCCCAGCAGGCGTGAGCAAATATATTTAACCACAGAGTCACAGAGAACACAGAATGGTTCAAAGTTCAAGGTTAGACCTGGTTGCGAAAATTTAACTTTGAACCTTGAACTTTGAACTATTTTTAAAGCCATGAAAGCCCAACAGAAGCAAATCACTCCGGAGAAGTTGGCGGCCATCCTGCGCCGGCACCGCCGCATCGTGGCCCTGACCGGCGCCGGCATTTCCGTGGAGTCCGGCATCCCCGATTTTCGCAGCCCCGGCGGGCTCTGGGAGCGTTTCGATCCCATGGAGTACGCCCACATCCGGGCCTTCCGGGCCCACCCGGCCAAGGTCTGGACCCTGCTCAAGGAGATGGACGCGGTTATCACCCGGGCCCGGCCCAACCCGGCCCACTTCGCCCTGGCGGCCCTGGAGGCCAGGGGGCTGCTCCTGGGCCTCATTACCCAGAACGTTGATAACCTGCACCAGGCCGCGGGAAGCCGCCGGGTGGTGGAGTACCACGGCAACGCTCACCGCTTTGTCTGCGATACCTGCAAAGGGCACCATCCCCGGGAGACCCTGGACTTCTGCCAGTCCCCCCTTTACTGCCTCTGCGGCGGCCTCATCCGGCCCGACGTGGTCTTCTTCGGCGAACCCATCCCCGTCGGGGCCCAGGAGGAGGCCGAAGAACTGGCCCGGGACTGCGACCTGCTGCTGGTTATCGGCACCTCCGGGGAAGTGGCCCCGGCCAGCTATATCCCCTACACTGCCAAGGAGTGGGGGGCGGTGATCGTGGAAAACAACCTGGAACCCACCCGCCTCACCCGCACCCTCACCGATCACTTCCTCCCCGGCCCCGCAGGCAAGCTGTGGCCGGAGGTTCTGAAGAGTATGAATATTAGTAATTAAGGCCCGAGACCGTTGGCCTTGGGCCTTAATACCCTTCGGGTGGTTGGGGGAAGAGGCCAGGGGCCCACGGCCCCTGCCCCTTCCCCCAAACCCCCATCCCCAACCCCTTAAGTTTTGGTGGCACAGGCGTCCCGCCTGTGCTTTTAGCCGTGGAAGTCAAGGCCGATGGCCTCGACTTCCACCCACAGGGGCGGGTTTGAAACCCGCCCCTACCAGGCTAAACGATAGGGGCGACCCAACGGGTCGCCCTTGCTTATAGGGGGTTGGGTGGGGAGTTTGAGGGGAGGGCGGGGGACTCGCGTCCCCCGGCCCTCCCCTCAATTCCTCCACGCAGTGGAGGAAAGATGGGCGGCAGGCAGGGCCCCGGCCCTGCCTGCCTGCGCGTCTTATTATTTTTCTTCTTTTCTCATGGTGCGCAGGGCGCACCCTACATTTTCCCTCAGCTCGCTGCGGCCTTAAGTTCCTCTTCTTGCCGATGAAAGGTCAGGCCTGCCGCGTCCGCGTCCACCACGATGGAATCCCCCTCCTTGAACTGGCCGGAGAGCAGCATGGGGGCCAGTTTATCCTGGAGGTGGTGTTGGATGGCCCGGCGCAGGGGGCGCGCCCCGTAGACCGGGTCGTAGCCGGCGTCGGCCAGGAAGTCCCGGGCCGCGTCCGTCAGTTCCAGGTTGATCTGGCGCTCGGCCAGCAGCTTACGCAGCCGCGCCATCTGCAGGGTAACGATATCCCGCAGTTGCTCCCGGCTGAGGCGGTGGAAGATGAGGATGTCATCCACCCGGTTGAGGAATTCCGGCTTGAAATGGAGCCGCAGGGCCTCCATGACCCGCTCCCGCATCTGCTTCTCGTCGGTGACCTCGGCGATGTACTGGCTGCCGAGGTTGGAGGTCATGATGACGATGGTGTTCTTGAAATCCACGGTGCGGCCATGGCCGTCGGTGAGGCGGCCGTCGTCCAGGATCTGCAAGAGGGCGTTGAAGACCTCGGGGTGGGCCTTTTCGATCTCGTCGAACAGGACCACGGAATAAGGCCGGCGGCGCACCGCTTCGGTGAGCTGGCCCCCTTCCTCGTAGCCCACGTAGCCGGGAGGGGCCCCCACGAGCCGGGAGACCGTGTGTTTCTCCATGTACTCGCTCATGTCCAGGCGCACCATGGCGGCTTCGGAGTCGAAGAGGAACTCGGCCAGGGCCCGGGCCAGCTCGGTTTTGCCCACGCCGGTGGGGCCCAGGAAGATAAAGGAGCCCAGGGGCCGGTTGGGGTCTTGGAGGCCGGAGCGGGCGCGGCGCACCGCGTTGGAGACGGCTTGCACCGCCTCTTCCTGGCCTATCACCCGGGCCGCCAGGCGCTCTTCCATGTGGAGCAGTTTTTGCTTTTCCCCTTCCAGCATGCGGGTCACCGGGATGCCGGTCCACTTGGACACCACTTCGGCGATGTCCTCAGCGTCCACCTCCTCCTTCAGCATGGCGCTTTCCTGCTGCATGTCGGCCAGTTTTTTGGTTTCGGCTTCCAGCTCTTTTTGCAGGTTGAGCATGGTCCCGTATTTCAGCTCCGCGGCCCGGGCCAGGTCCCCCAGGCGCTCAGCCTGGGCGGCTTCGAACTGGGTCTTCTCGATCTGCTCCTTGACGGACCGGATATGGCTGATGACCTCCTTTTCCTGCTGCCAGCGGGCCTTCAAGGCCGCGCTGCGCTCTCTTAAGTCCGCCAGGGATTTTTCGATCTTGGCCAGCCGCTCCTGGGAAGCCGGGTCCTGCTCCTTGCGCAGGGCCTCCCGCTCGATCTCCTCCTGGGTGATCTTGCGCTCCAGGTCGTCGATCTCCCCGGGGCGGGAATCGATCTCCATGCGCAGCTTGGAGGCGGCCTCGTCGATGAGGTCCACCGCCTTGTCCGGCAGGTGCCGGTCGGTGATGTAGCGGTGGTAAAGGTGGCCGCGGCCACGATGGCGCTGTCCTTGATGCGCACGCCGTGGTGCACCTCGTAGCGTTCCTTCAGGCCCCGCAGGATGGCGATGGTGTCCTCCACCGAGGGCTCGGCCACCATGATGGGCTGGAAGCGGCGCTCCAGGGCGGCGTCTTTTTCGATGTACTTGCGGTACTCGTTGATGGTGGTGGCGCCGACGCAGTGCAGCTCGCCCCGGGCCAGGGCCGGCTTGATCATGTTGGAGGCGTCCACCGCGCCTTCGGCGGCGCCGGCGCCCACCAGGGTGTGGAGTTCATCGATGAACATGATGATCTGGCCTTCGGACTCGGTCACCTCCTTGAGCACGGCCTTGAGGCGGTCTTCGAACTCGCCCCGGTACTTGGTGCCGGCGATGAGGGACCCCAGGTCCAGGGTCACCAGGCGCTTGTTTTTCAGGCTCTCGGGCACGTCGCCGTTGACGATGCGTTGGGCCAGGCCTTCCACGATGGCGGTCTTGCCCACCCCGGCCTCGCCGATGAGCACCGGGTTGTTCTTGGTGCGCCGGGAGAGGACCTGGATGATGCGCCGGATCTCGGAATCCCGGCCGATGACCGGGTCCAGTTTCCCGGCCCGAGCCATCTCCGTCAAATCCCGGCCATACTTTTCCAGGGGTTGAAACTTTTCCTCCGGGGCCTGGTCGGTGACCCGCTGGGAACCGCGCAAATCCGCCAGGGCCTTGAGGATGGCCTCCGGGGTGATGCCGTGGGACTTGAGCAGCTTGCCCACGTCGCTGGCCTTGTCCGCGGCCAGGGCCCAGAACAGGTGCTCGGTGGAGACGTATTCGTCTTTCATCTGGCCGGCCTGTTTGAAGGCTTCGTCCAGGGCCTTATTCAAACCGGGGGAGAGGTAGACCTGGGCCTCGCCGCTCACCCGGGGCAGCCGGGTCAGCAGGTCATCCACCCCCGCAATCACCGTTTGGGGATCGACCTCCAGTTTCTTCAGGAGGGGGCGGATGAGGCCCTCCTCCTGGGCCAGGAGGGTGCGCAGCAGGTGGGCCGGCTCCAGCTGGTTGTGGCTCAGTTCCCGGGCCAGTTCCTGGGCCCCCTGCAAGGTCTCCTGGGCTTTGTAGGTTAACTTGTCCATACGAACTGCCATTATTTTCCGAACCTCCGCATTCAGTAGCTAACTTCAAGTAATCATTAATAAATGATAAGCACGAGAATCCTCCTGTCAAGGAAAACGGGTTGGCTTTCGTGCGATATGTCATTATAATTGCCAAAAATTTCAAACAGGATCGGCGATGCAACTGGTAGCCCTCATCCCCGCCCGCTTCGGCTCCAGCCGGTTTCCGGGGAAGCCCCTGGCGGACGTCTGCGGCAAGCCCTTGATCCAGCGGGTCTATGAGCAGGCCCAACAGGTTAAGGAATTGGACGGCCTGTGGGTGGCCACTGACGACGCCCGCATCTTCGAGTGCGTGCAGAGCTTCGGGGGCCGGGCCCTGATGACCCGGGGCGACCACCCCTCGGGGAGCGACCGCCTGGCCGAAGCCGCGGCGCTACTGGGGCTGGCCCCGGAAGACGTGGTGGTGAATATTCAAGGGGACCAGATTCTCTTTCCGCCGGACCTCATCAATGAGCTGGCCGCGCCTTTGCGCCGGGACCCGGCGGTGGTCATGGTCACTCCGGTGCGCCGCGTCAACGACCCCGCCACGGCGGCCGACCCCAACACGGTCAAGGTGGTCTTCGACCGGGAGCATCGGGCCCTCTATTTTTCCCGCAGCCCCCTGCCCTTCTGGCGGGACCAAGACCGCCCCTATTTCTACAAACACATCGGCATTTATGCTTATCGGGTGGAATTCTTGGAAAGATTCGTCCACCTGCCGCCGGGGCGCTGGGAAGAGGCCGAAAAATTGGAGCAGCTCCGGGCCCTGGAGCACGGGTTTCCCATCCACATCGTGGAAACCGCGGAGGATACCCTGGAAGTGGATACGCCCGCAGACCTGGCGCGGGCCCAGGCTTATTTCGAGGAGGTTTTTTGAGGGGAGGGCCGGGGGGAAGATAGTGGTCAGTGGCCAGAGAAAAACAACTGATCACTGGCTTCTGGCAACTGGCTAGTAAAATTCCGCCCTCCTCCAAACTCCCCTTCCCACCACCTGACACCAAGTTGCGTCAAAAAGGTATTTCTCATGTAGGGGCGTGATTTATCACGCCCGCAAGGGTGCAATGAATTGCGCCCCTACAGCAAAAATGCTGATTTTACCTCTATGAGCGCAACCTGGTACGAAATGGAGCCGGGGAAGGCGGGACCTCTGGTCCCGACTTCCCCGGCTCGATAAAACTTACGGGATTGGGGGTGGGGGTTTGGGGGAGGGGGTAAGGGCCGTGGGCCCTTAGCCTCCTCCCCCAATAACCCGAAGGGTTTAAGGCCCGGGCGACAGCCCGGGCCTTAATTATTCCTGCCCTTAGAAACCGGTGCGCCAGCCGAAGCGGGGGGTAAAGGCAACTTGCAGAAATTATGGTATTTTTCAGCCAGATAAGGGGTCAGGTGCCGCGCCACGATGGCCGCCACCTCTTCGTTGCCCGCGTTGGAGAAATGCATCAGGTCATAATAATACCTGGAGCTTGTGGGCATCTCTTTGGCCAGGTCTATCACCAGGATGCCTTCTTGCCGGCCCACCCTGCGGGTAACGTCGTTATAGAGCTCCAGGATCTTCCAGCCCACTTCTCCGTTGAGGCCGTAGCCCACCGCCTTGTCGCTGAAGTCCACCCCGGTAGCGTCATCCGTAAGCTTCCCGTAAACCACCGGTTGAGTCAACAAGACCTGGTCCATGCCGCTCTCCCGGGTGACTTTCACCAGCCGCCTCAATCTCGCCTCGAAGAGCGGCACATATTTTTCTCTGTGGGTCTGAATCAACGCCGATTGCTGTTCCTCTGACATGGCCAATTTCGGCAAAGTGGTCATATCCAGCTCCCCCATGTCCCTTTGTCCCACGGCCAACACCGCTTTGGGGAAATAATAGCGGTGCAGATTGAGCAAGACCGAGGCGACTTCGCTGCGATAAGCCATGGAGGACAGGAACCTATCCAGGGAGCGGAAGTTGATCTTGGTAGTCATCCTGGTGTCGTATTCCCGGGCGTCACTGATGCCTATTTCGTTGATGCCCACCAGGAAAATAATGACCTTCGGTTTCAACTTGGAAATAAAGTCACGGATCAGGATGTAATGGCCATAGGTGGAGTGACCGCAAAATCCGGCATTGTTGATCCACAACCCGGGAAAGGTCTTCGCTAATTTCGTTCCCAGCACGTGGGGCCAGGTTTTTTCCGGGGCAATTTCCAGACATTCGGTGGTGCTGCCGCCCACGGCGATCACGGTGAGCCGGTTGTTAAAATCTCGGGGCGGTTCGTCACCTTTAAAGCCCAAAGAGTTGTTCCGGTGAATTACTAGTTTATCGATCTTATCACATTTGTCGTGATGGATTATTTCTTGTTTGTTAACCGGCAGTATTATGTTATCACCTTTTATCCTGAAGCCAAAAGGATTGTATATTCTTAACGCAACTTCGCAGACGCCCAGCGCAAATACTAAACTAAGAAAAATCAGCAAGCTGTTCTTGCCGATATTACTTAATCTTGAGTAACTTTTTTCCGGCCCTATTTCCGATTGCCGCATCCCTTACTTCCCCTTATCCATTTTATTTATCAATAATTTCCTGATTGTCAACCAAAAATCAGTTTCTCATGACAGGCTGCCGGCATTGCCTGGGAGCCCGCGATCTCCGGTGCGGGAGCCCTCTTTTCAATTGTCCGAACCCGGTTCTTGCCAGGACCGCCCGGTTGCACTATAGTGATTCAAGATCTCACACCAGCGCTGCGGCTGCGTCAGTTGCCAGCCGCGGCGCCACGGAAGGGAG
This sequence comes from uncultured delta proteobacterium, assembly GCA_963790655.1. Classification (GTDB taxonomy): domain Bacteria; phylum Desulfobacterota; class Desulfobaccia; order Desulfobaccales; family 0-14-0-80-60-11; genus DASWLF01. The sequence goes on along the minus strand of CAWBPT010000007.1, from coordinate 62,899 downwards.
CCGGTGGTGGAGGCCAGAGAACGACTCATCTTTCCCCTGGATGTGCCCGATAAGGCCACGGCCCTGAATCTCGCCCGGGCTCTGCGAGACGAAGTGGGCCTGTTCAAAGTGGGCCTGGAGCTCTATCTGGCCGAAGGGCCCTCGCTCCTGCAAAACCTGATTGATGAAGTCCCCCTCGTTTCTGCCAAAATCTTTCTGGACCTAAAACTCTACGACATTCCGGCCACAGTCGTGGGGGCGTTACGCACCTTCAGGGGTAACCTGGCCTTCCTCACCCTCCCCAGCGACCAGGGGCCTACGGGGTTAAAAAAGATTGTAGCCGAGGCAAGCGCCATCTCCTGCATGAAATTCCTAGCGGTGACCGTTCTCACCAGCGTCACCGCCAAAGACCTGGAGGCCCTGGGCTATGACCGCAAGTTTGCGGCTGACCCCACTCAATTGGTCCTGCTCCGGGCCAAAATGGCCCAGGAGGCCGGCTGCCGCGGGGTGGTCTGCTCCGGCCGGGAGGTCAAGGCGGTGAAGGAGCAGTGCGGCCGGGATTTTCTGGCCGTTTGCCCCGGCATCCGACCGGCCTGGGCCGCAGTCTCCGGAGACGACCAACAGCGCATCGTCACCCCGTACGAAGCCATAACCAATGGGGCCGACTACATCGTGGTGGGCCGGCCCATCCGCCAGGCTAAAGATCCCGCGGCCGCAGCCCGCCGGGTGGTCACGGAGATCGCGGCGGCGCTGGGGGAGTAAGAGGATTTTTTGGGGGAGGGAGCCAGGGGCCGTGGGCCCCTGCCCCCTCCCCCAACCCCATAAGTGTATGGGCGACCCGCTGGGTCGCCCCTTGGAGAGGCCCGAATGGCAAGTTATGAAGCCGCCTAAACCAAGAAAAATCTCCCCCGTGGCCATCTCCACCGCCCTGGGCCACGACGGCCGGGGGATCTTTCCCTACACCCTGCTGCCCGGCTACCGCAGGCTGGTCCAGGCGCTGCGGGAAACCGGCGCCACGGTTTTCAGCAAGTCCGCCACCCGCTTTGAACGGCGAGGCAATTTCATACCCTGGAACCCTCTGACCTGGAAGTACATCCGGCGGCTGCCGGACTTGGGGATGCTCAATGCCTACGGCCTCACCAACGAAGGGGTGGCGGCCTGCGCCCCCCATCTCCGCCGGGCCCGGGAGGCGGGTTTCCAGGTCGTCCCCAACTTTTATCCCGAATTTGCCAAAGGCACGGAGACGGCTATCCGGGAAACCCTGGAAGCTCTGGAGATTTACCGGCAGAACCTGGGCCCCTATTTTGAAGCCCTGGAACTGAACTACTCCTGTCCCAATTCCGCCGAAGAAATCCGGGAAAACGTGGCCCAGGGGCTTAAGTGCACCCGGGAAGTGCGGGAGCAGTTCCCATCGCTTTTTCTCATCGCCAAGATCAGCATCTGCCACCCCTACGAGTTCGCCCAGGAGCTGGAGAGGACCGGGGTCAGCGCCATCCACGCCATCAACACCATCCCCTACGAAATCATCTTCCCCCCGGACCGTTATCCCCCCTCTCCCCTGGCGGCAGTGGGCGGCGGCGGGGTGTCCGGGGGCCCGGCCCTTACCGCGGCCCTGGAATACAACCGGGGCCTGCGCCGGCAAGTAAGCCTCTTTCTCATCATGGGCTGCGGCGTCAGAAATCATGAGGACGTGCAAAGATACTTCGACCTGGGCGCCGACGCCGTCAGCTTCTGCACCCTGGCCCTGCGCGACTGGCGGGAGGCGGAGAAGATTATTGCCAGTTACAACCGCTGAAAGAGAAAATTATAGGGGCGAGGTGACCCCGCCCCTGGCCCCCTCCCTGAAAAACCTCTCCTAACTTAAATCAGCATCTCTTTGAAGCGGTCCTTGGGGGGGGCGGTGAGATGGATAACCCTGGCCGGAGCCGCGTCCTGGACGCTCACCCTGACCTGGGCCCCCGTGGGGGCGTCGCTGTAAGCCGCGGCCAGCCCCGCGGCCTCGCCCAGGTCCCCTGCCGAAGCCGTCCCGGTCAGCAATACCACGGGGCTGGGGTAATCTTCCACCTGGAGCAGCCCGTCCCCGGGGACCCGTAAGGTCTCCAGGGCCTCGTTCTCCTTCTGGGTGCGGCCCACGATGGCTTTGACCCCGTCGGGCAGGCGAAAGTGGCGGCCCCACTTCAGCACCTCCAGGTCCCGGCGGGTGACCCCCTCGCCTTTCTCGTTCAGCAGATCCTTGAGCCGGGCGGCGTAACCCGGATCGGTGAGGAGACAGCCTCCCGCGGGCGCCGGATACCGAGTGATGCCGTATGTTTCGGCCAAGGCCATCTGGCGCTTGCGCCCTCGGCCGCTGAGATTGAGCAGCCGTTCCCGGTCCACCCAGCCCAGCAGCTCCGGCCGGGTGGTTTTCAGTAACCTGGCGCTCAGGGGCCTGAGCAGCAAGTCTCCCAAACCCGACTTATTGGCGATGAGATTCAGGGACCCCCGGTTCTGGCTCATGGGCCGCTGGCCCAGGACCTCCCCGGTAAAGATGAAATGAAACCCCTGCCCGGCCATGACCCGCCCGGCCTCCCGGACCATCAAGAGGTGGCAGTCGATGCAGGGGTTGTGCCCCCGGCCGAAACCGTGGGGCGGGACGAACATCAGGGGCCAGAATTTTTCGGTGAGATCCACCTCCAGCAGGGGCAGACCCAGATGGGCGGCGGACTCCCGGGCTCGGTCCGCCCCGTAGAAAGGCGTCACAAAGCAGAGCAGGGTGACTTCCAGGCCCTGGGCCCGAAGCAGCGCCGCGGCCAACATGCTGTCCAGGCCCCCGGAAAAGAGGCCCAGGGCGCGAATTTTTTCGGTCATAATAATTGTGATGATGGTGGGGGAGGGCCAGGGACTGTTCCGTAAGCCTGTGCTGTCACAGGCTAAACATTCATGGCCGCCATCGAACACCCCCAGGCGGATGAAAAATCCCCCCTACCCCCCTTTATTAAAGGGGGGTTTTTAAAAGTCCCCCTTTGAAAAAGGGGGACTTAGGGGGATTTGGGTTTTCACAGTTTGGGTTTTCACGGTAAGCCTGCGGCTCCATTTTTCATTTATCATTTTAACCAGCAATGCAAAAAATCCTTCGGACCCTAATGAGATTTAAGGACAATACGGTTCACTTAAGCGGTTCTTTTCTAAGGAATTGGTGGGCAGTGCCCACCCTACATTTTTTCCGTCTTCTTGTCATGCTGAGCGAAGCGAAGCATCTCGTATTTAGAGATTCTTCGGTCGCCTTCGGCTCCCTCAGAATGACAAATTAGTAGTCGGTGCTAAAGTGAACAGCATCGGCTTTAGGGGAATTTTAAGATCAGCAATCGGCATAAATTTATGGCAAACGCTAAAAAAACCTTGGCTCACCCAGGCGAATCCAGGCACAGACTCCCCCAGCCCAGGCGGCTGACCAGGGCGCCGAAAGGACCCTGTACCTGGGGACTGAGAAAATTGTGCCACTCCGACGGGATCAGCTCCAGGCGCACCGCCCCGGCCCCGTTCAGCCGCAGGCGCACGTGGCTGAAGCCCCGGCGGCGCAGCCAGGCCTCCGCCTGCCCCACCCGGGCCAGGTCTTCCCTGGTTAAGGGGGTGTTATCGGGGAAGCGGGTAGCCAGGCAGCTTTGGGCCGCTTTGCGCCAGGACAGGCCCAAGGCCCGGCTCAGGCTCCGGATGGCCGCCTTGCCCAGGGCCGCCTCCAGCAGGGGACTTACCACCCCCAACTCCCGGGCCGCTTTCAGGCCCGGGCGAAAGTCGCTGAGATCGTCCAGGTTGGTGCCGTCCCACAAGACCGGGGTGTCCAGGGCCGCCGCCAGCTTCAGACCCGCCTCGATTACCGCCCGCTTGCAAGCATAACAGCGCTCCCGGGTGTTTTCCCGGAACTGGGGCAGTTCCAAAGGATCGATCTCCCGGACCAGGTGTCTTACCCGGAGGCGGCGGGCCAGGGCGTAGGCGGCATACAGTTCCCCCGGTACGATGTGGGGCCCGGTGAAGGTGATGGCCGTGAGGCCCTCCCCCAAGACCCGGGCGCCCACCGCCAGCAGGAGGCTGGAGTCCAGCCCGCCGGAGAAGAGCAAAGCCGCCCGGGGCCGGCGGCAGAGGTGGTTTTCCAGATCGCTTAAGCCTTCAGTGATTGATTGTTTCTGCATCATTCACAGGATTCTATGGCTGGGGAAGTTGTGGCTTCAGCCACCCTTCCCCGGCCCCCTTAAAGGGTTGGGAGGGGGTTTGGGGGAGGGCAGGGACCACTTACGAAAAAGTCCCTGGTCCTCCCCCAAAATCCGCCTCATCTCTCCCTCAACTGTCCCGGCTGGCGGTGGGGACGCAGTGGATATCGTCGGCCGAGGGCAGCAGTTCCACCGGTTCTCCCAGCAGGAACTTCCCGGACTCGATCCAGTCCTTCAGGAGCCGGGCGATCTCCCGGGCCCGCACCATACTGGACAGGGGCACCGTGGCGATCTGTCTGCCTTCCAGGGTGATGGCGCCGCTTTTCAGCTGGGCGTAGCTGACGTGGCCCAGGATGCGGCCGGTGCCCGCGGGGTAGTCGGAGCCGTAATCCACGATGGGCGCCAGGATTTCCTCGTCCCTGATGCCGCAGAAATGCGCCATCTCCTCATTCAAGATGGGTATGGGTATCCCCAGGCCCACGGACAGGGAGCAGCCGTAGCCCAGGAGGCTTACCCCCACGAGATACCTGGAGTTCATCTTCTTCAGGTCGCCCATCACCATCAGGGTGCCGGCGGGGCCCAGGGGAATCCCGGTCTCGGCCCGGGGCTTGGCCGGATTATGTTGGGTGCCGGGGAACACCACGTACCCCACACCTCCTCCCAGGAAAATGCGGGTGCCGATGCCGATGGTGCGGTAGTAAGGGTCGTTGAACAGGGGGCTGAGCTCACCCGCGGTGCAGAAATTGGCGTTGCCGGCCTGGGGGCGCAAGGGTCCCATATAGGTGTAGATGGTGCGGTTGGAGAGGTTGACCGCCACGTTGTAATTCTGATAGCAGTTGCGGGGATTGCAGAGGATGGCGTTGACCATCTGCTTCAGAGTGATGTCCTTCTCCAGGCGCTTGTTGGGATAGCAGTCGGTGCCATAAGCATCCGCCTCCAGGTGGACGGCCTTGCCCGCCACCAGGTCTTGGATGACGTGGCCCCCGCCGTACTTGAACTCGCCGGGGTAGACTTTGTTCAGAGGGTCGTCCACCGTGGGTTCGGTGGCGCCGATGTAGATATCCACCGCGGCCAGCCCGGCATAAGCCCGCACGTTGTTGAGCCACACCTTGGAGGCCTTGATGGGCGGCTTGGCGTGGCCGAAATTGAGGAAAGCCCCGGAGGAGCACATGGGGGAAAAGGTCCCGGTGGTGACCACGTCCACGGTGCGGGCCGCCTCCGCCTCGCCTTTGCGCCGCACCAGGTCAATAATCTCCTCCGCGGTGACCACCACCGCTTGACCTTTCCGAATTTTGTCATTAATTTCCTGGTAGGTTTTGTTTACCTGATAGCTGGCCATAAATTATCCTTCTACCCTAAGGTGCTCATAGTGCACGATTTTCTGGGGCCCACCTGGTCTTTTTTCATTACCAGCCTGATTTCTCTGTTCGTCATCATTGACCCGCCCGGCAACGTCTTCCCTTATCTGGCTCTGGCCGGACAACTTTCTCCCCAAGAAGCGCGGGATCTGGCCTGGCGGGCCTGCCTCTTTTCTTTTCTGGTCCTGACCGTGTCCACGGTTGTGGGGCGCTTTATCATTCGATTCTTCGGCATCAGTTTGCCGGCCTTGCAAATAGCCGGCGGCCTCATCCTCTTCCGCATCGCCTTCGATATGCTGGAAGCCCGGGGCACCTTCAGCCGCGCCGACGCCGCCTCCAAACTCGAGACTAAGAATTACCGGGACATGGCCCTGGTGCCGCTGGCGGTACCCATGCTCAGCGGCCCCGGGGCCATCACTACCGTCCTGGTGCTGGCCAGCCGGGCCAAAACCCAGTTGGAAAATGGGCTCATTATCCTGGCGGCATTGATAATGTTGGTTCTCACCTACCTGGTCTTCGTTTTCGCCGATAAAATCCTGGCGTTCATGAAAGAGAGCAGCATCAAACTCTTAACCCGCATCATGGGTCTGATCCTGGCCGCCCTGGCGGTGGAGTTTGTCATCCAAGGCATTCGGGCCGCCTTCCCGGCGTTGCATCAATAAAAATCCACCGGGTCGATTTTGCGCGCCGCCGACCAGTGAAAGAAGAGGTTGCTGGGTAATCCCTGGAAAACGTAGCGTGTGGGTGGCAGCAACAGGCGGCGGCAGATGGAGGAAAAAGAATAAAATTTCTGGAAGCAGCGCCACACCCCGGCCTCGCACTCCTCGGGGGTCAGGTGCTTGGGGAAAAAGTTGCAGACCATTCCCAGATATTTTTCCGCCTCGGGGTTGTGCACCCGGCCTTCCTGGTGGAGCTGGTCCCACATGGGGGTGCCCCGCCGGGGAGTGGCCACGTTGAAAAAGGCCATGGGGACCTTGACCTTTTCCAAAAAGGCCAGGGTCTCGTCGAACAGCTCTTTGTGGTCCCCGTCCAGGCCAAACATGAAATTCAGGGAGTAGAAGATGCCTCGCTCCCGGAGGCGCTGCAAGAGCCACTCGTACTCCTTGACCGGGTTTTGCACCTTGTCGATGGAAGAGATGGACTCCTGGCAGACGTTCTCAATGCCGATGTTCACGTGGTTGCAGCCGGATCTTTTCGCCAGGTCCAGCAGTTCCTCGTCCCGGGAGGTGTTGATGGTCCACAGGCAGCTCCACCTGAGTTTCAAGGGAATCAGGGCCTGGAAGAGTTCCTTGGCATAGTCCCGGTGCCCGGTGAGGTTGTCGTCGATGAAGTAGATGTTCCTGAGGCCGGTGAGGCGCACATTGGCCTTGATCTCCTCCATGACTTCTTCCAGGGGGCGGCGCCGGTAGGTATGGCCGTAAACGATGGGCACCTCGCAGAAGGCGCAGTGATAGGGACACCCACGGGAGGTCTGGGTGGGGATGATCTTTACCCGGTAGTGGCTTAAATCCACCAGTTCCAGGCGGGGCCGGGGCAGTCCCGCCAGGTCGTGGAACTGGGGGGCCTGGTAGCGGGGCTGGAGCCTTTTCACCCGGGCGTCTTCCAGCACCTGGGCCCAGACCGACTCCGCCTCGCCCACCACCACCGCGTCGCAGTGCTCCAACACCTCTTCGGGGTGCAGGGAGACGTGAAACCCGCCCATCACCACCTGGCGGCCCCTGGCGCGAAACTCCCGGGAGATCTCGATAGGCCCGCTCGGCAGTGGCGCAAGTGGCGGTAATGCCCACCAGGTCATAGTCCCGCTGATAGGGAATGGGGCCAAGACGGTCGTCGACCAGATCCACCTGGATGCCCTTGGGAGTCAGGGCCGCCAGGTAGGGCAAAGTTATTCCTACCAGCCAGCGGCTGCGGCTGCGCAAGGGCCGCCGGTCAGGGTATTTGGTAGTGGGTTGCACCAATAAAATTCGCATGGGGAAAAACCGCAGTTTATGGGACAGAAAATTGACTTATTATTAATTTTATTAAAATCACAAAGTTAATTACAATACAAATTACGATGGAGTCCTCAAGCTTCAAGCATTCCTGCGCCCGGGGGTCGCATTTGTTCTTATCATTTTCAAGCTGTTCTGCGTCATGCAATTAATCCGCTGCCCCCTGTGCGAACAGGATGACACCCTCCTGATAGCCCGGCGGCAACAGCAGGGCCTGTGGGTCTCCACGGTGGGCTGCCGCATCTGCGGCATGGTCTACCACAACCCGGTGATCGAAGACGGGGACCGTCAGGACCTGGCCTTGAGTTTTCGCAAGTTGCACACGGACTCCATCCTGGACGCCCGGCAACAACGCAAGCAGGAGAGGCGCTGGCACCTGCAGTGGCCCTTGTTCCAGGACCATTTCCGCTCCGGCTGCCGGGTCCTGGAGGTGGGGTGCGGCCTGGGAATAGTCGGGGGCAAACTCCAAGCCCTGGGGGCCCGGGTGGTGGGGGTGGAACCCGATGCGGAGCAGGCCGCATACGCCCAAACCCATGCCGGCCTGGAGGTTATTAAGGCGCGGTTCGAAGACGTGGAGTTCCCGGATAAGAAGTTCGATCTCATCCTGGCCTCCCACGTGATTGAACATTTCCCGGACCCCCTGGCCTTCCTGGTGAAAACCAGGGCCCTGGCCCATCCTGACACCCGGCTCTTCCTGGAGACTCCCAACATTCTCACTCCCAAGGTTAGTTTCCGCCGCCTGTTTTCCCTGGCTCACAATTTCTATTTTTGCCCCACCACCTTGAGTCTGCTGCTGCAAAAGGCCGGCTGGCAGGTGGAGCGGCTGCAGGTGTGGCGCCGGGATTCTTTCCAGGTGCTGGCCCGCCCCGTTGATCCCCGGAACCCCGGGTTGGACCCGGCTACCCCGGGGAAGGTCCGGAAGGCCATTTCCCGGCACCGCTACCTCTACTACCTGAAGCTGCTCTTTATCTGGCGCAAGATGCCCTGGTGGCAGAAATACTGGATGTATACCCCGGCCCGGGACTGGCGGGACCGCAGGACTGATTGATCGGTTTTAAATTGCCACCGCCAACCCTTAACTTCAGAACCCGGTAGGGCGGGCGCGCACCGCCCCTGCCTGACCTTGGGAACAGCAGGTCCGGTAAGGATTGACCTTACTACACGTTTACGGATCAGGTCTTCCGAACCAGCGGGATGATCTTGCCCTTGCCTTCCGGGGAAGATCCGGGTTTGGGAGCGGGTTTCGGCGGGATGAGCACCAGCTGCACCGGACGGCCCCCCATGCTGAACTCCTCGCCGCCCAGGTGGGATTCCTCCAGGATCCAGACCATGACCTGGGGAGGCAAGGTCAGGGCCAGCAGCTCCACCTGATACCAGCCCCGCTTGACGTCGGGGCTGATGTCGTTGACGCGGGCGTAAAACGCGGGCTTGCGGTCCATGTGGACCAGGACCAGATCGTTGATGGTAGCCATGTTTTCTGCCGAAATTTAAAGGACAGGGGGAAACAACCTACTAGCCGCGGCAGCGGCATCACTCTACCAGATCGAGACAAAAATGCAAGGTTCCGGCCAGCACAGGCTGGAAGCCTGTGCCACCAAAGACTGCTTTTATGAAAAAACTTTTCGATATAAACAGATTATTGCTGCTGGTTCCCAAGCTCCTGCTTGGGAACCCCCTTGGAGGCGAAGCCCGCCCCTACGGCCGTTCTTCAAAGAAGGTCTGGCGGGCCAGGCCCACCCGACGCAGTTGACCGCCTACGTCCACCAGGTCTTGGCTGAAGGCTGAACGCTGCTAGCTATTTTTATAAGGGAAGGTTCTTTAAAACGGCGGATTACCGGGGATATTGAAGCAGAAATAACAGGAAAGCCACGAACGCTCTTTTTCCAGTCTTCAGACCGGAATAGGCCTTCGTGGCTTAATTAGTTAGCAGAATCGTGGCTTTCCGTTAATGGCAGCAGGTGTGCCCGTGCTGGTGATGCCCTTCATCGTGGGTGTGCTCATGGCTATGAGTCTTAGCCTCGTGGCTGTGCTCATGACCATCATGGCTATGAGCCGCCGCATCGTGCTTATGCTCATGCTCATGCTTGTCCTTGTTATGGCAGCACATTGATCTCTCCTCCTTTCTGTTTATTTCTTTAATTTTAACCATTTGTCCTTTCCCTATCAAGTCTCCCTTTGGGTTTCCTGCCTGTGAGATTTTTAAACAGAAGATTGGCCGAAAAACAGGCCGCGAACGGTCATTCTCCGGCGGACACCTCGAAGAAGGCGTTCGCGGCCGCCTAAATCAGAGAAATTATGTTCTTCCGCTATTTGGAATCCTTTTTGTATGGATTATCTCCTTTTATTTCGCCGCCGGCCAATCGGTAAACTGCACCCAGAGCACGGCCCCGTATTCGGCGTCCTTTTTCGTGCCATCCGTATGCTGGATGGCCTGCTTTTCGGTGTTAAGGGCGGAGAAACCCCACCAGCCGGCCTTGGGCACCGCAAAAGTAAAGACGCCGTTTTTATCGGTTTTTACCACCTGGGTGACGAAATAGTCATTGGGCGCGGTCATTCTTGTCGGTGTTCCAGTATTCCACTTCCACATCGGCGTTGGCCACGGGCTTGCCTTTGAATTTCACCACCCCCTGGAAGACGTTGCCGGCATAGAGGCCGAAGGGCCGGGTCAAGGGCACGATTTCCGCCTTGAGGCCCACTTCCTCATCCCAACCCTCTTCGGCGCCGAAGGCGGCCACATAGGTCTTGGTCTGGTGAATGATATATTTATTTTCCGCCGGTTCCCAGTAAGGGGTAGGGATCAAAATAGAAAGCATAGATGCCCGGCTTTTTCAGGGTATAGGCGGTTTTCCAGGCCTGTTTATCCAGAACCTTGGTTTCCTGGAGGGTGTTTAAGAGATCGGTTTTTTCTTTCCCGGCCAGAACGCCGAACTTCTTGGGTTTGGCCAGGTCCATGCCATTCTGTTCAAAGGGATGGCAGAAGGCCAGGGTCAGTTCCAGGTTGGGGTTGTCCCCCTGCATCACCATGGATTTGTCCGGCAGGATCACGCCGAAATGAGCCTGGCTGACGTCGGCCAGGCCGAAGACGAGCATCAGGCATAGACCTATCGTGAAGAAACGTTGCATAATTCCCTCCATTCACTTTTTAATCTTAGGCAGGCGCAGCCCGCTTATAGGCTACCTTTTTCGCCAGGCCTCCCAATTGGGGCGGCCCTGGGAATCCCGCAGTTGGAGAACATAATCTCCTTTGGTGAGCTCAAAGGCGATCACCCGCAGCTTCCCGTCCTTCACCTTCTCACACATCCCTTTGACCCGCACTTCGTCTCCGGGCTTGAGTTCGAACTCCTGGCGCTCCAGGTACCAGACCGGGCCCAGGCTGACGTGCACCTGTCCCCGGTTCTTGGTGTCCACCACCACCGCCATGCCGGGGTACATGCCTTCCTCCAAAGTCTCGGTAAGCACTTGCACTACCTTGCCGCTCTCGTCAAAGGGCTTGCAGGTGCCCTTCACCGGACACATATAAGGCGCATAAGGGCAGGGCCGGAAGCCCTGGCCCCGGCCCTGGCTCCAGGCTGGGCCGGCTACCGCCCCACCCCAAAGCATCAGGCCCAAAACGCTTGTTCCAACAAGCTGCCACCGTTTCATACGATGGTCCTCCTTTCGGCATTTTTAAAAAGCATACACCATGGAAAACAAGGGGGTGATATTGGCGGAGTTGTTTTTCCCCGCCAGGTCAATGTTCACCCCTAAAGCCAGGGAGAATTTGTCCGTGGCCATGTACTCGATCTCCGGCGACAGGGAAAGCAAAGCTGTGGGGGGCAAGTTGGCCTGATGGCCGAACAGGCGCCCGCCATCCCAGGTGCTGGTTAACTCCAAGCAAGCCACCCATTTTTTAGTAATGGGATACTCTGCCGCCAGGTTCACAGTGACAAAATCCCGGGGGTAATTACGGATATTGCTGGAATTACCATCTTCATCCTCTCCCCGGGTGTCAAAGCAGTCTGCATGGAGTACCAGAGATTGCCGTAAAAGATGAAGGGCTTGACGTATTTGGACAGATTCAAGCCGGGGTGAAGACATAGGCTCCCCGCCAATGGCGTCAATCCCCAAAAGGCCGGGGTTGAGAAGGCGAAAGTGGCCGCTGGGGAAAGTCGGGGTAAAGATGGCGCTGACTGTGGGTAGAGCCTGGGTTTCTTCCACCAGCCGATACTTCAAAGTGAGACTGATGTCGCCCAGCCCTCCGAATTTGGCGGCACGTTCCCCATCCGGGCCCGGTTATCGACATTGTTGGCCCAGTTTTGGATATAGGGAATTACCGTGTACACTTCCAGGTTATTGATGAGGCCATAAGTAAACTTCCAGCTCATATTGAAGGACTGAAAATTGCCCCCCGCCGAAACCCGGCGCCAGCTCTGGGCTGAAGTTGTTGGTGACGAAGCCCAGGCCAAAGGTGGGCTGGACGGCAAATTTCCCTTTCTCAATGGGAATGGCGGTGTCGGTGATGATGGGACCGAAGGTGGACGGGCATTCATCTTCTTTGGCTTCCTCCTTTCTTTCCCTCCTTGGCTTCTTCCTTCCCCTCCGGCTGGAATCCTTCCCCGCGCCCCCCGACCTCTTCGGCGGTATTGGCATCCTTCGCAGCCCATCCCGCCGTGGGCAGACTAAGCGTTAGAACCAGCAGCAAAATGAAAAAATATCGCACTTTTTTCATACCTACATTTCCCCCTGTGGCTTTGAAATAGGTTGACAGCAGTGCCCATGCACATGGCAGCATTCCTTCACGGTGTGGTTTAAAAAATCCTGCTCATGGGAGACGATCATGTAAGCGATGTCCAGGTCTTGCAGGATATGCATGAGGCGGTGTTTGGTGTTCTCATCCAAGCCGGAGGTAGGTTCATCCAGCAGGAGCAACTGCGGCTGCATAGCCAGGACGGTGGCCAGGGAGACCAGCTTCTTCTCGCCCCCGGAAAGCTTATAAGTCACCCGCTCTTCGAAGCCCTGCAGACCCAGCCGCGCCATGGTCTCCCGGGCGATGCCTATCGCCTCGGCCGGCGGCTTTCCCTGATTCAAAGGACCGAAAGCCACGTCTTCCAGGACGGTGGGACAGAAGAGCTGATCGTCGGCATTTTGGAACAGCAGGCCCACCTTTTGCCGGACCGCGACAAAATCCTTCTCTTTTTTGACTTCCTGCCCGAAAATCGAGGATGCTGCCCGCCTGGGGGCGCAACAGTCCCATGATCAGGTGCAAGAGGGTGGTCTTGCCGCAGCCGTTGGGACCGATGAGGCCGAGGTGGTTGCCCGGCAGGAGCTGAAAGTTAAAGTCCTGGAAAATCGGTTCGGGGGCGCCGGGGTAGGTAAACGTGATGTCATGCAACTCGATCAAAGGTTCGCTCATCATATCCTCACAGAAGGATGGGGCTCCGCCACTCCAGATAGAGGAGCACCGCCAACGCCACCACTGATACCACCACAAAAATCCCATCGCGGCGCTGCCAGGAAAAGGTCCGCAGGCTATAAAAGACCCCGTGAAAACCCCGGCACAACATGGCCTGGAAAACGCGGTCGGCCCGATCATAGCTGCGCACCAGCAGCATGGCCGCCAGATAGGCGTACGCTGCGATAGGTGTGGAGATTGGTACGCGGCTGAAAGCCTCGGATTTTCATAGCCTGGACCAGGCGACGGAATTCCTGCTCAAAGACATAGAGGTAGCGGTAGGTAAACAGCAGCAAATGACACAACTTGTCGGGAAAGCGCAGATTATGCATTGCCTGTCCCAGGGTAATGATCGGCACGGTGGCCACCAGGGCAATCAAGGCGATAATAATGGCGTTGGACTTCAGGGTGATCAAGCCGGTAAAGATCAGTCCCTGCCGGGTGGCGGCCAGAGGTCCGAAGCGCCATACCGCATCTCCCGGATAGGTCAGCGGTAAGACGAACCAAAGGAAAAAAATAAAACTGTTCACCGCCAGTAGCCGCACGATTACTTTTTTCACGGGGAGACGCGCCAAGGCCAGGCAGATCAAGGCCAGCGCCAGCCCGGCCAGGGTCGCCACATAGCTCTTGGAAACGGCCATCAGGATGGCAAAGAGGCTGGCCACCACGATCTTGCCCCGGGGATCAAGACGGTGCGCCAGGGAGGCGCCTTCGGAAAAGGGCTCTCCAATGGCACTCAAGAATTTTTCTTCCTCTTGCTCAGGCAATAGGCCCAGAGGCCGAAGAGGCCCAGGATATAACCGATGCCGCCGATGATGTCCGTAGGAGTTGTGCGGTGGATAGTCAAGTCGGTGAGCATTTCCTTGATGGGGGCGAGCTGGCGATCCAGGGCCTTGTTCAAGGTGGCTTCCAGGGCTTGCTGATCTATGCTGGCGACTTTGTCCCCCGGAGCTGCCGGGGTTGGGGGCGCGGCCAGGGCGGGGATGGTAAAGGCACAGATAATCAGAATCAAGAAGATTCCCTGAACCCAGAGATTCGGCCGGTATTGTTTCCGTAAAAACCATTTTTCACGCATAGATTCCCTCCATCATTTCAGGGCGGACTTTCTTGAGAAACAGGAAAATAAACCGCGTAATGACGCCTGCGGTGAGCATCACCGGGCCTTGAGCAGGAATTCTCCCCGGTGGCCCATGCTCGCTTCTATGACGATCTTCAGATCCAGCTTCTGCGCCGCAGCTTCGGGGGGGATTTTGAAGGAGAATTTCCCCTTATCATCAGTTTGGCCGGTCAACAGGACCTTGTCGGTTTTCGGGTCCAGGACCAGGATCTTACCCTGGCGCACCGGCGTGTTGGGCACAAACTTGCTTTCCGTGTGGATGGTGTCGCCCTCGGCGTAGGCGAAGATTAGGACTCGATGGGCCAGGGCGGGAGTCGTGAAAGCGCAGATAATCAGAATCAAGAAGACTCCCTGAACCCAGAGATCCGGCCGATGCAGTTTCCCTAAAAACCATTTTTCACGCATAGATTCCCTCCAACATTTCAGGGCGGACTTTCTTGAGAAACAGGAAAATAAACAGCGTAATGACGCCTTCGATGAGCATCACCGGGATATGCGCCAGCAGGACCAGTTCGGCCACTTCGAGAAAAGCCTGTCCGGTGGTGATGAGGGCGACGGCCACCAGCACCCCGCTCAGCAAAATGCCCGTGGCCCCGCAGGCAAAGGCAGCCACCCCGGCGATAATCCCTTGGCGGCGCAATAAACCGCGATAGGCATAAAAACAGATGACCGCGGGGGCCGCCATGGTGACCGTATTCACCCCTAACGTCGTCAGGCCCCCGAACTGGAAGAGCAGGGCCTGCAAGAACAGAGCGATAAGAATGGCGGGGACGGCCATCCAGCCTAAGAGCAGCCCCATGAGGCCGTTGAGCACCAAGTGCTCCGCCACCGGGCCTATCGGCACATGAATAAGAGTGGCCACGAAGAAAGCCGCCGACAGGATGGCCACCCGGGGGATGGCCTCATAATCTAATTTTTTCAGGCCGATGGCGGTTCCCACCACCGCCAGAGCGGCGCCTCCACCCAACACCGCCGGACTGAGCACTCCTTCGGAAATGTGCATGTCTTTCCTTCCTGGATCACCAAAAATAAAAGCCACGAGTTCCTGGCCCTTCTGGGCCGGCCTTCGTGGCTTGATATTCAGAAAGTTGGTTAGTGCACCCCAGGGTTCGTCCCCGGAATGTTCATCTTCTACCTAAAACTCATGGATCTGTCAATATGAAAATTTTGGCGCAGAATACATGCTGGCAAGAGGGGGCTTTGACAGTGGCACAATACCCTGACATATCCTTTATGCAACTTTCAGGTTGTACTCCCGGCGGCGCCAGGCCTTCAGCGCTTCAACCAGGTCGTAGGTGAGCCTGGCCTGGGAGGGCATGCTGCCCAGCGTAATCTCCGGCTTGTTGGCGCCGTGGTAGTCGGAGCCGCCGGTGACCAGGAGGCCCAGCTCCCGGGCCAGCTTGAGGTAGAGGGCTTCCTGCTCCGGGGTGTGCTCGGAGTAGAAGACCTCAATGCCGGCCAGGCCCAGCTTCTTCAGGGCGGCGAGCTGATGCCGCAGGGCAAAGGCGGAGCCCAGGCCCAGGGTGAAGGGGTGGGCCAGGACAGGGACGCCCTGGACGTCCCGGATCATGGCGATGGCCTCTGCCGGGGGAAAGCGGAACTTGCTGACGTAGGCGGCCCGGTGCCAGCCCAGGTACTGGTCGAAGGCCTCTTGCAGGTCCTGGACGTAGCCGGACTCCAGCAAGGCCCGGGCGATGTGGGGCCGGCCCACCTGGCCGCCCCCGGAGATTTTCTCCACCTGCGCCATGGTGATGGGGATGCCGAGAGCGTTGAGCTTGGCGATGATCTGGGGGTTGCGGTCGGCCCGGGCCTGCTTCAAGACGGCCAGGCGCTCGTCCAGGTGGCCGTTGGTGTAATCGATGCACAACCCCAGGATATGCATGGTGCCTCCGGGGAAGCGGGCGCTGATCTCCACCCCGGGGATGACTTCCACCCCCAGTGAGTCCCCCGCGGCCACGGCCTCGGGCAGGCCCTCCACGGTGTCGTGATCGGTGAGGGCCATGGCCTTGAGCCCCCCCTCCTTGGCGTAGCGCACCACTTCCGCCGGCGGATAAGAGCCGTCGGAGGCGGCGGAGTGAACGTGGAGGTCGATGAGGTCTTTAATTTCAAGCCTCCCATAATTTACCGCTTTGGCTATCATTTGAAATTTCTTTTATCTTATCCTTTGATTCATTAAATATTGCTAGCACATTGGATAGATTCGCCTTATTGGACGTACGACTCTTTAATAATTTCCTTGCACCCTCATTAAGTAGCTTCTGGTTACCAATTGCCGAGGGTGGCATCCCTTCATAGACTGGTGCAAATAACGGGATCCCAAGATTTAAACAACTTTTTCCTGCAGCCATGCTCCCGCCATTAATTCCAGACTCGATAAGAATCATTGCGCGGGATAGAGCACATATAGTTTTATTTCGCTCCATGGCATTACGGACACTCCACGTTACTCCTGGTAATATATCGCTTATTACCAACACTTTATATAAGTCAAAGAATTCCTTAATGTCTTTTTTTATTTTAAAATTTAAAATACCCTCAGCTAATACTATAGTAGTCGTACCTCCAACCTCAAGTGCAGCACAATGGGTTGTCATGTCTATTCCAGCTGCATATCCAGATACGATATTCAGGCCTGCACTTGAAAGTTGTTGAGCGCAATCTCTTGCCGTCTCAATACCTTTATTACTTGCTTTTCTAGAGCCGCAGAATCCAACTGATGGTTTCTTTAATAAAGACTTTTTACCAAGAACTGTTAAAAAAGGAGGAGCTTTTTTTCCAAGGCGCATCTTTAAAGAATCTGGATAACTAATATCATTAATCGTTACAATATCAACTCCCATATCTAAAAGACGATACCATAAATCTTGAACAGATTTTTCATTTGAAAAAAATGCATTAAGTTGTGATTCTTTTATAAATTTTTTGATAATTTTTTGATCAGCTATGAGCTCGTCTATAGTCATTCGATGGTTAGCTGCTATGTCTAAAATTGTTTTTACCTTACCCGGTCCTACGCCAGGTGTTTCCAAAAGGCGAAGAATATGAAAAGAGTCAGACTCGTGTATCATCTCCCTCTCCTTCTAACATTATCATCATTGCTACAAGTCTTTTCGCAAGCCAAGCCATAAACTTTTCTCGCTCCTGCTTGCAACATCAACATCGCTGCATAATTCATAGATATTCCCGATTGGTAAAGATCATCAACAAGTAATACTATCTTTCCTTGAAGTGATTCTCCCTCAACCTTAATTGTTCCTTCTATAATTTCAAGTTTTTGCTCTAATTGTACCTCCTTTAAACCAGTTCTAGTAGCTATTGTATGTAAAGTACCACTGAGGTCAGGCTTGCCAAGACCACAGGCAATACGTGCTGCAAGATAAAGGGGAAGGTTAAATGGCTTAGTCGGGTCTGATGGCGGCATGGCCACCACTACATCAATATCTTGATAGCAAGTAATACTTTTAATAAATTCCAGACAAGCATCTATCAATTCGTCAGCGGCAATCAAGGTATCTGCCTTTGGTTGGCCATCGTAAGGCTTCGCCCTCGTCCTCAGAGCACCTATCATAGTCTGCGGTTTTTCTGGATTGCCTTCTTCCCTATCGTAATCAAGTGCAAAAGATAGAGCCAAGCAATCACGTATAGCTACATAATGCCCAACGGTCGCGAGCCATTGTCTCACGTGCTCAAGTGTTTCATCAGTATATTTAGCATCAGGCAGGAATGTGAAACAGCGTCCCTTACTCTCCCTTAAACCTATAGATTCTACTGGGCACATTGAATTAAAAGTATTTCGAAAAGTTTCGCAAAAAGGCAGTACCATGCTCCAGTCTCTTTCAGGAGTATCTGGCTCGTGAAGCGCATTTGGCCATTCATGAATAAGTTGCATCCGCCTTGGACGCCAAGTAACCATCTCTCGAATCCGTTCCTTGGTAATTCCCGCCTGCTCCGGTCCAAGATCTATGTTTATAATGATCATTATTGCCTTCCTTAGCAAATAATTACTATGAGATTCTCACCCCCGAATCAACTCAATCATCTCCCTAACGGCCCGCTCGATGCCCACCAGGATGGCCCGGGCCATGATGGCGTGGCCGATGGAGTACTCGGCGAACTCCTCCCGCCCCCTGAAGGGCTTGATGTTCCGGTAGTTGAGGCCGTGGCCGCACTTCACCTTCAGGCCCAGGCTCCTGGCGTGGCGGGCCGCGGTGAGCAGCTCCTGGAAGAGGCGCGTGGCCTCGGCCCGGGTGGGGGCGTCGGCGTAGGCGCCGGTGTGCAGCTCCACCCATTCGGCCCCCACTTCCTTAGCCGCCTCGATCTGCGCCGCCACCGGGTCCACGAAGAGGCTGACCCTGAGGCCCCCTTCTTTCAACTGCCGCATGTAATCCTCTGAGAAATGCCTGGTTCCCCGCCACCTCCAGGCCCCCTTCGGTGGTGAGCTCTTGCCGTTTTTCCGGCACCAGGGTCACCAGGTCCGGCTGCACTTCCCGGGAGATGTCCAGCATCTCTGCCGTGGCGGCCATCTCCAGGTTGAGGCGGGTCTTGATGGTTTGCCTAAGCAGCCTTAAATCCCGGTCCTGGATGTGGCGGCGGTCTTCCCTCAAGTGCACGATGATGCCGTCGGCCCCGGCCAGCTCCGCCAACGCCGCGGCGGTCACCGGGTCGGGTTCGTCGATGAGGCGGGCCTGGCGCAGGGTGGCCACGTGATCCACATTCACTTCCAATCGCGGCACGCCGGTTCCTCCTTGCAGTTGCCAGTAGTCAGTTGTCGGTTCCCAGTTGAAAAATCAAACCGGCTACTGACTACTGGCTACTGGCTACTGGCTACTTTATGAGCTTGGGGTGGAGCAGGGCCATGAGTTCCCAGGTTTTGTTGTCCATGTGTTTTTCGGCTTCCGGGTCCTCGTGGTCGTAGCCCAACAGATGTAATATACCGTGAATCAGGAAAAAATCGAGGAGTTCCTGCCAGGGCCAGCCGGATTCCCTGGCCTGGCGGACGGTGGTCTCCACGGAAATCACCACCTCGCCGAGTAGGGGAACAGGGCCTTTTAAACCCCCATAGGGGGTTGGGGGTGGGGGTTGGAGGGAGGGGGCAGGGGCTTCCACAGGCGGGGACGCCTGTGCTACTGGCCCCTGGCCCCCTTCCCCCACTACCAATCCATCCAACGGAAAAGCGATGACGTTGGTGGGGCCCCGCCGGCCGAAGGTCTCCCGGTTCAGCCGGGCCATGGCCCGGTCGCTGACCAGAGTGAGGCTCAGTTCGGCCTCAGACCATCCCAAGGCGCTTAAGATCTTCCCGGCTTTTTTCCTGAGACTCTCCGGTCTTAGAACCGTTTTTCTTTGCCTGTTGCTTATCAAGATCGCCATTAGGTTTTTTCTTTTCGGCGGGCTGGGGGTAGTGCACCCGGTGATGGAAGATGCCGCTCAAGATCTTGTTGAAGCTCTTGGCGATGAGGTGCAGGTCCTTCAGGGTGAGTTCGCACTCATCCAGTTGGCCGTCCGCGAAGACGTTGTTGATGATCTTCTGCACCATGCCCTGGATGCGGGCCGGGGTGGGGTCCGTCAGGGTCTTGGAGGCCGCCTCCACCTGGTCCGCCAGGAGCACCAGCCCCGCTTCCTTGGTCTGGGGGCGGGGCCCCGGATAGCGGAAGTCCTGGATGTTCACCTGGCCGGGGTTGGCCGCCTGGGTCTTGGCCTTGTGGTAAAAATAATTGATGAGGTTGGTGCCGTGGTGCTGGCGGATGATGTTGATGATGCCTTCTCCCAGCTGTTGTTTCCGGGCCAGGTCCACCCCGTCTTTGACGTGGGCGATGAGGATGAGGCTGCTCATGGAAGGGGCCAGTTTTTCGTGCTTGTTTTCCCCGCCCGCCTGGTTTTCCACAAAGTAGGCCGGTTTCTTGATCTTGCCGATATCGTGGTAGTAGGCCGCGGCCTTGGCCAGCATGGAGTTGGCGCCGATGGCCTCCGCCGCGGCTTCCACCATCTGGCCCACCACCAGGGAATGGTGGTAGGTCCCGGGAGCCAGGAGCATCAACTCTTTGAGGATAGGCTGGTCCAGGTTCAGCAACTCCAGGAGCCGGATATTGGAGGAGTAGCGGAATCCCGCCTCCATGATGGGGGTCAGCCCCAAGGCCAGGATACCGGTGAGCAAACCGCCGCTCAGGGCAAAGACCTCGGCGTTCACCAGGTCCCCGGCGGCAAAGGGAAATTCCAGCATCTTAAAAGCCGCCGCCAGGATGAGGTTGACCAGGCCGATGCACAACCCGGCCCGAATCAGGGCGTTGCGCCGGCGGCAATTCTGCACGCCCCACACCGCCACCATACCGGCCACCGCAAAGTAGAGAAACAGGGGGAAAGGCTTGTCCACCATGAGGGCGGTAAAGGTGGCGCTCAGGAAGGCCACCCCCACGCCGATCTCCAATCCCAGGAACATGGCGGCGAATATGGGCGCCAGCCCCAACGGCAGCATGTAGACCAGATTTTGAGCCGCCAGGGGGTGATTCCGCACCAGACTTTCTCCCAGGGTCAAAAAACCCTTATTAATGACGGTGCCGGCCAGGAGCAGCACCGCGATAAAAGCCAGATCCCGCAGTTGGCCGGTGAACTGTCTCAGGGAAAGCCGGGCCACCCGGTAGCAAACCACCAAGAGCAGGCTGAGGCTGAGTAAGATGCCCAGAAAGACCAGGAAACCCCGGCTGCGCGGGTAGATTTTGGTCTGGGCCTGGAGCTTGGCCAGATCCAGGGGCGTGAGGCGCTCCCCCTCTCTGACCAGCATCTCCCCCCGCTTGACCTTGAAGTACACCGGCTGCAATTCTTGCAGGCGGGCTTGCTGGCGCTCTTGGGTCTCGGCCCAATTGGGGGAGACGTTGGGCACCAGAAGATACTGGGTCAGATCGCACACCAGCCAGCGGTCGGCGGGAGAGAACTCCGCCGCTACTTCCCGGCAGTAACCGGAGGCCGACTTCCTGCCTTCATCCAGCCCCACAAAGTGGAAAGGCGCCACCTCCACCGACTCTTTGCGGGACGGCAGCCGGCGCAAGATGATCTCCTTGAGCTCCGGCTGGAAGACGGTGCGGTTGCTGATCACCCCTTGGGCGTAAAACTGGCCCAAGACCTGGCTGACCATGGCCTCCAGGTAAGGAGAAAACTCGCCCTTGGCCAGCAGGTGAAAAGCGGGGGTGGGGATGGTTACCCCCAGGAGCTTGTCGAACTCGGGCTTGTGTTCCAGCAAGGCCCGGTAGGGAACGGCGGGGCGGCGTCTGGACTTGCCGCCGGCCCGGGCCTCCTGGGCGGACTGCAGGATCTCCTGGCTGGTGCGCCGCATGAAGTCCATGGCCTTCTGGAGACGGCCCAAGGCCTTTTCCGCCAACTCCTCCTGTAGATCAAAAACCGGCTGGGTTTGGGCCAGCAACTCCCGCTGCTTTTGGGCGGTGGTCTCCACGTCCTCCACCAGGATATCCCCGATGGCCTTGACGTTTGCCCGGGCCACATCTCCCACCTTGTATTTGCGCAGGGGCATGGTGGTCTTGGGCGCCAGAATGAAGGTCAGGCAAAGGCTGAGTCCCAGGAGGAGTAATATCTTGGCGGCCTTTTCCTGCCGGGCCCAGGCGAGACTCTTGCGGGACAAGGCCAGGGGGAACTTTTGCCGGAGGCGCCCCAGGCCAAAGATGCGGCTTATTTTACCGGCCGGTTCTTTCTCAGGCATCGGAGCGCTCCGACCGGGTGGCCAGCCGGCGGGCCCGGCGGCTCTCATAGGCCCGGATAATGTTTTGCACCAGGGGATGCCGCACTACATCCCGTTCCGTGAAGTGGATAAAATCGATGCCTTCCACGTCTTCCAGCAACTCCCGGGCCTCCACCAATCCCGAGACCACCCCGGCGGGGAGGTCGATTTGGGTCACGTCGCCGGTAATAACCGCCTTGGACCCAAATCCCAGGCGCGTCAGGAACATCATCATCTGCTCCGAAGTGGTGTTCTGGGCCTCATCCAGGATGACGAAGGAGTCGTTCAGGGTCCGGCCCCGCATGAAGGCCAGGGGGGCCACCTCGATGATGCCCCGCTGCACCAGGCGCGAGGCCTTCTCAAAGTCCATCATATCATGGAGGGCATCGTACAGGGGCCGCAAGTAAGGATTGACCTTCTCCGCCAGGTCGCCGGGGAGGAAGCCCAGCTTTTCGCCGGCCTCCACCGCCGGCCGGGCCAGCACGATGCGGATGAACTCCTGGTTCATCAACGCGGCCACGGCCATGGCCATGGCGAGATAGGTCTTGCCGGTGCCGGCCGGGCCCACGCCGAACACGATGTCGTGGGTGCGGATGGCTTCGATGTAGCGTTTCTGGTTGAGGCTCTTGGGCGAGATGCGCCGCTTCATGGCGGAGATGTACACCGTGTCCAGGAAGATGTCCTTGACGGAGGCGCTTTCCTGGTCCTGCAGGATCTTGATGGCGTACTGGACGTCCTGGGGCACCACCGGGTAGCCCGAGGCCAGAAGTTCGTAGAGTTGCAGGAGAACCCGCTGGGCCAGGCGGACGTCAGACTCTTTCCCTGAGAGGTTCACCTGGTTGCCCCGCACCTCCAATTTGACCCCCAGACTGCGCTTGATCACCTGGAGATTTTTGCCGTGCTCGCCGTAAAGGTCCTGAGCCAGGGCATTATCAGCCAAGGTGAGCTGGGCGCTCATGGCGTCGGCGGCGCCTGATTTGACGGGCTTCAAAGGTTTGATGGCCTGACCCCCATGACCTGCCCCCGGATACGGCGCGATCGGGGCCGGTTGTCAAAGTCCAGCAACACGATTTGCTGCCAGGCGCCCAACAGGAGCTTGCCGTCTTCGACGGGAATGCTGAGAGAAGGTTTGAGAAACGCGGCCCGCACGTGGGCATAGCCGTTGCCGTCGCCCCAACGGCGGTCGTGCTCATAAGGAATATCTTGGGGGAAAAGGCGCTGGATGGCGGCTCGCAAGTCGTTCACCACGCCGGTCTCGAACTCGATGGTGCTCAAGGCCGCGGTGGAGCCGGGAACGAACAGGGTCAGCAACCCCGCGGCCACCCCGGTCCGCCGCACCTGCTCCTGCACCGCGCCCGTGAGGTCCAGAATATCGGTGCCTGCCGTGGTCGTAACCTCAAGAGTAAAGCTAGTTAACAACATGACCTAACGATAAATTTTACCAAAAATTCCCCGTTGCTACAACTATTCTACATCTTAAGTGAATTTTACCATAGTTCATTTTCAGGGCCTCTCGTCCGCAGCCTTCTCAGGAAAGAGCCGACCACGTTTTACCGCTTGGGTCGGCATTTATGAGCCGTTTCTTTATCCCCCTGGCCGGAAGAGCGGGCCCCCCGGCGTTTTCAGGAGCTAAGCCGCATTGCGGAGCCATAAAAAAGGCAGGGCCCAGGAGGGCCCCGCCGGCTGCAAACCGGAACTTGGATTCGGGTTATTTCCGGAATTTTCTCCCCCGGGCCGCCAGCCCCAGCAAGCCGGAGCCCAGAAGCCAGACCGCGCCGGGAATGGGAACTTGGGCGGCCCACTCCAGGGTGTTGTCCAGGAGTTGCTGGTAGTTGGAGTCGTCGAGCTCGGTTAGGCCAATGAGGGTGGAAAAGCTGGCCACCCGGCCAGTCCCGTAATCCCAACCGGCCAGGCCCACCCCCCCGCCATAACTAGTCGAATAAAAAGTAATGGCTCCAGGTTTAGCGGCCAATTGGGATTCCGTCCCCCCACTTATGGGGCTTATATTGAAGGTGAAGGAGTCGAGCAGGCCCTGGCTCACCTGGTCCGGGGCATTTACCTTGGTGTAGGTGGTGGAGGAATCAGTAGAAAAAGCCCCGTTGGGGCTAGTCGCCGGAAACGCATCTCTCAGAGTTCCAAAGGCAGTGGAAATAGTCTTATAGATAGTCCACTCGCCGGTAACCAGCCCGTGCCCGGCCTTGACGTAATCGAGAAGAGCATTCTGGCCGGCCGCAGGCATGTCTCCAGTCCCCCCTCCGGAGCCATAGTTATAATTGGCGAGCAGCAGCACCGCGCCATAGGAACTTAGGGATTGGGTACCATCGAATTGCCCGTACTGGACCCCCACGGTGACGTTGCTGGCGCCGAATCTGGCTTCCAAAACGCTTTGCACCTTAGAATCTTCGGTGGGGTCACCGCTGGAAAAGACATACACGGAGGTGGCCAGGACCCAGGAAGGAAAAGCCAGCAGAATCACCAGGAGCCACGCGGTCAAGGTCAGTTTTTTCATGGCGGGCTACTCCTTAATTTCCGACAAAATTAAAAAGCTGCGGCTGCCCCGCGGTCCCCGCAACCCCGCGATCTCCGCCAAGCTGAGACTGGGGGCTTGCGATCCCCATCTCCCAATGGGTTGGCCTTCCTATGCACATTATTAATGTAATAGAAGCGTCTTAAAGTCAAGTTTAGTTTATCCGGCGAAAATTATTTTATTTCTATAAGACCTGATTATGAGGCTGGTGGTTTAGGAGGTCCGGCCGGAGGCCCCCCTTCCCCGGCGCGCCCCTCTCCCGGGGGCTGGACTCATTATTGGGCGCTCTCCCTGCCGCCGGTCTCCTGCGGTTAGCCGTCTAAACCTCTGACCTTACACATAGGGCTTGACTATGGCCGGGGAATAATCTAAAAATTTTAAGTTTATGAAAAATATCGCAAAGTCCGCGGGTATTTCCCCGGGTCCGGTCCATGGCACAATCCGACTACCTTAAAAACCAGCGTCTGCAGAAGCTCGAAGAACTCCGGGCCCAGGGGGTCGACCCCTTTGATAACCGCTTTCAGCCCAGCCACAGCGTGGCCCAGGTGGTGGAGCAGTGCGGGGCGCTGGGGGCGCCTGAGTTGGAGGCCCTGGGACAAACCTTCCGGCTGGCGGGCCGCCTGATGCTGGTGCGGGAGTTCGGCAAGGCCACCTTCTGCCACTTCCAGGACGGCAGTGGCCGCCTCCAGGCCTATATCCAGCGGCAACTGGTGGGCGACGACGACTTCGCCCGCTTCAAGAAGCTCCTGGACCTGGGTGACATCGTGGGCTTTGAGGGCACCCTGTTCCGCACCCGGACGGGGGAGCTCACCCTGCTGGTCAGCCGCTTTGCCCTGCTCACCAAGTCTCTCCAGCCCCTGCCGGAGAAATACCACGGCCTCACCGACGTGGAGCTGCGCTACCGGCAGCGGTACCTGGACCTGATGGTGAATCCCCAGGTCCGGGAAGTCTTTGCCAGACGCAGCCGCATCATCCAGTTGGTGCGCCAGTTTCTGGACGCCCGGGGCTTCCTGGAGGTGGAGACCCCCATGATGCAGCCCATTCCCGGGGGCGCCACGGCCCGGCCTTTTGTGACCCACCACCAGGCCCTGGACCTGACCCTTTATCTGAGGATCGCCCCGGAGCTCTATCTGAAGCGCCTGGTAGTGGGCGGTCTGGACCGGGTATACGAAATCAACCGCAATTTCCGGAACGAAGGTCTCTCCATCCAGCACAACCCCGAGTTCACCATGCTGGAGTTCTACCAGACCTACGCCACCTACCAGGACCTGATGGATCTCACCGAAGAGCTCGTCTGCTTTGTGGCGGACCAAATCCTGGGGACTCTCAGCCTCACCTACCAGGGGGAGGCCGTCGACCTCACCCGGCCCTGGCGGCGTCTGGACCTCCGGGAATCCCTCACGGAGCTGGGGGGCCTCCCGGCCAAGGTGGTGCGGGACCGGGAAGCCCTGGTCAAGCTGGCCTTGGAAGAAGGAGTGGCGCTGCGCCCCGGGGAGGGTTACGGCCGGGCCCTCACCAAGCTCTTCGACCTGCTGGTGGAGCCCAAGCTCGTCCAGCCCACCTTTATCCTGGGCTACCCCCTGGAGACCTCCCCCCTGTCCCGGCAGAGCGACGCCGACCCGGAGGTGGTGGACCGGTTTGAACTGTTCATCGCCGGGCGGGAGATAGCCAACGCCTTCTCCGAACTCAACGACCCCGTGGACCAACGGGACCGTTTCGAGAAACAGTTGCAGGCCCATGAGGCCGGCGATGAAGAATTGCCCCACGCGGTGGACGAAGACTATATCTACGCCCTGGAACACGGCATGCCCCCCGCCGCGGGGGAAGGCATCGGCATCGACCGGCTGGTCATGCTCCTCACCGATTCCCCCTCCATCCGGGACGTCATTCTCTTCCCGCTGCTGAGACCGGAGAAGTAAGATTCATGGGGTTTT
Organism: uncultured delta proteobacterium; assembly: GCA_963790655.1. GTDB lineage: Bacteria > Desulfobacterota > Desulfobaccia > Desulfobaccales > 0-14-0-80-60-11 > DASWLF01. The sequence goes on along the minus strand of CAWBPT010000007.1, from coordinate 36,655 downwards.
TTGAGTCCTTCGTAGCCCTGCGTCTTCTCAAGGGAGTCAGGCGCCAGAAAGGCTTCATGTCGCTCAGCACCTTCATCTCCATGGCCGGCGTGGGGGTGGGGGTCATGGCCCTCATCGTGGTCATCGGGGTGATGACCGGTTTCGACCAGGATCTGAAGAAAAAGATCTTGAGCGTCAACGCCCATGTCATTGTGCTGAAGCAGGGGGCTCCGGTTACCGACTACGGCCAGTTGGTGGCCCAGGTCAAGACCGTTCCCGGAGTGGTGTCGGCCGCGCCCTTTATCTACACCCAGGTGATGTACTCGGCGCCGGGCAATATTTCCGGGGGCGTCATCCGGGGGCTGGACCTGGCGACCATCCGCCAGGGGGGCCCCCCGGCCCTCAATATGGTGCAGGGTAAATTCACCGACCTGGCGGACGTCGCCCCCGAGGACCCGCCCCGGGTGGCCATCGGCAACGAGCTTTCCCGCAACCTCAACCTGGGCTTGGGCGACTATCTGAACATCATCTCCCCCCTGGGGACCCTGACCCCCATGGGGCGGCTGCCCCGCATGAAGGCCTTCCGGGTCAGCGCCGTCTTCCACTCCGGCATGTACGAGTTCGACTCCTCCCTGGTCTACACCAGCATCCCCCGGCTCCAGGAGTTCTTGGGCCTGGGCAACCGGGTCACCGGTTTGGAGGTGGAGGTCAAGGACATCTACGGCGCCGAGGAAGTGGCGGCGGCCATTCAAAAGAAACTGGGGCCCGGCTATTACACCAAGAACTGGATGCAGATGAACCAGTCGCTGTTTTCCGCCCTGAAACTGGAAAAGATCGCCATGTTCATCATCCTCACCCTCATCGTCCTGGTGGCGGCCTTCGGCATCGCCTCCACCCTGTTCATGATGGTCATGAGAAAAACCAGGGACATCGCCGTCCTGAAGTCCATGGGGGCCACCCGCCAGAGCATCATGCAAATTTTCATCATGAACGGCCTGGTCATCGGGGGGGTGGGCACCACCCTGGGCCTGGGGCTGGGATTGGGGCTCTGCGCCATCCTGAAACACTATCAGTTCATCAAACTGCCCCGGGACGTGTATTACATCTCCACCTTGCCGGTGCAGATCCAGGGGCTGGACGTGGTGGCCATCATCCTGGCGGCCATGGCCATCAGTTTTCTGGCCACCCTGTATCCTTCCTGGCAGGCCGCCCGCCTGGATCCGGTGGAGGCCATTCGGTATGAGTAGTTTTGAGTTTTGAGTTTCGAGTTTTTGGTTTCCAAATTCTGGTTTTGGGTTTTGGGTTTTGGATGGCCAGGGCGGGAGAAAAACCCGCCTGTAGATCGGTGGCACTGAGGCCGCCAATTCCAGATCCCTCATTAACTATTCGGCCGGGTTGGAACATCTAACTAAAAACTCAAAACTCGAATCGTTGACGCTCCCGGGTGAAAGTGGTAAGGTGGGCTACGCCCTGATGGGGAGGATATGGCAGCAGCAGCAAGCTCTCTTCAGACCCCGGTGAAAATCCAGATCCAGGGGCTGGCCAAGACTTTCAGCCACAACGGCATCCGGGTGGAGGTGCTCACCCGGGTGGACCTGGACATCTTCCGGGGGGAGACCCTGGCGGTGGTGGGGGCCTCCGGGGTCGGGAAATCCACCCTGCTCCATATCATGGGGACCCTGGAGCGTCCCAGCGCCGGGCGCATGCTCTGGGATGGGGAAGACGTCTTCTCCCTGGACGACAAATCCCTGGCGGCGTTCCGCAACCGCAAGGTGGGCTTTGTGTTCCAGTTTCACCATCTGCTGCCCGAGTTCAACGCACTGGAAAATGTGATGATGCCGGCGCTCATTGCCCGGCTGCCCCAAAGCGAGGCCCGGGAGAAGGCCGAAGCCATCCTGGTACGGGTGGGCCTGAAGGAACGCCTGACCCACCGGGTCTCCACCCTGTCGGGAGGCGAGCAGCAACGAGTGGCGGTGGCCCGGGCCCTGGTGCTGGACCCCGAGGTGCTCCTGGCAGACGAACCCACCGGCAACCTGGATCCCAAGAGCGGGGCCCGGGTGCACGAACTCATCCTTGGTCTCAACCGTGAACGCGGGCTCACTTCGGTGATCGTTACCCATAACCTGGAACTGGCCCGGGCCCTGGATCGACAAATCACCCTGATAGACGGCCAGGCTGTAATCGTACAGGGAGAATAACGTTGGCACCACGCCTGATCATTTCAGTCCTCTTGCTCATTCTGACTCTGGTAGGGCCTGTTGGGGCCCAGGAACCTGAGGTTGTCCTCAAAAAGGTGGCAGTCTTCCCGTTCACCGTCACCAGCAAGGAACCTTTGGAACACCTGGGCGAAAAGGTTCGCCAGGAATTTGTCGAACGCCTCAAAGCCGACGGCTTCACCCTGGTGTCCCAGGAAGAACTGCACAAAGAGCTCTCCCAGGTTAAAGAGCCGCTCACCGACGCTCGGGTCCAGGAGATCGGGCGCAAGCTGGGGGCCGACATCGCCATCTGGGGCGCCCTGTTGAAAGTGGGCGACCTGCTTTCCCTGGAGGCCCGGCTCCTGGATCTCAGCGGCCGCCAGGCTCCTGCCACGCTGAAGGCCCAGGGAACGGGCCTCAACGCCCTCACCGGCCTCAGCCGCCAGCTGGCCCAGGAGAGCAGCCTCAAAATCCTGGGCAAAGAGCGCATTGCCCACCTCAACGTCAAGGGCAACCGCCGCATCGAAAAAGACGCCATCCTGGGGGTGATGCAGACCCGGGAGGGGGAGGTCCTCTCTCCGGCCCGTCTGCGGGAAGACCTGAAGTCCATCTATAAAATGGGCTATTTCACCGACGTGAAGTTCGACGTCAGCGATACCCCGGCAGGCAGAGTCCTGACGGTCCTGGTGACGGAAAAACCGGCCATCAAAGAGATCATCACCAAAGGCAACAAGCAGGTCAAGCGGGACAAGATCATAGAAGTCATGGATCTGAAACCCTATTCGGTGGCCTCGGAAACCGCCATCCGGGAGAACATCAATAAAATCCAGTCCATGTACCGGGATAAGGGGTTCTACGAAGCCCAGATAACCCATGAACTGACGCCCATCAGCAACACGGAAGTCAACCTGGTGCTGCACATCAACGAAGGCGGCAAGCTGGCCATCAAAGAGATCAATTTTGAGGGCAACAACTCCTTCAAGGCCAAAGAACTGCGCAGTGTCATGGAGACCAAGGAAAAGGGCTTCTTTGCCATCGCCTGGATCACCGGAGCGGGCAAACTGAGCAAAGACAACCTGGAGCGGGACCTGGAGAAAATCGGCGCCTTTTACTATAACCACGGCTATATCAAAGCCAAGGTGGGCGAACCCCGGATAGATATCAAGGGCAAGTGGATCTATGTCACCATCCCGGTCCAGGAGGGCCCTCAATATAAAGTGGGCAAGATGGATTTTCAAGGTGACCTGCTGGATGACAAGGAAAAGCTGCTGGCAAAACTGGAGACCCCCAAAGAGAAGGTCTATAGCCGGGAAACTCTACAAACCGACCTCACCACCCTGGCCGATCTTTATGCCGATAAAGGCTTTGCCAATGCCGACATCGTCCCCCTGGTCAAGGAGCATGACGAAAATCTGACGGTGGACGTCACCTTCGATATCCACAAGGGTGAAAAGGTATATTTCGAGCGCATCGAGATCACCGGTAACGTCAAGACCCGGGACAAGGTGATCCGGCGGGAACTCAGGGTTTATGAGCAGGAGCTGTTCTCCGCCACCAACCTCAAAGAGAGCATCAAGAACTTGAGGCGCCTGGAATACTTCGAGGATGTGAACTTCGGCACGGCTCCGGGCAGCGCTCCCAGCCGGATGAACCTGAAAATCAACGTTAAAGAAAGGCCCACCGGCACCTTCGGGGTGGGCGCCGGCTACAGCACCCAGGACCGCATGGTGGGGATGGTGGAGGTCAGCCAAAACAACCTCTTCGGCCGGGGGCAGCAGCTCAAGATCCAGGGAATCATCGGGGCCATTTCTCACCGGCTCCGGGCCTCCTTCACCGAGCCCTACCTGTTTGACCGGCCCCTGGCCTTCGGCGTCGACGCCTTCAACTGGGAGCGGCAGTACAGTGAGTACAACCGCATCAGCGTAGGCGGGGACGTCCGGGTGAGCCATCCCCTGGTCTGGAAGTACACCCGGCTCTTCGGCATGTACCGGTTTGAAAACGTGTCCCTCAAAGATTTGGTGTTCGGCGCTTCCCCGGTGCTGGTGCAAGCGTCCCATATCCATGACACCAGCGCCGCTTCCGTGAGCATCCGCCGGGATTCCCGGGATTCCCTGTTCTCCCCCACCAAGGGATCGGACAACAGCCTCAGTGTCGAATTGGCAGGGTTGGGGGGAGATACGGCCTTTACCCGCCTGGTAGGTGAGACGGGTTGGTACATCCCCATCACAGGGAAGTTTGTGGGGGTAGTCCATGCCCGGGGTGGCATGATGAACAAATTGACTTGGGGACAGATGCCGGCTTACGAGTTGTTCTACCTGGGGGGTATTGACACCATCCGGGGTTTTAAATATGCAGAAATCAGCCCCCGGGACCCGACCACCAATGAGCGCATCGGCGGTCCCCAGTTCCTGCAATTAAACCAAGAGATCAGGTTTCCCCTCTATCAGAAGCTGGGTCTCGGAGGCACCGTCTTTTTCGATGCCGGCAACGTCTATGGACCCAACTATGTCGGTCCCTTTTTGCGCACCAGTGTGGGGCTCGGAGTGCGTTGGTTCTCCCCCATGGGTCCCCTCCGGGTGGAATGGGGTTACAACCTGGCGCCCAAGTCCTACGAACGGCACAGCGCCTGGGAATTCACCATGGGCGGGAGTTTCTAGCAAGATGGTTTGAAGTAGACGGATTTCCTGTTATAAAAACTAAACCACCCCGGTGGGGTGCTAAACTTTATTCATTCTCTCTCAGGAGGATTAAATGCGTAAATCGGTAGTCAGCTCACTGGTAGTTTTAGGCCTGGTTCTGACCCCGCTGGCCGCGTGGGCCGATTTCAAGATCGGCGTGGTCGACGGTATGGACATAGTGTCCAAGTCAGCCGAAGGGAAAAGGGTGCAGGATAGCCTGAAGCGCAAATCCGAGGAGTTGGGCAAGCCCTTCGCGCAAAGACGCCAGGATTTTGCCAAGCAGGTGGAGGATTTTCAGAAACAGGCCGGCCTGATGAAGGAAGACGCCAGGAAACGCAAGCAGGAAGAACTGCAAAAAAAGGCCAGCGAGCTTGAAAAGCAGGGGGCTGATGCCGAGAAGCAGCTGCAGCAATACCAGGAAAAAGAACTGGCGCCGCTGTTCCAGAAACTGGAGGCCGCGGTGAAGACGGTGGCCACGGAGAATAAACTGGATATCGTCCTGGACAAGCGCAACTCCGGGCTCCTGTTCATGGGCCCGAACGTGGACATCACCGATAAGGTGCGCAGCAAGTTCGGTCAGTAATGCCTTGATGGGACACACCCTGGGAGAGCTGGCGGCCCTGCTGGGCGGGGAACTCAAGGGCCCGGCCGATCTTACGATCGAGGGCATCGCCGCCCTTGAATCCGCCACGCCCCGGGACATCACCTTCATTACCCAGCGCCGCTATGCCAAAGCGGCGGTCCGAAGCCGGGCCGCGGCGTTCATCGTTTCCCCGGAACAAGCCGATCTGGGGCGGCCGTTGATTGTGGTGCCCCACCCATATCTGGCCTACGCCCGTATTGCCGCCCTGTTTGCCCCTCCCCGGGACCGCTGGCCCGGGGTCAGCGATCTGGCTTATCTGGGCCGGGAAGTGGAATTGGGCCGGGAGGTTTCCATCGCGCCCCTGGCTTTCCTGGGCCACCGGGTCTCCCTGGGGGACCGGGTCACCATCATGCCGGGCTGCGTCCTCGGCGACGGCGTCCGCCTCGGGGCGGACACGCTGCTTTACCCCAACGTCACCATCCTGGAGCGCTGCACCGTGGGGGCGCGCTGCATCATCCACAGCGGCACGGTCATCGGGTCCGACGGCTTCGGCTTTGTCCCCGGCCAGGACGGCCACACGAAAATTCCCCAACTGGGCACCGTGGTCATCGAAGATGACGTGGAGATCGGCGCCAACTGCGCCATCGACCGTGGGGCCCTGGGAGAAACCCGGGTGGGGCGGGGGGTCAAGATGGACAACCTGGTGCACCTGGCCCACAACGTCATGGTGGGGGAGCACTCCTTCCTGGTGGCCCAGGTGGGGGTGGCCGGCTCTACCAAATTGGGAAAACACGCGGCCCTGGGAGGCCAGGCGGGAGTGGTGGGCCACCTCGAGTTGGGGGACGGAGTCCAGGTGGCGGCCCAATCCGGCGTCACCCACAACCTGGCCCCGGGTCAAATCGTCATCGGCTCCCCGGCTCGGCTTCGGGACGAATTCGCCAGGATTCACGGCCTCTTGCCGAAACTCCCGGAAATGCACCGCCGGTTGAAGCAGTTGGAGCAAAAAATCAACGAACTCTCCGCCAGACTGGAGAAGGAGCCGGAGACATGACCTTGCCCCAGAGCCTTAGTCTGGAAGATATTCAGCGGATCCTGCCACACCGCTACCCCTTTCTCCTCATCGACCGGGTTTTGAGTTACGAGGTGGGAAAACGCCTGGTGGCGGTGAAAAACGTTACCATAAACGAGCCTTTCTTTCAGGGCCACTTCCCCGGCCGCCCCATCATGCCGGGGGTGCTCATCGTGGAAGCCGCGGCCCAGGCGGGGGGCATCCTGGCCATGCTGTCCACCCCGGAGCATTTGGGAAACCACTCCGTCTTCCTCATGGGCCTGGACAAGGTGCGTTTCCGCCAGCCGGTGGTCCCGGGCGACCAGCTCCGCATCGAAGTTGAGACCATCCGGGGCGGCAAAAAATTCTGGAAGATGCAGGGCAAGGTCTTCGTGGACCAGAACCTGGTGGCCGAAGGGGAGATGATGGCCGCCGTGGGCCAGGAAGCGGAGTGAGGATGCCACAGATCCATGCCACCGCCATTGTTGACCAGGCCGTCCGGCTGGGCCGGGGCGTAGAGGTGGGCCCTTACAGCCTGATCCAGGGCCGGGTGGTCATCGGCGACGAGACCGTGATCGGCTCCCACGTGGTGATCAAGGATTCCACCACCATCGGGGCCCGCTGCCGCATCTTTCAATTCGCCGTCCTGGGTGAGATTCCCCAGGATCTGAAGTTCAAAGGGGAAGAATCCCAGCTCATCATCGGCGACGACAATACCATCCGGGAATTCGCCACCATGCACCGGGGCACCGAAGGGGGCGGCGGCGTCACCCGGGTCGGAAGCCGCAACCTGTTCATGGCTTATACCCATGTGGCCCACGATTGCCAGGTGGGTAACGGGGTCATCATGTCCAACGCCGCCACCTTAGGGGGCCACATCACCGTGGAGGACTTCGCCATTATCGGGGGCCTGTCCGCGGTGCACCAGTTCTGCCGCGTCGGCCGCCACGCCTTCATCGGCGGCTGCTCCGCGGTCCACCGGGACGTGCCCCCCTATGCCATGGCCGTGGGTAACCGGGCCAAGCTGGTGGGCCTCAACCTGGTGGGCTTGAAGAGGCTAGGCTTTACCGACGCCACCCTGCAGAGCCTGAAACGGGCCTTTGAGCTGCTGTTTCTGTCCGATCTCAACCAGAAAGAGGCCATGGAGCGGATCAGGCAGGAATATCCCGAGGTACCGGAGATACAACACCTGCTCCAGTTCCTGGAGACTTCCGAGAGGGGCCTGCTGCCGGCAGATGTCCGAGAACATCGGCTTAATCGCGGGTAAGGGCAAGTTCCCGCTGCTTTTCGCCCAGGCCGCCCGCAGCCAGGGGGTTGAGGTGGTAGCCGCGGCCCACCGGGGCGAGACCGATCCGGCCCTGGCGGCCCTGGTCAAGGAGCTTCACTGGGTCTACGTGGGCCAGCTGGGGAAGATCATCCGCATCTTCAAGGAGGCGGGGGTGCAGCGGGCCGTAATGGCCGGCGGCATCAGCCGGGGCCGCCTCTTCCGGGAGTTTCGGCCGGACCTCCGGGCCTTGAGCGTCGTGCGCCGGGCCGGGGCCGGCAAGGATGACCGCCTGCTCCGGGCGGTGGCCGCAGAACTGGAAACCGAAGGCATTACCATCGCCCCCTCCACCCTGTTCCTGGATGATCTCCTGGCTCCCTCCGGACAAATCAGCCGCCGGGCTCCTTCCCCGGAAGAGATGCAGGACCTGGAATTCGGGGTGCGGGTGGCCAGAGAGGTCGGCCGCTTGGACATCGGCCAGTGCGTGGTGGTGCGCCGCCAGGTGGTGGTGGCCCTGGAAGCCATTGAAGGCACCGACGAGACCATCCGCCGGGGCGGCAAACTGGCCGGACCCGGCGCCGTGGTGGTGAAAGTGAGCAAACCTGAGCAGGACCTGCGCTTCGACGTGCCCGCGGTGGGCCTGGACACCATCGCCGCCATGAGGGAAGTTAAGGCCACGGTCCTGGCCGTGGAAGCCGGCAAGACCCTCATCTTCGAGCGCCCGGAAATGCTCCAGGCCGCGGCCCAGGCCAAGATCGCGGTCTGGGGAATTTAGCCGGCGGTGGCAGGGTGCTTTTAGGGGAGGGCGGGGGCACAGGCTCCCCGTCGGCCGGTGGTGTTCTAATTTGCCTCTCGCATAAGTTCAGATAGTGACCAAAGGTGATCGGTGACACCCACCTCCATAGCCGGAGTAACGCGAAGCGAACTATGAACCCTGACAAAATTATAATGGGCAAAATGCAGGGCAACTGCTGCCTTGAGGTTCTCCAGTTTCTTGCTAAAGGCATTGGTTAACCGAGTTAACCGCCTCATCTGCATTCGCATAGTCAGGTTTTGCCTTTCGACATAAGAAGTTGAGATTTTGGAAGGCTTAGGGGTTCCTGAATCAATTATCCGGTCAGCCCTGATAACTTGAGGAGGGGAATACCTAGCGGTTAGAGCTTCGATTGTTCAGGATCACAAGGCGGGGAAGTTGAAATAAAAAAGCGGCCCAGAGGCCACCTGAAAATATGGTATTCCATGGCTTAAAGGGCAAATGTAAAATGACCGTCAAAGCTCATTGATAATATACCCTTACATATAATGTCTCTCCCAATAAGCATTTGGTAGGGAGAATTGCTTTCAAATTCCATCACCTGGATAGCTTTGAGGGCGTGGCCAACCTTGCCAAATGGGACAATAATATCAACAAGATATATATTTACAGGCACAGCAGTGTGTGTGGCCGAACACATCTGACGCATTCCAACCGGCTGAATATTGACGGATTGAGCTATAGTTGTTGAAATGCAGGTGATTGAAGCACCTGTGTCAATTAATGCGGGGAAAAAGGTAAGTGGTTCTGTTGGTTCGAATGTATCGGGAGCGAAAACCCCGATATTAATGAGAAGTCCAATGTTGGGGTCAAACTGGGCACTCACGCAAGGCATGAGAAAAGAATCCTAAATCAATAGATTTTTCGACCACTTCTTGTATCGAGAAAAGCTTATCCTCATACATTTTTTGACCAGCCACAAAGGCATCCCTAGCTGTATCAAAATATTCTATAATCTCGCTATTTCTCATCAGAGCAAACTTCCCCCGGTGAGATTCCAGTATAGAAGGTAATTTCTGTTGAAAAACCTTATAATTTGTCTCAATCTGTTCCCGAATAAGGTCTGACATGGCTATTCCCTTTTTGATAGGTTCAAAAAAGTTGGACATAGATTGAGGCGCCTAGATTTTAAGCATTTTGGCGAGGTTGTCAAGAGTAAGGTTGGGTAGTGGATCAATTTAAATTTTAAGGTTCCCAAATCCATAATCAAGAACCTATTCATAGTTTTGAATAGGATACCTTGCCGCCAAAATATAAAAAACCTAATAAGATGTCAATCAGAGATTCCCTGATTTTTGTGCAAAATTTCTGCCAAATATGAAAAACTCTGGCAGTGCCTTCATTCTTAGCTTTCCCAGGCTATTGAAGCAGAGGAACATCAGGTTATCGTCCAAAAAACTGAAAACTGTGTGAAATTAGGACACTACCCGGCGGCCCCGGCCCCCCCCTTGCTGGTAGATTATTACCATCGACTCCGACTAGGCAACTGGCGCTAGGCGCCCTGACCCCGCCCCCCCTTCACTTCACCAACCGGGGAACCGCGGCAAACACCCCCACCTCGGCGGCCGCGGCGTTCATATCCTTATAATCCCGCTGGAACGACACCGGGGAACCACCTTTGTCGGTGGTGACCGTGTTTAAAGTCAGGGGCACCTCTAGCTCCATATAACAGGTATTGCGGCAGCTCTTGGAATTGTTAATCTGGGTTTGCCCATCGGTCGTTACGCAGGTGGAGTTGACCACCACGCTTTTCACATCCAGGGTAATGAACCCCTGAACATAAACCGCGGGACTGGGGTAGGACGTGCAGGCCCAAGCCTGGGTAACTCCGGGCAGAAATCTGCCGGCCAACCGGAGCCAAAGATTTTGCGGGGCCAACTCGGCCACCTTCTTAGTGGCATAAACCGCTGCCGTTATGCGCCACTTGCCGTTCACCTTGGGGGTGTCAGGGTGATTAAATCTGTTTTGCAGATAAGTGAAATTGGTTTTATTCCATGAGCCATACCAGTATTCGCTGAGAGGGCACACCTGATCCCCCACTTTCAGCTGGGGGTATTGTAAACCTCCCAGGTGCGGATCCGGCCCTTTGATATATTTTTGTAATTTATTGGAATCGCCCGCTTCATTTTTAGGCATGATCCACGCAGCCCTGGCAGTATCCAGGCTGCTGCCGCCCAAATCTTTCCAGGTGTATGGCTGGGGGTTGGCGGCAATGGCCGGGGCAGGCGCGAACCAATTTAGGGGGTCGAACTTAAGATGAGCATAGGGCGACTGCCCGGCCGCGTAATTGGCAGGCACCGCGAAGGGTATATCCAAGGCGCTGGTTCCTGCCAGGCCCAAGAGCGCGGTGGCGGTGGCCGAAGAGGTCTGCTCAGTTTGGCCGAATATTCCGGCGAACCAGGTGGCAATTGGGGGATTGGTATCCCCCTGACGTCTAACCGTCACCCGAAGTGCATCTACTTCCATGGGGTTAACGGAGCAGCCGGTTTTCACAAATTGATTTGAGGTCATATCCCACTGGCCAACTGCCACATCCTCCGGTGAGACGGTTATCGGTTGCCCGGATGATTGGTTCCGGGAGGCGCAATTCTGCGCCGCAGTAACGGCTTCACTACAGCAGATCGTCACCACCGAATTGCTCCCGGGTTTCGCTTGCAGCAACTGTTTGGCCCCGGCCAGAGCGGCAGCATCCGCCGTGTTCTGCAATTCATTCTTCACCACATAAAACTGGGCCAAATCAACGGCCAGAGATAGCAACCCGACAAGCCCCGCCATCCCCAGAGCCACGATGACGGTCACGCTTCCCCGCTCATCCGGCGACCCTCTATGGGAACTAGACCGCAGCATCGGCACATCCTCCTCATTTGGGATTTTTCCCGGCCTTAATCCAGCGAGCGCCGCGCCAGGGAGACTCACGGCGCTGGCGGGGTGGCCCATTCCGCAAACATGGTGATCCTGGCCCCCAGCAGGACCGGATTTGTCCCCCAGCCTCCTCCCGTAAGCTCCTGGATATTGGGCAGCAGCATCATCTTTACCGGGATATCCTTGAGTTCCACGGTGAGGACCGGGGGAGAGACGGTGGTGTCCCAGGTGTAGAAGAAAGTGACATTCGGCGCCAGGACCATGGCGCTGCCGTCCGGGGCTTTGAGGTGGAAGCGGTCCAGGTAAGCCTGCACGATTTGCCGCACCTGGCTGACCCGCTGGTCCGCGACGCCGCCGGTTCCCGCCCGGGCCCCGGCCCGGGCCCCTTCCCGGCTGGCATTGGTAATTACATGTTTCTCCCAGTAGAGCAGTCCCAGGTCCACGATGCCGGCAACCGCCAACAGCAGAAAAGGCAGCACCAGGGCCAGTTCCACCACGACGTTGCCACCGGCGCCCCTACCCCTGGGGGCTTTAATACCGTTTGGCGTTTTTCGTTTCTGGTTTTTCCTTAAAATAAATTGAAAATGCCATAAGTTACAGATTGCGTTTGACGTATCTGCAAGCGAACCTGGCATAAGAAGTTTGCTTGGGAACATGCCGGCGCCACCCACCCGTAAAACCTGGCGGCAGCCGCGTCCCGGGACCCGGCCGCCTCAGGTGACCATGAGAATTCTGCCAACAAGCTTCTTCCGGGAGGGAGCCAGGGAGCGACAGCCCCTACCCTCCCCCTAAAACTTACCCCCCAAACCCCATGAAGGGGGTCGGGAAGGGAGTTTGCGGAAGACCGGGAGAAGCTCAGGAAAAATTTCCCCCGGCCCCCTACTGAAATAACTTTTGGGAGTTTTTATTATTGTCGGATGGTGAGACCCGGGGCTTTAATTCAGCGGCGCCGGCAGACGGCCTCGGGATTAGGGTTGGTATTCTTGGAAGACTTGGACGGGGACTTCCTTGGCAAGTCGCACCGTCAGGCGAAAGTGCAGGTCCCAGGCTTCATCCCTGGTGTAGGTTTCCACGGTGAGATCCGGCTTGGACCAGCTCCGGGGCAAATAGAAAAAGTTGGCCGCAAAGACCGCGGTCTCAAACCGGCCATTATCCTTGCGAATGGTGGAAATCACGTAGCGCCGACGGGTGGGAAGGTTCTTGACCTTGTTGAACAGCCCCTTCATGGCCATGGCGTGTTAACCCATAACCTCAAGAATTATCTTCCTTCGGGCTTTTGGCCTTCTTCCTGAGCGCCGCCTTTTTCTTGGCCGGGGCCGAGCCGGCGGAGTCCGTTGCTACCCGCCCTTTTTTGGATTTACGGGCATACGCCGCGGCTTTCCCCATAGAACGATTGGCAAACCGGAGCCTTTCCTCCGCGGGTGGCAGTTTGGCGATGGGGGCGCCTTCCAGCTCAAAGCCCTTCTCGATGAGGGGCCGCAAATCGGCCCACTTCTTCTCGCTCCCCATCATGGCGACGATGATGGCCTTGTCGTCCTTCTGAAACATTCCCACATAGGTGTGCTTGGAAGCCCGGGTATAACCGGTCTTGCCCGCCACCGCCAGGGGGGTGGTCCAGAGAAAGCGGTTGTGGTTGCGCAGCTCCCGGTCTCCCTGGATGGCATGGAACTTCTCGGACATGATCTGGGCCAACTCCGGGTTATCCATGGCCCGTTTGAACATCTTGGCCAGGTCCTCGGCGGTGGAGAACTGGTTCTCCGCCGGCAAGCCGTTGGCGGTGGCCAGGGTGGTGCGGTAAGCCCCCCACTGGCGCACCTCCTGGGTCATCTGGCGGGCGAAGGCCTCCTCGCTGCCGCTCACCTTCTCGGCCAGGGCCCGGGCCGCGTCGTTGGCTGAAGACAGCAGCAGGGCGTAGAGCAACTCCCGCACGGTGTAGACTTCCCCGGGTTTGATGTTAATCTTGGAGGGCGGCGCCGCCGCGGCATGGGGGCTCACCTGCACCTTGTCGTCCAGCTGCAGGTGCTGCACCACCGACATGGCGGTCATAACCTTGAGAGTACTGGCCGGGGGCATAAAAAGCTGGGGCTTGAGCGCCAACAAAATCCTGCCGGTTTTGGCGTCCATGATGACGAAGGAGCGGGCCGAAACCTCAAAATCATCATCCGACTGCGCCGCAACTGCTGCTGATGTTAACCAAATTGCCAAAAACCCCAAAAAAACCAAACTGGATTTTCTCAGTAAATTCATGAATCCCCTTGCTGCGGAAAATTTCTCGGGAACCCCCGGTACCCTGTGCGCAGCCATATGATATGAAAATTTTCGGCGAATGGCAATTCACGATTAGCATCCCGGGGGACATAGGGTTGGAGCAAGCCCTGATTTCTGCGAAACTTAAACCAGTTGCAGGCCAAGAAAGAACCGGAAAAAAATGATGGGGGAGAATCGCAGGGGAGCCGGCTCCGGAGAGCCGCCCCCAGATGGAGGCGGAGGGGCGGGCGCCGCCCGGCAGGCGGCCCCCATTCCGGCCCCTCCCTTCAGCCGTATTTTTCCAATTCCTTGAGGTATGGTTCGGGTGGCAAAAACCCGGCAAAACGGTGCAGTTCGTTGCCGTCGGCTGCGAAGATCAAGGTGGTGGGCGCCCCCGTCACGTTAAACTTCTTCACCAGGTCCATGTGGTTGCGGCCCTCCAGACGCACCGGGATAAAGCGGGTGTTCAAAGCCGCGGCCACCGCCTGATCGGCGTGGGTCTCCCGGTCCAGCTTCAGGCAGTGGGGGCATCCTTCCATGTAGAGCTCCAACACCACCGGGCGTTTTTCCTTTTTAGCCTCATTCAGGGCCGACTCCCAACTATCGCGCCAGTACACCACCGTGGCCATGATCTTCCTCCTTATAACAAATTGAGACTTTCCGGGCTCCATCGGGACTACCTGCACTGTCATTAAGATAAGCTGCTTCCCGCCAAAGGCAAGCAGCCTTTCCGGCTGGCAGCTGCTTGGCCCGGATTTTTTGTCCTTTTCCCGGAGAGATGGTATGATAATCGGTACTTAAGAATTTCCGGGACCCTTAAGAGATCGGGAAGGAGCAAGGCGCGGTCCCCCCCGTGCCTGCCATCATGGAGGGAGTAGCCTACCTTTTTCTCCTGCTCACCGCCGCGGCCTGGGTGTACCAGTGCCTCGCCCTGGTCTGCCTGTGGCGGTTTTTCGGCCAACCCCTGCCCTCCCTCCCCGCCGGGGTCAGCCCCGGAGTCACTATTTTGAAACCTCTCAAGGGCCTGGACCCCGGCACCCGGGAGTGCCTGGAAAGTTTTCTCACCCAGGATTACCCGACTTACCAGGTGCTCTTCGGCGTCTCCGACCCCCAGGACCCGGTACTCCCCCTCCTGGCCGAGTTGCGGGGCGCCTTCGGGCACCTGGAGACGGAGATCCTTATCTGCCCTGAGAACCTGGGCCTGAACCCCAAGATCAGCACCTTGCGCCAGATGGAGCCCCGGGCCCGGTACGGGTGCCTGGTGATCGCCGACAGCGACGTGAAGGTGCCCCCGGATTTTCTCTCCCACGCGGTGGCGGCTTTGCAGGAGCCGGGAGTGGGCCTGGTAAGCTGCCCTTACCGCGCCGGGCCGGCCGCTACCCTGGGGGCCCGGCTGGAAGCCCTGACCATTGCGGCTGATTTCATCCCCTCGGTGGCCACCGCCTATTACGTGGAAGGCATCCGCTTCGCCCTGGGGGCCACCATGGTCTTGACCCGGCCGGTTTTGCAGAGCATCGGCGGCCTGGCGGGCCTGGCCGATTTCCTGGCGGACGACTACCAATTGGGCTGCCGGGTGGCCCAGACGGGCCTTAAGGTTAAGCTGCTGCCCCAAGTGGTGGAAACCCGCAACCCGGTGATGAGCCTCAGGGACTACCTGGCCCATCAGCTCCGCTGGGCCCGCACCTACCGGGTCTGCCGCCCCAAGGGCTACCTGGCTTACGGCGTCACGCACGCCCTGGTTTACAGCGCCGCCTGCTTCCTGGCCTCAAACCTGGCGCCGGCGGCCCTGGGCTTGATAGCGGCCACCCTGGTTCTTCGGGTGGCCCTAACTTGTTTCTCCGAGCGCCGCTGCCTCAAGGGCCACCTCCCCCTGAAGGCCCTGTGGCTCTTGCCGTTAAAGGACATCATCTCCTTCGGCCTCTGGATGGCGAGCTTCACGGGAGGCGGAGTGACCTGGAAAGACCGGCGCTTCCGGATCACCCCCGAAGGCAGGCTGGCGCCGGAGTGATGATTTGAGGGGAGGGCCGGGGGACAACAAGTCCCCCGCCCTCCCCTCAAACTCCCCTCCCAGCCCCCTGAACTGGGGCCTGGGAAGGCGGGCCTGCGGCCCGACTTCCCAGGCCAAAAATACTTATGGGGGTTGGGGGATGGGGCTTGGGGAAGGGATTGTAAGCGGCCGTCGGCCCCTGGCCCCCTTCCCCCAAAAATTATACTTATAGGATCACAACATGGACACTAAGGTATTGGAGCGGTTATTGGCAGAGGTGCAGGGCGGGCGGTTGTCGGTGGCCGAGGCCCTGCAGCGTCTCCGGACCCTGCCCTTCGAAGACCTGGGTTTCGCCCGGGTGGATCATCACCGGCAGTTGCGCCAGGGTTTCCCGGAGGTGGTCTTTGCCGCGGGCAAGAGTCTGGAGCAGATCCGGGGTATCCTGGCTGCCCTCACCCGGAGGTCGGACCACATCCTGGTGACCCGCCTGAGCCCGGACAAGGTGCCGGAGCTGACGGCGGAGTTTCCCGCGGCCGTGTACCATCCCGATTCTCAGGTGCTCACCCTCAGCCGGGGGGAGATTCCGGACCGGGGCCGGGGGCTCATCGTGGTGCTTTCCGCGGGCACCTCCGACATCCCGGTGGCCGAAGAGGCCCTGCTGACGGCCCGCCTTATGGGGCACCGCACCGAAGCCCTCTATGACGTGGGGGTGGCGGGCCTCCACCGGCTGCTGGCCCACCAGGAGCTCCTTAATCAGGCCACCGTGTTCATCGTGGTGGCCGGCATGGAGGGGGCTCTACCCAGCGTGGTGGGTGGGCTGGTGGACCGCCCGGTCATCGCGGTGCCCACCAGCATCGGCTACGGCGCCTCCTTCGGGGGTCTGGCGGCCCTGTTGGCCATGCTCAATTCCTGCGCCACCGGCATCGCGGTGGTGAACATCGACAACGGCTTCGGGGCCGGCTATCTGGCGGCCCTGATAAACCGGAAAGATTAACGCGACCAAAGAGCACGTTGCGGTAAAATTCACTTGGATTTAAGGAAGCGATTAAAGGAGAGGTGGAATGCGCATTATCGCCTTTAACAGCAGCCCCCGAGATAATCAGACCAGTAAGACTGAACTCGTCTTACAAAAGTTCCTGGAGGGGGCCCGCCGGGCCGGCGCCGAGGCGGAAACCCTCTACCTCCGGAACTACAAGATCAAACATTGCCTGGGTTGTTTCAGCTGCTGGGTCAAAACCCCGGGACGCTGCGTGCAAAAGGACGACATGGCGGAGGAGCTCTTTGAGCGGTATCTGTCCGCCGATCTGGCGGTCCTGGCCACCCCCCTGTATCACTACAATATGAACGCCCGCATGAAGATGTTCATCGAGCGCACCTTGCCCATGGTCTCCCCCATTTTTCGCGGACCGGGGCGAACGCACCGGTCACCCGTTCAGGTTCGAGCGCGTCCCCAAGGTAGCGGTGGTGAGCGTCTGCGGCTTCCCGGAGCAGACCCATTTCCGGGCTTTATCCCTCAATATGCGCATGATTTTGGGTGACTTGCTGGTGGCCGAGATCTACCGCCACTCCTCGGAGGCCATGGTTGCCCCGCCGCTGGCGCCCAAGGTCCAGGAAGTGCTGGCCGCCGCCGCCCGGGCCGGCGAGGAAGTGGTGCGGGACGGCACGGTGAGCGCCGCCACCCTGGCGGCCTTGAGCCAGGACCTGGCCCCCCGGGAGCTGCTGATCCAAATGGCCAACGAATACTGGCAGCAGCAACTGGGGCTGGCTGGCGTTTAAAACCGGTGGGGTGGGCCTCCGTGCAGTGGGGCGGGCGTCCCCGCCCGCCAACCGACAGGGCGGCCAGGGACGGCCGCCCCACCCGGATGCCCCCTTAGAAGAGGAAACCGCCCATGAAAATCGCCCGCCGCCTGGTTCCGGCGCTGCTGCTGGCCCTGGCGCTTGCCGCCGGCAGCCTGCACGCCGCAGCACCTGGGGTCCTCTTTCAATACTCCACCATCGGCGCCCTTCTGGACGGGGTCTACGACGGCGACCTCACTTACGGGGAGTTGGCCAAACACGGCGACTTCGGTCTCGGCACCTTCAACGGCCTGGACGGCGAAATGATTGCGCTGGACGGCAAATTCTACCAGATCAAGAGCGACGGCGTGGCCTCCCCGGTGCCGGCTTCCCTGAAAACGCCTTTTGCCGACGTCACCTTCTTTAAGGCGGATAAGACGGTGACCATTGACCAACCCCTGGACTACCGGCAACTGGAGGAGCATTTGGAAAAATTGCTGCCCTCCCCCAATCTCGCCTATGCCATCAGGATCGAGGGGGTTTTTCCCTATATCAAGGCCCGCAGCGTCCCCCGGCAACACCGGCCCTACCCGCCCCTGGTGGTGGCCGCCCAGAAGCAGGCGGTTTTTGAATTCCGTAACGTCAGGGGCACCGTAGTGGGTTTCTGGGCCCCCAAGTACCTGGCCGGGGTTAACGTCACCGGCTACCACCTGCATTTCATCACCGCGGACCGCAAAGCGGGAGGGCATCTCTTGGACTGCCGGATTGAGCACGCCCAAGTTATGGTGGGCAATCTGGGGGGTTTTTGCCTGAAATTACCCCGAAGCCCGGAGTTCTACCAGAGGGATTTAACCGGGGAGCGGCAGAAAGAGATAGGTCAGGTGGAAAAGTGATGGGGTTTTCGTTTTTATGTTTTATGATGCGCCTGGCGCACCCCAGCTCTGATCTTTGCTGAAAGCTGAAAGCTGACCGCTGACAGCTATAATAACGGCTTTTCTTTCTTGGCTTCCAGCATGGCCCGAAAACGGTCCCGCTCTTTCCTGGTAGTCAGAAGTTCCATTTCCAGGCGATGGCGCTCAGACATGGGCGTGCCTGCATCCATGGCGGCCAGGTCCGCTTCCAGTTCCTCCACCTTTTGGGTCAGGCGGTAGAGTTCATGGGCCAGATAGCGGACGGCCATCAGTCACCCTCGGCTTCCAGCTCCGCGGGCAGCGCCCCTTCCGGCGCCGTCACCAGCGGCAGGACGAAGTAAAAATTGTTACCCCCCGGGGTGGCCTCATAGCCCACCTCGCCGCCGTGGGTCTCTACCACGGCGCGCACGAAAAAGAGGCCGCGCCCCGTCCCCACCTCATTGTCCACGTTCCTCCCCCGGTAGCCTTCGTCAAAGATATGGGGTACGTCCTCGGGGGGAAGGTGGGGGCCGGTGGTGAAGACATTGAACTTGACGCCGTCCTTGCCCAGCCGGAAGTAATTCTTCAGGAGATCCCGGCCGTAGGCCATGTACTTGCGCCCCTCCGTGTTGCGGCGGGTGTATTTCACCGCGTTGGAAAGGAGATTGTTGTAAACCTGGGCCATCAGCCCCTTGTCCACGGAGATGGGCAGATCCTCGTCGGGCATGACCCCCGCCCCCGTATCGATCTCGATCTGGCGCTCTCTCAATTTATCGGTGAACAGATTTAGCTGGGGCTGGATGATTTCGCTGTTAACCCGGGTGGTGCGCCGCCGGAGAACCAGGTGCCCCTTCTGAAAATGGGACCGCCGGAACAACGATTCGATGAACAGACTGACCCCTTTGTAGTTCTGCTCCAGGGTCTGGTAGTCGCTCTCCATGGCGTTGACCAGATCCTGAAAGGCCTGCTGCGCTTCCGGCTTGGTCTGGCATTCCGTCGTCCGGAACTGGCAGAGGCACTCCATCTCCTTCAGCTGCTTGATCTTGTTCCGCAGGTGCCTCAGGTAGAGGCTGAGACTGATGTTGGGGATGATGACGTTATGCTCGATATCCGCCACCAGGCTGTTAATGAAGCGGATGTGTTGGATGTTTTGCTGGGCGATGATCTTGATGTGCAGGTTGTATCCCAGGCGGTTGGCGAACTTTTCAAAGAAAAAGCGGTCCTTGGCCGGAATCCGGTCCGCGGGAAACAGCTCCAGCATGCCGATGATCTGGTCCTTGGCATAAAAAGGCAGCTGGTTCACCAGCAAGAGGTTGCCCCGGATGGGGATCACCCAGGAGTTGTCGGCTCCGTAAGGCTGACTGGCCAGGATGATATGGGGCGGGGCCGGGGTCTTGGGGGGATAGAGCCCCTGGAGGCTGTCGCACACCAACTCCAGGGTGCCTTCCTGGCAAATCAGGTAGAGCCGGGAGTCCACCCCGAAGAACTCCTGGATGACGCTCACCGAGACCCGGTAGAAGTTCTCCATGGTCTCGTATTCCTGGGCCAGGTCAAAGAAGGTCTTGAGGACGTCGTCCTTCAAGGGGCCGAAGTTGTACTCCTTGAAGATCTGCCGCTTTTCTTTGACCCGCCCCACAACTTCCGACAGGTCCATGGGGATATTCATGGGCGCTTCCTTAAGCCGGATACCAGGTCCCGGCTTGGGATCAGGGTGCACTTACTCGCCGGTATTGCGCTACGCCTACTTCATAGAGGTCTCGACCGTAACAATCGTTGATCACCATGGTGAGGAGGTCCTCCACCACCAGGCGGTGGACGGCTTCCGGCCCCAACTCCGGGAAGGCCACCACCCGGGCCTCCTTGATGCACCGGGAGATCAGGGCCCCAGCGCCTCCGGTGGCCCCCAGGTAAACCGCCTTATGCTCCACCATGGCGGCGATTACTTCGGGGCCCCGTTTGCCCTTGCCGATCATGGCCTTCAGACCCAACCGGATCAAGGTGGGGGCATAGGAATCCATGCGGTAGCTGGTGGTGGGGCCGGCGGCCCCGATGACCCGGCCGGGCCGGGCCGGGCTGGGACCGACATAATAGAGGATCTGCCCTTTAAAGTCCACCGGCAACTCTTTCCCGGCCTTAAGCAGGTCCACCAGGCGCTTATGGGCCGCGTCCGGGCCGTATAGATGACCCCGCTGACCAGGACCTGGTCGCCGATCTCCAATTGCAGCACGTCCTCATCCGTCAGCGGCGGCGTCAGCTTCACCGTTTTGGCCATGTTTCACCCAAATCCCTTGGCGTCTTTGCGCCTCAGCGCCTTGGCGTGAGCCAATATTTCTCCTGCCAACCCGCCAAGGCGCTAAGACGCTCAATACTAAGTGCTTATCCGTAATTAAATAGACATTTGATAAATAATATGGCATGTATACCTCATCAATTAATTATCGGAGGTGCACATGCCAAGGTTGCCGTCATGGGCTGTTTCCGATGCTTTTTGGGCGCGTGTGGAGCCTCTCTTGCCGCAACCGGCAAGGGACCCGAATAAACCTTATATCCGTAAACAGGGTGGTGGCAGAAAACCGTTAGATTATCGCAAGGTATTTGAAGGTATTGTCTACGTTCTCCGTACCGGTTGCCAATGGAAGGCCGTCCCCAAAGAAAGATATGGCAGTCCCAGTTCCATCCATGCCTACTTTCGCCTGTGGGAAAAGGCCGGGGTATTTCTCGCCATCTGGCGTGCCGGGTTGGCGGAATACGACGAAATGGAAGGCATATCCTGGTCATGGCAAAGTATTGATAGCGCCTTAACCAAAGCTCCTTTGGCACTGGAGGCGGTTGGGCCGAGTCCGGTGGATAGGGGGAAAAAAAGGAAGCAAACGCCATCTGTTGGTGGAAGGCCATGGCGTCCCTCTGGCCATCGTCGTTACCGGGGCAAATAGGCATGATGTAACTCAATTAGCAATCGTCTTGGATGCCATCGTGATCAAACGACCAACTCCGACACCGGAACAGCCTCAAACCCTTTGCGCCGACAAGGCCTACAAAGGGAAGCCGGCGTATCAAAGCATTGTTGACCGCGATTATATACCTCGCATCTTCAAGCGAGACGAGGAGATCATGGCCCAAAGGACAATTCCTGGTTATCAGGCGCGTCGCTGGGTCGTGGAAGTTTGCAATTCATGGTTCAACCGGTTTCGGAAGATCCTGGTTCGCTATGAAAAAACCCTTTCCAGCTACATCGCATTGCATCATCTGGCAGCGGCCATAATTTGCTGGCGAAAAGTTGGAGTTATTTACGGATAAGCACTAAGTCGCGGTCAATAGATAGCATTGTCATTCTGAGCGCCGCAAAGAATCTAGATTCTTCACTCCGCGGCGCTCCGTTCAGAATGACACCCTCAATAATATCTTTTTTGCCGCTACTTGGTGTAAAACCGCGCCATGAAAGTTCTCTATAAAACCACTTCCTTGTGCCGGGCGGAGTGGCATTGGATGTTTACCGCCACCGGCAGCGAGGCGATGTGGCAGGGCTGCATCAGGACATGCACCGCCAGGGCGGTGATCCGCCCTCCCAGACCACTGGGCCCTATCCCCAAGTCATTGATCTCCTTGAGTAGTTGGCCCTCCAGCTCGGCTATTTCCGGGTCGGCGTGGGGCAGGCCCAACTCCCGCAACAGGGCCTTCTTGGCCAGCAGCGCCGCCCGCTCAAAGGTGCCGCCGATGCCCACCCCCACGATGATGGGCGGGCAGGGATTAGGCCCGGCTTCCTTAACCGTGGCCACCACCTTTTCCTTGATCCCGGCCAGGCCCTCCGCGGGCTTCAACATGTAAAGGCGGCTCATGTTCTCACTGCCGCCGCCTTTGGGGACCACGAAGAGGCGCAAACGGTCCCCGGGGACGATTTCGGTGTGGATCACCGCAGGGGTGTTGTCCCCGGTGTTGGCCCGGGTCAAAGGGTGGCACAGGGATTTTCTGAGGTACCCTTCCCCGTAGCCCTGACGCACCCCTTCCTGGATGGCTTCCGTCAGGCTCCCTCCCACCAGGTGCACGTCCTGGCCCAGTTCCACGAAGACTACGGCCAGGCCGCAGTCCTGGCACATGGGGATGCGCTCTTCCTGGGCGATGCGGGCGTTTTCCAGCAACTGGCGAAAGATCTCCCGGCCGCTGGGGGCTTCCTCTTCTACGGCTCCCCGAGCCAGAGCCCGGAGCAGATCTTCTTCCGGCTCGTAATTGGCGGCAATGGCCGCCTCCTTCACGGCCCGGGTGATCCTTGCCACCTCGATTTCTCGCATGGATGCTCCAATTCCAGTTTTCGGTTTTCAGTTTTCGGTTTTCGGTTAAAAATAATTAATATCCAATGATTATATGGTGAGGTTAGGAACCACCGAGGGCGGTTCCACTATCTCTTATGCGTTGGCTGGTTTTCCACTAGGGCCATGAACGGCAAGGGCGTGCTGCATCACGCCCTTATCTAGGTTTCTCATTTTATATACAGAAAACCGGAAACTGGAAACCGAAAACTGGCGTTATTCGTCCAGGTCGTTCTTGAAAAACTGCTGGCTGGATGCCTGGGGGGTCGCGGGAATCTCGCGGGTCTCGGGCTTCTCTTTAATCACTTCGTCCTCGGGGTAGAAATCCTCCGATTCCTTCGTCTCTTCCTCGTCCCGGGCCGCGCTTGCCGCGCCCTTGGCCAGGATGGTGGCCGGCAGTTCCGGGAATTCCTCCACTGGCTGCCCCTTCAGGGCTTCCTTCATGTAGGAGATGAAGATGGGGGCCGCGGCCTGAGCCCCGGTCTCTTTGGGCCCCAGACTGCGCTCGTCGTCCATCCCCACCCAGGTCCCGGTGATGAGGGACGGGGTGAAGCCGATGAACCAGGCGTCCCGGGTGCGGTTGGTGGTGCCGGTCTTGCCGCCCATGGGCCGGCCCAGGACTTTTACCCGGGTGCCGGTGCCCCGCTCCACCACCCCCATGAGAAGTTCCGTCATGGTCTGGGCCGTCTGGGGATTTAATACCTGGTGTTTCTGGGGGCGGTTTTCCATCAACACCCGGCCGTCCCGGTCCTCAATGCGCTCGATGAAGATGGGCTCCACCAGCGCCCCCTGGTTGGGGAAGACGGAGTAGGCCCGGGTGAGCTCCATCAGGGTGACTTCCGAGGCCCCCAGGGCCGAAGCGTAGTTGGGATAGATGGGGGTGGTGAGCCCCAGGGTCTGGGCCATCTTCACCGTGGCCGGGATGCCGATGGACATCATCAGGCGGACGGTGGGCACGTTGCGGGACCGGGCCAAGGCGGTGGCCAGGGGGATGGGGCCGCTAAAGGTGTGGTCGTAGTTCTGGGGCGCCCAGACCTGCCCCCGGCGTCCGCCGGGCAGCGAAAGGGGCACGTCCAGCAGGACGGAATCGGGGCGGTAACCCTTTTCCACCGCGGCCGCGTAGATAATGGGTTTGAAGGCGCTGCCGGGCTGGCGCCGGGCCTGGGTGGCCCGGTTAAAGGTGGAGTCCCCGAAGTCCTTGCCCCCCATGAGGACCCGGACCTTGCCGCTATGGAGCTCCATGGAGACTACCGCCCCCTGCACCATGGGGGCCGCGATCAGCTCCGCCACCCACTTGTTCTGGCGGCGGTCTTTCTCCACCAGGCGCACCTGCACCACGTCCCCGGGGGCGAGGGACGCCAGCAACCCCGCGGCCCGGGATTGTCCCTTGGCCGGCTCCTGCAGGATTCCCGGATATTCTCCCAGGCGGATGTTCGTCGCCTGGCGGCGCTTGTCGAACTGGGTGACCACCGCGGTGACCGAGAGGCCCCGGCGAGGGGGATACTTGCGGTAATACTTATTCTGCCGGTCCAGATACGCGGTCAACTCCTTGCCCCGCAGGTGCCGCAAGGGGCCCCGGTAGCCGTTGCGCTGGATCAGGCCGTCGATGCCCTGATGGATGGCGTTCTGGGCGTCCCGGTGGAGGTCCACGTCCGCGGTGGTGTAAACCTTGAGGCCCAGACTGTAAACCGAATCCTTGCCGAAGCGGTTCTCTAAGAGGGTCCGGACGTGCTCGTTGAAATAGCCGCACTCCTTGATCCAGTCGGGCCGGAAGGGCTTCAACTTGATGGGCTGCCTCAAGGCCGCGGCCTCTTCCGTCTTGCCGATGAATCCCACTTCGGCCATGCGCCGCAAGACGTAGGTCTGGCGCTCCTTGGCCCGCTGGGGGTTCAGATAGGGATCGTAGCGGCTGGGGGCCTTGGGGATGCCCGCCAGGATGGCGGCCTCCGCCAGGGTCAGGTCTTCCACGTGCTTGGAGAAATACTCCTGGGCCGCGGCCTCCACCCCGTAGGCGCCGTGCCCCAGGAAGATGTGGTTCAGGTAGAGATTGAGGATCTCTTCCTTGGCCATATAGTTGTCGATGCGGTAGGCCAGCACCGCCTCCCGGATCTTGCGGGCGAAGCTCTTCTCCGAAGTGAGCAGGATGCGTTTCACCACCTGCTGGGTGATGGTGCTGCCGCCCTGCACCACTTCGCCGGCCTCCAGATTGCGGAAGAAGGCCCGGACGATGCCGGTGATGTCTACCCCGGGGTGCTCGAAAAAGCGGGCGTCCTCCGCGGCCACAAAGGCCAGGACCAGATGCCGTGGCAGCCGGGAGTAAGGCACCTCGATGCGCCGCTCCGAATAGAACTCGCCGATGCGGCGGCCATCACGGGCGAAGATGGTGGTCACCACCGACGGCCGGAACTCCTTGATGGAGGTGAAATCCGGCAGGTCGCTCAAAAAGTGGTAGTAGATATAACCCGCGGCCCCCACCCCGGCCAGCAAACCGGTGAAGACCAGGCCGTAGAGCACCCAGGAGAGGCGCCGGGCCCAGCGCCGCCGCTGATGATATTTCTCCAGCCGGTTGGGGTTGGGTTTGAAGATACTCATGTCCTGCCGCTTACCTTTGCCTTGCTGGTTTTAATAAGCCTGCCGTGGGCGCCATATGGCGCCTATTATTAACGTCTTTGGGGGCGCCGGCGGTAGCGCCGGCGCCCCGGCCGATACCCGCTCTTCCCATTAACTTTTTATTATACCCTATTGAGACCTCTGGGAAAATCTAAATGTAGGACGGCCGCCCGCGGCGGTCCATACGTCATCCGGGCGCCGGCGAGGGCGCCGGCGCGACCTTGTCGTTAGCCGGAGGCCATTAGGGATTTGCGCAGAGATCTCCTATGATTATCTTTCTTTAAAGTTCTCCAAAAATTGCCGCACCTGCACCCCCAGGCTGACGCAGACGTGCCCGTCCATGCACCGGTCGGCATCCGCCTTGTCAATATAAGTAGATAGTTCGTGAGGGCCTTTGGTTAACTTTAAAACGTAGGCATTCTTGCCTTCATCAAAGGTCAGGCTGGAAATGACTTTCATTTTTTCGATTTCGGGATACATCTCCAGGATCTTGGTCTTCAAACCCACCACCGTGTAACCCATGGCTTCTCTCTCCTGTAGCGTAATTTTGGGCCTTGGCGGCCCGCCGCCCCCCGGGGGCCTGTACTAAAAATAGGCAGCCCGGCCCCCGGGGCAAGGAGAGGGGAATTTTCCTGGCAAATATTTAGGACTTATCTTCTCGGTCCCTCCGACTCCCAGAATTTCTGGCTTCATCAGACAAATGGATTCACATATCTTCAAGTCCTCAAGTATTCTTATAAAGTTCCATTAACTTGGTGCCTTAAGATCTCTCGCACATCTCCTTAAAAACGCCTTGTCCTCAAGCTTCTCCAAAAAGACGCGGACGCCCCTGTACCATTGAATTTCTGATGTATGTTCCTCTGTCCATTTTACCTTTAAAGCTTGGGATATGAGAGAAGTATGTCGTCGATTTCATCCTTCTGAGTCAAAGAGAGCTGGCTTGGCGAAAAGTGGTCGATCCTTCAAGCTTCTGTAAGTTGGGAGCAAGGGAAGCGTTATTTTTCAGGAGAGCTTTTAAAAAAATTTCACGCTTAAGTTCATTCTCTTTTTATAATGCTAAGATTTATGTTTTAGTATGTTATTTCTTTAAGTAGGATTTTCCTAATTTTTTTTAAAGACCTGTAAAGTTGTAAATAATATCATTCTTAACTTTTCGTTATGAAATGAACCTCTGTAATGTTTTCCTATTTGAGATCAATATTATCGATATTTCTATGTAAATCAGAAAGATTCGCCTATATGTTATGACTCCTCAGACATCCCAGTCCTATAGGTATTTCTATGTAAATATTTTCATATTGATCCTTCTGAAGGGTTTCATACCCTATTATTATTGATTCATAGTAACAATTAGCTCACCGTATTTAGACAGCAACTCGGAGCATTTAACAAAGAACCCATAATAATCAGAAATAAACTCAAGTGTGCCGGAACAAATGATAAGATCATAACTCGAAAGCTTGAAGCCAACAAACTTCATAAAATCCCCGTGATGCAACTGCACATCCTGGAACTTGGAGTAAGCCTTCGCAACCATATTATTCGATTTATCTAATACCTTGAATATATGATATTCCAGCTTCCCTTTAGTAATTCAATCTTTTACCAATTCCGACAATAATTAATTGCCGTTTCTGTATGTGTTTCTTTCATGAGTTAATTCTTTTGTCAAAAATAAGCCGGAGGTTTCCAAACTCCACGTATTGATGTTGCTTCATCGTGGATATCTAGCTAATTTGTCGTAATAATGATCTAAAGGAGGCTTATCCATCTTAATTTCTTATTACTTTGATTTAATCCTTAGTAGAGGCTTCTTTTTCTGCAAATCAAAGATAAGTAATAATTTGATTCAACATTATTTTATATTGCCTTTTGAGAAAAAATAATTCCTCAAAGTAATATTTTTATCATGCTCAAAAAATAACCACAACATAAAGCACTTTACAATTTTACCAATCGGTTAATAAATCTATTAATGACAAATTCCTTATGATTGGTATACTCATAGTAGAATATAAGCTGGCCATGCTTGCGTAGTATTTTCCCTTTGTAATGAAGCTCACTTTCGACGTTTTCATAATTTTATTTCCTTAATGGTGCTTCAATCCCTTTTTTTATTCGCACATTGCTCTTTATAATTATGGGTTCACCCTCCATATAGGTGAAGTGATAAGCATGCCAATCGCCTTCAATTGCTGACTTTTCCCAAGTAAATAAATAATGGATAACACCCCAGATTAGTTTTGAATCAGTAAATGAAAATCGTTAAAAGCACACCATGGAAATCATGACATAGCTAACGGGTTGTTTTAACTGTGTATTTCAAAGGGAGAGTTTGTCAATAAATTTATATAAAGCACTTTCAGTTTCTTGCTTTTCATTTTTTTCTGCTGGGTGCTGATCGGATTTAGCGCCCACGGCCTCATCTTGTGCCGTTCCCGGGGGTATCAGTATA
Source organism: uncultured delta proteobacterium (assembly GCA_963790655.1). Taxonomy (GTDB): domain Bacteria; phylum Desulfobacterota; class Desulfobaccia; order Desulfobaccales; family 0-14-0-80-60-11; genus DASWLF01. Next base: position 8,963 of record CAWBPT010000007.1, on the reverse strand, counting down.
ATAGGAAATATGAAGCATGACAAGACGAACAGCGTTAAGAGCCATTTTCGCATTGCCCACGGTGGCCATAAGAACCCAAATTCTTCGTCAAGTTTGTATAGGCTTTCTCTTCTGCTCGGGCGTTTCCTATCCGAGTTATGAATATTTTTCATGGCCGCCCCTCCTTTTTATGCAAATTAGGAGGAAAGCAGCCCCTTCTGGCCAGTCCGTCTAGCGAAGGCCTTTTTTATATCTCTTGACTAGAGATGTACTTAAACGTTATTCTCTAAATTCAAGAACATCGTTACCCAAAGAGACTCATCGCCAAAAAGCGAACACCCAAAAGAACCAATAAACGCGAGTTGAGCTCCGTAAAAAGGTTCTAGATGATGTTCTCACTAGCCGGTTAAGTAATGTCATCTCTCTACCGGCTATTTTTATTTACCTTCTTCCAATTTTCATGTCAAGCATTTTTTTAAAGGGCTATTTAAAAAAATGGTAAACAGATAAATAAAAAGAGGATATCTCATATAATCTTACTATTTATATTATCCTCGAATCTAAGTTAATTGGCTTATCAGGCATAATTCAGAGAATTTTGGCAAGTTACTGTTTATATTATATATTTATATAGTTAAAAAATTGGTTGTCAATTAGGATTATTTCCTATATTTTCATATCAGGATATCTGACCTGAACTTAAACATCACTAAATTCGCATACTTGTTCCTTATAGGAGGCATCTATGGGCCACTCTTAAAGGCTCAGTTATTGATAAGGCTATTAATAACTTTCCTAATAAATGAGTCAAATTTCCGGTTTATCCCATGAATATATATCAATGCTTGACAGTGGTCAGATTAGTAAATATAAAAAAGATAAGTTAGTTTTTATAGGCGTTGCTGTTAATTGTCAATTTATGATAAGAATAAATTTACTGAATTATTCTGCTTTTGAGAGTATATCTGAGAGTGATGTACCATTATTCATAAATGCTGCCAAGAGGAGAAAGATTATAGGATTGCAACCTTTATATGATAACATAGGTTTTGATTTATTATTATTATCTTTGGAGAGGTTGAATGGGGATGAAATTATAGTTAGTGATAGAATAACAAACAGACTTAGCCCGCCTAAATATGCAATTTATAAGGAGCTACACCGTAAAGGAATTGAAGATATTCTTTACCTTAAAATAAAATCAGCTTGTGTAGAGAAAAGAAATAAGATCTTCTACAAAACTCTTCGAAAATATAGGATACATCAGTTAGTTTGCGAAGAATGCCTAAAAAATTATATTAAACATTTCCTAGAAAATAAAAATGAGAGAGATTTTATTATTACACATTTCGTCTCTTTTTCTAAAGCCATTCTGAGTTCCAAATAACGGTTTGCATTTAATTATAAGATGTCGTTCTTATTTTAGGTTTGAAATGAAATTTATGCCTAAGGACCAAAATGAAAAAGATAAAGTTTTTTTTATTGGACATGAAAAAATCCATCACATTAAACAGGCCCATAGCGGCCTAAATTTATTTGCAATTTCAACTGATTAAGAATAAATTGTAGCTTACTTTCGTAATGAGTACGAAGAATTAAGGAGAAACTATATTATAAGAGAACTTTCTAAACCTTATCATTATGATATCTCATCCTATGACGTTTTTCAAAGAGGTGGCTTTACAAATTTGATTCCGGGGTTATCAACGAACTTAAAACAATACTAACCGAAGAAGGTAGTCCCCGCCCTTTTTACTTGGTTTAGATTTTTCTGAATGACTGTACAATAATGTTCAGACTTAACGTTTATGGCCGCCTGATCCAGAGAAAAGATAACACATATCTAATTCATATCAAATATGAACATGGTGGAGATACTCTTTAATCTCTATCGTATTAAAGTAAGTGGGGGTTCGTAATATTCCGAATCGCGGCAGCCCGGGGGCCAGGTCCACATCCACCTCAACCAGGTAGGCGTCCACCCCCAGCAAGGCCCCACTCGTTACCCGGGCCAGCATCCGCCCCCCCCTGAAGAAGGGAACACATCTGTTGTTACAAAACTTGTCAAATTCTATTTAGTTAGTAGGGGCCATTTATTCGCTCTATTTACGGCCCAAACTTCCGGTCCAGCGTCCGGTACTGGATGGCCTCGGCCACGTGGGCCGTGGCAATGGCCTCGACGCCTTCCAGGTCGGCGATGGTGCGGGCGATCTTGAGGATGCGGTGGTAGGCCCGGGCGCTGAGGCCCAGGCGCTCCATGGCCATCTCCAGCAGCCGGTGGGAGTCCGCGGACAGGGTGCAGTGCTGCTTCACCAGGCGGGGGCTCATGTGGGCGTTGGCGTGGATGCGGTGGCGCTTAAACCTCCCGCTTTGCACCTCCCGGGCCTGGAGCACCCGGGCCCTAAGCTCCTCGGAGCCCTCGCCCCCTTCGGCGGCGGCCAGGTCCCGGAAGGGCACCGCGGGCACCTGGATTTGGAGGTCGATGCGGTCCAGCAAGGGCCCGGAGATACGGGAGCGGTAGTGGTTCACCTGGTTGGGGGTGCAGCGGCAGGCCCGTTTGGGGTCCCCGTAATAGCCGCAGGGGCAGGGGTTCATGGCGGCCACCAGCATGAAGCGGCCCGGGTAGGTCAGCGATGTGGCGGCCCGGGAGATGGTGACCCGGCCCTCTTCCAGGGGCTGGCGCAGCACCTCCAGGGTGGAGCGTTTGAATTCGGGGAGCTCGTCCAGGAAGAGCACCCCGTTGTGGGCCAGGCTCACCTCGCCGGGGCGGGGAGTGGTGCCGCCGCCGATGAGGCCGGCGTCGGAGATGGTGTGGTGGGGGGCCCGGAAGGGCCGCTGCCGCACCAGGGGGCGGCCGGGCTTCAGGCGGCCCAGGATGCTGTAGACCTTGGAGGTCTCCAGGGCCTCTTCGAAACTGAGCGGCGGCAGGATGCCGGGCAGGCAGCGGGCCAGCATGGTCTTCCCCGCCCCCGGCGGCCCCACCATCAAGACGTTGTGCCCGCCCGCGGCGGCGATGAGCAGGGCCCGTTTGGCCGGCTCCTGGCCCCGGACCTCGTTGAAATCCACTTCGTATAGAGCGGGCTGGGCCCCCAAATCCAGGGGCTCGGCCACCACGCAGGCCAGGGGCTCCCGGCCGGCCAGGAACTCCGCCACCTGGGCGAGATTCTCCGCGGCATAGACCTCGATGCCCTGGACCACCGCGGCTTCCCGGGCGTTGTCCTTGGGGAGGATGAGGGCCAGCCCCGCCTCCCGGGTGGCCAGGGCCACGGAGAGCACCCCCCGGGTGGGTTTCAGGCGGCCGTCCAGGGACAACTCCCCAAACAGCAAGAACTTTTCCAAGGGGTCCTGGGGCACGATGCCCTGGGCGGTGAGGATGCCCACGGCCACCGGCAAGTCAAAGCCGGTACCCTCTTTGCGGATGTCCGCCGGGGCGAGATTGATGGTGATGCGATTGCCGGGGTATTTATAGCCGGAGTTCTTGAGGGCGCCCCTGACCCGGTCCTTGCTCTCCTTGACCGCGGTCTCGGGCAGGCCCACGGTGGTGAAGGCCGGCAGCCCGGGGGCCAGGTCCACCTCCACCTCCACCAGGTAGGCGTCCACCCCCAGCAAGGCCCCACTCGTTACCCGGGCCAGCATCCGCCCCCCCTGGGATCAGCCTCCGGTTTCCGGTGCAGCCAGGCGGCTCTTACGGCGCCCCTTCCCTGGGGCAGAGCCGCAAATTTAATCTTAAAGATCGCCAGCCCCCCGAAATCGAATGTTATCTCTAAACAATGTGGCAGAACTATCTTATCAGAGGTAGTAAGGTTCCAACTATCAGGGACCAGGCCAGTAATATAAACACCAGTAACATGACCACGATTTCCCTGGATAATACGGATCTGTCATTCCTTATTCTGATGTTGGCGTAGGGCCAGATCTTTCTGGTGTCGTAAAAGATTAGAAAAAACCATAATCCGAACAAACCCAACTTATCATAATAATACGCCATTTCGCCCCGGGCCATGGAAATTATAATATTGCCTATTAATATTACGGTAATGGAGAATATGATAAACTTTTCCAACAAAACCATGGGCCAATACCAGGCTGATTTTTCTTTCAAGAACTTGGTGATCTTGGTGTATTTGTCATACACCCAGACCGGATCGATGCCCTCGACGCTCAATTGAATGGCATATTTGCTGAGATCCAATAAAACCACCTTATCGAACCGGGTTTTTTGATCCCACCCTTCGATCCAAAACGACAGGTCCGAAATTTTGTCCGGCAGGTCGTTCTGATTGGCAAAATCTTCCACTGAGTTGGAAAATATCCTGGTGTTGTCCAGGTTGGTGGAAACCCGGAAATATCTCTCGATCTCGGGCTTCGCGAAGGTCTCCTGGATTATGGCCGTCAGTTGCAGCAGGTCGTTTCTATCCAGAGCGCATGGCCTGACGCTGCCTCTCCTTTCGTATCTCTTTTCAATATTTTCCATCCCCGCCCCTCCCCTGGATTCTGGCCCAACATAATGCATTAAGCATATATTTTCAATGATAAATCTAGCGCCACCCGGCTGGATCAGGATTGGCGGCTAGTTGCGAGTCGATGCAGACGTGGGGGACTAAAATCCCGGGGCGGGCGTAGATGGTCCCCGGCAATTCTTAAGGCGGCAGCGTATGGAGAAACGGCAGGCGGGAGGGTGGGACGACTTATGGTTTGGGGCACTCCGGCGGGGAGAAAATCTGGGGGGCTCCGAACCGGGTAAATTGCTCAATGGTTGCAGGGATAAAACTTACCGGACCTTGCCTTCCTCTAACAATGTTTCCAGGGATTTCCCGGAATATCCATAGCACATCACCGGCTTGGCCACTTGGGTCTGCCTCACTTTCTTAGCCCCTTTCAGTTGTTTCATGGTTTTGGGGGGTTCAAGTTCCGTCACCAGGGGGGATTTGCTTTTGATAAAACCCGCCCGGAGACCATAAATGTCGAAAACGGTGCCGTTGGTAAACCAACCCAGCTGTTTACCGTTCCAGCCATAGAGCTTGTCTTCATATAAATAAGCCACCGGGGTCCCGTCCCACAGGTAAACCGCGTCGCCGTCCTCCGCGATATAGGCCACCGGTTTTCCCTTCTTATTGAAGAGTGCAACCTCCATATCGACCCACTCCCTTAAGTCAGCTGGGGGATTAACCCGCCGCACCCGGCCTTCAATCCCCCAAACGTTGCTGGTGCTCGATCTTCATGCAACGGTCCATAACCACCTGCAATCCGGCTTTCCCGGCTTTCCGGGCCGATTGGGGTTCAACCAGGCCCAACTGCAGCCACACCACTTTGGCGCCCACTGCCATGGCTTCGTCCACAATGGCCGGGATGGCCTCCACCTTCCGGAAGATATCCACCACCTCCACCGGGAAGGGAACCTCCTTGAGGCTGGGATAGCACTTCTCTCCCAAAACCTCGGCGCAGCCGGGGTTGACGGGGACGATGCGATAGCCGTGCTCCTTCAGGTATTGGGCCACCTGATAGCTGGGCCGGCCGGGATCGGCGGACAGACCCACCACCGCGACGACGCGGTATTGCCTCAAAATTTCGCCGATTTCCTCCGGGCTGGCATTCGGTGATTGCTCGTCCAACGGGAGTCGTCCTCTGCTTATGGCCGCCGGCAGCGGGGGGAGAGGTGACCGCCATCTCCCCTTACTCTGGCGGGTTTGGGGTCCGGCTCTGGAGCAAAACTTCCTTACCCGGCTTCAGGGCCTGCTCCAGCTTCAGGGTCGTTTTGATATATTGATGGGCGAACTTCAGGAGTTCCACGTCATCTTCCCAGAGTCGCTGCTGCAGGTCATCGTCCACCTGGAAGATTTCCCGAAAGCGGCTTTCAAAGACAAAGCGGCGGAACTGGTCCAGGTCGTACATCACCATATAAAACAGGTTGTTGCCGCGTTCGTCGGTGACCGGACCGCCATCGGCGCCCCGGCGCAGCATCATGGTCTTCCATTCCAGGTTCATGGCGTCATATTGTTCCACGCCCTGGTCTTGCCGCCAGGAGGCCACGGTCCATTCGGCCTCCTCCTCGTAGCCGCGGCAGTGGGGCTCCCGCACGTAGAAATAGAATTCCTCCGGGCCCTCCTCGGTGATGAGGGTGCCCTGGCCGACGGGATAGTAACGGCAGCTGGCCGGCCGGTCTTTATAGACGGTGCAGCCGGTGACGGGTCTGACAAAGGGGCAGCGGCCTTCAAACCTGGGCATATCCATAATCACCACGGGCAGACCCGATTTGTCGTGGGCCTCCCGCCGGGTATAGTTGGCCAGAAATTCGCCGGATTTGATTCCCAGGTTCTCTTTCAGGCGCAGGATATCATAGGGGGTGAGAATAATGGTGGTTTTGCCGCAGCATTCGGTGAAACAAGACACTCCCGGGTGGCACCGGAATTTGAACCGGCTGTTGAGGGAGAGCTTACGCGGCTCCACCACCCGCATGTTCAGATCAACCATAAAATGCTCCTTGGGGATTTTTCCTTGTTAAGCGAATATTTTATCAGAAATTTTATCCAAACAAAAACCCTTTGTGATTAAGGAGGGCCGGGGCGTTCCCGCCGCCGCCGATCCTGAGGGGACCCCGGGAATCGGGCCGGACCACTTTGGCGTCTCCCTCCCCTTCTTTAAGGACCCAGGCTCTGGCCAAATTTTAGTCGTCCATGACCAGTTCCAGGCGGCGGGACACTTCATCCTGGACGTCGAAGATCTGGTCCGGCTCGCCTTCATATTTATATTGCAGTTCATAGGCATCCATTTCCAGGGGAATGGCCGCGTAGTTGAAGCCTTGATTGACCCAGCCGGTGATAAACAGCTCCACGAATTTATCCAATCCCAAAATGTCATATTGGACCACGTGCACCAGTTCATGAAAAATCAGGGAATCCAGATCGCTCTTGACCGCATTTTCCACCAGCAAGACGGTGTCGACAAACGTGATGCCGCTCATGGTGCTGAAGTCCAACACCGGAACGCTGGCCTGGGCGAACATGGGGCGAAACTCTTCGAGGAAGGCGGGATTTTCCAGGGCCGGGACCGTGACGATCCGCACCTTCTGCAACAGGTTGGGGTCAAAAAATTGGGAAAACTCCATTAGAGCCTCACCAGAAAGTTCATGCCCCGATTGCCGGTAGGCCATCCTTTGATGGGAGATCCATTGCCGCCCCAGCGTAATCAATTGAGCCAGGAGTTCAATCATATTCATGGGATAGTCCTTTTGTGAGGGAAAGTTTGCCGTGAAAGAGGCATTTTTCAGCCGGGGGGCCGGGGATCGGCATTAACCGGCGGACCGGGTTGCCAGCCGCTGGGGCACAACCTTACCTTTCTGATATGTATCCTAATAAATAATCCCACCGTTTTCAAACATATCATGAAAAAAACCGGCCCCCGCTGGGGGGGCAAATTTGTGGGGTATAGGTATACATTCCCCGTACCCCACAAATTATAAATAATCTTTCTTGTGGGGTATAGGCCCGGCCCCAAAAAAGCCGGCCCCTTGAAGGGGCCGGCTCCGTTGCTAACTTAGTGAGTCCTTACGGCTTAGAAGCCCCGACCCGACATGCGGGCCCAGAGCATGGCCACGGTGCGGTACACGAAGTGGGCCATTTTGGTGTACGGGGCATAGAAGAACAGGCAGAAGACCGCGGTTAAATGCAGGAAATAGGTGGGATAGGCCAGGATCTTGATCCCCAACAGCCGGAGGACCCAGGAGAGCAAGCCGGTGGCGCCCACCGCAAAGATCAGGTAGATGAAGAACCAGTCATAGTAGGAGCCGTAGCCCGCGGTCTCCGCATTGGCCTGCCGCTCCTTGAGGATGTTGAAAATGCCGTACAGCAAGGCGGCGGTGCCCGGAATGGCCAGAAGCTTCATGGCAACGTACACCTTGGTTATCTGGCCGTGGGGGTCGAACCATTCGTGGTAGAAAGCCATGGCCGTGACCACGGCCAGGAAGACGAAGCCAAAGAACACGAACAGGTGGTTGGTGGACCGCTTATAGGTGGTCTCGCACAGGCGGAAGCGGTTGTGCATGACGATATCTTGCAGGGTGGCTATGAGGTTGCCCACCAGGTTGCCTTCCACCTTGACCCGCCAGGGATTGGCTTCGTTGATATCCTTCCAGAAGGCCATGACGCCCTTGGCCAGGACGGCCACCGCAAAGGCCGCGGCGCCGGTGAAGATGACGTCGATGAGCAAGGTGGGAAACATCTTGCCGTAGACGATTTCACCCTCGGGAATGCCCAGATGCCCGAACAGCTTGGCCGCAATGGCCAGCAGGATCATCGGGAAGGCGATGAGCACGGGCAGGAACTTGGGGTCTCCCACCATCTGGGCGACCTGAGGCGGCGTGGCATACTCCTCGATGCACATTTTCCGCAGCACGTTCATCACTTCGCCGGGTTTGGCCCCCCGGGGACAATAGACGGTGCAATCGCTGCACTGATGGCACAGCCAGATGTCCGGGTCTTTGACCACGTCCTTCAAACCCCACTGGGCCTGAAGCATCTCCTTCCGGGGGAAAGGCTTGCTATCGGGAGTCGGGTTGCAGACCACCGAACAGGTGTCGCACTGGTAGCATTTCTTGACCGTGTCCCCCCCGGCGGCCATCACCCGCTTCACGAATTGGAGGTCCGGTTTAATGATAGTTTCGCCTGCCATGGATCATACCTCCTATAATTCCTTGAAGGGGTTGGGGCCGATCTCTCGCACCCGGGCCACAAAGTCGTCAATAATCTGCGGCAGGCGGTCGAAGTCGGAGTGGCCGATCTGATATTGCATGACGCGTTCAGACTCCAGTCCCAGCTTGTCCAGGGTCTCCGACACCTTGCTCAGGCGGTATTCGCAGAGCTCACTGCCTTTGACGAAGTGGCACTGATAGTCCTCCCCGTGCTTGCAGCCCAGGAGAATCATGCCGTCAATTCCCCGGGACAGGGCGTCGGAGACCCACACCAGGCTGAAGGACCCCAGGCAGCGCA
>CAWBPT010000006.1:0-43601 GCA_963790655.1 uncultured delta proteobacterium | reverse complement strand
GCTGCGCTCATAGAGATAAAATCAGCATTTTTTTGTAGGGGCGCAAATCATTGCGCCCTTGAGGGCGTGATAAATCACGCCCCTACATTAAAAATACTTTTTCGACGGCAACTCGGTATTAAGGGGAGGCCGGGAAATGTGAACCAAAAAATTCCCTCGGTCCTCCCTTCAAATGACGTTTTTCAGAATTCCAATTTTAGCGATGCGGGGTTAAATCCAGGTTGAGGTAAGCGGCCAGGATGGGCGTGTAATTGTACTTGTTGTTTTTCCCCCAAAGATCTACCTGGACTCCGGCCTCGAAGTAGAGGTTGGGATTGACGATAAGCTCCAGGCCGGGGAGGACGCTCATGAGGGCTGTCGAAGGCTGATTGGGGCGGTGGCCGATGAGGCGCGCCCCGTCGTAGAAACTGAGGTATTCCAGCAGGAAAACCCAGCGCCGGCTGAGGGGATACTCCGCCGCCAGGTTAACGGTGACCTGATCCTGGTAATATCGCCGCTGCCGCCCACCGTGGCGTCGGCGGCCAGCGTGTACCAGACGTTGGCATAAAGCAACGCCCGCGGCAAGTATTTAAAAAAATTCAAACCCGGCGTAAAAGTGTAGGCCCCCTGCCCCAGCTGGTCGGTTCCCAGAAGCCCGGGGTTGAGGCGCCGGTGGTGGCCCGGGGGAAGTTCACCGTCAGGATGCCCACCATGGCCGGGAAAGCCGGCTTTTCCTCCGACAGCAAATACTTGTACGTGAGGCTGGTATCTCCCAGGCCGCCGAAATCGGCGCTTCTCTCTCCTCCGGGACCCGGATTCTCCACACTTTGGGCCCAATTGTGAACATATTGAACTATGGCAGTGACCTCCGAGCGCGGCATCAGGCCATACTTCCAGGTCACCGGCGTAGCCAGCGAAGAAAAATTGCCGCCTGCCCCCATCCGATTCCAATTGGAGCCGAACCGGCCGCCGGTCAGGGGCAGAAATCCCGCGGCCTCAATATTCAGGGTTCCCAGGGCTTGCGGGATAGTGGTTTCCGTGACCAGAGGACCGGCCGTCACGGGGACCTGCGGCCCCCGGACATCTTCCGCGGCCACCGGGTCCGGGGCCGCAGCCACGCCGCCCGCGGCAACCCAGCCGGAGAAGCAGACTCCCAGAAATAACCGGAGCCAGATTTTACCGCCGGGGCCCATTAACTGTTACCCATTCCTGGTTGCCAATTTTCTTGCTTCATTTACCGCGACCCGGGCCACCGGCCTTAAAGTCCTTATGGAGCTCCAACACCCTCAACCGTTCAAGAATGATAAGGGTAAACCATAATGAAGTCAAAAAGGAGATTTATAAGAAAGGAGAAGAGAATTTGAGGCCTGGGGTTGGAAAAAGGGTTTGAAGCCTGGAGCAGCTTCCAGGATGAGGCCTGGGGAGAAGCCCCAATTTTCAGTCGGCGGATCTGCAGGGCTGGCGGTGGGCCTCAACTAATGGAAATTTTGAAAGAACCGCCGCGGCCGGCTGGAATTTTGTGGCGCGGACCCGGCTAACCTTGCTTTTGCCCGCTGCGCCTCCGGCCGGGGTGAGCACCGGACATCCGAGCCTCGGGTTGTTTTTCTTCGCCATCGGGCTTATGATATAATTTACTTGGCAGAGGGAGTTGCGGAACTCCGAATCCAAGTGATTGATTGCTAACGCGGAAGTGCCTGGTTCCTGGTGGGGCCCCCGGACTTCAAATCCGTTGTGCCGTCTGCTGAAGGCGGTAGGTGGGTTCGATTCCCATGCACTTCCGCCAATTTTTTCCAACTGCTGTTGGCGCCAAGGATTAATCGGCTAAAAAATCCCCATAATTAAGCCTTGTTCTGGCCGAGGGAAAAATCTGGCAATAACTTATCATTCTTAATCCTGCGCGCCATTCAGGATGATAAAAAACCCGTTTGGGGCCGTCTTTTAACGGGTTGGTTGGCGGTAGAGAACTATTTGACAAGCGGCGGAAATTTTATAAAATTTAAATATATCCCAGGCTAAATGCGGGGGCCTGTAGGCTGTTCCATGAGGGGAACGCTTTACCGGTCGTTCCCCTTATTTTTTTGCCTGGTTTTGCTCCCTCGGGGGAGAAACATGTTGGAGGTCAAGTAATGCGAGTAAGAGGCAAGGTAAAGTGGTTCAGTGATTCCAAGGGCTATGGATTTATTTCCCAGGAAGACGGTCCCGATGTCTTCGTGCACCACAGCAACATCGAGGGCGAAGGCTTCCGGACCTTGGAAGAAGGCCAGGAAGTGGAGTTTGAAGTAGTCGAAGGCCGCAAAGGCCCCCAAGCCCAGAACGTGGTGAAGATCTAAGCTCCTGAAAATAGCCCGAACCGGGCTGGCACCGCTGTTCAACCCCAAAGTAAACCACGGCCAGGCGGCTGGTAACCGGCCGCCTGCGCTTCAAAGGAGAAGTCATGACCAAGGTAAAGGATGGCGATTTTGTGCAGTTGCATTACACCGGCACTCTGGAAGACGGCACGGTGTTCGACAGCAGTGACGGGCGCGGTCCCCTGGAGTTCAAGGTAGGCGGCGGCGGTATCATTGCCGGTTTCAACGACGCGGTGGTGGGCATGGAACTTGAGAGCGAAAAAAATTTCACCTTGACCCCGGACCAGGCTTACGGCGAGCCCCGGGACGACCTCAAGCGGGATTTTCCCACGGATATGCTGGGGGACAACCACATAGAGGTGGGGCAGGTGCTGAGGTTCTCCAGCCCCCATGGCCCCGTGTCCGGCACCGTGCTGGGCATCGAAACGGACAAGTTCGTGGTGGACTTTAATCACCCGCTGGCGGGGAAAACCCTGGAGTTCAAAATCAAGGTGGTGGGGATCACCGACAAGCCCACCCAGGCGGGAGGCTGCTCCTGCTCCTCGCCCTCCGACTGCAGCAGTTGCGGTTAGGACTTGCTCGCTAGCACAACGTGATTGGGGGAGGGGTTAAATCCCCCTCTGGTTCCAAGGGGACGCGAAATATCTGGGGGGTTTTTCTGTAGGGGCGCAACCCGCGAGTGCTCGCCGGGCTCCGCCAACCAGGTGCTGGCGCGACCTAAAAAATCCGGGGTTGAAGACTTCTTCAACCCCGGATTTTTTGTGGCAAGTTAAAGGAGAGAAGATTGCTTAAAGGGAGGGCAGGGCTGGCTGGCCCTGCCCGTTTTATATGGAAACGCCGTCTCCCGACGACGGTTGCAATTGCGTTTATTCAGTCGCCGCCGGGGGAGTGGCCTGGGTGGAGGGCTGATTGGAACGGCCCCCTCCCCGCATGCCCCGGCGCCCCTTTGGGGCCTGAGGGTTGTCGCCGCTGTAGTTGGGGCCTTTTTGGTTACCCTGCTGGTAGCTGGGACAGGTGCCGTTGCCAGGTCCGGAGCCCGGATCTCCTCCGGCGCACCCCTGGTTTCCCTGACCCTGGGGACCACCGCCCCGGCCTTGTTGGGCAAAAACAGGGACCGCCAAGACCATGACCCCGGTGAGGGCCAGAGCCAAACAAGCCATGAGCCATCTCGATTTCTGCACGGTGATGCTCCTTACCTTTATAGTCAGTGTTGCCAAGGGTTAACCATTATTCAGGACATGCCGGATCGGGTGGCCCCGGGGGAGGGCCCGGAGGGGGTCCCATCCCGCCGTCCCGCATGGGCCCTGGCCCCCGCCCCAGGGGCCCGCGACCTGGCCCCCTGGGACCGCACATCGGCCCCATGCGACCCTGCATCAGATGCAAAAACGCAACATCCTGCCCCGGCTTTAAGTTTTTCTTGAGCTCCAGCAGAAAGCGCACCATTTCTTCTTCCAGGTTTCCCTGCAGGGCGCTGATCTCCCGGACTTTGGCCTGAATTGCCTCCCACTGCGGGGCCTCGCTCTTGATCAGGTCAAAAAGCTCCTGGCGCTTTTGGGCCAATTCGGCTCTCGCTTCCCGGACGTGGCGGCGATGCTCCGGAAAAAGCTTCCGGAGAGCCTGGCGCTGAGTCTCATCCAGTTTCAGCCCGCCCCAAAGCTCCCGCATGGGCAGGGGCGGCAAGGGGCCCTGGGCCGCCGCCAGCCTTTGGTCATGATATCGCAGGTACACCAGGGTGCCGATGGTTCCCAGGTTCAGGGCCAGGGAAAAAATTACCAGATAAAGGAGCCAGTTGCGCTTCACGAGCCGTTACCTTCTTCGGGCTGATAGGAAGCCAGGATGGCGCCCAGGGACCCCTGGGGGAAATCATGGAAGTCCTGGAGAGCCGCAACTTCGGCGGTCCCATTTGCCGGCGCCAGGGGATAAAAATCCCGGGCCACGCTCCCTCCCAGGATCACGCCCAGGACCAGGGACGCGGCCAGGGCCAGGGACTGCCACCAGGGGCGGCGGCTCCGTTGACCTTGCTGGGCCTGGAGGCGGGCCAAAACCTGTTCCGCCACCCGGGGCGGCGGCGCCGCCGCCAGCTCCCCCAGGGCCGTTTCCAGGACCCGGAGCTGCGCCAACTCCCGCCGGCACCCGGTGCAGCCCTCCAGATGAGCCGCAATCAGCTCGTGCTCCTCCGGCGGCAATTCCCGGTCCAGCCAGGCGGACAACCTCTCCCGTATATCCCGGCATTCCATCTTCACTTCAGCCCCCCACTCTCAAGGAATTCATCCTTTAGTAGATTAAACACCAAAAGTTTCCCAAACCGGCGCGGCCGGTAAAATTTTTCAAGGAAATTTGCTGGCAAATCACGCGGTTGATTTACGCCAGCCCCCATCATCATTTCAGTTGCCGGCCTAGGAGCGGCCGCTATTTTGCTTGACGTGGCCCTTTGAGGTGCTTAATTTCCAGGACAGCACCCAAATTTGCGAACGGCCGCTTCCCGGGGCCAAGGGAGGATTATATGTTATCACAGATTCCCGTAGATTTTTCCAAAGTCAACAAGAAGAATCTGAACCAGGAAATACTCCGAGCCGCCATCATCGCCGAGCTGGACGCCATCAATCTCTACGAGCAAATGGCGGCCTTGACCGACGACAAAGATATCAAGGCGGTCCTGCTGGACATCGCCCGGGAAGAAAAGACCCACGTGGGAGAATTCCAAACCATGCTGCTGCGCCTCGACGCCGATCAGGTGAAGGAAATGGAGCACGCCAAAAAAGAAATTAAGGAACTCACCGGCAAATAGGGTTTTTCTCCGGCAAACTCGTGAGGGCGCACTTCAGGGGTGCGCCCCGGCGGCAACCCGTCATGCCCCTCATCCCCCGCGGTTTTCATTCCAGATAATCCTGCAAAGCCTTTTTCAGGAACTGGCGGGCCCTTTTCAGCAACCCGTCCACGGCCTGGGAGCTGAGGCCCATTTCCTCGGCAATTTCCTGATAAGACAACCCCCCGAAGCGCTTCAGGACCAGGGCCCGGCGCTGGTTTTCGGGGAGCGCCGCCAGCAACTCCTCCAGCCGGCGGGTGAGGTCCTGTTCTTCCAGGGCTTGCAGGGGGCTGGCTCCGGGGTCCGGCAGCACCACCGAATCCTCCTGGTCCAGGGATTCCTGGGGGCGCCGCGCCCGCAGCAGGTTCAGGCAATGGTTGGCGGTGATGCGGTGCAGCCAGGCGGAAACGCTGGCCTTAGGCTCAAAACGGTGGGCATTCTCATGGACCTTGAGGAAAACTTCCTGGAGGGCGTCTTCCGCCTCCAGGGGGTCCTTCAGCAAGCGGTAGGCGAGATGGTAGAGCCGGGCCTGATGGCGGCGGATGAGTTCGGCCAGGGCTCCGGTGTCGTTCCGGGCCACCTTCCGAAGAAGCGCATAATCCAGGTCTGTGGGGGAAGAGTTCAAAACAGGGTGAGGTGGATGATATCGTCCTTTTTGCAGGCCCGGAGCTTTTCCATGTGGCGCAGCGGCGCGAATTCCCGGCGCAGCCCATCTTCCGTAAGCCCCAGGTGGGCCGCGGCCTCGGGAATGGGCACCTCGCCCCGTTCCCTCACCAGATCGTAAAGCTGCTGCTGTATCGGGGTCAAATCGTGCCCCCCGGGGAGGTCCTTGAGGCTCTTGGCCGTGTGCACCGCCCAGGGGTCGCAGACCTGGGTGGGGGAAAGCGCCTCCAGGTAACAGTCTTCGCACAGGACTTTGCCCAGATATTCCCGGGCCTCGGGGGCCTCGACCTCGCTACCGCACTTGGTGCACGTTATATTCATTGGAACCTCGGTCGTGAAAGGTTTTTCAAGGTATCCGCCCTACGCAGCACCAATCCAGGATGGCGGCGGGCCTGGAGGCCCGCCCCACCGACCTTTTCATGCTTTAAGGGGTGAGCCCAAGGTCCATGAAGCCTGCTCGTCCCGGACTTCCGGCCCGCAAAAGCGGCGAAGAGTCTCATCTGAGACCCTTCGCCGGCGGATCGCGATGTCTGAAGCACCCTGATTTACAGTTCGTACGTGCCTTCCATCTCCAGGGTGAATTCGCCGTGCCTGTCGGAAGGCTTCACGATAAAAGTGCCGGCCCCCTTGAGGGTGCTCAACTTGCCGATGCCTTTGTAAACCTCCCATTTGCCCTTGGTCATGGCTCCCATCTTTTCTCCATGAAAGCGGGAGTAGACTACGCCGTTTTGATAAATGGTGGTGGCATAACCAGTCATGGGGCCGTCGCCTTTGATGCGGTCATGGAAGCCGACGCTGCGGCGGGAAACGAAGTCCCCGGCCACCCCGGGAGTGTAGTTGAGGGGTTCGCCTTCCATCTCGGTGAGCATCAGGGTGTGATCCGGGACATCGCCCACAGAGAGCATTTCCCGGCGGGTGACAAAGATTTTGAAACTGGCCTTGCGTTGCATGATGATCCCTCCTGTATCTGCGATTTTTGGATTAAGGGGCCGGGTAACGGGAGGAGCACCCGTCTACCCCCTTAGGAGAAATTAGATATCGAGCTCGTTCAATTCAAGGACGTTGCTTTGAATAAAATCGCGCCGGGGCTCCACTTTGTCCCCCATGAGGATGGTGAAGATTTCGTCCGCGGCCACCGCATCTTCGATATTGACCCTGAGCAAGGTGCGGTTTTCCGGGTCCATGGTGGTCTCCCAGAGCTGCTCCGGGTTCATTTCCCCCAGACCTTTGAAGCGCTGGATGGTTATGCCTTTTTGCCCTTCTTCAAAAATCTTCGCCACCAATTCGTCCAGGGTGGGGAACTCCCAGATGCGGTCTTTGCCTTCTAGCAGGTGCGGGGGCGTCTTAAATTCCGCCAGAGCCTGGTCCAGTTTCACCAGTGCTTGAAAATCGCTGCTGCCCAGCAGTTCCCGGTCGATGCGCATTTCGGCCAGCTCGCGCTCCGCCGACGCAGTGATGATCGTCCAGGATTGATGCTCTTCATCGAAATCCAGGCTGGCGGTCCAGCGGCCGGTATTATTTAGAGCGGCCACCAGCCGCTGATGTTGCTCTTCCTGGCGCAGGCTTTCCCGGGACACGACCCCGTGCTCCAGAAGCAGGTGCAGTACTTCCCGGGCCAACCCCCGTTTTTCAAAGCGGTGGAGATACTCCTGGTAGGCCATGACCTGTTCAAGGGCCTGGGCCAACGGCGCGCCTTCCAGGGTGCGCTGGGGGCCTAAACGCAGGCGCTTTTTCTCGATGCCCCGCTGCAACAGATATTTTTTAAATTCCGCGTCGTCCTTCAGATAGGTCTTTTCATTGCCCCGGGTGAGACGATATAGCGGCGGCTGGGCGATATAGAGGTAGCCCCCCTTCACCAACTCTTCCAGCTGACGGTAGAAAAAGGTCAGCAGCAGGGTGCGGATGTGGGCCCCGTCCACGTCCGCGTCAGTCATGATGATGATCTTGTGGTAGCGCAGGTCGTCGAGATTGAGCTCATCCTTGGAAAGGTCCGAACCCAGGGAAGAAATGAGGGTACGAATTTCCGAGTTCTCCAGCATCTTCTCGAAGCGGGCCTTCTCCACGTTGATGATCTTCCCCTTGAGAGGGAGGATGGCCTGGAAACGCCGGTCCCGAGCCTGCTTGGCGGAGCCGCCGGCGGAGTCGCCCTCCACCAGATAGATCTCCCGGCGGGACGGGTCCCGCTCCTGGCAGTCGGCCAGCTTCCCCGGCAGCGTCATGTCCCCCAGGGCGCCTTTCTTGCGCACCAGGTCCCGGGCCTTACGGGCCGCCTCCCGGGCCCGGGCCGCTTCCAGGAGCTTGGTGAGGATGCGCCTGGCCACATGGGGATTTTCGCCCATGAAGGTCAGCAGATGCTCATACAACAGATTTTCCACCAGGCCCTTGACTTCGCTGTTCCCCAACTTGGTCTTGGTCTGGCCCTCGAACTGGGGGTGGGGGAGCTTGACGCTGATGACCGCGATGAGCCCCTCCCGCACGTCTTCTCCCTGGAGGTGGCTGTTCTTCAGATTTTTGGGGAGATCGCTCACCGCCATGTACTGGTTGATGGCCCGGGTCAGTCCCGCCTTGAAGCCGGAGAGATGCGAGCCGCCTTCCCGGGTGTTGATGTTGTTGGCAAAGGAGAAGATCTGCTCGTTGTAAGTTTCGTTGTACTGGAAGGCGATCTCCATCTGGATGCCGTTCCGGCCGCCGGAGAGATAAACGGGGTCCGGATGGATGGGGGTCTTGTTGCGGTTCAGGTACTGCACAAAGGAGACGATGCCGCCTTCATAGAGGAAATCGTTCTTGCGGCCGGAGGACTCATCCTGCAGGTTGATGCGCACCCCGCCGTTCAGGAAGGAGAGTTCCCGCAGGCGCTGGGCCAGGAGATCGTAGCTGAAGTGGATCTCCGGGAAGATCTCCGGGTCGGGCTTGAAGTTGACCATGGTGCCCCGGCGCCGGGTCTTGCCGGTGATCGTCAGGGGGGTCGCGGTCTTGCCCCGCTCGTAGCGCTGGTGATAGACCTGGCCCTCCCGGCGGATCTCCACTTCCAGGTATTCCGACAGGGCGTTGACCACGGAGACGCCCACGCCGTGGAGGCCGCCGGAGACCTTGTAGGCCCCGGAGTCGAACTTGCCGCCGGCGTGGAGCTTCGTCATGACCACTTCCACCGCGGGCAGCTTCTCGGTGGGGTGCGCTTCCACGGGGATGCCCCGGCCGTTGTCTTCCACGGTGACGCTGTTATCGGAGTGGACCTTGACCTTGATTTCGTTGCAATGCCCGGCCATGGCCTCGTCGATGGAGTTGTCCACCACCTCGTAGACCAGGTGGTGCAGGCCCTCCAGGCCGGTGTTGCCGATGTACATGGCCGGCCGCTCCCGCACCGGCTCCAGGCCCTTGAGGACCTGGATCTTCTCGGCGCCGTACGCGGGCTATTTTACCGTCGCCGAAGTTCGGGGCGCCATCCTCGGGTTTGAGTTTCGCTCAGGCAAGTGGTTAGCTCCTCCTCGACAAGAATCACGCTTGAGGAATCTTGATGGTTCCTCGGATCAGGTCGTTCATGGTTTGGGGAGACGTCAGGGACTGGCAGAGAAGCTCTTTGACACCAAGCAAGAAGCGGTTGCGCTCCGCCGGCTGGTGAGTTCCCATAATTAAATTTATATCAGGAAACGCCTCTTTTATCAATTCGGAATATTTTTGGATAAAAGGACAGAGGGTCACCATACAGAATGACAGGTGCAGGGCATCCAGACGGTATTCAGCCACGGCCCGCACCCTTCTTAAGATTTTTTCCGGCGCCGCAATGGTGGGGCACCCGGCGCAATTGATGATGCCGATTAACTCTAAGGGTTCTTCTTTAGGATACCTTTCAAAAAAACCCCGGCGCTTGCGCATATCGGCCAGACACACCACGGAAGCGCAGTTACTTTCCTGGGTGCAATTGGAGCAGGTAATAATGCCGATGCGGGCCATATGGAGAGTTTTTAGTTTCGAGTTTTTAGTTTTTAGTTAAATACTATTAATGACTTTATTTTGATTAAGGTACCTTTAATTCTTTTATACGCGGAACTACTTTAACCTCCAGCATCACTTCGCCGTAGCCGGCGCATTCCACTCCCACATCCAGGCAGCGGACCTGGTGCATGAAATGGAACTGGTTGGGGTCCAGCCCTTCGCTGAGGCGCTCGTTGATCAGGGCCACCGGCACCACCAACTGCGACATCAGGTAAACACACAAACGCTGGGGACAGAACTTGGTGATGAAATTGCCGTCCACGTCCAGGATAAATTTATCGCCCACCTGATATCCGGAATTGCAGTTCCGGGCCTTGACCACCTCGGCGGCGATGGAATAGCGCGCCGCGGCCCGGCCCAGCCTCTCCATTTGCCGCAGCCTGGGGTCGCCCGCCTGAAAATGGGCCAAATCCGCCTCGGTGTAACCGACCAGTTCTCCGAAACGCTTTAGGGCTTTGTTCTCTTCCATCAGTGCTCCAAGAAAAATTATCGGTGGCACAGGCTTTCTATCCTGTGCAGCGCCGGCTGCGTCCCGCCGGTGCCGTAGGGGCGGGTTTAAACCCGCCCCTACAGACGATTTTCCTGCTTTACAGGTGAGCCAACGGCTCCCGAGTAACCACCCTGGAACCGAAAGAAATTGTTTCTCTTCTACCAAAAACCAAACGAAAACCGTCTTTATAAACTCATGGGCATGATGATGCTGAAGTAATGGGGGTCGCTCTGGTCCACCAGGCGGCAGGGGCGGTCCTTCTCGTTGAACTCCAGGATCACCATGTCGCTTTCCATGGCCCCCAGGGGCTCCAGGAAATAGCGGGCGTTGAAGCCGATCTCCATGGGCAGCCCGGCCGGGTCACCGGCCTCCATGAAGAGGGGCACCACTTCTCGGCCTTCCCCCACTTCCGGGTTGGTGAAAGTGACCTCCATCTTGTCCGCCATCAATTTCAGGACCACCCCCTTAAAGCGCTCGGTGGAGAGCAGGGCGATGCGCCGGATGGTGTCGAAGAATTCCCGGCGCTTGATGGCGAAGCGGTAGGAGAAGCTCTCGGGGATGATGCGCCGGTAGTCGGGAAATTTCTTGTCCAGGAGCAGGCGGATAAAGAGGTACTTGTCGTCGGCCCGGAGCGCCAGGCTCTGCTTGCCCAGCCCCAAGGCGACTTTTTCTTCCTCGGCCAGGAAGCGGATCACCTCCGCCATGCCCTTCCGGGGGATGAGGATGCCCTTCTCGATTTCGAACTGCTGGTTTTCGGGCAAGGTCCGCTCGATGAGGGTAAGGCGGTGCCCGTCGGTGGAGATGAGGCGCAGGTGAAAGCCGCCTTCCACCTCCACCCGCTCCCAGAAGATGCTGGAGAGGTGATACTGGAGGTCGTCGGCGCTCACCGAAAAGATGGTCTTTTCGATCATCTCCTTCACCATGCCCGACTCCACTTCCACCAGATGCTGGTCGGTGACTTCCGGCACCGGGGGAAACTGGTCCGCGGGCAGGCCGTGCAACTGGTAGTAGGAGTCTCCCACCTGAATTTTCAGGCCGGACTTGTCCGTGCCGGTGAGATCGATGGTCTCCCCCGGGAGCTCCTTCACCAGGTTGTAGAAATAATGGGCCTGCACCGTCAGGGCCCCGTGCTCCGAAACTTCCGCGGGATAAAAACCCCGGAAGCTCACTTCCAGGTCGGTGGCGGAAATAAGCACCCGGTTTTCATCAGTTTGCAGGAGAAAATTGGCCAAAATCGGCATGGTGCCGCGGCGGTCCACTACCCCCAGGGTCCGGCCCACTCCCCTCAACAAGGCTTCCCGATCGATCCTCAGATGCATCTTCATTTTCTCCTAAGATCTAGATGAATTTTAGTATTCTTAATAAGGGTGGCAATCTTTGTTCATAAATAGCTTAAGTGCTTTATTTACCACAGTTTTATATTAACAAAGAATTTAGTTTTTCTCCAAGGGAATCCAGGGTTATTGCCAAGCGAGTCCGCCGGGGTCCGGGGGCCTGTCGAATACGGCAAGGAATGGAAGTCGCCCGGAAAGGAACAGGAAAGGACCGGTGGTTTGAAGTCAGCATGGGTGGCTCTTGTCTAAAATACTTAAGGGATTGGGGGTGGGGGTATGGGGGAGTTTTTTATAAGCGTAAGGGCCGTGGGCCCTTAGCCCCCTCCCCCAAGCATCCCTTTCCCCCCTCACTTACACACCGCGCCCTGGCTGCCGGAGGACACCATACGGCTGTAGCGGGCCGCGTAGCCGTGTTTGATCCTGGGTTCCGGCGGCCGCCAGGCTTCCCGGCGTTTGGCTAATTCGGCGTCGCCCACCAGCAGGGTCAGGGTTTTGGCCGGGATGTCGATCCGGATGCGGTCCCCTTCCTGAACCAGGGCGATGGGGCCGCCTTCGGCGGCTTCCGGCGAAATGTGGCCGATGGCCGCACCCCGGGTGCCGCCGCTGAAGCGGCCGTCGGTGAGCAAGGCCACTTCCTTGTCCAGGCCCATGCCGGCGATGGCGGAGGTGGGGGTGAGCATCTCCCGCATGCCGGGGCCGCCCTTGGGGCCCTCGTAGCGGATGACCACGATGTCGCCGGGTTTGATCTTGCCGTCCAGGATGGCCCGGGTGGCGTCTTCTTCGGCCTCGAAGACCCGGGCGGCGCCTTCGTTCACCAGCATCTGGGGGTCCACCGCGGACTGCTTCACCACCCCGCCGTCGGGAGCGAGATTGCCCCGGAGGATGGCGATGCCGCCCTGCTTGTGGTAGGGATTGGCCATGGGGCGAATGACGGTCTCATCCAACACCTTGACCGCGGCCAGGTTGTCCGCCACCGTTTTTCCGGTGGCGGTAGAGCGGCGCTCCGGAAACCAGGCCGGCCTCCAGCAAGGTCTTCATCACCGCCGGGACCCCGCCGGCCCGGTCCAGGTCCTCCAGGTGATGGGGGCCGCCGGGGCTCATGGAGCAGAGATGCGGCGTTTTGGTGCTGATCTCGTTGAACAGGTCCAGGGACAGCCCGATCTCCGCCTCCCGGGCGATGGCCGGCACGTGGAGCACGGTGTTGGTGGAGCAGCCCAGGGCCATGTCCACCGCGATGGCGTTCTTGAAGGCGCTCAAAGTGGCAATCTGCCGGGGTAGGATCTGCCTGGTCACCATCTCCATGATCTTGAAGCCCGCCTCCTTGGCCAACCGATAGCGGGCCGCGTGCACCGCGGGGATGGTGCCGTTGCCGGGGAGCGCCAACCCCAAGGCCTCGCTCAGGCAGTTCATGGAGTTGGCGGTGAACATGCCGGCACAGGAGCCGCAGCCGGGACAGGCGCATTCGGCCAGTTCTTTCAGGTCGTCTTCGCAGATCTTGCCGGCCTTCACCGCGCCCACGCCTTCAAACACGGTGATGAGGTCCACCGCTTTGCCCTGGTAACGGCCGGCCAGCATGGGGCCGCCGGAAATCAGGATGGCGGGGATGTTGAGCCGGAGCGCCGCCATGAGCATGCCGGGGATGATCTTGTCGCAGTTGGCCACCAGGACCAGGCCGTCCACGGGATGGGCCATGGCCATCACTTCGATGGAATCCGCGATGAGCTCCCGGGAGGGCAGGGAATATTTCATCCCCTGGTGGTGCATGGCCAGGCCGTCACAGACGCCGATGACCCCGAACTCCAGGGGGGTGCCGCCGGCCAGGCGCACCCCGGCTTTGGCCGCCTGGGTGATCTTGTCCAGGTGGATGTGGCCGGGAATAAATTCGTTGAAGGAGTTGGCCACCCCAATAATGGGCTGGTCGATCTCCTGGTCGGTCAAGCCCATGGCCTTGAGGAGGGAGCGGTGCGGGTATTTTTCCAGTCCCTGTTTCATCAGATTACTGCGCATGGAAGATGCTCCTTAAATAAAGCCAACAGAGATTGGTAGCCGCAAGCTTTAGCTGGCGCACCACCTTTCAGGAGGCGAACTACGAAGGCTAACGTTCCATGATCCCTTGGGGATCGCAACGAAGCATGACCAGGCAGAACCGCCGCCCGCGGCGATTCCCGCACCGGCGAGGGCGCCGGCGCGACATTTTCATCTAAAAGCCTGCGGCATCCGGGTACGCCGGCAGGAGCCTGCAAATCAAGTAATCCAACGCTCACCTCGGATTGGCCGCAGGTCCGGCGGGGCTGGCCGACTCCGCGCCTTCCTTTTTCGGGTCCCCGGGTTCCCGTTTGACATATTCCACCTGAATGTCTTCGGGCCCCAGGTCGGCTCTGGTGGTAAGAATGATCCTGAACTTGTAGAGTTCTTCCAGGTTCAGGATTTCCCGGCGCTTTTTGTTAAGGAGGAAGTTACTCACTTCCAGGGGCACCTGGGCCCGAACTTCCTGGATCTGGTTCTGGGCGGCCTGGGAGGAGATTTGTCGCAGCAGGCTGAGGCTCACGGTGCCCACCGATTTTACCCCTCCCCGGCCGTGGCAGGTAGGGCAGGGGATGTAGGCGCTGGTTTCCGCCGAGGAGCGCAGGCGTTGCCGGGACAGCTCCAGCAACCCGAACTTGGACAGGTGCCCCACCGTCACCCGGGCCTTGTCCCTTTTCAGGCTGTGTTTCAGGACCTGCTCCACCTCTTTCTGATGCTTCTTGTCCTTCATGTCGATGAAGTCGATGACCACCAGTCCGCCCAGGTCCCGGAGGCGAAGCTGGCGGGCCACTTCCTCCGCGGCCTCCAGGTTGGTCTTCAGGGCCGTCTCTTCCAGCTCCCGGGGGGACGTGCACCGGCCGGAGTTGACGTCAATGGAGACCAGGGCCTCCGTGGGGTTGATGACGATGCTGCCCCCGGACTTCAGCGGGACGCGTTCCGAGTAGATGCGGTCGATCTGGTCCTCCAGCTGATAGCGGCTGAAGATGGGGAGCTTGTCCCGGTAAAGCTTCAGGGAGTGCATCTGGCGGGGGGCCGCGGTTCTGAGGAAGCTCCGGAGCTGCTGGTGGACTTCCTTGTCATCCACCAGGATGGTGTTGATGTCCGAAGAGAGATAATCCCGGACGGTGCGGGTGATGAGGTCCAGGTCCCGGTGCAGGAGGCAGGGGGCTTTTTGGGTGGCCGCGGCTTTATTGAGGTCCTCCCAGAGTTTGAGGAGAAAATGCATGTCCTTGGCCAGGGACGGGATTTTGGCCTGCTCTCCCGCGGTGCGGATGATGAGTCCCATTTCCGGCGGCAGGCCCATTTTTTGGGCCAGTTCCTTGAGGCGCTGGCGCTCCTCTTCCTTTTCGATCTTGCGGGAGACGCCGAGATGGGACTGCCTGGGCAATAGGACCAGGAAGCGGCCCGGCAGCGAGATGTAGGTGCTGAGATAAGCCCCTTTGGTGGCGGACTCTTCTTTGTAGACCTGGACGATGAGCTCCTGGCCTTTGCGCAGCACCCGCTGGATCCGGGGCTTGGCCTTGCCTTGAGGCTTTTCCAAGTAATAATCGGGGTGAACCTCGGACAGGGGCAAAAACCCGTGGCGCTCGCCGCCGTAGTTGACGAAGGCGGCCTGCAGGCTGGGCTCGATGTTGGCCAGCACGGCTTTGTAGATATTGGCCTTGGTGTGCTCCCGGGCAGTGGTCTCCAGGGCAAACTCATCCAATTGCCCTTCTTCCACGATGGCCACCCGAAATTCCTCGGGGTCCGCGGCGTTGATGAACATCTTCCGGGGCGGGCTCATGGGTTCCCCTGACGGCAGCGCCCGGCGAATTCCCGAAATCCCGGCTGGCGGTCCTGGGCATACATGCGGTTCACCGCCAGGGGCAGGGACGCCGGACTCTTCAAGTTCCGGATGGGCCGCATCTCCAGACGGCGGAAAAAGGCGGTGTCCACCAGGAAGTTAATATCTCCTTGGACGGGCTGAAAATAAAGAAACCCGTCCTTGATTGCAATGGGCATGGGCAACCCCTGTTCTCCCACCCGGCCCCAGCTCACCCGGGGGCGGGGATAATGGTTGAAATTCCGGTTCAAGTATTTGATGTCCTGGTTTTTGATATCTCCCAACTGGAAGCTTTCAATCATGACGTCGCGGCTCATCTGGAGGTCCCAGGCCAGCATCCCGCCTTTCTGGGGCTTAAGGGGATTGTTGGCCACCACTTCCATGACCATGTCGTAGCCCTGGTCCCCCAACTCCAGGGCCAATCCCAGACCGGCCAGGTCCAGAGACCCCGTCAGGTAATCCAGGTCTTCGATGTTATAGGAGATTTTATCGGCGAACCCCTGCAGCCAGTCTCCCACCGCGGCTTGAGAAAGGCAAACCTTTTCCCGGGGGTGGTCCGCCCCCAGGGTGAAGAGCTGGCGGTCCATGGCCTGTTGCATGACCATCTGCCCGTGGTTGTGGAGGCGGCGGGGACTGCGCCTATCATAAAAGAATTTTCCACCCGTAAGGTTCAAGCCGTGGAAGCCCTCCTGCACCATGAAGAAGACCTGGTCCGGGTTAAAGCCGAAGAAATGCCACTGGTAAAATTCTTTTTCAATGTGGGCCAGCATTTCTTCGGCGATGACTATGAGGAGGTGCTGACGCCCCAGGACCTCCCGGGGGGATTCCCCCAGTTCCCGGGCCAGGTTCGAAAGGTCGAAGGCCAGCTGCAGCATGTGGCGGGTGCCCAGGGCCAGGGGCAGCAGGTCCTGGGGCGCGCCTTCCAACTGGCCGCTTAAAACCTCGGGCAAAATGACCTGGCCGCCCTCCACGCTGAGGAGATGGGCCAGGCGCTCCAGGGTCAATTCTTCGCCCACGTTGAGAAAATATTTGGGGCCCAGCATCAGCCGGGTGCCTTCACCGGCCGCGGCATGTTCGAAAAGAACTTCCCCCCGGGCCACTGCGGCCCTGGCCCGGTCCCATCTCGTCCGGTAGAGCCCGTCTTCGGCCAGCACCAGAATTTGCCGGGGCTCTTCCAGGCCGTTGAGGCGGGGGTAGCGGTTGGTCTCGGACTCCCGGGAAGCAACTTCGGCCATGCTGGCGCAATTCCCCAGTTTCTCTTGGGCCAGGGCAATACAGGAGTCGATGTAATGGGCGTGGGAACGCAGGTCGGCGACTGACATTAGGGCTCGAGGCATAAAAGGCCTGTAATATTGCTAAGTTAGATTAAACATTTTATCATTTGCACTTCTTGCTGTCAAGTTTCATTGCAGTCACGGGCTGGGCGCAGCCGAAACCATAAAAAGATTCGGCCAGGGCTCGATTATCTTGAGCTAAAATCTCTAGCCCCAGGCTTTACCGCCAGGCCCCCCAGACGGGATGGCGGTGCCACCAAGAAATTTCCCACCGTCATTCAGGTTCGTTGTAACCCCGAATCATATTAAAAATGTAGATTGCACCCGTCCGGGCAACCTACAAATCCATTCCTTCCCCTAGGGGGTGGGGGGATTGAGGAATGTAAGCGGTTTACTGCCCCCGGCCCCCCTCCTCCAAAACCACGACGTTTTCTTCACAGGGCCGGCCTGAGGTAAGTGGGCACCAGTTGTTCCGGCGCCGCGGTCTGGCCGGCCTTCAGGCGCAGGTGGGCCAGGCGGGCCACCGTGGAGGCCCGGGGGGAGCGCATCTCCGGCGGGGCGACGGAAACGCCCGGGGGCAGCGGATCCTTTAGAAAATCGCCGTAAACCTGGAGGCCCGGGCCGGTGAGCATCAGGGGCGGACGGAGCCGGGAGGGCAGGGCAGCCGCCGGCAAGCGGCTGGGCTGCTCCACCACCTGCGGCAGGTCCTGGGGGCAGAGGAAGAGGGCCCAGAAGACCTCATTTCTTTTGGCGTCCAGGAGCACGCCGATGGGTTGAGCCTGGTAGGGAAACTGGGCCGCCAGGGCTTCCATGGTGGGCACCGGCACCAGCGGGCATCCCAGGGACCAGGCCAGGCCCTTGGCGGTGGCCAGCCCGATGCGCAGTCCCGTGAAGTTTCCCGGGCCGGTGCTGACCGCGACGGCGCCCAGGTCTCGCAGCTGGCTCCCGGTTTCCTCCAGCAGCGCCTTAACCCCCGGCATCAGGCGGGTTAGATAGGTGCCCTGGGACTCCAGAGACATTTCCCCCAGCAGCTTATCTTCCGTCACCAGGGCCAGGCTACCTTTATCGGTGGCGGTGTCCAGGGCCAGTATCAGCATGGGTGGTTAATGCGGAGAGCTGAACAGTCGGACGATATCCTGGTAGAAAACCAGGATCATCATGGCCAGAATTATCATCAGCCCCAGGGCCTGGGCCACCTCCCGGTGCTTGGTGTCCATGGGCCTCCTCCGGATAGCTTCCAGGGTGAAAAAGAACAAGTGGCCGCCGTCCAGTACGGGTATGGGCAGAAGGTTCAGCAGGAAGAGATTGACGCTCAACACCGCCATGAACTGCACCAGGTAAGTCGCTCCCAATTCCGCCTGCTTGCCCGCCACCTGGGCTATCAGGATAGGGCCGCCCAGGCTTTTCAGAGGCACTTCCCGCACCAGGAGCTTATAAAAACTTTGCACGGTGAGGGAGCAGAGACGAAGGGTGTAGGCCACCCCTTCCTCCAGGGCCTCCAGGGGGCCGACGTGCTCGATGGCCAGCTGGTCTCCGGAAGAGATGCCGATGATGGTGGCGTAAACTTTTGCCCCGAAGATATCGGAGGTTTCCATGCGTTGCGGCACCACCTCGATGGTTAAAACCTGGTCGCCGCGATTTATGGTCAGGGTCACAGGCTGTTCACCGCCCTGGCGAATTTTACGGGAGAGGTCATCCCAACGGGCCACCGACTGGCCTGCCACCGCCAGGACCTTGTCCCCGGCTTGGATGCCGGCGTGGGCGGCTGGGGAATCGGGTTTAACACTGCCCACTTCGGTGGTGAGGTAGGGGATGCCGGACAAGGCAAATACCAGGAACAGGGCCAGTGCGGCAAAGAAGAGGTTGAACGCCGGGCCGGCCAGGACAATGAGAAACCGGTGCCACAAGGGGTGGTGCGTGAACGAATAAGGCTCCAGCTCGGGAGGAACTTCATCGTTGGGGTTTTCACCCAACAGCTTGACGTAGCCTCCCAGGGGAATCACCGACAGGCGGTAATCCGTATCCCCGATCTTCTTATGCAGCAACTTGGGGGGGAAGCCCAGGGAAAAGGCATCCACCCGCACTCCGAACAGCTTGGCCAGCAAGAAATGGCCCAGCTCATGGACGAATATGAGAATCCCCAAGACGATTACGGTTGCCAGAACGGTGGTCATTTCGGTCTAAGATTCCTCGCTGGCCCTCATTATAACTCGACTGTCACGGCCAGGGAAATTAATTGTAAATAACTTTTTGCAGTTACCTGCAGGCTCCCTTTTCTAACCTGTTGGATGGCAAGGGAAAATTGGATATAGTCTCATGAGGTTGCCCTCCTCCCCTCGGGGATTCGCCCCCGGTCTAAGCGGTTGAAAAACTCCCACCATTGAGAGTCGGTCATTCTGCGCGGCGCGAAAAATCTAGTCCGGCTGATAACTTCCAGAACCTGCACTTCGTTCAGGATGACAAAACCCCCGTTTTTCAACCGCCTCTTAAAACCCCCGGTTAATCAATTGTTGAGCAAAATCCCGGGCCCAGCGGTCGACGCCCAAAACCTGGTCCAGGCTGGCGAGCGGCTGGCGCTGATGGGCGTTCATGGCGGCCTCCACTACCCGGGGGATGTCCGGAAACTTGATGCGCCCCTGGAGAAAAGCGGCCACGGCCATTTCGTTGGCGGCATTGAGCACCGCGGGCATGGTGCCGCCGGCGCGCGCCGCGGCGTATCCCAGGGCCAGCCCGGGGAACCGGGTCGTATCCGGGGGCTCAAAAGTGAGCCGGCCGATCTGGCAGAGGTCCAGGGGGGGCGAACTCAGGGAGAGGCGCCGGGGGTAGGCCAGGGCATAGGCAATGGGCAGCCGCATGTCCGGCACCCCCAGTTGGGCGATGACCGAGCCGTCCACGAATTCCACCAGGGAATGCACGATGCTCTGGGGATGAATATAGACGCCGATCTGCTCCACCGGGAGACCGAACAGTACGGAGGCCTCGATCACCTCCAGGGCCTTGTTCATCATGGTGGCCGAGTCGATGGTGATCTTGGGGCCCATGCTCCAGTTGGGGTGCTTCAGGGCCTGGGCCGCGGTGACCTCTTGCAGCCGGTCAGCCTCCCAGGAGCGGAAGGGCCCCCCGGAGGCGGTGAGCCAGAGACGCCGGACGTCTTCCGGGCGCTGTCCCTGCAAAGCCTGGAAGATGGCGCTGTGCTCGCTGTCCACGGGGATGAGGGGCACCCCCCGGGCCCGGGCCACGGCCATGACCAGGTCCCCGGCGGCCACCAGGGTCTCTTTGTTGGCCAGGGCCACCGGGATGCCGGCCTCCACCGCGGCCAGGGTGGGCGACAGGCCCACGGCCCCCACCATGGCGGAGACCACCATGTCGGCGTCGGCGCCGGTGGCCACCTTAAGGACGCCCGGGGCCCCGGTCAAGATTTCCGGGGCGGCCCCCGGCCCCAGCAAGTCCCGCAGCGCCGCGGCGCCGGCCTCATCCTGGACTGAGACCACCGGGGGGCGGAATTGCCTTATCTGGTCCGCCAGGACCTGGACGTTCTGTCCCGCGGCCAGTCCTGCGACCTGGAACTCCTCGGGGTGTTCCGCCACTACTGCCAGGGTGCTCTGCCCGATGGAGCCGGTGGAACCCAGAATTGCCAGGCGTTTCATGGGGTTGGGCGTACCTCTTGGGCCTTTAAAGTAGGGTGGAAAAAAACCATTAGAAATTGTAACTGATTAAGAATAAGGGTGTAAAGGAATAAGGTTTGCAAGGGGCCTGGGGTTAGGAACCGGAAGTATGGAGATCTCTATTCGGAAAATTCAGGGGCGAGATAGATAATGGTGGCACCGGCGTCTCGCCGGTGCTGTAAGGGCGGGTTTAAAACCCGCCCCGACGATGGTCATTTCCGTGGTTTCGGGTGAGCCGTAGGCTCATGAATGGATGAAAAAACCTTTGAGGGGAGAGCCGAGGTTTGGAGAGGGATGGTAAGTGGCCAGCGCTCCCTGGCCCCCTCTCCCGAAGTAATTGTTGCACCAGTCTTAAATATCAATCCCAGGGCCAGATGGTTGCCAGGTATTCCAGGGAGGGGGTGAGGCTTCCTTCCTCGTGGGGCTCCAGGGTGACCAGGGGGCGCCGGCCGGCCCCGGCCAGGTAATCCAGGACCTCTGTCACAGGCACTTTACCCGTGCCCAAGGCCAGGTGGGCGTCCAGATCGCCCTGATTGTCATGGAGGTGCAACTGGCCGATGACCGGGGCCAGGGTCTTGAGCCAGTGGGGGAAGTCGCCGGTGCTGAAGGCCAGCAGATGGCCCGCGTCGAAGCAGACCTGCAGGTTGGGGGCCTTGACCCGGTCCAGGACTTCGAGAAAAATCTCCGGGTCGGTTTCGTAGACGTTCTCCAGCATCACCATCGCCCCGTGGGCCGCGGCCTCCCCGGCCAGCTCTTTAAAGGTGGCCGCGGCCCGGGCCAGCCATTCTTCCCGGCTCCAGCCATAGTGCCGGTCCTCGTAGCCCAGGTGGCAGACCACCGCTACCGGCTCAAAGACCGGCAGGTAACGGAAGGCCTGGCGCAGCCGGCGGCGGGAGGCTGCCAGGACCCCATCGTCCAGCGCCCCGGGAAGAATGTCCTGGAAGGGGCCATGCAGGGTCAGGCGCCGCCCGGCTTGCTTAAAAGACCGGGCGGCGGCGCGAAAGGCGCGGGGCGGGTAATGGCCCAGGCTATGGCCATCCAGGGCTATTTCCGGGTTAAGGCCCCGCTCCAGAAACCGTTCCAGGTACCCGGCAAACAAAAAGGAAAAAGGAATGTTGACCTGGACCCGGTTAATCAGGGCCGCCGCGGTTATCCCCATGGAGGCTGTTCTTCTTAGTGGGGATACTGACACAGCTCAACGAGCAGCCCGAAGGTGGCCTTGGGGTGGATGAAAGCCACCAGGGCGCCGTGGGCTCCCTCCCGGGGGGTTTCATCGATGAGGCGCACCCCCGCGGCCTTCAGTTCCGCCACCGCCGCGTGGATGTCCTCCACTTCCAGGGCCAGGTGATGGAACCCTTCCCCCTTGGTTTCCAGAAACTTGGCCACCGGGCTGTCGTCCGCGGTGGGCAGGAGCAGCTCCAGGTTTGATTCCCCCACCTGGAGGAAGCTCACCTTTACTTTCTGGGTCTCCACCACTTCTTCGCCTTTGGATACCAGGCCCAGGCTTTCGGTGTACAGCTTTTGGGGAGCCGTGAGATCCTTCACGGCGATGCCGAGATGAGCGATGCGCTTGACCTTCATAAAAGCTTCCTCCTTGGAATGGGAACAGAAAAAAAGCATCCAGGGTTGCACCTCGCAACCACCTTATTGAATCCGAAATCTCCCCCCTTTCTTGCGGGGATGGGGGGTAGGGGCGGTTCGCGAACCACCCCTACCGGATCACCCCCACCCTGAGCCTCCCCCCTCCAGGGGGAGGAAAAAAACGAGCTTTTAAAGGCAATCCCAGGACCTGGCAGACCTGGCACCCACAGATGTTCTCGTCCTTCGCTGACGGAGTGGCAAGTCCGCGTAAACTCTGCTTGCCCTTGAACAAGAGAATTATATATGATGGTGCCAGCCAGGAAAAGCCCGGTGAGCCATTCCCTTTATTTTTTATTCCAGATAATTATGTAACTTACCAATATTAGGCGGACTGATGACCACCAACGACGAGAAGTTCCGGCTTTTGGGTGAGCGCCTGGGCGCGTACCGGCAAGAAATGATCGATCTCCAGCGGGAGCTGGTCTCGAAGAACGCGGTGGGGCCGGACCAGGGCGGCCCCGGGGAAGGGGAAAAGGCGGCGTATCTTTCGGACCTGCTGCAAAGCTGGGGCCTGAAGGTGGAAAACTTTCCGGCCCCCGACGAACGGGTGGTGGGGGGCCAGCGTCCCAACCTGGTGGCGCTGCTCCCGGGAGAGCGGCCGGGAAAGGTCTGGGTCTTGAGCCACCTGGACGTGGTGCCCCCGGGGGATGCCAGCCTCTGGCACTCGGACCCCTTCACCCTGCGGGTGGACGGGGACCGTCTCTATGGCCGGGGCACCGAGGACAATCACCACGGCATCGTCACCTCCCTGATGGCGGTGAAGGCCTTCCTGGACCTGAAGTACACCCCCGGCCGCACCATCGCCCTGGCCCTGGTAAGCGACGAAGAAACGGGCAGCCACAAGGGCCTGGGCCATCTGATCCAGGAGCAGCGGCGCCTGTTCTCCCAGCAGGATCTGATCATTGTGCCCGACGCCGGCAATAAGGACGGCACCCTCATCGAGGTGGCGGAAAAGAGCATCCTGTGGCTGAAACTCACCCTCACGGGAAGCCAGGGCCACGCCTCCCGGCCGCAGTTGGCCAAAAACACCCTGCGGGCCTGCGCCCACGTCATCGTGGCCCTGGAGGCTTTGAGAGAGGAATTTCCCTTACAGAACCCGTTATTCAAGCCCCCGGAAAGCACCTTCGAGCCCACCCGCAAAGATGCCAACGTGCCCAACGTCAACACCATCCCGGGGCGGGACGTCTTTTTCCTGGATTGCCGGGTGCTGCCGGACTACGACCTGGTCTTGGTGAAGGCGCGCATCACCGAGATGGCCCGGGAGGTGGCCGGGCGCTTCGGGGTGAGCCTTAGCGTGGAGCCGGTGCAGGAGCTGCCCAGCGCCCCGCCCACGGATCCGGAGGCCCCGGTGGTCCTAACCTTGAAAAAAGCTATCCGGGAAGTTTATGGGCGGGAGGCGACCCCCCGGGGCATCGGCGGCGGCACGGTGGCCGCCTTTTTCCGCCAGGCGGGGCTGCCCGCCGCGGTCTGGATGACGGTGAGCGACACCGCGCACCAGCCCAACGAGTTTTGCCTGCTGAGCAACCTTCTGGGGGACGCCCGGGTTTTGGCCCACGTGTTCCTGGGGGCGGAGTAGAATTTGGGGAGGGGGCCAGGGGCCCGCGGCCCCTGCCCCCTCCCCAAACCCCACCCCCAACCCCATAAGGTTTTCACTTGGGCTTGGGAAGTTCGGGCCTTTGGCCCGCCTTCCCAAGCCCCATAAAGGGGGCTGGGAGGGGAGCTTGAGGGGAGGGCGGGGGACTTTTCGTCCCCCGGCCCTCCCCTCAACAACTCATTTAGGTCAGGGTAGTTTTCCTTTCAGGCCACATTTTGCAGTGGTCCCAGAAGGCGCGTTCCTGGCGAAAACCCTGGTGCTCCTCGTCGGCAATCAGGTAGTTGTCCGGGTCCTCGGCCAGCATTTCGGCCCATTCCTCCCTGGCGAAATCCGGGTCCAGGGACCCAAGCCAGGGGCGTATGGAGAACTGTTCGGCAAACCCCCAGTGGCGCAACATCTCCCTGGGGTTCTGCTCATCCAACACCAGGTAGGACTGGAAGCCGTCGTGCAGGCGAATAATTATGGGACAGGCCATGGCATAATCTCCTTTTTTCCCTCTGCCCATTATATTATGTTAAAGGCCAACCAATAAGGCAACCCCCTATGAAGACCGCTGCCTTGGGCCACCGCCCTGCCACCAGTAAAGCCGGGAAATTTCACCGGAGGCGTTTGCGCCTCTTAGGAGCCTGCCTGGCTGCCGCCCTGGCGCTCCTCTGCTCTTGCGGGGAAATTAGACCGTTGCCCCCCGCCATTGAAGCCCAGGCCTATACTCCCATGGACTACCAGGAGTTGCTGAATTCGGGCCAGGCCGGCCTGCAGGCCGGCCAGATGGTCCGGGTAAAGGCTTATTTCTGGCAATTTCTCGAATATGATCCGGCCATGGTCAGAAACTATCTGAGCCTGGCGCGCCATCCCCTGAGCTGGCCCCGGCTGCGCTGGTTCGCGGTTTACGGCTCCGAGGAGATGAAGGGCTACTACGACCTGGCCGCCCTGGATGCCTCCCGCCTCGATATGTATAAACTGAAGCGCCTGGAGCCCATTATGCTCTACGGCGAGCTCTCCTCCCTGGGGACGGGTTTTTACCTGCACGTCCACCACATCGAAGAGATTCGGGAGGATTGACGGCAAGGGCCGGGACCAAAGCCGGCGGCGGTGAAACAAGTTGTGAACCCGGCTCTGAAAAGTTTTGTTTACACGGCTGTTTCGAATTGGCACCGCACGGGGTGCCCGTACCCCGAACCTGCATCATTGGTAGGGGTACGGCGTGCCCTGCTTGATTGGTCCGAGGGGTCCTGAATGGGCCAGGGTCTCGTCCAAATTCCAGAATTTGGGTTAAAATAAAGCCAGTTATCTAAGCAAGTAGCAAACCGTCCGGGTGGAGCGCGATTCCGATACGCGAGGCGCAGAATGCCATACGAAGATGAGGGCCGGGACCAGCTCATCAAAGAAATCGAGGAGCTGTGCCGGAGGGTGGCGGAACTGGAAAAGTCCGACACCCGACACCAGCGTCTCACGGATGCCTGGCGGGACCTGTGGGCCCAATATGATGCCATCATCGAAGCCTTCGACGGTTACATCTATATCTGCTCCCAAAGTTTCGAAGTGGAATTTATGAACCAGCGTTTCATCGAACGCACCGGTTATTATCCCCTGGGACAGAAGTGCTACAAAGCCCTCCATGACCGGGAGGAGGTCTGCCCCTGGTGCGTCAACGAGCGCGTCTTTCGGGGGGAAACCGTGCGCTGGGAGGTGCTCAGCCCCAAGGACAACCGCTGGTACTACGTGGTGAACACCCCCATCCGGCATCCCGACGGCAGCGTCTCCAAGATGGCCATGATTCAGGACGTTACGGACCGCAAAGAGATGGAGAAGGCCTTAAGCCTGGCCGAAGCGAAATACCGCGGCATCTTTGAAAACGCAGTGGAGGGCATCTTCCAGAGCACTCCCGACGGCCGCTTTCTCAGCGTCAATCCGGCCCTGGCCCGCATGTTCGGCTATGACTCACCCCATGACATGGAGGCCGACGTCATGGACATTGGCCGGCAATTCTACGTGGACCCCGCAGACCGGGACCGCTTCAGACAAATGCTGGAAGAAACCGGAGTGATTAAGGGATTCGAAGCCCGGGTGTACCGGAAAGACGGCAGCACCATGGCGGTCTTGGTAAATGCCCGGGCCGTGCGGGACGAGGGCGGCGCGGTGCAGTATTACGAAGGGTTTATCCAGGAAATGACCGAGCGGGGCAAGAAACGATAAGGATAATGACCGGGTAAAGCTGCTATTCCAAGACCCCCTTCCAGCGGTGGGACCGGGCTCGGTGCCGGCCCAGGTTTAAGCACTCAGCGCGGCGGGCCCGGAGGCCCGCCCCACCTAACCCCTAATATGCTAATTTCTCAACTGCCACCCAGATAGGCCTCCAGGACCTGGGGGTGGCGCTTGAGCTCGGCCGCGGGACCGGAAAGATTGATCTCCCCGGTTTCCAGGATGTAGGCCCGGTGGGCCACGTCGAGGGCCAGGTGGGCGTTTTGCTCCACCAGCAGGATGGCGGCCCCCTGCCGGTTGATGCGCCGAATCACCCGGAAAATCTCCCTGACCAGCATGGGGGAGAGCCCCATGGAGGGCTCATCCAGCAGCAGCAGTTGGGCCCGGGTCATCAGGGCCCGGCCCAGGGCCAGCATCTGCTGCTCTCCCCCGGACAAGGTGTTGCCCCACTGAAGCTTACGTTCCCGCAACCGGGGAAAGAGGCGGTAGACCTCTTCCAGGTCCCGGGCAATTTCCCCATCCCGGCGCACGTATGCGGCCAGACGCAGGTTTTCCAGCACCGTCAGGTTGCCGAAGATGCCCCGCCCCTCAGGCACGTGGGCGATGCCCCGCTGCACCCGGAGGTGGGCCGGCACGCCGGCCAGGTCCTCTCCGGCCAGGCTGACCTTGCCCCGGGCCGCGGGCAGGAGCCCCGAGACGGCCTGCAGAATGGAAGATTTGCCCGAGCCGTTGGCCCCGATGAGAGTGACAATCTCCCCGGCCCCCACGGTGAACGAGACTCCCCGCACCGCGTGGATGCGGTCGTAGGAAACCCAGAGGTCCTCCACTTCGAGTAAAGGGGATGCCGGCGTCAAATTAGCTGTGGTTGGTTCCATAAACTTAAAAATAAATCCAGCAGGGCGGTTGAAAATTGTTATCCGCAGTCACCTTAGCTCTCGGCCAAGACCCGAGCGGGTGCAGGCTGCCGGCTGTAGGGTGGGCACTGCGCACCAAACCTGCTTTCGAACCAGCCGGGGCGGCTGTTCCTCATTTTTCATCCGGTCGTTGTGTCTGCCCCGCCAACCCCGTACGCCTGAAGTTGCCGTTGTAAGGGCGGGTTTAAAACCCGCCCCTACTCGGGTCGCGGCCCAGAGCAACTCAGATAATACTTCGATTAAATACTTACCAATGACGGCTCCACTGCCTCCTTCTCCTCCAACGCGTCGTCCCGCCCCAGGTAGGCCTCCAACACCGCGGGGTGGCGGTGGATTTCCTGGGGGGGGCCCACGGCGATGGTCTCGCCGAAGTCCAGGACCGTGACCCGCTGGCACAGATTCATGACTACCCGCATCTGGTGCTCGATGAGGAGGATGGTGAGGCCGAATTCTTCCTTCAGTTCCCGGATCAGACGAATCAATTCCTCGGCCTCCGACTGGTTCATGCCCGCGGCGGGCTCATCCAAAAGCAGCAGCCGGGGCCGGCCGATGAGGGCCCGGGCCATCTCACAGCGGCGCTGCTCGCCGTAAGGCAGGTGCCGGGCCGGGGTGTGGGCATAGCGCCCCAGGTTGAAGCGCTCCAGCAGCGCAAAAGCCCGCCCGGTCAGCTTTTCCTCTTCATCCTTAAAATTGCGGCCGCGCCGCAGGGCCTCCAAGAGCGAGTAGCCATGCTGGGAGAAGGCCCCCAGGCGGACGTTGTCCAGGACGCTCAATTCCTTGAAGAGCCGGATGTTCTGAAAGGTCCGGGCAATGCCGGCGGCGGTGATGCGGTGCGACCGCCAGGCGCTGATGTCCTGCCCTTGAAAAAGAATACTCCCCCGGCTGAGGCGGAAGACGCCGGTGATGAGATTGAACACCGTGGTCTTGCCGGCGCCGTTGGGCCCGATGAGCCCCACCAATTCCCCGGGCGCGATGCTAATGGCAAAATCGTTGAGGGCGCGCAAGCCCTCAAAGTTATGGGATAAGTCAATAATTTCAAGTATTGGTATCATTTAAACCTTATTTGTTCAGGGGCCGAAGGCCCCTGAACAAGCATCATTGGGTTGAGGGGAGGGCGGGGGATCAACGATCCCCCGCCCTCCCCTCAAGCTCCCCTCCCAACCCCCTGTAAGGGGCCATGGAAGGCGGCCAAAGGCCGACTTCCATGGCCTGATTCCTGGCTCTTAAGGGGTTGGGGGAGGGGGATTGGGGGAGTTTTTTGTAAGTGCAGGGGCCGTGGGCCCCTGGCC
The DNA here is from genome assembly GCA_963790655.1 of uncultured delta proteobacterium. GTDB lineage: Bacteria > Desulfobacterota > Desulfobaccia > Desulfobaccales > 0-14-0-80-60-11 > DASWLF01. Next base: position 15,562 of record CAWBPT010000006.1, on the reverse strand, counting down.
CCCTCCCCCAAAAAACATCTCCGGCAGCGCCGGCTTGAACCAGCGTGTTTCTTTAAAGCCCATGAGGCCCTGGGGCCTAAAAATCATGAGCAGCACCAGGAGCAGCGGTCCCAGCACCCAGCGCCAGAGCCCCAGGGGCCTGAGCAGTTCCAGGAGCACCGTGAAGATGGTGGCGCCTAAGAGCGACCCCGTCAGGCTCCCCACCCCGCCCAGGTAGACCATGACCAGCATGTCCGTGGATTTCAGGATGGAGAAGCTGCGGGGGTTGATGAATTGCAAGAGATGGGCGAACAGGCCCCCGGCCACCCCGGCGAAAAAGGCGGAGATGAGAAAGGCGTAGATCTTGAGGCGCCTGGTGTCCACCGAAGTGAGGTTGGCCGCCACTTCGTCTTCCCGGATGGCCATGATGCCCCGGCCGAAATTGGAATAGACCAGGTTGCGCATAACCAGAAGCGTAATGAGCACCCAGGCCGCCACCCAGAAAAGAGAGGTGAGCCGGGGCATCCCCAGGTAGCCCCGGGGACCGCCCACAATCTCCAGGTTCTCCAGCACGCTCTTGACGATCATGTTGAAGGCCAGGGTGACGATGGCCAGGTAATCCCCCCGGGTGCGGAAAGAGGGATACGCCACCAGCAGCCCTGCCAGGGCCGCGGCCAGCCCCCCCACGATGAGCACGGCGGGAAAGAGCCAGGGGCTCCAGGCCCGGGGCAGCACCGCCACGGTGATGATGGCGGAAATGTAAGCGCCGATGCCCATGAACCCGGCATGGCCCACGGAAAACTCCCCCATGTAACCGTTCACCAGGTTGAGACTCAAGGTGAGGATCATGTTGATCCCCACGTACATGAGGATCTGGATGATATAGGGATTCAAGGCACCAGTCTGCGGCAAAGCCCAGGCCAGGGCCAGCACCAATGCCGCCCCCACCCAGATGAGCCAGTGCCGTTGCCGCGTCATAAATGCCTCGAGATTGGTTTGTGGGGGAGGGCCAGGGACCGCGGTCCCTGCCCTCCCCCACGCCCCCTCCCAACCCTTTATGGGGCTGGGGAAGGCGGAGCCGTTGGCTCCGACTTCCCCAGCCTGGGAAATAAATCCTTACGGGGTTGGGGGAGTGGGTTTGGGAGAGGGGGCAGGGGCCTTCTGCCCCTGGCCCCCTCTCCCAAAATCTACACTCTCTCAAACACCGGCCGGCCGAGAAGGCCGGTGGGTTTAAAGACCAGGAGCAGCAGCAGCAGGGAGAAGGCCACGAAGTCCCGGTAGGTGGAGGAAGGGAGCAGCAAGGGGGTGAAGACTTCCACGGTGCCCAGGATAAAGCCACCCAGCATGGCCCCCCGGATGTTGCCGATGCCGCCCACCACCGCGGCGATGAAAGCCCACCAGCCGATGCGGATGCCCATATAGGGGTCCAGCACCGGGTAGGCCAGGCCGTATAGCAGGCCCCCGGCCGCGGCGATGGCGGAGCCGATGGCGAAAGTCAGGGAAATGACCAAATCCACCGATACCCCCATGAGGGGCACGATGGGCCGGTTATAGGAGATGGCCCGCATGGCCATGCCCAGAAGCGTCCGGCGCACCAGCAGGTCCAGCAGGAGCATGAGGAGGGCGGCCATGATGATGATGAGCAGTTGCAGGGGGGTGATGGTGAGGCCGGCGATCTCCCAAGGTTTCATGGTGATAAGCGTGGGGAATTGGCGGGGTTCCGGCCCCAGCAGCCCCAGGGTGAAATTCTCCAGAAAGAGCCCCACCCCCAGGGCGGTGATGACCGCGGAAACCCGGGGGGCCTGGCGCAGGGGTCGATAGGCCAGGCGCTCGATGGTGACCCCCAGCAGGGCGGTGAGGACCATGCTGAACAGCAGGGCGCCGGTGAAGACCAGAAACAGTGGCAGGCCCAGGGGCAGCCCCAGGAGAAAGGTGGCCCCGGCCAGGCAAAGGTAGGTGCCCACCATGAAGATGTCGCCGTGGGCGAAGTTGATCATGGTAAGAATACCGTAAACCATGGTGTACCCCAGGGCGATGAGGGCGTAAACGCTCCCTAATTGCAGGGCGTTCAGGACGTTTTGGGCCAGGATCTGGAGCATGGGTTTAAAAGATGACTTATGAAGTGATATTTATTTCTCGGACCAGGGAGAAAAATTACCTTCACCCCCACCCCAACCCTACCCACTCAAGGGGGAGGGGGCAAAGGAAGGACTCCTTGCTGCGATTAATATGAAACCGTTTTTTACGGTTGGACGCTGGAGAAATATTTGAACTTGCCGTCCTTGATCTGGAGGATGACCGCGCTCTTGACGGGGTCGCAAGCGTTCTTAAACTTCATCATGCCGGTGCCCCCTTCGAACTCCTCGATGGTGGCCAGGGCGTCCCGCACCTTTTGCCGGTCCCGGGTTCCGGCCTTGGTGATGGCTGCCAGGAGCAGATTGCCGGCGTCATAAGTGAGGGCGGCCACGTCGTCGGGCTTTTTCCCGTACTTGGCTTCATAGTCCTGGATGAATTTCTGGGCCTTGGGGGTGGCGATGTCCGGGGCGTAATGGGTGCTGAAAAAGCTGCCTTCCAGGTCCTGGGCCCCCAGGCGCAGGAGCTCCTGGCTGCCCCAGGAATCGGAACCGATGAGGGGGCTGCTAAGGCCCAGGCGCCGGGCCTGCTGGGCCTGCAGCGGCACTTCGTTGTAGTAGTTGGGCAGGAACAGCACCTCGGGGTTGGCCGCCTTGATAATGGTGAGCTGGGACGAGAAGTCTTTGTCGTCTTTGGTATAGGATTCGAAGGCCACCACCTTGCCGCCGCCGGCTTCAAAAAATTTCTTGAAGAACTCGGCGATACCCTTGTTGTACTCCGAAGCCACGTCATAGAGGACCGCGGCCTTCGAAGCCTTGAGGTTCTCCCGGGCGAACTTGGCCATGACCTGGCCTTGGAAATCGTCCAGGAAGCAGGCCCGGAAGGCGAACTTCTTGCCTTCCGTAGTTTTGGGATTGGTGGACCAGGGGCTGATCATGATCACCCCCGCGTCTTCGGTGATGCGGGCCGCAGGGATGGCGTTGCCCGAAGCGTTGGGGCCGATGATGGCCAGGACGTTGTTCTGGCTGATGAGCTTTTGGGCCACCGCCGCCGCGGACTCGGCCTTGTCTTCGTTGTCTTCGATGTACAGCTTGATGGGGTACTTTTTGTCTCCCACCTGGAGGCCGCCGGCCTGGTTCACCTGCCCGGCCAGGAGTTCCATGGCCTTTTGGCAGGAATCGCCCACGGTGGGTTTGGACCCGGTGAGCTCGGCGTTGACCCCGATACGAATCTCATTCTGGGCGCCGGGGCCGCAGCCCCAGTTCATACTAACCCCCGCCATTAGGAAGACCAAGGCCCGCTTTTGCCAGATCATGGTGCCGCTCCTTTCCCCTCAGCGCCCGTGATGAGTTGCTGCAGCCCGCGGCTGCTGACCAGCAATCTATCAAAGCGAGCGTTGACCCGTCAACTGCAAAGAACGGTGAGGCTGGGACCTTGGGCCAACGGTATTTTCGGACCGGCGCCGGGCTGCTCATCCTCACACCCCAACTCTCCCCCTCAAGTGGGAGGGGGCACAAGGAATAACCTCGATAGCGCGGTTACGAAAAGTTCAAAGTTAGTAGTATGCTCGTCATGAACTTTTCATAATTTACGGCTGGGCCAAAGGCCCACGAATGACTGTCTTGGAAAATTGGTGAGGGGCCTCAGCCGACTAGACAACGGCCTCGCCCAACCTCCTCTGGTAAAACGAATTTTCAGAGCCCTGGTATTGCCTTCAGCGCGGCGCGGTTCTAAAATGAGGCGCCCCCGCGGCCATAAGCCATCTTAGGCTAAGGCAACGGCAAAAGTGAATTGTCGAGAGGACCGTTAAAAACCTGTGGCGGCCACCTTCAGTAAAGTTGAAAAAAAGTCGATATTCTTCCAAGATATCTGGGCTCCGGTTTTTATTGGCTTCGAGAAGTTCTTTTAAACGGGGGATGAAAAGCTGGCATGAAAATCGAGGTTAAGCATAGATCCAGCCGGTCTTGGCTGCAAGTCGTCCTCTTTGCCCTTGCGGCCGCCTTTCTCATTACCGGGAAGGGTTGGCTGCCGCCGGCCCAGGCGGCGGAAAGCTGGCAGTCCCTGGTCCAGCCCATCGGCACCCTGGTGCAAGCCTGGGACGCCGACGGGCCCGCCGGGGTCAATGCCTACCTGGCGAAATGGGACTCACATATTGTTCCCGGGATTACGGACCCGTTTGACCCCGGCGTGAAAGTCACCGAAATCCAGCCTACCCAGACCATGTATTTCGTGCGCTTTTATACGGGAACCGATCCCAGGGGCTCCTGGATCATGCGCGCCCAATCCGTCCGGGGGCTGACGCCCGCGCAGATTCGAGACATTTTCGCCTTGCCGGAGGTGCCCACCGGTATCGTCATGGTCAAAGTGCCCCCGGGGGCTCAATACGGCCTGTGGACCGGGATTGCCGGCCCCATCTGGTCGCCGGGATACTATTGGGGGCACGGCGGCGGCCAGCAAACCAAAATAATAGGATTTCACAACGATCCTGCCGCGCCTGCCGATCCGGCCCGGTTTGCCACATACGACCGGCTCCCCGGTGAGAGCTATACTAACGCGCAAACCATCGGGGACCAGGCCCTGGCCTACAAGCGTATGGTGAATAGCGGCGGCGCCGGCCGGGTGGCGGCCTACCTGGACCGTTTCATTCCCGCCCCTTACAGCGACCTGGAGTACGTTTATACGGCCCTGGATTACTTAAACTGGACGGATTACGGTCCGGCTCCCCTGGCGGCGGCCTTGAACCAGATCAGCCCGGAACGCTACGGGGCCCTGTCGAACCTGGGCCTCCGCACCAGCCTGCTGTTTGGCAACGCCCTGCTGGAGCGCAGCCAGTCCCTGCGTCTGGGATTGGCCGGCGCCCCGGGGCCCCAGACTTTGGGCGAGGGCCTGGGAAGGCTGGCCCAGCTGGCCTACGTGTGCAGCTTTACCAACCCCCGGATGGCCTCTCCCGGAATGATGCCGTCCGCGGGGGCGCGGGGCGGTTTCGGCTTCTGGGCCCGGGGGGTGGGAGAGTTCGGCGACCAGGCCAGCCTGGGGGCGCTCACCGGCTTTGATTATCGCACCGGCGGCCTGGTAGGCGGGATCGACTGGCAACCGAGGCCGGAGGTCATCCTGGGGTTTGGCGCGGCCTATCTGGGAAGCGACCTCAATTGGAACAACGACGGGGGCAACGCCAATATCAGTAACGCCAAGTTCGGAATTTACGCCAGCTATTTCACCCCCAGATTCTTCCTGGATGGGGTGGTCAGCGGCGGCGTCAACTGGACTTCGGCCCAGCGGCGCCTTAATTTTACCGGGGTCGGGGTTAGTTGGGTTTCCGGGCTCCCCGGGGATTTTCTGGAAATCAACCGCAGCGCCAGCAGTAACCAGACGGGCCACGACCTGGCGGTCCACCTGCAAGGGGGCGTCAATCTATCTCTGGGGGGCTGGGACCTGACCCCCATGGCCCGGGTGTCCTATTTTTATCTTAATCAAGACCCCTTCGATGAGTACGGGGCCGACAGCCTTAATCTCAGCGTCCAGGGCTGCAGCGCCCAGACCTGGCGCACCCAGCTGGGACTGCGGCTGGGTCGAACCTTCAGCACGGCAGCGGCCGTTAAGTGGACCCCCGAGGTCAGGCTGGGCTGGGCCCACGAATTTCCCCTGGACAACCGGGTGATCAGCGCCGGCCTCACCGAGCTGGGGGGAACTTTTGCGGTTAACGGTTTTACCGGGGAAACGGACAGTTTGCTGGCAGGAGCAGGATTGACCCTCCGGTGGGCGAACGGAGTCGCTATTGGCGGGGGCTACGGCGCGGAGTTGCGGCGCGGCTTCAATGCCCAGATGGTAAACCTCGGCTTGAGGTTCGACTACTGAAAGGTCCTGGGAGATTTCCCCGGCGTTTGCGCCCCTTCGGCTCTAAATTCGCAGGTTTTTCCTTTACTTAGGACAGGTGCGGGAGTATAAGCAAGAAAGCGCCGTTTCTGCCTATCCCGCACCGTGGCAGGATGGGTCCCGAGCTAAATAAAAAAGGATTACCCGATGAAGGAAAGAGCCGGAGCGGAGCCTAGCCAGACAACCAGGGCGTTGCTTAAGCGAATCTACCTGTTTTCCGGGGTGGAGGAACCGGACCTGGAGGTCCTGGCCCAAATGGCCCGCAGCAAGTCCTTTCCCCGGCAGGCCGTTATCTTTGGGGAAGGAACCGAAGCCCAGGGTTTCTACATCTTGATCAGCGGCCAGGCCAAACTGGTGAAAAGCTCCCCGGACGGCAAGGAATATATCATTCGCCTGGCGGGGCCGGGTGAGACTTTTGCGGAAGCCGCGGTCTTCGGCGACATCCCCTATCCGGCCACGGCCATCGCCCTGGAAGATTGCCAAACCCTATTTTTTCCCAAGACCCCGTTTCTTAGGCACCTGGCGGCTTCGCCCACCCTGGCCCGCAACATGCTGGCCACCTTAAGCAAGTTGATGCTTCATTTGACCAAGCAACTGGAAGATCTTTCTCTGAAAGAAGTGTCGGCCCGCCTGGCCCGCTATATCTTGGAAAGGTGCCAGGAGACCCATGGTAAGGTAGAGAAAGGGATGGCCTGTGAATTGCCTACTACCAAAACTCATCTCGCTGCTTACCTGGGCACCATCAGTGAAACATTGTCTCGCACCCTGTCCAGATTTAAGACACTAGGGGTGATAGAAGTCGATAAGGGAAAGATTACCATCCTTGACCCTGCCACTTTGCAAAACATGGCCAGAAAATAAATCTTGTAAGTTTCCTCGTATATCCAAAAAGAAGAAAACATAGAATCAGGTAGAAAATAGTTTGTTATATGAAAAATTGCTTGACAACATAAATCATAGTTAAATATAACTCTTCATTGAGGCGCTAAAAAAATCCATGCTCTTATAGTTGTTCAAAAATTAAACGCGAGGGAAAATTCTTATGGCAACTGAAGTATTCAAATTAACGGCTCAGATTGTAATTTCACATGCTTCAATGAGCGAACTCACTCCCAAAGAATTAGTGGAGGAGATTAAAGAAATTTATAGTGTGTTATCCTCTCTGGAAGGCGGCGAGGCCATGCTGGAGGCAGCCCCGGGCCTCCCGGAAAAGGGCAAGGAAGCGGAAGTAGTGAAGAAACCGCCGGTTCCGTTAGATGAAATCGTCAAAGAAAAATACGTAGTGTGCCTGGAGTGCGGTAAAAAAATGCGCACCCTGAAGGCTCATCTGCGCAAAACGCACCATCTGCCCCCGGCCGAATATTTCCGCCGCTACAGCCTTGACCCCAAGAAATATCCCCTGGTTTGCAAAGAATACTCCGAACAGCGCCGGAAGTTGGCCAAAGAAAAAGGCCTGGGAGAGCGAGGTTACCGGAGTAAGGCCTCCGTCTAAAGTAATAGGAGACTCGGGATAAAGAATGATTACCTGAAAAGGGATAGGTCTGTCCAGCTTCAGGGTGGTGCCAGGGACCGATAGAGGTCCCTTTTCATTTTATTATGGCGGTTGCCCCAAATAATTGCGTTTTTGTAGGGGCACCGCGTGCTGTGCTCTAAAGATCTCAGGGGCACGGCTCGCCGTGCCCCTACAATCAAGGCAACGAATGGGAAAAAACTTTTGGCAATCGCGCTAAGAATAGCTGTCAGCCTGCAGCTGCCGGCTTTCAGCCAAGACCGGGGATTTACCAAGGCGACCAAATATGGGGTGAGCAACGCCCGCCGCACCTTCTTTCAAGCACGGCCGCGGGCCGCGGTTCCATATTTTCATCTGCGTGGGGTCCTTGAGTTTTGCCGCAAGGGGGGTTAAATTAACCCATTATGCGCTTGAGTCTCAACTGGCTGAGAGAATTTGTGGACCTCACGGTATCCGCCTCCGAGCTGGCGGAGCGGCTGACCATGTCCGGCCTGGAAGTGGAGGCCGTGGAAGAGGTGAGCCCGGACTTTTCCGGGGTGGTGGTGGCCAAGGTGACGTCGGTGGCGCCGCACCCCAACGCCGACCGCTTGAAGGTGGCGGAAGTGGACGACGGGGCCCGCACCTACCTGGTGGTCTGCGGCGCTCCCAACGTGCGGGCGGACCGGGTTTACGCCTTGGCGCCGCCGGGAGCCACCCTGTCCGGCGGCCACATGCTTGAGCCTGCCAAAATCCGGGGGGTGGTCTCCCAGGGGATGCTCCTGGCGGAGGATGAGCTGGGTCTGTCACCGGAGCATGAAGGCCTCATGGAGATCCCCCAGGACCTCCCGCTGGGGCAGGACCTGGCCCAGGCCCTGAATCTCCAGGACACGGTCCTCACCGTGGCCATCACCGCCAACCGCTCCGACTGCCTGAGCATCCTGGGGCTGGCCCGGGAGGTGGCGGCCCTGCTGAACCAACCCCTGCGCCACCCGGAAGTGAAGGGGGCGCCGTCTCAGGGACCGGAACTGCAGGCCAAGGTGAGCATCCTGGACCCGGTGCATTGTCCCCGGTACGCGGCCCGCCTCCTGACAGGCCTCACCGTGAAGCCCTCCCCCTTCTGGCTGCGCCGCCGCTTGCAGCTGGCGGGCCTCCGGGCCATCAATAACCTGGTGGACGTCACCAACTACGTGCTCTTAGAGTTCGGCCAGCCGCTGCACGCCTTCGATTTTGACCAGCTCACGGGCGGTGAGATCGTGGTGCGGCTGCCCCGGCCGGCGGAGCGCACCTTCGTTACCCTGGACGGCGCCGAGCGCCAGCTTAACCCGGAGACCCTGCTCATCTGCGATGGGGCCCGGCCCGTGGCCTTGGCCGGCATCATGGGGGGCTTGGACTCCGAAGTCACCCCGGCCACCCGCCGGGTGCTCATTGAGAGCGCCTATTTCAACCCCCGGACCATCCGGCGCACCGCCAAGCGCCTGGGCCTGAGCACCGAGGCCTCCTACCGCTTCGAGCGGGGCGTGGACCCCGACGCCGTGACCCACGCCCTGGAGCGGGCCGCCCAGCTCATGTGCGACCTGGGCGGCGGCGAGGCCCACGGCGAGCGCCTGGACGTCTACCCGGCTCCCATCCAACACCCTCGCCTGGCCCTGCGGGTCTCCCGGGCCAATCAGGTCCTGGGCACCAACTTTTCCCAGGAAGAAATGGTGGCATTGCTGCGGCGGCTCCATCTGCCGGTGTTGTCCGTGGATGCGGACCACCTGGTGCTGCAGGTGCCCTCTTTCCGGGGGGACCTGGAGCGGGAAGAAGATCTCATCGAGGAGATCGCCCGGCTGGCCGGCTACGATGCCATCCCGGTGACCCTGCCCCGGGGAGAGTTGTCCACCCCGCGGCCGGGGCCCGAGGCGGAGCTCTCGCGCCGGGCCAAGGAATTGCTCCTGGGCCTGGGGTTCTTTGAGGCCATTACCTACTCCTTCCAGTCCCAGCGTTTGGAGGCCCTGGTGCCCGAGGCGGGCGCTCCCCCGCAGGCGCTGCGCCTGGCCAATCCCCTGAGCGAGGAGCAGGCGGTGATGCGCACCTCCCTCATCCCGGGACTGCTGGAAGCTTTGCGCCGCAACACCCTGAAGCAGATCCTGGACGTGCGCCTCTTCGAGCTCTCCAAGGTCTTCGTCCCGGAGCCCGGCGCCGACCTCCCCCGGGAGGAGCACCGGCTGGCAGGGGTGATGTACGGCGCCCGGGAAGAGGTTTCCTGGAACACCTCCCGGGAGGCGGTGGATTTCTTCGACCTCAAGGGAGCGGTGGAGACCCTGCTGGATGGCTTGCAGGTGCCGGAAGTGGACTTCCGGGCAGAAGACCTGCCATATTATTTGCGCTACGGCGCCCGGGTTCATTCCCGGGACGTGGAGCTGGGGGTCCTGGGGGAGCTCATTCCGGAGATGGGGGAGCAACTGGACCTGGAGGGCCGGATTTTCGTTTTTAACCTGGATTTCAACGCCCTGGTCCGCACCCTGGCGCCCCCCCTCTTCACCCCGTTGCCGCGCTATCCCGCGGTGTACCGGGACCTGGCCCTGGTAGTGCCGGAAGACCTCCCCGCCGCCCGGGTGACCCAGGCCCTGGTCCGCCACGGCCAGCCCTGGCTGGTGGAGGCCCACCTCTTCGACGTCTACACCGGCGACCCCATTCCCCCGGGCAAGAGAAGCCTGGCCTTTCGCCTCTCGTACCGGGACCCGGAGCGGACTCTGACGGACGAGGAGATAAACCCGCACCATGAGGCGCTAGTGGCGGCCCTGGCCAGGGAACTGGGAGCCGAACTGCGTTAAGGACCCGGGTGGAAGAGGATTTCCCTCGCAAACCGTTCTATACCATCGGTGAGGTGAGCCGCATCACCGGGGTGAAACCCCATGTGCTGCGGTATTGGGAGGGCCAGGGCAAGATCCTCCGGCCCAACCGCCGGCGCTCCCGGCACCGCCTCTATCGCCCGGAAGACATCCAGCTCATCTTTGAAATCAAGCGCCTGCGGGATGAAGAGAAGCTGACCCTGGCGGCCATGCGCCGCCAGCTCCACCCCCAGGCCCCGCGCCTGTCGCCTCCCCCACCCTTCCGGCCCCAGTCTCCCCAGGGCGCTCTGGCGGAACTGCTGCGGGATCTTAAAGCAGAGCTTGAGGCCTTGAGGGACCTGCTGGATTAAAACCCTTTCAGGTAAAAAGAATTTGCGGTTGGCCAGCCCCCACGCCGCCAACCAAGTATTTTTGCAGGGGCGGACCAGTGTACGCTCCTTCTCCTAGAACCCATTTCTAAAACCTGACCTCGCCTTAGGGTGTCATTCTTAGCGCCGCGCAGAATCTCTTATTTTAAAAGACTTGAGATCCTTCACTACGTTCCGGATGACAGAAAAAGAGGTTTTGCCATGGCTTGTAGGGCGCACCCGGGGCGCCCTGACGATTACCCGGCAATGGATGCTCCCCTTAAGTTCTCGGCATATCCCAGACGCGCCCATGGGTTTAAATTAGTTCAAAAAACCCAAGCCCCCATGGTTATTTAAAAATATGTGCTTATTTTAAGCCGGAGCCCCTCAGGGCCGGGTTGCGGCTTGGGGTCAAGTCTCTCAAAGCCCGGCCAGTTCCCGCCGGAATTCGGGTTCAGGCAAAAAACCATATTTTGGCAAAAAATTTCTGGTTTTTGCCTTAAGTCAAGGCGCCGGCTTTTCCCCGGGATTAGATTTAAGCCAACATCCGGCCGGGCAAGTTGCCGGGCCGCATTGCCAAGCTCTGAAATCAAATGCCATCGGGAGGTAAGGATATGTTTTGTTATCAATGTGAGCAAGCCGCCAAAGGCGAGGGCTGCACTGTCCGGGGGGTATGCGGCAAAGACCCCGAAGTGGCGACTCTCCAGGATCTGTTGATCTACAGTCTCCAGGGACTTTCCCAGGTAGCGGTGGCAGGGCGCCAGGTAGGAGTCAGCGACCGGGAAGTCAACGTCTTCACCTGTGAGGCCGCCTTTTCCACCCTGACCAACGTGGACTTTGACCCGCAACGTTTTGTCAAGCTGATTAAGCGCAGCGTGGAACTGCGGCAAGCCCTGGCCGACAAGGTTAAGGCCGCCGGCGGCAAAGTGGATTTTACCGGGGGGCCGGCCGCCTTCCAGCCGGAGGCCACCCTGGAGGGCCTGATCAAGCAGGGCGAGGCGGTGGGGTTGAAGTCCTACCCCGCGGCGGACGCCGACATCCTCTCCCTCAAGCACACCCTGCTCTTCGGCATCAAGGGGGTGTGCGCCTATGCCGATCACGCCCAAATCCTGGGCCAGGAAGATGACAAGGTCTACGCCTTTGTCCACGAGGGCCTGGCCGCCACCGCCAGCCAGGACCTGGGTTTGAATGACCTGCTGGGCCTGGTGCTGAAGTGCGGCGAGATCAACCTTAGGACCATGGAACTGCTGGACGCGGGCAACACCGGCAGGTACGGCCAGCCGGTGCCCACCAAGGTGCCCCTGGGGCATAAAAAAGGCAAGGCCATCCTGGTGTCCGGCCACGACCTCCTGGACCTGGAAGAGATCCTGAAGCAGAGCGAGGGCAAAGGCATCTATGTTTACACCCACGGCGAGATGCTGCCCTGCCACGGCTATCCCGCCCTGAAGAAGTATCCCCACTTCTACGGCCACTTCGGCACGGCCTGGCAGAACCAGGCCAAGGAGTTCGCCCAATTCCCCGGGGCCATCCTCATGACCACCAACTGCCTGCAGCGGCCCCAGGAGGTCTATGCCGACAATCTGTTCACTTGCGGCCTGGTGGGCTGGCCGGGCATCAAGCACATCGCCGACCGCAACTTCAAGGCGGTGATCGACAAGGCCCTGGCCCTGCCGGGCTTTGCCGAGGACTTGAACGGCCGCGCGGTTATGACCGGCTTTGCCCGCAACGCCGTGCTGGGCGTGGCCGGCCAGGTCATCGAGGCCGTCAAGACCAAGCAGATCCGCCACTTCTTCCTGGTGGGCGGCTGCGACGGCGCCAAGCCTACCCGCAATTACTACACCGAGTTCGTGGAAAAGGTGCCCCAGGACTGCGTGGTCCTGACCCTGGCTTGCGGCAAGTTCCGCTTCTTCGACAAAGAACTGGGGGACATCGGCGGCATCCCCCGGTTGCTCGACGTCGGCCAGTGTAACGACGCCTACTCCGCGGTGCAGATTGCGGTGGCCCTGGCCAACGCCTTCGGGGTGGGCGTCAACGACCTGCCCCTGTCCATTATTTGTTCCTGGTACGAACAGAAGGCCGTGGCCATCCTGCTCACCCTCCTCTACCTGGGCATCAAAAACATCCGCCTGGGCCCCTCGCTGCCGGCCTTCGTCACTCCCAACGTGCTGGACGTCCTGGTGAAGAACTTCGACATCAAACCCATCTCCACCCCGGACCAGGACCTGAAGGCCATCCTGGGGTAATTGCCGGGAACGGCGTTAGATGCAGGGGCGCATCAGGGGTGCGCCCCTTTTTAGCTTTGGGAGCCGACGGCCTGACTGGGGCGCAGTCAGCGATGAACGACCCTCCGGGTTATGGTCCGGAAGGCGGCGGAGCCTCTCCTGGTGGAAGTGCTGCCGCGCTAAGAGCAGATGGAGGGTAACATGAACCTCTCGGTTAAAAATATTTCCCTGGTGTTTGTGGCCGGCTGTTTGGGCGGGCTGGCCAACGCCGTGTTCGTCTGGCTTTTCGGAGCTATCGGCCTCACCGGGGCCTTGGGGGTGCATTCGGCCCCGGCCTTCACCCCCCCATTCCTCTATCAACGCCTGGTTTGGGGCGGCCTCTGGGGCGGGCTCTTTCTGTTACCCCTGACCGGGCTCTCCTATCCGGTGCGGGGCTTGCTCTACAGTCTGGGGCCCGCAATAGTACAGCTTTTGGTGGTCTTTCCCTACCAGGCCCAGCAGGGCTTCTTGGGGTTGCAGTTGGGCTATCTGACCCCGCTTTTCGTGCTGTTTTACAACGCGATCTGGGGTGTGGTGGCCGGCGGGTGGCTGAGCCTGGTGGGGCAGGAAAAGTTGTAACTCCGGTAGTGAGAAAATTGGGCCGCCATCGCCTGGAGATACTTTCCCGCTAAACGCTCAGAACCAATGCTGTCTGCCGGAAAGATTTGCCCTGCCCCCGAAAATAATCTAAAATTTACAAATTGGGCGATGAAAAAACCCTTACAATGTTTCGACTAAATCCATGGACAAGTTCTTCAAGAAAATCAGCCTGATCTTTGCGGCCGGCAGCTTTGGGGGCCTGGTCAAAGCCGTGGTCGCCTGGTTTTTCGGCGCGGCCGGCCTCAATGCCCTGCTGGGCTTTAACATGGCTCCGGCCTTGACCCCGGCCTGGATTTACCAGCACCTGGTTTGGGGCGGCATCTGGGCCCTGCTGTTTTTGCTGCCCCTTAGAGGTTCTTATTATTTCCGGGGGGCGATCTATAGCCTGGGCCAGACCCTGGTGCAGTTACTGGTCATATTTCCCAAGATGCAAAAGGGCTGGCTGGGCCTGGAATTGGGCCCCATGGCCCCGGTGCTGGTACTGTTTTTCGGCGTGGTCTGGGGCGTGGCCACCGGGCTTTGGTTAAAGCATGCCGCAGAGGGCTGACTCTGGTTAAGTGCAACCGCCTTGGTTTCTCCTGGAGAAATGGAGATTTCCCGGGTGCCGGAAGAAAGCAATGCTTCACACCGTTGAACTTTGGGGAACGCCGGCCGAGCGGGGCAAGAGACACGGGCAGAGCCTGGCCGCCGAGATCCGCCGGATGCGGCGGGAAGTACTGACTTACCTGGCCCGGCTGAGTTTTTACGCCGGCGCCGTGCCCTGCTTCGGGCTGCTCCAAATCCTGGCCCGGCGCTTCTGGCCCTTCATCCCTCCCCGGTTCAAACAAGAGATGACGGCGATGGCGGCCGGCGCGGATGTCGGCCTGGGGACCCTGCTGCTCATCAACGTGGCCGACGACCTGGCCAATAACACTCCCCGCTGTTCCGCCCTGGCGGTGGGGGAAGGCCGCACCGACGGCCCTTACCTCATGGGCCGCAACCTGGATTATCCTGTGTTTATCGACTCTTTGACCCGCCTCCAGACTCTGTTTATCCTGGAAGGGGACCAGGGCCAGCCCCTGGCCTCTTTAGCCTGGCCCGGATATGTGGGGGTGTGCACCGGCATCAACCGCGCCGGCGTGGCCCTGGCCCAGCTCTCCAGTATGAGCCGGGACCGCACCATCAAAGGGGTCCCGGCGGCCATGCGCTTCCGCCAGGCCCTGGAGATGGGGAAGACGGCCCGGGAGGCGGCGGCCCAGGTAATGCAACTCCCGGGAACCATCGGCAACAATCTGATGCTCTGTGATCCCGGCGAGGCGCTGGTAGTGGAGCTGTCGGCCCACAAAGGGGCGGTGCGCCAGGCCCGGGAAGGGCTGCTGACGGCCACCAATCATTATCAGAGCGCCTCCATGCATGCCCTTAAAGGCCGGTTCCCGCCCCGGCCGCCTTTTTCGGTGCTATCTTCCTACCATTTCACCGAAGCCTACAGCCAGGCCCGGGATCACCGGCTCCAGGAGCTGGCCGCTGGAAAAAAATTGGGCCCCGGGGAACTCCAGATCATTTTAGCCGATGCCCAGGTCGCCAACGCGGGGACTGCGGTGTGCGCCATCTTCTCTCCGGCCCAGCGGCAGCTCTGGGTGGCCCAGGGAGCCGAGCCTCCGGTAAACCGGGGCCCCTTTGCGGAAATCAAACTCTGGCAATAACGAACCACCCGTGGGGTTTTATGATTAGCCTGCTCTTGGGAATTGGGCGCCTCCCGGATAACCCCTCAAAATGGGTGTGGAGGGGCGCCTCGGGCGGTGCCCAGGCGGGACGCCGAGGCCCTGAACTTATTCCCCGCGCCGGAAGAGAAGTGAGCCTGCCTTGACAAGAAACCGGGATTTGATAAAATTTTTAGGCGCGGGCGATTAGCTCAGGTGGATAGAGCGTTGGTCTCCGGAACCAAAGGCCGGGCGTTCGAGTCGCCCATCGCCCGCCAAAAATTTCAAGGGGTTAGCCCACAAACCACCCTTTCTTTTCCTTAATTATTTCCAACCCTATCTCCAACCTTCAGGCGAAAAATCGGGTAATCTAAGGCGATCCCCACTTGGCCGGGGAGATTCCCAAGATCATCGGTGCCGTGAGAAA
>CAWBPT010000005.1:0-15971 GCA_963790655.1 uncultured delta proteobacterium | reverse complement strand
ATGATGTTGACTTCTTGGGGAAAAGTAGTGAATGAGCCAGAATTAACTCATTTACCACTCGGGCTGAACGCCGAGTTCTCCGGTGGCCAATCGGAGGAGCGGGGGAACCATTTATCCGGGGCCAATCCGCCTATGCGGTAGGGCAACAAACCTCCTGCCCGAGTCCGTCAGCTAACCCCGTAGGCAGGAGGAGGATGTGTTGGAGATTTGTATCAGTGCGGACCAAACTAACTCCATTGGGCCCGCCAAGAAATACTCTAACCTAAAATTCCTTTCGCAGATTCCACCAAACCTTCAAACAGAATTGCCTCTGTCAATCCATCGCCTTGCCCGGACCCATCAGGCTGGACCGCATGGTTATGGGAGTGATGGGCCTACAACCTGATGAGACCGCGCTTCCCTCCAGATTTTGCAATTAAAAATCAATTCTCTATGCGTCTTCAGAATCATGGGAGGCGGTTACTGACCCACTTAAGAAAGGACCATAGATGTCTATCATCACTATTTCCAGGGGCTCCTACTTCCGTGGCAAAGAAGTAGCCGAAAAATTAGCTAAAAAGTTAGGGTATGCATGTATTTCCCGGGACATTCTTCTGGAGGCCTCCGAAGAATTCAATATCCCGGAAATTAAGCTCATCCGGGCCATTCAGGACGCCCCCTCGATCCTGAACCGGCTCACGCGGCAAAAAGAAAAGTACGTGGCCTATATCCGCGCCGCCCTCTTGAAACACGTGCAAAAAGACAACGTGGTGTACCATGGGTTATTCGGGCATTTCTTCCTGCAAGATATACCCCACGTTCTCAAGGTGCGCATCGTGGCCGACCTGGAAGCCCGGGTGGCGGATGAGGTGAAGCGGGAGGGCATCTCCGCCACCAAAGCCCGGGAGATCATCGTGAAGGATGACGAGGAGAGGCGCAAATGGGCCCTCTATTTATATGGCGCCGACTGGTGGGACGCCACCCTTTATGACTTGGTCATCCATCTGAAAACCATCACGGTGGATGATGCTGTCAGTCTCCTCTATCAGATGGTGCAACTGCCGGGTTTTCAAACCACGCCCGAATCCCAGGAGGCCATCAATAGCCTGGCGGAGGCGGCGCGCCTGGAGGCGGCCCCGGTGTGGTGGGAGGGGACCAAGAAAAAGAAATAACGGCCGCAGATAAAGGCCATGGCGGATCAACTCAGAAATCCTGGGCAATATGGGCCATAAGCTCAAAGAAAAGACGCATATCCTGGTCATCGGCGCCTTGGGTGTCGTCTTCGGCGACATCGGCACCAGCCCCCTTTATGCGGTTAAGGTATGTTTTACCGGCCATTCCGCCCTGGCCCCTACGCCCCAAAATGTCCTGGGGTTGGTGTCGCTGATTTTTTGGTCACTGGTGCTGGTGGTGAGCATCAAGTATGCCTTGTTCATCATCCGCGCCGACGATGAGGGGGAGGGCGGCGTCTTCGCCATGCTGGCCCTGCTCCATAAGAACCTGGAAGCCAACTTGGGCCGGGGACTGGTCCTGGCCGGACTGTTCGGCTCCGCCCTGCTTTACGGCGACGGTCTCATCACCCCGGTCATCTCGGTCCTCTCCGCGTTGGAAGGCCTGGAAGTGGCCACCACCAAGGCCAAGCCTCTGGTGGTGCCTTTGACCTGCGTGGTCTTGATTCTCCTTTTTCGGGCCCAAAGACATGGGACCGGCCGCATCGGCAAATTTTTCGGTCCGGTGATGATCCTCTGGTTTGTGGTCCTCGCCTGGCTGGGCCTCATGGCCATTGCCACCAGGCCCGAGATCTTGGCCGCGGTCAATCCCCTGCACGCGCTCCAATTTTTTCTCCGCAATGGCCTCCATGGATTTTTCATCCTCGGCGCCGTGGTGCTGTGCATCACCGGGTGTGAAGCCCTCTATCTGGACATGGGGCATTTCGGGGCAAAGTCCATCCGCATTTCCTGGTACGGGATAGCCTTGCCGGCTCTCCTCTTAAACTATTTTGGCCAGGGGGCCCTGGTTCTGAACGATCCCCGAACCGCCACCGACGCCTTTTACCATCTCGTTCCCCATGCCCTCCTTTATCCCATGGTGGCTTTAGCCACCGCGGCCACCATCATCGCCTCCCAGGCGATTATTTCCGGCGTCTTTTCCTTAACCAGGCAGGCCATGCAATTGGGTTTTCTCCCCGGCATGCGGGTCCTGCATACTTCCAAAATGGCCGAAGGCCAAGTGTATGCCCCGGATGTGAATGTGCTAATGATGGTGGCCGCGATTCTGCTGGCCTTTTACTTCAAGGCGTCCGAAAATCTTGCCGCCGCTTACGGGATCGCCGTCACCGGGGACATGTTTATAACTTCAGTGGTGTTTTATTTCATCACCCGGCGGATTTGGGGCTGGAGCTTGGTTAAGGCCTTGCCCCTCTGCCTCCTGTTTTGGGGCCTGGATTTGACCTTCTTCAGTGCCTGCCTGGGAAAATTTTTCACCGGCGGTTGGTTCCCCCTAGCCATCGCCTTGGCCATCATATCCTTCATGGTCACCTGGTGGGACGGCTGGAAAACCCTGGCCTTGAAGGTGATGACCATGACCATCACCAGAGACAAATTTATTGAAAAAATCGCGGCCGAAAAACCGCTGCGTCTGCCGGGGACCGGGGTTTTTCTCTCCACCTTCCACAAAGAAGTGCCGCCCATGTTGCTGCGCTATCTTACCCAGACCAGCGCCTTGCCCGAGAACCTGGTAATCTTATCCGTCTTGACTGCTGATGTCCCGGAAGTTGAGGAACATAAGCGGGTGGAAACCCATGGGTTGGGGCACGGAGTCTACCGGGTTACCGGCCATATCGGGTTTATGGAAACTCCAGATGTGCCTGAAATACTGGCGAAAGCCCACAGACAAGGCGTGCATATCGATCTGGACAATGTGACCTATTACCTGGGCCGCATAACCCTGGTTCCGGCCCGCAAAAAGAATATGACCAGGTGGCAAAGGTTTCTTTTTACCTTTATGCTCCGCAATGCGGTCAGCCGGTCAACTTATTTGAATATTCCTCCGGCCAAGGTTCTGGAAATAGGAGTACAAATGGAATTTTGAAGGTAAAGAAGCCTGGGGTAATAGCTAATCTGCAAAACAGATATACTAATTCTTATCATCCCAAGGAGGCAGTGCGGTAGCGGAAGCCACCGGCAACTTGAAAGGACTTCATGGCGGGCAGACGAGAGGTCACCAGGCCCATCTGCTAAAGGTCGGCGCCCTCCGGCCACTGTGCGCCGGAGGGCCCGGGGTCCTGGGTTGGCAGCCGTTTTCGGGCTATTGATTGGGATTGGGGACCACGCAATAGCTTGAATCAGTGCCCTGATAGCAGGGCTGGTAGTAGTTGCCCCCGTCATAATAATAAGTTTGATTGTTCACGATCAGGGGTTGGGCGGCAGAGGACAGGGCGCCCACCACCGTACCCACTGCCAGACCGGCCGCCACCCCGGCCGCGGCCGCGCCCCAACCGCCGCCGCCATAGTACGGCCCCCAGCCGGGACCGTAGTTGCCGCCGTAGACGTTGACGTTTCTATTGACGTTGGGGTTGTTGGGGTCGTAGCGGTGATGGTCCGGATTTGGGCCAGGTCCCGGATGCGGGCCGGGTCCCGGATGGGGACCAGGTTCAGGACGTGGACCCGGCTCGAACCCTCCGGGGTGGGAGCCCTCGGGTCGGAAACTGCCGCCGCCAAAGCCCCCGCCATAGCCGGCGCCGCCATGGAAGCCACCCCCGCCATGAAAACCGCCACCGCCGCCCCGGGCTTGAACTTCCTGGGGGATTACGGGGAAGCCCACCAATAATATGGCCAGAAATACTACCACCCCCAGACGGGTGTATTGAGTCGGTCTCATGGCTTACCTCCTTTCTTTTTCGTTTTGGTCCGCTTGGGCGCCGGAGCTTCTGCCTTCTGTACTGGCATAAACTTGATCTTTTCGGCCCCGGCGGGCGGCACAAAGGCAAAGAGGTTGTCCGCTAAGGAGGGCGAGAAATTCCAATCGGAAAGATACGCGGTCCATTGGGGCGAATCAGGCAGCTTCTTCTGGGTGATCAGGATCTTCCGTACCACCGGCTTATCCCCGGCTTCGATCCAGACCTGATAATGGATATCTTTCCGGTCGAAGGCCAGATGATGGCAGGGGACCCCCCTGACCTTGTGCAGACCCACGTAAAGGGCGTTGACCAGGTTCTTGCCGACGTGGTCACAGAGCTTGGTGCTGCCCAATTCGGCCAACCCCACCTTCAGGCCATAGTCTTTATAGGCCTTGTCCAGGGCCGCGTCGATATCGCCGGCCACTTCGATGCTGGCATAATGGTTCTTATCCTTGTCATAGAGGGTTAGAGCCTTGCCGTCAAAAATGAGGAGTTTGCTTTCCAGATCGCCGTCGCCCTCGAGCCGGAGCTTGTCGGGACGCCGGAAGGCAGCCGCGATCTCCTGGTCGAACTGCAACTTCTTACCCCCATGGTAAACCACGTCGTTGGTAACCTCGGCCTTGAAGGAGAATTGTGGTTGATTCTTGAGAAAATCGCAACTTTGGCGGAGTACCTCCTTCGGGTCGGGGACCGCTTCTTTTGCTGCCGGGGGCGCCGGGGCGGCGGCCTTGGGAGGCTGGGCCGGCGCCTTTTCCTGCCCGGAACCAACTACCGGGGCAACCAAGATGAAGACCGCCAGAATGCACAGCCCCCAGGAAATCTTTTTGCTCATAATTTTCCTCCTTGTGGATAACTGCACTTAATTGCGCCTTATTTGCCCTTATCCGTGAGGTCGATGATCATTTCCCCCATACCTGGGGATTACTTCCACCTTGCCGCCGGACAAATTATATAACCTGCCAGGCGAGATTACCATTTCTCAGTTTATCCCGAATTTATTCTTTATTTTAAACGGATCATCGGTCGAAATATTGAAAAAAATGATTGAAGGCTGTTTTTAGCTTAAATTGTTCATCATTAATGCGGGCCTAGCGATCCAGGGACACGTCCAGGGTGGCGGTGAGTGTCAGGTTCTTCTCCGGCGTCAAAAATCTCCATAGAACATAGTTCAAAACCTGGTTTGACAGCAGAATGTCATTCTAATGGGTTGGTTAGAAATTAGGGGAAAGACATGGAAATAAAAGACCATCCCAAGGATTGATTGGGATGCTCTTATAGATAGCGCAATGAAAAAACAACGGGAAAACAATGGCATTCGAACCCGGAAAGCGGTTGAACTGGCCCAGGGGGCAACGTGGTGGCCCTGTATGGGTAACCCTTTCTAAGCCTCATCCAGCCAGCCAACCTTAGGAGGCCCTCCCAGCCTCTCTACTTACCCCTATGTATGGTACAGAATCTATACCCGCCTAACCAAGATTTCTGTCGTCTAGAGCACTATATTAATATCAAATCGAAATATTCTTGAGAGTGCGTATAGTGGCAAGTTATCATCCCTGCATTTGCTCGCCGGGAAACGCTGTCGCCTGATATCAGGTCTGAGCTGCGTTGGACTGAATATTAGAGGCAGACTTGTTTCTCCTCTTGTGATGATTAAAAGTAAATGATTACCCACGATAGAAGGGGAGGCTACAAACACACCGGAGCTTGATTTCGCCGAGATCGGTTGATTTCCACAGGGAGAGGTATCATGAGTAGTCCTTTTGATCTGGCCCAGTTGGACAAAATCGGGTCCCAGGCCCGGGAATATTTCTTTCAGCACTTGCTCTCCTGGACCATGGTGGCCCAGATCGTGGCCATCGGCTGCGCTCTTCTGTTAGCCTACAAAATAAGCGAGGGTATGCGCGCCTGGTTGCGCCGCCAACAGGAGCAACACGCAACAAATCCAGAAGCTGGTGCCGACCTGGTCATACTCCTGGATATCGTCAAGGTTATTGATGCCTTTCTCGCCTTTATTCTATTGGCGATTGCCTATGGTATTGCTGACTATTTCAACTGGCGCCATAATGAACTGTTCGCCGCGGGCATTATTTTGATTGCCCTGACCCTGGTGCGGTTATTCACCGACAGGATGAAAAATCGCTTTTGGGCCAAGATTCTGGCAATGGCTATTTGGGTTTATGCCTTTCTCTTGGCCTCTTTCGGTCTTTTCAATTACATCGACTTTTGGCAGCGTTTTTTGCAAGGTGTTGGTTTTCAGCTCGGGCAAGTGCACTTTTCCCTCTTACAGGTTATTCGGGCCTTTTTCCTGTTGTTGGCTCTTTACTGGGTGTCTAAAAACCTGCGGATATTATTTCATTTCTGGCTGACAATAAAATCAGGTTTGACTTCTGCAGTCCAAATCCTATTGTTTAGGCTCGGCAGCATGTTGCTCGTTTCCGCCTGTGGCGTCATAGTCTTGCATTACCTGGGGCTCGATCTCACCGTCTTCGCCCTCTTCGGCGGCGCCCTGGGATTGGGGCTGGGTTTCGGCCTGCAAAAAATCTTTGCCAACCTGGTGAGCGGTTTCATCCTTTTGGGGGACAAATCCATCAAGCCCGGCGATGTGATACAGTTAAAGGACACCTACGGCTGGATCAATTTCCTGGGAAGCCGCTATGTCTCCGTGGTCACCCGGGACGGCATCGAGCATCTTATCCCCAATGAAAACCTGATAACCGGCGAAGTGATCAACTGGTCTTACAGTCAGAACCTCGTCCGGTTAAAGGTTCCCGTTGGCGTGGCCTACGGTTCTGATTTGGAGAAAGCCAGGGAACTGATGTTGGCGGCGGCTGCGGATACCCTGCGGGTTCTCAAAGATCCTAAACCTGCCTACCTTATAACAGGTTTG
The DNA here is from genome assembly GCA_963790655.1 of uncultured delta proteobacterium. Lineage (GTDB taxonomy): Bacteria > Desulfobacterota > Desulfobaccia > Desulfobaccales > 0-14-0-80-60-11 > DASWLF01. Next base: position 9,207 of record CAWBPT010000005.1, on the reverse strand, counting down.
GGAGATAATGCCGTCAACCTGGAAGTACGGGTGTGGATTAACGACCCGCAGAACGGCATCGCCTCTGTCAAGAGCGATCTCTTCCGGGGCATCTTGCAGCGGTTCCGGGACCATGGCCTAGAAATGCCCTATCCCCAAAGGGACGTGCACCTCAAATCCATTCCTGACGCAATGCTTCGGACTGGGCCGGATAATGGACCAAAGGCAGGATGAAACTACTTATTAAAAACTCCAGGGCTATGTCAAAGATCGATGAGGAGAAAGCGCTGATAGCTGCTATGACCAGAAACTTATCAGAGTTCTAAAAACTTCCCATATCCAAACCATATCTTGAATTTTTCTCACGGCACCGATGATCTTGGGAATCTCCCCGGCCAAGTGGGGATCGCCTTAGATTACCCGATTTTTCGCCTGAAGATTGGAAATAGGGTTGGAAATTAATTTTACTAAAAAGAAAAGAGGTCAGCTTTGTGAGCTAACCCCCTTGAATTTGTTTGGCGGGCGATGGGCGACTCGAACGCCCGGCCTTTGGTTCCGGAGACCAACGCTCTATCCACCTGAGCTAATCGCCCGCGCCTAAAAATTTTATCAAATCCCGGTTGCTTGTCAAGGCAGGCTCACTTCTCTTCCGGCGCGGGGAATAAGTTCAGGGCCTGGGCGTCCCGCCTGGGCACCGCCCGAGGCGCCCCTCCACACCCATTTTGAGGGGTTATCCGGGAGGCGCCCAATTCCCAAGAGCAGGCTAATCATAAAACCCCACGGGTGGTTCGTTATTGCCAGAGTTTGATTTCCGCAAAGGGGCCCCGGTTTACCGGAGGCTCGGCTCCCTGGGCCACCCAGAGCTGCCGCTGGGCCGGAGAGAAGATGGCGCACACCGCAGTCCCCGCGTTGGCGACCTGGGCATCGGCTAAAATGGCCTGGAGTTCCCCGGGGCCCAATTTTTTCCCAGCGGCCAGCTCCTGGAGCCGGTGATCCCGGGCCAGACTGTAGGCTTCGGTGAAATGGTAGGAAGACAGCACCGAAAAAGGCGGCCGGGGCGGGAACCGGCCTTTAAGGGCATGCATGGAGGCGCTCTGATAATGATTGGTGGCCGTCAGCAGCCCTTCCCGGGCCTGGCGCACCGCCCCTTTGTGGGCCGACAGCTCCACTACCAGTGCCTCGCCGGGATCACAGAGCATCAGATTGTTGCCAATGGTTCCCGGGAGTTGCATTACCTGGGCCGCCGCCTCCCGGGCCGTCTTCCCCATCTCCAGGGCCTGGCGGAAGCGCATGGCCGCCGGGACCCCTTTGATGGTGCGGTCCCGGCTCATACTGGAGAGCTGGGCCAGGGCCACGCCGGCGCGGTTGATGCCGGTGCACACCCCCACATATCCGGGCCAGGCTAAAGAGGCCAGGGGCTGGCCCTGGTCCCCTTCCAGGATAAACAGAGTCTGGAGGCGGGTCAAAGAGTCGATAAACACAGGATAATCCAGGTTGCGGCCCATGAGGTAAGGGCCGTCGGTGCGGCCTTCCCCCACCGCCAGGGCGGAACAGCGGGGAGTGTTATTGGCCAGGTCGTCGGCCACGTTGATGAGCAGCAGGGTCCCCAGGCCGACATCCGCGCCGGCCGCCATCGCCGTCATCTCTTGTTTGAACCGGGGAGGGATGAAGGGCCAGAAGCGTCGGGCCAGGATTTGGAGCAGCCCGAAGCAGGGCACGGCGCCGGCGTAAAAACTCAGCCGGGCCAGGTAAGTCAGTACTTCCCGCCGCATCCGGCGGATCTCGGCGGCCAGGCTCTGCCCGTGCCTCTTGCCCCGCTCTGCCGGCGTCCCCCAAAGTTCAACGGTGTGCAGCATTGCTTTCTTCCGGCACCCGGGAAATCTCCATTTCTCCAGGAGAAACCAAGGCGGTTGCACTTAACCAGAGTCAGCCCTCTGCGGCATGCTTTAACCAAAGCCCGGTGGCCACGCCCCAGACCACGCCGAAAAACAGTACCAGCACCGGGGCCATGGGGCCCAATTCCAGGCCCAGCCAGCCCTTTTGCATCTTGGGAAATATGACCAGTAACTGCACCAGGGTCTGGCCCAGGCTATAGATCGCCCCCCGGAGATAGTAAGAACCTCTAAGGGGCAGCAAAAACAACAGGGCCCAGATGCCCCCCCAAACCAGGTGCTGGTAAATCCAGGCCGTCGTCAAGGCCGGAGCCATGTTAAAGCCCAGCAGGGCATTGATGCCGGCCGCGCCAAAAAACCAGGCGACCACGGCCTTGACCAGGCCCCCAAAGCTGCCGGCCGCGAATATCAGGCTGATTTTCTTCAAGAACTTGTCCATGGATTTAATCGAAATAAGGTCAGGGTTTGGGGCTCCATAGCCCAATTTATAAAATTTTAGATTATTTCCGGGGGCAGGGCAAATCTTTCCGGCAGACAGCATTGGTTCTGAGCGTTTAGCGGGAAAGTATCTCCAGGCGATGGCGGCCCAATTTTCTCACTACCGGAGTTACAACTTTTCCTGCCCCACCAGGCTCAGCCACCCGCCGGCCACCACACCCCAGATCGCGTTGTAAAACAACACGAAAAGCGGGGTCAGATAGCCCAACTGCAACCCCAAGAAGCCCTGCTGGGCCTTGTAGGGAAAGACCACCAAAAGCTGTACTATTGCGGGCCCCAGACTGTAGAGCAAGCCCCGCACCGGATAGGAGAGCCCGGTCAGGGGTAACAGAAAGAGCCCGCCCCAGAGGCCGCCCCAAACCAGGCGTTGATAGAGGAATGAGGGGGTGAAGGCCGGGGCCGAATGCACTCCCAAGGCCCCGGTGAGGCCGATAGCTCCGAAAAGCCAGACGAACACGGCGTTGGCCAGCCCGCCCAAACAGCCGGCCACAAACACCAGGGAAATATTTTTAACCGAGAGCTTCATGTCGCCCTCCCTTGTTTAACTTAAGTCCTCTGAAAACGCTTGTCCAAAAGGAGGCCGGAGACCGCCCCCAAAGCAAAAGGGGCGCACCCCTGATGCGCCCCTGCATCTAACGCCGTGCCTGCCAATTACCCCAGGATGGCCTTCAGGTCCTGGTCCGGGGTGGAGATGGGTTTGATGTCGAAGTTCTTCACCAGGACGTCCAGCACGTTGGGAGTGACGAAGGCCGGCAGCGAGGGGCCCAGGCGGATGTTTTTGATGCCCAGGTAGAGGAGGGTGAGCAGGATGGCCACGGCCTTCTGTTCGTACCAGGAACAAATAATGGACAGGGGCAGGTCGTTGACGCCCACCCCGAAGGCGTTGGCCAGGGCCACCGCAATCTGCACCGCGGAGTAGGCGTCGTTACACTGGCCGACGTCGAGCAACCGGGGGATGCCGCCGATGTCCCCCAGTTCTTTGTCGAAGAAGCGGAACTTGCCGCAAGCCAGGGTCAGGACCACGCAGTCCTGGGGCACCTTTTCCACGAACTCGGTGTAGTAATTGCGGGTAGGCTTGGCGCCGTCGCAGCCGCCCACCAGGAAGAAGTGGCGGATCTGCTTGGCCTTGACGGCCTCGATGACCTGGCCGGCCACGCCCAGCACGGCGTTGCGGGCAAAGCCGGTCATAACCGCGCGGCCGTTCAAGTCCTCGGCAAAGCCCGGCAGGGCCAGGGCCTGGTCGATCACCGCCTTGAAGTTGCGGTCGGCGATGTGCTTGATGCCCGGCCAGCCCACCAGGCCGCAAGTGAACAGATTGTCGGCATAGACCTCTTGGGGCCGCTGCAGGCAGTTGGTGGTCATGAGGATGGCCCCGGGGAATTGGGCGAACTCTTTGGCCTGGTTCTGCCAAGCCGTGCCGAAGTGGCCGTAGAAGTGGGGATACTTCTTCAGGCCCGGATAGCCGTGGCAGGGCAGCATCTCGCCGTGGGTGTAAACATAGATGCCTTTGCCCTCGCTCTGCTTCAGGATCTCTTCCAGATCCAGGAGGTCGTGCCCGGACACCAGGATGGCCTTGCCTTTTTTATGCCCCAGGGGCACCTTGGTGGGCACCGGCTGGCCGTACCTGCCGGTGTTGCCCGCGTCCAGCAGTTCCATGGCCCGAAGGTTGATCTCGCCGCACTTCAGCACCAGGCCCAGCAGGTCATTCAAACCCAGGTCCTGGCTGGCGGTGGCGGCCAGGCCCTCGTGGACAAAGGCGTAGACCTTGTCATCTTCCTGGCCCAGGATTTGGGCGTGATCGGCATAGGCGCACACCCCCTTGATGCCGAAGAGCAGGGTGTGCTTGAGGGAGAGGATGTCGGCGTCCGCCGCGGGGTAGGACTTCAGCCCCACCGCCTCGCCCTGCTTGATCAGGCCCTCCAGGGTGGCCTCCGGCTGGAAGGCGGCCGGCCCCCCGGTAAAATCCACTTTGCCGCCGGCGGCCTTAACCTTGTCGGCCAGGGCTTGCCGCAGTTCCACGCTGCGCTTAATCAGCTTGACAAAACGTTGCGGGTCAAAGTCCACGTTGGTCAGGGTGGAAAAGGCGGCCTCACAGGTGAAGACGTTGACTTCCCGGTCGCTGACTCCTACCTGGCGCCCTGCCACCGCTACCTGGGAAAGTCCCTGGAGATTGTAGATCAACAGATCCTGGAGAGTCGCCACTTCGGGGTCTTTGCCGCATACCCCCCGGACAGTGCAGCCCTCGCCTTTGGCGGCTTGCTCACATTGATAACAAAACATATCCTTACCTCCCGATGGCATTTGATTTCAGAGCTTGGCAATGCGGCCCGGCAACTTGCCCGGCCGGATGTTGGCTTAAATCTAATCCCGGGGAAAAGCCGGCGCCTTGACTTAAGGCAAAAACCAGAATTTTTTTGCCAAAATATGGTTTTTTGCCTGAACCCGAATTCCGGCGGGAACCGGCCGGGCTTTGAGAGACTTGACCCCAAGCCGCAACCCGGCCCTGAGGGGCTCCGGCTTAAAATAAGCACATATTTTTAAATAACCATGGGGGCTTGGGTTTTTTGAACTAATTTAAACCCATGGGCGCGTCTGGGATATGCCGAGAACTTAAGGGGAGCATCCATTGCCGGGTAATCGTCAGGGCGCCCCGGGTGCGCCCTACAAGCCATGGCAAAACCTCTTTTTCTGTCATCCGGAACGTAGTGAAGGATCTCAAGTCTTTTAAAATAAGAGATTCTGCGCGGCGCTAAGAATGACACCCTAAGGCGAGGTCAGGTTTTAGAAATGGGTTCTAGGAGAAGGAGCGTACACTGGTCCGCCCCTGCAAAAATACTTGGTTGGCGGCGTGGGGGCTGGCCAACCGCAAATTCTTTTTACCTGAAAGGGTTTTAATCCAGCAGGTCCCTCAAGGCCTCAAGCTCTGCTTTAAGATCCCGCAGCAGTTCCGCCAGAGCGCCCTGGGGAGACTGGGGCCGGAAGGGTGGGGGAGGCGACAGGCGCGGGGCCTGGGGGTGGAGCTGACGGCGCATGGCCGCCAGGGTCAGCTTCTCTTCATCCCGCAGGCGCTTGATTTCAAAGATGAGCTGGATGTCTTCCGGGCGATAGAGGCGGTGCCGGGAGCGCCGGCGGTTGGGCCGGAGGATCTTGCCCTGGCCCTCCCAATACCGCAGCACATGGGGTTTCACCCCGGTGATGCGGCTCACCTCACCGATGGTATAGAACGGTTTGCGAGGGAAATCCTCTTCCACCCGGGTCCTTAACGCAGTTCGGCTCCCAGTTCCCTGGCCAGGGCCGCCACTAGCGCCTCATGGTGCGGGTTTATCTCCTCGTCCGTCAGAGTCCGCTCCGGGTCCCGGTACGAGAGGCGAAAGGCCAGGCTTCTCTTGCCCGGGGGAATGGGGTCGCCGGTGTAGACGTCGAAGAGGTGGGCCTCCACCAGCCAGGGCTGGCCGTGGCGGACCAGGGCCTGGGTCACCCGGGCGGCGGGGAGGTCTTCCGGCACTACCAGGGCCAGGTCCCGGTACACCGCGGGATAGCGCGGCAACGGGGTGAAGAGGGGGGGCGCCAGGGTGCGGACCAGGGCGTTGAAATCCAGGTTAAAAACGAAAATCCGGCCCTCCAGGTCCAGTTGCTCCCCCATCTCCGGAATGAGCTCCCCCAGGACCCCCAGCTCCACGTCCCGGGAATGAACCCGGGCGCCGTAGCGCAAATAATATGGCAGGTCTTCTGCCCGGAAGTCCACTTCCGGCACCTGCAAGCCATCCAGCAGGGTCTCCACCGCTCCCTTGAGGTCGAAGAAATCCACCGCCTCCCGGGAGGTGTTCCAGGAAACCTCTTCCCGGGCGCCGTACATCACCCCTGCCAGCCGGTGCTCCTCCCGGGGGAGGTCGGCGCCGGGCTCCGGGACGAAGACCTTGGAGAGCTCGAAGAGGCGCACGTCCAGGATCTGCTTCAGGGTGTTGCGGCGCAAAGCTTCCAGCAGTCCCGGGATGAGGGAGGTGCGCATCACCGCCTGCTCCTCGCTCAGGGGATTGGCCAGGCGCAGCGCCTGCGGGGGAGCGCCCGCCTCGGGCACCAGGGCCTCCAAACGCTGGGACTGGAAGGAGTAGGTAATGGCCTCAAAGAACCCCAGGCCCAGGAGCAATTCCTTGGCCCGGCGCGAGAGCTCCGCCTCGGGCCCTGGCCGCGGGGTGGACAACTCTCCCCGGGGCAGGGTCACCGGGATGGCATCGTAGCCGGCCAGCCGGGCGATCTCCTCGATGAGATCTTCTTCCCGCTCCAGGTCCCCCCGGAAAGAGGGCACCTGCAGCACCAGGTGGTCCGCATCCACGGACAACACCGGCAGATGGAGCCGCCGCAGCAATGCCACCATTTCTTCCTGGGAAAAGTTGGTGCCCAGGACCTGATTGGCCCGGGAGACCCGCAGGGCCAGGCGAGGGTGTTGGATGGGAGCCGGGTAGACGTCCAGGCGCTCGCCGTGGGCCTCGCCGCCGCCCAGGTCGCACATGAGCTGGGCGGCCCGCTCCAGGGCGTGGGTCACGGCGTCGGGGTCCACGCCCCGCTCGAAGCGGTAGGAGGCCTCGGTGCTCAGGCCCAGGCGCTTGGCGGTGCGCCGGATGGTCCGGGGGTTGAAATAGGCGCTCTCAATGAGCACCCGGCGGGTGGCCGGGGTGACTTCGGAGTCCAAGCCCCCCATGATGCCGGCCAAGGCCACGGGCCGGGCCCCATCGCAGATGAGCAGGGTCTCCGGGTTAAGCTGGCGCTCGGCGCCGTCCAGGGTAACGAAGGTGCGCTCCGCCGGCCGGGGCAGCCGCACCACGATCTCACCGCCCGTGAGCTTGTCAAAATCGAAGGCGTGCAGCGGCTGGCCGAACTCTAAGAGCACGTAGTTGGTGACGTCCACCAGGTTGTTGATGGCCCGGAGGCCCGCCAGCTGCAAGCGGCGGCGCAGCCAGAAGGGGGAGGGCTTCACGGTGAGGCCTGTCAGGAGGCGGGCCGCGTACCGGGGACAATGCACCGGGTCCAGGATGCTCACCTTGGCCTGCAGTTCCGGTCCCTGAGACGGCGCCCCCTTCACTTCCGGGTGGCGCAGGGGTTGGTTCAGCAGGGCCGCCACCTCCCGGGCCAGCCCCAGGATGCTCAGGCAGTCGGAGCGGTTGGCGGTGATGGCCACGGTGAGGACCGTGTCCTGGAGATTCAGGGCCTGGGCCAGGTCCTGCCCCAGCGGGAGGTCCTGGGGGATCTCCATGAGGCCTTCATGCTCCGGTGACAGACCCAGCTCATCCTCCGCCAGGAGCATCCCCTGGGAGACCACCCCCCGGATTTTGGCAGGCTCAAGCATGTGGCCGCCGGACAGGGTGGCTCCCGGCGGCGCCAAGGCGTAAACCCGGTCCGCCCGCACGTTGGGAGCGCCGCAGACCACCAGGTAGGTGCGGGCCCCGTCGTCCACTTCCGCCACCTTCAAGCGGTCGGCGTTGGGGTGCGGCGCCACCGACGTCACCTTGGCCACCACCACCCCGGAAAAGTCCGGGCTCACCTCTTCCACGGCCTCCACTTCCAGGCCGGACATGGTCAGCCGCTCCGCCAGCTCGGAGGCGGATACCGTGAGGTCCACAAATTCTCTCAGCCAGTTGAGACTCAAGCGCATAATGGGTTAATTTAACCCCCCTTGCGGCAAAACTCAAGGACCCCACGCAGATGAAAATATGGAACCGCGGCCCGCGGCCGTGCTTGAAAGAAGGTGCGGCGGGCGTTGCTCACCCCATATTTGGTCGCCTTGGTAAATCCCCGGTCTTGGCTGAAAGCCGGCAGCTGCAGGCTGACAGCTATTCTTAGCGCGATTGCCAAAAGTTTTTTCCCATTTGTTGCCTTGATTGTAGGGGCACGGCGAGCCGGGCCCCTGAGATCTTTAGAGCACAGCACGCGGTGCCCCTACAAAAACACAATTATTTGGGGCAACCGCCATAATAAAATGAAAAGGGACCTCTATCGGTCCCTGGCACCACCCTGAAGCTGGACAGACCTATCCCTTTTCAGGTAATCATTCTTTATCCCGAGTCTCCTATTACTTTAGACGGAGGCCTTACTCCGGTAACCTCGCTCTCCCAGGCCTTTTTCTTTGGCCAACTTCCGGCGCTGTTCGGAGTATTCTTTGCAAACCAGGGGATATTTCTTGGGGTCAAGGCTGTAGCGGCGGAAATATTCGGCCGGGGGCAGATGGTGCGTTTTGCGCAGATGAGCCTTCAGGGTGCGCATTTTTTTACCGCACTCCAGGCACACTACGTATTTTTCTTTGACGATTTCATCTAACGGAACCGGCGGTTTCTTCACTACTTCCGCTTCCTTGCCCTTTTCCGGGAGGCCCGGGGCTGCCTCCAGCATGGCCTCGCCGCCTTCCAGAGAGGATAACACACTATAAATTTCTTTAATCTCCTCCACTAATTCTTTGGGAGTGAGTTCGCTCATTGAAGCATGTGAAATTACAATCTGAGCCGTTAATTTGAATACTTCAGTTGCCATAAGAATTTTCTCGCGTTTAATTTTTGAACAACTATAAGAGCATGGATTTTTTTAGCGCCTCAATGAAGAGTTATATTTAACTATGATTTATGTTGTCAAGCAATTTTTCATATAACAAACTATTTTCTACCTGATTCTATGTTTTCTTCTTTTTTGGATATACGAGGAAACTTACAAGATTTATTTTCTGGCCATGTTTTGCAAAGTGGCAGGGTCAAGGATGGTAATCTTTCCCTTATCGACTTCTATCACCCCTAGTGTCTTAAATCTGGACAGGGTGCGAGACAATGTTTCACTGATGGTGCCCAGGTAAGCA
>CAWBPT010000004.1:0-688341 GCA_963790655.1 uncultured delta proteobacterium | reverse complement strand
ATGCACGCGACCCTCAAGCCCACATCGCGGCCGAGTTTTTCAGACATGAGCCATTTATGTTGCAAAATCCTGGGCCACAGATCCGCGGCAGCCTCCGGCTCCAATCTGGCGCCGCTGCACTCAAATATTTTACCGGCAGAGACTTCCGGTGTTAAGATATCCGTCAATTCTTCGTTCATGATTTAACGCCCCGCAAGGTATGGCATTTTTGCCTGCGAGCCATATAAAAACCCTATTTATCGCAAATGTCATTCTGAGCAAAGCTAATAATCTTGTAATTACACTAAGTTGAGGCCATTCGCTTAGCTCAGGGTGACGGTAAAATCAGGTCTTGCCATAGCTTCCAGTCAATCTCTCGCGACCACCCCCAAGGTCCGGGAAGCAATCGGCGCTCTGGGGCCCTGCCTCTCGTCGTCTCTTTGCCGAGGGAGTCCCACAAAAGGGGCCTCTCTTAAGTCCTGAGGCTGCCAGAACTTTAACGGTGAAGACACGGGAGTCTGCCTGGGGGCAGGGTTTGCAGAAATTGGCTGGGATATGCTTAGGTGCTTTTTAAAATATCTCATTTCCTCTCGGGCTTCAAGTTATAATTTGGTTAGATTGCGTTTCGACGACCGGGAGCGTGCCCCGGGGGCGAGGGGCCGGTACATGCATGATAGCTTGCCATTATCAACACTCCTTAAACCGACTGCCTAGAACACCACATTTTAAAAACCAGGGGCCACAGGATATCAAACCATACCTGTGGCCCCGGAATGTCTTTGCTGAAAGCTAACCGCTTAATTTCGCAGCGTGTCGATCACGTTGCCTTCGCAGTCGGCGATGGTGATCTCCACGGCAATACCGCCATCCAGGCGGTGAGTGGCGCAGCTCAGTCACGGGTCGTAGGCGCGTATGGCCATTTCCACCTTGTTCAGGGTTCCCTGGTCATACTTGCCCGCCACGATGCACGCCTTGGCCGCCTGGTTCACCGACATATTGATGGCGGCGTTGTTGTGGGTGGTGCCCACGATGAGGTTGACGTTGGTGATGAGGCCGTTCTCGTCGCAGGTGTAGTCGTGGATCAGGGTGCCCCGGGGGGCCTCCACGCAGCCGATCCCTCGCGCCGCCCTGGGCGTAATCGGCACCCGGATGTCCTTGCTGGTGATCTCCGGGTCGTTCAGGAGTTCCACCGCATGCTCGGCGCACTGCAAGAGTTCGATGAGCCGGGCGTAATGGTAGAGCAAGGTGTAGTGAGCCGGCCGGCCGAAGGCCGCCCGGAATTCTTCCAGTTCCTTCTGGGCCAGGGGCGTGGCCATCTTGTCGGCTACGTTGATGCGGGCCAGACAGTTGGTGCGGTACACCCCCGTGGGGTTGTCCAGATCCATGTTGAGCTTGCCCCACTTCTTGGCATAGGGGAATTTTTGATAGGACCAGGGCTCCACCCACTCGCCGATGTAGTCCACGTACTGGTCGTAGGCGAAATCGTCATAGGCGCCGTCGGGCTTCATCAGGCGGAGCTTGCCGTCGTAGAAGTCCAGGGCCCCGTCATTGGTGACCGTGCCCAGATAACCCACCTTGATGACGCCGATGGTTTTAATGGCGTCCATGTACTTGGGGAAGACGTTTTCCTTGGCGAATTTGATGGAGAACTTGCAGAACTCCAACATTTCCTGGACCGAGGGCAGCATCTCCTTGCGGTCGGTTTCGGTCATGGGCTTGCTCACCCCGCCCGGTACGGAGAAGGTGGGATGGATGGCCCGGCCCGCAAAGTGTTCGATGATTTGGGCGCCCAGGTGGCGCATGTGCACCACCTGCTTGGCGATCTCCGGCGCCGCCTGGATGATGCCCAAGACGTTGCGCACCGAATAGTCGGCGTCGGGCCCGATGACGAAGTCGGGAGCCGCCAGGAAGTAAAAATGGAGAATCTTGTCGCTGACGTAAGCGATGCTCTGCATCAGCCGCCGCAGTTTCACCGCGGCCGGGGGCGGGGTGACGCCGTAACAGGCGTCCGCCGCCTTGCTGGAGGCCAGATGGTGGGCCCAGGGACAGATGCCGCAGATATGGCAGACTGTCCGGGGCATCTCTTCCACGGGCCGGCCTTCGCAGAACTTCTCAAAGCCGCGCAAGGTCTGGACGTGCACCTTGGTGTCGACGACATTGCCCGCATCGTCCAGATGGATGGCCACCTTGGCATGGCCTTCGATTCGGGTTACCGGCTGAATATTGATAACTTTGCCCATGCTTCACCCCTCCTATTTCGCCGGCCGCGCCGGAATCACAGTCAGAAAACCATGGCCGCCGATATAACGGTTCATCATGGCTCGCCGATCTACCAGGGATTTGGGATCCAGCCCCACCGAGGTGAGGGCGCCCATCATCTCCACCATGGGCCGGGCCCCCTTGCGGATGGGGCCGAAGCAGCCCCGGCACGGCGTCCGGGCCTGGATGCACCGGGGTACCCGGTTTTGCCCGCACAGCCCGCCAGGGTCACCGGACCCATGCAGAGGAAACCCTGCTCGTTGATGCAGCGCATCTTCTCCAGGCCTTCTTCCGGGTTGAATTCCATGTTTTGCAGCCAGCGCTTGACGGGGCCGCCGCCGGACTTCTGTTCCCGAATCACCGGGCAGGTGTCGCACACGCTGCGCTCCGGCAGGCTCCAGGCGGTCTTGCCGGCGAGCAAGGCGGTGACGGCTTCGGCAATCCAGTCAGGGTGAGGCGGGCAGCCGGGGATGGCGATGTCCACTTTGACCACTTCATCCACCGCAGCACAGGTGGGGGTCCATTCCGGGACACTGGGATCTTTCGGGTTGGGAGCGGGATCAGAGGAAACACAGTGGCGAAAAACCTTCTCAAAGATCTCGTCGTTTTTCCACATGTTGGCCTGGGCGGGCACCCCGCCAAAACAGGCGCAACTGCCCAGGGAAATGAGAAATTTGACTTTCTTCCGGATCTCTTCTAATTCGTGTTTCTGCTCTTCGTTGCGGACCCCGCCCGAGACGATGCCCACCACGGCTTCGGGGATCTCCATGGTGGTGCCGTCGCCGAGCTGACCGAAGAACTTGTGATCTATGAGAGCGGTTATGTGTACAAATTCTAACTGAGGTAACAGGTCCAGAAGCGCATCTCCAATATTAAGGATGGAGATCTCGCAACCGGAGCAGGCGTTCAACCAATCTTCCACTACTTTCACCGCCATCTTCTGCCCTCCTTTTGTAAGCGTTAAGCAGTCAGCAGTTGACCTCCAACTTGCTGCTGCCCGGACCCTAACTCTGACTATCAAGTTCCCGGGACTGCTGCCGTTACCACCCGCCGGGAATAAACCAGATACTGATTGTCCTCCACAAACATGCGTGTTTCAAAGCCGTCTTTCTCGTAGCCGTGCATCACCTGCTCGGCCTCTTCCTCGGTGGCGTAGGTTCCTCCATCCCACATGAATTTTTTGCCGTTGACCTTTTGGGCCAAGGGAATTGTCATTGGCCTACCCTCTCTCCATTGTCAGTTGCTTCTTCTTGCCATAGATTTATGCTGCCTGGCAAGGGCGAAAAGTAACCAACCCATTTTTCCTTCCCTTTTCGCGCTTGCCCTTTTCCCCTTTTTACTAGCCCCTGGTACTGTAAGGGCTGGGCCCCAGGGCCCTTAATTGCTCGGTCATCTCCGTCATGACTTCCGCGAACTTCTGGGCCTCAGACGAAGCTATCCATTCGATGCGGAAGCGCTCCGGCTCCAGGCCGAAGTCCTCCAGCATCATCTCAATTCCTTCCGCTCTGCTTTGGGCTTTTTTATTACCTTCCAGGTAATGACATTCGCCCAGGTGTCACCCACACACCAGGACGCCGTCGGCCCCTTTGGTGAGGGCATTGATCACCAGGTTGGGGTGCACCATGCCCGAGCACATCACCCGGATGACGCGCCCGTTGGGCGGGTACTGGATGCGGGAGACCCCGGCCAGATCCGCCCCGGCGTAAGAGCACCAGTTGCAGCAGAAGGCGATGATTAGCGGTTCGTACTGGTCGTTCACGGTTTATCTCCGGTTTTGGTAGGGTGCGTTCTACGCACCGTTTTTCTTCATATTTTTGGTGCGTGAGACGCACCCTACATTTAAATCAGCCCCAACGCCGCTTCCACCTGGGCGTTGAGCTGCTCCGGGGTGAAGGAGGCCACGTAGATGCCCTGCTTGGGACAGGTGGCCATGCAGGAGCCGCAGCCCTTGCACTGGATGGCGTTGATCTCCACGGTCTTCTTGACGTTCCCTTCCTTCATGTACTCGATCAGGGTGATGGCCTTGAAGGGGCAGGCGTCCACGCAGAAGGCGCAGCCGTCACAGTTCTCGTCGATGGGGTTGGAGATGATGGATTCCAGCTGCAAGAAATCCCGGGAGAGAATGGTGTTGGCGCGGCTCGCGCAGGCCAGGGCCTCGGCCACCGACTCCTGCATGGGCTTGGGATAGTGGCAGAGCCCGGCCATGAAGATGCCTTCGGTGGAGGCCTCCACCGGCCTGATCTTGGCGTGGGCCTCGGTGAAAAAGCCCTCGGCGTTCAGCGGGATCTTGTAGAGTTCGGCCAGGGGCGCGTTCTGGTGGGGGATGATGGCGGTGGCCAGGGTCAACAGGTCCGCCATGAAGCTCACCGGCCGCTCCAGGATCTGGTCCGTCACCGTAATCTTCAGGCGGCCGTCCACTTCTTCCACCACCGGGGGCTCCGAGACCACGTAGCGAATGAACATGACCCCCATTTCCCGGGCCTTCTGATACAGGGCCTCCCGTTCGCCGTAAGTGCGCATATCCCGGTAGAGGACATAAACGTCCATCTCCGGATTAATAACTTTCAGTTTGATGGCGTTCTCCACCGAATGGGCGCAACACACCTTGTTGCAGTAGGGACGCTCCGGGATCCGGGAGCCCACGCACTGGATGAAGGCCGCGGCCTGGGCCTTCTTCAGCCGCTCACTCTTGGCCATGATCTCCCGGTCCAGGTCCAGGGACAGCAAGACATTGGGGTTCTGCTTGTAGAGGTACTCGCCCTCTGGGCGCAAAGGTTCGGCGCCGATGGCGATGACCACCACCCCGTGGTCGATCTCCTCGCCGGTGGAGAGCTTCGAAGTGAAGTTGCCCACCACCCCGTGCACTTCTTCCACCACGGCATTGTAATGAATCTTGATCTGGTCGTGGCTGGTCACCTTTCTCAGGAGGGCGTCCAGCCGGGGTTTCACCAAGCCGCCCCGCCAGGTGGTGTGGAGCTTCAGGGCGTTGCCGCCCAGGTAGTCTTTCCGTTCCACCAGGTGCACTTCATAGCCCTGGTCCGCCAGGGCCAGGGCCGAGGTGCAGCCGGCCGCGCCCCCGCCGATGACCAGGGCCTTGTCCTTGACGCCCACGATGATGTATTCCAGGGGCTGCAGGAGGCGCGCCTTGGCCACCGCCATGTTCACCAGATCCTTGCACTTTTCCGTGGCCTTGTCCGGTTCATTCTGGTGCACCCAGGTGCACTGGTTGCGGATGTTGGCCATCTCGAAGAGATACTTGTTGAGGCCGGCGTTCCGCAGCATGTCCTGAAAGATGGGGGCGTGGGTGGACGGGCTGCAAGCCGCCACCACCACCCGGTTCAGGTCGTGCTCTTTGATCATCTCCACCATCTGGGCCTGGGAGTCCTGGGAGCAGGTGAAGAGGTTGGCCTGGGCGTAGGCCACGTCGGCAATACCCCCGGCGTACTCCACGATGGCCGGGACGTCGGCCACCCCGCCGATGTTGAGGCCGCAGTTGCACACAAAGACCCCCACCCGGGCCGGCTCGTCGGTCAAGTCCTTTTCCGGTGGGAAGACCTTTTCCTTGAGCATGGTGCCCCGGGCTTCGGCCAGGTGGCGGGTGGCCGCGGCCGCCGCGGCGCTCCCTTCCATCACCGACTGGGGGATGTCCTTGGGGCCGTTGAAGGCGCCGCAGGAGAAGATGCCTTCCCGGAAGGTGGTGGTGGGCTCGAAGCAGGAGGCCTCCACGAAGTTGTTGGGGCTGAGCGGGACGTCCAGGCGCTCGGCCAGCTCCACCGTGTCCGGCGGGATCACCATGCCCACGGAGAGCACCACCGCGTCAAAGATTTCGTCCTTGACTTCGCCGGCTTCGGTGATGTAGCGGATCTCCAGGTCGTTGTTGGGGGCGGGTCTGACCGAGTGCACCCGGGAGCGGATAAGCCGGGCCCCCTGGTCCTTGATCTTGACGCAGTATTTTTCAAAGTCTTTCCGGGGGGTGCGCAGGTCCATGTAGAACAGGGCCATGTCCAGGTCCGGGCCGATGTGCTCCCGGGCGACGATGGCCTGTTTCAGGGCCGCCATGCAGCAGAAGTTGGAGCAGTAGGGGTGCTCGCCTTTCCGGTCGCTCCGCATGCCCACGCAGTGGATCCAGCCGATCTTCTTGGGCTCGACTCCATCGGAGCGCCGCTTGACGTGGCCGTGCAAGGGGCCGCCGGGGGAGAGGATGCGCTCGAACTCCAGGCTGGTGTAGACGTTGGGGTACTTGCCGTAGCCGTAGGCGGAGAGGCCGCTGGGGTCGTAGACCTTGAAGCCGGGCGCCAGGATGACGGAGCCCACCTCCAGGGTGAGCTTTTCCTCTTGCTGGTCGTAGTCGATGGCGCCGGCGGGGCAGACCTTGGCGCAGACGCCGCAGTCGCCGGTGAGCAGTTGCACGCAGTTGGACGGGTCGATGACCGGCTCTTTGGGCACCGCCTGGGGGTAGGTCTTATAGATGTTGCCCTGGGTGATGAGGCCGGCGTTGAACTCCGAGAGCTTGGGGATGGGGGCCTTGCCGCTGATCTTGGCCAGGTCCTTAATATGTCCCGTGGGGCAGACAAACGCGCAGGCGCCGCAGGTGCGGCAAACCTGGGAAATCTCCCCGAAGGGCGTGGTTACCTGGCGCTTGCCCCCCCGCCCCGTCAGGCCGATGGCCCCCACGTGCTGGAGCTCGTGGCAGACCCGCACGCACTTGCCGCACAGGATGCAGTCGCCCTCTCCCGCGGGAAAGGTCGGTTCCAGCAGGCCTATCTGGCGGGCCATCTCCTGCAGAGCCGGGACGTCGGGGCAGCGGGAGAGCAGGAGATCCATGACGAAGCGGCGCCCTTCCTGGACCTCTTCGGTGTCGGTTTGCACCTTGAGGCCCGGGGCCACCGG
The DNA here is from genome assembly GCA_963790655.1 of uncultured delta proteobacterium. Taxonomy (GTDB): domain Bacteria; phylum Desulfobacterota; class Desulfobaccia; order Desulfobaccales; family 0-14-0-80-60-11; genus DASWLF01. The sequence goes on along the minus strand of CAWBPT010000004.1, from coordinate 681,213 downwards.
GTAGGTGCAGGCCGTGGTGAGTTGGGTCCGGGGTCCGACGGTGATCTCCACCAGGCAGAGGCGGCAGCCGCCGTAAGGCTCGATGGCCTCGTAGTGGCACAGCGTAGGGATGTTGATCCCCAGCTTTTTGGCCGCGGTGAGGACGGTGGTTCCTTCGGGAACCTCTACAGGCCGGTCGTTAATGGTGAGGCTGATCATGGATTGTTCCATCTTTATTCCACCGCAATGGCGCCAAACTTACAGGCGTCAAAACAGGTGCCGCATTTAATGCATTTGTCCGACAAGATCTTGTGAACTTCTTTCCTGGCCCCATCGATGGCCTCCACCGGGCACTTGATGCGGCAGAGCTGGCAGCCGGTGCACAGGTCGTCCACCACCGAAAAGGTGATGAGGGCCTTGCAGACCTTGGCCGGACATTTATGGTCCCGGATGTGGGCCTCGTATTCATCCCGGAAATACTTGATGGTGGTGAGCACCGGGTTGGGGGCGGTGGCGCCCAGGCCGCAGAGCGCGGTCTTTTTGATGAGCTCGGACATCTTAGTGAGCTTCTCGATGTCCCCTTCCTGGCCCCGGCCCTCGGTGATGGCTTCCAGCATCTCTTTGAGCCGCAGCGTCCCTTCCCGGCAGGGGGTGCACTTGCCGCAGGACTCGTCCTGGGTAAAGTCCAGGAAGTACCGGGCCACGTTCACCATGCAGTCCCGGTCGTCCATAACGATCATGCCGCCGGAGCCCATGATGGAGCCCAGGGCCCCCAGGGAATCGTAGTCCACCGGGGTGTCCAGGAACTCGGCGGGGATGCAGCCGCCCGAAGGGCCGCCGGTCTGCACCGCCTTGAACTCCCGGTCGCCCATGATGCCGCCGCCCAGCTCGTAGATCATTTCCCTAAGGGTAATCCCCAGGGGCACTTCCACCAGCCCGGAGCTGTTGACTTTGCCCACCAGGGAAAAGACCGTGGTGCCCTTGCTGGACTCGCTCCCCCGGGAAGCGTACCACTCCGCCCCCCGGGCGATGATGGGGGCGATGTGGGACCAGGTCTTGACGTTGTTGATGGTGGTGGGTTTCCCCCAGAGGCCGCTTTGGGCCGGGAAGGGTGGCCGGGGGCGGGGCTCGCCCACCCGTCCCTCAATGGAGGCGATGAGCGCGGTCTCTTCGCCGCAGACAAAGGCGCCGGCGCCCTCCCGGATCTTCAGGTGGAAGGAAAAATCGGTGCCGAAGATGCGCTCCCCCAGGAGGCCGTAGGCCTCGGCCTGGGAGATGGCGGTCTTCAGATGCTCGATGGCCAGGGGATATTCGGCCCGGCAGTAGATGTAGCCTTCAGCCGCGCCCATGGCGTAGGCCCCGATGGCCATGCCTTCCAGCACCGCGTGAGGGTCGCCTTCCAGAATGCCCCGGTCCATGAAGGCCCCGGGGTCGCCTTCGTCGGCGTTGCAGATGACGTATTTGGTATCCGCCGGGTTATTGCGGCAGAACTCCCATTTGACCCCCGTGGGGAACCCGGCGCCGCCCCGGCCCCGCAGGCCCGCGGCCTTCACCTGCCCGATGACCTCTTCCGGGGTCATCTCCTTGACCGCCTTATACAGGGCCTGGTAGCCGCCCCGGGCGATGTATTGCTCAATGCTCTCGGGGTTGATAAAGCCGCAGTTCCTGAGCGAGATCTTCACCTGCTTCTTGAAGTAGTCCAGTTCATCATAGCCGGGAACTTCCGCCGGCAGTTCCGGGGGATGGGGATTGGCGTAAGGCCGGCTCACGCCCTCGATAAGCATCTCTTCCCGGTCGATGCGGCACATGAGGTATTTTTCCAGGATGCGGCCTTCCTTCAGGGCCTCTGTCAGTTCGCCGACCTTTTCCGGGTTCATGCCCTGGTAGGTCAGGCGCACCTTGCCGGGATAGACCACGTCCACCAGCGGTTCCATCTGGCAGTAGCCGATGCAGCCGGTCTTCTCCAGCACCACGTCCAGCCCCAACTCCTGTATCAGGCTGGTAAGCGTCTCGTAGACTTTGTCGGCCCCGGCGGAGATCCCGCAGGTGGCCATGCCCACCATGACCTTCACCTTGTCGGGATAGGTCAGGCGCAGGCCCTTTTCTTTAACCTTTAACAATTGCTCCAGGGAGGTGATTTTCATGAGCTTGCCGCTTGCGTATAGGAGTCAATGATCTTGGATACCTGGGAAGGCGTCACCCGGCCAAAGGTGGCCTCGCCGATGCGCACCGCCGGAGCCAGGGCGCAGCAGCCGATGCAGCGCACCACGTCCAGGGTGAACAGCATGTCCTCGGTGGTCTCGCCGTGGCCGATGCCCAGCTTCCGCTCCAACTGGTCCAGGAGGCGGGACGAGCCTTTGACGAAACAGCCGGTGCCCAGGCAGACGTTGATGATGTGTTTGCCCCGGGGGACCAGGCTGAAGGCGTTATAGAAGGTGGCCACCCGGAGAATCTCGGTGAGGGGGGTGCCCAGCTCTTGGGACACGTGCTCTATGGCCGAGCGGGGCAGCCAGTTGAAGTGGCGGTTGATGTCCAGCAGGATGGGCAGGAGGTTGCCCCGTTCTTCCCGGTAGCGACCGATGATGTCGGTGACCGCCGCCTCATCGGTGGCGCTGGCATAGGCGGTGCGGGCCGCGGCCACCGTCTCCGGCGGCAGCTGCACCTGGTAGCGGATGGGGCAGGCTTCCAGGCAGACGCCGCACCCGGTGCACTTTTCCGGATTGACGTAACGGGGATGTTTATCCAGGGAAACCGTGAGATTACCGGGCTCGCCGGTAACGTCACGCAAGTCCGTGAGCGTATGGATCTCGATATTGGTGTGCCGGCCGACCTCGACCAGTTTGGGCGAGATTACTCACATGGCGCAGTCGTTGGTGGGAAAGGTCTTGTCAATCTGCGCCATCTTGCCGCCGATGGCGGAGCCTTTTTCCACCAGGTGGACGTAATAGCCGGAATTGGCCAGATCCAGGGAAGCCTGGATCCCGGCGATTCCACCTCCCACCACCATTACCGCTCCCAGCACCTTTTCGGTCATAGTGCACCCTTAGCTACTGCGAGAAATTTGAATGTTTCTAAGCCATAGTTCAATTTGATGGGTTTTGTCAAGACCATATTGGGGGAGGTAAGAGCATTAGCTCCATTAGTCTGCTCTTTTTTTTCTAACGGTTCTCCGGGTTCCAACACATGGTAACTTGCGATTATTATGCCAAAGCTAACGCTCTAATATCCCGGAATAAATGGGTCCCAGGTCCCGTGGCTTGAGGATATTCACCCCATAAGAGGGAAATAATGCACCAATGCTCTTATATTTTTGCCGGCGCCCAGGGGTGAACTCTAGTTGATTATCTTTCCCTTTTTATGTCTATATACCAAAAAGATAACCGTTGCAAATTTAAATCAGCAAGGGACGAACTAAATTTTTAGGTCGATTTTCCTCCGGCCAGCCCGAAGCCCGGAGCATCCGGTATGAGAATTGCAAAAAATTGATTTAATAGCGGATTTGATATAATTAATTATAACCAAATCAATTAATTCTGTGGTCCGAAAATGCTCTCTTCCCTATTTGATTGAAGCTTCAACCTGGCAAGAATCAGGAAAGCCGGAATGAACGAGGGAAAGCTTCCCGGCCAGCAGCCGGAGGGACCGTTTGATTTCGAGGACCTGCCCGAAGGCGACGGCGTCCTGATCCTGTCTGCCCAAAGGCGCATCCTGTCGGCTTCCCTCCAGGCGGAGCGGCTCTTGCACAGAGAGCTCCGGCGTGGCCAAATCCTGTCCCTGGACCAACTCTTCGGTGCAACCTGCCTGCCCCAGGCCCAGGCGGCCCTGGATGAAGCCCTGGAGGGGACTTCCCGGGCCAACCTGCTGGCCGAGATCAGGTTGCCGGGGGCCGCCAGTTTTTACCTGAACTACTCGGTGTCGCCCCTCTATGATCTTAAAGACCGCATCATCGGGGTCATCCTGACTTTCCGGGACACCACCCTCACCCGGGCCTGGTCGGATTGGTCCGGCCAGGGAGCGGGAATCGAGTTTGGCGCCCTCTTCGAGAACCTCTCCGACCCCGTTTTCACCGTGGACAGCCACTGGCGCATCACCGGCTTCAACCAGCGGGCCGGGGAGATTACCGGGTTCCAGCGGGACGAAGTCCTGGGCCGCTACTGCTGGGACGTCTTCCGCAGCAATCTCTGCCAGGTGGGTTGTCCCCTGAAGGCGACCCTTAAAGACGGCGTCACCCGGGTGGACCAGAGCGTGCGCATGCTGAACAAGATGGGCCGCCGGCTGGCCATCCTGGTAAACACCTCAGTCATCAAGAACAAAAGAGACCTGGTGGTGGGGGCGGTGGAGATCTTTCGGCCCCTGGAGCCCAGGCGGCACGCCGCCGCGGCGGCGCCGGGGCCCACCCGGAAGGTGGAGATTATCGGGCAGAGCCCCGCCATCCGGGAACTTTTGAGCCTGCTGCCCGACATTGCCGCGTCCGAGGCCACCGTGGTCCTGGAGGGTGAGTCGGGCACCGGCAAGGACCTGTTCGCCCAGGCCATCCACCAGCTCAGCCCCTGGTCCCAGGGGCCCTTCGTGGCCTTCAACTGCTCCGCCCTGGTGGAGACCCTGCTGGAGTCCGAGCTCTTCGGCCACGTCAAGGGGGCCTTCACCGGGGCCATCGGCGACAAGGCCGGCCGCTTCGAGCTGGCCAAGGGGGGGACCCTGTTCCTGGACGAGATCGGGGAGCTCAAGCCCGAACTCCAGACCAAGCTCCTCAGGGCCCTGGAGGAACGGGTCTTTGAACGGGTGGGCAGCGCCCGCCCCATCCCCCTGGAGGCCCGGGTCATCGCCGCCACCAGCCGCAACCTCATCCAGGAGGTGCGCAAGGGCCGGTTCCGCATGGACCTCCTCTATCGCCTGCGCACCGTGCCCGTGTATCTCCCGCCCCTCCGGGAGCGGCTGGAGGATATTCCGCCCCTGGTCAACCACTTTCTGGCCCTGCTGAACCGCAAGTACAAGAAAGAGGTGCGGGGGGTGGACCCCAAGGTGATGGCCATGTTCCAGCAGTACTCCTGGCCCGGCAACGTCCGGGAGTTGGAAAGGGTGCTGGAATACGCCTTTGTCTTCATCAAAGGCCCCATCATCACCAAGTCCCACCTGCCGGAGCTGGAAGCACCCCGGCAGCGGCCGTCTCACCCCGCCCGGGAAGGGCTCCAGGACCGGTCCGGCTGGGAAGACGAGCGCCAGACCATCCAGAAGGCCCTGCAAAAGGCCCGGGGCCGCCGGGAGGTGGCCGCCCGCTTGCTGGGCATCAGCCGCAGCTCCCTGTGGCGCAAGATGAAGTCCCACGGCCTCTTTTAAAAATTCCCACCACCAGTCTTCTCTTGCAGGCGTTTCATAATTACTAGGACATTTCAAAATCATGCTCTTTTACCCCCCTTTTCTAAAGGGGGGCAGGGGGGATTAAATAACCGCTTAATAATCCCCCTAAATCCCCCTTTAAGAAAGGGGGACTTAAAGACCCTGAAAGCCTGGGTTTTAGTAGGATTTGCCATCATATTATTTATGCAGTCGCTCATGAGCCATCGGTTCACCCGTAAATCATGAAAAGTTCTCGGGAGTCGCGGTCTAAACCTTGAACCTTGAACTTTGAACCTTGAACTTCTCAGGACAGCCCCACCCCGCATTGCCGCGGTAGGGGCGGTTCGCCAACCGCCCCTGCGGGCCATGCCTCCTCCCTCGCCCCAGCCATCTAGGTCCCGAAAAATGTTCCAGAATTGTTTCAAACGGAAACAGTAAATTAAAATTATGTATAAATTACCGTAAGTTATGTAATGAACCAAGTTTCAAAAACGTATCAAGGGCGGGGCCTGATTATCAATAATCTTTGTAAAAACAGTAAGTTAACTATTTGGTAAGCTTATTGCTACCTTAATGGTCAAACCTGAATCTAGAGGAGGGGGCCGGGGCCATGAAAACCGCCACCGTGGACATCGACAGCATCCTGGAGAAATATCCCCATGATCCGCAGCACCTCATCAGTCTGCTTCAGGACGTCCAGACCGAATATAACTACATTTCCCCGGAGCACCTGACCCTGATCTGCGATCACTTGGGGGTGCCGTTAACCCGGGCCTGGTCCGTGGCCACCTTCTACAAGTCCTTCAGCCTGGAGCCCCGGGGGGAACACGAAATCAAGGTCTGCCTGGGCACCACCTGCCACCTCAAGGGCGGGGACCGCCTGGTGGAAGCCTGCGAGCGGAACCTGGGGGTGGGAAGACAACATACCACCGAGGACCTGCGCTTTAGCCTGGACACCGTCAAATGCGTGGGGGCTTGCGCCCTGGCCCCGGTGGTGATGGTGGACGAGGAGTACCTGGGCGAAGCCAATATTCAGTCCATCAAGCAGCGTCTCAAAAAGCTCTAGTTCCCGGCTGGGACAGGGGAGGTAACCATGGAAAGGATAGAGAGCGCCGCAGCCCTGGAAGCTCTGCGCCGGAGCCTGACGAAGGCCAGGGACCCCAAGCAGCCGGTGGTGCGGGTCTGCCTGGGGCCCGGTTGCCTGGCCCAGGGCGCCGACCGGGTGGCCCGGGCCTTCCGGGCCGCGATCAAGGCCAAGGGAGTTAAGGGCAAGGTTCAACCCCTGGTCAAGGAGACCGGCTGCCACGGCTTCTGCAACCAAGGCACCCTGATAAATGTGTCCCCCGCTGATCTTTTTTATGTCAGGGTTACTCCCGACGACGTCAAAGAGATCGTGGAAACCACCCTGGTTAAAGGCCAAACGGTGGAGCGGCTCCTGTACGGGGAGAACGGTACCCGGTACCGGTCCGCGGCGGAGATTCCGTTTTATAAGCTGCAGGAAAAGATCATCCTCAAAAACGTGGGGGTCATCGACCCCTTGAGCATCGAAGACGCCCTGGCGGCCGGGGCTTACCGCTCCCTGGCCAAGGCCCTGACAAAAATGTCCCCCAAGGAGATCATCGGGACCGTAGAACTCTCGGGACTCCGGGGCCGGGGCGGCGGCGGCTTCCCCACCGGGTACAAATGGCGCAAGGCCCGGGAAAATGCCCTGCAAAACCCGGGCCCGGTCTACGTCATCGGAAACGGAGAAGAGGGGGACCCGGGAGCCTTTATGGACCGGGCCATCATGGAAGGAGATCCCCATGCGGTCCTGGAGGGCATGATTATCGGCGCCTACGCCATGGGGGCAAATCTGGGTTTTATTTACGTGCGCCACGAATACCCCATTGCGGTGCGGCATTTTTCCATTGCTCTAGACCAGGCTCGAAACTTCGGACTTTTGGGTCAAAACATCTTGGGAACGGGGTTCGATTTCGATGTCCATCTCCACCGCGGCGCGGGGGCCTATGTTTGCGGAGAAGAAACCGCCATAATGGCCTGCCTGGAAGGTCGGGTTGGCGAACCCGTCACCCGGCCGCCCTATCCGGCGGAACAAGGTTTATGGAAGCGCCCCACCATCATCAATAATGTGGAAACCTGGGCTAACATCCCTCACATCATCGACAAGGGCGGAGCGTGGTATGCCGGCCTGGGCGTACCTCACAGCACCGGCACCAAGATCTTCTCCCTGGTGGGCAAGGTGAAAAACACCGGATTGGTGGAAGTGCCTATGGGCACCACCCTGGGGCGCATCGTGGAGGAGATCGGCGGCGGCGTCCCGGGCCAGGACCGGTTCAAGGCGGTCCAGACCGGCGGACCTTCGGGGGGAATTATCCCCTATGAACTCAAAGACGTTCCCGCCGAAAAGATGAAGTTGGACACCCTGCCCCCCAGACCACAAGAGTTAATGGTCGAGCGCCTGGGCTTTCCCGTGGATTTCGATTCTTTCATGCAGGCCGGCTCGATTTTAGGCGGCGGCGGCATGATCGTCATGGATGACAAGGATTGCGTGGTTGATCTGGCCCGCTACTTTCTGAATTTCTTGAAGGAAGAGTCCTGCGGCAAGTGTCTGCCCTGCCGGTTGGGTCTGGGCGGCATGCAGGAGTTCCTGGATCGGTTCTCCCGGGGCCAGGGGCACCCCGAAGACATCGACGAACTCAAAAGCCTGGCCCAGGCCGTGGCAGACGGGGCTTTGTGCGGTTTGGGGCGCAGCGCCCCCAACTCCGTGTTGACCAGTATTAAATATTTCCGGAATGAATACCTGTCCCACATCGTGGACCACAAATGTCCTGCCGGGGTCTGCCGGGACCTCATCACCTACCGCATCGACCCGGATACCTGCAACGGCTGCCGGCTGTGCGCCCGGAACTGCCCCCAGGAGTGCATCAGCGGGAAAAAGAAAAAGCCCCATGTCATCAACAATGCCGTCTGCATCCGGTGCGGCGTCTGCCTGGACGTCTGTCCGGTGGACGCCGTGCGGGTGGACTGAGAGGGGGAGACCATGAATCCATTGGCAGCAAAAGCCGACGACCTGATCAACTTCACCATCGACGGGCAACCGGTTCAGGCCCGGCCCGGCTGGACCATCCTGGAGACGGCCCGGCAATACCATATCCACATCCCCACCCTGTGCTACCACCCCGCGGTGAGGCCATGGGGTGGCTGCCGGCTGTGCGTGGTGGAGATGGGCTACGGCAAGAGATCCAAGGTCACGGTCTCCTGCCTCAACCCGCCCATCGAGGAACTGGAGGTTTTCACCCACTCGGAGCGGGTGCGGAACGTGCGGCGCTGGGTCCTGGAGATGCTGCTGGCCGATTGCCCGGCTTCCAAAGAGATTCGGGACCTGGCCCGGGAGTACGGGGTGACCTCCACCCGCTTCACGGTGACGAACCCCGAGGAGGAATGCCTGCGCTGCGGTCTGTGCATCGCGGTGTGCACCGAAGTGGTGGGGGTCCAGGCCCTGACTTTCGGCTCCCGGGGGGTCAGCAAGCAGCTGGACACCCCCTACCGGGTCCCCAACAACGCCTGCGTCTCCTGCGGCTGCTGCGTCACGGTCTGCCCCACCGGGGCCATGAGCCACCGGCTGGACAAGGTTCGGGGCGACATCTCCCGGCGCACCGGCCGGGGCTATGCTCACTGAGGAGGGTGGTCATGACTACTGCAAAGCCTGTTCCGAAAAATGACAACGGAGCCAAATGCGGGGTCTTCCTGTGCGAGTGCGGTGCCAAGATCGCCCCCCGGGTGGACTTGCCGGCCCTGGAGCAGCTGCTCCGGGAGGCCCCGGCGGTGAGCCACGTCGAGATCCTGCCGTTTCCCTGCACCAGGCCGGGCCTGGAAAGCATTGAGGCTGCCATCTCCCGGGGCGGTCTGAACCGGGTGGTCATCGCCGGCTGCGAGCGCCGGGTGATGCTCAAAAAGTTCGAAGACGATCTGCAGCCGCTAGGCCTGGAAGAGGGCTTCGTCGATATGGTCAACCTCCGGGACCACGTGGCCCTGTTGCACCAGGGAGACGCCGCCGACCTGGCCCTCAAGGGGGCCAAGCTCATCCGGGCCTCCCTGGCCGGCCTGCAAACCTTGGGGATTCCTTCCCAGGTCAAAGTGGAGTTCCATGAGCCCATCCTGGTGCTGGGGGGCGGCATCGCCACCTACGCCGCGGCCCAGGAACTCCTGCGCCGGGGGATAAAAACCGTCATCGCGGTGCCCTCCGATGATCCGGAGGAGGAGATCCGCCGGCTCCATGAGCATTACCCCGGAGAACGCTATTACCACGAGCGTCTGCGGCAGCTAAAGCGTGAGGTAGACGCCAGCCCCCTGGTGCAGAAGATCATCGGCGGCCGGGCGGAGCAGGTCCTGGGCCGGATGGGGGACTACCAGGTCACCTTCTCCTTCGGGGAGGATCAGCCTTCCCAGGACTGCCGGGTGGGGTCCATCATCGCCGCCCTGGATGCCGACCTCCTGGACCAGGGACCGGAATTCGGCCACGACGGGGTCCGCATCCTCAGCCAGCGGGAGTTGGAAGAGTCCATCTGGCTCTATGGCCCGCCGGCGCACCGCGTGGCCTTCTGGGTCAATGACCTGGAGATCGACCAGCCCTACGGGGCTCTTTCCGTCAAGGCCGCCTGGAACACCGCCCGCTATATCCGGGAACAATCCCCCCAATCCCAGGCGACCATCCTGTACGACCACCGGATTCCCCTGCCCCTGAGCACTTCGGAGCGGGTACGGGCCCGGCAACTGGGCATCGCCCTGATTCCTTACGACGGCCGGATTCACCCCACGGTGCAGTCCGGCTATATCACCTATAATCGGGTGGATGACCAGACGGAACAGGAACTGGCCTGGGACCAGCTGGTCCTCTCTCCCCGCTGGGGAGCAAACCCCACCGCCACCGGTATCGCCAGGATTTTGGGCAAAGAGGTCGTGGAGGGCGCCTTTCTGGAACGGCATCCCCAGATGGTCTGGCCCCATCAGGTGGGGATGGATGAAAAACTGCCCATAGTGGGTGCCGCCCGCCAGCCCTGCGACCTCAGGGAAGCCCTGCGCCAGGGGCGCCGGGCGGCCCTCAAGATGACGGAACTGGTGGAGAAAGCCAGGGCCGGCAAGCTCTTGGCCCCCCTTAACGTTTGCATGGTGGACGAAAGCAAGTGCGCCAGTTGCAACCTATGCCGGGAGATTTGCGACAGCAGCGGCATCCAGCCGGTGGCAGGCCTGGGGGGCAACGTCCCCCGGGTGGTGGACCCCATGCTCTGCACCGGGGCGGGGACCTGCTCCGCCGCCTGCCCCCACCTGGCCATCAGCTCCCAGATCTACAACACCACCCGTTATGAAGCCGCCGCCGCGGCCCTGGCCCGTCAGCTGAGCGACCGGGAAGTCATGGGGTTCGGCTGCCGCTGGAGCGCCATGCCCGCCGCGGACCACGCCGGCTTGCGGGGCCTGCCCGTGAGCCCCCGCTTCTATATCCTCCCCCTTAACTGCATCGGCCAGCTGGACCCCAAGGTCATGGGCCGGGCCTTCCTGGAAGGGGCCAACGGCCTGCTGCTCATCGGCTGCCGCCCGGAGGAATGCCATCACAATTACGGCCTGGACCACACCTGGGGCCGGGTCCTGCTGGTCAAAAAGCTCCTGGCCCGCTGCGGCCTGGAGCGGGAACGCATCACCCTGGCCCACGCCGACCTGAACCGGCCGGAGCAGTATATCCGCACCGTGGACAGCTTCCTGGCCGTCATGGACCGCCTGGGGCCCATCCCCCGGGATGAAGCCCTGGTCAATAAACTGGCAGCCATGTACGACACCCTGAAAAACGCCCGGGTGCGCTGGGTGCTGGGGGTCAGCCTGCGCCGGCCTTGGGATACCGCTTACCCGGGGGATCAGCGCAATGCCCTGGCCCTGGACCAGTCCTTGACCGACATTGTGGACGAGGAGTTTTTCCGGACCCGCCTCACCAACCTGCTGCGCCGGCAGGCCCGGTTCATGAAGCTGGGCGAGATCGCCCAGAACCTGGAGGTGGAGGAAGAGCAGGCCTACGGTTGCCTCAAAGATTTGGCCGGTGAAGGCTTGATCTCCCGCATCTTCAAGAACCGCACGCCATACTACAACCTGCAATAGTGACCCGTATCCCGGGCGGCGGGGCCCATCCTGCCGCCCGGAGCCCCACGCTCTTCCACATCGGTTCCCGCCACTGAAAATCGAGGCTCCGGGATTTAATACCAGGTTGCGCTCATAGAGGTAAAATCAGCATTTTTGCTGTAGGGGCGCAATTCATTGCGCCCTTGCGGGCGTGATAAATCACGCCCCTACATGAGAAATACCTTTTTGACGGCAACTTGGTATTACGGGTGAGCCGTGGGTCACGAACGACTGCGAAAATTCAAAGGTAGGATAGCCGCCCGCGGCTGTCCATCCATCATTTGGGCTAATCAAGGGCGCCTACGCCACATTTTGGTTAGCCAGAGCGAGACTAGAGATTTTCGCAGAGGTCTCGAGTTGCGATCGAAAGGTTATCTTTTGTAGCCGCAGGCTTTAGCCTGCGCCTGCACAGGCGAGACGCCTGTGCCACCAATTTAATTGGGACTTTTCGGAACAGAGCTCTCGACTTGGTATTAGCCATCCAGACCCTTTTCCGTTAATTTTTTCATTATGTTAAAATTTAATCCTATTAAAATTCCAGCCAAGTAGTTAGCATAGGGCAGAAGGGGAGAGCGATAACCGGCGGGCGCCGGGACGGCGCCGGCCGCTACTTTCGCGGGATGGTCGCAGAGGAGAGCGTCTTATGAAGCAAAGAGTGGGATTCATGGGTTTAGGAATCATGGGGAGTGCCATGGCTGCCAATATTCTCAAGGCCGGCTACCCCGTTACGGTCTATAACCGCAGCGCGGTCAAGGCCGAGCCCCTGGTCAGGCTCGGGGCCGAGGAGGCGCCCACCCCCCTGGCCCTGGCTCAGACCGCGGAGATTATCATCGCCATGGTCACCGGGCCCGAGGCCCTTTATGACCTGCTCTGGGGGTCTGAGGGCGCCGCGGAGGCCTTCGGCCCCCACCGGGTGTTTATCAACATGAGTTCGGTATCCCCCGGCTTTACCCGGGAAATGGGCAAGGAACTCGCAACCACCGGCGTCACCTTCATTGACGCCCCGGTTTCGGGCACCAGGAAGCCGGCGGAAGAGGGGACCTTGCTGATTCTGGCGGGTGGCAAGGAAGAAAAGGTCAAGGAACTGGAACCGCTGCTCCTGAGCATGGGGAAGAAAGTCATTTTCTGCGGTCGCGTGGGGCAGGGCTCCATGATGAAGATGTTTATCAACCTGCTCCTGGGGCTCATGATGGAAGGGTTTGCCGAGGTCCTGAACTTCGGGAAACTAGGCGGGCTGGCCCTGGATGCCATGCTGGACACGGTCTTCTCCGGGCCGCTGAACTGCGCCCTCTACCAGATGAAGGCGCCCCTCATTAAAGAGAAAAGCTACCCCGTGGCCTTCCCCCTGAAACACATGGCCAAGGATGCCAAGTTCGTCGTGGACACGGCCTTTGATACCGGGGCACCGGTGCCGGTGGGTCAGATGCTGCTGCACCTCTACCGCACCGGCGTGGGCCGGGGCTGGGGCGACGAGGACATCTCCGCCATCGCCAAAGTGGTGGATTATCTGTCCCCCGCCGCCAAATAACGGCCGAGGGAGGGGCAAGAGACCAGGCCGCTCTCACCCCTTCCTCTAATCCTTCCGGGCCAGGCTAATTCTCCTTGGTTAAAAGGTTTGCCTCGGCGGCGCGAACGGTTGAGGCGCAGAGGGATTCCAGGAAGACCCGGGATGGAAGAAACCGGGCTGCGGCGCAGGCTGACCCGCCTGGACGAAAGGAGCATGGGGATGGCCGTTCTGACCGGGATTGAAATAGGACCCTTGCGGTTGACCCTGGTAACCTCCCCGGTAGGACCCTTGCGGTTGCCCCGGGTAACCTCCACGGGCATAAGGGGCCCCATAGGGTTGCCGGAAGTTCTGGTTTCCCGGGTGATGCCGCTGGGCAAAGTGATTCCGGTGGTTCCATCGGTTCCAATGTGACTGTTGACCATGATGCCACCCGTTGGCATTCCCATACGGGCGGTGCTGGGCGAAGCCGTGATAGTTCGGTTGACGGGCAGAAGTCGGATGCTGCCAGGCCTGGGCGCCTATAGGGCTCAGAACCAGGACTAGACCCATCATCAGGATAACGCTCAACCATCTTTGAAGTCTCATTCGCTTACCCTCCGAAAAAAGATTTGCAAACCGGTTTTGTTAATTTAGAGAAAGGTCGGCCGGAAAAGGTTAAGGGAGGATTAAGGGAATTGTGAGAATTCCCTGGGGGTCAACCGCGACGTGAATTTGGGGATACCGGCGGGCGCCGGTTCCGGCGCCGTAGCCTTTGAGGAAGGAGCGATTTATGGGGGGAGGGGCCTAAGGGCTTTTTCGTAAGGGCCCTTATGCTTACGAAAAATCCCCAAACCGCCATCCCCAATCCCTTAACGAGAAATAAAGCCGGGGAAGGCGGACCGCAGGTCCAGACTTCCCCGGCTCACTTATACGGGTTGGGAGGGGGGCATGGGGGGAGGGCAGGGCCGTTGGCCCTGGCCCTCCCCCCATAACACTTACCCATATTTCCCCGTAATGTAATCCTCGGTTCGGGAGTCCTTCGGTCTCGTGAACATCTGGGCCGTGGGGCCGAACTCGATGAGTTCCCCCAGGAGCATGAAGCCGCTCTCGTCCGAGGCCCGGGCCGCCTGCTGCATGTTGTGGGTGACGATGATGATGGTGTAGCGGCGTTTCAGCTCCTGCATCAGCTCCTCGATCCTCAGCGTCGCCAGCGGGTCCAGGGCCGAGCAGGGCTCGTCCATCAGGAGAATCTCCGGCTCCACCGCCAGGAGGCGGGCGATGCAGAGGCGCTGCTGCTGCTCCTCGGTGAGGGCCAGGGCCGAGGTCTTGAGCCGGTCCTTGATTTCATCCCACAACTCCACCGCCTCCAGGGACCGCTGCAGGATCTCCTCCAGTTCGGCCCGCCGGGGCCGGCCGTGCAGCCGGGGGCCGAAAACCACGTTCTCATAAATGGACAGCGGAAAAGGGTTGGGGCGCTGGAAGACCATGCCCACCTTTTTGCGCAGCTGGGTGAGGTCCACCCCGGGGGCGAAGATGTCCTGGCCGTCGATGATGACCTGGCCCTCAATGCGCACCCCGGCGATGAGGTCGTTCATGCGGTTCAAAGTACGCAGCAGGGTGGATTTGCCGCAGCCCGACGGGCCGATGAGGGCGGTGATGGTGCGGCGCTTGAAGGCGGCGTTCAGGTCGATTAAGGCCTGGAAGTCCCCGTAAAACAGGTTGAGGCCCCGGATAACGATGATGTCCGGAGAGGGGGAGGAGGCGCCGTTAGCCGAAGCGGCCGGAGATATAGTCATCGGTGCGTTTATCTTGGGGTACGGTGAAGACCCGGTGGGTGTCGCCGATCTCGATAATTTGACTCATCAGGAGAAAGGCCACCCGGTCCGTGGCCCGGGCAATCTGCTTGGTGTTGTTGCTCACCAGGATGATAGTATAATTCTTTTTCAGCTGCGACAAGGTTTCTTCGATCTTGGCGGTGGAAATGGGGTCGAGGCCGCTGGTGGGCTCGTCCAACAGGATGACTTCCGGCTCCATGGCCAGGGTGCGGGCCAGACAGAGCCGCTGCTGCTGGCCGCCGGAGAGCTTCAGGGCGGAATCCTGGAGGCGGTCTTTGACTTCGTCCCAGAGCTGAGCCGCCTTGAGGCTCCGCTCCGCCAGGGCTGCCAATTCCCGCCGGTCGCGCTTGCCCGCCAGCCGGGGGGCCAGGGTGAGATTTTCGGTGATGGAGCGGGGCAGCGGCACCGGCTTGCTCAGCACCAGGCCCACCCGGCGGCGCAGATTCACCAGGTCGCAGTCCGGTGCCAGGATGTCGTCGTTATCCAGCCACACCTTCCCATCCACCCGGATGCCGGGGATGAGGTCGCACATGCGGTTCAAGACCCGGAGCAGGGTGGACTTGCCGCTCTTGGCCGGCCCCATGAGGCCGAAGACCTCCCGGGGGCGGATGGCCAGATTGATATCGTCCAGGGCCTTAAAATCCCCGTAGTAGAAGGAAAGGTCCTCGATGCGGATCTTGTATTGAGGTTCCTGGTTCATGGTTATTAGCTATCAGCGGTCAGTTTTCAGCTTTCAGTAAAGACCAAGATTGATGAAGGCCGCTGGATGTAGGGTGGGCACTGCCCACCTTCCTTCCTTATTCTTAAACCTTAAGAAAAAGCGTTTTTGATTACCGCCACTTGGCCCAAGCAGAGTTTGGGAACGTGATAAATACTTTCTTTGCTCTTTGCTGACAGCTGATGGCTGACCGCTTTTTCTCACGAATACCTCTTAATCAGCCGTTGCATCAGGGTGTAGGCCACCAGATTGATGAGCAGGATGGAGATCACCAGGACCGCGGCGGTGCCGTAGGCGTTGGGCATGGAGATGCCTTCCCGGGCCAGGATGTAAAAGTGCACCGCCATGGTGCGGCCGGAGTCGAAGACCGACACGGGGGTGCGCAGCGCCGCCCCGGCGGTGAACAGCAACACCGCGGTCTCCCCCAGGGAGCGGCCCACGCTGAGCATGATGCCGGTGGTGATGCCCGGCAGGGCGCTGGGCAGCACGATGCGGGTCACCGTCTGCCACTGGCTCATCCCCATTGAGTAGCAGGCCTGGCGGTATTCCTGGGGCACCGCCTTGATGGCCTCCTCCGAGGTGCGAATGATGATGGGCAGCACCATGATGGCCAGGGTTAGGGCGCCGGAGAGCACCGACCAGCCGAACCCCAGCTTCAACACGAACAGGACGAAGCCGAACAGCCCCAGGATGATGGAAGGCACCCCGGCCAGGCATTCGGAGCCGAACCGGATGAGGCGGGTGGCCCAGCCTTCCCGGGTGTACTCCGTGAGATAGATGGCGGTGCCCACCCCCAGGGGAGAGGCCAGCAGGATGGCCAGCAGCGTGATGTATGCGGTGGCCACGATGGTGGAGAATATCCCCCCGTGGCGCCCCATGTCCACAGGCTCGGAGGAGAGGAACAAAGGAGTCACCTGGGGCAGGCCCTTCACGGAAATATCCACGATGATGAAGATCAGGATCAATAGGGTGAAGCCGGTGAAGGTCCAGAGCAGGATCTTGACCAGGGTTTGGGTCCGTTGCGGGGAAAGACGCACGCGCTTCTTACCTCCGCCGGGCGATGAGAGTGGCGCTGAGATTGAGGATCATGATGATGATGAAGAGCACGATGCCGGTGGCGAAGAGGGCCTCCCGGTGGCGGCCCGAGGCGTAGCCCAGCTCCAGGGCGATGTTGCTGGTGAGGGTGCGCACCGGGTCCAGGATGGAGGTGGGGATCTGCAAAGCGTTGCCCGCCACCATGATTACCGCCATGGTCTCGCCGATGGCCCGGCCCATTCCCAAGATGACCGCGGTGATGATGCCGCTGGACGCGGCCGGCAGCACCACCCGGCGCACCGTCTGCCACAGAGTGGCCCCCAGGGCGATGGAGCCTTCCCGGTAGAGATCCGGCACCGCGCTCAGGGCGTCGATGGAAATGCTGATGACCGTGGGCAGGATCATGATGCCCAGGATCACCGCCGCGGCCAGCAGAGAGAGACCGGGGCCGCCCAGATGATTGCGGATCAAAGGCACCAGCCAGACCACCCCCAGGAAGCCGTAAACCACCGAGGGGATGCCGGCCAGAAGCTCCAGGGTGGGTTTCAACACCAACTTCAGGGGCCGGGGGGAGAATTCCGCCAGGACGATGGCGCAGCTCAAACCCAGGGGCACGCCCAGGACCATGGCCCCCAGGGTCACCAGGATGGAGGAGACGATCATGGCCAGGATGCCGAAATGCCCTTTGGTGGGGGCCCAGTGGGCCGAGGCAATGAAGTTACCCAGCCCGGTGTGGAGGATGAGGGGGAAGCCTTCCAGGAAGATGAAGACGGTAATGAGGGCCAGGGAGGTGATGGAGGACAGGGCCAGAAGCAACAGGACCCGTTCGATGAATTTTTCCCGTTGCATTACTCCACCATCCCCACCAAGCCTTCAAGTTCCAGCACGCTTTGTCCCTGGGCGCTTAGAATAAAGTCAACGAAATCTTTGCAAGGACCGCTAGGGGCCAGCCGGCTTACCAGTAGAAAGCGGCGTACCAGCTTATAGGTATGGTTTTTAATATTCTCTCGAGTGGGGAAGACCCCGTCAATGGCCACAGCTTTGACCCGGTTATCCACCAGGCCGGCGGAGATGTAACCGATGGCATGAGGATCGCCGGCCACAATCTCCCGCACCGAACCGTTGGAATCCTGCACCAGGGCCCTGGGGGTGATTTCATGTTTGGCCATAACCAGGTGCTCGAAGGCTTCCCGGGTGCCGGAGCCTTCCTCCCGGGTAATGGCGTCGATGGCGTGGGCCGGCAAGCCCAGGGCCTGCCAGTTGGTCACCGCGCCCGATGAAGATCTGCCGGATTTGCTCGATGGTAATTTGGGTCAAGGGGTTGGAAGGATGAACGATGACGGCGATGCCGTCATAGGCGATGGGAATCTCCACCAGTTGTTTTTCCTTCCCCAACAATTCTCGAGAAGACGTCCCCAGATCGGCGGCGCCGTGCTCCGCCGCATAGATGCCGGCGCTGGAGCCGCCCCCTTGCACGTCGATGCGGCACTTAGGGTGTTGGTGTAGATAGACTTCCGCCAGTTTTTCGGCAAAGGGCTGCACCGAGGTGGAGCCCGCCACGCTCAAGGGTCGGCTTCCGACCTCGGAGCTGCAGCCCGCCAGGGAAAGGACCGCCGCCAGCAGCCCGAAGCTGATCCAGGCCGCCAGCCGCCGCGCCCAGGCCCGCCCCCTCACCGGGCCCGGCAGGGTCCCGGCATTCCTTGGCCCTGCTGGCGATTTTCCGGTGTGGGTGGGATTCGACATGGCCCTGCAATAGAGGTAAATTTGAGAAATCCCGGGAGGATCATTTCTATTATTCCAAAAATGGGGGAAACTTCAAGCCTAAATAGGTTCAGCCCCGCTTTCTGAAATTTGGCCAGCCGCCGGGAAATTACCCATGGCGGAACCGGGGAAGAAAAATTATTATGGTGCGGGATAGTTGCAGGCAGGATAATTAATGCCAGCATCCTACGCTTTAAAGAGGGGGCGGGGGCTTAGGAGGCTTATCCCCTTCCTTCAGGTTCTTCTCCCAGCCCTCTATATGGGGGTTGGGGGAGGGTTTCAGGGAGGGGGGAGGGGCCGTCGGCCCCTATCCCCCTCCATGAAAAAGCATTTTCGCAGAGGCCGGACACTTGCAGCCTTCGGAAAAATACCGGGAGCAGCAGCAGTTTCAAAGCTTCGCACGCTCCCTGGTGCGTCTGCCGGCCCCGGGGGAGGGGCCCCTGGATTATCTGCTGCCCGAGGCCCGCTGGCAGGAGCTCTTGGGCCGGGCCCCGGACCCGGCCTCCTGGCTCATGGCGCTCTCAGACGCCACGGGAGTCTATTTTTTCCCTTCCCGGGAATGGGTGCCGCGGCTCGTGCGGTATCTGCGGCTGCTCCGGGTGAGCCGCGTCCTGGAAGCCGGGGCCGGGCGGGGCTACCTCACCGCGGCCCTGGCGCCGCTGTGTGAGGCGGCGGGCATCGAATTGCGCGCCGTGGACCGGGGGGACGGCGAGTTTGTCTCGGAGTTGCCGGTCCACCCCCGGGTGGCGCGAGGGGAGGCCCTGGCCGCAGCCCTGGATTTCCGGACCCAGGTGGTGCTCTATGCCTGGCCGCCGCCGGGGCAATCCCTGGCCGCCATTTGCCAAGGGCCATTTCTGCATTATCTTATCTTCATCGGAGAACTGGGCGGCGGCGCCACCGGCAGCCCGGAGGACTGGGTGAACCTCCCCCATAAAGTCTCCCCCGGGCTCAGCCGCTTCGGCAGGGGGCGCACGGGCCCCCACCGACACCGGGTGACGGTTTTCTATGGCGGCGCGGTACTGGGGGCTGGCGGGCCGGGCCTTCGGGCCCGCCAGCGTTAATAGCAATCCGTCTTATCCGGATCGTTAGATTTGAGGTCATAAAACTCCCCTCCAGGGGCCGGGAAAAGAAAAAGACTCTTTACCTACTTAGTGCTTATCCGTAATTAAATAGACATTTGATAAATAATATGGCATGTATACCTCATCAATTAATTATCGGAGGTGCACATGCCAAGGTTGCCGTCATGGGCTGTTTCCGATGCTTTTTGGGCGCGTGTGGAGCCTCTCTTGCCGCAACCGGCAAGGGACCCGAATAAACCTTATATCCGTAAACAGGGTGGTGGCAGAAAACCGTTAGATTATCGCAAGGTATTTGAAGGTATTGTCTACGTTCTCCGTACCGGTTGCCAATGGAAGGCCGTCCCCAAAGAAAGATATGGCAGTCCCAGTTCCATCCATGCCTACTTTCGCCTGTGGGAAAAGGCCGGGGTATTTCTCGCCATCTGGCGTGCCGGGTTGGCGGAATACGACGAAATGGAAGGCATATCCTGGTCATGGCAAAGTATTGATAGCGCCTTAACCAAAGCTCCTTTGGCACTGGAGGCGGTTGGGCCGAGTCCGGTGGATAGGGGGAAAAAAAGGAAGCAAACGCCATCTGTTGGTGGAAGGCCATGGCGTCCCTCTGGCCATCGTCGTTACCGGGGCAAATAGGCATGATGTAACTCAATTAGCAATCGTCTTGGATGCCATCGTGATCAAACGACCAACTCCGACACCGGAACAGCCTCAAACCCTTTGCGCCGACAAGGCCTACAAAGGGAAGCCGGCGTATCAAAGCATTGTTGACCGCGATTATATACCTCGCATCTTCAAGCGAGACGAGGAGATCATGGCCCAAAGGACAATTCCTGGTTATCAGGCGCGTCGCTGGGTCGTGGAAGTTTGCAATTCATGGTTCAACCGGTTTCGGAAGATCCTGGTTCGCTATGAAAAAACCCTTTCCAGCTACATCGCATTGCATCATCTGGCAGCGGCCATAATTTGCTGGCGAAAAGTTGGAGTTATTTACGGATAAGCACTTAGTTGTGGAAAAGGCTACGCCAGCATGGGGCGGGCGCCGGCGTATGCTCCACCGGATCAAATCTTTTAGGTGACAAGGACAAATCACATGAGAAAAACCTTCCTGGATGACTTCTTCAAACCGGAAGCGGTGGCGGTGATCGGGGCCAGCGAAAAAGAACAGAGCATCGGCCTGGCCCTGATGCGGAACCTCAAGCAGGGGGGCTTTCCGGGAAAGATCTACCCCATCAACCGGAACTATTCGGAAATCCAGGGGATTGCCGCCTACCCCGCGATCACGGAGGTCAAGGCTCCCATCGACCTGGCCGTCATCGCCATCCCCATCCGGGAGGTGCCGGGGGTCATCAAGGAGTGCGGCCAGGCCCAGGTGGGGGCGGCCATTATTATCTCCGCGGGCGGCAAAGAAGTGGGGCCCGAGGGCAGCGTCATCGAGGCTGCCATCAAAGAAGAGGCGGCTCGCTTCGGCCTTCGGTATCTGGGCCCCAATTGCATGGGGGTGCTCTCCCCGCCCTACGGCCTCAATGCCAGTTTTGCGCCCCATTCAGCTCAGCCCGGCAGCGTGGCCTTCATCTCCCAGAGCGGTGCCCTGTGCAGTTCCATCCTGGGGTGGGCCAGCCTCAAGCACATCGGGTTCAGCCACTTCATCAGCGTGGGCTCCATGGCGGACGTGGATTTTGCCGACCTCATCGATTACCTGGGCAACGAAGAGAAGGCCCGCAGCATCATCATCTATATGGAGTCCCTGACCCAGCACCGCAAGTTCATGAGCGCGGCCCGCTCGGTCTCCCGGGTCAAGCCCATCATCATCATCAAGGCCGGCCGCAGCCGGGCCGGGGCCAAGGCCGCGGCCTCCCATACCGGGGCCCTGGCCGGGGCCGACGAGGCTTACAACGCCGCCTTCCGCCGGGCCGGCATCATCCGGGTGGAAACCATCAAGCAGCTCTTCGATTCCGCCGAAGCCCTGGAGAAAATGAAACGCCCCACCGGCAGCCACCTGGGCATCATCACTAACGCCGGCGGCCCCGGGGTCATGGCGGTGGATGCCCTGGCCCGCTGGGACACCGAACCCGCGGCCATCTCCCCCGGGACCGTGCAAAAACTGAATGAATTCCTGCCTCCCTATTGGAGCCGGGGCAATCCCGTAGATCTCCTGGGGGACGCCCCGGTGGAGCGCTACCTTAAAGCGGTGGAGGTCTGCATGAAGGCCCCGGACTTCTCGGGGCTGGCGATCATTCTCTCCCCCCAGGCCATGACCGATCCCACCGGGGTGGCCCGGGCCCTGGTCCCCATCGTTTCGGGCCAGGCGAGGCCGGTGTTCGCGGTTTGGATGGGCGGGGCAGAAGTGGCCGAAGGGGTGGAGATCCTCAACAATGCCGATATCCCCACCTTCGAGACCCCGGAGGAGGCGGTGGACACCTTCATGGAGATGTATTCCTACTCCCGGCACCTGGAGATCCTGCAGGAGACTCCGCCCCGGCTGCCCCACGAGCTGCAAATCAACACCCAACAGGCCCGGACCTTCATCAACCAGTGCCTGGAGCGCCAGGGCAGGATCCTCACGGAACTGGAGTCCAAGGCCATTCTCTCGGCTTACGGCATCCCGGTGAACCCTACCGTGGCCGCCTCCTCGGCCCCCGACGCGGTCAAGATCGCCAAGGTCATCGGCTTCCCGGTGGCGCTGAAAGTCAACTCTCCCGACGTCACCCACAAGAGCGACGTCGGCGGGGTGCGCTTCAACCTGCAAAACGAATCGGAGATCCTGGCCGCGTTCCATGAAATCGTGGAAGACGTGCACACCCACAAGCCGGAGGCCCGCATCCTGGGGATGACGGTCCAGGCCCAGGAGCCCCAGCCCGACTGTGAGCTGCTCATCGGCAGCAAGCGGGACCCGGACTTCGGGCCCCTGATCCTGTTCGGGGCCGGGGGGGTCTTCGCCGAAGTCCTGCAGGATTCGGCGGTGGACTTGCCCCCGCTGAACCTGCTCCTGGCTCGGAGGCTCATCGAGCAGACCCGGGTGTCCAAGGTCCTCCAGGGTTACCGCCATATCCCGCCCGCCAATCTGGAAGAGCTGGGAGAGATCCTGGTGCGCGTCGCCCAACTGGTCACCGACTTCCCGGAGATCGTGGAACTGGACATCAATCCCCTCTTTCTCAGCCACGGCCGGTTCGTGGGGGTGGACGCCCGCCTGATCATCGAACCCGCCACGGTGTCGGCCCCCCGCCACCTCATCATTGCGCCGTATCCCAACCAGTACGAAAGCCACTGGATGATGCGGGACGGCACCCCGGTGCTGCTGCGCCCCATGCGGCCCGAAGACGAGCCCCTGGTGTCCGACTTCCTGGCCAACTGCTCGGAAGAGACCGTTTACTTCCGCTACTTCCGGCTGATTAAGAAGTGGACCCATGAGATGCTCATCCGCTTCACCCAGAACGACTATGACCGGGAGGTCGGCCTCATGGCCATCAGCCAGCCGCCGGGGCCGGAAGTCATGTTGGGGGTGAGCCGCCTGGTGATGGCCGCGGACCGCGCCACCGCGGAATTCGCGGTGATCGTGGCCGACCCCTGGCAGGGCAAGGGTCTGGGACCCAAATTGGTGGAGGGGGTCATCGAGATTGCCCGGGAACAGGGGGTCAAGGTCCTGCATGGCGACGTCCTGGCCCAGAACCAGCCCATGCTGGAAATGGTGAAACGCCTGGGTTTCAAGCTGAAAAAGGATGCGGAAGGCCAGACGGTCCGGGCGGAGATGGATTTGAACCCCTAGGGGGAGTTGCAAAGGTTCTTTGAGGGGAGGGCCGGGGGACTTTTTCGTAAGTGCCCCCCGCCCTCCCCTCAAGCTCCCCCCCATCCCCCATTATGGGATTGCCGGTGGGTTTCAGGGAGATTATAAGTGGGCTCCCGACCACGTAGTCCTCCCTGGGGATGTACTTTCACAGAAAAGTATCATAGCTTGCAGCGTAGGGGCCCCATTCATGGGGCCCGAACCCGGAAAGGGCGTGATGAATCACGCCCCTACATTTTGAACGAATCTTGAAATGAATAAAGAAACAGGGGGAGAGACATGGCAGGCCACGTGCCCTTTATCGTGGAAGACGAATGCATCGCCTGCGGCGCCTGCGAGGAGATTTGCCCCGAGGTGTTCACGCTCAACGAGTCCCTGGGGTTCGCCCAGGTGATCAACCCCGGGGGCGCGCCGGCAGAGAAGGTCCAGGAAGCCCTGGACAACTGCCCGGTGCAGTGCATTCACTGGGCCGATGAGATGTAGGTGGAATGGTTCCGCGTGGTCTCCCGGGAGTGACTTACAAATCCTTTCCCGTGTTAAAAAAGCCATCGTAGGGGCGGTTCGCGAACCGCCCCTACACCCAAGAGGGGCAATTATTTTTGTAAGGAATATCTGGGATCGGCGCAGGGGTGCACGAGAAGTACCACCGCTTGGCCCATGAACTGGCAGAAAATTAAGTTTGGGGGTTTAAAAATGGCAAAGAGAATTCCGGTGATCGACTATGACGAATGCATCGCCTGCGGCAACTGCGAGGCCGTCTGCCCTGAGGTCTTTCGCCTCAATGAGGCCCTGGGACACTCCGAGGTGATCAACCCCCACGGCGCTCCGGAAGCGGCCATCCAGGAGGCCATAGACCAGTGCCCGGTCCAGTGCATTCACTGGCACGAGGAACCGGAGTGAGCCGATTATCCGGGTCCGACCCCTGCTTCCCGGGATGTTATTTCCCCCCGATTATGGTAAATATCTAATAATAAGAAAGGCCGAATAAAGCCGCGTTAAATGGAGCTCTATTAGCATGACGGAAACCCGCAAGTTATTCGGCACCGACGGGGTGCGGGGGGTGGCCAACGTCTACCCCATGACGGCCGAAGTGGCCCTGCAACTGGGACGGGCCCTGGCCTATGTGATCAAGTACGGGCCGGGGCGCCACCGCATCGTGGTGGGCAAAGACACCCGCCTCTCCGGCTACCTCCTGGAATACGCCATTACCGCGGGCATCTGCTCCATGGGGGTGGACGTGTTGCTCCTGGGGCCGCTGCCGACCCCGGGGATCGCTTACATCACCTCCTCCATGCGGGCCGACGCCGGGGTGGTCATCTCCGCCTCCCACAATCCCTACCAGGACAACGGCATTAAGATCTTCAAAGGGGACGGTTTCAAACTGCCCGATGAGATCGAGGCTCACATCGAGCTTCTGATGACCGATCAGGGGGTGGAGGAAACCCGCCCCACGGCCCTGGAGATCGGCCAGGCGTTTCGCATCGACGACGCCCGGGGCCGCTACATCTCTTTTCTCAAAGGCAGTTTTCCCAAAGAGCTGGAACTGGACGGCTTAAAAATCGTCATGGACTGCGCCCACGGCGCCACTTACCGGGTGGCCCCGGAGGTCTTCAGCGAGCTGGGGGCGGAGATCATCCCCATCGGGGTGCGGCCCAACGGCAGAAACATCAACCACCGCTGCGGCGCCACCCACCCCGAGGGCGTGGCCACCCTGGTGAAAAGGGAGAAGGCCGATTTGGGCATAGCCTTCGACGGCGACGGCGACCGGGTCATCATGGTGGACCACACCGGCGAAATTATTGACGGCGACCACATCCTGGGCATCTGCGCCCTGGACATGCACCGCCGGGAGCGCTTGCACCGCAAGACCGTGGTGGCCACCGTGATGTCCAACCTGGGGTTGGAGGTGGCCTTAAAGGGGCACGGCATCCGTTTGCTCCGGGCCCCGGTGGGGGACCGCTACGTCCTGGAAGAAATGCTCAAGGGGGGCTACAACCTGGGGGGCGAGCAGTCCGGCCACCTGGTCTTTTTGAACCACACCACCACCGGGGACGGCATCCTCACGGCCTTGAGACTGCTGGCGGTGATGCTCCGGGAAGACAAAACCCTGGCGGAGTTGGCCGGCTTCATGGAGACCTACCCTCAGTTCCTGTTCAACCTCAAGGTGAAGGAGAAAAAGGACCTGAAAAGCCTGCCCCGGGCCCGGCACGCCATGGCGGAGGCCGAGAAGCGCCTGGGCCCCCGGGGCCGTCTCCTGGTGCGGTACTCCGGCACGGAGCCCAAGCTGCGCATCATGGCCGAAGGCGAGGACCAGGGGTTCATTGAACAGGTGGTCCGGGAACTGGCCCAAACCCTGGAAGTCCAGTTGAACTGAGAATAGCTTTCAGCTTTCAGCGGTCAGCCTTGAGTTTTTAGTTTTTGGTTCTTGGTTTTTTCCCTTTATGATGTCGGAAATTGCTTCAAAAATGAAAATCCGCTAACCGCTAACTGCTCACTGCTCACTGTAAAGAGAGGGGATATTCATGCTGGTGGTGATGGACGTGGGCAACACCAACACGGTCATCGGGGTTTACGACCATGATGAGCTCCTGAGCGACTGGCGCATCCGCACTGAGAAAGAGGCCACCATCGACGAGTTGGGCATCCTGATGCGCAATCTCTTTCAGGCCCAGGGCCTGGCGTTCACGCCCGGCATCGACCTCATCATCTCCTGCGTGGTGCCCCCCATGAACAACACCCTGGAGGGCTTTGCCCAGCGCTACCTGAAGGTCCGGCCCCTGTGGGTGGGTCCGGGTATCAAGACCGGCATGCCCATCCACTACGACAACCCCCGGGAAGTGGGGGCCGACCGCATCGTCAACGCGGTGGCCGCCTATGAGCAGGTGCACGGCGCCGCGGTAGTGGTGGACTTCGGCACCGCCACCACCTTCGACGTGATCTCCCGCCAGGGAGAGTATCTGGGCGGCGTCATTGCCCCCGGCGTGATGATTTCCTGCGAGGCCTTGTTTCTCAAGGCCTCCAAGCTGCCCCGGGTGGAGATCTTCGCCAAGCCTAAGAGCATCATCGCCAAAGACACCATCAGCAGCATGAACGCCGGGATCATCTTTGGCTATGCCGGGTTGGTGGACGGCATCGTGGGCCACATCAAGGACGCCCTGGGCCGGGACCCGGTGCGGGTCATCGCCACCGGCGGCCTGGCCTGTCTCATCGCCTCGGAAACCAAGAGCATTGACACGGTGGACGACTACCTGACCCTTAAGGGCTTGAAGATCATCTTTGAGCGCAACCGCCCCCGGGAGGGACGGAACAAAGGGGCCTGATAACCAGCGGTCGGCAGTCAGCCAGCGAAGTCGCCTGGTTTGGTGGATTCTCATTGCCAGTAAGTCGATTAGAGCAAGAGCAAAGCGGTAAAAAGTGTGAGGGCTTACAAAATAGAGGATTGGCGAAGGTAGCTTTTATGCTTTTTTCATCGCAGTCTTGGCGTCTTGGCGTGAGCTTATGATCGGCAGGTCATGGAGGTTACCATGAGATCCGAGGACGAGGGCATTGGCCGCCGGTATCTCACGGAGACCCGCTACCGGAGGGCCGACCTGGGGCAGCCGGGGAAGACCTACCCCCGGGCGCCCCTGTACAAGGAGTATCCCGAGGCGGTCCCACGCCTCTCACTAAAGCCCCAGGCCGGGCCCCAGGGGGCGGACCTGTGGCAGTGCCTGGCCCGGCGTCGCTCCGAGCGCCGCTACCAGGCGCGGCCCCTGACCCGGGAAGAGCTGGCCGGGCTTCTCTGGGCCACCCAGGGGGTCACCGGCGTGGCTGGCAGTCTGCTGCTGCGGGCTTCCCCCTCCGCCGGGGCCCTTTACCCGGTGGAGACCTATCTGGCGGTGCACCGGGTGGAGGGGGTGGAGCCGGGCATCTGGCACTTCCAGGTGGCGTCCGCCTCGCTCGAACTCGTCCGGGCCGGGGACTGCCGCCGGGAACTGGTGGAGGCCGGACTGGGCCAGAGTTTCCTGGGAACCGCGGCCGCGGTCTTCATCTGGACCGGGGTGCTCAACCGGGCCCGGTGGAAATATCGGGAGCGGGCCATCCGCTATCTCTTCCTGGATGCCGGGCACATCTGCCAGAACCTGATGCTGGCCGCCGTCGCCCTGGGGCTGGGGGTCTGCCCGGTGGGGGCCTTCTTTGACGGGGAAGTGGAAGGGCTCCTTAAGGTGGACGGCCAAGAGGAGGTAGCCCTCTACCTGGCCTCGGTGGGGCCGCTGGCTTGAGATGAAAAAAGCTGTCAGCAGTCAGCCATCAGCTATCAGCCAAGACCGGAGATGAGGTGGAGTCGATAGATGTAGGGTGGGCACGGCCCACCATATACCTGCGTCAAACGGCCTTTAAAAGGAGAAGAATATGACTCGATGGGCAGCAGCGGTGATTTTATCCATCTGTTTAGCTCTGGGCGGCGGGGTCCAGGTTCTGGCCAGCACTGCCACTGAAAAGGAAAAAGAGTTCACGGAGAAGGCCGCCAAGGATTATCTGCAGTCCGGACTGGTCCTGGCCGCAGAAGGCCGGGATGCCGAAGCGGTGCAAGCCTTCCGCCGGGCCGTCGCCACCAAACCCGACTGGGCCGAAGCTCACAGCCTCTTGGGGAGCGCCCTGGCCCGGGACGGGAAATATGCGGAAGCGCAAGCGGAACTGCAAAAAGCCGTGCAACTGAAGCCCGACTACGCCGAAGGCTGGAATTACCTGGGGGAATTTTACAAGGACCGGGCCAAGGAGAAAGAGGCCCAGGAAGCCTTCCAGAAGGCGAAGCAGTTAGCGCGCTGAAGAGGCCTGGGTCCCTGGAAGCGGCCGGCACCCCGCCTTCTCTCTGCTTGGATTAAAGTTGCCAGTGGTCAGTGGTCAGGGGTCAGGGGTCAGGGAAAAAATGTAGGGTGGGCACTGCCCACCATCCTCATCATCCGTGCTTTTAATAGCATTGGCGTGAGCCAACGGCTCAGGCGCGACTGCCTTGAGAAGTTCCTCAAACTCTCCCGCTCCCCTTCGGCGGAGAGGGTTGGGGGTAAGGGGTGAACTTTTCAAGATTTATCCAAGGTAGCACTCATACAGATAAAATCAGCATTTTTGGGTAGGGGCGCAATTCATTGCGCCCTTGAGGGCGTGATAAATCACCCCCCTGCATTAAAAATATCTTTTTGCCGGCAACCTGGTATTACGAGTAAACCGAAGGCTCATGAGCGGCTGCCCCGAAAAGTCTAGGCCGCGTTGCTAAAGAGAAAACGATTAATGGTGAGCAAGACACACCCCACGGTCCGCAAGTCGGGTGCGTCTCACGCACCAAAATGATCTTGAAAAGAGACGATTCCGCCTGCCCCGCCCCCACCCACTTCAATCCCCCCGGCTCCCTTAAGAAATGAAGAGCACCAGGCGGTTCTTGCGGTCCGCGGTGCGATAGTAAACGATGCTCTCCGCCACCTGCAAGACCCCGTTGAGATGGGGGCAGCCGCCCGTCGGCTCGTGGGGACCCAGGTCCTGGGGCAGATTCGGCCCGGCCGGGGCGCCCGCGTCGTCCTCGAAGGTCAGGCGCAGCCGGGGGCCTTTTTCTTCCAGGGTGATGGCAATGGAGCCGGGCTGGCCCGGACGATAGGCATGGGTGACCAGGTGCCGAAAGATTTCCCCTGAGACCATTTCCAGATTGTTGCGCCGCGACGCCGAGACGTTGTGGTCTTTGGCCCACCGGCGGATGAAATCCACCAGAAACTTCAGGTTCTCCTGGCGGTTGCTCAGAGTCAAACGGGAAATCATCGTTATAATTATACTAAAGACGCGCTCCACTAGGGTAGCGAATCTTCTCCCACGGCCACAATCTGCATCATCTTTCGGCAGAGGCGCCAATTACTTGAGCAACTTATGAAAGAGGCCCCTGAACCTGAGCAAGGCCTGGTAAGTGGGTTTTGCAAATAGGTTCTGTCCCCTAAGGGGTGGGGGGAAGGGAGCCTGCGGAAGGGATGGAAAAGGGCCGTTGGCCCCTGGCGGAGCTTACTCTTTGGCGAGCCGGGCGGCGGCGGTGCGCTCCCGGGAAGTAAGGAGGTAACGGTCCCGCTCGCTGTAGATGCAGCCGCAATAGGGCTGCTTGTAGAGGCCCAGTTTCTTGCTCTTGGTCATGCCCTCGGCCCAGCCCTTACGGAAGTCTTCGTAGTAGAACGGCAGCCCCACTTCCTGGACCACCAGCTGGGCCAGCTCCCGGATGAGTTCGTGGTTCTGGAATTTGCTGTACAGCAGGGTGGAAGTGAAGGCGTCGAAGTTGCCGTTCCGGGCCGCCCGGGCCGCGGCCGACAACCTCAGGTAATAGCAGAAGCGGCAGCGCTCCGACTTCCCGGAAGACGACGCTTCTGAGGAAATCTTCCAGGTTGTAGCTGCGGTCCCAGATCACCGGGAGCCCGACTTTGGCGGCATACTCTTCCAGGGTGGCGGCCCGCCGGGCAAACTCCTGGTAGGGATGGATGTTGGGGTTGAAGAAAAAGCCGGACACCCGGTGCCCCGAAGCCCTCAGGGCTTCCAGGGGATAGATGGCGCAGGGGGCGCAACAGATATGCAGCAGGATTTTCACTCTCTAAGGCCGCGTTCTCTTTGCGTCTTGGCGCCTTGGCGGGAGAACCAGATCTCGAAAGACGCCAGGAACGCCAAGAGATTATTTTTTCCGGTTCCCAGGCTCCCGCTCGGGAACGAGTAACAATGGGTATGACCCTAAATGCGGTATCCCATCACCCGCTTGGCAATGTGCCCCAGTTCGCCGATGTTGGCCACCACGGTCACCCCGGCATTGGTCAAGGCGGCGATTTTGTCCGAGGCCTTGCCGCTGCCCCCGGAGATGATGGCCCCGGCATGGCCCATGCGCTTGCCCGGCGGCGCGGTCTGGCCGGCGATGAAGCCGATGACCGGCTTGCTGACGTGGCGGGAGATGAAGGCCGCGGCCTCTTCTTCCGCGGTGCCGCCGATTTCGCCGATGAGCACGATGCCTTCCGTCTGGGGGTCGGCCTCGAATAATTGTAACATATCGATGAAGTTGGTGCCGATGATGGGGTCCCCGCCGATGCCCACGCAGGTGCTCTGGCCGATGCCCAAGAGGGTCAACTGGTGCACCGCTTCGTAGGTCAGGGTGCCGCTGCGGGATACCAGCCCCATGGGGCCGGGTTTATGGATGTGGCCCGGCATGATGCCCACCTTGGCCTGGCCCGGCGAGATGATGCCCGGGCAGTTGGGGCCGATGAGACGGCAGTCCGTATCCTTGAGCACCGCCATCACCTTCACCATCTCCAGGGTGGGGATGCCTTCGGTGATGCACACCGCCAGCTTCACCCCGCCGGCCGCGGCCTCCAGGATGGCGTCCGCCGCGAAGGCCGGGGGCACGAAAATCAGGGCCACGTTGGCCCCCGTGTCCCGGACGGCCTGGGCCACGGTGTTGAAGACGGGAATGTCGTCCACCTTCTGGCCGCCCTTGCCCGGGGTGACGCCGGCCACCACCTTGGTGCCGTATTCGGCGCAGGCCCGGGCGTGAAACGACCCTTCCTTGCCGGTGATGCCCTGCACCACCACCCGCGTGTCGTTATTTACCAAAACGCTCATTGGCCACCTTTCTTAAATTTATCAAATAACCCGGCCGGTGAAATCCCCTCAGCAACCCTGAATCTCCACTTCCGGGTTCAGGGTCTTCACCGTGTAGATGAGTTCATAAAGCCCCGTTATCTGGCACAGCAGCCGGATGGTACCACCGGCATGCCTGACTTTGATGAATCCCTGGCTCAGGGGCACCCCTTTGATGGAGATGATGTCCCGGGGGGCCACCACCGTGGTCTTAATGACGCTTTTAAACTCCAGTAAATTATCATCCTTGAATCTAATTTCAAACGGGATTTTCAGATAAAAATACCAGATCCAGAGCAAAATGCCGAGCCAGATAAGGGGCAACCCTTGCAGCCCGGGGGGCGAGCCCTCGGCAAACTCCCGCCCCGCCAGGACCGCCACGGCCACGCCGATTCCGGTCAGAAACAGCAAGAGGGCCCAGAGGAAGAACCAGAGGGACTTGACCAGTTTATAGACTTTCATGGGCTGTTTATAGCTATCAGCTTTCAGCCTTCAGCAAAGACACGGATGGGCGCAGACGGCCATCGTGTAGGGTGGGCACTGCCCACCATATCCTCTTTTTCGAGCGCCTCCGCAAGCCCGCCAATCATTTGCTCATAACCCCCGGCATCGGAGCGGTGGTTCCCCCGGCCCGGGCCCCGGCCCCGCTCGCTCTCCTCCGGGGTGATGAGGAAGGGAAAATAGAGGAGGAGCAGGCTGACGATCAAGAAAGCCAGGGCCACCCGGGTGCGGGTCTTTCCATTAGGAATCAGCCTGGCAAAGAGGCCCGTGATCATGCTCCAGTGTAGAATAAGGTGGATAACCAGCAGCGACAGCAGGGCGAAGGCCAGGTAGAGGTGCAGCCCGCCCCAATCGTGCCGGTCCCAGCCCAGCCAGGTGAGGTCCACGTTGCGGCCGTATCTGACCCAGACCTCCCGCCCCGGGGGCAGGATGTATTTCATGAGAAACCCCAGGCCGGCAATGGCCATGAGGCAGAGAAACATCAGGGCGTCGATGACGAAGTTCAGTCTTGGCTTGTCCATGGAAGCACCTTTCCGGTAGAGGGTGGCCGCGGGCCGGGTCCCCGCGCCGGGCCTGTCGCCGCACCGGCCCACGGCACGACAGGGGCTGAGGGGGGCTTGAAAGAAGGGGTTGACCACCTAAAGAATGGTCGGCGCCGGCCATCCCCTTTTCGCCTTTTATACCTGATTACTGCACCAGGGTCGCCACTTTGCCGGCCGCGTCCAGCATGTCGGCGGCCACCGTGAAGGTGAGGCCGGAGTTTTGCAGGATCTCCCGGCCCAGCTCCACATTGGTGCCCTCCAGACGCACAATGATGGGCACCTTGACCTGCACCTGCTTCACCGCCTCCACCACGCCGTTGGCCAGGACGTCGCAGCGCAGGATGCCGCCGAAGATATTGATGAGCACTCCCTTGACGTTGGGGTCGGCCAGGATGATGCGGAAGCCGTTGGCCACCATCTCCGCGGAGGCCCCGCCGCCCACGTCCAAAAAGTTGGCCGGCTCCGCCCCCGCGGCCTTAATCAGGTCCATGGTGGCCATGGCCAGGCCCGCGCCGTTCACCATGGCCCCCACGTTGCCGGTGAGGCGGATGTAGTTGAGGTGATGTTTCCGGGCCTCGTGCTCCAGGGGGTCCATCTCCTCGGGGTCTTCCAGGGCCGCCAGGTCGTGGTGCCGGTAGAGGGCGTTGTCGTCCAGGTTGATCTTGGCGTCCAGGGCCAGCATCTCCCCCGTTTTGGTAACCACCAGGGGGTTGATCTCCGCCAGGGAGCAGTCCAGGGCCACGAACATGCGGTAGAGGTTTTCGATGAAGCTCACCGCCGGGCGGATGAGCTGGGCCCCCAGCCCCACCCCGAAGGCCAGATTCCGGGCCTGGTAGGCCATGCAGCCCGCGGTGGGATTCACCGTCTCTTTGATGATGAGCTCCGGGGTCCGGGCCGCCACCTCCTCGATCTCCATGCCGCCGGCGGAGCTCATCATGATCACCGGCAGCCCCGAGGCGCGGTCCACCACGATGCCCAGGTAAAGCTCCTTCTCGATTTCCTGGGCCTGCTCCACCAGGACCTTGTTCACCACCCGGCCTTCGGGGCCGGTCTGGGGGGTGACCAGGGTCATGCCCAGAATCTGATTGGCCGCGTCCTCCACTTCCGCCGGGGTGGCGGCGACCTTGATGCCGCCGCCTTTGCCGCGCCCACCCGCATGGATCTGGGCCTTCACCACCCAGGGGCCCTCGGCCAGTCCTTCAGCCACCCGGCGGGCTTCGGCGGGGGTTTCGGCCACGTCGCCCTGGGGCACCGGCACGTCGAATTTTTTCAGTAAATCTTTGCCTTGATATTCGTGAATTTTCATATGAATTCCTTCCGATGTGCGAATGATAAAAAGATTAAACCAGAGCGGGGCGATAATCAAAGAAAAATAGGAGACGGGAGAAGAATCAGAAAAATTATGACAAATATATCCAATAAATTCTTACAGTTCTGTGAGTGGTGGTTTCTCCCGGCGTCCCCAAAATCAAAAAAGACCAACCTGAGGCTCCCTCCCTTATGAAAAAAAGCCCCCGGCGCTCAGCGCCGGGGGCTTAGAAAACCTGGGTAAGAGGGCCGAGGCTAACGCTTCTTTCTCCGGAGTCCAAGGCCAGCCAGTCCGAACAGACCGCTGGCCAGGAGGACTACCGAAGCCGGGAGGGGGACTGAGACGACGGGAAGGATGGATTCGACTCTTACCACCATGTCGTTATAGTCTGCTTCATTGGAGGCGAAATTGCCTTCAAAGAATAAGGCCCACGCCTGGTTCCCTTTATAGGCCAGGGCTCCGGCCCTACCGTCGGGATTCAAGGCGTCGTAAGTGAACGAGGTGACCTGCAAGTCAGTGTTTTCCAAATAGAAGCCGAAAAAATTGTAGGCGATGCCGGCAAAAATCCCGGTGTTGACGCCCGCATCGGCGGAGACAAGTTGGATGTGGTTGGCATCGGTAAATTTGATTAGACCGGTTGCACCTGGGGTTGCTGATCCATAAAAGATGGGAACTTTGGTGATGGGCCCCGAGGTGTCATACGCGGTCCAGATCCCAAATACATCGGCATTATTGTATGCTCCGGCATATTCGGCCCTGAGCACCGGCGACGTGTTGGCGAAGGGAGGAACGTCCACGGTTTGAAACACGCCGGCGGTTTGCTGGTCATTGATGGCATTTAAGCCACTGGTAAACGGCATGGAATTGAGAATATCCTGGACGGAAGGGTCCCCGCCCGCTGGAGGATCCGGGGTGATAGGCCGATTGGGGTTGAAACCGGTTATGGGGGAGGCGCCAAGGGCGCCGACCTGGCCGAGCACCAGGAGCATGGCGGCAAGAAAAATGAAAGTCCGGGTTCTCATGGCGCACCCCTCCTCTACGATGGGTTGGTTGCTCAAGCGCCCCGAGTAAGAAAAAAAAGGGGCTGCCCTTTTGAGGCAACCCGGCTGTCTCTGAGAGACCCGTGGCTTTCCGTCCCCACCTCACAGTGGGTTTGGCCTTTCTCAAGGTCGGTATGCATTTAAATCACAAAAACGAAAAATTGTCAAGAACAATATTTTCGTCAGGCTTTTATGCTTTAATAATCAACTAGTTATTTAATTGGCTCAATTCACCCCAGGGGGCCCAAACGGGCTCCAGGTTAAGCAAGGGGGAGAAGGGCGGCTTTGGGGCACAGTCTTGTAAGGGGGGGTCGCGAACCGCCCCCAGAACGACATCCGGGGATAGGGACCGGAATTTCTAGGATGATCCCGGGACCTGACCCTGGCCGGGCCCGCCGGCGATCTTTACAGGGTCAGGGTAATGGTGTAAACCTGCCCGGTATCCTGGTCCTGGAGTTGGAGGCGCAAGGCCTGGGGCTGGCCGGCCTCCCGGGGAAAGAGGATGAGGCCGTAGGCCAGCTCTCCCGGCTTGATGGGGGTGTTTTTGAGATTCCGCCGGGTGAGGTCCTCGGTGATGCTGCGGGGGACCTGGGTCGCGCCGGCCCCCTGGACGCCACCCAGGACGCCTCCGGTGGCGGCCCCCATGGTGAGGCCCCGCAGGGCGTACTCCCCGGCGCTGTGTCCCGCCACCACCCCCACTGCGGCGCCGATGAGGGCCCCAGTGGCGGTGCCCAGCAAGCCTCCCTGAGCGGCGCCCTTCACCGTCTCCTGGACCTGGGTGCCCCGGCGTACCCGCTCATAGGCCTCGGCGTCGGAGAGCACCGGGAAAATCTCCTGCTTCTGGTTGATGAGGAAGGTCTGGGCGGGCACGATCACCAGGGTCTGGCCGCCCCGGTTGTCGAAGCTCACTTGCACCGGCAGGAGCCCGGCCCGGATGATGTTGAAGCCGAAGGCCGGTTGGGCCTCTTCTTCTTTATCCCAGGCCCGGGCCGCCACGTAGGCGCCGGCCACCCGCTGGACGTTGGCGGAGGCTTCCGGCAACTTGAAAGGGGCCACCTTGGGTTCATAGGTGGCACAGCCCTGGAAAACTAAGGCCAGGATGGGGAGAAAAAAGGCCAGGCGGTGCATGATGCTCTCCTGCGGGGAAAAAGTTGTCTTTGAGGGGAGGGGTCCTGGGCAGCCTCTAGAGCCCCCTGCCTTGCGCCCCCTTAGGGCCATGAACGCCATTCAGCCCGGAGATCCCTGCCGAGCCCGGCAGGGATTCCGTATATAATTTAAGATTACCGAACGGCGGTTTTATTAAGCAATAATTTTGGGGCGGCCCCCTCAGGGTTTCAAGGGCTGAATGATGCGGTTAACTTCCTGGCAGCGCCCCTGGGGGTCGATCTTCAGCAGCACCCCCTGGAGCTGAATGTTCTGGGCCGCAACCTTGAAAGGCTGGGGGCGCTGGCTCCAAAAACGCTCCAGGATGATCTCCTTTTTCATGCCGATGACCGAGTCCACCGGGCCGGTCATCCCGGCGTCGCTGATGTAGCCGGTCCCTCCCGGCAAGACCCGCTCGTCCGCGGTCTGCACGTGGGTATGGGTCCCCACCACCGCGCTCACCCGGCCGTCCAGAAACCAGCCCATGGCCTGTTTCTCGCTGGTGGCTTCGGCGTGCATATCCACCAGGATGACCTTGACTTCCTTGGGGAGAGCCGCCAGGACTTGCTCCACCGTGCGGAAGGGGCACTCCAGGGGGTTCATGAAGACCCGGCCCTCCAGGTTGATCACCGCGGCCCGCTCTCCGGCCGCGGTCTCCACGATGGCAAAGCCCCGCCCCGGCGCCTCCGGGGGATAATTGGCCGGCCGCAGCAGCCGGTCGGTCTCGTCCAGGTAGGGCAGGATCTCCTTGTGTTTCCAGATGTGGTTGCCGCTGGTGAGGAGGTCGATCCCCTGGTTCAGGAGAAAGTCCGCCACTTGGGGGGTAATGCCGAGGCCGCCGGAGGCGTTTTCGCCGTTGGCCACCACCAGGTCGATGAAACAGCGGTCCACTAACCGGGGCAGCAGCTCTTCCACCGCGCGCCGCCCCGGCGCCCCCACGATGTCGCCGATAAATAAAATATTCATGCGAGCCGGGGCCTTACTTGGCGTACTCCACCGCCCGGGTCTCCCGGATGACGGTGACCTTTATCTGGCCCGGATAAGTGAGGTCCTGCTCGATCTTCTTGGCCACTTCCCGGCTCAAGAGCGCCGCTTCTTCGTCGTTGACCCGCTCGCTCTCCACGATGAGCCGGATTTCGCGGCCGGCCTGAATGGCGTAGGATTTGCCGATGCCGCTGAAAGACAGGGCCACCTTCTCCAGGTCCTCCAGCCGCTTGACGTAGGTCTCCAGCATCTCCCGCCGGGCTCCGGGGCGGGCCCCGCTCAGGGTGTCGGCGGCCTGCACCAGGACTGCCATGATGTTCTCGGGCGGCACGTCTTCGTGGTGGGCCGCCACGGCGTGCACCACCTTGGGGGACTCGCCGTAGCGTTTGGCCAGGTCCGCGCCGATGAGGGCGTGCACCCCCTCGGCTTCCTGGTCCACCGCCTTGCCGATATCGTGCAGCAGCCCGGCCCGCTTAGCGTGCTTCACGTTGAGTCCCAGCTCCGCGGCCATGATGCCGCAGAGATAGCAGACCTCCACCGAATGCTGCAAGACATTCTGGGCGTAGCTGGTGCGGAACTTCAGTTTCCCCAAAAGCTTGATTAGCTCCGGGTGCAGCCCGTGGACCCCCGCGTCGAAGGCCGCGTCTTCGCCGGCCTCCCGGATATTCACTTCCAGCTCCTGGGTGACCTTTTCCACGATCTCTTCGATGCGCCCGGGGTGGATGCGCCCGTCAGAGATGAGGCGGTCCAGGCTGCGGCGGGCCACTTCCCGGCGCACCGGGTTGAAGGCGCTGAGGATGACGGCTTCCGGGGTGTCGTCGATGATGATGTCCACTCCGGTGGCGGCCTCCAGGGCCCTGATGTTGCGCCCCTCCCGGCCGATGATGCGCCCCTTCATCTCCTCGTTGGGCAGCGCCACCACCGACACCGTCTGCTCCGCCACGTAGTCGGAGGCGTAGCGCTTGATGGCCAGGGCGATGATCTCTTTGGCCTTGCGGTCGGCGTGCTCCCGGGCCTCGGTTTCGATGAGCTTCACCATGCGGGCGGCGTCGCCGCGGATTTCCCGCTCCATGGCCCGTAACAGAAAGTCCTTGGCCTCCATGGCGCTCATCCCGGCCAGCTGCTCCAGGCGGGCGTTTTGCTCGACCACCAACTGCTGGTAGCGGTCGGACTGGGTCTTCAGGTCTTCCTCGTGCTGAGCCACCAGCTTGTGCTTCTTGAGGAGTTCGGTGTCCCGTTCGTCCAGCAGAGCCCCTTTTTTCTCCAGGTTCTCCTCCCGCTGGAGCAAGCGCCGTTCCAGCTGGCTGATCTCGTGGCGGCGATCGTGGGTCTCCTTCTCAAAGTCCATCTTCATCTGCAGGTGCTGGTCTTTGGCCTGCAGCTTGGCTTCTTTTTTGATGGTCTCCGCTTCCTTGCGGGCTTCATCCAGAATCTTTTTCCCCAGGGCCTCCAGGGACTGCTGATTCCGCTCCTTCACATACTTGTGGTAAAAGAAACCCGCTAGGAAGCCGGCAGCTACGGAGAAGCCGTCTAGCAGAACATAATATAGCTTATCCATGTGATTTTTCCTTAAGCTTATATATTTACACGGCCACGGCGGGGCGCACCAGGCGGTGGGCCGGTCCGGGCCAGGTAACCCTGCGTTGCGGCAAAATCTAGGCGAGTGGCAGACGCGGCATCGGGCCGCTGGGGGGGAAAGATTCGGGCGGAAAATGGTGCAAAGCTAAGCTGAGCTCGGCTCAGCCGGAATAACAAAGTTTACAAAATTACCTGGTTCAGGCATAAACATTGTTCATTGGTAACTGTTGCCACTTCCTCCTTTAGTAATTGTTCTCCCGAAAATTACTGAAAGTCGAAAATCGCCTGAGAAGTTTCACGGGTCAATATTCTGACCGGTACGTTGATTTGATTCCGCCCGGAATAAATTTTATTATTCCCTCTTCCACTCACCCCATGCCTTTTCCCTCCTGGCAAGGCTTGCGTGCGGGCAGACTCCCTGAGAACTGCCCCGGCACCTAAAGCTCAGGGTCCAGAAGGAGAACGTGCGTTTTGTGTTTCCAGCATCTCGATGAGATGTCTGGAGCGCTGCTCCACTTCGGCTTGGAGTTGCTGTAAATCCTCCTTGCTTTCCAGGCATTC
Source organism: uncultured delta proteobacterium (assembly GCA_963790655.1). GTDB lineage: Bacteria > Desulfobacterota > Desulfobaccia > Desulfobaccales > 0-14-0-80-60-11 > DASWLF01. The sequence continues at coordinate 642,753 of CAWBPT010000004.1, read as the reverse complement.
GTATGCCAGGTTAAGTGCGGCCAGGATAGCCAGGTCGCTCAGGGGACTGGCAGGGAAAGCCCGCTGCAGTTCCCGGAGCTGCCCGTCCACCAGTTGCACCACATTTTTCATGCTTTCCGGAGTAATACTCCCTCTCAGGGTAAAGGTGCGCCCCAAAATTTCCACGGTCACCGGCGGTTGCTCCTTATCCGGTTTTATGCCGATTCTCCTGTGTCTAAGATTTCCAGCCGATTCAGGATCTTGTCGATGCGCTGGCGGACCAGCTCCCGTTCCCGGGAGACTTTCTCCAGGGCGGCCTCGGCTTCCTTAAAGGCTTGTTCCTTTTCGGCCAGGGTTTTTTGTAAGACGCTGTTGGCCTCCTTCAGGCTGGCGACTTGCCCCAGGACCTTCTCAAGTTTTTGTTCCAGAACGGTGAAAAGATCGGTTACCAACGCATCCCCCAATTCTTTAAAATGATTGTGCCCTTGCGGCTAGGAAATGTCAAGCATTTTTCCACTCTTAGTCGGGTCTAGGGCCTCCTGGAGGCGCGGGGCCAGGTAGGTGTAGCGCCGGACGGGCCGGTCGTTTTTGATGGCCATGGCCAGGGCCCGCTTGCTCCCCAGGAGCACCACCAGGCGCCGGCCCCGAGTGATGGCGGTGTAGAGCAGGTTCCGTTGCAGCATCATGTAGTGGTGGGTGGTGAGCACCAGCAGGACCCCGGGAAATTCGCTGCCCTGGGCCTTGTGCACCGTCACCGCGTAGGCCAGGGTGAGTTCTTCCCGCTCCCCGGCATCGTAAGTGATCACCCGGCCGTCGAAATCCACCTGCAGCTGGCCGGTGACGGGGAGAAACCCGCAAACCTGGCCGATATCGCCGTTGAACACTTCTTTGTAATAATTGTTTCGGAGCTGCATGACCTTGTCCCGGTTGCGGTAGACCCGCCCGCCCCAGGACCAGCGCGGGCTGGCGGGGTTGAGCCGCTGCTGCAGCTCCAGGTTCAGGGTCTGGATGCCCACGGGGCCCCGGTGCATGGGGGTGATGACCTGGAGGTCCCGGAGGGGGTCCAGGCCGTAACGCCGGGGCAGCTCTTGCGCCACCAGGTCCAACAGGCGCGCCTTGAGGGCCACGGGGTCTTCCAACTCCAGGAAGACGAAGTCCGCCTCCCCAAACTTCCCGGGCAGGACGGGAAAGACTCCCTGGTTGATGCGGTGGGCGTTGACCACGATGAGGCTCTCCCGGGCCTGCCGGTAGATCTGGGTGAGGCGGGCCACCTTGATGACCCCTGAATCCATTAAGTCCTTGAGGATGTTACCCGGCCCCACCGCGGGGAGCTGGTGGGCGTCCCCCACCAGGACCAGCCGGGCCTGGGGCGGCACGGCCCGGAGCAGGTGGTACATCAGAAAGGTGTCCACCATGGAGGTCTCATCCACCACCACCAGGTCCGCCTTCAAGGGTTCGGCGGCGTTCTTGCGGAAGCCCCCGACCTGGGGGGAAAATTCCAGGGCCCGGTGGATGGTGGTGGCCTGGGCTCCGGTGGTCTCACTCAGCCGCTTGGCCGCCCGTCCGGTGGGCGCCATGAGCAGGACCCGGGACCCCAGTCCCTGGAAGATATCCAGGATGCAGCTGACGATGGTGGTCTTGCCGGTGCCCGGCCCGCCGGTGATGATGAGGACCTTCTCCCTTAGGGCCGCGGCCACCGCCTCGGCCTGCTCGGTGGAAAGCTCGATGCCCCGGGCCCCTTGCACCTGGGACACCAGGTCCTCCAGGTGCAGGGGGGGCGCAGCCCCCCGGGCGGTACAGAGGCGCCCCAGGGCTTGGGCCACGCCGGTTTCCGCCACCCAGGCCGGTTTCTTGTAGACCCCCCGGCCCTCGGGCATTTCGGAGAGCACCACCCGGGCCTCCCGGGCCAGGTTATTCAGGGCCTGAGCCAGGGGTTTAGGCGGGACCTGGAGCAGTTCCCGGGCCTGCTCCAACAATACCTCCTCCGGGACGAAGACATGACCCTCCCCGCCCATGGTGTCCAGGACGTGGAGCAGGCCCGCGGCCAGCCGGGCTGGGGCCAGGGGGTCCAGGTTGAGGCGGCCCGCCAGGCGGTCGGCGGAGAGAAACCCCAAACCGTCGATGTCCAGGGCCAGTTGGTAGGGGTTGGTGGTGACGATTTCCACCGCGGCGGGGCCGTACTTCTGGTAAATCTTGGTGGCGTGGGCCAGACCCACCCCCAGGCCCTGGAGGGCCACCAGGACTTCCCGCATCTCCTGGCGCTCCTGCCAGTCCCGGCGGATCTGCTTGACCCGCTTGGGCCCGATCCCCGCCACCTCCGAGAGCCGCTCTGGATGGTCGTCGATGACCTTCAGGGTCTCGGGGCCGAAATGGGCCACCAGGCGGCCGGCCAGCTCCGAGCCGATGCCCTTAATGAGCCCGGAGGCCAGGTACTTCTCAATGCCGGCCACGGTGGCGGGGAGCACCGCGTACCAGAACACCACTTTGAATTGCTCCCCCCACTTGGGGTGCAGCTCGTAGTTGCCCTTAAGATGGAGCTGCTCCCCTTCCTGCACGCTGGCCAGAGGGCCTACCGCGGTGACGGGGTGCCGGCGGCCCTTCACCTTGAGGCGCACCACCGCGTAGTGGGTGTCCGGGGCGGCGAAGGTGATGCGCTCCACCGCACCATCCAGGGTGTCCAGGGGCTGGGAGGGGACCTCATCTGGTGTAGGGGAAATTAATTTAGCCACAAGAGATAACGTTGGCGCCCGCCAAGGCAATAAACTTATATGGGTTGGGAGGGTTTTTAGTTAGGGGAAGGGCAGGGCCACTTACGAAAAAGCCCTGGCCCCTCCCCCTAAGATCTTTTCAAATCTTTTTCTCCGCCGGCTCGGTGAGGATCTTCTGGCTGATGCCCCGGCCCAGGGCCACCCGGCCGCCGTTGACGCCCACGATGATCAGGCCCCGGTTGTTTTGCAAGATTTCCACTTCCCGGCCCAGGTTGAGGCCCAGGGCCAGCAGGCGGGCCCGCAGCATGCGGCCGCCCCGATAGCCGGTGATGCGCACCCGGTGCCCCGCGGGGGCCGTGGCCAGGGACTGCTCCACCGCACCGGGTTCGCCCGTCATCAAGTCATTGTTGTTTTTTTCCACGTTTAATCCTTATTCCACGTTACGGCAGTTGGCGCAGTAACCGTGCACCTCCAACTGGTGCCCTTTGATTTGGTAGCCGTACTCCCTGGCCAGTTGCTCCTCCAGGAGTTTTAGGCCCGGCTCCTGGAACTCCTTAATTTCCCCGCAACCCAGGCACCGCAGGTGGTTGTGCTGGGCGTGGCCGTAGATGTGCTCATAGTGCCAGTGGCCGTCCCTGAAATCCACCTCCCGGATGAGACCGCAATCCATGAACAGGGGCAGGGTGCGATAGATGGAGGCCTTGGAAACCTTGGCCCCCTTGTTTTTGAGCAGCAGATAGAGTTCGTCCACGTCGAAGTGCCCGTGAATCCCAAAGATCTCCCCGAGAATCACTTCCCGCTCCGGGGTGCGCCGCAGTCGCCGCTGCCGGACGTAATCCTGGAACACCTGTAGCTCGGATCTCATAAGCCCACTTCTTTTATTGAGAATTAATTACGATAATATCTTATTTCGGGCGGGAGTCAAGATAAACTTGGGGAATTAAGGGGGCTGGGGGGAAAAAGCCTAATACCAAGTTGCCGTCAACAAGGTATTTTTCAGGTAGGGGCGTGATTTATCACGCCCGCCAGGGCGCCATGAATTGCGCCCCGACCACCAAAAGGCTGATTTTACCCCTAGGGGCGCAACCTGGTATCAAGCACCATGGGCCCGGCGCCTCGGCCGGGATTGGCAGGCGGTTGTCAGAAAATTAATGAAGGGTTTGCCTTAATTTTTCCAAGGCTACGGATAGACGGCGCGGTCACCGGCGGCCACCGGGGGAGGGCAGGGGCGGCAGGGGGGAGGGCTTCCTCAATTACTTCCCACCATAAAGACGTAGCCCACCAGCGAGGCGGTGACGGAGTGCAGGATGAACCGGGACTGGAAGGGAAAGTTCCGGAACCAGCTCAGTAAGTCGTGTAACTTCTCCCCATTCCACCTGGCTCCCCGGTTCCGGGACATGATAGTGGGAGAGATATGGTTCGGTTCCGCCTGGGGGCGCCGGTCCAGGTCCGGAAGCTGCTCCGGGCTGGCCGCTGGGGTGTCTTCGTCATAGAGCTTCAGGCAGACGTCCACCACGTCCGGGTCGTAGATTATATCCCGGTTGCGGCGGAGCTCCGCCAGGGCCTGGTCCAGACCCAGGGCCGGGCGGTAAGGCCGGTGGGAACACATGGCCTCCACCACGTCGGCCACCCCCAGGATGCGGGCTTCCAGGAGAATGTCGTTGCCCTTGAGGCCCTGGGGGTACCCGGACCCATCCAGCCTTTCGTGGTGCTGCAGGATGATCTGGCCGATCCGGGCTGAGAATTTCAAGGGCTTTAAGATATCGTATCCCACCTGAGGATGGGTCTTGATAATGGCAAACTCAATGTCGGTGAGCCTGCCGGGCTTGGAAAGAATCTCCAGAGGTACGGCCACCTTTCCCAGGTCGTGGAGGCTGCCGGCCATCCGCAGTTCCCGGAGCTGCTCGTCCGAGAGCCCCATCTCCGCGCCGATGGCGCAGGCAATCTGGGTCACCCGCTGCTGGTGCCCCACGGTGTATGGGTCCCGGGCTCCCATAGTTGATTCCATGACCTGAACGATGGCTTCCATCTCATTTACCCCTTGAACACTTTTGATGATGTAGATTTTAAGGGAATTTGACTATAAAAAAATTGGGGAAACCCCGATATTTGTCCTCGAAATCCCCTAAAATGTCCTGAAACCAGGAGGGGTATTCATGATAGAATCGGTAAACGCCGATTAACCGGAGCGGAAATCGGCTTACCTTCCCCTCCCCCCAGCCCGCGGTAGGAGGCAGGGAGTTTAAGGAAGGAATCTGTTCAAGGCTCGGATGCATCACTGGAAGAGAGGAGCATCTTAAGATGGGGCGCCAGGGAGGGTGCAGGTCTCCCGGTCGGGAGCAAGACCTCGGGGATCTGGCCCGCAGATTGGGACACCGGTTCAAAGACCCGGGTCTTTTGGACCGGGCCCTGCGACACAGTTCTTATGCCCATGAAAATCCCGGGGCCGGCCCCAGTAACGAGCAGCTGGAGTTTCTGGGGGATGCAGTGCTGGCCCTCACCGTCAGCAATCTCCTGCTGGCCTTCTTCCCCGAGAGTTCGGAAGGGGAACTTTCCCGGGGGCGGGCCGCCCTGGTGAACGCCCGCCAGCTGGCTGCCCTGGCCCGGAAACTGGACCTGGGGCCGAACCTTCTCTTGGGAAGGGGGGAAGAGCAGCAAGCCGGGCACGACAAACCGTCGCTCCTGGCCGACGCCTTGGAGGCCGTGATGGCCGCGGTTTTCCTGGACGGGGGACTGAAGGCCGCAGCAGCCCTGACCCAGCGGCTGTTCTCGCCTCACCTGGAATCCATGGGCGCCCCTGTCTGGCAGGACTTCAAAACCTCGCTGCAGGAGTTCATCCAGGCCCGGTACAAGACCTCGCCCACGTATAACCTCCTGGAGGAAAGCGGGCCCGGCCACGCCAGGCATTTCCAGGTGGAGGTGGAACTCCTGGGACGGCCCCTGGCCCGGGGAGAAGGCCGCAACAAAAAGCAGGCCGAGCAGCTGGCGGCCCGCCGGGCCCTGGAAATCCTGCAGGGCGGCGAGGGAGAATGAGGTTGGAGCTCTGAAAGGGTATTTGAGGGGAGGGCCGGGGGAAAAAGATTCCCCCGCCCTCCCCTCAAACTCCCCTCCCAGCCCCCTGAAATGCAGGCTGGTGGAGGCGGGCTTCGCCCGACTCCACCAGCCATTTTTACATCCTTAAGGAGTTGGGGGAGAGGGTTTGGGAGAGGGATTGTAAGTGGCCATCTGCCCCTGGCCCCCGCTCCCAAAGTATTGTTGCCACGGTCTCGACCTACTTCCGCGTCTCCGACAGGGCGATGTGATAGGTCTCCACCTCCGTCAGGGCCGTGAAGACTTCCTTAACCCGGTCTTCCACCGCGTCGGCCGCGGCCTGGCTGTAGAAAGCCACCGCGCTTTTCTCCCTTTCATGGGCGGCGCCGAAGTTGGCCTTGGGGTCCTTCAGGCAGGCCTTCTCGTCCGGCTTGATGTCCGGCTTGGGCACCTTGAGGAGCTTGCAGAGGAGGGAAGCGTGCTCCGCTTCGGTGCGGGCCAGGGCCTTGAACATGGCCTGGGACAGCAGGTCCGGGGCGCAGTTGCAGGCGCAGAAATAAAAGGCGGCATTTCTAACTTCCAGGTTAAGGGCCTTTTCCAGGTTTTCCCGGGACCGGGGGGTGAGATTGGGGACGTCGTTACGGTCCACGTACTCTTCCGCGGGCACCATGTATCTCTCAGGCGCGCCGCAGAAAGGGCAAAAGCTGGGCGGCGCGCTCCCCAGATAGGGATCGCCGCAAATCCGGCAACGGAAAAGCTTCATCGTGGGCTCCTTTGTTTGGTAGGTTCCGGTCTGCACCGGGGTCTCATCGGCTTGAAACTTGGAGGCGGCCGGAGACGGCCGCCTACCATTAATAAAGCCCTTTGCGGGTGGGGCGGGCCCCGGGCCCGCCGTCCTTAAATCATTATCTTTTCAGGCCGCGGGCCTGGATTTAGCTGATCTGCTTGAACATCTTTTTTACGGCGTTGCACACCGGGCACTTGTCCGGCGCCTCACCCTCCACGGTGTAGCCGCAGACGGCGCAGACGAAGATGTCCACCAGCTCCTTTTTCTCCAGCTGGTCCAGGGCCTTCTTGAAGAGCTGGGCGTGGATCTTTTCCACTTCGTTGGCGAAACTGAAGGTGCGCTCGGCTTCTTTGTTGCCTTCGGCCTGGGCCGCGGCAATCATGGGCGGGTACATCTTCTCGAACTCCGCCACCTCTCCGGCCAGGGCCTCCTTCAGGTTTGCCGCGGTGGCCCCGATGCCCTTCAAGGCCCTGAGGTGGTTCAGGGCATGGACGGTTTCGGCTTCGGCGGCGGCCCGGAAAAGCCGGGCCACCTGGGGGTACCCCTCGCGGTCGGCCTTTTCCGCGAAGGCCAGGTACTTGCGGTTAGCTTGGGATTCTCCGGCAAAGGCCTCTTTCAGATTCTGGGTGCTTTTTTCCATGTAGTCTTACCTCCGGTTATTTTTCGCCTGATTCCAGTTTCATGGGCACGCCGCAGCAGACCAGGGCGCCGCCCCCGGATTCCAACACCTTGACTTTGTTGCCGCAAATCTTGCAGCGGTAAACCTGTCCCACTTCCGTGGCCATTTCAGGTCTCCTGTTGACTCTTGCCCCTGGCACCGGGGACAAAGGCCCCAGATAGTCAGGGATTGCTGTTCCACCCGGAAACCCTGCAAGTCCTCCCCGGTAAAGGGAGCGGCCTGGGCAGGCTCCCAGGGCAGATCAATGATGTGGTGGCACCGCCGGCAGATGAGGTGCGCGTGATGGGAGGTCTCCCCATCGTAGCGGGCCGCTTCGTGCAGGGGGTTGACTTTGAGCGCCAGCCCTTTCTCGCAAAAGATCTCCAGCGTCTTATAGACGGTGTTGAAGGAGATGGCCGGGAGCTGACGCCGCACTTCCCGGTAAATCCCTTCGGCGCTGGGGTGGTCCCGGCGGCTCTCCAGGGTAGCCAGCACCGCCAGGCGCTGGGGGGTCACCGCAATCCGCTGATGCCGCAATTTTTGGATCAAGTTTTCCATAAGATGGTTATTAGTTAATAATTATTACTGTCTTTGTCAAGGCCCCAAAACCTAAATATTTGGCGCCCGCCAAAGACTCCTTTTTTTTGTAAGGCTGCCAAAGACGTGAGCGGATGGGTTTGGGCGAAAAATAACCCGGATCTGGAAGAGGTGCCGCGGGGTGTAACGTGCCCCATGGGTCCTGGCCTGGGGGACAGACCCCGGTTGGGTGCGGGTTTGCTTTAATTTAGAGCTTCATGGGCCCAGGTATCTCACCTGATCGGGTTCCTGGGCGGCGCTTAAGTGGTAGTAAACCAGGGCCTCGGCTAAGGCCCGCTGGTTCCTCTCGCTGGTCATGGTGAGCAACGCGATAAAAACCCAACCGCAGAGAAAGCCTACGACCAACCCACCGAAGAAAATCGCCGCTGACATTTTGTTGCTCCTTTCCCGGGTTTGCCATCCCCGACAACATGTGTAATTATCCCGGCATCTTAGATTGATTATAATTAAATACAGGGCCGACCGAATGACAACCGGTAAAAATACCTATTTTGCCCTAGGCAAAAGTACCTAAATGAATTTCAAAAACAGGATTGCAGTATGATCGGAGAAATTCTGCGGCAGGCTTTTATTTTATTTTTCACTGCAAGTGATTGGCAGACGTTGCGCGGTGGGCAGAAAAATCAGCTAGAAGTTATTTAAACGTTTTATACCGGGTTGCCCTCATAGAGTAAAATCAGCATTTTTGTTGTAGGGGCGCAATTCATGGCGCCCTTGCGGGCCTGATAAGTCACGCCCCTACATGAAAAGTACCTTTTTGACGGCAACTTGGTATTATTAGGTGCCAAGGAAAAGCAGGCAGGTAAAGAATCCCGGCAAGGAGCCGGGATTCTTTACCGGAGGAAGGCTAAATCAGAACTAGTAGTAGTAAGCCAGACCGGCCTGAAAGAAATTGACGTTGAAAGCCGGGTTTTCATTATAAAGCCCGGCGTTGGAAGAGTGGCGGAAACGGTAGGCCACGGAAAAGGCCATTTGCCCGGTCAAGGCGATGTCGAAGCCGCCCCCCACCTGGGGAGTAAAATTGAAGGCATGGGCGATGGCAGGGCTGTTGATGCTTTCGCTGATCATCCCGGCGCCTCCTTCCACGTAGGCCAGGACCCCGGGAAAGACCAGACAGCTGAGCTTTAACATGGGGGTGAAGCCCAGTTCAAAGCCGGTCTCTTCGGCGCCGGCTATGCTCATGATGCCCTCCACCACAAAGGAGGCCCCAAAGGGCCCCAGTTGCTTGCCGGGCTTCAAGAAGAAAATGCCCCAGCGGGGCAACAAACTGTAGAGATGCACGGTGGCGCCGTGCGTATTTTTGCCGTACGCAAAGCGCAGCCCCAATTCCTGGTTGAATTTGCTGAGGTCGAAATCAGCGCCCCCGGCCAGGCCCGGCAGCGCCGAAATAACCACTGCCAGCAGCACGGCCGCCACGCCTTTGCCAAATCCTCGCCGCACCATAATCTCCCCCTTATTGTGCCGGCTCAGTCGTGATAATTTTCCTGCCAGGATAACACCAAGGCCCCAATTTGTCAAAAATTGCTAGCTAGTCTGAAAGGGCTTCCAGGCTCAAAAATCAACCGGGTCAGGCAAGAGCCCCCCTTAAAAAAAATCCACTCCCCCGGGTTATTTCTGCCAAAATGGATCTTCCCGGAAGCGGGCCGCGGCCCCCAGTTCCGCCTCGATGAGCAGCAGGCGGTTGTACTTGGCAATGCGCTCGGAGCGGGACACCGACCCGGTCTTGATCTGCCCCACCCCGGTGGCCACCGCCAGGTCGGCGATAAAAGTGTCCTCCGTCTCCCCGGAGCGGTGGGAGATGACGGCCCGGTAAGCGTGGCGCCGGGCCAGGTTGATGGCGTCCAGGGTCTCGGTGACCGTGCCGATCTGGTTCAGCTTGATGAGGATGGCGTTGGCCGCGCCCATCTCGATGCCTTTCTGCAAGTAATTGATATTGGTAACGAAAATATCATCTCCCACCAGTTGCAGCTTGCTCCCCAATTCCCGGGTGAGATGCACCCAGCCGTCCCAGTCGTTTTCAGCCAGTCCGTCTTCTATGGAGACAATGGGGTAGCGGTCGGCCAGACCACGGTAGTATGCCGTCATGGCCGCGGCGGACCTATGGGAGCCGTCCCCTTTCTTGAAGACGTAATCTTCCTTGGCCTGGTCGAAAAACTCCGAGGCCGCCGGGTCCAGAGCCAGCACCACGTCGGTTCCAGGCCGGTAGCCGGCCTTCTCGATGGCCTCCAAGATGAGGTCGAGGGCCGCCTCGTGGGAAGGCAGATCCGGGGCGAAGCCGCCTTCGTCTCCCACGCCGGTGGACAGCTTTTTGGAACTCAGCACCTTCTTCAACGTCTGGAAGACTTCCGCGGCCATCCGCAGGGCCTCGGCGAAGCTGGGACCGCCCACGGGCATGATCATGAATTCCTGGATGTCCAGGTTGTTGCCGGCGTGGGCCCCGCCGTTGATGATGTTCAGCATGGGCATGGGAAGCTGGGTGGCGGCGGTGCCCCCCAGGTAACGGTACAGGGGCAGACCGGCTACCGCGGCCCCGGCCCGGGCCACCGCCATGGAGACGGCCAGGATGGCGTTGGCCCCCAGGCGGCTCTTGGTGGGGGTGCCGTCCAGGTCGCACAGGAGCCGGTCGATGCCCGCCTGGTTCAGCGGGTTAAGGCCCTTGAGCTTAGGGGCGATGACTTCGTGAATATTTTTAACGGCCTGCAGCACTCCTTTCCCCAGATAGCGGGGGCCGCCATCGCGCAGTTCCAGGGCCTCGTTTTCCCCGGTGGAGGCACCGGAAGGCACCATGGCCTGGGCGCGGCTGCCGTTGTCCAAAAGCAGGTCGGCCAGCACGGTGGGCTGGCCCCGGGAGTCGAGGATTTCAAAGGCGCGGATTTCCTGGATAGAAGGCATGCTTACCTCCCCTTCATTAGGGTTGTGTTCAAAAAATATTGGGATGGCAAATCAACAGAAAACCTAAGCTCAAAGGTTCTTAAAGTCCCCCTGGGGAAAAGGGGGGGTAAAGAAACAGTGGTTTTAAAGGTCAAAGTAATTACGAAACGCCACCACAGGATGTCTGCGAGCGGCTCAAGCGGGACCCATTATAGCACGTCCGGGGCAGGTCCTCAACCGGGGCGCACAAAGGAAACCCCGGGTCTCCGCCCTGAGGGGACGGAAACCCGGGGTCTAGTGGGGTTTCAAGTCAGCAAGCCGCGACTAGTGCTGCTCTGGCGGCTTCTTCTTATTGTCCTGCTGCTTTTGCGGCTGCGCTTGCGGCTGCGGCTGCGGCTTCGGCTGCGCTTGCGGCTGCGGCCGAGGCTGCGCCTGTGGTTGCGGCCGCGGTTGCGGCTGAGGCTGCGGCCTTACCTGGGGTTGTGGCTGCGGCCGCGGCTGAGGCTGCGGCTGCACCCGTTGAGGTTGAGCCTGCGGCTGCGGCCGCGACTGTTGCTGTGGCGGCGGCTGCATCCGCGCCGGTGGTGGCTGCGGTTTCGGTTGCTGGGTCGGCTGTACCCGCTGTGGCTGAGCCTGGGGCTGCGGCCTGGTCGGGGTGGCCGGTTTCACTTCTCCGGGCCGGCCGGTGCTGGGCCGAAACTCACCCGGATGGGCCGTTCCGGACGGCGCCTGCCCCGGTCTGCCGGTGACCCCGGGTTGCCCCGGTCCGGGTCTGCCGGTGACTTCGGGTCTACCCTTAGGCGGAACTGCCGGTTGGGCCGGTCCGGGTTTGCCCGGGACCGCAGGGGTCGCCCCGGGCTTGGCTACCCCGGGCTGCACCGCTCCGGTATGGGGCGCCACTCCCGGTTGCACCTGACCTGGCTTGCCGGTAACCCCGGGTTGTGCCTGTCCGGGCCGGCCGGTAGTGCCAGGTTGCACGAAACCCGGTCCGGTGGTGGGCGGCTTGTAGCCCGGCTGACCGGGTTTCAATTCTCCCGGTTTGCCGGTAACCCCGGGCTGTACCTGGCCGGGCTTGCCCGTGGCTCCCGGCTGCACCCCAGGCTGTACCTGTCCGGGCTTGCCGGTAGTTCCAGGTTGCACGAAACCCGGTCCGGTGGTGGGCGGCTTGTAGCCAGGCTGACCCGGTTTCAATTCCCCGGGTTTGCCGGTAATACCGGGCTGTACCTGGCCGGGCCTCCCGGTGACCCCCGGCTGCACTTGCCCCGGCTTGCCGGTAGCGCCGGGCTGAGCCCCGCCCGCGGTCAGGGCCGGCTTGATGGGCAGCGGCTTGGTCGGCATGACCTGTTGCTGCGGAGGCAACTGCTTAATCCTCTGCTGCATCTGCGGGGTGAGTTGCTGGGTGGCCCGGGTCGGCAACCCTGCCCCCGGAATGCCCTGTCCGGGCTGGTGGGCCACCGGTGTTACCCTGGGGATATTGGCCTTTATGGGCGTTACACCCTGGGGCGTCCGCACGATGTTGGGTTTGTTCAGGTTGGCCTGGGCCATCCTGATGTTGGTGACCCGGTTGGACGGCGGCAAGGGCTTGCCGTGGACCAGGTTCGCCGGGGTGATATCCCTGATGTGCGGGTTCCGGCTGATCACCGAATCGGGGGGTCTGACATTGTGGATCCTGCCAATGTTGTTGGTGTTATTGATGATGGTATTGTTGATCACCGTCTGGTTGATGTTGGTGACCCGGGAGACGTATCCCACCGGCGGCCCCCAGTTATAAGCCCCGATCAGCCCGGCGCCGATAATACCGGGCCCATAGTAGTTAGGGGTGTAATAATTGGGGACGATGACGGTTTGGGGGAAGAACGTCGGCACATAGGTCGGCGGCGCCAGACAGCCGCAGCCGCCGTAAGAGTAAGCGGGCGTGTAAGGCTGCCCTAAACCCAACAGAAAACTGGCCGCTCTGGCAAAGATCCAGAGAGGCGAACTGAGGGAGTCCCCCACCGGAGCTCCGGGGTAGTACCCGGAGGCCGGCGCGTAGGCCGGCGGCGGCACGTAATCGGGCGGCGGAATGGGAGCCCAACCCACGTAAGAGGTCTCCACCGGGGCGTCTTCGGGGCTGGTGCGCCAATCCACCGTGGAGGGATACCAGGTGCGCCCCGGGACCCAGACCCAGCCGTAGCCGGCGGTGGGCATCCAGTTGCCGTAGTGGTAAGTGGCCCACCCCCAGGGTTCCTGGGACTCAAAGACATAACCGTCATTGGTGGGCACCCAGCGCCCGTCGGTATAGGGACGCCAATCTTCGCCCACGTTGCTGGGATGCCACACGGCGCCGTAGTTCTCGTATTCGAACCACTGGCCCATCTGGCCCAGATCGTCATAAAACATGGCCACGTCTTCCCCGGAAGCTTGGGCCGGTGGGGTAAACCCTGGAGCCAGTATCAAGGCCGTCGCCAGGAACCAGACGGCTATGAACCCCAGGTATCGCGGTTTTGCTTTCATCTCTCGCTCCTTAAAGGTTGGGGTTCTGCTGCAGGAGGCTCATACAAGCGCCCTGGATATTTTTCCTTGTTAACACCTTTCGGCACCTCGGCTGCAAATCTTGGCTTTTTCCTCCTCGGCTCCTGACGGGATGCGCCTCGCTCCGGGTGCTCCGTGCTGCTCAAAGCGCCACGGTTGTAAGCTGAAACGGCCCTGAGCTTTTAGTCCCACATTACATTAGATAGTAAGTTGATTCAATCTATTAAGTGACTCAGGGGAAACCTGATTTTTTTTGGGGAAAACTACTGAAATTTGCCTCGGGGGATTCGGAAAAGCGGAGTTTTCGAAGGCTTCCTCTGGATAGTACCAGGTTGCACTCCTAGAGGTAAAATTAGCATTTTTTGTAGGGGCGCAATTCATTGCGCCCTTGAGGGCGTGATAAATCACCCCCCTACATTAAAAATACCTTTTGCCGGCAACCTGGTATAAAGGGCTTTCTGTGGCCGGGAAGCCAGAAGGGGCGGGGAAACCCTGCCTCTGCGGGAACAGTCGCGCATATGCTTCGGCTCACTCGTAAAGCATGAAAAGTTCATTAGGGCGGGCCTCAGTGCCCGCCACAAGCCTGATGCCGCGGTGCGCAGGGTTCACCAAGTTAACTTTGAACTTTGAACCTTTCGGGACAATGACAGGTTTTCTGAAAGCCAACGTCTGGGGTCGCTGTCGTGAAACATTCAGGGCTCCAGGTCCGACGTTAAGATCAGGTCCCCGCCCGCCACCAGGAGGAGCTTCCCCAGGGTTCCTTCCGAGGCGGCAATCTTTTGCCAGTTTTCCGGGCTCAGCCCTTCCTCGATGGTGGTGAGGAGCAGGGCGTCCTCCAGCTTGCTGCTGCCTTTGAGCAGGAGCAGCTGCCGGTGGTTGGTAAAGGCCCAGAGGAACCGGCCGTTGGTGAGCAGCAAGTTGTACTCCCCGGGATACTCCCGGATGAGCTCCCCCAGCGCCTCCCTGAGAACCTGGAGGAAGGAAAGGGAGGACCGCCGGGGTTCGGCCTCCAGGAAACGGTCCCGCAGGAACTCGAAGGTGCGGGCCGAGTCGCTGTCCGCCTCCAGCACCGGGCGGTGTCGGCTCACGTAAGCCTCCATGGCCGGCGCCTTGCCGTTATGGGCGAAGATCCAGGATTGGCCCCAGAAATCCAGGACAAAGGGATGGGCGTGGCACTCATCCACCTTGCCGCTGGACTTATAGCGGATGTGGGCCAGGATGATGGGGCCGGCCACTACCCGGGCCAGACGTTGGAAAGAGCCGTGGAGCCTGCCGTCCTGGTACACCTTTTCCCCGGATTTCTCCACCACCGGCTGTTGCTTGCGAAAGAACCCGATGCCCCAGCCGTGCACGTTCTGTCGCCCCCGCACCGCGAACAGGGGCAGGGAGGTGGCGGCGGAATAGTTCTGAGAGGCGCACAGGGCAAAGAGATCGCACATCAGAGGTGTCCCTGGTAGAGGAGATCCGAGCCCGAGACGATGAGCACCTGGCCCCGGGTGGGGTCGGTATTGGCGTAACCGCGCCAGTGTTCCGGGTCCAGGGTCAGGCCCCCGGAGACGGTGGTGAGCACCAGGAATTCTCCCAGGGCCTCCGGCGGCCGGTACAGGAAGACCTGGGCGTGATTGAGGAAAGTGAAGAGCACCGTTTCGTTGGCCAGGAAAAAAATGTATTCCCCGGGATATTGGGTGATCAGCTTCTTGCAGGCCACCGCCAGGCCCTGATAAAGGCTCAGGCCGGGCCAGTCCTCCATCTGGGCCAAAAGCCCGTCCCGGACGAACTCGAAGACTCGGGCGGACAGCAAGTCTTCCTCGATTATCGGCCTGGGGCTGACGTAGGCGGCTAACTTGTTGGATTCTCCGGCAAAACCGAACAGCCACTGGTGGTCCAGGAACCGGTCGGAGAGGGGCTGGGCGTGGGACTCCTTCTGATGGCCGCTCTTGGTGCAGCGAATGTGGGACAGGATCACCCGGCTGTCAATCACCCGGGCCAGGCGCTGAAAGCTGTCGTGGACCTGACCGCTCGCGTAGATGCCTTCGCAGGACTTTTCGATGTACACCTCGCCCTGGCGGAAGAAACCGATGCCCCAGCCGCTGATGTTGGCTCGGGACTTGTCCGCGAAGAGCGGCAGATATTCCTGGGCGGTGTAGTGCTGGCCCGCGGTCATGGCGAATAGTTCACACATAGGTCAGAGCTCCCGTCCTTCCAGATTAACTTTTATTTTCCCCCATTTCAAGAAGCGCACCTGGGAGGCGGCCTGGGGCGCCAGCGGGGTCCAAAGGGACAAAACTTCGGGGTTGAAGGGGGCCGGGAGGATCAATCCCAGGGCCAGGGTGCGGCGGCGGCCGTCCAGGAGCCCCACCAGTCGGAAGGCGAGCGCACTCCAGGAGAGCCAATGCACCATCTCCCAGGGCGCCGGTTTCCCCAGGGCGTCGTCCAGGGGCCCCGGGGCCGGCTCCGCCAGCAGGAGCAGGGCCCGGGAGCCCTGGGACTCCCCGTAGAGAACCTCGAGCTTCAGGGTGCGGCCCAGCCGGGCCAACTCCTCCGGAGCCAGAGGCCGGCCCCGCCCCAGGGGCAGGCCCTCCCAGACCAGGGGCCGCCAGGGTAAGGTGAGACGCCGGGCCTGGCGGAAATACCGGCGGAATCTTCCTTCCCGGTAGGCGCGGCGCTCCTCGGGAGTGCGGCGCCTCACCCGGGAGGAGACCGGCAGCCGCACGATGGGCCAACCGGGGAAAGGCGGGATGGAGCGGGAAGGATCGAGACCGGACTGATGGGGCTGGGACTGCCCTGAGACCGCGTTATCAAATCCCAACAGCCCTGAGCCTGCTTGGCTCTCTTCCCTTTGGGAAAAAGCTTTTCCCCCTTCCTCTCCGGCTACCGCATTTCTCCCTCCCCCTTGAGGGGGGAGGGCTGGGGTGGGGGTGAAATGATCGGGGATGCTATCCAGATGGGTGGACTTTTCCCCCTCACCCCAACCCTCTCCCCCCGGGGGAGAGGGGGTATCTGAGGGACCCGATCCAGAGCGGATAATGTGAGGAGACCCAGCCCCGGGGAGGTGCGGGGAATTGGCCGTACCTGGTTGGGGAGAGGTTGCCTCGCCCCCCTCGCCCCGGTCAGCCGCCCCCAGGCCCCGGAGCAGGGGCTCCAGCTCATCGGCGCGCTGCAGAGCGAAGATGAGGGTAGGGTCCAGCAGCTCCACCTGGGAGCGCTTCAGTTTCAAGGCCCCGGGGCCTTGGACGAAACCGCTGGTGTTCACCACTACCCGGTTAATGCCCGCGGCCCGGGCCTGGTCGCCCAACACCCGGCAGCCCACCGCCACCTCCAGGATGGCCCCCACCGGGGAAGTCTGGCCGATGAAATACAGGCCCTCAGGGAACAGGCTGCCGTCCCCGGGACGCCGAGGCGGGAAAAACCCCAACCCCAGGGTGGTGGAGGGCCCCAGGTGGGATTGGCCCACGTCCAGGTCGATGAGGGCCGCCCGCTGGCCGGCCGCGTAAGCCCGGTACAGCAGGTAGCGGCACAGGGTGCTCTTGCCGGTGTCCGGCGCCCCCAACACCATGACCGCGCCGCCCGCTTCCAGCCAGCGCCCGGTCGCGGCCTCCCATTCCGGCGGAATCTCCAGGTTGGCCAGAAAGGGGAAATGCACTCGGTTGGGGAACTCTTCAACGGGTTGAGGCATAGTGAAATCAGGTTTTCTGCTTCACAGTAAGAAGACCATAAAAACACCGTCTATCTCCCTCCCCCTTGAGGGAGGAGGGCTGGGGTGGGGGTGATATACCACCTTAACATATCGTGCTTTTAAAAATAATCACCCTCCCCCGGTGGGGGAAATAATTCATGGCAATCTTGGTAATGTTCCTGGTGGGAAGGGACAATAGGTTGTGAACGGCGCTGATCTGGCCTCAGACTAAGCAAACCGCGCGGCGAAATGGGGATAAACCCGGGCCAGTTGCTCCTGCACCGGGCCGTAAAGCAATCGGCGTTCATCTGCGGTTAAAGCTGGAGTTTCCGACAGTTGGGCCGGTAGACGAAATTCGAAGCCCGTTAGCTGCCGCACTTCCCCTTCGGTCACCCCGGGATGCAGGCTCTCTAAAATAGGCGGGTTGGGCGGGTCAAAGGCGAAGACGCATTTGGGCGTGACGAGCCGGGTGATACGGCCCGGGCGCTGCCAGGGGCTTAAATCCGGGGTGTGGCCCGGCGCGGTGATCACGTCCACCTTGGGGACCAGGCCCCGGGCCTCGTGGGCCGTCTTGAACAGGACCACCCGCTCTACCACGTAAGCCAAAATGGCGGAGCCCGCACCCCCGGGGAGCCGCACTTTGGGGTGCCGGTAGTCGCCCACGGCCATGAGGTTGAGGTTCCCCACCCCGTCGATCTGGGCGCCGCTCAGATAAAAGACGTTCAGCCGGCCCGTCTGGGCCAGGTCGAAAAACCCCCGCCACTCGCCTTCGAAGGGCCAAAAGTCCCGGCTGCCCGCCACGAACACTGCGGCCCGGGGGGCATGGGTCAATTTCGCCAGCCACAGGGCCGCGGCCGGCATGGGCGACAGCGTCCCGCAGGCGGCCCAGTCGCCGTCGCCCACCTGCCGGGCCAGAGCCCCGATCATGACCTCTTCGCCGAAGCTCAGTTTGTCCATGGTGATTCCTTTGGGGGAGGGGGCTAAGGGCAGAAAGCCCTTACCCCCTCCCCCAAACCCCCACCCCCAATCCCTTAAGTTTGGCCTGGGAAGTCGGGCCCTTGTGGCCCGCCTTCCCAGGCCCCTTTTGCAGGGTTGGGAGGGGGTGTGGGGGAGGGCAGGGAGCCTCGCTCCCTGGCCCTCCCCCACAATATCTCACCCCCCCACCACCAGCACTTTGGTGCCCACGCAGCTCACCATGAAGTTATCGGGGAAGGCGACGGCCAGTTTGGTCAGCGCCCGGAATCCGGTGCAGTGGCCGGCGATGATCAGTTCGGGGTTGAGGTCTCTCAATCCCTGGATGGTGTTATGGATGAGGTCGTCGCCGTGGGCGGTGAGGTGGAAGCCGCCGATAATCAGGGCCACCTTATCCACCCCGGTGAGTTTCTGGGCGTACTTCACCATGTTGACGATGCCGGGGTGGGAGCAGCCGCCGATGACCACCAGGCCCCGGCCCTCCACGTTAGCCACCAGGGCCTGCTCGTCGGTGAAGGTATCGGGCTCCTCTGTGCCCTGCACCAGGCGTTTGAAGACCGGCAGCGGCTTTTCATAGTCGGTGGTGGCCTCCACGGTGCCGGTGAGCAGGATCTGGTCCAGCACCAGTTGGGGGCCCCGGTTCTCCTGGAGCTTACCTCCCGCTTCGGTAATCTGTTCCGGCGTTATGGTCCAGGGGCCGACGCGCCCCCGGGGGGTAATAAACAGCCTGGGGAAAAAGATGTCCTGGTGCAGATAGATGGGCAAGGGCCCGAAACGCTTGGCCAGGAAGCCCATGAGGCCGCCGTAGTGGTCCGGGTGCCCGTGGCTCACCACCACCGCGTCGATCTCGTCCGGGGTATGGCCCAGGGCTTCCAGATTATTGAACAAGGGCAGGGGGGCGTTGGCCGCGTCCATCAAGATGCGAGTCAGCTTGCCGTTTTGCTCCAGGGTGATGAGATAGGCCAGTCCGTGGGCGGCCACCAACGGCTTGGGGAGGCGGCCGGGAACCACGCGCTCCACGATGCCGGGACGGGACGGTTCGAAGACGTCGAAGAAGTTGTCCACCAGGATTTCGATGGTGACGGCTTTAAGGGCGGGTATCTGCATGAGATCTCCTCTCCGTAGTCGCTAGGGTGGTAGGGGCGGGTTTAAACCCCGCCCCTTTGAGCCCCGGGTATTGGCCTTAAAGGAAAAATCTGTTAGAAATAATCGAGATTTCTGCTAAAATTAGCGTCACGCGGGGTGCCTGTCAAGAAATTTAGAGGCGCCTGTCAAGGAGAGCCTGATGCCGACTTACGAGTACAAGTGCAAGGAACACGGGCACATCTTTGAGGTGGAGCAGAAGATAAGCGACGAGCCCCTCACCAAATGCCAGATTTGCGACTCCGAGGTGGAGCGGCTCATCGGCATGCCCACCATCTTCTGCAAGGATTCCTCCAACAGCCCTTACAAGAAGGACTTCCGGTCCGACCCACACAAGTGGGAGTCGGTGTGCGAGTCGGCTTTCGGGGCCACCAAGAAAGACAAGGAAGAGATTAAGAGGAACTGGAACAAAAAAGAGAGTAAATGGGTTTAAACCGGCAGGGCGTCTTTAGTCCTACCGGTTCATGGCCCCCAGGAATTCCTGGTTGTTGCGGGTCCCCCTGAGTTTCTCCAGCAAAAATTCCATGCTGTCCACCGGGCTGAGCGGCGACAGGAGCTTGCGCAGAATCCAGATGCGGTTCAGGTCTTCCGGCGGCAGCAGCAGTTCTTCCTTCCGGGTGCCGGAGCGGTTGATGTCGATGGACGGGAAGATGCGCTTCTCGGTGAGCTTCCGGTCCAGGTGAATCTCCATATTGCCGGTGCCTTTGAACTCCTCGAAGATCACCTCATCCATGCGGCTGCCGGTCTCGATGAGCGCGGTGGCGATGATGGTCAGGCTTCCCCCCTCCTCGATGTTGCGGGCCGCGCCGAAAAAGCGCTTGGGCCGCTGCAGGGCGTTGGCGTCCAGACCGCCGGAGAGAATCTTGCCGCTGGCCGGGATCACGGTGTTGTAGGCCCGGGCCAGCCGGGTGATGGAATCCAGCAGAATCACCACCTCCCGCTTGTGCTCCACTAACCGCTTGGCCTTCTCCAGGACCATTTCCGCCACCTGGATGTGGCGCTGGGCCGGTTCGTCGAAAGTGGAGCTCACCACTTCGGCTTCGACGCTGCGGGCCATGTCCGTCACTTCTTCCGGCCGCTCGTCGATGAGGAGCACGATGAGCACGACCTCCGGGTGGTTTTTGGCGATGCTGTTGGCCAGGTTTTGCAGCAGCATGGTCTTGCCGGTGCGGGGCGCGGCCACGATGAGGCCCCGCTGGCCCATGCCCACCGGGGTCATCAGGTCCATGATGCGGGCGGAGAAGTTGTCCGCCTCGGTTTCCAACTTGAGGCGCTGGTCGGGGTACAGGGGCGTCAGGTTGTCGAAGAGGATCTTGTCCCGGGCCACCGCGGGGTCTTCGAAGTTGACCGTCTCTACCTTGAGCAGGGCGAAATAGCGCTCCCCTTCTTTGGGGGGGCGGATCTGCCCGGAGATGGTGTCCCCGGTGCGCAGGTTGAAGCGCCGGATCTGGGAAGGCGAGACGTAAATGTCATCCGGCCCCGGCAGGTAGTTGTAGTCCTGGGCCCGGAGGAACCCGAAGCCGTCGGGCAGGATCTCCAACACCCCGGCGCCGGAGATCACCCCGTTTTTCTCCACCTGGGCCTGCAGGATGGCGAAGATGAGTTCCTGCTTGCGCATGCCCGCGGCGCCTTCCACGTTCAGGTCCCGGGCCAGGGTCGCCAGGTCGTTGATCTTCTTGTGCTTCAATTCGGATAAATTCATTATTACCTCTTTATCGCTCATGGGAAAAATGCCATACCACTGGTAGGGTGGTTTTCGATGATGGTTGTAAGGTTTGCGGTAAATATCACCGCGTATAAGTCAATGGTCCTTGGCCTGGCCGGCGATTGGCGGAAGCCCTGCATCGGGGAAAGAGCGCGGATAAGTTCAACTCAAGCCAGGGAGATGGTTCGGGGTTTCCTTAGTTTTTAACGTATCGGGCCTGTACCGGGATTACTTAAGGTAGGTTAGTTAGGGACGCTAACCTTTTTGGCCGCCCCTGTCAAGCTGATTTTTTGCAGTTCCCCCAAGATGATTTTAACCTGATTCAAAGTTAGGTTCAAGGGCCCCCGGTTGTCAACCACGTAGTCGGCTCTTTTTACTTTATCCTGCAGGCGGAGCTGGGCCTGGAGAATCCCCTGGATTTCCGCCTCTCCCCGGCGCTGGTCCCGCGCGCCCAAGCGCTCCCTCTGGTGGGCCTCGTCCACGTCCACCACGATGATCTTATCGTAGGCCCCTGCGAGACCCGCTTCGAAGAGCAGGGGCACCTCCACCAGCGCCAGGGGCGCCCCTTGCTTCTCCAGGTCTCCCAGACGCTGCTTAATTTCTTCGGCCACCCGGGGGTGGATGATGGCGTTGAGAACCCGGCGCTCCTCGGGGTCGGCGAAGACCCGGGCGGCCACTTTGGCCCGGTCGAGCTCGCCGTTTTCCCGGAAATACTCCGGGCCGTAGCGGCGGCGCAACTCCTGCCAGGCAGGAGTCCCCACCGCCACCGCGTGGCGGGCCGCCTCGTCCGCGTCCAACACCGGGACCCCTAACTCCCGAAACATGCGGGCCACGGTGCTCTTCCCGCTTCCTGCCCCCCCGGTAATGGCGACTCTGAGCATATTAACCTTGGGTAGTGTCCCTTGAGGGAGGGGGCCAGGGGCCAGTAGCACAGGCGTCTCGCCTGTGGGAACCCCCTGCCCCTTCCCTCAGACTCCCTCCCCCAACCCCTTAAGTATTATGTAGTTGCCCACCTTATTCATTCGGTATTCATGGTGGGCGGTACCTACCTGATAGTTACTCTGCTAAAGGATGCGCCGTAAAATAGGAGAGCAAGTGTGAATACCTAAACGACAATTTATTAGAATCTTTATTTTCTTTTGATCTCCGATGCTTCTCAGATTGGTCCTGTATAAATTCAATAGCTTTCTTATATATATCCTTATGTAATTTTTTAGAAATATATTCTCTAAACGAATCTCCCAAATAATGAATGATAAAGTGACCATCGATATCTTCACCAATCATATTTAGACACATCTCGGCAAGCTGCCGATTGCATTGCGAATATATATCATTTTCGACATTCTGGAGATGAGCCTCCAAAAAACCTATCGTCCTGTCACTTACAATTATTCTCGGGTATTGCGCCACGTAACTTTCAAGTTCGTAAGCCTTTGCGACTGCTGGACCGTACAATTCATCGTCATGCAATTCCATTCCCCAAGCTATGTCAATTGCACCTCTAATTGGCCGTTTCTTAGCTAGGCCCAAAAAACACATAGTACCCGCTAAAGCGAAGAGACCGAAGGGTGCATTAACCGGGCATTTGACTTCTGGATCGCCAAGACAAGCGAAAAAGACTAACCCATCAGACCACGTTTGACGCTTTATTTTAGTGCGTTGCATCTCATCATAGGTTTCATGTAGATAAGATGGCAATTGCATTTTACGTTTGGGATTGGGGGCTAAGGCAGCTTGCATCATGTTCTCGGCATCCTTTTGTAGAGAAAAAATGGCGCCTATTGTGTCCTTAACCTTTCGGTTGAATGTCGCCTTTTCTCGATCGGATGCAAATATGGGAAGCAATCCTTCGTTTTTATATTGCTCACGCTGCCCAAGAAGGTCTATGAACGCTATACAATAATTGTATGCTACCCATTCTTTCTTTTGCATCACCTATCCTATAGGAAAATATATCTATAAATATGACTTCCGACGCCAAATAATTGTCAATTAATGCATGTCTTATTTCAATTTCATTAAGTAGTCCATCACCGCCTGAAAATCCTCCGGCAGGGGCGCTTCCCAGGTCAATTTTTCCCCGGTGCGGGGGTGGGTGAGGCCCAACTGCCAGGCGTGGAGGAGCTGGCGGTGCACCAGGGGTTTGAGGTCCTTGAGCTTCGGCGCCCCGGCCAGGCGGCTCACCCCGCCGCCGTAGGTGGCGTCCCCCAGCACCGGGTGGCCCAGGGAAGCCAGGTGCACCCTAAGCTGGTGGGTGCGCCCGGTTTTGGGCTCAAGCTCCACCAGGGTCAGGGGACCGGGGAACTCCCGGCGCACCCGCCAGAGAGTCACCGCGGCCTTGCCCCGGCGGGGATGCGCCGACATCTTCTGGCGCTGGGTGGGGTGGCGCCCCACCTCCGTCTCAATCCGGCCCGCGGCCTCCGGCAGGCGGCCCCACACCAGGGCCAGGTAGCGCTTGCTGATTTCCCGGGCCTGGAACTGGCGGATAAGGGCCTGGTGCGCCAGGGAGGTCTTGGCCACCACCAGGAGGCCGCTGGTGTCTTTGTCCAGGCGATGCACCAGACCCGGGCGGCTGACCTCCCCGATTTCCTGGAGTTCCGGGCAGTGGTGCAACAAAGCGTTGAGCAGGGTGCCGCCCCGGTGCCCGGGCGCCGGGTGCACCACCAGCCCCGGCGGCTTGTTCACCACCAGGAGGTCCCGGTCCTCGAAGATGATATCCAGGGGCAGGGCTTCGGGTGCCAGATGACTGGGCTCCGGCGGCGGTACCGACACCAGCACCGCGTCGCCCGGGCGCACCCGGTAGGACGCGGGCCGGATTTGCCCGTTGACCGCCACCCGCCCGGATTTCAGCAATTTTTGCAGCCGGGCCCGGGACCAGTTGAGGCCGCGGGCCAAAAACTGGTCCAGGCGGGCCCCGGCTTCGGAGTCCGCCACGGTGAGGGCCTGAGTTTCAGAGGCCCCCGGCACTTGATTGGCAAGCATCAACACACGATTTGAGGTTGTTGCAAGAAAGATTTTGGGAGAGGGGGCAGGGGCAGAAGGCCACTAACAATCCCTCTCCCAAACCCTCTCCCCCAACTCCTTATAGGGGGTTGGGAGGGGAGTTTGAGGGGAGGGCGGGGGACTCACTTACAAAAAATCCCCCGGCCCTCCCCTCAAATTAGTTTTCACCCCTCACACCTTGCGCAGGGCGCCGCCGTTTTTGACTTCGCTGAAGATCATCCGTCCGGCGGTGGTCTGCAGGACGCTGGTGACCGAGACTTCCACCTCCCGGCCGATGAAGCGCCGGGCGTTTTCGATGACCACCATGGTGCCGTCGTCGAGATAAGCGATGCCCTGGCCCTGGGATTTTCCCTCCCGCAGGATCTGGACGTTTAGGGTCTCTCCCGGCAACACTGCCGGTTTCATGGCGTTGGCCAGCTGGTTGATGTTGAGGACCTCGATCCCTTGCAGTTCCGCCACCTTGTGGAGGTTGAAGTCGTTGGTCAGGATCTTGCCCCCCCGGAGCTTCAAGGCCAGGGACACCAGTTTGGAGTCCACTCCCGCCGCCTTGGGAAAGTCGTCGTCCGGAAACTCCACCCGCAAGGGGTTTTGCTGCTGCAGCCGTTTCAGGATGTCCAGACCCCGGCGGCCCCGGCTCCGGCGCAGGTCGTCGGGGGAGTCGGCGATATATTGCAATTCTTCCAGGATAAATTTGGGGACCACCAGGGTGCCTTCGATGAAGCCCGTTTCGGCGATGTCGGCGATACGGCCGTCGATGATGACGCTGGTATCCAGGATTTTCAAAAGCAGGCGCGACGGCTTGGTGGCGGGGTCCAGGAAATAGGGAGTGGCGACCTCGGAGACTTTCTTACCCCCCAACACCAGGCCGATATAACCGAAAATTGCAGAAAAAAAGATATATAAAGGAATTTGCAGGTTGGGGAGTTCCAGGTACTTGTCAAAGGGATAGCTGGCCAGTTTGCCGATCCCCAGGCCCACGAAAAGGCCCAGGGTGCTGCCCACTATGGTCTTCAGGGGAATGCGCTTGATGACCTGCTCCAGGCCCAGGGTCAGCATGGCCACCGCGAATCCGGCGGCGGCTCCCGCGTAACCGGCCCACCACAGGTGGTCGAACTGCGGAATCTGGGAAGCGATGAGGTAGCCGCTCACCGCGCATATAGTCCCCATGATGGCCCCAATGACCATCTTCGTTAACACGTAAGCTCTCACCTCCTTTCGCAGGAAAAATTAAAGGCGGGGTGTAAGGTTTCCGGCGCCGCGGCAAAGTGGTAGCCTCGCGACCGGCGTCGGGGGTAGGGCCGAATAAGCGCCCTCGGTTTTATGAAAAAAAGTTGAAAAATGGTGCCGCAGTTCAAGTTAATTAAATCAGACGCGGAAAAGAGAAAAACTGCTCAGGAATCGTTTTCCAGCAACTCCTGAAGTTGGGCCTCGACCTGGTCTTCTTTCTCGTTGTTTACCAGGGAGAGTTCTTTGATTAAGAGGTTTTTTGCCGTGTCCAGCATCTTGCGTTCCCCGAAGGAGAGGTCCTTTTCGGACTTGAGAAGGGTCAGGTCCCGGAGCACTTCCGCCACGCGGAAGGGGGAGCCGGTCTTGATCTTGTCCATGTAGTCACGGTACCGGCGGTTCCAGGTTTGGTTGTTGAGGCGAGTGGGGCGGTGCTGCAGGATCTTATAAACTTCGGTTACCGCCGGGGCATCGATCATGTCTCTGAGCCCGATATTGCGGGCATTGCCGGTGGGGATCATGATGATCATGTCACTGTCCAGCAGACGCATAATGTAGAACTTTTCCAGAGAAGGCGATTCCTTCCGCTCTTGGACAGATTCGATCCTCCCCACGCCATGGGCGGGGTAAACGGCCAACTGGCCAATTACGAACATCCTTTGCCACCTCCTTTCCCTATAATTTTATATCACATTAGATCAAAAATTGCAACCGCGTCCGCTGAGCCCAGGTTCACCTCTGGAAGCGGAACAGCAGGATCTCCCCGTCCCGGACCAGGTAATCTTTGCCCTCCACGTGCAGACGCCCGGCGTCTCTGACTCTGGCGGGGCTGCCCTCGCGGGCCAGGTCGTCGCAGCTCATCACTTCGGCCCGGATGAAGCCTTTTTCCATGTCCGAGTGCACCCGGCCCGCGGCCTTGGGGGCCGGGGTGCCCGCGGGGACGGTCCAGGCCCGCACTTCGGGCCCCACGATGGTGTAGAAGGTGACCAGTCCCAGCAGCCGGAAGGACTCCCGGATCAGCCGGGTAATGCCCGGCTCTTTGAGACCCAGGCCGGTGAGAAATTCGGCCCGCTCCTCAGGGGAAAACTCCAGGAGTTCGGCTTCCAGGTCCCCCAGGATGGGCACCACCGGGGCCCGGCGGTCTTCGGCCAACTTGAGCAGGGCCTGGTAATGCGGGCCGCCTTGGAGTTCCGCCTCGCTTAAGTTAGCCACGAACAGGCACGGTTTCAAGGTCAGCAAGGGGGTGGCGCTTAAATGTTCCAGGTCTCCCGGGCTTAAGGCCAGGTCCCGGACCCACTTGCCGCCGTTGAGACCGGCCTCCGCCCTGGAAAGGGCGGCCAGGGCGGGGGCGGCGGTTTTGTCCCCGGCCCGGGCCCGCTTTTCCACTTTTACCCGCTGGCGCGCCAGCACCTCCAGGTCCGCCAGGATCAGCTCCGTTTCCACCACTTCCACGTCCCGCACCGGGTCCAGGTGGGCCAAGGGGTGGGGCGAGGAAGCGCCGCCGAAGCACCGCACCACGTGGACCAGCAGGTCCACCTCCCGGATGGCCGCCAGGAACTGGTTGCCCAGCCCCTCCCCCCGGGAGGCCCCTTCGATGAGCCCGGCCACGTCCACGAACTCGATGGTGGCGGGCGTTAGCTTTTGGGGTTTCAGAAGCTCGCCCAGGCGCGCCAGCCGGGCATCAGGGATGGCCACCACCCCGGTGTTGGGGGCGATGGTGCAGAAAGGGTAGCTGGCCACTTCGGCCGACCCGGCGGTCAGGGCGTTGAAGATGGTGGTCTTCCCGGCGTTAGGCAGGCCGATGATGCCGCAGCGGTAACTCATGAGACCGTTTTTGGTTTTTGGTTTTTCGTTTTTAGTATTTGGTCTTCGGTTTTGGGTCGGTTCAACTTGACCAGGAAAGAGATTCGGTTTTTCAAGAAGGCGACCATGGGGGCCAGATTGGGCTGAAGTGTTCAACCCTTCTTCATCTCTTTTTGTTCAACGAAAAACGAAAAACGAAGAACGAAAAACGGAAATCTCAAGCCGCCTGCGGCTTCCCCCAAATGCCCGGAATTTTAACCCCGCAGTAACCGCAGTTCCCCTCCTTCAGGTGCGTCTCCCCAATGCGGTAGCCGGTGCGGGCAATGAGCAGTTTGCCGCACTGGTGGCAGAAGGTGTTCTCCGCGGTGTGCCCCGGGATGTTGCCCAGGTAGACGTACTTCAGGCCCGCCTTCAGGGCCAGCTCCCGGCACCGCTCCAGGGTGCTCACCGGGGTGGGGTAATGATTAATCATCTTGTACAGGGGGTAAAACCGGGAAAAGTGCATCGGCGTCAGGGGCCCCAACTCGCCGGCGATCCAGGCGCACATTTTGGTAATGGATTCGGGTTTATCGTTGAACTGGGGGATCACCAGGTTGACGATTTCCAGGTGCACCCCCTGGGAGCGCAGGGTCTTCAGGGTCTCCAGCACCGGGCCCAACTGGGCGCCCACCAGGTCCTGGTAGAACTTGGACTCAAAAGACTTGAGGTCAACGCAGGCCGCGTCCAGGACCTGGGTCAGCTTTTTCAGGGGTTCCGGGTTGATGTACCCGGCGGAATGGCAGACGTTGAGAATGCCCGCCTCTTTGGCCAGGCGGGCCGTGTCGGCCATGTATTCGTAAAAGATCATGGGCTCCACGTAAGTATAAGCGATGGAACGGGAGCCGGTTTTCCGGGCTTCGGCTATGACCCTTGCCGGCGGCAGGTTGACGTTATAGGTCTTCTCCGGCCGGGCCTGGGAAATCTCCCAGTTCTGGCAGAACTTGCAGTGCAGGTTGCAGCCCGCGGTGGCGATGGAAAAGGACGCGCTGCCGGGGAGC
Source organism: uncultured delta proteobacterium (assembly GCA_963790655.1). Lineage (GTDB taxonomy): Bacteria > Desulfobacterota > Desulfobaccia > Desulfobaccales > 0-14-0-80-60-11 > DASWLF01. The sequence continues at coordinate 615,046 of CAWBPT010000004.1, read as the reverse complement.
ACGTGGAACAAAGGTTTCTTTTCGACGGGGTCGACGTGCACGGCGCAGGGATTGCCGTAGACCAGGGTGTAATACTCCCCCTGGCGGTTTTCCCGGACCCCGCATTCCCCCCGGTCGCCGTCCATGACCTCGCAATTCCGGGGGCAGAGCTGGCACTGGACCAACTTGTTCGGCAGCTTGCGAAAGAAGGCGGCGGGGTGGGGGTTGAGGTATCCCTGGCTGATTTCCTGGGCGCCGGCGTCATGGGGACGGCAGGGGAGGGCAAATAAAGCCAGGGCGCCGGCGCCGGCCCGGATGAAGGTCCGACGGCTGCAACTTAAGCTGCATAAGCCCTGAAATGGGGCCTTCTGGCGGCTTCGTTCCATGGCCTTGGTTCCTTCTGAAACAGGGTCCCTACCAGCAAGAACGAGGACGCGCGGCGCTTACAAGGCCTTTCTTAGGAGTTGCCGGTTTGGGCGAGTATCTATGAGGAACTTTCTTCGTTAATGCGGTTGCGCAGCACTCCGGAGGTTTTGAACACCACGACCTTGCGGGCCCGGAGGATGAGATTTTCTTTGGTTTGCGGGTTTCTGCCCCGGCGGGCGTTTTTTTGCCTCACCGAGAATTTCCCAAAACCGCTGATGAGCAGGTCGTCCCCCTGGGCCAAAACCTCTTTCATGATGTCCAGGACTCGTTCCACCACTGAGCGGGATTCCTGCTTACTTAAGCCTACCTGGGTCTGTAAGCGGCTGATCAATTTTTCCTTGGTGAGGGCCATGACCCGTTTCTCCTGAGGCGCTGCGGCTGTAATTTACTTGAATTATTATGAATTAAATAAAATGCCTGTCAAGGTTTTTTTTCCATAGTCTAGATGGGCGAGGTCGTACGCTTCACCTGCTTATGGTGGGGCAGCCGGCGCACCCCGAAGGACAGAGCCCGGAACTGACAGGCGTCCAGGCACTTCAGACACATGATGCATTCCCGGCTGTCGAACTCTTCCTGGGGCTTGACCCCGGTGGGACACTTGCGCGCGCAAGAGCCGCATTCCACGCAGTTGCCTTCGATGAACTCCAGCTGCACCAGGGTCATGCGGCTGAACAGGCTGTAAAAAGCCCCCAGGGGACAGAGGATGCGGCAAAAGGGCCGGCTGATGAGGATGGCCAGGACAATAATGATTATCAGGATGGTAAGCTTGTTCCAGAAGAAAAACCCCAGGGTGGCCCACAGGCTGGGCTTGAGGAAAATCAGGGGCAGGGCCCCTTCCAGGGTGCCGGCCGGGCACAGGAGCTTGCAGAACCAAGGGTGGCCCAGGCCGGAGGCGTCCACCAGCCAGACGGGCATGATCAGTACCAGCACCACCAACACCCCGTATTTGACGTACCTGAGGGGCGACCACAGGGAAAACTTGGGGCAGGGGATCTTGTGGAGGAGGTCCTGAATAAACCCGAAGGGGCAGAGCCAGCCGCAAGGCAAGCGCCCCACCAGGGTGCCGATGAACCCCAGATAGCCCACCACCAGCGTGCCCAGATGGGGCCAGGTGCCCGGCATGCTGAACCGGAGGCTGGCCATGAAGTTCTGGACCGCACCCACGGGGCACGACAGCAAGGCCCCGGGACAGGAATAGCAGTTGAGTCCCGGATGGCACACCGCCTTCAACGGCCCCTGGTAGATCACCGCCCCGAAAGGAAACATGAGGTAGGCGTTGGTCCCCAGCGCCACCAGGGTCTGGACCAGCGTTCGGAGTCGGGTCATTATCCCACCCCGATGCAGGACAGGCAGATGGTATTGCCCAGATTAAGCAGGTACTCCAGATCACCGGTGTTGATTCCCAAAATAAAGAGCAGGGTGAAAAAGATAATGAGCCAGAGGGCTTTCTTGGGCATAGAGACCTCCAGAGGGTCAGAGCGCGTCTTCCGGCAGGCGCTAAATCTACCTCTAATTATAGCCATAGGGGGGGACTATGGAAGGGGAAACTAGGGAAAAAAAATTTTTGCCCCGCTTGACATTTTCTTGACGCAGGTTACTATATTAGCATATATGAATATTATGAATAATGCATACATGCAGGAAAGGTTGGAAAAAGCGGCCCGGTGCCTCAAGGTGCTGGCCCACCCCATCCGGCTGATGATCATTCACCTGCTGGGCGACGGGGAGCGCTCGGTGCAGGATCTGGAAAAAGCCGTGGGGGTCAGCCAGTCCAGCATCTCCCAGCACCTCAACCTGCTCAAGGACAAGGAGATCCTGGAATCCCGCCGGGTGGCCCAGCAGGTCTTCTACCGCCTCGGTAACCCGCGGCTCCTGGAACTCATCGCCATCACCCGGGAGTTGTTCTGCAAAGTGGAAGACTGAGAGTTTCGAGTTTCGAGTTTCCGGTTTCCAGTTTTGAGAAGACTCCGGTTGAGGCCCCAAGGGGGGAGTGGTGTTACCTTGCATCCGTGCGATTCCCCTTTTTTGCTGAAAGCTGAACGCTGACTGCTGATAGCTAATGAACGGCTGCCTGGCAGCCTCAACCAGGAAAAACCGATTTTAAGGAGAGCAGTTCCATGGGTAAATTCACCCCCCAGCGGACCCTGGATTGTCGCGGGGACGCCTGTCCGTTGCCTTTGCTGAAAACCAAGAAGGCCATGGCGGAGTTGGCCAGCGGCGAGATTCTGGAGGTCGTGGGCACGGACCCGGGCTCCAAGAACGACCTCCCCAGCTGGGCCTCCCGCACCGGTAACGCCTACCTGGGAGTGGAAGAGGAAGGCGAGGTCTTCCATTTCTATCTCCAGAAGAAATGAGGCGCAAGAATGAAAGGACCTTTGGGAATAATGGTGGCCACCCGGGACAGCCTGGATCACCTCCTGGGACTGGTTAAGGCCGCGGCCAAACATGAGGTGCAGGTTTCGGTCTTCCTCACCGGGGAAGGGGTCCTGCTCACCCAGGACCCCCGCTTCGCCGAACTCGCCGGCCGGGCCAAACTGGCGTTGTGCGAGGTGAGCTTCCGGGCCCATAACCTCACGGGGGAGGTGCCGGGCATGGGTTTCAAGGATTTCGCCACCCAGGCCAAGCACGCGGAAATGCTGGAAGATTGCCCCCACTACCTGGTGTTGTAAGGAGGCTTCCCCGGATGAAAAAAGTCGCGGTATTGGTGCGGCAGCCCCAGCGGCAGTACGAAGCCCTGCGTACCAGCCTGGGTTCCCTCCTGGAGGACCACCAGGTGACTTACCTGGTCCTGGACCACGAAGTGGAACTGGACGAGGCCTTCTCCGACAACCTGGGATTCCTGGACGAAATGGAGGGGCGGCGTTTCAGCAATCACCCGGCCAACGTGGAACACCACGGCTTCGGCTTTCTCAGCCTTACCGACATGGGAGAGCTGCTGCGGGAGATGGACATCGTCATTCCCTTCTGAGGTGTAGGGGCGCAATTTATTGCGCCCTGGAACAAGATGTCTCTTTACGGGCGTGATGAATCACGCCCCTACAGAAACGCCGCTTGCCGGCAATTGGGATAAGAGGGTTATGAAAATCTTGCACGTATTCCGGCAGCCGCCGGATGAGGAGACCAAAGAGCTGGTGGCCATCACCTCCCGGGAGCGGGCCGCCACGGAATTTTCCCTGCACCGGGAGCCGGTGGACTATGACCGCCTGCTGGAGTTGGTGCTAACCCACGACCAGGTAATCTCCTGGTGGTAGAGAGGTAAGATATTATGGCGAAGAACGAGAAATCGGCCGCGGCCGCGGCCGGCGGCCTTGCCTTGACTCCGGAGTTGGAAAACTTCATCACCGAACAGGTGCGCCTCCAGGTGGCGGCCGAACTGAAACGCCAGGGCCTGGACGTGACCCGGCCCAAACGGGTGGCCATCGTGGCCACCAAAGGCACCCTGGACATGGCCTACCCACCCCTGATCCTGGCCACCACCGCGGCGGCCATGGACATGGAAGCGGCCATCTTTTTCAGCTTCTACGGGCTGGATATCGTCAACAAGAAGAAGAACCGCGACCTGAAGATCCCGCCTCTGGCCAACCCGGCCATGCCCGTGCCCATGCCCAACATCGTGGGGGTGCTGCCCGGCATGACCCGGGCGGCCTCCTGGATGATGAAGGACTGGATGAAGAAGGGCGGGGTGCCCACCATCCCGGACCTGGTGGCGATGGCCAAGGAAAACGGGGTTAAACTCATTGCCTGCCAGATGACCCTGGACGTCATGGGCGTCAAGAAAGCGGACCTCATCGACGGCCTGGAGTTCGCCGGGGCCGGCGCCTTCCTGGACTACGCCGCCGACGCGGATATCACGCTGTTTGTTTAAAATGGATTTTGGGGGAGGGCCAGGGACCGACGGTCCCTGCCCTCCCCCAAACCCCCTCCCAACCCGCATAAGGGGCCGGGAAAGGGGGCCTGCGGCCCACTTTCCCGGCCTCCTTAATGGTGGCACCGGCATCTTGCCGCTGCAAACAATCCCACCGGCTTTTCCATGGAGAAGCCCCTTGCCTTAGCGCCGGCGTACAATTATCTTTAGTCATCACACTGATTTTCTATAAATTTTGATTACCTACCTCATACCCGGAGGCGGTTCATGGGCAAAGTGGCCCTAGTCGTGGCGGACATGCTGAACGACTTCCTCGACCCCCAGGGGGCCTTGTTTGTGGGGCCCCGGGGCCGGGACATCATCCCCTTCGTGGCCCAAAAGATCGAAGAAGTCCGGGCCCAACGTGGGGTGGTGGTCTTTGTCTGCGACGCCCATGCCCCTGATGACCGGGAGTTCAAACACTTCGCCCCCCATGCCGTCAAGGGCAGTTGGGGCGCCCGGGTGATCCCGGAGCTGGAACTAAAGCCGGGAGATTACCGGGTGGAAAAGACCCGCTACAGCGCCTTTGCCGACACCGACCTGGATGACGTCCTGAAGCAAGAGCAGGTGGCGCGGGTGGAGGTGGTGGGAGTGTGCACCTCCATCTGCGTCCTGGAGACGGTCAAAGAACTCTTCGACCGGGACCTTCCCAGCCTGGTTTACCAAGAAGGGGTGGCGGACTTCGACCCCGAGGCCCACGCCTTTGCCTTGAAGCACATGCAGCGGATCTTCGGGACTAAGGTGGTTTAAGGCCGTATGGCCTAACCTTCCCACCGTAAAGCGCCAATCGCCTGACTGCTCCCCTAGCCGATCTAATTTATCAATGATGACTAGCAGGCAAAAGCCGCGCTCCCTGCCGCTTTTTTCTGAAGCAGCAAACCCTTTCCTGGCCGTCTCCTACCGAGTTTAATTCCAAGGGAAATTATTTTTTGTGGGAGCGGGCCCAGGTGTCCGCCCCTCCGGGCGCCCACCCAGGTGCGCCCCTGATGAGAAATCGCTTTTTGACCGCGCCTTGGTCTCAAAGGCCCCATCGGACTTTCGTCCCGCCTTTCGGTCCTAACTCTCAGGTATTTAAAAGTATAAATTCAGGGATGCCCCGATTTTCTTTAAGGCCATTGTAACGAATTATTTACCAGCATTATCAAGGTGGCTGGCACGGGAGAAAACGGCAGGGTCCTTTTTTACTCCGATAATTCAAGACCACCTTACAAATGGACGATCAGGCAATCGAGCCAACGAATACCATCTGAATGCGGAGGTGAAGCGAGCATGCGGTCTGGCAAACTTCTGGTAATCTTGATCATGGTCGTGGCCTTGCTGCCGGCTCAGGGAGGAGGCGCCTGGGCTCAAAGCAGCGCCGACAAGCTGCAGGAAAAGAAGGTGGACCCCAACAAGGTGGAGCAGGGCAAGGCTTATAATCAACTGAAGGACCTGGGGGGGCAGGGCCAGGTGCCGGATAGTAAATTGCACCCGGAGGTTTATACCGGGGAGAAAAAAAGGCCCGGGGTGGAGCCGGTAAAACAGTACGGGGTGCCGCCAGTGCCGGCGCCCACCCGGGTAGAGCCGTCCACCGCCCCCAAGGCCCCACAGCCGGCGCCGCGGATCGAGCCGGCCAAGGCCCAACCCCAGGCCAAGCCCCAGTCTCAGCAATTTTCCGACTGGCAGAAACAAGATAAGCAGGCCCAACAAGAATCTTTGCAGCGGCAACAGGAGCAGATCCGGCAAATCAAGAAGCAGGATCAGGAACGGCTGCAGCAGCAGGGCGCCCAGCCCAAGGGGCTGAAGACCACGGCGCCGCCGCCGCCGCCGGGGATCAAGAGCGCCACGCCGCCGGCTCCGCCCAAGTCCACGATGACCCCATCGACTTCGACCTACCGTCCCGCGACGCCGGCAACCCCGGCTCGCCCGGCCACCCCGGCGACGCCGGCTGCGACTTACCGGCCGTCAACTCCGACGAAGTCTACGGTGACTCCCTCGTCTTCGACCTACCGGCAATCGCCGCAAGCCACCCCGGTGCGGTCGGCCCCGACGGTGAGGCCTGCCACCCCGGCGACGCCCGTCAAGTCGACGCCGCCTACGGTTTATCGGCCGGCCTCTGCGCCCGCGCCGGCGCGGCCGGCCTCGCCGCCGCCCACCGCCAGCCGGCCGGCGCCGCAGCCGGCGCCAGTCCGGAGCGCCCCGGCCGCCTCGTCTTCCAGGCCGTCCAGCTCCAGCTCTTCCTCCAGTTCGTCCAGTTCCAGCTCTTCCTCTTCCATTTCCTCCAGCAGCAAGAAAAAATAGTCGCAACCTGATAGGAACCCTCCAAGAGCCCGGCCCCGCCGGGCTTTTTTTGGGCTACAGCCTGCCCCGGCTCCGCCGGGACGCTTGTGGGGGAGGGGTGTGGGGAGGGCGGCAGGGGTCTTTTGAACCCTGGCCCCCTCCCTGCAATCACTCTTTCTCCTCCTCACCCTCTCCCTGACAAATCCCGCAGCGCTTGCAGACCAGGGGCCGGCAGGGCGGGGTTTCCTTCTCTTCCAAGGCCCGCTGGTATTCCTCCCAGAGGTAGTCTTTTTTCAAGCCGTGGTCGATGAAGTCCCAGGGGAAGAGTTCATCGGAGCGCCGCTCCCTCAAAGTAAAAAAATCGGGGTTGACGGGGTTTTCTGTAAGGGCCCGGGTCCAGCCTCTCTCGTGCGCGGTCAGCAGGATATCCCCTACGCGCCGGTCGCCCCGGGCCATCAAAGCCTGGATGTAAGCCCACTTGGGCAGGTCGGTGTGCACCCGCACCTCTTTGACGCCGTGGAACTCCCGGGTCACCAGTTTCAGGCGCTTTTTCAGCTCGGGCACCTCGGTAAACGCGGTCCATTGAAACGGGGTAAAGGGTTTGGGGACAAAAGACGACAGGCTCAGGGTGATGAGGCCCAGGCGTTTTTTGCCCTGGCTTTCTTTCACTACGCAATGCGAGAGAAAGCGCACCAGCCTGGGAATTTCGGCCACGTCCTCGATGGTTTCGGTGGGGAGGCCCACCATGAAGTAGAGGCGCAGTTGGGGGATGCCGGACTGGGCCAGGTCTACCGCGGCCCGGGCTAGGTCCTCCTGGGTGAGGCCCTTGTTGAGGACGCGGCGCAGCCTGTCGCTTCCCGCCTCCGGGGCCAGGGCCACGCTGCGCACCCCGCCCTGGGCCAGCAGCTTAAAGAGTTCGGCGTCGGCGGAGTCGGCCCTCAGCGAACTGATGCCCATTTCCCCGCCCGCGCCCAGGATCTTGCGGCACAGCTCCTTGACCGCCGGGTGGTCCGAGACCGCGGCGCCCACCAGACCCACCTTGCGTTTTTCCATGATCCCTGGTTGGACCTGGGTCCAGAGGTCCTCTAAAGCGCGCTCCCGGGGGGGGCGGTAGACGAAGCCCGCGGCGCAGAAGCGGCAGCCCCGGGAGCAGCCCCGGCCCGTTTCCACCAGGAACATCTCGCCCCATTCGCTCTGGGGGGCCAGGATATGGCTGTGGGTAGGGTAGGGGGCCAACTCCGGCAGGTAAGGGGCGGTGACCTTTTCGGGGTAGCCGGGGGCGGGTTCGAAGGCCGCCAGGGTGCCGTCGGCCTGGTATCGGGGCTGGTAGCCCCCGGGCACGTAGGCCCCGGGTATGGTTTGCGCCAGTTCCCGGAGCAACTGAGGGCGGTCTCCGGTGGGACTGTTTTCAGCCAGAAACAGGAAAAAGGGCACCGCCCCGGTCTCGCCTTCCCCCAGAAAAAAGGCGTCCACGAAGGGGGCCAGGGGTTCAGGGTTGAGGAAGGTGGCCACCCCGCCGGCCAGGACCAGAGGGGAATCGGACCCGCGGGAGGCCGCAGTAAGAGGGATGCCGGCGCCCGTCAGGATTTGCAGCACGTAAGGGTAGTCGGCCTCAAAGGAGACGGAAAAGGCCACCGCGGCGAAATCCTTGAGGGGGCGCTGGGACTCCAGCGTCAGGATGGGGGTGCGGGTGCGGCGGTGCTCCTGCCACTCCTCGGGGGTGGGGAGGAAAGCCCGTTCGCACACCAGGCCGGGAGCGGCATTGAGCAGGTGGTAGATGGCCTGGAAGCCCAGGTTGCCCATGGCCACCGGGTAGATCTGGGGGTAGACCAGGGCCACGGGAAAATCCGCCCCCCATTCCCGCGCCACCGCGCCTTTCTCCTGGGACAGCAGCTGCTTCAGGCGGGCTTTGATCTTGGCAGACATATAAACCGGTTTTCTGTTTTCGGTTTGCTGTTTTCGGTTAAAAGAATGGGGTTATCAACATGTTACAAATATCGCGGTTAGTGGGGGCAGCCCACCTACATAAAAATTAGCGAGCGTTAATCTAACGTTAACCTAAGATAGATAATAAGTGCTTATCCGTAATTAAATAGACATTTGATAAATAATATGGCATGTATACCTCATCAATTAATTATCGGAGGTGCACATGCCAAGGTTGCCGTCATGGGCTGTTTCCGATGCTTTTTGGGCGCGTGTGGAGCCTCTCTTGCCGCAACCGGCAAGGGACCCGAATAAACCTTATATCCGTAAACAGGGTGGTGGCAGAAAACCGTTAGATTATCGCAAGGTATTTGAAGGTATTGTCTACGTTCTCCGTACCGGTTGCCAATGGAAGGCCGTCCCCAAAGAAAGATATGGCAGTCCCAGTTCCATCCATGCCTACTTTCGCCTGTGGGAAAAGGCCGGGGTATTTCTCGCCATCTGGCGTGCCGGGTTGGCGGAATACGACGAAATGGAAGGCATATCCTGGTCATGGCAAAGTATTGATAGCGCCTTAACCAAAGCTCCTTTGGCACTGGAGGCGGTTGGGCCGAGTCCGGTGGATAGGGGGAAAAAAAGGAAGCAAACGCCATCTGTTGGTGGAAGGCCATGGCGTCCCTCTGGCCATCGTCGTTACCGGGGCAAATAGGCATGATGTAACTCAATTAGCAATCGTCTTGGATGCCATCGTGATCAAACGACCAACTCCGACACCGGAACAGCCTCAAACCCTTTGCGCCGACAAGGCCTACAAAGGGAAGCCGGCGTATCAAAGCATTGTTGACCGCGATTATATACCTCGCATCTTCAAGCGAGACGAGGAGATCATGGCCCAAAGGACAATTCCTGGTTATCAGGCGCGTCGCTGGGTCGTGGAAGTTTGCAATTCATGGTTCAACCGGTTTCGGAAGATCCTGGTTCGCTATGAAAAAACCCTTTCCAGCTACATCGCATTGCATCATCTGGCAGCGGCCATAATTTGCTGGCGAAAAGTTGGAGTTATTTACGGATAAGCACTAAGTATTTCAAGACTTGCTGAATCCTGGTTCCCAAGCTCCTGCTTGGGAGCCCACCTTTTCTGCCAAGCTCCTGCTTGGCGAAAGTATTCGTGTAATCTTAATAAGTTGCATGCAAAAACAAGAGGTCCCCAAGCAAAGCTTGGGGTAAAATTGCCGTTCCCAAGCAGGAGCTTGGGAACGAGAAAAAAATTATGGGAAATTATCCTCCCCATAATAACCAGCATAACAAGTAAGGGGCGTGATAAATCACGCCCCCACCGAAATCCTCTAACCAAAAACCAAAAACGAAAAACCGTCTTTTCCTCAGCCTTGCTCCTTCCGCAGGAAAGGCGGGATATCCAGTTCGTTCTCCTCGTATTGCAAATCGGGGTGGACGATATTTTTCTTTTGGCCGATGACGCCGAAGGACCGCTTCTCCGCGGGTCTAAAACCTTCCGCGGCCCGGGACGGCGGCTCGGGGGCAGTCTGCCTCAGGATGGTGGGAATCTCCAGGTCTTCGGGCTGGGCCTGGGGAGATTGGGACCAGGATGCCCCCAGCTCCGCGGCCTCCGGCCGTTTGCCGATGCCGGTGGCGATGACCGTCACCCGGATCTCTTCGTGCAGGCTTTCGTCATAGACCAAGCCCCACTTGATGATAGCGTCTTCATGGGCCTCTTCCTGGACGATGCCGCAGATTTCTTTGAGCTCCTCCATGGAGATGTCGGGGGTGGCGGTGATGTTGATGAGGATGCCCCGGGCGCCCCGGATGGAGATGTCTTCCAAGAGGGGGCTGGCGATGGCCTTGTGGGCCGCGTCCGCGGCCCGGTTGCCGCCGTTGGCGATACCGGTGCCCATGAGGGCCATGCCCCGCTCTTTCATGACGGTGCGCACGTCGGCGAAATCCACGTTGATGAAGCCGGGCACCATGATGAGGTCGGAGATGCCCCGGACCGCAAAGCCCAGGACTTCGTTGGCCATGCCGAAGACGTCTTTGATGCGGGAATTTTTGGAGCTCAGGGAAAAGAGGCGGTCATTGGGGATGGTGATGATGGTGTCCACCACCCGGCGCAACTCGTCGATGCCGCCATCCGCCAGGCGCCGTTTCATTTTGCCTTCGAATTCGAAGGGTTTGCTCACCACGGCCACGGTGAGGGCCCCCAACTCCCGGCTCAATTCGGCCACCACCGGAGCGCCGCCGGTGCCAGTGCCGCCGCCCATGCCCGCGGCGATGAACACCATGTCGGCCCCCTGGAGGACTTGTTTGAGGCGTTCGGCTTCTTCCATGGTGGCGTTGCGCCCCACTTCGGGGTCGCCCCCGGCCCCCAGGCCGCGGGTCACGTTGGGCCCCAGCTGGATCTTGACCGGCGCCAGGCTGCGCTCCAGTGCCTGGGCGTCGGTGTTGGCCACGATGAAATCCACCCCCACCATCTGGGAAGCAATCATGTCGTTGACCGCATTGCCGCCGGCCCCGCCGACCCCTAAGACCTTGATTTTTGCCGACAATTCGTTGGGGACCAATTGAATCTTCATCCTCTCACCCCCTTAGGAAACCATCTTAACACGTTTGGGTGATTCATACCACTTCGCGGAACCATTTTTTGACCCGGCCCCAGAAACCGCCGGAGGGCCGTCCCGACCACCGGGGGGCGCTGCCGGACCAGCGACCCTCGGGCCTGCCCCGTTGCTGGGCCTTCAGTTGGGACCGGAAGCCGTAGAGCACCAATCCCACGCCGGTGGCGTAAGAGGGGTCATGGATCACGTCGATGAGGCCGCTGACCCCCATGGGATAGCCGATGCGGGTGTGCATTTGGAAGACTTCGCCGGCCAGCTCCGGCAGGCCGTCCACCAGGGCGGTGCCCCCCACCAGCACCGCGCCGGAGTGCAGAGGATGGGCGAACCGGGCCCGCTGGATCTCCTTGCCCAAGAGAGTCAGGATCTCCGCCACCCGCAGGTGGATGATCTCGGCCAGGCGGTTCCGGGCCACCTGTTGGGTTTCGCGGCCGGAGAGGCCGGGCACTTCCAGGATTTCCTGGGGATCTTCCAGGGCGTTGAGACAGGAGCCGTAATGCTTTTTCAAATCTTCCGCGTGGTGCAGGGAAGTGGGGAGTCCCACCGCAATGTCGTTGGTGAGGTTGTTGCCGCCCACGGGCAGGACGAAATTGTAGCGCAAGGCGTTTTCGGCAAACACGGCCAGATCGGTGGTGCCGCCGCCGAAATCGATGAGGGCCACCCCCAGCTCCTTCTCTTCGTCGGTGAGCACCGCCTCCCCCGCGGCCAGGGTCTGGAGGGCGATGCCGCTCACTTCCAGGCCGGCCCGGTTGGTGCATTTCATGATGTTGTTGAGCGTGGGAATGGCGCCGGTAACGATGTGGACCTTGCACTCCAGGCGCACCCCGTGGATCCCCACCGGGTCCTTGATGCCGTCCTGGCCGTCTATCAGGAAATCCTGGACCAGGGTGTGAATCACTTCCCGGTCCGAAGGAATGGCCACGGTGCGGGCGGTATCGATGACCCGGTCCACGTCCGCCGGGGTCACCTCCCGGTCTTTGATGGCGATAATGCCCTGGCTGTTGATCACCTTGGTCTGGCCGCCGCCGACCCCGGCGTAAACGGAGCGGATTTCGCACCCGGCCATGGTCTCCGCTTCTTCCACCGCTTTGCGGATGGCCCGGACGGTGTTTTCTATATTAACCACCACGCCTTTGCGCAGCCCCCCGGCGGTGGGGGCCTGACCCAGGCCCACGATATCCACCTGGTTGTCCCGCACTTCTCCCACCACGGCGCAGATCTTGGTGGTGCCTATGTCCAAACCCACGATTAGATCCTGAGGCACTCTCTCACCTGTCAGTTCTCTTCCATGCCCTTGAGGGTCACCAGCACCCGCTGGGGATAGTCGAGATTGATGCGCCCGATCCGGGAGGCGTAGCCTTTTTGGGCCAGCACCGGCCAGATCTGGGCGAATTTTTGCAGTTTTTGGGAATAATCTTTAAAGCCAAGATCCAGGGCGCCGCCCAGGCCGTTGGCATAAACGGAAAAGCCCCGCTCCAGGTCCGCATGGATCTCGGAGATATTCTCCAGATTAAGGGGCGGCCGGGCGCCTTTCAGCACTTCCAGCAGTTGGAAGGCCTGGGCCAGGATCTCCGGCATGGCGCCTTCGGCAAAGCGGAAATGCTCCGGGGCCAGCCCGGTGATAACCGGAAAATTATGCGGGTCCTCGGGAGACAAGGGCTTAAACAAGTCCCCCCGGCGGCCCACGTAATAGAGTTCCTCCCCCAACTGGACCAGAACCACCGGCTCCCGTTCCTGGATCTTGAGAGACAGCCGGTGGGGCCATTTTCGGGTGACCTCAGCCCGGGCAATCCAGGGATGGGTCAGCAGGTTCCGCTCCACCTGACCGGGCCGGAGGGCCAGAAGGTTGGTGTCGGGACCCAGCTTGGCCAGATGGAGAACCGCCTCGGAGGTGAGGCGGTGCGTTCCTTCGATTTCAATATCCCTGATATCTTTAATGCAAAACGCCGAACAGGTCAAGAGCTGATGATAGAGGAAGACCAAACCCAGGCAGAGGCCCATCAGTCCTATAAATCCCAGGGAGACGACGACGATGCGGACCAGGCGCCAGGGTTTTTTGCTGCCGCCTCCGGTGCTGCGGCGGTAGGCGTTCTTGGGGCGGCCCCGGGAGAAGAAACCGGCCTTTTTGACAGGGCGTTGGGGCACTATACGAGTGTTCCGCGGCGCGGTCTTTTTTCTCATGGCTCCGCCACTCCCGGAGCGGCCCGGCCAGGGTGGAGCCGGGCCAGCAACTCTTCTCCGGTTTTCCAGATGTCTCCCGCCCCCAGGGTCAGGACCAGGTCTCCGGCGTTGAGGTGAGTTAAAATAGTATCGGCCACCGCCGCCTTTTCCCCCACATAATGTACGGCCGGGTGGCCGCTGGCGCGGATGCCTTCATAAATGGTCCGCCCTGAGAGACCGTTCACTGACTGTTCCCCGGCTGCGTAGATTTCGGTGACGAACACCAGAGAGGCCCGGGCGAAGACCGGGAAGAAGTCCGGGAGCAGCGCCCGGGTGCGGCTGAAGCGGTGGGGCTGGAAGGCCACCACCAACCGGCGCCGGGGAAAGGCCTGGGCCAGCCCGGCGAGCGTGGTGGCGATTTCCGTGGGATGGTGGCCGTAGTCGTCCAGCACCGTGATCCCGTGAGCCTCCCCTTTCACCTGGCAACGGCGATGGATCTGCCCCAACCCGGCCAGCCCGGCCCGCCAGGCCGGCAGGTCCACCCCCAACAGGTGCGCCACTGCACAGGCGGCCAGGGCGTTGAGGACGTAGTGGGGCCCGGCCAGGGGGAGCGCCAGTTGCCCCACTTCCCGTCCCCGGTGGCACACCCGGAAGCGGGAGCCAAATCCTGCCGATTCCAGGTCCGTGGCCCAAAAGTCCGCGGCCCCGGCCCGGAAGCTGTAAGTCACCACTTCGTGGGGCTGGTCCTTAAGCAGCGGCGCCAGGTGGGGGTCGTCGCCCCAGGCCACCACCCGGGAGCCCGGGGGCAGCCCCTTAAGGTAGCCGGCAAAGACTTCCTTGATGTGGTCCAGGTCCCGGTAAAAGTCCAGGTGCTCCCGGTCCAGGTTGGTGATCACGGTGATTTGCGGCGTTATAAACGTGAAAGAGGCGTCGCTCTCGTCGGCTTCGGCTACGAAATAATCGCCCCGGCCCAGCACCGCGTTGGACCCCAGGCAGTCCCACTGGGCCCCCACCACCACGGTGGGGTCGAGGCCCCCGGCCCGGAGGATGGCCGCGGTCATGGCGGTGGTGGAGGTCTTGCCGTGGGCTCCGGTGACCGCGATCTGGAAGTGGCCGCGCATGAGATGCGCCAGGAGTTCGCCCCGGCGCAGCACCGTGAGGCCCCGGTCCCGGGCCGCGGCCAGCTCGGGGTTATCTTCCTTCACCGCGGTGGAGTGGACCACCACGTCCGCCGCCCCCAGGTGCTCCGGGGCATGGCCTTCATGAAACCGGACCCCCAGCTCTTCCAGGCGCCGGGTCAGGGCGTTGGCGGCCAGGTCCGAGCCGCTGACCCGGTACCCCTGGCGCACCAGCAGCTCCGCCAGCCCGCTCATGCCGATGCCGCCGACCCCGATGAAGTGGTAGGCTATTTTTGGTGTTAATATCTTCATCGCCTTGCAATTATTCATAGTTTAATAGGTTATTAAAATGCATCCTGGTGGTCTCAAAAATTAATAAAGGGTGCAAATTTGGACCTATTTCTCAAGTTCCTGAAAAATTTTCTTAAGGAAAATTTTGGATTTCTCTATTATTTCCTGGGAGCACCACTCCATATAAAAAAGTTCCCGATTATCCAAAAATTGCCCAATAAGGCTAAGAACAGGCATTGTGTTGTTACCTTCATTAATACTATTACATTGATACCATTTGAGACCCTTCAATAAGCAATTATCAAGCTGAGCTATAAAGCGGTCAACGATTTCTGGTTTTCTGCACTCACCAAAAGATGGACCATTTTTGATGGACATTCTTGGTCCATAATTTACATATTCCCGCAGTTCTTTCCCTTCTTCCAGTAAAGAGACACATTCTTCCAGGCCACGGCATTTCTTGATAATACAAGGTGCTTCGTTATGGCGGATTCGAGATTTGCTTTCAGATGGATCAAGTCCTCCGCTTCTTTCTATTGTGTCGTAAATCTCTCTTCGTCTCTTTGATTCAAGCACCTGAGGGCAAAGATAACTAATCGCCATTACTAAGTGGAAAAGCGAGTAATATCCAGAGATTGCTGCTAATATACGTTCATGAGTTGCAAGGGCTTGCTTGGCTAAAGTTCGGAAGACCAGGGCTTTTGTTAGACTACTAACCCCAAAAAAGAAGAATTTATCTATTGCATTATTAATTCCGTTTGCTTCATTTGTCTCCATCGTCACATTCCATTGAGTTGTGGAGGGAGGGTACTGCTTGCCAATATTTTTATTCGCTGAATCTATCATCGTGGTTAAATAAAGCTCCTTGCCCCAATTTGCGGATATAAACAAATTCTTTACGCCACCCCCACCCTAACCCTCCCCCCTCAAGGGGGAGGGAATAAAAAGACTCGAGTTTCATAGGGAATTTATTCTTATTGTTTCCAATACACCCGTTAAGTTTTCCAAGACTTCGTTATTCCAGAATCTTAATATCCGGTATCCTTCTGCCATAAGCCATTTGGCCCGCTCATCATCTCTATCCTTCTCTATTGCATGTTGACCACCGTCTATTTCCAGGACCAGCTGTTTTTCAAGGCAGACAAAATCAACTATGTATTTGCCGATGGGATGCTGTCTCCTAAATTTTACTCCTCCTAACTGTTTTCCTCGCAAATGCCGCCATAATAGATTCTCCGCGTCAGTCTGTCTTTTTCTCAGATTCCTGGAAAGACCGATAAGATCAGTCATATTCAACCAACCCGACCCATGATATCGGGCATTTCATTCCCTCCCCCTCGAGGGGGGAGGGTTAGGGTGGGGGTGATTTCTTTTCCTCCGCGGGGTTAAGCAACTCCAAACACCCCTGCACGATCTCCTGGGCCGCGTGGGGCCGGGCCAGGCGGCGGGCGGCCGCCTCCATCTGCGCCAGGGTATCGGGCTGCGACATATACTTTTGTATCTTATCAGCCAAAAGGGCCCCGGTAAAATTTTTATTTAAAATCATCTCCCCGGCCCCGGCCTCCATGAGGAACCGGGCGTTGTGCTCCTGGTGGTTGTTGGCCGCAAACGGGTAGGGCACCAGCAGCGCCGCCCGGCCCACCGCGGTGAGCTCCGCCAGGGTGGAGGCCCCGGCCCGGCAGACGATGAGATGGGCCCGGGCCATCAACTCCGGCATCTCCGGCGAAAAGCCCATCACCTGGGCCTCAAAGCCTGTGTCATCATAACCGGCCGCTACCAGTTCCAGGTCCGCCTCCCCGGGGAGATGCAGAAAGCGCAGCTTCTCTTTGAGGTCCGTGAGCCGCGGCAGGGCCGTCAGGACCTCCAGGTTCAAATGGTGGGCCCCCTGGCTGCCGCCGGTGATGAGCACCGTGAAAGGCGTAGGTTGCCGGGGGGGCCAATCCCGAAAGAATTCCTCCCGGATAGGGTTGCCGGTCCAGATAGCCAGGCCGGCAGGCAGATATTTTTGGGTTTCGGGAAAAGAGACAAAAACCCGCTGGGCCAGCCGGGACAACCAGCGGTTGGTGGACCCGGGGATGGCGTTTTGCTCGTGCAGGGCCAGGGGAGTCCCCAGGGTCCAGGCCGCCACCCCCACGGGCCCGGAAGTGTGTCCTCCCATGCCCAGCACCAGGTGGGGGTCAAGCGCCTGCAGGCGCCGCCGGGCCTGCCAAACGCTTCCCGGCAGGCTGAGCAGGGTGCGCCCCCGGCTGAAAATTCCTTCTCCCTGCAGGGCCCGGGTCTCCAGAGCCTCATAGGTACAGCCGTAGGACTCCAGGATTTGAGCGGTAACCGCCTTGGGGGTAGTGAGAAAGGTGACGGCCGCGCCCGCCGCGGCCTTAAACTCCCGGGCCACGGCGATGCCGGGAAACAGGTGGCCCCCGGTGCCCCCGGCGGCGATTACCACCCTGAGATCCATGGAGTTTCCCTCGCACCAGATTGCCGTAAAGCCGGTTTATGGCAGGGGCGGACCTGCGTTCCCCCTGATCAGGGCGCCCACCTGGGTGTGCCCCTACTTTAATAATGCTATTTTGCAGAAAAAATCAGTTTCCTTGGGTGCGTCTTACGCACTTATAATGGCGCGTAGGACGCGCCCTACGAAGCTATCAGCAGTTATTAATGGGAGTGGCATAGCGATTACTTCCCCCTCACCCTAGCCCTCTCCCCCACTGGGGAGAGGGAAAATAGGTGGAACTTCTTTAATGCTCCGATTAATAGCATTAAATCGACTCTCCAGGCCTTCCTGACAATTTCCGGTTTTGCTGAAAGCTGAAAACTAAAAGCGAAAAGCCCCTGGCCCCTCTCCCAAAATCTAGTTTTTCGAGGTCGCCGCTCCCGCCGGTGCCGGGGCCGGCATCCGGGACCGCCGCGGTCCCAAAACTTGTCTGGTCTGGCTGCTGATGTTCAAAAGAATCCCCACCGCCAGGAGGTTGACCAGCAGGCCGGAGCCGCCGTAGCTGAGAAACGGCAGGGAGAGGCCCTTGGTGGGGAAGATGCCGCTCACCACCCCCAGGTTGATGATGGCGGGGAGCCCGATGAGCAAAGTGAGGCCCAGCGCCAGATAGGAGCCGAAGCTGTCCGGGGCCTTGAGGCTCAGCCAGATGCCCCGGGAGACCACGATGGCAAACAGGGCCAGCACCAGCAGGACCCCCAGGAAGCCCATTTCTTCGCTGAAGATGGACAGGATGAAGTCGGTGTGGGCATCCGGCAGGTAGAAGAGCTTGGCCCGGCTCTGGCCCGGCCCCAGCCCCAGGATGCCCCCGGAGCCGATGGCCAGCAGGGACTGTTTCAGCTGATAGCCCACGTCCTGGCCGTGCTTCCAGGGGTCCAGAAAGGAGAGGATGCGGTCGTATTTTTTCGGGTCCCGCAACACCATCAAAACCGCCAGGGGAATCGCGGCCCCCAGGGACAGGAGGATATGCGTCAGCCGGGTGCCTCCTACGAAGAGCATGGTGAAGACAATGGCCGCCAGGGTGATGGCGGTGCCGAAGTCCGGCTCCTTGCCGATGAGGGCGATGAAGAGCCCGGCCACGATCATATGGGGGAGAAAGCCGATGCCGAAATGCTTCATCTTCTCCTGTTTCCGGGTCAGGGAATAGGCCATGAACAGGGCTATGGCCAGTTTGGCGAACTCGGAAGGCTGAAGCGTCAGGGGCCCCAACCGCAGCCAGCGAGCCGCGCCCCGGACTTTGCCGCCGATGCCCGGGACGAAGACCAGCACCAGGGATATCAGGCTGAGGAACAGGATATGGTAGACCCAGCGCTGGTAATTCTGGTAGTTGATGGCGCGCCCGGCAAACAGCGCCCCGATCCCCAACAGACCGTATATCCCCTGGCGCTTGACGAAGTAGTAGGGGTCGTTGTACTGGGCCTGGGCCATGACGTTGCTGGCGATGAAAATCATGGCCATCCCTAAGGCCACCAGGGATAGGGCGCCGACCATCAGGATCTGGTCGTAATTGCACGGCCTGGCGATCTCAGCTTTAGCTTCCGTCTGCATCTCTCAGCTCCCCCACCAATTCCTGGAATACCTGACCACGGTGCGCATAGTCCTTGAACATGTCAAAGCTGGCGCAGGCCGGCGACAGCAGCACCACCTCGCCGGCCCGGGCCAGTTCAAAGGCTTTGAGGACCGCGTCGGCCAGGTCGGCGGCCAGATGGACCGGCGCCAGCCCCCCCCAGACCCGGGCCAGCAGCTCCCGGGTTTCCCCCAGCAGCACCAACGCCTTGACTCGCTCCCGGATGAGGTCGCCCAGGAGGCTGAAGTCGCTGTCCTTGTCCCGGCCGCCGGCAATAAGGATCACCGGTTTATCGAAGCAGGCCAGGGAGCAGGCCACCGCCCCCACGTTGGTGCCCTTGGAATCATCGTAGAACTCCACCCCGCCTAGAGCCGCCACCAGCTCCACCCGGTGAGGCAGCCCTTTAAAGGAGGCCAGCACCCGGCGGCAGGCTTCGGGGTCCGCCCCGGCGTCCAGGGCCAGGAGCAGGGCCGCCATGATGTTTTCCAGGTTGTGCCGGCCCTGAAGCCGGATTTGCTCCAGGGGATAAGCCTGCAGCGACCGGTTGGCCAGCCTCACCTGCAGCGCCCCGTTCTCCAGCCAGGCTCCCTGGGACAGAGTGCGCCGGGTGGAGAAATAATAGACCCGGCCCGGACCCGGGCCCAGGGCCGCCACCTCGGGGTCGTCGGCGTTCAGAACCCTGAGATCCTTCTGCCCCTGCCGCCGGAAGAGACCGGCCTTGGAGTCGATGTAGCCGCGCCAGTCGGCGTACCGGTCCAGGTGGTCCGGGGTGAGGTTGAGCAGGGCCGCGGCCTGGGGGTGGAAGCTGGGAGCGGTGTCCAGCTGAAAGCTGCTCACCTCCAGGACCAGTTGGTCGGCCTCCTCCTGCCGGGCCAGCAGGTCCAGGACCGGGGTGCCGATGTTGCCGCCCACCAGGGGCTTTAAGCCTGAGGCGCTGAGCATCTCGCCCACCAGGGCGGTGGTGGTGGTCTTGCCGTTGGTGCCGCTCACCGCGATGAGACGCCGCCGGATGAAGGGCGCGGCCACTTCCAGTTCGCCCACCACCGGGATGCCGGCTTTCCTGGCCTCCTCGAGCCAGGGAAGCTCCGGCGGCACCCCGGGGCTCAGCACGATGAGGTCGTAACCCCGAAAGTCCGGCCGGGGCACGCCCAGCTCTTCCGTCACTCCCAACCCGGCGATTTCCCGGCGCCGGTCCGTCAGGTCGCCCGCCGGGGCGGTATCGGTGACCGTGACCCGAGCCCCGGCGTCCGCCAGAAACCGGCACAGGGCCACCCCGGTGCGGGCCAGGCCTACGACTAAAATTCTTTTGCCTTTAAAATCCATCCATGGTCCGTATCATAATTAAAGGACTTTAAAATTCCCTTCCCCTTGATGGGGGAGGGATAGGGTGGGGGTGGAGAAGTGCTTCATCTTCCCCCTCCCCTAACCCCCTCCCGCCAGGGGAGGGGAAAAAGAATACAGGGCCTTCCCGGGGCCGGAGCCCCGGGAAGGGTTGGGTGCGGAAGTCTCCGCACGTCTCAGGTTAAAGGTCCCCCCATATCCCCCCACCCTTCGCCGCCTGGCGGCGTAGGGAATTGCTACCGCAACTTCAACGCGCTCAAGGACACCAACCCCAGGATGATGGCAATGATCCAGAAGCGCACGATGACCTTGGGTTCGGGCCACCCCTTCAGTTCGAAGTGGTGGTGCAGCGGCGCCATTCGGAAGATGCGTTTGCCGTTGGACACCTTGAAAAAGCTCACCTGGAGGATGACCGAGAGGGCTTCCACCACGAAAAGGCCGCCCACGATGGCCAGCAGGATCTCCTGCTTGGTGGCCAGGGCCACGGTCCCCAGGATGCCCCCCAGGGCCAGGGCCCCCACGTCGCCCATGAAAACCTGGGCGGGGTAGGCGTTGAACCAGAGGAAACCCACCCCCGCGCCCACCAGGGCCCCCAGGAAGATGGCCAACTCCCCGACGCCGCGCACATAGGGGATTTGCAGGTAGCCCGCGATCTTGATGTTGCCGGCCAGGTAGCAGAAGATCATGTAAAAGGCGGCGGCGATGGTCACCGGCCCGATGGCCAGGCCGTCCAGGCCGTCGGTGAGGTTCACCGCATTGGCGGTCCCCACGATGACAAAGACCGCGAAGGGAATGTAGAACAGCCCCAGGTTCGGCTGCACCGTTTTGAAAAACGGGATGGTCAGGGTGGTGTCGAAGGCCGGGTTCAGGTAAAGCCAGACGGCTGGCACCAGGGCCACCAGGGTCTGGGTCACCAATTTTTGCCGACCGGAGAGGCCACTATTATGTTTCTTGATCACCTTGAGGTAATCGTCAAAAAAACCGATGAGCCCGAAGCCGATGAACACCAGGGTCAGAAGCCAGATATAGGGGTTGGTCAATTCGGCCCACAGCAGGGTGGCCGCCAGGGTGGCAAAAATGATCATCAGCCCGCCCATGGTGGGGGTGCCGGTCTTGGAGAAGTGGGACTGGGGGCCGTCTTCCCGCACGTACTGGCCCACCTGGAGTTCCCTGAGCTTGCGGATGAACCAGCCTCCCACCACCAGGGAGATGATGAGCGCGGTGAGAATAGCGAAAATGGTCCGGAAGGTAATGTAACGGAAGACGTTAAACCCGCCGAAGACCGACTTTAATGGATATAAGAGGTGATAAAGCACTTAGATATTTCCCCCAAACTGCGGCAAATTCTTTCCAGACATTGGGGCGTGCCCGCCCTGTTTACTTAAGCTTGCGCCGGCTGAAGCCCGCGGCCCCAAGGATTATCCCACTTCATAACTAATTGACAATTCCGATTAATTTTACCAAAAACGAAAAACCAAAAACGAAAAACGGTAATTAATCCTCCTCCAGGGCGGCGATGAGCCCCTCCATGTGCATGGATCGGGAGCCTTTTACCAGCAGCCAGTCCTCCGGCTGCAAAAATTCCCTTAAAACTTGGGCCCCGGCGGCCCGACTGGCCACCGGCACGATGCGGGACGGCGGCAGCCCGGCTTCCTGGGCCCCGGCGGCCACCTCGCCGCGGAAGTTGCCGCAGATGACCAGCAGGTCCAGGCCCAGGCGGGCGGCGGTGCGCCCCAGCTCCCGGTGGGCAGCCGCGGCGCCGTTCCCCAGCTCCAGCATGTCGGCCAGGGCCGCGGCGGCCCGTCCCCGGCGGCGCAACTCTTTCAGGGTCTTTAAGGCCATGGCCATGGAGCCGGGATTGGCGTTGTAGCAATCGTTGAGTAGGTGGGCCCCGGATTTCAGGGTGACCACCTGGGAGCGCCGGTGAATGGGCTGGAACCCCGCCAGGGCCCGGGCAGTATCCGCCGGCGCCAGCCCCAGGGACAGGCCCACCGCGGTGGCGGCCAGGGCGTTATAGAGCATGTGCAGCCCCGCCGCGGGCAGGGTAAGGCGCCAACTGCGGCCCTGAAAATGGAGATTGGCCTGCTGGCCGCCGGCCCCCAGGGTCTGGCGGCCGGTAGCCCGCAGCCCGGCGTGGGGGCCCAGGCCGAAGCCCAGGACGGGCCCATGGAAATTTTGCGCCAGGGGGGCCACCCAGGGGTCGTCGGCATTATAAACCATGAGGGCGCCGTGATCCAGGGCCGCGGCCAGCTCCCCCTTGGCCCGGGCCACCCCGGAGATGTCCCCCACCCCTTCGGTGTGGGCCGCATGGACGTTGGTGAGCACCCCGATGGTGGGGGCGGCGATATTCGTCAGCCGCTGGATCTCCCCGAAGGCGTTCATGCCCATCTCCACCACCGCGGCCTCGTGGGTCCCCTCCAGCCCCAGGAGGGTCAGGGGCATGCCGATGAGGTTGTTGAGATTGAGCCGGTTCTTCAAAACCCGGTAGGACCGGGACAAAACCTGGGCGATCATCTCCTTGGTGGTGGTCTTGCCGCAGCTGCCGGTGATGGCCACCACCGGCACCTCAAAGCGGGACCGCCAGGTCCGGGCTAGTTCGCCTAAGGCGACCGAGTAACGCATCTTTAGCCACCAAGATGACCGTCACTTCGGACAGTATTTTGAAGGTGAGGGCCGGGGAGGGGCGCCTCTGCCCCTGGCCCCCTCTCCCAAAAATTCTCTTCTCCACCAACACTCCCCGAGCGCCCCGGCGCAGGGCTCCGGGGATGAATTCGTGGCCGTCGTGGCGCTCGCCGGACAGGGGGATAAAGAGTTCCCCCGCCTGGCAGGTGCGGGAATCGGTGTTTACTCCGCAAAAGGTATCCCAGGCCCCGTCCCGGACCAGGGTGCCGCCGGTGGCGGCCAGAATCTCGGCAGTGGTGAAGGTGGCGCGCATTCTAATACCGTTTTTCGTTTATCGTTTTTGGTTTTTCGTTAACAATCTTTCGGATAAGCGGCAATTCAATTGTAGTAGTCATTCATGGGCCTTAGGCCCACCGACAAATTATGAAAAGTTTATGATGGCCATATTCTTCACTTTGAACTTTGAACCTTGAACTTTTAGCCGTGGTACTCCATCAAGGCCTCCGCCACTTCTTCCCGGTCATCGAAATGGCGGCGCTCGGTCCCCCAAATCTGGTAGTCTTCGTGCCCCTTGCCGGCGATGAGCACCGCGTCCCCGGGCTGAGCCAGCTCCACCGCCAGACGGATGGCCTCCCGGCGGTCGGGAATCACCAGATAGCCGGGCTCGCCCCGCCGGGCCGCGGCCTCGGTCAGGGGAGCCAGACCCGCGGCCTTAACCCCCGGTTCGATCTGGCGGATAATGGCCAGGGGGTCCTCGCTCCTGGGGTTGTCGCTGGTGACGATGACCAGTTGGGAGCCCGCCGCGGCCGCTTCACCCATCAGGGGGCGCTTGCTGCGGTCCCGGTCCCCGCCGCAGCCGAACACGGTGAGAAGGCGGTTAAAATTCAGAGTCTTAAGGGCCCCCAGGGCCTGGGCCAGGGCCGCGGGGGTGTGGGCGTAATCCACGAACACCGCGGGGCCCTCCGGAGGGCCGAAGCGCTCCAGCCTCCCCGGCACGCCTGCCAGGGACCCAATCCCCCGGGCCACCGCCTGGGGGTCCAGGCCCAGTCCCAGGGCCGTGGCCGCGGCGGCCAGGATGTTGGAAAGATTAAAGGGGCCCACCAGGCGGGAGTCGATCGTGAGCTCCCCCTGGGGAGAAGTGAGCCTGACGGAGAGGCCGTCCCGCCGGAACCGGCAGGCCAGCGGCCGCACCTGGGCCTCCCCGTGCCACCCGTAGGTGAGGGCGGGGCCCTTAATTGCCCCCCTGAGGGTCGCGCCCCGGGGGTCGTCCAGGTTGAGTACCGCCAATCCTCCGGACCCCTCGCCGTTGGGCAAAATTTCCGTAAAGAGCCGGGCCTTGGCGGCAAAGTAGTCGTCCAGGTCCCGGTGGTAGTCCAGATGATCCTGGGAGAGGTTGGTGAAGACCCCGGCCGCGAAGGCGGCCCGGTCCACCCGGTTCAGGTTAAGTGCGTGGGACGAGACCTCCAGGAAGACGTGGGAGGCCCCCCGCCGGCGCATCTCCCGCAACAGCCTTTGCAAATCCAGGGATTCGGGGGTGGTCACCGGGGCGGGCCAGGTGAGTTTCCCCAGGCGGTAGTTGACGGTGCCCACCACACCCACCCGGTGGCCGGCGGAGGAGAGAATCGCCTCCAGGAGATAGGTGATGCTGGTCTTGCCGTTGGTGCCGGTGATCCCCACCAGGGTCAGCTCCCGGCTGGGGTGGTCGTAAAACTCGGCGCTGAGATGAGCCAGGGCCAGCCTGGCCTGGGGCACCTGCACCACCGTAACCCCCGGCGGCGGGGCGGTCTCCTCCTCGGTGACGATGACCGCGGCGCCCTTCTCCAGGCTGGCCGCCAGAAAGAGGTGGCCGTCGGTGCGGTGGCCCTTGAGGGCCACGAAGATGCCGCCGGGCACCACTTCCCGGGAATGATAGGCCACCCCCGCCACCTCCAGGCGGTCATCCCCCAGCACTTTGGCGCCCTTAAGGCCGCTGAGCAGCTGTCTCAAAGTCTTCCGGGGTGATGAGTGGTCTGTAGGCACCGGCGCCTTCTCTTTTAAAGGATTCCGAGACCCCGGCTGTGCCACTAACGGGAGAGCGTTGGGGTCTCTAAGAGTCCATCAGTTATTACCCAGGATTGGTTATTATGTGGCAAATAAGGGCAGGCTTAAGTGGCCTGCCCTTCCGGAATCGCGTGTCTTTTGAGGGTTGGCAATCGAATCTCAAGGTCCACCGCCTGCTAGGTTAATCCTATAAAAACTTCCCTTTCTTGGCAATAGCGAATCCCGGCGCCGGCGCCTTCAGGAATTGGACTTGAATTGCACCCGGCAGGTGCTGCCCGGGGAGATCTCGGTTCCCGGCGGCGGTTCCTGGTTAACGGCCATGCCGCTGCCTTCGAGCTTGCAACGCAACCCGGACTTGTTTAAGAGATTCAGAACCTGGCGGATGGTGTAGCCCTTGAGGTCCGGCATCACTTTCAGAGGCTCCTTGGGGATCTCCAGCTGAGGCGGCGTAAAATTGACCGGCTGGAGGGCCGCGGGTGGAGCGGCCCTCTTGGGCGGCGCCTGCTTGGCCACCGGGGGCACCATACCGGCCAGCACCGGAGCGTTCTTATCCTTGGGGGGCGTTTCTTTCTGGGGGTAATACCCCATGACCCGCAAAGATTGGGCCGCGATCTCCCGGAAGATGGGAGCCGCCACCACCCCGCCGAAGATGGCGCCCTTGGGCTCGTCCACGATGACGACAATGGCCAGAACCGGCTTGTCGGCGGGGACCAGACCGATGAATAAGGCGTTAAACTTGCTGTGGGAATAAGCCCGGCCCACCAGTTTCTGGGCGGTGCCGGTTTTGCCGGCCACCGTGAAACCTTCGGGGGCCGCGTCTTTGGCTGTGCCGCCTTGCTGGGTCACGGTCTCCATGATGGCCAGCATCTGCTGGGCCGTTTGCTGGGAAAGCACCCTTCTGATGGGCCGGGGCGGGAACTCTTTAATTTTCTTCCCAAAAGGATCCACCACTTCTTTCACCAGCTGGGGTTCCATCAGGACCCCGCCGTTGCCCATGGCAGCCAGGGCCATGGTCATCTGCAAGGGAGTGACCGAGACTCCCTGGCCGAAGGCCACGGTGACCCGGTCGATGAGGGAGCGGGTCTGGCGCAGGTTTTTCAGTAGTCCCCCGGTTTCTCCCGGAAATTGGATGCCGGTTTTGTTACCAAAGCCGAAATCCCGCAGGTAGTGGTCCAGGCGGGCCGGGCCGGTTTTGCCGGCAATCTTGGCCGCGCCGATGTTGCTGGATTTTTGGATCACCTGCTGGACGGACAGGGTCCCGTAAGGGTGCACGTCATGGATCATTTCCTTGGCCCCCACGTGCCAGAGGCCGTTTTCGCAGTGGAACTTGTCCGTCGCCTTGACCACGTGGGCGTCCAGGGCCGTGGCGGCGATGAATATCTTGTAAGTGGAGCCGGGCTCCAGGCAGTCCGTGAGCAGACGGTTACGCCGGGCCTCTTCCTTGTACTGGGCATAGCGGTTGGGATCAAAGGACGGCATCTGGGCCATGGCCAGGATCTCGCCGGTCTGGGGTTGCACCACCAGGGCCAGGCCACCGGCGGCTTGAAATTTTTCCACCCCCAGGGCCAGTTCCTTTTCGGCGATGTACTGCAGGGTGCGGTCCAACGTCAGGACCACGTTGTTGCCCATGACCTCCGCATCCCAGGCCTTCTCCCCGTTCACCACGATGTGGCCCCGGGCGTCCATCATCTTCCAGCACTGCTTGGGCTTGCCGTAAAGCTCCTGGTTATACTGGATCTCCAACCCTTCCAGACCCTGGCCGTCGATGTTGCAGAAACCAAGCACCTGGCCGGCCAGGGAGAGCTGGGGATAATAGCGCTTGGCTTCGGGAACCAGGTAAACCGCGTCCGTTTCCCGGCGGCCCGTTTCTTTGGCGCCCCGGGCCTTGGCATCCGCTTTGGCCATCCAGTCCAGGAAGGCCGCTTCCTTTTCCGGGGTGAGGTGGCGCTTGACCCAGACAAAAGGCTTGGCCCGGGTAAAGACCTCCTTCAGTTCCCGGGGATTGAAGCCCAAGATGGGAGCCAGCTCCCGGCTCAGGCGGTCGGGGTGCTTAATCTGGCTGGGGTGGGCCACCACGGAAGAGACCCGGGTACTGACCGCGAGCTCGATGCCGCGGCGGTCCGTGATGCTCCCCCGTACCGGCAGCACGGGGCAGTATTTCTGGTACTCCCGGGAGGATTCCTCCCGGAGTTGCGGTCCGCGCACGGCCTGCAGGTAGAAAAACCGCCCGCAGACCCACAGGCACAGGCATAGCAGCCCCAGGCCCACCAGACCGATGCGCAGCCGCACCCATTTGCTGATGCCCGGATTCACGGCAGTTTCACGACCTGAAAGGGCTGCGGCGCCCCCATGCCATATTCGGCTGCCAGTTTCTCCAGGCGGGAGATGGCGGTGAGGCTCGCCAGCTCTATGCGCAACTTGTTGTTGAGATCCAGGTACTGCTTTTGGGTCTCCTGGGCCTGGGAGATCTGGTAGCTCTGGGTGATGTATTGGAGATCGGCCCAGGCCAGGAAGATGGAAGTGAACAGGACGAAAGCCGTGGCCAGGACCACGGCCCCCACCACCACCCGCCCCCAAAGCCAGGGATGGCTCACCTTACGGTTTTTAGAGGCGAAGACCTGTCCGGCGGCAGTCAACCTCATGGTTAGATTGTTGGCCATTGCTCCCCTCCCGGTTTATGCCCAGCGAGTTGAAGAGTCTAAAACTGAAACATTTCTAAAAATTCACTAGTCAATTCAGGACTGAATTGGGTCCCGGCGGACAGCTGGATTTCTTCCAGAGCCTGCCGGTGGTTGCGGC
Organism: uncultured delta proteobacterium; assembly: GCA_963790655.1. Lineage (GTDB taxonomy): Bacteria > Desulfobacterota > Desulfobaccia > Desulfobaccales > 0-14-0-80-60-11 > DASWLF01. The sequence continues at coordinate 587,499 of CAWBPT010000004.1, read as the reverse complement.
CTTTACGGTAAGGTCGGTCGCTCACGAGGGCATCATATGAATCAGCCAACCCTACCACCTGGCAGAGGAAGGGGATGTCCTCCCTGGCCAGGCCGTCAGGATAGCCTCGGCCATCCCAGTGCTCGTGATGATGCAGGATGAGACGTTTCTGGGGCTGGAGGCCCATTATTTCAACCAGCGTTTGGCCGATGGAGGGGTGGCGCTGGATGACTTCAAGTTCCTCCATGGCCAGAGGCTCCGGCTTCTCAAGGATGTCGGCGGCTATGGCCATCTTGCCGATATCATGAAGGATGCCGGTAAGTTCCAGGGTTTCCATCTCCCTGAATGACAGCCCCAGATGGTGGGCAAAACGCAGGGCCATACTGGTTACCCGCACCGAATGGGCCGCAGTCTTGGTGTCGATGGATTCCAGGGCCCGAAATAACACCCGGGCGGATCGCTTGGCCTGTTCCGGGTTGGAAGACCGGCTGCCCCAGTCTTGCCGGCTCCGGTGGAGGCGCAGGCTGAACTCGTCCCAGAGTACGATGCGGTGCTGGGGCTGCGACTCCTGGCCCCACTGGCCCCAGGGGCATCAGGGAGGGGTGGCGACCCGGGTTACAGGTCCTGGCCATGGCGAACCTCGTTAGCGGCAAGGATTTTTTCCGCAATGCGCAACTTGGCGCTGCGGGCCCGGGGGTTTCTCTTGACCTCATCCGGGGTGGGGGTGAGAGGTTTGCGGGTGAGGCGGCTCATCACCCCGGCCCGTTCCCAGGCGAGCATCCGCTGCTTTACCAGACGGTCCTCCAGGGAATGATAAGAGATTACTACCAGGCGCCCGCCGGGCTCCAGCCAGGCCGGGGCCTGCTCCAGAAACTCGGCCAGCTGCTCCAGTTCCAGGTTTACCGCAATCCTTAAGGCCTGGAAGACCCGGGTGGCTGGATGCAGTCTCCCCCTGCGCCCCCCGGGTCCCTGGGCCTGTTCAATGACGTCCACTAATTGCCGGGTATTCTCAAAAGGCTTCTGCCGCCGGACCTGCACCACCAGGCGGGCGATGCGCCGGGCCCGGCGCTCCTCGCCGTAGTCCCAAAAAATCCGCTCCAGGGTTTCCTGGGAGGCGGTGTTCAGGAGCCTGGCGGCCGTGGGGCCCGGACCTTCGGGGTTGAACCGCATGTTAAGTGGCTCCTCCCCGGCGAAAGAGAACCCCCGGCGTGATTGCTGCAGTTGCTGCGAAGAGAGGCCCAGGTCCAGGAGAATTCCGGCTACCCCCTCCACCTGGGCCTCATTCAGAAGCTCCCCCAGTTGCGTGTAGGAACGATGAAAAAGTTGAAATCGGGAGGTGTGGCGGGCCAGCCGCGCCTCGGCCGCCGTGAGGGCCGCTGGATCCTGATCCAACCCCCAAAGCTCCCCGTCCGGGGCGGCGCGGTCCAGGATGGCGGCGGCGTGCCCCCCCTCACCCACGGTGCCATCCACATACAGGCGGCCAGGCCGGCAATTGAGACCCACCAGCACCTCCGTCACCATAACCGGTTCGTGTACCGGATTGTGGTCGTCCTTTAAATCAGTAATTCGTGTAAGACCTCTTCGGTAATGGATTCTTCCAATTGCTTCCGGTTAGTTTCGTAGCTTTGGCGGTCCCAGACCTCAAAACAGCGGATGGCGCCCACCAGGCAAACTTCCCGGCTGAGTTTGGCATAGTCCCGGAGATTGGGGGGAATGAGGATGCGGCCCTGGCGGTCCAAGGGGCATTCTTCCACCCCGGAGATCAGAAACCGCTGGAAGGCCCTTATTTCTTTGCGGAACAGGGGCTGCTCCGCGAACTTGGCCTCAATTTTCGCCCATTCCGACTGGGGAAAGGCCAGGATGTAGCCCCCGAAATTGGTGAGGATGAGCTGGCGATCCTTGCGTTCCTGCAGAATCTCCCGGTAGCGGGAGGGGATGGAAACCCTGCCCTTGTTATCCATAAAATGGAAATAGCTACCGGTGAACATCCTTCCCCCATTAATCCCCACTAAGCCCCACTTTTTCCCACTGGAGGCTAAAATACGCCCTCTTTTAGGGAGATGTCAAGCAAAAAACGATCCCGGATAAAATTATTTTCTGAGGGGAAACTGAAATTAGACGCAGGCTTGGAAGGGTTGCGGAAAGTTGGGGAGCGTGGAACCTACCTCAATGGGTTTCGGGTCCATTTTTCCCCAGGGAAGGGGGGCAAGCTGGGAGATCTTCCCCACTTGCAGTTCTCTGGAGCGCCAAGCTCAACGATTTGCTGGGATAGCGTGACTGAAGGGACCGAGGGAGGGATTTGGATTTTTCTAGGAAATGGGAAGTTACCGGCTAAACTCACTGCTGGCGGCGGTGCTCCAGGTAGCCTTGCAGAATCAAGACCGCGGCCATCTTATCCACCACCTGGCGCCGGCGCCGGCGGCTCACGTCCGCTTCGATCAGCACCCGTTCGGCCTCCGCCGAGGTGAGGCGCTCGTCCCAGGTAGCCACCTTCACCCCCAGGGCCTCTTGAAGCCGCCGGGCCAGCTCCAGGATCTCCGGCACCGCCTTCCCCGGGCGGCCGTCCATGTGCCGGGGCAGGCCCAGGACAATTTCCTGGACGCCCCATTGCCGGGCCACGTTCAGGAGCCCGGCCAGGTCAGCCTCCGGGTCCTTGCGGGTCAGGACCCCCAGGCCTTGAGCGGTGATGCCCAGAGGGTCGCTGACGGCCAGGCCGATGCGCTTTTCACCCACGTCCAGGGCGAGGATGCGCACCTCTTGGAAACCCGCGGGGGGCAAGGGGGGATCCATCTGCTTCTCCTGGTTAAACTCTCATTGGCGGCGTGGGGCCGGGGAAATTTCTTATAAGGGATTCCCCCGCCCTCCCTGCAAATTCCCCTCCCTGAAAAAGCCAGGGCAAAATCGCTACTTGGACAGCAGCCACACGGCCCCCAGGGCCAGGGCGAGGCCGGCCAGATGGCGCAGGGTGACAGTCTCATGCAGCACGGCCCAACTGAGGACCACCGTCATTACCGGATACAGGGCGGTGAGGGGCACCACCACGGAGGCGGGCCCGGCGGCCAGGGCCTGTGAAAAAACTGAGGAGGCCGAAGGCCATGCAGACCCCGGCGGTAATCGCGAGCCCCAGGCCCACCGGGTGCCAGGGGATGGCCAGACTGCCCGTTAACCCCAGATAACCGATGACTGCCAGGTTGCCGGTTATGGCAAGGAGATACACCGCCGAAGACGGTAGATACTGGGTGGCCACTTTGCTCAAAAAACCCCAGATCCCCCACAGACCCAGGGCCAGCAGGGAAAAGCCGAACCAACTCACCATCGCCTCCCATCTTGCCATGGATTCACCCTTCCACTTAATATACGATATGACCTGGGGGCACAAGGGGCAACTGTCCCCGTAGCCCCCGGTGTCAGGAGCAAGTAGGTGGAACCGCCGCCCGCGGCGGTTCTTGGGCCGGTGGGGGGCCGGCTCTGCATTCGCCCAATTATCTTTATTTTTGCCGGCTCCCGGAGTATTTAGTAAAAGTTGCCGTCAAAAAGGTATTTTTCATGTAGGGGCGTGATTTATCACGCCCGCAAGGGCGCAATGAATTGCGCCCCTACTTCAAGAAAATTATGATTATTTTACGCCCCTAACCCGGGCGGGTTTAAAATCCACCGCTACGGAATACGTAACGTAGCCGGCCGTTCGTGGCCGGGTGGCGAACCAGTATTAAGAAAGGCGCTTATGATCAAGATTATGGGCCACCGGGGCGCCTCGTTTTACGAGCCGGAAAACACTCTGCGCTCCTTCCGCCGGGCCCTGGAAATGGGCGTGGCCGCGGTGGAGCTGGACGTGCATCTCACCCGGGACGGCCGCCTGGCGGTGATCCACGACGCCACCTTAGAGCGCACCACCAACGGCCGGGGCCGGGTCCGGGACCGCACCCTGAAGGAGTTGCAGCAACTGGACGCCGGCCAGGGGGAGCGGATTCCCTCCCTGGAAGAGGCCCTGGACCTGGTCCGGGGCCAGGCGCTCCTGCTGGTGGAACTGAAAGAGCCCGAGGCCGCGGGGACTCTGGTGAAATTTTTCCGGGAACACCAGGCCTTTGGCGACGCTGAGGTCATCTCCTTCTGGCACCCGGCCATCAAGAGCATAAAAGCAGAAGAACCCAAGATCAAGACCGGCGCCCTCCTGGTGGGCTGCCCCGCGGACCCCGGGGGCCTGGCCCGGGCGGCCCGGGCCGACGCCCTGGTCCTGCAGTACGCTTACGTCACCGCGGACCTGGTGCGCGCGGCCCACGACCACGGCCTCCAGGTCTATATCTGGAACATCGACCGCGTGGAGACCCTTAAACCGTACCTGAACATGAACCCGGACCTCATCGGCAGCAACCGCCCCGATGTTCTGATAGAATATTTGAGGAAAGTTAGCGAAGATTGAGGGGAGGACCGGGGGACAACAAGTCCCCCGCCCTCCCCTCAAACTCCCCTCCCAACCCCCTGTAAGGGGGCCAGGGAAGGCGGGGCTGTCGCCCCGGCTTCCCCCGGCCTCTTATAAATAAACCTTAAGGGGTTGGGGGATGGGGTGTGGGGAAGGGGGCAGGGGCCATCTGCCCCTGGCCCCCTTCCCCACAAAATCTTTCCCGAAGGGATACGATATGTCCAAAACCATAGTCGAACAGGTGATGGAGGCGCATCTGGTTGCCGGGGAGTTGGTGTCCGGGGCCGAGGTGGCTTTGAAGATTGATCACACCCTGACCCAGGATGCCACCGGCACCTTGGCCTATCTGGAGTTTGAGGCCATGGGGGTGGAGCGGGCCCGGCCCGAGGTGGCGGTGAGCTACGTGGACCACAATTTGCCCCAGACGGACTTTAGAAACGCCGACGACCACCGGTTTTTGCGCACTTTCGCGGCCCGCCACGGCCTCTATTTTTCGCCGCCGGGGAACGGCATCTCCCACCAGGTGCATCTGGAGCGCTTCAGCGTACCGGGAAAAACCCTCCTGGGCTCCGACAGCCACACGCCCACCGCAGGGGGTGCCGGGATGCTGGCCTTGGGCGCCGGCGGCCTGGACGTGGCCCTGGCCCTGGCCGGCCAGCCTTTTTATCTCATCATGCCGGAGATCCTGGGGGTGCGGCTTATGGGGCGGTTTCCGGCCTGGGTCTCGGCCAAGGACGTCATCCTGGAGCTGCTGCGCCGCCTGACGGTGAAGGGCGGCCGGGGCAAGATCCTGGAGTTTTTCGGGCCGGCCCTGCGCTATCTGACGGTGCCCCAGCGGGCCGCCATCACCAACATGGGGGCGGAGCTGGGGGCCACCACCTCCATTTTTCCCTCGGATGAGCAGACCCGCAAGTTCCTGGCCTGGCATGGCCGGGAAGCCGACTTCCGGCCCTTGCAGGCCCAGGGACGCCCCCGGTACGCCGGGGTGCAGGAGATCGACCTGGCCAAACTCACGCCCCTCATCGCCCGGCCCAGTTCTCCGGACCTGGTGGCGCCGGTGAAAGAAGTGGAAGGCGCCCCGGTGGAGCAGGTGCTCATCGGTTCCTGCGCCAACTCCTCGTTCCGGGACCTGATGGTGGTGGCCCGGGCGCTTCAGGGCCGCCGGGTGCATCCCCGGGTGAGCCTGGAGATCAATCCCGGCTCCCGGGAGGTGCTGGACAACCTGGTGCGGGCCGGGGGGCTGCTGCCCCTCATCGAAGCCGGGGCCCGGGTGATGCCGCCGGGCTGCTGGGGCTGCATCGGTATGGGGCAGGCCCCGCCCACCAACGCGGTGAGCGTGCGCACCTTTCCCCGGAATTTCCCGGGGCGCAGCGGCACCAAGGACGATAAGGTTTACCTGGCCAGCCCCGAAACCGCGGTGGCCGCGGCCATCTTCGGCGAGCTCCGGGACCCCCGCAGCCTGGGGGATTACCCCCGGGTGGCGGCGCCCCGGCATTACCACGTCACCAGCGGCATCCTGCCGCCGCTGCCGCCGGGGGAGGCGGCAAAGGTAGAGGTGGTCCGGGGCCCCAACATCGTCCCCTTTCCGCAGCTTACGCCGCTACCCGAGACCTGGCGTGGGGAAGTGTGGTTGAAAGTGGGGGACAACGTCACCACGGACGACATCTTGCCCGCGGGCAGCCAGATCCTGCCGCTCCGGAGCAATCTCCCGGCCATCAGCCAGTACGCCTTCACGCGCCTCGACCCGGAGTTTCCCCGGCGGGTTCAGGGGAAGGAAGGCGAAGGGGCCGTGGTGGGGGGCGAAAACTACGGCCAGGGCTCCTCCCGGGAGCACGCCGCCCTGGCGCCCCGCTACCTGGGGGTGCGGGTGAAATTGGTGCAGAGCTTCGCCCGGATACATCTCGCCAACCTGATCAACTTCGGCATCCTGCCCCTGACCTTTGAGGACCCGGCGGATTACGACGCCCTGTCCCAGGGACAGGTGATCGAACTTCCCAACGTGCGCCAGCTCCTCCTGGATGGCGCCCAACGCCTGCCCCTGAAAGTGGGGGATAAGGAAATCTGGGTCCGGGTGGACCTGTCACCCCGCCAACGGCGTCTGGTGGCCGTAGGCGGCGCCCTGAACCTGGCCAGGGAGCGTTAATTGTATTGTAGGGGCGGACCCAAGTGTCCGCCCCAAATTCGTCTGGGTAATTAGTGACTTGGCGTAACGTAATGAGGGCGCACACATGGGTGCGCCCCTACAGGGGAAATTGAAATTCTGAGTGGGGGACGTAGGGGCGGTTCGCGAACCGCCCCTACCAACCCTCCTCCCAAACTCCCCGCTCATCCCTTGAAATATGAGAAATATAGGCTTAGGTGCCAATAATCAGAGATTAAATGATTTCCTGCTTTTTGTACCAAGGAAAAGAAAATGACTGTTAAGTCCTGCTTCATCAATGGCCAATGGGTAGAAACCAAAAACAGGCTCCCCGTCCTCTCCCCCTGGTCCGGGGAGGTGGTGGGGGAGGTGGCCCTGGCCGGGGAGGCGGAGTGGGAGGCCGCCATCAGCGCGGCCCAACAGGCCGCGGTGGGGCTTAAAAAGATGTCCAGCCTGGAACGCCGGGAGATGCTGGCCGCCCTGGCGCATGGGGTGGAAAAACGCCGGGAGGAGTTGGCCCGGACCATCACGGCCGAAGGGGGGAAACCCATCACCTATGCCCGGGCCGAGATGGCCCGGGGGGTGACGACCCTGACCCTGGCCGCGGAGGAGGCGGGCCGCCTTACCGGCGAGTCCATCCCCCTGGACCTGGCCCCGGGCACCCAGGGGCGCTGGGGGATCACCCGGCGCTTTCCCCTGGGGCCGATCTTGGGCATCACCCCCTTCAACTTTCCCTTCAACCTGGCGGCCCACAAGGTGGGGCCGGCTTTGGCCGCCGGCTGCCCCATCATCATCAAGCCGCCGTCCCAGACCCCCCTCACCGCATTGAAACTGGCGGAGATTTATCATGAAGCCGGTTTGCCTCCGGGAGGTTTGCAGGTGCTGCCCAGCACCGTGGCCTTGGCGGAAAAGGCGGTGGCCGACGACCGCCTCCAGGCCCTCTCCTTTACCGGCAGCGCCCCGGTGGGCTGGCGCCTGAAAGCGCTGGCCGGGCGCAAAAAAGTCATCCTGGAGCTGGGGGGCAACGCCGCCTGCATCGTGGATCAGGGCGCGGACCTGGCCTGGGCGGCGCACCGCTGCGCCATCGGCGCCTACGCCCACGCCGGCCAGGTGTGCATCGCGGTGCAACGAATCCTGGTGCACCGGGAGATCTACCAGGAGTTCAAAGAGGTCTTTCTCCAAACCATCGCCCGGGAAATCCCGGCCGGGGACCCGGCCCGGGAAGAAACGGTGGTGGGGCCCTTCATCGACGCGGCGGCCGCGGAGAGGGTGCGGGCCTGGGTCAGGGAGGCCCTGGACGCCGGGGCGCACTTGGCGGCCGGGAATTTGGGCGCCGGCAACCTCATGCCCGCGGTGGTGCTGGAGAAGGTGACCCGGGGAATGTTGGTGTGGCGTAACGAGGTCTTCGGCCCCGTAGCCACCCTCACCCCCTTCGAGGACTTCGCCCAGGCCCTTACCCTGGCCAACGATTCGGACTACGGCCTCCAGGCCGGGGTCTTCACCCCAAACTTGGCTCACGCCTGGCAGGCCTTCGAGGCCCTGGAGGTGGGCGGCGTCATCCTCAACGACGCCCCGGTCTTCCGCCAGGACCACATGCCTTACGGCGGGGTCAAGGCCTCGGGCCTGGGCCGGGAAGGGGTGCGCTACGCCATGGAAGAGCTGACGGAGCTTCGCCTGTTGGCGATCAAACCGTAAATTTGAGGGAGGGAGCCAGGGGCACCCTTCCTAAGTCCCCTCCCTCGAACTCCCCCCAAGTCACAAAATAAACTGGCAAGGCGGGGCCTAAAGCCCCGCCTTGCCAGTTCCTTAAGCGGGTGAGGGCAGGGACCTCAGGTCCCTGGCCCACCCCCCAACTTTCTATTCCAGCACGCCGCTGGCTTCCCGGTATTTGACGCAGGGGGTCCACGACCCCAGGGGCCGCTTGCAGCCCTTGCAAGTGTTGAGGCCCTGGCGCTGCTTGCAGTAGGACTTCACCACCACCTCGAACATCTTGCCGTTGCGGATGGCAAAGGCGACCTCCTCGGCGATGGACTGGAGCAGCAGGAGCTCTTCCTCGAGAAAGGGCTTGCCGTCCATCTTGTTGAGAACTTCCAGGACCCCGATTTTTTCTTCTCCCGCGGTAAGGGGCAGGACAATCATGTTTCTGGTCTGAAAGCCGGATTCCGAATCGAACTTGCCGTAAAACCGGGGGTCATTCCTGACGTCGTTGATGATTTCCGCCTGCTGGGTTTGCAGGACGGAGCCGGCCAGACCCTGGTCGGCGGGGAAGGTGGCCATCAAGAGGACCTCTTTGGCCTCGCCCTCGGCGCTGTAAAAGCGGAAGTTCTTTTTCTCATAATCGAGGAGGAGGACTGAGGCGGCTTCAGCCGTCAGGGCATCCATGCAAAAATATAACGTGGCTTCCAACACGTCGCGCAGGTCCAGGGCCTGGGCGATCATGGAACTTATGTTGAGATAGGTATTGAGATGCCGGTTGCGTTTCTCGCAGTCCATCCGGTCCAGGAGGCTATCCAGGGTGCCGCCCAGCAAGGCAAAGATTTTTTCCTCCAGGACCAGGGGCACCCCCGCCTGGCTGTTGGCGGTCCTGACCAACCCCAAGAAAGCCAGGGGGCCTTTCGGCGTCCGGAGGGGAGTCAACGACAGGACGCGCTCCGGAGAGAGCAAATCCTGTGGTACCCGGGGATTCTCCCGGTGCCCCCGGAATTGCCCGGCACAGAACCGCTCCACTTTGGGGATCACTGCACCCGGAAGTCCCGCCTGCTGGAAGAAGGGGTGCAGGAGCCGGGCATCCTCCAGGTAAACGAGGGCGGCCGCGGCGCCCAACGTCCCGGAAAGAACCGGCAGCACCGACCCCGTAAATTCCTCCAGGTTTCGGGCCGAGACCGCCTTATCGGCCAATTCCAGCAGGGCCAGGGCTTCTCGGGAAGAAAGCTGATCCATAGCTGTGTCAACGTCGGGCATGGCGGACCCCTAATAAGTTTAAATTTTATTTTAAATTTGTATTATGCCACATCTTTTTAAGATAATGATAATCAAAAGTTAACGTTTGCCGATTTTCCAGGTCTAAAGAATAAAAAGGACCATGGGGGGCCCCCCCACGGTCCTCGGGTCTACCTTATAAGTGCTTCGGGGTTACTTGGGAAAACCAACCCCGGGCACGGCGGAATAGATTTCTTTCAGGAGAGGCGGCTTAAACTCCATGGTCCGGAAGAGCAGCACCGGCACGGTGGCGTGGGAGGCCACTCTGTCGGCCACGCCGCCCATGTACCAGGCCACTTCGCCGGCGCCGTGGGTGCCTAAGGCGATGAGATCGTAGCCGTTATCCTGCGCGTAGGCGATGATCTGCTGGGCGGGCACGCCGTCCTGACAGACCATATCCGCATCCAAGCCTTGGTTCTTAAGATCCTGGCAGGCGCTGGCCAGGAAGGTTTTACAGAACTTGGCCTCCTGGGCCGCTTCTGCCTTGATCACTCCCGGAGAGGCTTCCCCAGCGAAGGCCCCAACGCCGCTGTAGCAGGCGTGGAAGAGGGTCACTTTGGCCTTGAAGGTCTTGGCCAGTTCCGCTACCTTGGGGAGAATTTTAGCCGCGATTTCCGAACCGTCTAGAGGAACCAAAATCTTCTTAAACATAGATGCCCTCCTGTTTGACATTCGCTGGGCCTGGCCCGGAATGGCGCCTCGCAGCCCGGTCTATTTTGACAATAAGACAGGTTTGTAAGGTTGTCAATTCAGATTATGGAAATCTTTAGCTATTTTTCTGATTTCTGGTTTCGCCCCGGTCCGGGGCCGGAAGTTCGCCGCCTCTGTAGAGGCCGCGCTGTAACACGCGATGATAACTGGTAAATTCGCCCTCACCGGTGTCGCTTTCCAGGTGCTGGGACATCATCTTCAGCTTGGCATCCAGGTCGTCCAGGAAATAAACCAGCAGGGCTTCCCGGGTTTTGGGCAAAATGGGGGAGCCGAATTCCTGCGCGCCGTGATGGGCTAGGATAATGTGTTCTAGTCCTAGGAGGAGATTGGGGTCGGGGAAATCCATGGCCCGGGCTTCCTCCCGCACCATCTCCCAGCCCAGGACGATATGTCCCAGAAGCTGGCCGGCGACGGTAAGCTCCGGGGCCTGGGGGTTGGCGATTTCCTTGACCTTCCCCAGGTCGTGGAGAATAGCTCCGGCCAGGGCCAGGTCAGGGTTCAAGTCGGGATAAACCGTGAGGGCAGCCAGGGTGTGCCGGGCCACGAACCAGGTGTGCTCCAGCAGGCCCCCCAGGTAAGGATGGTGGTAGAGCCGGGCCGCGGGGCACACCAGAAGGTCTTCCTGGTACCGGCTGAGCAGGCTGAGCACCAGGTCCTTCAGGGGCGGCTTGAGGTTGCCGGCGGCCAATTCCCAGAGCTCTTGCCAGAGCTCCTGGCGGTCATAGGGGGTGGTTAGGTGCAGCAGTTCCGGGTCGAATTCCTTCAGCTCCTTGCCCCGGGCCTTCAGGGCCTCCACGGTATAGATCTGTTGGACCGTGAGCTGGAGTTCCCCTTTGTAAGAACCCACCTGGCCCTGGACCCCCACGTAGTCGCCCACGGCGAAGGGCCCGGGACATCTCGCCAGGACGTCGCTCCAGACCCGGGCCACCATACTGCCGCTCTTATCTCCCAGGACCAGGGAGAGGAAGGGTTTGCCCGACTTGTCGGTGCGGGACTCCACCTGGCGCACCAGAAAAAACTGCTGCACCTGGGCGCCTTCCTTGAGTTCGGCAATAAGCTGGTGAGGCACGGCTGGGACCTTGGGGGATTGATGGACGTATGATACCGTCAATGGGACCGGGGGTCAAGGAGAGAATATATGGAAAAAATAATGTATAAAGGAACCCCTTGACAAAGGAGAAAAGATGATTAATTTAAGTATATTGATGAAATTAACCGATATGGCAACTTATTGAGCTTGGGTCAGGAGAAAACCAAAATTTTTCTTGACAAAAGAAATCAATAAGATAAAATATTTATTTCAACTATTTAAGTGGTAGGAGACCACGAGGCTTTAAATCCATGGAAAAAGAATACCTTAAGAAGTTTTTAGATCTTGGCGGCGGGAACGAGCAGCTTCTCGCCTACGATCAATTTAATCTCCTCGTGCCCGAGGAGGAAGACCCCCTGGATTTCCGCGGGTCCTCCTTCGAAGGCGCCGCGGACGAGGAACTGGAAGTCACCGACCAGCTGGAGACTCCCTACGGGCTCGCCGAAGAGGGGGTGGAGGACGAGCTGGAAGAGGTCGAAGCCGAGGAGATCCCGGAACACGAGGGCCTAGTGGCCGCTTATTTCCGGGAGATGCTGCGCTATTCCATCTTGTCTCCGGAAGAGGAGCGGAACCTGGGACGCATCATCAAAGAGGGTCAGGATGCCGTTTTGGCCCTGGTTGCGGTGGTGCAGTCCGAGCTGGAAGAGGTGGGCTACCTGCAGAAAAAGGTCCAGCAGTGGTACCAGGCCCCGGAGAAGAGCGCCCAGGGTAAGGAAAAGCTTTTTAAAGTCATCCACCAGAAGCTGTCCCTGGTCCAGCGCCACCACCCCGAGGCCGAGGAAATCAAGGACCTGTCCAGCCGGATTCAAGCCACGGAAGCGGAGGTGAACCAGGCCCGGGACCAGATGATCAAGGCCAACCTGCGCCTGGTGGTGAGCATCGCCAAAAAGTACCTGCACCGGGGACTCACCTTCTCGGATCTGATCCAGGAAGGCAACCTGGGCCTCATGAAGGCAGTGACCCGGTACGACTACACCACCGGTTACCGCTTGAGCACTTTTGCCTCCTGGTGGATCAGGCAGACCATCACCCGGGCCATCTACGACAAGACCCGGACCATCCGGATTCCGGTGCACCTGCAGGAGATCCGCAACCGGTGCTACCGGGCGTTCTACGACCTGTTGAAGGAATTGGGCCGGGAGCCGAGCCTGAAAGAGATCTCCGAGCGCTCCGGGGTGGCGGAGGACAAGATCCTCCTGGTCACCAACCTGGCCGACGAGCTCATCTCCCTGGAAACCCCCGTGGGTGACGAAGGGGACCGCCTGGGGGACTTCATCCGTAACGACAAGGCCATTTCTCCTTATGAGGCCATCTTAGAGTCCCAACTGGGCGAAAAAACCGGCTCCATTCTGACCACCCTCACGGGGCGGGAAGAGAAGATCATGAAGATGCGGTTTGGCATCGGGGAAGAAGTGGAACACACCCTGGAAGAGATCGGCCGGGCCTTCAAGGTCTCCCGGGAACGCATCCGTCAGATCGAAAAGAAGGCGCTCAAGCGCCTCAAACATCCGACCCGCAAAGCGGCGTTGGAGGATTTCCTGGAATAACCCCGGGGGCCGGGCCTGGTCGGGCGGCCCCCGCCACCAATCCCTGGGGAGGGCGTAAAGAATGGCAGGATTGAGCCCCGAGAGACTGGCGGAAGTAAAAGAACGCTTGCTGGAGCGGAAACGGCGTCTCTGGCAAGAGGTCAAAACGCAGCTCAAGAGCAATATCGGCGACGGTTACCAGGAGATGCTGTCCACGGCCCGGGATGAGGAAGACCAGGCCACGGTGTCCCTGATGGCCGAAACCAGCCTTACCCTCCTGGGACCCAAAAGGCAGGAACTGGAGGCCATCGAAGAAGCGCTGCAACGCCTGGAAACCGACACCTACGGGTACTGCGAGGTTTGCGGCCAGTCCATTGAGCCGCGGCGCCTGGAGATCATGCCCGAGACGCCGCTGTGCCGCAACTGCATGTCCCACCGGGAAAAGCTGGCCAAGGCCACCGCCCGGGTATAAAAACGGTTTTTGGTTTTTCGTTTTGGGTTTTTGGTAAAAGACTAAATAAAACGACAAGATGAGACAGCAGGCGGGAGGCAAAAGCCTCCCGCCTTTTTTATTAGAAAATAGCTCCCAGCGATCAGCTTTCAGCTTTCAGCAAAAACAGTTATTGGCGCGCCACGGCTACATGTAGGGTGGGCCCTGCCCCCCATATTCTTCTTAAAGCTACGGAGGCGGACACCGGTGCCGCTTGGACATACCTCCTCCCGCAAGCCCTTAAGATTGGAGATAAACAGGCCGGGAAGTCGGGGTCGTAGGCCCCGCCTTCCCTGTCCCTTATGGGGGTTGGGAGGGGGGTGTGGGGGGAGGGCAGGGGCCGTTGGAACTATCCCCACTAATAATGAGTTGCGATCAAAGGGTTATTTTTTGTAGCCGCAGGCTTTAGCCTGCGCCTGCACAGGCGAGACGCCTGTGCCACTAGTTTGATTGTGACTTGTATAAGGTCTTTTAACGAAAAACGAGAAACGAAAAACGGTATCACTTCAACCGGCAGTGGGTGAGGCAGGGGAGTTCCCGGCGGAGTTGCTGCAGGCGCTCGAAGTCCAGCCGGGCGTAGATTACCCCTTCCCCGTCCGGGGCCTCGGCCAGGACCAGGCCCCAGGGGTCCACGATGAGGGAGTGGCCGTAGCTGCTGCGCCCCGGCGCGTGCTGGCCGTACTGGGCCGGCGCCACCACGTAGGCTTGATTTTCGATGGCCCGGGCCCGGACCAGGATCTCCCAGTGATCCGGCCCGGTGGTGGAGGTGAAGGCCGCGGGCAGCAAAAAGAGGTCCGCCCCCCGGGCCACCATGGCCCGGAAAAGCTCCGGGAAGCGCAGATCATAGCAGACCGCCAGCCCGGCGGTGAAGGGGGTCCCCGGCAGGGGCGCCACCACCACTTCCCTCCCCGGCTGGGTGAATTTGGATTCCCGGTAGGGGGGGCGCCCCGGCAGGTCCACGTCGAAGAGGTGCATCTTGCGGTACCGGGACAGGGTCTGGCCCTGGGGCCCCAGCAGCAGGCTGGTGTTAAAAGGCGGGGCTCCCCGCTCGGCCAGCTCCGGGAACGAGCCCAGGAGTAGAAAAATCTTCAGCTTCCCGGCCAGTTCCCGGAAGCCGGACACCAGGGGGCCGGTATAAGGCTGAGCCACCTGGGAGATGCCTGCCTCGGGGCCCAGATAGGCGAAGTGCTCCGGCAGGGCCACCAGCTGCGCCCCCTGGCCGGCCGCTTCCTCCACCAGGGCCCGGGCCCGGGCCACATTGCCCTCCAGATCCGGGGTGGAGTTGAGTTGCACTGCGGCTACCAACATGGCTTAAAACCGTTTTTGGTTTCTGGTTCTTCGTTTTTCGTAAGAAATTTTATCAAAAAATCTCTCTTTTGTTTGAAAGAATTCTTAGGAGGCAGGGAATAACTTTCATCAGCAAAAACCAAAAACGAAAAACCAAAAACCGTCTTAGCGGTACAGCACCGTGGGGTCGGGCCATTCCATGAACTGCTCCGCGGCCGGCGGCCCCCAGATACCCGCGGGGTAAAAGAGGGTGGTGGGCGGGGCTTCCAGCACCCGGCCGTAAATGCGCCAGGCCAGCTCCACTTCGTCGGCCCGCACGAACAGGGTCTGGTCCCCGGCCATGACGTCCAGCAGCAGCGTCTCGTAAGCGTCGGGCAGGGCCTCAAAGGCCTCGGCGTAACGGTAGCGCAGGCGCTGGGTTTTGAGATTCATGGGTTCCCCCGGCCTTTTCACTTCAAATAGCAGGTCGAAGCCTTCATCGGGCTGCAAGGTGAAGACCAGGACGTTGGGGCTGCAGACGCCGAAGCCGTAAGGCTGGAAGAACGGCACCGGCGGGCAGCTGAAGGTGACCGCAATCTGGGTGAGCCGGGTGGGGAGGCCCTTGCCGGTGATCAGATAGAAAGGGATGCCCTGCCAGCGCCAGTTGTCGATCTTGAGCTTTAGAGCCACGAAGGTTTCGGTCTCCGAATCTTTGGGCACCTCGGGTTCATCCCGGTAGGCCGGCGCCTCCAGACCCTTTACCAGGCCGGCGCCGTATTGACCGTAAGCCACGTTTTCCGGCCGCACCGGAATGATGGCCCGCAGCACCTTGGCCTTCTCGTCCCGGATGGCGTCGGCCTCGAAGGCCACCGGCGCCTCCATGGCGGTCAAGGCCAGCAGTTGGGTGAGGTGGTTCTGCACCATGTCCCGGAGGGCCCCGGTCTCGTCGTAGTACCCGGCCCGGCGGCCCACCCCCTGGGACTCGGCCACGGTGATCTGCACGCTTTTCACCAGATTGCGGTGCCACAGCGGCTCGAAGATGGCGTTGGCAAAGCGGAAGATCAGCAGGTTCTGGACGGTCTCCTTGCCCAGGTAATGGTCGATGCGGTAGACCTGGGACTCGTCGAAATAGCGGTGGATTTGCCCATTCAGTTCCTGGGCCGACGCCAGATCCTGGCCGAAAGGCTTCTCCACCACCACCCTGGTCCAGCCGGGGCCCCGGTTCAAGCCGGCCTCGCCCAGCCCGGCCACCGCGTCGGCAAAGGACCCGGGGGGCAGGGCCAGGTAGAATACCCGGTTGCCGGGCAAGTGGTGTTCTTCTTCCAGGGCCCGGAGGCGGGCCGCCAGGGCCCGAAAATCGTCGCTTTTCCCCGGCGCCGCCACCTGATAATAGAGGCACTGGTCACACCATAAGGGGGTTTCCCCGGACTTGAACAGATGGGACTCGGAGAGCGCCTCCTGGGCCAAGACCCGGAAGGACCCGTCGTCCAGGTCCGTCCTCCGGGAGGTCCCCAGCAGCAGCAAACGCCCTTGGAGGTAGCCCTGGCCATACAGGTGATACAGGGCCGGCAGGAGCTTCTTGCGCATCAGGTCGCTGGTGGCGCCCAGCACCACGAAGAGGTGCGGTTCCACTTGATGGTTGGCCATGCGGTCTGGTCCCCGGGAATCTTCCGTATTTAATTTATAGTAAATTAAGAATTGATAAGCCTGACTGCAACCTATCTTGGCCTGAGATTATGGTTAATGCCGAAACCGCCGGGGGTCAAGACGGTTCAGGGATTGGCTGGGGGCGGGCCGGCGGCAAGTGGTCCCTGAAGGTTTAGTATGCTTGAAATTTTGAGAGAAATTGATTTTTTACAAAAACTTGTGCTATCGTGCCCCCTACGAGAAGAATTGACTACGAGAAGAGGATCAGTTTGGGTTTTATATTTGGTAAAAGAGGTACCAAGCAACAATTTGGGACAGAGGCCGCAAAGGCAGACGCATAATCTCTGTAGAACAAAACATGCCTGAACCTCAGAAGAAACGAATAAGCGCCCAGAAGCCGACTTGGGAAGAATTTGCCGAGATTCTGGGCCGTCACCGGCGCTGGCTAGATTCCGGCGGAAGGGAAGGCGAAAAGGCGGATTTTACCGGCGCTCAGCTTTCCGGGTGGGATTTCAGCGGCCAAGACCTCACGGCAGTCAATTTCCGGGATGCTGACCTGTCCAAGGCCGTTTTTCAGGATGCCAACCTGGAAGACGCAGACTTCCGGGGTGCTGATTTGCGGGAGGCTGATTTCACCAAGGTCCGACACCTGTTGCCCTCCCAACTGGCCGGGGCCGATCTTTCCGATTGCCGCTTGCCGGAAGACCTGGAAAAATTTACGAGCCTGCCGCATGTGGATGCCGCCACCCGGCATGCCAAGACGCTCTTTTTCACCCAGCTCCTGGTCTGCGTCTTTTGCTGGTTGACCATTTTTGTCACCACCGACCCCGGTCTGTTGACCAACACTATCGAGACCCCGCTGCCGGTCATCAACACCAAGATCAATATCGTCATGTTCTATTGGGCTGCGCCCAGCCTGCTCTTCTGCCTTTATCTCTATTTCCATCTCTGCCTGCAGCGCCTGTGGGAAGCGGTAGCCCAGCTCCCCGCCTACTTTCCCGATGGCCGGCCCCTGCCGCAGCGCCTGCACCCCTGGCTGCTGCACGGCCTGATCTGGGCTTTTTTCCCGCGGTTGCGCCGGGACCGTCCGGTTCTTACCTGGCTGCAGAACCTCCTGAATAAGTTTTTAGCCTGGTGGGTAGTGCCCCTCACCCTCTTTTTCCTGTGGGGACGCTACCTGCCGGCCCATGAGTGGGTGGTGACCGCAATCCAGATTGGCTTGCTGACCCTGGCGGTAACGGCAGGCGTGACCTTTTCGGTTTTGTCCAGGAGAACCTTGAGGCTCCGGGACAGCAGGCCCTTCCGGTGGCAGAAAGCCTGGCGCGATTTACGTCTCTATCAGGTGGGGGCCTTGTGCGTGGGAACATGTCTGATGGCCGGGGCCTTGTCGATTTTTTCATCTTATGCCTTTCAAGGGTGGTTTGCTAAAGGATACGAAAGAAAATATTTAGCGGAAAAGAAAAAGCAAAAGAAAAAGCCCTTGACAGAATCTCCTTTTAGGGCTGCTAAGATGTTTGCTGTCATATCCCTTTCCTATGAAAAGTTTTTTAGCTTTCTGGCAGACAAATCTTGCGCTAATTTGGTGGAAGCAGAGGTTTCGACCAAGCCAGCCAACTGGACTTATAACAAACCAGAAGACCTTAAAGCAGTCAAAGGCGCTAAACTGCGCGGTCGAAATTTGCGTGGTGCTCGTGGATCTAAAGCCTTTTTGGTAAATGCTGATTTGCAAGAAGCCGGGTTACATGGAGCCGTTCTATGGAGGGCAGAGTTACAGGGAGCCGATCTAAGCGCGGCCGAGTTACAGGGAGCTTATTTAAGTGCGGCCAATTTACAGGGGGCCAATCTAGGCTGGGCCAATTTACAGGGAGCTCAACTAAACGGGGCCCATTTACAAGGAGCCGTTCTAAGCTGGGCCGAGTTGCAGGAAGCCTTTCTATATGGGGCCGAGTTGCAGGGAGCCAATCTAGACGGGGCCCAGTTACAGGGAGCCGATCTATCATCCGCCAATTTACAAAAAGCCAATCTAACGTCAGCTGAGTTGGTGGGAGCTAGTCTATCGTATGCCCAATTGCAGGGAGCTGATCTAGGGTATGCCCAGTTACAGAGAGCCACTCTAGACGGGGCACAGTTACAGGGAGCCGATCTGATCCGTTCTCACGGTTTAACTAAAGGAAATCTGGTGGTTGCCCACGGTTGGCCTCTGGCAAAATATTCCCCTGAGATGCTGGAGAGGTTAAATCTTCCAAAGGAAAACAACGATAACTTAGATCGGAAGGATCTGAGCAGTTACCCTGTTCTAGAAAAAATAAATTTTGGTGGATGTAATTTAACCGGATTTAAATTCAGAAAAGCTAACTTAAAAGGGGCGGTTTTTGATAGCGCCAACCTCGAGGACGTCGACCTCTCGGAGGCTGATCTCAGAAATTCTTCTTTTCGGGGTGCAAATTTAAAAGGTGCCAAGCTTCAAGATGCCAATCTCCAGGGGGCAGATTTGAGCAAAGCCAAAGGATTAATCGGTGAGCAACTGCTTCAGGCTAAAATAGACGGTACTACCAAACTCCCTTACAATTCCCAGGACTTGCTACCCGCCCGGACTCCCCACTAGGGGGATAAAATCCTTTTCTGAACATTATTCCTTCTCAAAAACCTGGCGGCAAACTGAACTAAAAGGCTAACTGCTATTTTTAGAAACTTATCAGGGGCAGAAAAAGTTTAAGTTATTTATGAGTTAGTTATTCTGGCGTTTCGATCCGATGATACCTGCCATAAACTCCTCAGCAGTCAAGGCCAGAAAACCCAGGCGGCGGCTGAGCTGCACCACGGCCGGCGGCGTGAGGCGCGCTCGGGCCAGCGCCTCCTCCCGGGCCAGCACTTCCCGGGTGGGGCCGTCCAGGACCACCCGGCCGTCCTGAAGCACCACCAGGCGCCGGGCATAATGGGCCGCGGCCCACATGGAGTGGGTCACCATGATGATGGTGTGGCCGAGATGGTGCAGCTCCCGCACCAGGTTGAGCAGATCGACCCGTTCCCGGTGGTCCAGACCGGTGGTGGGCTCATCCAGAATGATCACCTGGGGGGCCAGGGCCAGAACCCCGGCCACCGCCAGGCGCTGGCGCTGACCCTTGGTGAGGGAGAAGGGGTCGTCCCCGGCCCGCTCCGCCAGATGCACCCGGTTCAGGGCGGTTTCCACCCGGCGCGCCACTTCTTCGGGGGGGAGGCCCAATTGGCGGGGGCCGAAGGCCACCTCCTCCCAGACCTGCTCGGCGCAGAGCTGGTAGTCGGGGTTTTGAAAGACAAACCCCACCTGAGGGGCCCGGTCCCCGGCGGGGCGCCACACCTCCCCGGCCTGGGGCTTAAGCAGGCCGCGCAGGAGCTTGAGCACCGTGGTCTTGCCGCTGCCGTTGGGGCCCAGGATGGCGGTGAGCTCGCCTTCCCGGAAACTCAGGGAAAATCCTTGCAAGATGGGCGGGCCCCCCGGGTAGGCGAAGGTCACCTCTCGCAAGGCCAGGATTTCCGGGGCAATCGACGCAACCGGCTCTTCCTCGCCAGAAGAAGTCCCTGCTGTAGAAGGACTCGGCAATCTTCCCTCCCCCTTGAGGGGGGAGGGTCAGGGTGGGGGTGATTGTCCCCGCGCTTCTCCCCAGCCCAGCCGCTCGGCCTGGGCCACGGCCTCCTCCAGGCTCAGGGGCAGGTCCTGCTGCCCCAGGTCATGGAACAGGGCCGGCAGCTCCGGGGGCCTCAGGCCCAACTCCCGGAAGACCGTCACCTGCCGCAGTACCTGATCCGGAGGACCATCGGCCACCACCCGGCCGCCATCCAGGAGCAGCAGCCGGGAGCAGAGCCGGGCCAGGCGCAAGTCCTCCCCCAGCAGCAGGAGGGTGAACCCCTGGGCCCGGCTGAGCCGGTCCAGGGCGGCCAGCAGCTCCTCCACCCGCAAGGGGTCCAGGTCGGAGGTGGGCTCATCCAGGATCAAGAGCCGGGGCTCCAGGGCCAGGACCGCAGCCAGGGCCAGGAGCTGCTTCTGGCCCCCGGACAGGGTGGCGGGGTCCCGGAAGTCGAACCCAGATAGCCCCACCAGGGCCAGGGACTCCCGGACCCGGCGCTTAAGCTCCTCCCGGGGCAGGCCCAGATTCTCCGGGCCGAAGGCCACCTCCTGGTCCACCCGGGTGGCGAAGAGCTGGGCCTCGAAATCCTGAAACAGGGTGCCCACCCGGGCGGCCAGCTGCCGGGGGCGCTTCATTACGGTGCTAACGCCGGCCACCTCCACCCGGCCCCGAAATTCGCCCTTGATCATGCGGGGGATGAGACCTTGGAGGCACAAGGCCAGGGTGGACTTGCCGGCTTCGCTGGGCCCCAGCACCGCCACACGCTCGCTTGCTGCCACCTCCAGGTTGAGCCCCTGGAAAACCGGACGAGCGGCTTTTTTATAGCAGAAGGAGAGATCGGTGATTTTGACGATGGCCTGGCTCAAAAAGAGAATTCCATTTCATTAACGGGGCGCTCGTAGGGCGGGTTTAAAACCCGCCCTACTTCTTTGTTTCAGTTCTCTTGGTAGAAAAGCTGGGGCAAAATCATAACAAGCAACACCCCACCAGAAGGACAGCCAGAAAGGGCAGCAGCACCTACGGGGAGAGAGGGCAGGCCGGGCATGGCGATGAGCCCGAAGGCCAGGGCCAGGCCGCCCAGGAAGCCGCCGCCGGCCCCCAGCCAGGCCAGGGCCAGCCCCAGGCGTGGCGCCGCCCCGGCCGGGCGATCCTCCGGGTCCATCTGCTCCGTCCAGTAAAGGTCCCAGCGGCGCACCCGGGGCGTAAGCAGCTTCAGGAGAAAAGGAGCCAGGACCAAAACCACCAGGGCGTTGTTGACAAAAACCGCCGGGGCGATGAGGGCGAAGGGCAGGAGCTTGAAGGCCTCCAAGCCGAAGCCGATCACCAGGGCGCAGGCCCAGGCGCCCAGGACCACCGCCAGGACAAAGCGCACCAGGTGCCGGCGCAGGTCCCCCAGGGGCCGCCCCTGCCAGACTTTGTAAGGCAGGTAGGCGGCCAGGAAGTTGCCCCAAAAGCCGAAAAAGCTGCCCACCCCCAGGGTGCCGAAAAAGTCGCCGATGAGGTTGCCGAAGGCCGCCCCCCAGGCCCCCGCGGGGCCGAAGAGCAGACCGAAGACCACGGGGATGACGTTGGCGGGGCGCAACTCCGTGTGCCCCGGAATCAGCGGGATGCCCTTGAAGGGGATGAGGATGGCCGCAAACGTGCCCGCGGTGAGCACCGTCAGGACCACCATGGTGGAATAATTCCACATGCGCCAGACTTCCCGCATCGCTCCCTCCACTGGAGGCCATTCTATCCCAACCGGGGCCCCGCAGCAAAGTTCTTAATGAGGGGAATCGAGGCGACCCCTGAAGCGGCAGGCCGGAGCGAGAATCGGCTGACCACCGGTTTTTCAAATGGCGCAAGGAACTGCTTGCAGCCGGTGAGTTTTTTCTCTAAACTTTCATGGTTAAGGCCGGGTCTTGAGATCAGCCAGCCATTCGGCCCGCCCCCTGGTGAGGAAAGTGCATTTGATGATCCCCGAGGATAATAGTTACGGCATGGAAAGGAGCAGGATTATTATGTCCAACCGCAGAGTCGGAGTTTATGTAGATTCCATGAATATCATGCGCAACGGCGGTTACGGTATGCGCTACGAAGTGATCCGCCGCTTCGTCGGCCGGGACGGCGCCGAAGTCATGCGCCTCAACGCCTACGTGGCCATCGACGAGGAACGGACTGTCTCCGATCCCAATTACAAAAATACCCTGAACTTCATTCTCACCCTGCGGGACTTAGGTTTCAAAGCGGTGGAAAAGGCCATCAGGTGGTACACCGATGATTCGGGCCGCACCTACGGCAAGGCCAACCTGGACATGGAGATGGGCCTGGACATCGTCTCCCAGTCGGATCGCCTGGACCTGATCTACCTGTTCACCGGTGACGGCGATTTCTGCAGCGTGGTCACCATGGCGCAAAACAAGGGCTGCCGGGTGGAGCTGGTGGCTTTTGCCAATGTTTCGGGCCGGCTGCGCCGGGAGGTGGACCTCTTTGTCCCCGGCTACCTGATTCCGGGGCTCCTGCCCACCACCCCGCCCCACGCCGGGGCGCCCCCCTGGGGGGAGAACGGCAGCCGGGTCCGGGGGGTGTGCACCAAGTACTTCGTGGACCGGTCCTACGGTTTTTTCCGGTTTATGCACAGCTTCGGCAAGGTCTGGGTGACCGACACCCGCCTGGAAGAATCCCCCTATTCCTCGGTGTTCTTCATGGAAAAAGACCTGCCCCAGGGGGTCAACCCGGAACACCTCCCCAGCCGGGACTATATCTTTGAATTCACCCTCACCGAAGGCGAAAAGGGCTTCGTCGCCGCGGATATAGATCTGATTTACAAGTATTGAGTCGTTGAGTTGTGGGGGAGGGGGCTCAGGGCAGTAAGCCCTTACCCCCTCCCCCACACCCCCGCCCCCAATCCCGTAAGGGTATACTTTGGCCAGGGAAGGCGGGGCGTTAGCCCCGCCTTCCCTGGCCCCATAAAGGGTTGGGAGGGGGGTGTGGGGGGAGGGCAGGGAACTGGTTCCCTGGCCCTCCCCCCACTAACCCTACTCTGAGAGGAGCGCCATGGCTAATAACTTGCGGGTATTGTTCGTCGCTTCGGAAGGAGTGCCTTTTGCCAAGACCGGGGGTCTGGCGGACGTGGTGGGCACCCTGCCTCACGCCCTCATGGAGCAGGGGGTGGAGGTCAAGGTTCTGATGCCCTACTACGGGGCCGTCAAGCAGGGAAAGATTGCCACCGTCCCGGTGGCCGAGAACCTGGAAGCGCCGCTGCCGTACCCCTTCAACCTGGCCTTTGACCTCATGGCCCCCACCTCGCCTGACTATCCCTTCTATTTTGTGGCCCGGGACGAGTTTTTCGAGCGGAGCCAGCTCTACGGCACCCCCAAGGGGGATTATTTTGACAACCTGGAGCGTTTCACCTTTTTCAGCGCCGCGGTGCTGCCGGTCTGCCGGGCTCTGGAATTTCACCCCCACGTGATTCACTGCCATGACTGGCAAAGCGCCTTGGCGCCGGTCTATCTCAAGAATCGCTGGCAGGGGGAGGAGGTCCTGGCCGGGACCAAGAGCCTGCTCACCATTCACAACCTGGCCTATCAGGGATTGTTTCCCAAGGATAAATACCCTCTGCTGGGGCTGGATTGGTCGTTCTTCTCCATCGACGGCCTGGAATATTACGACCAGATCAATTTTCTCAAAGGCGGCATCATCTGCGCCGACGCCATCAATACCGTGAGTTCCACCTACGCTCAGGAAATCCAGACCCCGGAGTTCGGCTACGGTCTGGAGGGGGTCCTGCGCACCCGGGCCGCGGTTCTCTCCGGCATCTTGAACGGGGTGGACTATGCCGAATGGAGCCCGGAGACGGACCCCTTGATCCCGGCCCACTTCAGCCGCAAGGAGCTGAAGGGCAAAGCCGCGGACAAAGCGGCCCTCATGGAGGCCTTCGGGCTGGACCAATCCCGGGCCGCGGCCCCCATCCTGGCCATGATCTCGCGCCTGGCGGACCAGAAGGGCTTCGACCTGGTAGCCCAGGTCCTGCCCCAGCTCATGACCCGGGACGACGTCATGGTGGTCATCCTGGGCACCGGCGAGGAAAAGTACCACCGCTGGCTGGAGAAGGAGACCCCCAAGTACCCGGGCAAACTGGGGGTGAAGATCGCCTTTAACAACCAACTCGCCCACCTCATGGAAGCCGGGGCCGACATGTTCCTCATGCCCTCCCGCTACGAGCCCTGCGGCCTCAATCAGATCTACTCCATGAAGTACGGCACCATCCCCATCGGGCGGGCCACCGGGGGCCTGGTGGACACCATCACCCAAGTTAACCCCAAGACCGGCAAGGGCACGGGGTTCCTCTTCGAGGAGTATGCCGCCGAAGCCTTTCTGAAGGCCATCCACACCGCCCTGGCCGACTTCGAGAATCGGAAGCTGTGGCAGAAGATCATGCAGAACGCCATGGCCGAGGATTTTTCCTGGAAGGTGTCGGCCAAGGCCTATCTGGATTTGTATAACCGCTTGCTGTGAAATGAGACTGATGATCAGAGGGGTACGGCAGGGGCGGGGTTATCCCGCCCCTGTTTTTTCCCACCCAAAGGCGAGGCAAGCCGGGGAAGGCGGGGTAAACCCCCATTTTCCCAATCTCCTCATACGAGCCGGATTCGCAGAAGTGGCCCCGTCGTCTCGCTGATACCGGCGCCGCGGCCATGGCGTTCTCACCGGCTGGTTTCCGTTCAGAAAAGTTAACGTGACGTTCGCTATTCTACACAGGCAAGGTGCCGGCGTCTGGCCCGGACCGGCTGAAATCTGCCTTAAAAAACCAGTAAAATCTATATGATATCTTGGTGAGGTCCAGTGGCACACAAGTTGCTTACTAAGTCTCCGAGGGTTCGAGACAAAAGAGCCAAACCCACCGGGAGGCGGGGGCGGACGGCGCCGGGTTGCGTTGTGAAAGGCGACCCGGCTTTTTTTTAGCAGTCAGCGGTCAGCCAGGAGCTGGATTGATTTAGGTCGCCCATATCTTCCTTAAGGCAATAGTGCTTAAGCCAAGTCATAATTAAAAGCCAAGGTAATGTAGGGGCGCACCTGCGTGTGCGCCCTCAAACAAGGGCGGACACATAGGTCCGCCCCTACCGGGAAATTACCATATTCGACAGCGACTTGAGACCTCTAAGAAAATCTCAGGAATTGCCCAGGTTAATCAAAATGTGGTGTAGGCGTCCTCGCCTGCGGCTGAATAATGTATGGACAGCAGAGGGCGCCTATCCCACATTAGATTTTCGCAAAGGTCTCGACTTGATATCAACGGGGGCGGGTTTAAAACCCGCCCCTACTTTTAAGGGGTTGGGGGAGGGGTTTTAGGGGAGGGGGCAGGGGCCACTTACGAAAAAGCCCCTGGTCCCCTCCCTTAAAAACTATCCTTTAAACCGCCGCAGGCGCAGGGAGTTGGTGACCACGGAGACCGAGCTCATGGCCATGGCGAGAGCCGCCAGGGCCGGGTTCAGGGTCCAGCCCCAAATGGGGTAGAAGAGCGCCTGCGGCCACCGGGATGGCCACTACGTTATAGCAGAAGGCCCAGAACAGGTTCTGGCGGATGATGCGCATCATCTGCCGGGCCAGCCTGATGGCCTGGGGGATGAGGGCCAGGTCGTCCCGGATGAGGGTCAGGTCCGCGGCCTCCAGGGCCACGTCGGCCCCGGTGCCCAGGGCAATGCCCACGTCGGCCTGGGCCAGGGCCGGGGCGTCGTTGATGCCGTCGCCCACCATGGCCACCACTTCGCCCGCGGCCTGCAGCTCCGCCACCTTTTGCGCCTTATCCCCCGGCAGCACTTCCGCCAGCACTTCCTCGATGCCCACGCTCCGGGCCACGGCTTCCGCGGTGCGCCGGTTGTCGCCGCTTAAGAGCAGGATTTTCAGCCCCATCTCTTTCAGGGCCGCCACCGTTTGGGGCGCCCGGGGCTTCAGGGTGTCGGCCGCGGCGATGACTCCCACGGGTCGGCCGGCCACCGCCAGAAAAATGGCGGTCTTGCCTTCCCGGGACAATCGGTCCTGATGCTGGTTGAGGTCCTCTGAGGCCAGGCCCTTCCCGGTCAGGAAAGCCAGGTTCCCCAGGAAGACCTCCTGGCCTTCGATGCGCCCCTGGACCCCGAAGCCCGGGGCGGCCTGGAAGTCATCCACCTGTGGCAGGTCCAGGTTCTGCGCCGCCGCGGCGTCGGTGACGGCTTCGGCCAGGGGGTGCTCGGATTTCGCTTCCAGGGCTGCGGCCCAAGCCAACAGCGCCTCGGCGCTCCAGGTCCCCCAGGCTTGCAGGTCCGTCACCTGGGGGCTGCCCCGGGTGAGGGTGCCGGTCTTGTCGAAGACTACGGTGGTGAGACGGTAGGCCCGCTCCAGGGGCTCGCCGCCCCGCATCAGGATGCCCAGTTCGGCCCCCCGCCCCGAACCCACCATGACCGCGGTGGGGGTGGCCAGGCCCATGGCGCAGGGGCAGGCGATGATGAGCACCGCCACCATGCTGATGACCGCGGGAGCGAAAGCCGGGGGCGGCCCCCAGAAGAGCCAGGCCAGGAAGGTGAGGGCCGCCAGGCCCATGACCACCGGCACAAAAATTCCGGCCACCCGGTCCACCAGCTTCTCGATGGGAGCTTTGCTGGTCTGGGCCTCTTCCACCAGCCGGATGATCTGGGAGAGCACCATGTGCTCCCCCACCCGGGTGGCCTTGAAGACCAGAAAACCCCGTTGGTTCAAGGTGGCGCCCCAGACCTCGGCGCCGGGGTCCTTGGCCACCGGCAGGCTCTCGCCGGTGAGCATGGACTCATCCACGCTGGAGACTCCTTCCACCACCACCCCGTCCACCGGGATCTTCTCCCCGGGGCGCACCGCCACCAGGTCGCCCACCGCCACCTGCTCCAGGGGGATTTCCATTTCCCGGTCCTCCCGGCGCACCCGGGCGGTGGGCGGGGCCAGGGCGAAGAGGCGGCGGATGGCCTGGGAGGCCCGGCCCCGGGTGCGGGCCTCGAGATAGCGGCCCAGCAAGATGAAGGTGATGATCATCACCGCGGTATCAAAGTAGACCGCGGGGAAGTGCCCCCCGGCGGCCACCGTTTCCGGAAAAAAAGTGACCCAGGCCGAATAGAAATAGGCCGCGGAGGTGCCCAGGGCCACCAGGGTGTCCATGTTGGTGGCCAAATGCCGGGCCGCGTTCAAGGCTCCCCGGAAGAAGGAGGCCCCGGAGTAGAACATTACCGGGGTGGAGAAGCCCAGCAAAATAAAAGCCATGGCCCGGTGGCTCAGGCCCGAACGGGCCGCCAGCGGCGGGATCATCAAGGCCCATACCGGCGCACTCAGGATCAGCGCCACCAGGAACCGGTTGCGGAATTCCCGCACCTCGGCTTCCGGAGAGGGGGGCGGGGCCTGTTCCCGGGCCGTTCCCTCCACTTCATAGCCCGCGGCCACCACCGCCTCCTTCAGGGCCTCCAGGTTAGTGAGCCGGGGGTTGTATCTCACCTTAGCCCGGCGGGTGGCCAGGTTCACCCGGGCCAGCTCCACTCCGGGGGCGGCGGTCAAGGCCCGCTCCACCCGGGCCACGCAGGCGGCGCAGTGCATGCCTCCCAGGGTCAGGGTCACTTCTTCGCTTTTCGCCGGAGTCGCCATAAGCACCTTAGTTGATGGGGTTGACCTTAAAAATAACCTCGCCGGGGCCCGATGGCAAGTTCCAGGCAGGCATTCATGGACCTTGGGCCCACCGTAAATCATGAAAAATTCGTGATGGGCATACTCCTAACTTTGATCCTTGAACTTTGAACTTTTCGGAAAAGGCTTAAGGGTAGGGGGTCATTTTGAAATTAAGTTGATCCACTGGCTCCTGCCGCTCCCCACCTTGCCCCCTGCCCCGATTGCTGGTACTATACTTTTCATGAGCCTGCTCAAAACACCCGATTGGCAAGGGAAGGCCGGGTACCTGCTCTGGGGCATCCTGGGGCTGGGGCTGGCGGCCGCCCTGGCCTTCTTTGTGATGAACCGCCTGGACACCGAAGACCCCTGGATCCGTCTCAAAACCCCGGTGGAGGTGGTGGGGGCCAAAACGCCCCTCACCGTAGAAACCGGCGATGAAGACAGCGGCCTCAAAGAGGTCAGGATCACCTTTACCCAGGGGAAGCAGGAGAAGGTCATCCTGGAGCGCAAGTTTCCCCCGGGAGGGGCCCCGGGCGAGAAGGTGGATTTGGCCTTTACCCTGGAGCCCAAGGCCCTGGGATTCCAGGAGGGCAAAGCCACCCTCGCCGTCCAGGTCCGGGACCGCTCCTGGCGCAACCTGTTTCAGGGGCGCACCGCCTCGCTGACCCGGGAAGTGGCCATCGATCTGGTTCCGGTAACCATCGCCTTCCAGTCGGTGAGCCACCTGCTCCACGCCGGCGGCACCGGGGTGATCGCCTACCATCTCAACAAGCCCGCCAAGGAATCGGGGGTGGTCACCGGGGGGCGCCTGTACCAGGGGTTCCCCAATCCCAAGGGCGCCCAGGGCGATTACGTGGTCCTGTTCCCGGTCCCCCAGGAGTCCTCGGGCCCTGTTCAGGCGGAGTTGGTGGCCCGGCCCTCCCTGGGCACCGAAGTGAAGCAGGTGGTGGCCCTGAAGGTGAAACCCCGGAAGTGGCGGCACGATAAGATGAACCTGTCCGATGACTTCCTGCGCAAGGTGGCCGCCGGTTTTCCGGTTGCTAATCCCGGCGACCCCCTGGCCGCTTACCTGGAGGTCAACCGGGATCTCCGGCAGAAAAACCATGACAAGTTCCGCCAGGTCTGCTCCCAGAGCAACCCCCAGCCCTTGTGGTCCGGCTCCTTCATGCGTTTTTACGGCAAACCCATGGCCCGCTTCGGCGACCGGCGCACTTATCTGTACCAGAATAAGCCCGTGGACCAGCAGGTGCACCTGGGGGAAGACCTGGCCTCCCTCCTGCAAAGCCCGGTGCGAGCCGGGAACAACGGGGTGGTGGTTTTGGCCGAACCCCTGGGGATCTACGGCCAGACCGTGATTCTGGACCACGGCCTGGGAGTCTTCTCCAGTTACAGCCACATGAGCCAGATTGACGTGAAGGTGGGGGATAAGGTGGAAAAGGGCGGGGTCCTGGGGAAAACCGGCACTACCGGCCTGGCCGGGGGCGACCATCTCCACTTCTCCATGCTCCTTCAGGGAGATTTTGTGGACCCGTTGGAGTGGTGGGATCCCCACTGGCTCAAGGACCAGGTGGAAGGCGTTTGGGTGCAGGCCGCGGCGCCGGCGCCCGGGACGGCTACGGCCGCGGCCGAGAAGCCGGAAAAGGCCAAAGGCAAAAAGAAGCCGGCTAAAGGCAAGGGTAAGAAAGCCAAGAAGCGACAGTAATCACCACAGAGGCACAGAGAACCCAGAGAAAGAGATTCTCTGTGACCTTTGTGTCTCTGTGGTTAAGTAGTATGGAGGCAGCCATGATCGTAAAAATCAATCTCCAAAACCCCCAGGAGCGCCTGCTGCGCCAGGCGGTGGAAGTGCTGGAGGGCGGCGGCCTCATCGCCTACCCCACCGACACCTGCTACGCCATCGGCTGCGACCTCTATAATCTCAAGGGCATCGCCAAAATTTACCAGATCAAGCGCCGGCCCACCAGCAAGCCCTTCAGCTTCATCTGCCAAGATTTGAAGAATATCAGCGAATACGCCCTGGTGGGCAACTACGCCTACAAGGTCATGAAGCGCCTGCTGCCGGGCCCTTACACCTTTGTCCTGGAGGCCTCCCGCCAGGTGCCCAAGATCCTGCAGACCAGGCGGCGCACCGTGGGCATCCGGGTGCCGGACCACCCCATCGCCGTGGGGTTGGTCAGGCTGCTGGGGCATCCCATCATCAGCACCAGCGCCTCCCTCCCCGATTCTCCGGTGGAGAGCGACCCATACGAGATCGAGGACAAGTTCAAGCCGCACCTGGCCCTGGTCATCGACGGCGGCCTCATCCTGCCGGCCCCGTCCAGCATCATTTCTTTAATTGACGACGTGCCCGAGGTGATCCGGGAAGGCAAGGGGTCAGTGGCCAGCTTTGCCTGAAAAAAGCAAAAACTCACCACCAAGAACACCAAGGACACCAAGAAAAAATTAGCGATTTGGCCGCGCCAAATCGCTAATTTTTTTATCTCAATTCTTTTATAGAGCCAGCCGTTTGATGCCGTCTTTAATACGGGTCACGTTGAAATTTATGAGCAGGCCGAGACGATGGCCGGAAAGTTTGAGATAAGTTACCAACTGAGAAATATGAATCGGTAAGATTAGATTCCACTGCTTTAAGTTCCACCACCACGCTTTCCTCTACCAGCAGATCGAGACGTAATCCAGCCTCCAACTCCAGATTGTCATATATGACCGGCAATGCTTTCTGCCGTTCAATCTTTAATCCTCTTTTGCTAAGTTCATAGGCCAGACAAGTTTCATAGACACTTTCCAACAAGTCCCGGGCCTAAGGCAGAATGCACCGCAAAGGCAGCATCCACCACCTGTTTGGCGATCTGGTCAACTTTCAGGAGGGTACGGGCTCCATAGTTTAATCCTTACCACCAAGCCACCAAGGCCACCAAGTAAAAATGACTCGGTGCAATGCACCGAGTCATTTTTTTTTGCATTTCTTGGTGTTCTTGGTGTCCTTGGTGGTGAATCCTACCTAAACCACGCCGGCAGAAAGGCGGGTTCGGGGTAGGGGAGGGCAAGGCTGCTGCTCAGGCTCTCTTCCGTGTCGTCGCCCAGGAGCAGGCGCAGCAGGGAAAAACCTTCCTTTTGCGGATAGACGGCCTCCACCCGGCCTTTGATGCCGCCCAGGCGGCCGGCCCGTTCGATGGCGTCCGACAGGTTGCCGAACTCGTCCACCAGCCCCACCGTCTTGGCCTCTTCACCGGTGTAGATCTTGCCTTCCGCGATGGTGCGCATCTTTTCCAGGGGGATGTTGCGGTTGCGGGACACATCCCGCAGGAACTGCTGGTAGATGTTGTCGATCAAGCCCTGCATGTAGGCCTGCTCTTCCTTGCTCATGGGGCGGAAGGGCGAGCCCACGTCTTTGTAGCGCCCGGCCTTCAGATTGAAGAAGTCCAGGCCGATCTTCTTGGTGAGGGCCTCCACGTTGGTGAACTGCATGATGACCCCGATGCTGCCGGTGGCGGTGCCCCGGTTGGCCATGATGAGGTCGGCGCCGCAGGCGATGTAATAGCCCCCCGAAGCCGCCAGGGTGCCCAGGGAGGCCACCACCTTCTTCGTGGGGCGGATCTTTTCAATCTCCCGGAGGATTTCCTGGGAAGGGCCCACCGCGCCCCCCGGGGAGTTGATGCGCACCACGATGGCCTTGATGTTGGGATCCCGGGCGAAACGGTCCAGCTGCTTCAGGACGGTGCGGGAGTCGGCGATGAGACCCTTGATCTCCACCACGCCCACCCGCTCCCCGGCCATCAGAGAGCCCTTGCCGATGAGGGTCACGGCGATGACGGTGGCGCCCACGAAAAAGGCCACCACTATGATGGTGATCAGGCAGCCGCTCAGCAGGGGGTGCCGTTTGGGTGGGGCAGGGGCGGGAGCCGGAGCAGTTTCGGGAGCAGTTTCATTTTCCATGCAGGTCGCGACCTTTCATCCCGGGTAACGGGGGCAACGGCGAAAAGGTGAAAAGGCGAAGAGGCCACGCTCAGCGCCTCTTCGCCTTCCGGTTCGTACTAACCGTTATTCTTGCTCTGCTTCTCTTCCAGGGTTTCCCGGATCAGGTCGCCGATGTTGGTGGTGGCTTCCGTCCGGGAGTGCATATAGTCCCGGTAATGGGACTGCTCTTCGTCGGTCTCCAGCTTGCGGATGGAAAGGCCGATGCGCCGTTCCTGGGGCGAGGCGTGGATCACCTTGGCCCGGATGACGTCCCCCACCTTGAGGGCGGCCATCTTCTGCTTATCCCGGCCCAGCTCGGAGATGTGGATGAGCCCCTCGATGCCTTCCTCCACCTCCACAAAGAGGCCGAAGTCGGTGATGTTGGTGATGGGCCCGGAAACCGCGGAACCCATGGGAAAGCGCTCGTCGATGGACTGCCAGGGGTTGGGGGTCAGGTCCTTGATGCTCAGGGAGAAGCGCTCGTTGTCCTTGTCGATGTACAGGACCTTGGCCTGCACCACCTGTCCCTTCTTGTAGAGCTCGGAGGGGTGCTTGAACCGCTTGGTCCAGGAGATGTCGGAGATGTGCACCAACCCGTCGATGCCTTCGTCGATGCCGATGAAGATGCCGAAGTCGGTGATGTTCTTGATCTTGCCTTCGATCACCGACCCCACCGGGTATTTTTCGCCGATGACTTCCCAGGGGTTGGGCTCCACCTGCTTCAGGCTCAAGGAGATGCGCTTGCGCTGAGGCTCCAGCTCCAGGACGGTGCACTCCACCTGGTCGTTGACGCTCATAACCTGGGAAGGATGGCGAATCTTCCGGGTCCAGGACATCTCGGAGATGTGGATGAGCCCTTCCACCCCCGGCTCCAGTTCCACAAAGGCGCCGTAGTCGGTGAGGCTGACCACCCGGCCGGTCACCCTGGAACTTAGGGGGAATTTTTCCTCCACCAGGGACCAGGGGTCCGCGGCCAGTTGTTTCAGCCCCAGGGAGATGCGTTCCTTTTCCCGGTCGAAGCTCAGGACCTTGACGGAGATGGGGTCTCCCACCTTGTAGAGATCGGCGGGATGGCGCACCCGGCCGTAGGACAGGTCGGTAATGTGGAGCAGTCCGTCCAGGCCGCCCAGGTCCACGAAGATGCCGTAGTCGGTGATGTTTTTCACCACGCCTTCCAGCACCTTGCCTTCTTCCAGGGTGGCCAGCAGGGTGGACTTGGCTTCGCCTTTGGCCTTCTCCAGCAAGGCTCGCCGGGAGAGCACCACGTTGCGCCGTTTGCGGTTAAATTTCAAGACGTTGAAGTTGAGCTTCTGGCCGATGAGGTGGTCGGTGTGCCGCATGGGGGAAAGATCGACCTGGGAACCGGGGAGAAAGGCGATGATGCCTCCCAGGTCCACGGACAGGCCGCCCTTGACCTTGGCCACGATGGTGCCCACCACATCGCCGTCGTGGTGGTAGGCGTAACTGACCTCTTCCCACACCTTGATCTTCGAGGCTTTGTTTTTGGAAAGCAGGAGCGCCCCTTCTTCGTCCTCCCGGGACTCCATCAGGGCTTCCACCTCTTCGCCCACCCGGGCGGTGACTTCTCCTTCCGGGGTGGTGAATTCGTGGATGGGAATTTGGCCTTCGGATTTATAGCCGATGTCCACCATGACGAAGTCTTTGGTGATGGAGACGATGCGGCCTTTCACCACTTCCCCTTCCTGCACCCTTCGCAAGCTCTCTTCGTAGAGTTCGCTCATCGACTCCATGTCCGACATCTCGGGTGCGGCTTCCGCCTGGGCTTCTTCAGACATCTCCGCCTGAGTTTCCACGGGCTCTGCCGCCTGGACTTCCTCAGGCTCTTCTGCCTGGGCTTCCGCCTGGGCTTCCTCGGGCTCTTCTGTCTGGGCTTCCACCTGAGCTTCCTCTGGCGTTTCCGCCTGGGCTGCCACCTGGGATTCCTCTGGCGTTTCCGCCTGGGCTTCCGCTGCCGCTGTCGGTTCCGGCGCCGCTGCTGCGGTCTCTTCGGTTGGTTGCCGGGTTGCCTCTAAATCTTCCGGCTCGGTGTGGTTGGTGAGTTCAGTGTTTTCCATCCGGTCCATGTTAGTTGACCCCCTCAAGAGTGACTTGGTTTATGGTCCAGCCGGCCGCGCATCGCGGCCAGGCACTGCTCAACTACTTCCTCAATGTTTAACTCGGTGGTGTCGATAACTATGGCGTCTTCGGGCACCGTCAAGGGCGCCTCCTGCCGGGTCTCGTCCTGTCGGTCCCGGGAAGCGAGATCGGCCATAATCGCCTCAAGTTCCGGCGGCTCGCCGTCCCGCTGCCAATCGCCTCTCCGCCGGGCCGCCCGGGTGGCCAGCGCCGCGTCCAGGTAGAACTTCCACCTGGCCTCGGGAAAGACCGCGGTGCCCTGGTCCCGGCCTTCGGCTACCACCCCGCCGTTCCGGGCCAGGTAGCGCAGCCGTTCTTTCACCCACTGGCGCACCACGGGCAAGATCGCCACCCGGGAGGCGTCCCGGCCCGCCGCGGCCGACCGGATCTCATCGGTGACCTCGACGCCCTCAACGAGCAGGTGAAAGCCCCGGGAATCGGCGCGCACCTCCGGATGAAACCCCGCCAGGAAGCCGCCCAAAACCTCGGGGTCGCCCAGGTCCAGGCCCGCCTGGTGCGCCTTAAAGGCCACGGCTCGGTACAGGGCGCCGCTGTCCAGATAGAGGTAGCCCAGGGATTGGGCCAGACGCCGGCCCACCGTGCTTTTGCCGGCCCCGGCCGGACCATCGATGGTAATGATCCGCGTGGGCCCCACTCAGTTGCTCAACCCCAGTACCTTTTCTAATGCTTGAAGAAACCGCCGGTTCTCTTCCGGCAACCCCATGTTGACCCGGATATAGTCTGGAAACCCGTAAGCGTCCATGGCCCGGATGATGACCCCCATCCTCAGCAGGTCCCGGTACACTTCCACCCCTGGCCGGGGCACCCGGATCAGGACGAAATTGGTCTGGGTGGAGACAAACTCCAGGCCAAGGCGCGTCAGCTCCCGGCAAATCTCCTCCTTGCCGGCCAGCACCACCTCTCGGGTTCGGGCCAGAAAGTCGCCATCCGTCAAAGCCGCCCGGGCCGCCACTTGGGCCAGCCGGTTGACGTTGAACGGCATGCGCAGACGGTTCAGGTAATCCATCAGCTCGCTGGGGCCGAAGCCGTAGCCGATACGCAGACCTGCCAGGCCGTAGGCCTTGGAGAAGGTGCGCAGACCCACCAGGGGCCGGTCTTCCGCCAGGTAGTCCAGGGAAGAAGGCACCTCAGGGTCATCGGCAAAGTCGATGTAAGCCTCGTCCACGACCAGGGTCACCGTGGGGGGGAGAGCCGCCAGAAACGCTTCGAACTCCTCCCGCCCAAACGCGGTGCCGGTGGGATTATTGGGGTTGTTCAAGAGAATGAGTCGGGTTTGGGGAGTGACCGCCCGCGCCACGGCCGTCAGGTCCACCCGCATCTGCTTCAGGGGCACCGGCCGAAAGACACCGCCCACGGCCTGAGTCAAGAGGCCGTACATTAAGAACGTGTGGGTGGTGCTCAGCACTTCGCCCCCGGGTGGCACCAGGGCCCGGACCAGCAGGTCCAGGACTTCATCGGAGCCGTTTCCCAGGATCAACTGCTGGGGCAAAATCCCCAGGTGGCGGGACAGGTCCTCTTTGAGGTAATAAGCGTGGCTGTCAGGATAGCGGTGCAGGCTGCCGAGATGCTCCCGAATGGCAGCCAGGGCCTTGGGAGAAGGCCCCAAAGGGTTTTCATTGGACGCCAGCTTGATGGCATCGGTAAGTCCCAATTCCCGTTCCAATTCCTCCAGGGGTTTGCCGGCCTGATAGGGCGTAAGTTGGGCGAGGTGAGGCTGGATCAGAGAGTTGAACATGGAACTGCGAACCTTTTTCCCGGAACGGTGTTTTTCTTGGCCGGAAAAGTGCTCCGGGGAAAAGGAGGTAGTCGTGACAGGTTGGGTGTTGGTTAAAGTTCTTGCCAAAAATTTGGGTGCGGCTCCAGCCCCGGGCCTGCAACCGCGAGGCGGAACCTTTCCTGTTTATGGATTAATCTAACCGTGTCAACCAGTTATCCCTGAAATGCCGCTCCTTCACCTGTGGACGCCGCCCGGCCCCTGGCAGAATCGACCTCTTTATACCGCAGAATACTTAAAAAAGCAAGGATTTTTGCACCCGCCGGGGAGACCTCCCGGCCGGCATCCGGGGTTCGCTGAGCCACTTTCGCAGTCATTCAGGAACCTGCGGCTCACCCGTAAAGCAGGAAAACGCACGTAGGGGCGGGTTTGAAACCCGCCCCTACAAGTCCTGCGAGCGAATAAGGCCGGTAGCACAGGCTTTCCAGCCTGGCCTGGACTCCCGAGGGCGGGTGTCTCCGCCCGGAGCCGCAACTCTTGGTAATTGACCTTAAAGGCCAATCCTGTTAGGTTGGAGGAACCATGCTCAAGGCTGACCTGTATGTCGACAAGATCGAGCTGGCCCCCCACCTGGCGCCGGAGGAGTGCCGGGGCGCGGGCGCCGGCGACTGCCGGGAGTTCATCGCCGGCCTCAAGGAAGGCCGGCGCCGTCCGGAGGATTGCCTCAACCTGAGCCCCGCCAAGCGTTATGCCTTGTCGCTGGCCCTGCGGGCCCAAGAAATCCTGCCCCCGGTGCAATCCCTGGAGCTGCCCCGGCCGGTGCCCCCGGACCTGTTCGAAATCAACGAGCCGGACGCCGACTCCCCGCTGCTGGTCACGGGCAACAGCGAGTTCACCGTCACGGTGCTCACCGGGTTGCTGGCCCTGACGGTGAGCCCCTTTTTCCTGCTGCTGGTGGATTGCCGGGGGGATACGGTGGACATGTCCATGATCTACCGCAGCTTCACCCCCCAGCGCCTGGACCAGGGGCTGACGACCCACCGGCTGGCCGACCGGGTGAGCCGACGCCGCCTCATCCTCCCCGGGGTCCTGGCGCCCCTTCGGGAGGAGCTGGCCCATTACACCGGCTGGGAGATCGTCGTGGGTCCCATCTGCGCCGGGGAACTGCCCCTCTTTCTGGGGGAAGCCTGGCAGCCGCCGCCGGGAGTTTGAGAGTCGTAAGCAGTGAGCAGTGAGCAGTTCGTTGGTCGTGGGCTCACCTGCGAATCACCAAAAGGCGGTAGGGCGGGCGTCCCCGCCCGCCACCCTCAGACGAACGGTGCGACCGGGCCCTTACACGATTGCACCCAAAGGCGGCACGTAGGACTCGCCCTACCTAGGTTTGGTTTTGGTTTTGGCTGAAAGCTGCAAGCTGATTGCTGCCAGCTATTTTTGACCGGTTTTTTAACTCTAAGGTTGCCCTGCCTGCGTTACGGGCTTATATATATAAACATTATTGCAACCGCCGAAGAGGACTGTAATGAAAAATATCCTGGTGGTGGATGACGATGAGGCCATCCGCACCCTGCTGCAAGAAGAGCTCGCCGACGAAGGCTATAACGTCCTCACTGCCACCAATGCCCGGGACGCCCTGAAGATGGTGGAGACCGAGTCCCTGGACCTGGTCATCCTGGACATCCGCATGCCGGGCATGGACGGCCTGGAGGCCCTGCCCCGTATCCTGGGGCTGAAAGAGGGTTTGCCGGTTATCCTGAATACCGCCTACACCCAGTATCAAGAGAGCTTCATGAGTTGGGCCGCGGATGCCTACGTGGTGAAATCCTCCGATCTCTCGGAACTCAAGCAAAAAGTCAAAGAAATGCTGGAGAGATAATCCAATTTTCCGGTTATAATGACACCAACTATAATTGTACTGCCCTGATATTATTTAGTTTTTTAACAGAAAACAGAAAACGGAAAACAGAAAACAGAAAACAGAAAAATGGCTGGCCTGAAAAAGCTCACCACCATCATCATGGCCGGCGGCAAGGGCGAGCGCCTCTTTCCCCTGACCCGGGACAAAGCCAAGCCGGCCATCACCTTCGGCGGCATCTACCGCATCATCGACTTCACCCTGTCCAACTGCATCAACTCCGGCATCCGGCGCATCTATGTGCTCAGCCAGTACGGCAGCTTCTCCCTGGACCACCACCTGAAACTGGCCTGGGACATCATGCACCCGGATCTTAATGAGTTCATCTACTCCATCCCGCCCCAGCAGATCCACGTGAGCCGCTGGTACCGGGGCACGGCCGACTGCATCTATCAGAACCTCAACCTGCTGGAACGGGAGCGCCCCAGCCACGTGCTGATCCTCTCCGGCGACCACGTCTACAAGCTGAACTACCAGGAGATGCTGGACTTTCACCTCTCCCGGGACTCCGACATGACCGTGGCCGCGGTGCCGGTGCCGCGCCCGGAGGCCGGTTCCTTCGGCATTCTCAAGATCAACGGGGCCTCCGAGGTGGAAGACTTTCTGGAAAAACCCGCCGCGCCCCCGGGCAATCCCGGACAATCCGGATTTTTCCCTGGCCTCCATGGGGGTCTACGTCTTTAAGGCCGAGGTGCTGGTGCAGGAAGTCATCAAGGACGCCAAGAACAAGGCCAGCAGCCACGATTTCGGCAAGGACATCATCCCCCAGATGGTGGGGCGCAAGAAAGTCTTTGCCTTCAATTTCCAGGACGCTGGCGGCCGCCCCAGATACTGGCGGGACATCGGCCTTCTGGACGCCTACTTCAAGGCCCATCAGGACTTGCTGGGCCCCGGCCCCACCTTCGCGCTCTATGACCCCGATTGGCCCATGCGGGGCAACCCCCAAAACTTCCCTCCCAGCAACTACATTTCTTCGGGGTCTCCGGTGCGCCTGGAAGACTCCCTCATCGCCGCCGGCTGCATCATCAGAGGGACGGTGCGCCGCTCCGTGTTGTCTCCCGGCGTCAAGGTCGGCCCTGGAGCCGAAGTGGAAGAGTCTATCCTCTGGGACCGGGTGGAGATCGGCGCCGGGGCGAAAGTCCGCCGGGCCATTATCGAAGATGGGGTGCGGGTGCCCCCCGGCTTCACCATCGGCCATAACCGCCAGGCCGACGCCCAGCGCTTCACCCTCACCGAAGACGGCGTGGCCGTGGTCCCCAACAACGTCATGCTGGAAGAGTAGCGCCCCTTCTCACTCCCCTCCAATCTCTTGATTTTTCCGCCTTTGTGTGCTTGAATTGGACAAAATGAAGCACTCTGTCTAATTTAGATGGATGTTGAGATGGCATAAGAATTATGGCGTCAGGAACAATCACCATAAGAGTGCGCCCATTACTGGTCAGGCTTTTTGGTTGATCCTGCGGATCGTGTAGGGCTTTATCGCGCTATTGAGTTAAGCACATTCCTTTGGGGAGGGAGTTATAACCCGATAATTCCTGCTTACCGCCGTACTCCAGCTAAGTGGGAATCTCATCGTGTTCGCCATCTGCCGCTTCCTTCCGACATTGTTGACGGATATCTAAATGGATTTGACCCTGATTTAGTGGTACCAGTTGGGGTTTGTGCAAATCGTACATTTCAAGTCGGTAATAGGGATATCGTACAAGCGGACGAATTGATCGGTGACTTGAAGGATTCGGCGTCTCCGCAATACGGTATAGGGCTCATCGAGCTTATAGACGACTTCATCGAGAAAGAACTCAAGTACAAATCGAAATTATTATCTTCAGTTAGTTTTGACCACGGAATTACCGCTGAATACTTATAAACAAGTGTGTTCGGAGCACTTACTGAGAAGCCAGGAAATTATGAAAACACTTCATGAATTTCTAAGGCTTGCCAAAATTCACCCGACGTTGACCCAATTCCCACAGCTGTTGAAATCCGGCAATTTCTTTAGAAGGTTTACTTTTTCGAAATTAGAGAGCCACCTCTCCGAACATATTTTCTTATGTGACGCTAAAAGCGCTCAAGATATTATTGACACGGAAAATGCAGCTGCGGGTATTATGTGGTCCCCATTCCAATCAGATTGCACAGTATAAACGTAAAAGTTTGTATGGCACATTATTGATTATAATTAGCCCATTTACTACTAATCAGGATTTATTAATTGAACGACTATTTCTTCGGTCTCGTTCGCTCACGGAAGATACAGTGAAGGCATTTTGCCAGTCTTTAAAAATCCCAAGGGACGAACATTCGATCGAGCCTAAATTTTTATTGCATTTGGAATGAATCTGGGATGCTTAGGCGCAGGATAATGCATTCGCAAGGGGATCGCGTTCCCCTTTTCGCACGAATATGAACGTAAATATCTGAGGCGAGGATATATTTCATCGCGGTTTGAATATCCAAAATTTGGCCCGTTTCGTGATTTCTTCGACAAGCCCAGATTTGCCAATGAATTTAGCTTCCGATTCTATGCATCAAAAGAGCCGATGGCCGCGGTCTTCCCCGAGGGTAGCCGCGAGCTATCTACAGCGATAGGACGTACAGGGTACTTTAATTGGCGATTTGCAAAGCGCGGCCCTGTCTTCCTGGCGCATAACCCTGGAGAGCTGATATTTCTCGAGTTGCCTCTTGCTGAGGCAGTCATGACAGAATGGTTTCGAGAACGCGGGTGGAACGTATCTCTGTCAGGTCCCGGGCGCATCGCGAAGCAACTGCTAAAGCAGCTTGGTGGTACATATGGTATTTCACGACTCGCCCATAAAGGTGGATTGAGCTACTCGTAGATGTTGAAGAGAAAGATGGCAGGTTTACCGCGCCAACTTCCATTGACAAGTTAAAACGTTTATTCATCGGATAAACTC
Source organism: uncultured delta proteobacterium (assembly GCA_963790655.1). Lineage (GTDB taxonomy): Bacteria > Desulfobacterota > Desulfobaccia > Desulfobaccales > 0-14-0-80-60-11 > DASWLF01. The sequence goes on along the minus strand of CAWBPT010000004.1, from coordinate 547,350 downwards.
TTATAATGGCGAACCGTTTCTTGAGGTGCTATCGTCTAATGATTTCTGGTTGGCAGGAAGATCAGCAAATGTAATAAATCTACATTAATTGGAATGATTGAATCACTTGGTTTGAATTGCGCTGCCGTTTCTGCGATACTATCAGATTTTTCGCCACCACTGAAATCCCCAAACAAAATCAAGTGGACATACCGAGCCCACGGACCTTTTCCTAGTTCCATTGCTCAAGGCGTCTTATACACTTATTACTTACACTCAAACTTATTGGCGGACCCGAACAACGTGTTACTCCGCTATTTAGTTATCTAGCCGAAAAGAACGGAAAGAACCTGGAAGCTGACCTCACATGCCTTTACAAACCCTCAGCTTGGCGCGAGACAGAAACGTATATTGATTAATGTATACTTCAAGATTTCAATAGGTTGACGCATTGTCTGGAAGAATTAATAATTATAAGTCGCTTTCCCGGCTCAGCATGATATTCGCCACGCTTAATAGCTAACTGCAACAGTCAGAGATTAAGTTGGTCCGGGCATTAGCATTTCAGAAAGACAGAGATCGCGGAAAACCGAGCAGCCCCGTAATTATGCTGACCGGCCTGAAGTTTTCTCTTATCGGATTGCATTTCGGAAAGAACCCTTAACGAAACTTGGAGTCATCTTTTGAGTGACTAATCTTTCAATTCTTCCGAAGCCACTCGAGCTTCTTATTCGAAAAGCTTTTTCATGCAAATTAACTAAGATAGAAGTAATTGCGCCTCCAACCCCAATTCTTCTAAGGTTCCCTGATCGCCACCCGGCTCTATCTGGTGCGCCCGCGCACCGTCTTTTCCCCTCCCCCTGAGAGGGGGGAGGGTTAGGGTGGGGGTGGCCTGGTAGGGGCGGACCTGCGTGTCCGCCCTACGGGAGGGCCGACACATAGGTCGGCCCCTACAAATTGTTTCATTTCCAAATATCAAATGTTATGAATTGGGCATGATGCGTCTCCAAGCCCTGCGAGCCAAGGCTTCCCTGACCCCCACCCGCCTCTACCTGGTGCGCCACGGCCAGGTGGCCGACGGCCACACCCATCTGTACCATGGCCACAACGACGTGGGTCTCAGCCCCGCGGGGGAACAGCAGTTGGAGGCCCTGGCGGCCCAGCTTAAGCCGGTGCCCCTGGCCGGAGTTTACGCCTCGGACCTCACCCGGGCCTTCACCGGCGCGGCGATCATCAGCCGGGGCCGGGACCTGGAACCCCAGGCCTTGCCCGAGTTCCGGGAAGTCCACTTCGGAGCCTGGGAGGGGTTGAGCTTCGGCGAAATCGCCGAGCGCTACCCCCAGGAGCTGGAGTCCCGCTTCCGGGACCTCCCCAACTTCCGCATCCCCGGGGGCGAGTCCCTGCTGGACGTGCGTACCCGGGCCCTGCCCACCCTGGAGAACCTCATCCGCCAGCACCAGGGCCAGGCCTTCCTGGTGGTGGCCCACGCCGGTATCAACCGGGTCATCCTGAGCGACGCCCTGGGCCTCGCCCTGGACCATCTCTTCCGCCTGGACCAGAACTACGGTTGCCTCAACATCGTGGACTACTTCCCGGACCTGGCGGTGGTGCGCCTGGTGAATGGCGGCGTCAACGGCGTGGCCTGCTCCAGCCTGTAATAAGTTTCACCACAGAGACACGGAGAACACAGAGCAAAACACAGGATAAAAAGGGTGGGCAAAGCCCACCCTTTATTTCATTCTCTGTGCCCTCTGTGCCTCTGTGGTTAATCTTTTTCTGAATAAACGTATTTCTGCAGGTAAGCCACGAAGGCGGCGGGGTCCTGGCAGCTTTTGAGGTACAGGGAGATATGCTCCTCGTCCATCTCGTAGTACCCGGGGTAGCCCGTGGGCCCGGCGCCGCCGGGGCAGTGCACCAGGGCCGTGAGATGAATGGCGGGCACCAGCTGCCAGTCCCCGTCTTCCTTTAAGGGGCCTTCCACCCGTTCCTCCACGGTGGCGGCGGTGAGGCGGGAGGCCCGGATGGCCAAAGGCCAGTCGGACACCCGGGGGATGAGGAGGTTGCCCCGGGCGTCTCCTTTGCTGCCGTGCACCAGGGTGACGTCCGGGCGCAATTCCTGGACCACCGCCAGGTCCTCGGCGCTGAAGGGGTCGCGGCTAACCCGCAACCGGGGGTTGACCTCCGGGTAAACCGACCCCAGGATCCCCCGGACCGGCAGAAACGGCACGCCCATGCCCCCCGCCTGGAGGGCGCGCAACAGCGCCCCTCAGGGGTACTCCAGACACTCCAGCCTTCCTGCCTCCACGGCCCGGCGGAAGTGGGGCGCCATCCCGAACTCCTCCAGCGCCACCTGGGCGAAATGGAGCCGGTTCACCAGTCCGGCGCCCACGGCCAGGTCCACGTTGAGGCCCCCGGTGGGTACGGTGACCAGACCCAGATCCCGGCGGCCCTGGCGGATGAGCTCCCGGATGAGGGCCATGGGGGCGCCTCTCGTGTGGCCCCCCAAGGCCACCAGGTCGCCGTCCCTAACCAGGGCAGCGGCGTCCTTGAGGCTAGTCCAGACAGGTGGCATGGCGGTCCCCCGGTATGGGGTGGTGGCCGAGAGCGGCCAGCAGATTCAAGAGGATGCGGGCGGTGGCGCCCCAGACCACCTCCTGGTTGTCGCGCCAGCAGCAGACCCGGGTAACCCGGCCCTGGAAGACATAGGGGCCGGTGCTCCAGCGCTCCGGAGGGACGAAGCCCTCCAAGGGCAGGATCAGCAGGCGCTCCACTTCCCGGGGGTTGGGGCGGAACTCAAAGGGGTGGGGGATGCCGCCCACGAAGGCGGTGATGGCGTAACCGGTGATGGTGGCCACCGGCGGCAGCCACCCCAGGACTTCCACCAGGCTGGGGTTAAGCCCGATTTCTTCCTCGGTTTCCCGGAGCGCCGTGGCCAGGAGGTCCGGGTCGGCCGTGTCTTTGACGCCCCCGGGGAAGGAGATCTGGCCCCGGTGGTCCTTCACCGTCAGGGTCCGCTGGGTAAAGAGCAGATGCAGTTCGCCCTCCTTCACCAACACCGGCACCAGCACCCCCGCGGGCGTCAGGTCCGGCCCGGGCGCCGGCGGCGGGGGCTTAAGCGACAGCCGTTCTTTGAGTTGGGAGAGGCTGAGGTGGCCCATGACTTTATTTAACATGGCCCCCCTTCCAAGGCAACCGCGCCCGGGTGCGCCAGCCAGGTCTCCCGATGGAATCACCCGCCAGGCTCTGATCTAGCGTTGTGTCCCGCAAGAACATTTCAAAAGTGCTCGCTTTTATTCCCTCCCCCTTGATGGGGGAGGGTCAGGGTGGGGGTGGCATGAATAATAAGTGATTAAGGTAAGTTAGGCGAAATCAAATTCCCCCTCCCCCTAACCCCCTCCCACCAGGGGAGGGGGAATAATTGATGGACTTTTGTAAGATATTTTCGGGACACAGCAATCTCCTCGACTTTCGACAAAATGGGCCCGAGTCCAGGGTGTTTCTTCCGGGCCCTGCCTTTTTTTACCCTGCTCCGTAGGCTTTCCCTGCCTGCAATTGACAATGGGGGCGGGGAGTCATATTTTCAAGGCATATGGGGCGGGGCTAGTCCCGGCCCCCACAACCAGAGAGGAAGGGTGACGATGAAAGTGCAGGAATACATGCTGCGGGCCCTCCAGGACGCGGTGCAGATGGAGCTGGAGGGCCGCCAGTTTTACCTGGAAGCGGCCAAGAAGGTCAAGAGCGCCGGCGTCCGGGACATCCTGGAGTATCTGGCCGAATCGGAAAAATACCACATCCAGAAGTTCAACGAGATCTACCGGGACCTGGAAAAGGACCCGGCCTGGACCGAGCCCATGGCCGCGTTTAAGCCTCCCAAGCATGAGCCCTACGTCTGCGTCCTGGCCATGGCCAAGGAGGACCAGGCCAGCGGCGGCAAAGACGATCTCCAGGCCCTGCGCACCGGCATCAAGATGGAGGAGTGCGCCATCGACTACTACACCAAGCTGGCCAAAGAGACCAACAATCCCCTGGCCCGGCGGTTTTTCATGAGCGTCGCCCACGAAGAACGGGGCCACTACCTCATGCTCATGGACATGCACAACTACCTCTCCCTGCCCGAGGACTGGTTCTACGTCAAGCAGATGGGTCACGTGGACGGGGCTTGAGATAGGGGTAAAAGGGGAAACGGGGAAAAGGGTAAAAGGCAGAGCCGGCAAAGCAGATTTTTTTATCCTTTTCGCCTCAGCCGGGATCGGCATGGCGTCGGTTAAGTAATTTGGGTTGATTCAGGAGAATTTAGTCGTTATGGAGCTAACCGTAATCGGCTCCGGCACCGGGGTTCCCTCCCGGCGGCGGGGGTCGCCTGCCCTGGCGGTGCAGGGCGCAGGCTGGCTGACGCTCCTGGACCTGGGGAGCGGCACCCTGCGCGCCCTCCTGAGCTACGGCCTCAATTTCAACGCGGTGGACGTCCTGGCCCTGACCCACCTCCACCCGGACCACGTGGGGGACCTGATTCCCTTTCTCTTTGCCACCCGCTACGCCCTGGGCTACACCCGGGAGCAGCCGTTCACCCTGCTGGCGGCCCGGGGTTTTAAGGAGTTCCACGGCAAACTTAGGGAGGCCTTCGGGCAGTGGGTGGAGCCGCCGGCTGGCCTCATGGACCTGCGGGAGCTCTCGCCCACCGGCCCGGACCAATGGCGCCGGGAGGGGCTGAGGGTGAAGAGCGCGCCCACCAATCACACGGACGGGAGCCTGGCCTACCGGCTGGAGGCCCAGGGGCGCTCCCTGGTTTACTCCGGGGACACGGACGTGAGCTCCTCCCTGGTGGAGCTGGCAAAGGGCGCGGACCTCCTGGTGCTGGAGGCGGCTAATCCCTTCAAGGTGGCAGGTCACCTGACCCCGGCCGAGGCCGGCAGTCTGGCCCGGCAGGCGGGTGCCAAACGCTTGCTCCTCACCCACTTTTATCCGCCTTGCGACGAAGTGGACGTGGCGGCCCTGGCGGCCGCGGAATTCCAGGGAGAGGTCCTGCGGGCCGAAGACGGGCTCAAGCTCACGGTGTGAAAAATGGGCCCCCCGGGCCATATCTGAGAAGGAAAAAAGGAAAACCAATCACCCTGCAGGGCTGGAAATATTGCCGGCGGGCAGCCGCCTTTAACTGAGATCGGAGGCTCCATGAGGTTGTATCGACCCCTAAAACCGGGCGTAGTGGTGCTGGCAATTTTGGCGGTTTTTCTGGCCGCCTGCGCCGGCTCCAAGATTAATCAGGATAATTTTAACAAGATTTCGGTGGGCATGACCCAGACGGAAGTGAAAGATATCCTGGGGGAACCCACCGAATCGTCCAGCGTGGATATCGCGGGTTTCTCCGGGACCACTTCCACCTGGCGCCAGAAGGATGCCACCATCACCATTCAGTTTATCAACGGCAAGGTGGTGGCCAAGCAGTTTGCTAAACCGGAAAGATCAGCCTCTTAGAGGTTGTGAGCCAAGGAGGAGGGCGGCGGTCCATGTCAATTATTACCATCTCAAGGGGTTCTTACAGCCGGGGCAAGGAGGTGGCCGAGAAACTGGCCCAGGCCTTGGGCTATGAATGCATCTCCCGGGAAGTCCTCCTGGAGGCCTCCGAGCAGTTCAATATCCCGGAAATTAAACTGATCCGGGCCATTCACGACGCCCCCTCGATTCTGGAGCGCTTTACGTACGGGAAAGAACGCTATGTCGCCTATCTCCGGGCGGCGCTGTTGAAGCACGTGCAAAAAGACCACGTCGTTTATCACGGGTTGGCCGGGCATTTCTTCCTGCAAGGCATTCCCCATGTGCTCAAGGTCAGGGTCATCGCCGACCTGGAGGACCGGGTGCAAGAGGAGATGCGGCGGGAAGACATCTCGGCCGAAGAGGCCCGCTATATCCTGAAGAAAGACGACGATGAGCGCCGCCGCTGGAGCCTGCAGCTTTTCGGAGCCGATACCTGGGATCCCAAACTTTACGACCTGGTCATCCATATCAAGTCCCTGGTCGTTGATGATGCGGTTAACCTGGTCCTCTGTGCGGCTAAACTGCCCTGTTTTCAAACCACCCCCGAGTCCCAAGGGGTTCTGGATGACCTGGCGCTGGCGGCCCAGGTCCAGGCGGCGCTGGTGGAAGAATTCCCCACGGTCCAGGTCACGGCTTCTAAAGGAGAAGTCTTTGTCAGCATCAGGGGTTCCCTGGCGGAAGAAGAAGAGACCATCGCCAGGATTACCCGCATCGCCAGCAGAGTGGCAGGGATGGAGGTCAAAGTCCAATTCCAGTTGCGCCTTTGATTATCAGGCCTCATCTGGCCCAAGGTGCAATAAACCGAGAAAGGCGTCGGCCATGAAACAGCTTCTGGCAATTATCCTGGCATTACTGTTTACCGGGGAGGCTCAGGCAAGGTTGGTGACTAAAACGGTGGCATATCGGCAAGACGGCACAGCGCTCCAAGGCTATCTGGCCTACGACGACGCCGTCCGGGGAAAGCGCCCCGGGGTCCTGGTGGTCCACGAGTGGTGGGGGCTCAACGATTACGCCAGGAAGCGGACCGAGCAGCTGGCGGGCCTGGGCTACGTGGCTTTTGCCGCGGATATGTACGGTGGGGGCGCCACCACCGGCAATCCGGAGGAGGCCGGCAGGTGGGCCGGAGGGTTAAAAAGCAACCCGCCGCTGATGCGGGGCCGGGCCCAGGCGGCCTTGCAGGTGCTGGCGGCCAACCCCCTGGTGGACCCCCGCCGCCTGGCGGCCATCGGGTATTGCTTCGGCGGCACCACGGTCCTGGAACTGGCCTACTCCGGCGCGGACCTGGCCGGAGTGGTCAGCTTCCACGGTGGCCTGCCGCGGCCCGGGCCGGAGGATTTGACGCACCTCAAGGCCGCCATTCTGGTTCTCCATGGGGCCGACGACCCCCATGTCCCTGCGGCCGATGTGGCGGCTTTCCAGGAGGCTATGCGTCAGGCCCACGCCGACTGGCAGATGGTCTTTTTCGGGGGCGCGGTGCACGCCTTTACCAATCCCGCCGCGGGCAGCAACCAGGCCGGCGGGGTGGCTTACGACGCCCGGGCCGACCGGCGCTCCTTCAGATGCATGCAGGAATTTTTCCGGGAGATCTTCGCGGTCAAAGGCAGGGATTGATTGCGAGGCTGGTGAAAGCGACGGGTAATCTGTTATTCTGAGCCAAGCGCAGAATCTCGTATTTTGAGACTCTTCGGTGGCCTCGCCCCCTCATAATGCTACAAGCCATTTCAAAACCGATCTCGGCTTCGTCTTGAACTGACCAAAAGACTCGAGATGGGAAATAATCACCCCCCTTTGAAAAAGGGGGGCAGGGGGGATTTATATAACCTACTGAAATCCCCCTAAATCCCCCTTTTCCAAAGGGGGACTTTAAACCTCCACTCTCCTTGTCCTGATTGGGAAAGTATCCATAACCTTTCGACAGGCGGCCCTAACGGGGGTGGAGGAGGTTCGAGATGTAGGTGCCGCCGTGTCGGAGCGCGGCGATGGCGGGTAGGAGTTCGAGGTCCATGCCTTCTTTGAGCAGATAACCTTCGGCCCCGGCTGCCAGGGCCAGATCCACGTACTCCCGGCTCCGGTGCATCGTCAGGATCAGGACCTTGATCTGGGGATGGCTGGCCTTGACCTTCCGGGTGGCCTCGATGCCGCCCACCCTGGGCATGGACAGGTCCAGGATCACCAGGTTGGGGACGCACCTATCCAGAGATTCCAGGAATTCCTGGCCGTCGCCGGCTTCGCCTACCACTGCCAACTCCGGGCTTTTTTCGATGAGGCGCCTGATCCCCCGTCGGACCAGGGGGTGATCGTCAACCAGCAAGATCTGATATTTTTCTATATTGCCACAATACATATCTAGGCATCCAGACCCCGGGAAGCCGGCAAGGCCGGGCCTCTCTTCGCATGGTCGGGGATTCGGACAGATTTAACAGAGCCTGCCTAATTTCCCTGTAATATGTCATTCTGAGCGAAGCGCAGGATCTAGTCATGCCAACAACCCAGACCCCCCGCGGTGCTCGGGGTGACCCAAAATCGGTTTTGCCATGGCCTGTAACAGATACCCGTTAAACTTCGGTAATTTTATGGTTACCAGCCTGTAGAAATACATAGGTAAAACTACCTATTTCCCCTAGGTAAAATTGCCTATTTGCGGATATCGTCTATACTAAAAATTACTATGGAACCCTTGATTCCCGGCAATTTGCATACCACCGCCATGGCCATCCTGCCCCATGACCGGGCCGAGCCGGCTCTCGAACTGGCCCTGTCCCTGGATATCCCTTTCTGGCCCCAACTGCCCCACCTGAGCTTTTACGAGGACATGTACGTCCAGGCGGCGGAGCATTTTCCCGGCATCCGGCTGTTCCCCGAAACCGGGAGCATCCGTTTCGACACCGACAAGTTTTTGGACGAACTGCCCGAGCTGCTGGAGCACTGGGACGATCTAGCCTATTTCGACATCTCGCCCCAATATTCCGCCGTTTACCACCGCTTTCTGGACCTCGATCTGAGCGGCTACGTCGCCATCCGGGGGCAGTTGGAAGGCCCCGTCAGTTTCGGTCTGAAAATCCTGGATGAAGGCGACCGCCCCATCATCTTCAACGACCAGGTGCGGCCCATCTTGCTGGATTTCATGGCCCGGCGGGCCCAGGCCCAACTCACCCGCCTCAAGGAGAAGAACCACAAAGCCTTCATGTTTCTGGATGAGCCGGGCCTGCAGTTCATCTTCAGCTCGATTTCCGGCTACCCCGACAGCCGGGCCAAAGACGACCTGGACCGCTTCCTGGCCCAGATCGAGAAGCCCCGGGGCATCCACCTGTGCGGCAACCCCGACTGGGAGTTTCTCCTGAACCGGGACCTGGACATTTTGTCCCTGGACATCTTCACCAACGGCGAGGTCTTCCAGCATTACGGCAAGGCCATCCGCCGCTTCCTGGACCGGGGCGGGGTCCTGGCCTGGGGGCTCATCCCCACCGGTTTCGAGGCCTTTGACGGGGAAAGCCAGGACCACCTCATAGCCTACCTGGAGTCCCTGTGGCCCACGCTCCTGGCCGCGGGCATCGACCGGGACCGGCTACTGGCCCAGAGCCTGCTGGCCCCGGCCACCTGCTGCCTCATCAACCCGGACCGGGAAAAGACGGTCACCGCGGCCTATGCCTGGCTCCGGGAGGTCTCCCAGCGGTTGCGGGAAAAATACCGGCTGCCATGAAAAGGTTAACCACAGAAAATGCCTTCTCAGGGAGGGGGCTGGGGGCCGACGGCCCACTTACAATCCTCCCTGAAACCCACCCCCAACCCCCATAAGGGGGGAGGGGAGGGGTTTTTAGGGGAGGGTGGGGGGCTTTTGTCCCCCAGCCCTCCCCTAAATAGTCTTTTCAACATCCTGACAAGGAGCGCCCATGATCCTGGTAGTGAACGGCAGTCCCCAGCCCCAGGGCAACCTGCACCGCATGCTGGACCAAATCGCCCGGGGCGCGGGCAAACCTTATGAAATGGTCCGGTTGGCCGATCTGACCATTATGCCCTGCAAGGGCTGTGTGGAATGCGCCCCCACCAACGTCTGCGTGCAGCCCGACGACATGGCGCCCATGTACGAGCGGGTCGTGACCGCGGACGCCCTCATCGTGGGCGGTGCCGTCTATTTCGGGCGCCTTAACGCCCTGACCCACACCTTCCTGGAGCGCCTCTACCCCTTGCGCCACCGCCTGCCTCGGACCATGGGCAAGCTGGCCGCGGGGGTGTGCGTAGGCGCCATGGACGCGGAAAACGGGGTTAGGGAGATCAACGAGTTCCTGGAAAAATATTTCTACTACCGGGTGGTGGGGTCGGTCTATTTCAACAGCGTCACCCCTCCCTGCTTTGTATGCGGCTTTGGCGAGACCTGCCAGTACGGGGCCCCGGCCATGATGATGAGCCCCGAGGAGTTTGCCCGGTTCAAGGTGACGCCAGAGCTGTTCCGGCGGTTCGAGGATTTCCCCGAGGTGGTGGCCGCCTGCGATTTTCTCTCCCGGGACCTGGCTGCGGCTATTGACTCTTTGGCCGGGACTTAAGCGCAGGAGCAGATGGCCGAGCGGCAGACCCCAGCCATTGTCCTGACGGTGCGCGATTACGGCGAGGCCGACCTGGTGGTGACCTTTCTCACCCCCACCCAGGGCCGCCTCACCGGCATGGCCAAGCACGCCAAAAAGAGCCGGCGCCGCTTTGCCCATTGCCTGGAGCCGCTGAGCCGGGTGAATTTCTTTCTCTCCCCCCGCCGGGGCGAGCTGGAGTTTCTCCAGAAAGGGGAACTGGTCAGGTCGTATCCCGGTCTGCGCCGGGACCTGTTGCGCCTGGGCGCGGCCGCGGCGTTGGCGGAACTGGCCGGGGAACTGGCCGGCCCGCCGGAGGCCTACGGGGAAATCTTCGCCACCCTGGAAGAGGTCCTGGGCCTCCTGGAGGAAGGATATCCGCCGGACTCGGTCCTGCCGGTCTTTCTGCTGCGGCTCCTGGGCCTGGGAGGCTATGGGCCCCGGCTGCAGCTCTGCCTCAATTGCGGCCGGGAGCCGGAGCCGCCCCTCTATTTCAGCGTCTCCCGGGGCGGGGTGCTCTGCGGCGGGTGCAGCCAGGGCGGCAGAGGGGGAGGCCAGGGGGCCCCGGGCCCCCTGCTCCCTTTAAGCCTGGGGGCCTTAAAACTCTTGCGCCTGGCCCAGGACCTGCCCCGGGACAAGCTCTCCCGCCTCCGGTTTCCGGCCCTGCAGCGCCGCCAGAGCCTGGCCATCTTCAAGGCCTTTCTGCGCTATCACCTGGGGCGGGATTTGAAATCCTGGTCCTTCTGGGAGCGGGTGGCAGCCAAGGATTAATAGGCTGTTGAAAAACTCACATGATTGAGAATTGTCATTCTGAGGGAAGCGAAGAATCTAGTAATATTAATAAGTTCTAGATCCTTCACTTCGTTCAGGATGACAGAAAACCCGTTTTCCAACAGCCTGTTAATACCCCATTCCCTTTCAAATGCAACCAACTTAATCTGTAACTTATTGACAATTCATATTCTTTTAACCGAAAACAGAAAACAGAAAACAGAAAACGGTATAGCAGCATGACCCTTAACTTTTCCTACAGTGCCATGGCAGTTCTGGGCTTCTTCATCCTCCTGTCTTTCCTGGAGAAGCTCCGGCCCCTGCGCCGCCTGAAGCGCGCCTGGGGTCCTCGCTGGGCCCTCAATCTGGCCGTCACCGCCCTGGCCTTCGTCACCGGGGCTTTAACCGTCCGCCCCGTGGCCCTGGGAACCGCGGCCTGGGCCGAAGCCCACGGTTTCGGTCTCCTTAATTTGCTGCCCCTGCCCCTCTGGGCCCAACTGGCCGGGGGGGTCCTCCTGATGGACCTGAGTTTCTATTACTGGCACCGCCTCAATCACATCCGGCCCTGGTTATGGCGGTTCCACAACGTCCACCACGCGGACCCGGATATGGACGTGTCCACTTCCTTCCGGTTCCATGTCGGGGAAGTCCTCTATTCCACGGTATTTCGCCTCCTGCAGGCGGGGCTGTTGGGAGTGCTGCCGGTCACGTACCTGACCTATGAATTACTGTTTAACTGCGCCACCATGTTCCACCACAGCAACGTGCAATTGCCGGTGCCGGGGGAACGCTGGCTTGAATAAAGTCTTCGTCACCCCCCGCATGCACGGGGTGCACCATTCGGTCATCGGCGCTGAGACCAATTCCAACTACTCCGTGGTCTTCAGCCTCTGGGACCGGTTGAACCGCAGCCTGCGCCTCAACGTCCCCCAGGGAGCCATCATCATCGGCGTGCCCGGCTATTTGCGGCCCCGGGACAACCGCTTCCTTCCCCTGCTGGCGCTGCCGTTCGTCCGGCAGCGGCCTTACTGGAAGTTCCCCAGCGGCAAGGCGCCCCGGCGGCTGACTCCCGCCGACGCCCGGGACCCCCACTTTTTGGCGCAGTAGGCGGGCCTCCAAACGCGTCTCCTGGCAAACCTGGCATCGCGTTGTGTTCCAGATTTATCTTTCAAAATTGTTGTAGGGGCGCACCTGCGTGTGCGCCCTCAAACAGGGCGGACACATAGGTCCGCCCCTACAGAAAATGCCAAATAATTTTGAAAGGAACATTCGGGGCATCACACTGACTCAACCCCATTTTCTGACAGCTTAATTTCCTCCCGCCCTTATCTTGCTTCGCAGCCGCCGCGCCCCTATCTTTACAACCAGGAATTCCGGGGCCGCTTGATACCAGTCGCCGGGTGGTCCGAAGGAGGGAAGTTATGCCCTTAGGCAAGCGGTTGGCAGGCAAAAACATCGCCATTCTGGCAGAGGAAATTTATGAGGATCTGGAACTGTGGTATCCCCTCTTGCGGATGCGGGAGGCGGGAGCCCAGGTGACGGTGGTGGGGCCCGAGCGCGGCCAGACTTACCCCAGCAAGCATGGGTACCCGGTGCAGGCGGATAAAGCCATCCAGGAAGTGAAGGCCGACCAGTTCGACGCGGTAATCATCCCCGGGGGCTATGCCCCGGACCGCATGCGCCGGCATCCGGCCATGGTGGCTTTGGTCCGGGAGGCGGCCCGGCAGAACAAGGTGGTGGCCGCCATCTGCCACGCCCCCTGGATGCTGGCCTCCGCCGAAGTGGTCCGGGGGAAAAACGTCACCTGCTTCTTCGCCATCAAGGATGACCTGATCCACGCGGGGGCCCATTACCAGGACGCGGAGGTGGTGGTGGACGGCAATATCATTACCTCCCGGCAGCCCGGCGACCTGCCGGCCTTCTGCCGGGCCATCATCGGCGCCCTGGCCGGTGAAGTCCGCTGCCCCGCCTGCCAGATGGTCCTGTATAGCGGCCAACCCTGGGACTGATGGGGCATGGTCTGGGACAGGCAATGGGACAGTTGCGAAAATAGGTTCAGATGCATTGGTAATTTATTTAATGATTAATTGAAGTTAGCTTTTCGCTTCCCTGGCCGCAAACTTGCATAACCAGACAGTGCCGGGCCGTGAACCCAGAGGGGCCGGCGGGGGCGAATGGAAGAGAGACGGCTATTTACCGGGGTCTGGGAGCAGGCCCAAAGATGGCCGGGGCCGGACCAGGAGAAACTGGACCGGGCCCTGGTGGCCGGCCTGCTGCTGGAAACCATCTTGACTGACCCGGATTTTTCCGAAGGGGGCAAGTACGCCCCCTCGGCGGTCAAGGCCCGTCTCAAGCATAACCTGGCGATCCACCTGGCCGGGCGGGTCACCCTGGACCATTTCCGCACCCTGCTCTGCATCCTGGAGCGCTGGTTCCCCTACTATTACCTTCTGGTTTCCCCGGCCCTCTCCGGGGCTGACCCCGGCGGCCCCGCTGCCGGGGCCCCCTCCCGGCCCCCGGCCCCTCCTTTGGGCTCGTCCAGCGCCCTGCGGGAAGAGGAACTGGAAAACTGGCTGTCCGGCCACGTCCGGGAAATCCTGCCCCAGCGGCCCCACCGCAAGCTGCACCCTGCCATGCTGCCGGACTTTCTACGCCGGACCCGGGGCGGCTGGTTCCGGATCAAAGACTTCCAGGCCCACTTCGCCATTGACCGCAAAACCGCCTGGGAGTATCTGCAAAAATTATGGGCCGCGGGGTTGCTGGGCCACAACGGCCAGCGCTCCGCCGCGGTGCGCTACTGCCTGGCGGACCGCTTCCTCAAGGTCAGGGGCGAGGCCCTGCGCCGCAAGATTGCGGAGGCGCTAAGGGATTTGCCCCGGGCCCTGGCCGTACCGGCGGCTGACGGGCTCATCGCCACCGGGGGAGAAGCCTTTTGGGAGGACCACTGGCAGGATTTGTCCCACCACCAGCGCCAACAGATCATCGCTCGGCTTACAGCCGCCGGAGTTCTCCGGGTCACAGCCCGCTCGGGGGCGCGCCGGCTGTTGCGGTTGGCCCCCCCTTGGTGCCAGGGGCCCCAGGAATAAAATCTCATGGAGTCCTGGCCGGGGGCCATGCCTCCGCCCCCCGGCTCTACCACTTATCCCTCACATTCTCATTTGACCGGTGAATCATATCTGTGGTATGGTTTTTTAAAGTCTATGATGGAGGTTTACAGGGTTCAATGATCCGCGACGTCAAACATGAAACCATGCCCCGGGAGGACCTGGAGGCCTTACAGCTCAAACGCCTGCAAGCGGTGGTGGAAAGGGTCTACCACCTGGTGCCTTTTTACCGCCGGCGCCTGGACGAATTAGGGGTCAAGCCCGAGCATCTCCGCACCCTTAACGATCTGCGCCTGCTGCCCTTTACCACCAAGCAGGATCTTAGGGACAACTACCCCTTCGGCATGTTCGCCGCCCCCATGGACCAGATCGTGCGGATTCACGCCTCCTCCGGCACCACCGGCAAGCCCACCCCGGTGGCCTATACCCAGCGGGACCTGGAGACCTGGGCGGAGCTCATGGCCCGGGCCCTGGCCGCCGGCGGCGCCCACCGGGGCGATATCGTCCACGTAGCTTATGGCTATGGCCTGTTCACCGGGGGCTTGGGGGCCCACTACGGGGCCGAGCGGCTGGGGGCCGCGGTCATCCCGGTCTCCGGCGGCCAGACCCGGCGCCAGATTATGCTCATCCAGGACTTCGGCCCCAGCGTCCTCTGCTGCACCCCCTCCTTCGCCCTGTACCTGGCGGAGGTGGGCCAGGAAATGGGGGTGGACTTCGCCCAGACCAAGCTCAGGGTGGGGATCTTCGGGGCCGAGCCCTGGACCGAAGGCATGCGCGTCGAAATCGAAAAGCGCCTCCACCTCGACGCCCTGGACATCTACGGCCTGTCCGAAATCCTCGGCCCGGGGGTGGCCATCGAGTGCCTGGAAGCCAAGCGCGGCCTGCACATCTTTGAAGACCATTTCCTGCCGGAAATCATCAACCCGGCCACCTTGGAAGCCGAACCCGCCGGAGAGATGGGGGAGTTGGTCATCACCACCCTCACCAAAGAGGCCTTTCCCCTGTTGCGCTATCGCACCCGGGACATCACCTCCCTGAACTCCGCCCCCTGCAAGTGCGGCCGCACCATCGCCCGCATCAGCCGCTTCCAGGGGCGCAGCGACGACATGCTCATCATCCGCGGGGTGAACGTCTTCCCGTCCCAGATCGAGTCCGTGCTCATGGAGACCCCGGGAGTGGCGCCCCATTACCAGCTCATCGTGGACCGGGAGGGCCAGCTGGACACCCTGGAGGTCCAGGTGGAAGTGGACGAGGCCACCTTCTCCGACGAAGTCAAACAGCTCCAGGCCCTGGCCCAAAATATCCAGCGCAAGATCAAGGATTATTTCACCGTCTCCGTCAAGGTGAAACTGGTGGAACCCCAGACCATCCCCCGGAGCGAAGGCAAGGCGCAAAGGGTCATTGACAAGCGGCAGGTGTAGTGGTCAGTGGCCAGTGGTCAGTGGATCAGTCGAAGAGGAGGCTTGCTTGGATAAGCCAGTGCGATCCTATCAGGATTTGATAGCCTGGCGGAAAGCCATGGATTTGGTTACAGAAATTTACCAAGTAAGTCATAAATTTCCTCGAGAAGAAATCTTTGCGCTGACCAGCCAACTTCGTCGGGCAGCAGTATCAGTCCCCAGCAATATCGCCGAAGGGCAGGGAAGATCGTCAAGAAAAGAGTTTCTATACTTCTTGGGGAATGCCAAAGGTTCTTTGTCGGAGGTGGAGACACAGGTTTTAATCGCTCGCAACCTCGGTTATATCGGTGACGAAGTTTTAAATGCTCTTTTAAATCTCTCGGCAGAAGTAGGACGAATTCTAAACGGACTCCTGGCTTCGCTCAGAAATAAAAAATAGAAGGGGGACATTATGAGAAAATATGGAAAAAGCTTTCTCCTTCTTTTTTCTACTGGCCACTGGCCACTGATCTCTGGCCACTGAGGGGTGACCCCATGAAAGTCGAGCAAATCTCGGTATTTTTGGAAAATAAAGCGGGCCGGCTGGCCGAAGTCACCCGGGTCCTGGGGGAAGGAGGCATCAACATCCGGGCCCTGTCCCTGGCCGACACCACCGATTTCGGCATCCTGCGCCTCATCGTGGACCAGTATGACCGGGCCCGGGAAATCCTGAAACAAAAAGGCTTCACCGTGGGCAAGACGGAGGTGGTGGCCGTGGAGGTGCCGGACCGCCCCGGGGGTCTGGGGTTTGTCCTGCAGATCCTGGCCGCCGCCGGCGTCAACGTGGAGTATATGTACGCCTTCGTGCAGCATAGCGGCAAAAATGCGGTCATCATCTTCCGCTTCGATAACCTGGATCAGGCCATTGAACTGTTGCAAAAGGAAGGCATTCACATCTATAAGGGTGAGGAAGTATACCGACTCTAAACCCGGGGAGGAAGGAATTATGAGAAACAAGGCGATTTTGGCTGGCCTGATATTGGCCCTGGCCGGACTGGTTTTCACGTGGGTGGGTTGCGGCCCCGGGGGTCAGTCCGAACCCTATGTGGTGGGGGGTATCTTCTCCATCACCGGGCCCGCCTCCTATCTGGGGGAACCGGAGCGCAATTCCATGGAACTGGTGGCGGAGGAGGTCAACGCCAAGGGCGGGGTCAAGGGCCATCCCCTGAAACTGGTCATTTATGACGACGAAGGCGACGTCACCAAGGCCCGCCTCAGCGCCGAGAAACTCCTCCAGAAGGACAAGGCCATAACCATCATCGGCCCCAGCCTGACCCATACCTCCATGACCGTGCTGGAAATTACCCAGAAGGCCAAAATGCCCCTGATCTCCTGCGCCGCGGGCGCGGCCATCACCGCCCCCGCCAAGGACCGCTTCTGGGTCTTCAAGACGGCCCAGACGGACCAGATGGCCGTGAGCCGCATCTATCAATACCTGCAGAAGCAAGGCCTCAGCAAGGTGGCCATCCTCACCGTGTCCACCGGCTTCGGGGTGGCGGGCAAGGAGCAGTTGAACGGCCAGGCGCCCCAATACGGCATTCAGGTGGTGGGCCAGGAGGTCTTCGGGGAGAAAGACACGGACATGACCCCGCAGCTCACCAAACTCCGGGGCACCGACGCCCAGGCGGTGATCTGCTGGGGCACCGGCCCGGCCCCGGCCCTGGTGGCTAAAAACATGAAGCAGCTGGGCATGACCATCCCCTTGATCCAGAGCCACGGCGCCGCGTCCAAAAAGTTCATCGAGCTGGCCGGGGATGCCGCGGAAGGAATCATCATGCCCGCGGGGAAATTGGTGGTTTACAAGCAGCTTGCCGATAACGACCCCCAGAAGGCCGTGTGTAAGGAATACGCCGAAAAATATACGGCCAAGTTCAAGGCCCCGGAATCCAGCTTCGGCGGTTATGCTTACGACGCCCTGCGGATGCTGATTCTGGCCGTGGACAAGGCGGGCAACGACCAAGCCAAGATTCGGGATGAGCTGGAAAACCTCAAGAACTTCCCGGGAGTCAGCGGCATCTTCAACATGAGCCCCGAGGACCACAACGGCCTCAGCCCCGCGGCCTTCGTCATGGTGAAGATCCACAACGGCGAGTTTCAGTTGCTGGATTAGGGGCGGTTTTTAGTTTCGAGTTTCGAGTTCCTAGTTTTCGGCAAAAGGTCTACCCTTGGTCAGTAGGTCTATGCCGAAAACCAGGCATTACCTGACGCGGTTTCAGCCTAAAAACCGGTGGGGCAGGCCTCCGGGCCTGCCCCATAATTTACTCGCGGCATAACCTCCCAATAATGCCGGAGTGCGGTTACCAAATTTCCTGTGGGGGCGGACCTGTGTGTCCGCCCTCTCTCAGGGCGCCCACTTGGATGCGCTCCTACAGGTTTATCTGACTCTGAAGCCTCGATACTGAATGAAAATGTTTCGGGCAGATTCACCGGCTGAAAAGCCGGGGCCAGTTGCTTATAGCAATTGCCAGAAGTTCCTCTAAATTCCCTCTCCCCAATGGGGGAGAGGGTTAGGGTGAGGGGGAATAAGAAAAACTTTTGGCAATCCCTAAAAAAAACCGAAAACCGGAAACCGAAAACTGAAAACCCAGAAAAAGGAGTTCACCGCTCCCTTTGGAGATTTTCGCCCCGCTCACGCAGTATCTCATTTCCGGCCTGACCAGCGGCGCCATCTACGCCCTCATTGCCCTGGGTTTCGGCATCATTTACAACACCACCACCATCATCAATTTCGCCCAGGGTGAAATGGTGATGCTGGGGGCCATGAGCGCCATCAGCATCTACCATCTGGTGCCGTCTCTGCCCGTTGCCTTTGTGGGCGGCGTTGCGGCGGTGGCCCTGGTGGGTTTGGTGCTGGAGCGCCTGGCCCTGCGCCCGGTGCGGGACCCGTCCCCCATCACCCTCATCATCATCACCGTGGGCGCCGCGGTCCTCATCAAAGGCGTGGCCATGCTGCTGTGGGGCAAGGAGGCCTACCCCCTGCCGCCCTTTTCCGGGAACACCCCGTTTCACCTGGGCACCGCCACCATCCTGCCGCAGAATCTCTGGGTCATAGGGCTCACGTTGTTTCTGGTGGCGGCCCTCGAAGCCTTCTTCCGTCTCACCCTGGTGGGCAAGGCCATGCGGGCCTGCTCTTACAACGCCCGGGCGGCCCGTCTGGTGGGCATCGCCGCCGGCCGCATGGTGCAGCTTTCCTTCGGGCTGTCCGCCGCCCTGGGGGCCGGCGCCGGCATCCTCATCGCCCCCCTCACCCTGGGGGTCTATGACATGGGCACCATGCTGGGGCTCAAGGGCTTCTCCGCGGCCATCATCGGGGGCCTGGGAAGCCTCCTGGGCGGGGTCCTGGGGGGGCTGATCCTGGGGGTGGCCGAGGCCCTGGCTTCCGGCCTGATCTCTTCCGGCTACCGGGACGCGGTGGCCTTTCTGCTGCTCCTCATCGTCCTCTTCGTCCGGCCCCAGGGCCTGGTGGGGGGCCGGAAATGAAGCCCTCCCGGGTGCTCAACCGCTGGGTTCTCTTTGCCGCGGCAGTCCTGGCCCTGGCCGGGTGGCTGGACAACGCATACTATTACACCCTCCTCAACTTCATCGGCGTCCACACCCTGCTGGTGGTGGGCCTCAATCTGCTTCTGGGCTACGCCGGCCAGATCTCCCTGGGGCACGCCGCCTTCTTCGGCCTGGGGGCCTATACCTCCGGCATCCTCACGGCCCATTACGGGGTCAACCCCTGGCTGGCCCTGGTGGCGGGGCTGGGCCTTTCCGGCCTCTCCGCCTTTCTCATCGGCATCCCGGCCCTGAAGCTCCGGGGCTACTACCTGGCCATGGCCACCCTGGGGTTCGGCATCATCGTTTACATCATCTTTAACGAGGCCCAGCCTATCACCGGGGGCCCCTCGGGATTGTCCGGCATCCCGTCCTTGTCTCTGGCCGGCTTTCCTCTGAACACCCCCCGGCGCCTTTATCTCCTGATCTGGATCTCCGTGGGGCTGATTCTGGCCTTGAGCGCCAACCTGGTGGAGTCCCGCACCGGCCGGGCCATCCGGGCCCTGCACGACAGCGAAGCCGCGGCCCAGTCCCTGGCGGTGGACACCGCCCGCATGAAGCTCAAGGTCTTCGTCTGGAGCGCCCTGTACGCCTCCCTGGCCGGCAGCTTCTACGCCCACACCCTGAACTTCATCGCGCCGTCCTCCTTCGGGTTCATGTTTTCCATCAAACTGGTGACCATGGTGGTGCTGGGCGGCATGGCCAGCATCTGGGGGTCGCTCCTGGGGGCGGCGGTGCTTACCGTGCTGCCCGAAGTGCTCACGGTGTTCCACGACTTTGAGGTGGTCATCTTCGGCGCCATCCTGGTGGTGGTGATGATCTTCCTGCCCCGGGGCCTGGTGCGGGGCCTCATGGACCTGTGGGAGTTCCGGCGCTTTAAGCGGCAAGGGGGGACGGTGGTTTGAATATTCACCCCAGAGACACAGAGAGCCCAGAAAGTGGACAGTGGTCAGTGATCAGTGATCAGAAAAAACCTGGCATTCCCTACTGGCCACTGGCCACTGACCACTGTCCACTAATTTCCTCTGTGCCTCTGGGGTAAATCTGTAAGCCATGCATGCCGACAACGACATACTCTTGCAACTGCAGGGGATCAGCCTGGCCTTCGGCGGTCTGCAGGCGGTGGAGGCCGTGACCTTGGAGGTGCCCCAGGGCATCGTCAAGGCGGTCATCGGTCCCAACGGCGCGGGTAAGACCACCCTGTTCAACCTGGTGACCGGATTCCTGGCCCCCCAGCAGGGCCGCATCGTCTTTGCGGGCGGCGAGATCCAGGGATGGCCGGCCCACCGCATCGCGGCCCTGGGCATCGCCCGCACCTTTCAGCTGGTGCAGCTCTTCGACCACATGACGGTGCTGGAGAACGTCATGGTGGGGCGCCACCGCCTGAGCGGCAGCGGCCTGCTGGCCGGGGCCCTGCGCCTGCCCTGGACCATGGCGGAAGAAAAGGTGATCCGGCAAAAGGCCTGGGAGGCCCTGGAGTTTGTGGGGCTCTCGGACCGGGCGGAGCAGCCCGCGGCCATCCTGCCCCTGGGGCTGAAGCGCCTGCTGGAGATCGCCCGGGCCCTGGCCGCGGCCCCCCGTCTCCTGCTCCTGGATGAGCCCGCCTCGGGCCTGGACGCGGTGGAGACGGACCGGCTCCGGGAGATGATCCTGGCCCTCAAGGACTTAGGGATTACCATCTTGCTGGTGGAGCACGACATGGGCCTCACCATGGAGGTGGCCGACGAGATCGCGGTGCTCAACTACGGCAAGCTCATCGCCGACGGCGCCCCCCGGGCCATTCAGAAGAACCCCGAGGTCATCACGGCGTACCTCGGCACCGACTGGCAGACTTAAAGACGGTTTTTGGTTTTTCGTTTTTGGTTTTTGGTCAGAAAAATTCTTTGGTGGCACAGGCATCTTGCCTGTGCGAGAACAGGCTGGCAACCCTGTCCCACCTATGGCAGATTATTCAGGGCAGGCACGGCCGGTCAAATAATACATCTAGTTGGCGGTGCCTACCCTGGTTGTGATGTGATGATAGTAGAAGCGCTGCGGACAGAAGTATTGAACAGAAAACAGAAAACAGAAAACAGAAAACAGGCATGTTAAAAATCCGCAACCTCTACGCCTACTACGGCTCCGTCCAGGCCCTCAGCGGGGTGACCTGCCACATCCGGGCCGGCGAGATCGTCTCCCTCATCGGGGCCAACGGCGCGGGCAAGACCACCCTGCTCAACGCGGTATGCGGCCTGGTCCGGGTGGAGGGCGAGATTCTCTTCTCCGGGCGCCGCCTGGCCGGCCTGGCCCCCGAGGAGATTGTGGCCCTGGGGCTTTCCCAGGTGCCCGAAGGCCGCCAGCTCTTTGCGCCCATGACCGTGGCGGAGAACCTGGAACTGGGGGCTTACCGGCGCTACCGCCGGGAGCCCCGGGAAGCCATCGCCTCCGACCTGGAGCGGGTTTACGGCCTGTTCCCCCGCCTCAAGGACCGCTTGAGCCAGCAGGCCGGGACCCTCTCCGGCGGCGAGCAGCAGATGCTGGCCATCGGCCGGGCCCTCATGGCCCGCCCCAAGCTGCTCCTGCTGGATGAGCCCTCCCTGGGGCTGGCCCCCCTGGTGGTGGAAGACATCCTGGCCACCCTGGCGGTGCTGCGGGGTGAGGGGGTGACCGTTCTCCTGGTGGAGCAAAACGCCCGGGCCGCCCTCAAAGTGGCCGACCGGGCTTACGTCCTGGAAACGGGCCGCATCATCCTCACCGGCTCCGCTCCGGACCTGTTGGCCGACCGCCAGGTGACCCGGGCGTATCTCGGCCGCGATTACAAGGAGTTTACCGAGGGCAGGTAAGTTCTAATGAAAGTGAGCAGTAAGCAGTGAGCAGTAAGCAATCAAAGATGGGGCGCGGTGGGCACCCACACCAAGCGCAGGCGGGACGCTTGTGCCACTTATTCATAATAATTCTCCGGAGCAGTCGCTTATGAGACTCTACTCACTCATAAATCATGAAAAGATGGTAGGGCGGGCGTCCCCGCCCGCCCCATTTGGCAGCCGCAGGATTTAGCCTGCGCCAGCACAGGCTGGAAAGCCTGTGCTACCAGTTTTAGAGCTGGGTTTTTCCTGCTCACTGCTCACCGCTCACTGCTTACTGATTAGGGAGGTAGTCCGATGCGCCAGCCGGAAGTTGAGGCCATGGACCGGGAAGAGCTGGAACTGCTGCAGCTGGAGCGTCTCCAGAGCACCCTGACCCGGGCGTACCGTCAGGTGAAGTTCTACCGCCGCCGCTTCGAGGAGATGGGCCTGCGCCTGGACGACATCCGGACCCTAAGCGACCTGGCCCGTCTCCCCTGCACCACCCGGGAGGACCTGTCGGAAAACTACCCGTACGGCCTCTTCGCGGTGCCCCTCCGGGATATCGTGCGCATCCAATCCTCCCCCGGCACCACGGATAAGCCCCTGGTAGTGGGCTACGCCCCCCAGGACGTGAAGCTCTGGCTGGAGCTGCTGGCCCGGGTCTATGACTCAGCCGGCATCACCCGGGAAGATATCGTGCAAATCATCCTGCCGCCGGGCCTGGCCAACTGGCGCCGGGACCTCCAGGCCGGGGCGGAATATTCCGGGGCCTCGGTGATCCCCGCCGCTACCCTCAATTTTGCCAAGGAACTCATGGTGATGCGGGATTACAAGACCTCGGTCCTGGTCACCACCCCTTCTGTCGCCCGGCACCTGTTGACCGTCATGGATCGCATGTCCCTCCCCCCCGGGAAGCTCAGCCTGAGACAGGCGCTGCTGGTGGCCGCGCCGTTGCCCCGGGAGGTGCGCGCCGAAATCGAAGCGGGGTTTCAGATTTCCCTGGCCAGCACTTACGGCATCACCGAGGTGATGGGCCCGGGCCTGGCCTTCAGCTGCGGGGTTGGCCCGGGGCTCCACTTCTCCGAAGACCACTTCTACCCGGAGATTATCGACCCCGAAACCGGCAGACCCTCGCCCCCCGGGGCTCCGGGGGAACTGGTGATCACCACCCTCAGCACCTATGCCTTCCCTCTGGTGCGCTTCAAAAGCGGCGACCGCGCTTCGCTGCTCACGGAGCCTTGCCCCTGCGGGCGCACCCTGGGGCGGCTGGGAGAGATCACCGGGCGCACCGACCCCGTCTTTTCCGTGGGCGGCATCAAGGTGCATCCCGACCAGGTGGCCCGGTTGCTCACCGAAGTCCTGGGCGGCCACCCGCCCCGGTTCAACTGGCGGGTGGTGACGGAGGAGGGGCTGGAGGTCCTGGACCTGGACGTCTCCCTGGACGAGGCGATCTTTTCCGACGAAGTCAAGGCCCTGGAAGGCCTCTGCCGCCGGGCCCGGCGCTTTCTGCAGGAGAACCTGGGCATCAACGCCCGCATCACTTTGAAGGAAATGGGAGAAGCCTGACCTGGAAAGACGTTTCCGGTGGCCGGCTGGCACCCTGTGCCATCGGATGCAGGGTGGGCCCTTTTTTCCAGAGAAACCTGGGGGTTGGGCCTGTGCCACATTTTCATCCATCATTATGGCCACTAGGTCAGGAGGGTGCGCTCCCAACTGCAAATTCGCCAAGCTTTAAGCTTATTAACCGCCAGCCAGTCATTTCCGTAGATGCTGTCCCGGAATTTGGATATTTTTATTTTTCTTTGTGAAAAAAATAATCTATAAGAAAACCATAAGGAGGATGAGAGGATGATCAGTTTTCGCAAAGTCCTGGCTTTAAGCAGCGCCATTATCATGCTGACCGCCGGCATTGCTTGGGGCGAGCCCATCAAGACGGGTACGGTGATGCGGCTGTCCATCGGAGCGGAGCACGGCATCCCTTGCCGCCGGGGTGTGGAGATGGCAGTGGCGGAGGTCAACCAGGCCGGAGGCATCAACGGCCGGCAGGTAGAACTCATCGTGGACGATGAAAAAGACTCCCCCGCGGCGTCGGTGAACGCGGTGCAAAAGCTCATCAACGTGGACAAAGTCATCGCCCTCGTGGGTCCCATGACTTCCGGGGGCATGATGGCCTCGGCCAAAGTGGCGGATGAGGCCAAAGTGGTGCAGATCAGCCCCACCGCCACCACCCCCAAGCTCAGCGGCTTCGGCGCCTACATCTTCCGGGGCTGCTCCCGCATCGACACCCAGGCCAAGGTTTTGACCGATTACGTGGCCAAGAACTGGAAGCCCAAGACCGTGGGCATCTTCTTCTCCAACGAACCCTACGGCAAGGGCTGCGCCGAACTCTTCACCCAGTTCTTCGAGAAGCACGGCATCAAGGTGGTGGCCACCGAGTCCTTCATGCGGGGCTCCCGGGACTTCAAGGCCCAGCTCACCAAGATCAAGGCCGCCAATCCGGACATCCTGTTCATCCCCGGCTACACCCCGGAAACCGCCCCGGCCGCGGCCCAGGCCCGGCAGTTGGGCATGAACCAGAAGATCCTGGGGGTTTACGGCGACATGGACCCGGTCTATATCCAGCTGGCGGGTAAAGCCGCCGAGGGGCACGTCATCGGCGGCGAATACGATGAAAACTACAACACCCCGAAGAACCAGGCCTTCAAGAAGAATTACGAAGCGCTGGTCAAGAAAAATAACGATCCCTACAATATCATGTTCGCGGCCCTCTCCTACGACGCCACCTCCTTGGTCCTGGCGGGGATGAAGCAGAACGGGCCCACCTCCGACGGCGTCAAGAAGTTCCTGGACACGGTCAAAGACTTTGATGGCGTCACCGGCAAGCTCTCCTTTGACGACAAACACGACGTGGTGCGGGCCGGCACCGACGGGGTCTATATCCTGGAAGTCAAGGACGGCAAATACGTGGTGGTGAAGTGAAGATGGTTTGCTGTTCCGAAAAGTTCAAAGTTTAAGGTTCAAAGTTCAAAGTTAGGAGTATTCCCATCAGGAACTTTCCATAATTACGGGTGGGCCAAAGGCCCATGAATGATTGTTTTCTGTTCTTTAGGTTGTTGGCTGTGACCTGAAACCGGCTCGGGTCTTCCCCTGTGGCCATCATTGCTTTTCACAAAAAAAACCGTAGGTTGGGCCTTGCCCATCCTACGGTTTTTTAACGAGTACACCGTAGGGTGCGCCAGGCGCACCCTGCCTTTTTCTGAAGCTTATTTTTGAGAGAAGTGTTTTGTCAGGATAAGTGGTTAATCTTAATCGGTTTTCTGCCTTTACCGAAAACAAAAGAAAACCGAAAACTCTTATTTCTCCACCAGGATCACCTTGTGGTTCACCAGGTTGAGGCTGAGGATGTTGGCCTTCAAAACCTTCTGTTCGCCGAAGATGTTCACCAGCCTCAGGTTCTCCCCGTCCGGTTCGATGACGTCCACGTCCTGCAGGATCAGTTCTTCCTGGCCGTTTTTCAGCAGATAAGCGGCAGCTTCACACATTATTCATAATCTCCCTTAGCTTGTGACTGACGATTTTTTCCACCAGGTGGGGCAGGGGCTCGGGGGTCAGGCCCACGATCTCCACCGCTTCCTGGGTCAGAGGCAGCAGAATCTTGGGGGCCGGGGCCGAGGCGATGGCCGCCGCCATCTTGGGGGTGAGTTCCCCCATCATGGAGTTGGCCAGGACGATGGAGAGGCACCCCAGGATCACGTCCGCGCCGGCCACCGTGCGCACGATGGCGTTTTCCCCGCTGGCCCCCCGGTTGGCCCTGGCCTTCATCATCTGGGCCGTGGCCACCGCGTTGGTGCCCAGGGCGATGACTTCATGCTCTTCGCCGTAGACCTCTTTCAGGCGCTTGATGAGCGCGGCGCCGATGCCGCCTCCCTGCCCGTCGATGACGCAGATGCGTAGTCTTGGCATCTCAAGCCTTCCCGAATTTTTCTCTGAGTTTGCGGAACACGATCTCCGGCACCATGCCCTCGATGTCGCCGCCGTGCACCGCCGCTTCCTTGAGGATGCTGGAGGACAGAAAGACCCATCTCAGGCCGGTCATCAGGAACACGGTTTCGATTTCCGGCTCCAACCGGCGATTCATCATGGCCAGCTGGAATTCATACTCGAAATCGGTGACCGCCCGCAAGCCTCGCAGGATGGCCCGGGCTTTTTGCCCCTTGGCGTATTTCACCAGCAAGCCGTCGAAGGTGTCGACGCTGACCTGGGGATAACCCTTCAGGGAAACACTGCACATCTCCATGCGCTCTTCGATGGTGAACAGGGACTTTTTGAAGGCATTGGTGGCCACCGCCACGATGATGCGGTCGAAGATCTTCAGGGCCCGCTGGATCAGGTCCAGGTGGCCGTTGGTGATGGGGTCGAAGGAGCCTGGGTAGACGGCGATATCGGGCATGGTTTAAGGGTGCTCCTGAGTTTCTGGTTCAGCGGCCAGGTAAAAGGCCACCTGGGTGTCGCCGTAACGCCGCAATTCCCGCCGCATAAGGCCCCCTAAAGACTCGGGCAGGGATTCCCGGCGGCTGTGCTCCGCCACCACCCAGCCTTGGGGCTCGAGCACCGCCGCGGCGGCCAGGGCCTCCAGGGCGCCGGCCGCCAAGCCGCCGCCATAGGGAGGGTCCAGAAAAGCCAGGGAGAAGCGCTCGCCCCGGGCGGCCAGTTTCTTCAGCGCGGTGTTCACCGGCAGGGGGAGCACTTGCGCCTGGGCCGTGAGGCCCAGGTCCTCCAGGTTGCGGCGCAGGACCTTCAAGGCTTCGGGGTGGTCCTCCACCAACACGGCTTCCCGGGCGCCCCGGCTCAAGGCCTCGATCCCCAGGGCGCCGGTGCCGGCAAACAGGTCCAGCACCCGGGCGTCAGCCACCGCGCCCCCCAGGATATTGAAGATCGCCTCCCGGACTTTGGCGGCGGTGGGGCGGATGCGGCCCTTAACCGGCGCCAGGCGGCGCCCCTTTAATGCGCCGGCGATGACCCGCATGGGCTGCTCCTCTGGAGCAGCCAGCTTTCAGCTTTCAGCGGTCAGCTTTTTGCTTTTCAGCCCTTAGCTGATAGCTGACAGCTGCTAGCTGACAGCTATTTCCTCAAATAATCCCGGATCAAAATCTCTGCGATCTGCACCGCGTTGGTGGCCGCGCCCTTGCGCAGGTTGTCCGCCACCACCCAAAAGTTGAGGCCGTTCTCGATGCTGAAATCCTCCCGGATGCGGCCCACCAGGGTGAGGTCCTGGCCCGCCGCGTCCAGGGGCATGGGGTACCGGTTCTTCAAGGGGTCGTCCACCACCTTGATCCCCGGGGCCCTGGCCAGGAGGTCCCGGGCCTCATAGGGGGTAAGTTTCCGCTCGGTTTCGAGGTTCACCGCTTCGGAATGCCCGTAAAACACCGGCACCCGCACCGTGGTGGCCGTCACCCGGATGGAGTCGTCCCCCATGATCTTCTTGGTCTCATTGACCATCTTCTCCTCTTCCTTAGTGTAACCGTTCTCCAGGAAGACGTCGATGTGGGGTAGCACGTTGAAGGCGATGCGGTGGGGATATACCTTATTCTCGGTTTCCTGGCAGGACAGCAAGGCCCGCACCTGGGCCGCCAATTCGTCCACCGCTTTCTGGCCGGTGCCGGAGACCGCCTGGTAGGTGGAGACCACCACCCGCCTGATGCCGGCCGCGTCGTGCAGGGGCTTCAGGGCCACCACCATCTGGATGGTGGAGCAGTTGGGGTTGGCAATGATGCCCTTGTTGGTATAGAGCGCCACGTCGGCGGGGTTGACTTCCGGCACCACCAGGGGGACGTCCGGGTCCATGCGCCAGGCGCTGGAGTTGTCCACCACCACCGCGCCGGCCGCCGCGGCGATGGGGCCGTATTCCTTGCTGATGCTGCCGCCGGCGGAAAAGAGGGCGATCTCCACCCCGTCAAATGAGCCCGGGGCCAAGACCTCCACCGGGATCTCTTTGCCCAGGAAGGTGACTTTTTTCCCGAGGGACCGCTCCGACGCCAGCGGCACCAATTGCGCCACCGGAAACCGCCGTTCTTCCAAACAGGCCACCATCTGCTGGCCCACCGCGCCGGTGGCCCCTACGACCGCTACCCTATATGTACCACCCATAGTTTTCAAACTCCCGGGAATTTTAGCTGTCAGCCCTCAGCTTTCAGCTATCAGCAAAGACTTTTTATCAGCCTAAAAGGCTAAGGGCCGAATGATAAAAGTGATCAGTTGTAATAAAAAAAGTTCTGTATCACTTCGAACAGGAAGTGCCAGATTTTCTTTAAAGCTGAAAGCTGACCGCTGCAAGCTGACAGCTAATTATACCATTTCCACCGCGTACTTGGCGATCAGGTCGCCCACCTGGGCGGTGCTCAGCCCCATCTTGCCCGCGGCCATGCTTTTCAGGTCGTTGGCCGCGGCCTTCTTGATGGCGGCTTCCACCGCGGCCGCGGCCTTGGCTTCGCCCAACTGTTCCAGCATCATCTGGGCCGCGGCGATGGCGGCGATGGGGTTCACCACCTGGAGGCCCGTGTATTTGGGGGCCGAGCCGCCGATGGGCTCGAACATGGAGACCCCTTCCGGGTTGATGTTGCCCCCTGCGGCCACGCCCATGCCGCCCTGGATGATGGCCCCCAGGTCGGTGATGATGTCCCCGAAGAGGTTGTCGGTGACCACCACGTCGAACCACTCGGGGTTTTTCACAAACCACATGCAGGTGGCGTCCACGTGGGCGTAATCGGTGGTCACGTCCGGGTACTGGGGCGCCATGGCTTCGAAGGCCCGGAACCACAGATTGGAGGCGTAGGTGAGGACGTTGGTCTTGGCCACCAGGGTGAGTTTCTTGGCCCGGTTGCGCTTTCTCGCCAGCTCGAAGGCGAACTTGAGGCAGCGGTCCACCCCTTTGCGGGTGTTGATGGAGGTCTGCACCGCCACTTCGTCGGGGGTCCCGTGCTTATGAAAGCCCCCGGCGCCCACGTACATGCCTTCGGTATTTTCCCGCACCACCGCAAAGTCGATGTCCGCGGGGCCTTTATCCTTCAGCGGGGTGTCCACCCCCGGGTAGAGGACCACGGGTCTCAGGTTGATGTACTGGTCCAGTTCGAAGCGGGCCCGCAGCAGGATGCCTTTCTCCAGGATGCCCGGGGCCACGTCGGGGTGGCCGATGGCCCCCAGGTAGATGGCCTTGAACTGCCGCAGTTCCTGGATGACCGAGTCCGGCAGGGTTTCGCCGGTGCGCTTATAGCGCTCGCCGCCCAGGTCGTAATAGGTGTAGTCGAATTTGATACCCGCCGGGCCGGCCACGGCATTGAGCACCTTGATCCCTTCGGCCACCACTTCCGGGCCGGTGCCGTCTCCGGGGATGACTGCGATGCGATGAGTCATGCTGATTTAGCCTCCAAACCTTTCTTCAGATGCGCCATCAGGCCGCCGTCCGCCAGCAGTTCCTGCATGAACGGCGGGATGGACTGGCTCAAGTATTTTTTCCCCGTGGCGAGGTCGGTGATCACCCCGGTGTTGAGATCCACGCTGATGTCGGCGCCGCCGGCGATCTCGGCCGCGGCCTCCGGGCACTCCAGGATGGGCAGGCCCATGTTGAAGGAGTTGCGGTAGAAGATGCGGGCGAAACTCCCGGCGATCACCCCGGCCACCCCTGCGGCCTTCAGGGCCACCGGGGCGTGCTCCCGGGAGGAGCCGCAGCCGAAGTTTTTGCCGGCCACGATGAAGTCGCCGGGCTTCACTTTATTCACAAACTCCGGGTCCGCGTCCTCCATGGCGTGTTTGGCCAGTTCGTGCGGGTCCGAGGTGTTGAGATAGCGGGCCGGGATGATCTCGTCGGTGTTGACGTCGTCCCCGAATTTATGCACCTTGCCTGTGAGTTCCATTTCGACCTTCCTCGAGTTTGTATCCCTACAGCGGAATTAATAATATTAACCTGAAGAATTCGGAAAATTCAAGGGCATTGTGGCGGGGTAGTGTATCAGTTTGAAATCCTCCTCCGAAAAAATCAGGGAGAAATCTTCAAGGCCGAATTGAATCATTTTGAAGCATTTTCTGAGGAATAAAAAAGCGGCCCGGAGGCCGCAAGAAAAATTTATATAGTTTAATTAAAGATTCACCGACATTCTCTAACACAGGAAAACCGGCCAAGTTGATCAGCAGCTATGAACATAGGAATAGAAGGGTTATCGTGACCAATTTCTGGGAAAATATCTTCAAATAACTGTTTTGCCTCTTCAAAATATCCTAGTCGCACAGCGCAAGACAAACGGATAACCCGATCCGCAGCATCTGAGGGACTTTCTTTTCCATTTTCCCATCGAGAAACCGTCGCATTATCCACACCTACGCGTTTAGCGAATGCAATGGCTTTCATCGCTATATGTTTTCTCAAAAACCGGATTTCCTTGCCCAATAAGGGAGTTTTGCTCATCAACAAGCACTTAGCAATGGCACGGTGAATTTCAATTGGATGGGGGATAGCGGCAAATTCACCACACTCACAGCGATAAACCTCAACCCCACAAAGCCAGAGATTATCAAGTCCGGATTCCAAATAATGATAATCCTCTTTTGTAATTTGGTAGGCTTGACCGCAGCGAAGACACTTATGCGTTTGCATGCGTTTCTCCAAATACCGTAATAACTTCGATAAAATTTCGGGCAGCAATAATTCGGATTACGATAGTCAATGGGACTTCTTCCATATATCATCGCCAGCAGCCCGAAAAAATTATTTTCGGCATCTCCGGGGTGTTGCCCGGGGCTTATTGCTCCCCAATTAAGAACATGAAAAATATCCTCCATGAAAACTTGCCGCTCTAACCATGCGGCGGCGGCAATAGGGAGACGGCTGAATGACGCCCCGTATCTCCCTGACAGGATTTTACTGAATGGTGCTACGAGCTTCTTCAATAGTTAGTATCGTCATTTTTGCGGAAAATCAACTTTTAATTTGACGTTTTCTCAAATTATTGTGCCAAGCAACCTCGGGATAATCATTTCACTGATTCGTAAGCTCTGTCAATTCCTAACTAATCCGCCATGGCCGCGATTTCCTCTAAAGACCAGACATGATCCGAAACCCCTGCTTCCATCGCCGGGGTCACTCTCAGGGATTTATGGATTCTCCCGAAATTGTAATACATGAAATGCAGGGATACCGCATGAGCCAGGTTCTCCACCTTTTTTGAAAAGGCATTGGTGAGGCGGGTAAGCCGGCGCATGGACATTCTCATGGTGAGGTTCTGGCGCTCTGCATAGCTCGTTGAGGTATGTTTGCGGTCTGGATTGCCTTCTATGATCTCGGTCTTGCAACCAATACATTCGGGCGGACTATACCGCCTCTGGTTTTCATAACTACTCCCATAAATTTTAACCAACATCGCATAATCAATATTGTTCCCAAATGCCTCTTCCATGGCCTCAAGGTAGACCCTGTGTCCATCGGTAGTAAGTTGCACTCTATTAGTCAACCTGGAAGCTAAGTTGTTTAGGAAGAGAGCAGCTGGGCGGGTCATTTTCCATGGCGTCCCGGAAATTCCTCTGTTATGATACCCTCGATAAAGGCCGCCGCCCAGGTTGGGGCGGCGGCTCTGAAGCTGATAAATGGATATCTTCCAACGTGATTCCTGGCGGCGAGCAATTCTCCTGGCCCGGGCGACGGCGCCCTACCTGACCGCGGCCAAACTCCGAAATTTGCTGCGCTGCGAGGGGGAAGCGCTCCGGCGCCAACCCCGGCCGCGGGCCTATCCCTACGTGGCCATCCTCGACGTCGCCGGGCTGTGCAATCTGCATTGTCCGTACTGTCCCACGGGCGCCGGCCGGGACCCCGGCCGCCACCGGCGGCTGCTCCCCATGAGCCTCGTCCGGAAACTGCTGGCGGAGGCCGGCGACTATTTGCTTTCGGCCTCCCTCTACAACTGGGGGGAGCCTCTCCTCCACTCCCAACTCCCTGAGATGGTGAGCCTGTTTAGTCAACACCGCGTCTTCACCTCCGTCTCCACCAACTTAAGCCTGGCCAGGCAAGACCTGCTGGCGGCCCTGTGCGAGGCCGGTCTGGATCATTTGGTGGTCAGCCTCAGCGGCGCCAGTCAGCCGGTATACGAAAAATATCACCGGGGCGGAAAGCTGGACCTGGTGCTGGACAACCTGCAATTTCTCACGGACCTGAAGCGCCGGCGTGGCCTGGCAAAGCCCCTGATAGAGATTAAGTACCTGGTTTTCACCTCCAACCGCCACGAATTGCCGGCCGCGGCGCACCTGGCCCAAGCCTTGGGGGTGGACCTGTTCCGGCGGTATCCCGGCGGCGGCCCCCCTGAGGTGGAGGTTCATGAATATGGTTCGGACTTTCACCCTTTTGGGGGTCTCCATCACTGCCATCAGCTCTGGCATGCCGTGGTAGTGAATGCGGACGGCGGGGTGACCCCCTGCTGTTACACCTATTTCCGGGCGGACGATTTGGGGGATTTTTCCCGGGCCTCACTTCGAGAGATTCGCTTAAACGACGGGTTTATCCGGGCCCGCAGCCTATTCAACCCCCGGCGACTGGGTGATTTGCCGCCGGACCTCGAACATCCATGCCTGAAATGTCATCTGGTGCATGAGCAGCGTCATCTGGCCCGCTACCTGGCGAGGAATCCTTCTGCCGTCAGAGGACACCGCACCGGCGCCTTCTGAGGTTCTGTCCCGCTTGATCTCCACCAACTTGGACCGAGGTAAGCCCATGCCGCCGCCGGAAAAACTCTTCGTCTATGAAATCCAGGGCCGGGTCCAGCCTCCCGGGGCCCTCACCGGCGAAGACTTCCTGGGCTCCTGGCGGGAGGGGGATTATACTTACCTGTTCTTCAGCCGGCCCATGGCAGAGCAGGTAACGGCCTGGCTGGCGACGGCGCCGGAGGGCCGCTATTCCTCGGAGACCGTCCTCAATTACGCCGACTGGGAGGCGGGCCAACCTTTGCAGCGCCGCCTCCATGGCGGGCTTTCATCTATGCCCGGTGTGGGAGACCCCCGAGCCGGCCCCCGGGGAGATCGTCCTCCGCCTGGAGCCGGGCCTGGCCTTCGGCTCCGGCTACCACCCCACCACCCGGCGCTGCCTGGAGCTGCTGCGCCGGGTCTATGAGCTGGACGCCCCCGCCCGGGTCCTGGACCTGGGCACCGGCACCGGCATCCTGGCCCTGGCGGCCCTGGCCCTGGGGGCCAGCCGGGTGGTGGCGGTGGAATACAACGACCTGGCGGTGCGCACCGCGGCCCGGAACCTCAGGCACAACCAGCGGCAACGCCAGGTCCTCCTCATCCAGGGCGACGCCCGGCACTTCGCCTACCCGGCCTCTGACCTGGCCCTGGCCAACATCCACCTGGACGTCCTGCTGGACCTTC
The DNA here is from genome assembly GCA_963790655.1 of uncultured delta proteobacterium. Taxonomy (GTDB): domain Bacteria; phylum Desulfobacterota; class Desulfobaccia; order Desulfobaccales; family 0-14-0-80-60-11; genus DASWLF01. The sequence goes on along the minus strand of CAWBPT010000004.1, from coordinate 514,201 downwards.
TTAGGATTCCGGAATTTCTCCATAAAAAATGGTACATCTTCTCCGGTATCCTGGGGACCCAGATGGACCGCTTCCTGGCGGCGCTCCAGTCGTCGCCCCTTAAGCCCCTGGAAGTCCGGGATGAAAACCTCTGGTTCACGGTTCTGGCCGGAAAAGTTTAACCACAGAGACCCAGAGGACACAGAAAAAAAGAAAAAATAATGATTTTGCCTGTGGCAAAATCATTATTCTCTGTGCTCTCTGTGCCTCCGTGGTGAATTTTAAATAAAAAAAGCCCCGGGCCTGAAGGAGCCCGGGGCTTCAGTTTCTGGCCGATTAACGGTTTAATGCTGGCCCGGGAAAAAGGTTTGGCTTATCCAGACAAAGACAAATAACAGGATAATCCCCAAGCCGATGCTATAGGCAATGAGTTTTTTCTCCACCGGCAGCAACGGCTCATACTCCATCTTTTTTAATTCTTCCACCAGCCGGGGTTCTTCTGCGGCCGGCACTACCGGTTCTTCTTCAGGGGGCAACACCGTTTTTTCGGACATGACTGCCTCCTTTCAGGTTAACCGCCCACTATGGGGGGTTTGATGCCATGGAAAAAGATCCAGGAAATCGCCAGGCCGACCCAGATGATGAACCCGAACAGGCACAGGAGATAGACCGCCGCCAGTCTGCCGATCCCTTCTTCCCAGAGCTTCTTGAAATTAGAGATCACCCCGATGGTGAAGAAGGTCAGGACAAAGAACAGCACCCGAAAGATGTCCATCTCGCCGGTGGCGGCTTTGGCCAGCTTCAGGGCTGCCGGTGAGGACAGGCTGACGAAGAGCATGATGATGAAAGTCAGGAAATAGCCGATGACGAACTTGGGGAACCGCTCCCAGATCTCCACCGCCCGGACCTTTTCACCCGGCCTGGCTTCGATTTTGGAACACCAAATGACCGCCAGGATGAAGGCCCAGACCCCGATGAACATATCGATAAAGATCTTGCTGGTGGTGGCCGGCATGAGGATCCAGCCTTCCTTGTAGTTAACCCCGGTCATGGCCAGGGTCTTGGCCCTCACCAGGGCGTCCACGATGGCGCCGCTGGCGATGGCCGCGCCGTCGGTCTTTACCGCCAGGCCCATCCAATCGCCGGCCACCATGGGTTCCATCCACAGTAACCACGTGGCCAGGAAAGGCAGGATAATCAGTTCCACCACCGCGAAGATCACCACCAGGGAGGACACCATGATGGGCACTACCGGCCGGGCCCGAATGGCCCCGCCCGTGGCGATGGCCGCGGAGACGCCGCAGATGGAGATACCCGAAGCCAGGGGCGCGGCCCACTCCCGGCTGAACTTGAACAGCGTCCGGGCCACCAGATAGACCACGGCCCAGTCAATCAGGTAAACTTCGATACTGGCGCAAAGTCCCCGGAACAGGATGGCGGAGGCCAACCCCAGGGATTCCGCGGCCTTGGCTCCCAGCCCCGCCCCCATGATAACGATGGCGGTTTTGATATAAAGCTCGGGGCGGGTTGCCTCTTTTATGGTCTCGGCAAACTTGGGAAAGAAATTGCCCACAATGAGGCCGGCAAGCAGAGCAATGATGAAGCCCGCCTCTCCCGTGAGCTTCAATGACCAGCCGATGCCAGCTTTGGCGGCGTCAGTGGAAGCGATATAGGCAAAGTGCCCCAGAAGCCAGCAAGCATAGCTGATCCAGAATACCAGGGTGAAGCCGAGAACGAATTTCCCCACCCTGACTCCCATGGCGATGGCGCCGATTTCAGTAATGATCAGTACGAAGAGATAGGTTAAAAAGAGGGAGGTCAACCCCGGTAGGCCCTTCAGGGTTCCAGATACCGGAGCTAATGCCTTGGTAATGTCCAACCAGACGCTAGTCTTTGCGCCCCAGCCCAGGAGGTCCAATCCCACGAACACTCCTAATCCCAGGATGAAGATGAAAAGGCCAAGATATAAAGATAACCAATCTTCGCTGATGCCTTTTTTCTCTTCCATAATCTCGTACCTCGTTTTTCGAGATGCGACATTCACAAGGTGCCGGGCCTTCGGTAGGTCCCCTTGGCCAGGCCGGCGGTTTGATAGTGCACCCAGATATTTTTCTTGGACTTTCCGGTTATTTCCTCCTTTCCGCAAAAAGATTTCAATTATATAAGCATCTTTTTCCCAAAAATGGAACTTTTTGGTCCAAATATTTCTTTAAAAAATGTTCCTAAAAAAATTTCGCAGAAAGGATTAAGGAATAAAAAAAGGGGCCGGCGGCTGCCGGCCCCTGAAGGGAACGCAGAAAGATCTTAAAAAAAGCTTAGCTTTCCCGCCGCACCAACTGCCGGGGGCCGGTGTAACCCCCGCTGCGCCAGTCCTTGGGGCCGGCATAGCTGGTCAGGCGGTCCAGCTCGCCCAGCTGCTTCAGGCGGTCATAAATCATCTGCCAGATGCAGGGGACGTCGCACTTCAGGGTCACCGACACCTCGCACTTGCCCCCCTGGGAGCCGCCGCAGGGCCCGTTGAGCAACTGTTTGGCGCAGCGGGTCACGGGGCACAGGCCCCCGGTGACGCCCAGCAGGCAGTCGCCGCACCCCTGGCAGCGTTCCTGCCAGAGGCCGGTCCCCGCAGTCTCACCGATGAACATGGTGTTCAGCCCCGGGTACACCGCCTTTTCCGGCAGGCGTTCCGCCAGGCTCTGGATGCCCGCGCCGCAGGCGATGGAGACCACCGCCTCGACCTCGCCGGCCTTGTCGATGACGTCCAGGAGGAACTCATGGATGCACTGGCGGTCGACGCTGACTTCCAGGATTTCCACCTCTTTGCCTTCCAGCCGGAAAGCCATATCCAGGGCGGCAGCCAGCTCCGCCACCTGTTTGCGCCCGCCGCTCAGGCATTCCGCGGTGCAGGTGTCGCAGCCGGCCACGAGGATCTTGCCGTATGGACGCACCATCTCCTTGATTTCGGAGAGGGGTTTCCTTTCTCCCACTACCATAATTTCCGTCCTTAACAAAAATTTCCGGGAGATGGCGTCACCTCCCGGCTCAGTAACCCTGGGCAATTATTATTTTAAATATAAATTATGCTGATCCTGTGTGCAACCAAATTGCTGGGGGGCAGGTAGTTTTAAGTTTTAAGTTTCGAGTTTTGAGTTTCGAGTTTCGCAAGCATCTTCGGGAACGGCTGAGCTGATGACTCATGAGAGACTGTTTGGATAAAAGCTACGCCGGCGCCACCCTCGGCGGTCGGCGTAGGGTGCGTGTGACGCACCAAGAAACCGGCCTCAGGATAAACCATACAACGCCCCAAATTTCTCCTGTAGATAATCGATGAGGTACCGGGGATTCAGGTCCTCCCCCGTGGCCACCTGCAACAGCCGCCGGGGCCAATAGCGGCTTCCCTGGGAATGGATCCGGCGCCGGAGCCATTCAATAAGCGGCGCAAAGCTCCCCTGGGCGAAGGAGGCCTCCAGATTTTCCAGATCCGCGGCCGCACCGGCAAAGAGTTGGGCGGCATAGAGATTGCCCAGGGTATAGGTGGGAAAGTAGCCGAAAAGCCCCCCGGACCAGTGCACGTCCTGCATGACCCCCTGGCTGTAATCGGGGGGGACCAGACCCAGATATTCCTTCATCAACTCGTTCCAGGCCCCGGGCAAATCCTCCACCTTAAGGTCCCCTTTAATCAGGGCCCTTTCCAACTCGAACCGGAGCAGAACGTGCAGGTTGTAGGTCACTTCATCGGCTTCGGTGCGGATCAGGTCCGGCCGCACCTCGTTGACCGCAAAGTAGAAGGCTTCGAGGCTCACCCCTTTAAGGGCGGGGAAGGTCTCCTGGGCTTGTGGATAGAAGTACTGCCAGAACCCCAGGGAGCGGCCCACCAGGTTCTCCAGGAGCCGGGACTGGGACTCGTGCATCCCCAGGGAGATGGATCTTCCCCGGGGGGTGCCCCAATGCTCCGGCGGCAGTCCCTGGTAATAAAGGCCGTGCCCGGCTTCGTGCAGGGTACTGAAAAAAGCCATGGCCAGGTCGTGCTCGTCGTAACGGGTGGTGAGGCGCACGTCGCCTGGGGCGATACCCGCGGTGAAGGGGTGGGCCGAGACGTCCAGGCGGCCGCCGGTAAAATCGTACCCCAGGTACCCGGCCACCGCCCGGGCAAAGCGCTCCTGGTCCGCCCGGGGAAAATAACCCCGGACGGCCCCGGGGTCCGGGCGCCGGCGGCTTGCTTGAATGCCGGCGAGGAGCTTAACCAACGCCTCTCTCAGCCGGCTGAAGATGGGCTCAAGGTCCGCCGCGGTTTCCCCGGGCTCGAAGCCGTCCAGCAGGGCGTCGTAGGGTTCCAGGGTATAGCCCAGGGCCGCGGCTTTTTCCTTTTGCAAATCTACAAGGCGCTCCAGATACGGCTTGAAGGCTGGCCAATCGCTGGCCGGCCGGGCCGCCTCCCAGGCCGTTTCGCCGGCCGCCGCGGCCCGGGCCAGGGCCACGGCCAGCTCCTGGGGGATCTTGACGGTCCGGTCATAGTCCCGGCGCCATTCCCGGATATTGACCGCCGCCTCGCCTTCCGGGTCTTGGGTCAGGTCCGAGGCCTCCGCCACGGCCAGCTTTTCCGCCAGTACGGGGTCAGTCTGGCGCTCGTGCAGCAGCCGGGCCAGCAAGGCCAGCTGTTCGTGGCGATGGGCATGGCCCTGAGGGGGAATCATGGTGCGCTGATCCCAGGAGAGCAAGCGCTCCATGGATCTGAGCCGGGCGGTCTCCCGGCTGTGGTCCACCAGCCAGATATAGGCGTCCGGTGCCGTCAATCGCATCCCCTTTAAGTATTGGTATTGGCCGCAGGCAGGCTTAGGACAATATAAACCCCGACCAGAGGTAATGCCAGGGGAAAACCTGACGGTCTCCCGGCCCTCTGGGCACTGCGCCGTAGCCGTAGGGGCGGTTCACCAACCGCCCCGACAACGCGGGCGTCGGGTCAGGAGTTTGGCGGGCCTGGCGGCCTGCCGCGCCATCCAGTCCCCCTAATACCAAGTTGCCGTCAAAAAGGTATTTTTCATGTAGGGGCGTGATTTATCACGCCCTCAAGGGCGCAATGAATTGCGCCCCTACAACAAAAATGCTGATTATACCTCGATGAGCGCAACTGGTAAAACCAGAAAAAACCAGGGCCTGGGTTTCTTTCCTCAAGTCTTACCTTATATTAAATTACAAACCTTAGGGCGTTGCGGAGTGGGGGGTCCTTGAAGAGGCCGGAAGACCTGATCTATGCCGTGGATGAATGGCCGCCCTGGCCGAAGCTGGCCCTTTTGGGCCTGCAGCAGGTCTCCCTGACGGCCATCTACCTGGTGCTGCTCATCATCGTGGTGCGGGAGGCGGACGCGCCCCCCGACACCGCCCGCAGCATTGTCAGCTTCGGCATGCTCGCCGTGGGGGTGGGCGCGGTATTGCAGGCCGTGTGGAAGGGGCCGGTGGGCTCCGGCTTCCTCGCTCCCCCCGTCCTTTCGGCCATGTACCTGCAGGCCTCTCTGGCCGCCGCCAAAGTCGGCGGTCTGCCGCTGGTTTACGGCATGACCGTGGTGGCCGGGCTCTTCGAGGCGGCCCTGTCCCGCTTTCTCCACCGCCTCCGGAAGGTCTTCCCGCCGGTGGTCTCCGGGGTCATCGTCGCCGCAGTGGGCTTTGAGGTGGGGCTCATCGGCCTGAAGCAACTCTTCTGCGTCACCGGCACCGTCTGCCATGCGGACTTCCCGCGCCACCTGCTGGTGGCTACGGTGACCCTGGCGGCCATGGTGGGCTTTAGCGTCTGGGGCCGCGGCCTTACGCGCCTGTTCTGTTCCCTCCTGGGGATCATCCTGGGCCTGGCGGCCGCCGCGGCCATGGGCCTCATCTCGGCGGCGTCCTGGGGCGAACTGCAGGCGGCCCCCCTGCTGGCGCTGCCCCACGCGGGCCACCTGTCTTATAGTTTCAAGACCTCTTTGCTGGCCCCCTTCCTGGTGGCCGGCCTGGCGGCGGGGCTCCGCACCATCGGGGTAATCACCACCTGCCAGCAGATCAATGACGCCGAGTTTCGCAAACCGGACCTTAAGTCCATCAAGGGCGGCGTCCTGGCCGACGGGCTGGGCTGCGCCCTCAGCGGGGCTCTGGGAGCCACGGGACTCAGCACTGCGCCCAGTGCGGTGGGCGTTTCCAAGGCCAGCGGCGCCACCAGCCGCTACATCGGCCTGGCCGTAGGGGCCTGGTTCGCGGCCCTGGCCTGTTTCCCCAAGCTGGCCGCGGTCTTCCTGGCCTTTTCCCCGGCGGTGGTGGGACCGGCCCTGGTTTTCACCGGCAGCCTCATGCTGGGGAGCGGCATCCAGCTTCTGACCATCGGCGGCCTGAACCCCCGCAAGACTTTCATCATCGGCATCTCCCTGCTCCTGGGTCTGAGCCACCAGGTCTTCCCCGATTATTTCCAGGGCCTGCGCCCCCGGGCCCATCTGCTCACCGGCTCACTCCTGGCCATGGCCACCATCGCCGCGGTGGTCCTCAACCTTATCTTTCGCCTGGGCATCCGGCGCACCGCCTCCATTTCTTTGGAGATGGGTGAGGGCGCCTGGGAGCAAATGGACCATAAGCTGAGAACCCTGGGGAGCACCTGGGGGGTTGAGGCCGAGACGGTGAGGGCGGCTGCGGCGTCCCTCCAGGAAATCTTCGCGGTGCTGCGGGGGGGCCTGGTGGCCCAAGGGCCGGTGACCATCCAGGCCGCCTTTGACGATCTGGATCTTACCCTGGAGATCTCCTATCGGGGCAGCCCCGCAAGCCTCACCCCACAGGACCTGCCCGGAGGAATCCGGGATTTAACTCTCTTCCAGGGTGTGGCCGGAGTCTGGCGCTGTTTATGCCCGGACCCCGTGGTTTGCGCTTCCCAGGGAGCCGACTGCCGCATCCGCCTGGTCTTCTAACCCGATATAGGATTAATACCAATTAACCCATTGCCGTCGTCTATTAATAAGGCAAAGAATCATCACCAGTTTTCATGTCTCAGGCCAAGGTGTAGATTCTACTTTTGGTGTTTTTCCTGCTCGTAAATCAAAGATACAATTTTAGATATTCTATTGGCCCAGGTTGGATCATCTTTATTTAATTCCACTTCATCATAAAAATCACTGAAATCATGGTCTATCAATTTGTATGGATTTTTACTATCTGAATCGAAAAAGGCATGTCTCAATTCATGTCTTAAAACTCTTTCAATGTCAGTCTCCTCGCAATGCCTGATTAATATGTTATCTAAAAGCATTATATAATCATAACCATCTTCTGGCGCTTCATTTCTGGATAAGTATTTCACCAAAGCAGATGGTTTAATCATTTTACCAAGAACTACATTACCCTTCCTAACCATCTTCTTTTTATTAATGAGAAATAATATCTTAGCATTAGCCAAATAAGGGAAATGTTGAGATTTAAGTCTTTCATATATTTCATAAATGATTTCAGGAACATCCTCATATTTCATTATAAATCTCCTTTCCAATCCTTATTCTAGGAATACAATCGCTGAATATAACCGAACGATCCACAGATGCAAAGAGGTATTTTTAAGAAACCGGGACATCATATGATTTACCTGAATAAGCCGGTGCAAGGGCTTTATTAGACTACCCATTATGGTTTTCTCATTTCACCGTAACCCTTAGTCTTCCTTGGGCATCCCTCAGTTTCCTTAGAATAATGGGGCTATTGTGGGGCAATTTTATAGATAAAAGAAAAAGGCTGCGGGATGGCAGCCTTTAACTATTTGATAATACTGGCGCCCCCGGCCAGACTCGAACTGGCGACACAGGGATTAGGAATCCCGCCGGATGAATAAGAAAATCCTTATGAAATATAAGTGAAATAGCGATTATTCCGTTATCTCAATAAAATTTTATGATTTACAAAACCTGCATATTTAGCGGATTTGGCGGGGGTCTGAAAACAGAGTCCTACCCATTTTCCTATCCACTTTTTGGAAGGTCCCCAGGGGGAATCGGCGCTTGTAATCTGGAAGCCGCTCCCCCCCGCGTTTCGGTACGAACCCCATTCACCTTCCAAGGCTTACCCCCGCCCTTCATATTTTCCTCAATCCCTGGAGCATTGAGTCCCCCACCTTTGAGATACCTCTGTCGTTATGGAGATCATTTCGCAAACTTTTGGAGTGTGAGGATAATGGCAAGTAATCTATTATCGAAGGTAGCTTATATAAATCAACTTTCCGTTCTCTTCGGTCCCGTCGGAAGGGGATTTGGCGTGGGTATCTTTTTTTCTGGGGTCTGAACCGGATATGCTCTTATCATGCTGGACAAGTTTCCCCCATTTATATCGTCAAGCCCACGCCCAGACCTTCTTTTTCTTCCATCCTCAATTTTCAATTTATCTTAGCCAAAATTTTGTTAAGATTAATTCATATTCACAATTCCATTCTGGCTCAAAAAGGCATCGCCATGCAGGATGAACACAAAACCAAAGGACAGCTCATCACCGAGTTGCGCGAACAGCGCCAGCGACTCATTATATTCGAGCAGGAGCAGCAAAAGCTCAAGCTCAGCATCACCGAACGGAAGCGAGCGGAGAATATCATGCATGCCCGCCTCAGGCTGCTCAAATTTGCCGAGTCGCATTCCTTAGAAGAATTCACCCAGGCCACCCTGGATGAATCGGAAGCCCTCACCGCCAGCACCATAGGTTTTTATCACCTGGTCGAGGCCGATCAGCGGACGCTTTCGCTCCAAACCTGGTCCACCAACACACTCCAGCACATGTGTACGGCGGAGGGCAAAGGCCAGCACTATGACATTGCCGAGGCCGGGGTCTGGGTAGAATGCGTGCATCAACGGCGACCGGTCATTCACAATAACTACGATGTGCTTCCCCACCGCAAGGGAATGCCCCCCGGCCATGCCCCGGTGGTGCGTGAACTGGTTGTTCCGATCTTCAGGGCTAATAAGATCGTGGCTATCATCGGCGTGGGGAACAAGCTATCAGATTACGATGAGCAGGACGTTGAGGTGGTGTCCCTTCTGGGTGATCTCTCGTGGGACATCACAGAGCGCAAGCGGGCCGAAGAGGCCCTGATCCGGGCCAAGGAAGAGTGGGAGCGCACCTTTGACGCAGTGCCGGATCTGATCACCATCCTGGACCGGGACCACCACATCGTCCGGGTCAACCGGGCCATGGCCCGGGCGGTGGGGGCGAAGCCCGATGAGATGATCGGCAAGCCCTGCTATGAATTCATTCATAAATCCACCCGTTCCATGGACTCTTGTCCCCATAGCCTGCTGCTCTTGGACGGGTGCGAGCACACGGCTGAGATTAACGAAATGAATCGCGATTACCTGGTCACAGTTGCGCCCATCCTGGACGACTGCGGTGGCATAATAGGCAGCGTCCACGTGGCCAGAGACAACACCGAGCGCAAGCGGGCTGAAGAGGCCCTGCTCCGGGCCCGCGACGGGCTGGAACGAATGGTGGTAGAGCGCACCGCGGATCTGAGGCGGACCGTGGAGCAACTGCAAGAGGAAGTGTTGGAGCGGCAGCGGGCCGAAGAGGCCCTCCGGGAGTCGGAAGAGCGGCTGCGCCACCTTGCTTCCCAGCTATTGGCGGCCCAGGAAATAGAGCGCAAACGTATCTCCTTGGAATTGCATGACGATCTGGGGCAGTCCCTCACCGTCTTGAAGCTGCTATTGGGAGGCATAGATAAGAGCCTGCCGCCCGATCTGGTGGAAGCGAAAGAAGGCTGTGCCCATATGGGGGAATACCTCGATGAATTAATCGAAAAGGTCCGGCGCATTTCCCGGAACCTGGTCCCCTTGATTTTAGAAGATCTAGGATTGCCGGCCGCTTTGCGTTCCCTTTGTGGCGAATTAGATAAACGAAGTGACATTAAATGCGCCTTGGAAATGGATGATATCGCAGCGCTATTCTCAGCCGATCAGGAAATCAACATTTTCCGGATTTTCCAGGAATCACTTAACAATACCATGAAACATGCCCAGGCCACTCAAATCAGGATAACCATTAAAAAGCATAAAGGTTGTCTCGGTTTTAGCGTGGAAGACGATGGCGCCGGCTTTGATGTCCAAGAAATCATGACTCGTGATGTCACAAAGAAAGGCTTGGGATTGGCAGCGATGGATGAACGGGTGCGGATGGTGGGGGGAACTTTGAAGATTTGGAGCCAGCCAGGCCAAGGGACCAAGATTTCTTTTGCGATACCCACCGCCCGAGTATAATTGCAGAAAAAGCCCCTTAGCTGCTATGACGGGAAACTTATCAATCGGGCAATAATTCAACCTACCAGGCTCATATTAATAAATTGAACACATCATCGAAGGCGCTAGCCTGTAAAAGTCCACATAATCTCTCGTCGAGTCAGCCCCACGCAGATCTGATACCCAGATCATACTTGCAACTTTTAAGGCTTAGGTGATTAGTGGCAGGTTTGGCATCTGGCCGTTTGCTAGACGGAGATTAATATTCCCGGGGAAAAAACCCAAAAGATTCTGTGACTCGACGCCATAGTCCTGGTTTCTTGCGAGATGGAAAATAATGATTAACTTTTACGAAACCTTTTGCTTTGGCAGAAATTAGATATGCATAAGATAGAATTTCTGGAGCCCCCCCGACCTGTTCATATTCATAGAAATTACCCACTTTGGGGTTTTTTGGCTGGAACCTTGGCTGGCGTCTTGCTGGGGCACCCCCTGTTTATGATGACCTTTGTCTTTCATGAATATCTCTATCAACAGCCTCCACTAGATTTTCCCCAAGCCATCCTTCACAGCTTCTCATTCCATGCGTGGCCTCTAACTCTACTTTTCGCTCTCACTGGTGCTCTCTTTGGAAGCGGTTTGGGTTGGGTATACAGCCTCTTAAAACAAAGTCGGCTTCACGAAGAATTTTTAAGAAAAGACTTTGAACTGAGAGTGGCCAGCCAGAGGCATCACTACAAAAACCTGGCCATTGGAATCAAGGGGATCTCCAATCGAGTAAACCACAAGCTTGGAAGGCTGGATGAAGTTTTGGGAGGAATCTGCGCTAAACGTGACGATTGCCCTGGGTTTCTCGCTTATTCTCAAGAATTTCAGAGCCTAGAAAATCATGTTGTCGCCCTGGACAGTGCAGCCAGAGACTTAGAAGCAACGTTGACCAAAGAGTTACAATTCTTGCGGGCTCTGGCTACCGATTGCATGATCCTTGCCCCCCAAGACATTTACTCGATATTGGTATCTTCCATTAAAATACTTTTGCAATTGCGCTTCCAGGAAAAAGAGATCGAGGTAGAAATTAATGGGCGGCCTTGGGAGGCGTGCCAGGAAACCTTACCTTTTCAATTTGAGCCTTACATCACAGAAGTTGTTTTACAAAATGTCCTCAGCAACGCCATGAAGCATGGAAACCACATTCAGGTTCGAGTCCTGGATCAGGCAGCACAGATTCAACTCGAAGTGGAAGACAATGGTCCTGGTCTCGAGGTGCAAAAACTTAAGAATACGCTAACCACATATGCCAGCGGGGAAGCAGAAAGCACCCATTTGGGGCTAAGCGTATCATTATATCTCCTCACCAAGTGCGGGGGACGGCTGGGGGTATCGAGTGAACCAGCGAAAGGCGCTACTTTTTATATATTATTGCCAAAATGATCTTTCATTTTTTTGGAATTATGAGGGCACGATATCTGCTATGACTAGAAACTTATCGACTTTCCGAAAATTCTACCTATCTGGATCATAACTTCAATTTTTCGCCTGAAAAATTCCCTTCGTTCCCGTCAGATGTTAGAGCTTCGTTCTCTCGCCGGTACCTGAAATCATTCTCCCCACAAATGCCCTTGGAGGATATGAAAATCATATCTGCAGTTTTTGCTGGCTCGGTGATAAGAGTGACCTGCCCCCCAAAAACTGATCCACATGTTAAGTTAGAGTGGTGGATCGAAGGGAGGCAGGGAGATGAGTAGGAAGCGTTATAAGCCTGAGCAGATCATTGGGAAGCTGCGGGAAGCAGAGGTGGCCCTGGCACAGGGGGAGACGGCGGGCCAGGTTTGCCGTACCCTGGGCATTGCTGAACAGACCTTCTATCGCTGGCGCCGGGAGTACGGTGGTTTAAAGGTAGAACAGGCCAGACGGCTCAAGGCCCTGGAGCAGGAGAATACCCGGCTGAGACGGGCGGTGGCAGATCTCACCCTGGACAAGCTTATCCTCCAGGAGGCGGTAAGGGGAAACTTCTAAGCCCGACCCGTCGCCGGCAATGCATCGAACATATCCGGAAGGCTCTGCCGGTGTCGGAACGCCGTGTCTGCGGGGTGCTTGGGCAACCGCGTGCGACCCAGCGTTACGAAGCCACCGAGCCTGATGACGAGGTGGGGCTGACTGCTGCCATCATTGGCTATGCCAGCAGGTATGGGCGATACGGCTATCGCCGCATCCTGGCGTTGCTGCTCGGTGACGGCTGGATGGTGAACCATAAGAGAATGGAACGAATCTGGCGACAGGAAGGGCTGAAGGTGCCCCAGAAGCAGCCAAAGCGGGGCAGATTGTGGTTAACCGATGGATCTTGTGTTCGTCTCCGGCCCTGCTGGCCGAACCATGTTTGGTCCTATGACTTCGTGATGTCGCGGACACACGATGGCAAAGCTTTCCGAATGCTCACCATCATTGATGAGTACACGCGGGAATGCCTGGCCATCGAGGTGTCCCGGCGTTTTGATGCAGATGCGGTGTTGTATCGGTTGACGGAGCTGTTTGTGTCCCGGCGTCCACCAGACTATATCCGGTCGGACAACGGGCCGGAGTTTACGGCCAGGGCGGTTCGGGAGTGGTTAAGCCGAGTAGGAGTCAAAACGCTCTACATTGAACCTGGCAGTCCTTGGGAGAACGGTTACAACGAGAGCTTCAATGGGAAGCTGCGTGATGAGTTGCTCAACGGGGAGATTTTCTACACCCTGAAGGAGGCCCAGATCCTGATAGAGCGCTGGCGGCGGGAATACAATACGGTAAGGCCTCACAGTGCCTTGGGTTATCGGCCACCAGCACCCGAGGCCATACAGGTGATGCCCAGAGATCCTGGCTACGCTAGGCTCCGCCAGGATCTCTGGCTTGACTTGACCCCCATCCTAACTTAAAACTTGGTACAACTACTGGGGGCAGGTCAGCCGGCGCCATCCTCTGGAACTCCGGGTGGGAGATGCCCTGGATTTCTGGCGGGTCCTGGAGGTAGAGCCGCCCCACCGCCTGCTATTGTTGGCCGAAATGAAACTGCCGGGGGAGGCCGTCCTGGAGTTTCACCTTACCCCGCAAGGAAACGGCATCATGGAACTTAAACAAACAGCGAGATTCTTACCTAGGGGCTTGGTAGGAATGGTTTACTGGTATAGCTTGGTTCCCTTCCACCGCTGGGTCTATCGGGGAATGTTAGCAGCCATTGCCGACGCGGTGGGGAAGCCCATAGTGAAAGGCCCGGAACCATGCAAGGCCAGTAGCCGCAGGCACGCCAAAAAATAAAAAGCACCAAATGGCAGCCATGAACCCTAAGCGCTTGAGAACTTTGAGGGCAGGAAACCTCAGAAAGGGTCCAGTGGTCTACTGGATGAGCCGCGACCAGCGTACCCAGGATAATTGGGCTTTATTGTTTTCCCAAGAACAATCCTTAAAGAGAAAAGAACCGCTGGCGGTGGTTTTCTGTCTATCGCCGCAGTTTTTAGGGGCCACTCTCCGGCAGTACGCCTTCATGATTAAGGGACTATCGGAAGTAGAGCAGAATTTAGCGGAGAAAAATATCCCCTTTTATCTTCTGTGCGGCTCTCCGGAAGTGGAGCTACCCGAATTTATAAGAAAATATGGGGCTGGTTGTCTGATCACGGATTTCGATCCCCTGCGCCTGAAAAGGGAGTGGAAGGAGGCGGTGTCAAAAAAACTCGAAATCCCCTTCTTGGAGGTGGATGCCCATAACATCGTCCCTTGTTGGGTGGCTTCAGATAAGCAGGAGTATGGTGCTTATACCCTTCGCCCCAAGATTTTCCGCACCTTACCGGAATTTTTGGATGAGTTTCCGCCCTTGCAAAAACAGGATGTTTCGTGGTTAGAACCATCTGCTCCCATAGACTGGCAGGGAATCTTGGCTGGATTAACCGTGGACCGCACAGTTCCAGAAGTCACGGAGTTCAAGCCGGGAGAAGGGGCGGCGTGGGAGGTATTAGGGGATTTCTTAGAAAATAATCTTCCTTTTTATCCCGAAAGGCGAAATGATCCCACCCGGGATGGGCAATCTCACCTTTCTCCTTACCTGCACTTTGGTCAGATATCGGGACAAAGAATTGCCTTGGAAGTGGAGGACTCCCAAGCGGGACAAAAGGCGAAAGAAGCTTTTTGGGAAGAACTGATCGTGCGGCGGGAGCTTTCCGACAATTTCTGCTTCTACAATCTCCAGTATGACTCATTTGCCGGATTCCCCCGGTGGGCCCAGAAGACCCTCGATGAGCATCGTAGCGATCCCAGGGAATACCTGTATACCCTGGCGCAGTTCGAACAAGCTCAAACCCACGACAACCTCTGGAACGCGGCGCAAAGGGAAATGGTTAATACCAGCAAAATGCATGGCTATCTGAGAATGTATTGGGCCAAGAAAATCCTGGAATGGACCCGCTCGCCGGAAGAGGCCTTGCAAATCGCCATTTATCTCAATGACCGCTATGAGCTGGACGGCCGGGACCCGAATGGCTATACCGGCATCGCCTGGAGCCTGGGCGGAGTCCATGACCGGGCCTGGGGTGAGCGCCAGGTCTTCGGCAAAATTCGTTATATGAGTTACAATGGCTGTAAATCAAAATTTAACGTGGCCATCTATACTAACAAATATCATTAGCCTATATCCATGCTCACTAAAATAAGATTGGGAATCAGCTCCTGCCTACTGGGCAAAAAAGTCCGTTATGATGGTGGGCATAAGTTGGATCGTTTTATTACCGAGACCCTGGGGAAATTTGTGGAGTTTGTCCCGGTCTGCCCTGAAGTCGAATGCGGCCTGGGGATTCCCCGGGAGGCCATGCACCTGGTGTCGAGTCCCGAGGGGCCCCGGCTCGTCACCATCCGCACCCAGGTGGATCACACCGAGCGCATGCGGGCCTGGGCCCTTAACCGCGTGGTGGAACTGGAGCGGGAAGAGCTTTGCGGCTTTATTTTCAAATGCGGCTCTCCCAGCAGTGGCATGGAGAGAGTAAAGGTTTATTATGGCAAGGGGGAGCCGGCCAAGACCGGGGTGGGCCTCTTCGCCCGGGAATTTATGCAGCATTTTCCCTTATTCCCCGTGGAAGATGAAGGGCGCCTTCATGACCCAGCCCTGCGGGAAAACTTCCTGGAATGCCTTTTTACCATGAAGCGCTGGCGGGAAACCCTGGCTTTGGGGTCTAAGCGGGGACATTTGGTGGATTTTCACACCCGCCACAAGCTGCTCATTATGTCCCACAGTCCCAAGCACTACGGGCTTTTAGGGAAGTTGGTCGCCCAGATCAAGGAAATCCCCTTGGCGGAGGTCTATGAACGGTACCAGACTCTGTTAATGGAAGCCCTGCGCCTCAAAAGCACTATCAAGAAAAATGTCAACGTCCTGCTCCATGTGATGGGTTATTTCAAGAGAAACCTGTCGCCGGCTGAAAAAGAAGAATTACTGAAAATTATTGAGGAGTACCGGCAGAGTTATATTCCCCTTATCGTCCCCGTGACTCTCCTAAATCATTACGTGCGGAAATATGACCGGGCTTATCTGAAAGACCAGTATTATTTACATCCCCATCCCATTGAGCTGAAGTTACGCAACCATGTTTAACGAGTAGGTAAATCACCCAAAGACTGCGGAGATTGGCAGAGGTTTTTAGCTCCATGCAAGATGCAGAGATGTTAAAAATTATCCGAGAATTAATAATGTCTCAGAAGCTGGCGGTGTTATCTACCCAGGATCACGGCCAACCTTATATCAATCTCATGGCCTTCGCCGCCACTGACGACCTCAAGTATCTCTTTTTTGCCACCAGCCGGGCTACCCGGAAATATGCCAACCTGATGGTCGATGCCCGGGTAGCGTTGCTAATTGACAACCGTACCAATCAAGAAGTTGACTTTGTTAACGCTGCTGCCCTTACGGCCCTGGGTAAAGTTTGGGAGTTGTTGGGGCTGGAACGTGAACAAGCTTTGCCTATATACCTGGAGAAACATCCCTTCTTAAAAGCTTTTGTCATGTCTCCCAGCTGTTCCTTACTGAGACTAAAAGTTGACAAATACATTCTGGTCACACGGTTCCAAGAGATAAGGGAATGGCAATTGGCCCAATGAGCTGCGAGATTGAGAGCTCCATTTATTACCCAAGCATTGTTGGGCACCTCCACCACCGCCAAATTTATATTCAGGTACTGAGCCAAAACCGGCTGGTCTTCAGAGTCAGACATGATCATTCCTCCCTTCAGCCACAGCAAGATTTGGATGCACCGAGAACGAATGGGAAACCCGAATATTAACTTTAAAAGATCTGGCCGCCGGGGTTGACTTACCATAGAGGAAGGTCGTTAAGATCCCGCAGTCTCAGCGTCTGCTGATGATTTCTCACTTCCGGTTGGTCTCTAGATACAATCCAACCGAATCTTGACCTGCCTGATTGCTGACCAGGTTATCAAGACCTTTGTCTTTGAGGTCATCGAGGAGCTTCAGCCAGTCGTCGTGGTTCCAGGCCTTATGCACTTTAAGCCATTTGTTCAGTTCTTTTTTAGGAAAAGCGACTTTCAGGGACATGAGGATTTCCTCCTCTAAATGTTTTTGCCCAAAATTTACATCATCTTACAGCTGGCTCTTTTGCAATGAAAATGCCAACTGTAAGTCATTGAAATATCAAATGACAGGCATTCCCTGGTTCGTGAATTTTCGAAAATTTGCGATAATTCGCAAAATTTAATGGATAATACTCGACGGCTCTGATAAAATTTAGACGGAATTTTCTTATCAACAAACCTCCTCTAACCCTGTTAAAGGACTCAATATGAGGCCTTTTAAAGGTTTCTTAATCTATGTCTCATAGTGGAATTTGAGATGATGGCCGATACCGAACTCAAGAAGATGGAAGAAACACCTTCTCTGCGGGATAAGGATTACCGTACCCTACTAGAGAATATCCCCGTTCTGATCGTTCGTTACGATACAGAGTTGCGCCGGATTTATGTGAATCCTACCTGGGAAAAAGTCATCGGCCTGTCCTCCGCAGATGTCATAAATAAACGTGTCGATGAAATTCCCGAACTTCCGGCTATTGCCAACCTTGCAGAAAAACTGCAAAAAGTCCTGAAAAGCGGTACTCCTCAGAAAATAGAGTTCAGTTGGGCAAATGCCCGAGGCAAAACAATCTTTCTGGAGTTTGTCATTGTGCCGGAATACGATCGGCACGGGGAAATGATCAGTCTATTAGCTGTCGGGGTCGACCAGACTGAGCGCAGAGAGGCGGAAGAGCAGATTAGAAATAGTGAAAGGAACCTTCGCACCACTATCGACACCATTCCAGCCTTTATCTTTAGGGCTCTCCCTGATGGCTCCTTCGATTTCATCAGTCAAAGTTGGTTTGATTATTCGGGTCTCTCTCCAGAGGAGGTCTATGGTTGGGACTGGGCGACCGTAGTCCATCCCGAAGACCGCGACCGGGCGGTGGAGATATGGCGGGAATCCCTGGCCACGGGGGAACCGAGAGAGAGCGAACACCGCGTTCGTCAGGCAAATGGAGAATATCGCTGGTTCCTGGCCCGCAACTCAGCCTTGCGAGACGAAAAGGGACATATCGTCAAGTGGTATGTGGTCCTGGTGGATATTGAGAACCAAAAGCGGGCGGAAGAGCAGCTCAGAAATAGTGAAAGGAATCTGCACACCATTATCGAAACGATTCCGGCCTTTGTCCGGACCGCTAACCCGGACGGCTCCATCGATTTCGTCAGTCAAAGTTGGCTGGATTATGTGGGTCTTTCCCGGGAGGAGTGGGTGGGATGGAGTTGGATGAACCAAGTCCATCCCGAAGACCGCGACCGGGTGGTGGAGGGCCGGCGACAGATGCTGGCTACGGGGGGACCGCGAGAGAGAGAATTCCGCATACGGCAGGCAAATGGGGAATACCGGTGGTTCCTGTCCCGCCATGAACCTTTGCGCGACGAGAAGGGAAACATCATCAAGTGGTATTCAGTCATGGTCGATATTGAGGACAAGAAGCGGGCGGAAGAGCAGCTCAGAAATAGTGAAAGGAACCTGCGCACCACTATCGAGACCATTCCAACTTATATCTGGAGCGCTCTTCCTGACGGCTCCATCAATTTCGCCAGCCAAAGTATTTTTGATTATTTGGGTATCCCAGCAGAGGCGGCCCTTGATTGGAACTGGTTGACCCTGGTCCATCCCGAAGACCGCGACCGGGCGGTGGAGATATGGCGCGAATCCCTGGCCACGGGTGAACCGAGAGAGAATGAACTCCGCTTTCGACTGGCCAACGGAGAATATGTCTGGTTCCTGACTCGCAGCTCAGCCTTGCGAGACGATAAGGGAGACATTGTCAGGTGGTATGGGGCCCTGATGGATATCGAGAACCAAAAGCGCTCCGAGGCTCGTCTCCTCCAGGCGTTGGACGAAATCAATAAGTTGCAGGACCAACTTTCCAAGGAAAATATTGTCTTACGCGAGGAAGTTGATAGAACCTCGATGTTCGAGGAGATCGTGGGGGCCTCGCCGGCTCTGAAAGCTGTGCTGGCACGCATCGACAAGGTTGCGCCGACTGATTCCATCGTCTTCATCACCGGTGAAACGGGCACGGGCAAGGAACTCGTGGCTCGCGCCATCCACAAGCGGTCGCCGCGTGCCTCGCGAGCCTTTGTGAGTGTCAATTGTGCGGCAATTCCCTCACCGTTGATCGCCTCCGAATTATTCGGTCATGAAAAAGGAGCATTCACCGGAGCCCATCAGCGGCGCCTCGGCCGCTTCGAGTTGGCGGAAGGAGGCACGATCTTCTTGGATGAAATCGGAGAGCTTCCGACTGAGACCCAGATTGCCCTGTTACGGGTGCTGCAGGATCAAGAATTCGAGCGTTTGGGTGGAAATCAACCGATCCGGGCTAACGTGCGGGTGATTACCGCCACCAATCGTGACTTGCAGGCCGCCATTGAAGCCGGCAGCTTTCGGCGCGATCTATTCTACCGGCTCAATGTATTTCCCATCGAAATACCTCCCCTGCGTGAACGCAAAGAGGACATTCCCATTCTGGTCGAGTATTTCATCCAGCGCTATGCCAGCAAGCTGGGGAAGAAAATACGGAGCGCCAGCAGGAAGACATTAGATATCCTTCAGTCATACTCCTGGCCGGGCAATATTCGAGAGCTGCAGAATGTGATTGAACGGTCGATTATCGTCTGTGACACCGAGAATTTTTTGGTCGATGAGAATTGGTTCGTTAAGGAGTCTTGTCAGGCTCAGCCAGCCGGCCAACCGCTCTCCGACATGCTGGTGATTCAAACCAAAGAGATGATTGAGGCTGCTTTGGCTGAAAGCGGCGGCCGCGTGTCTGGACCATCAGGTGCAGCCGCCAAGCTTGGGATGCCGCCCTCGACTTTGGAATCAAAGATCAAATCCCTCAAAATCAATAAATACCTCTTCAAGCAATCTACCTAAAAACTGCACCACCGTATCAAATCATTTTTCACGAACTTTCGCAAATTTTCGAAAAATCACAATTAAGAAGTTTTTGCCATCCCAGTATTTTCAATGACTTACGATTGGCATTGGCATTGCAATAATGCCAGATCAAAATCATTTGGAGGAGGATGACTCTTGTGGGTCTGAAAGAAGCCTATCAAGAAAAAATCGAGGCGCAATTACGGGAGTGGGATGCCAGGATTAATGAGTTGAAAGCCAGGGCGGCTAACGCCAAGGCCGACGCCAAAATTGACATGTACAACCGCATTGATATCCTGCGCGCCAAATTGGAGGCCGCTCAGGCTAAATTGCAGGAACTTAAACAGGGAGGAGCGGAGAAATGGGACGAAATCCGCCTCGCCCTCGATAAAGACCTGGATTATTTAAAAACCACCTGGGAGAGCACTCGTCCGCAAAGAGAGCATTTCCAGGAACAAATTGAGGCCCAGATTAAGGAATGGGCCACGAAAATCAATGAAATGACAGATAAAGCCCAGCAAGCGGCGGCTGATGTCAAGGCCAGGATGTTAAAGGAAATAATCGAGATGAGGAACCTAAAGGATGAGGTGAAACGGAAACTGACCAACCTCAAGGCCGCCGGGGACGAAAAATGGGAAAGTTTGAAAGCAGACACCGAAAGAGGTCTGGATGACCTGAAAAAGAGATGGGATGATTTTAAGGCAAAAAACCTTTAGGGAGTGCCCCTTCTCAATGACCAAAGGCATCATTATGAATAGCCCAGTAAGTATTATGTAGAATTTGGCATAACATGGCGGGGTCCCAAGCCACATAGACTCCAACCGGACTTGAGATGCCCAAAAACAAACCGCCTATCACGCCTAAGCACCGTGATTGGTCCCATTTTCTGATCCAAAACACCCCGGGCGCGGTAATCACCACAGATCAGGAAGGGTTGATCACCGAATTCAACCCGGCTGCCGAGGGCTTAACGGGCTTCAGTCGAGAAGAGGCCTTGGGCTGCCCGGCCGATAAAATCGTGCTTCTCCGGGGAGCGGACCTGAGCACCTGGAATCTGGTGTTGCAGGGACAGAAGGAAGTAACGGCGGAGCTATCCCTACGCAACCGTTCGGGCCAGGAGGTGCCGGTGATAGTCAATTCCTTTACCCTCAGAGATGGTCGAGGGGTTCCCCAGGGGGGGGCCATCATTATCCGGGACCTGACCCCGGTAAAGCACATGGAGACTGAGCGGCGCCACCTGGTCAACATGTTCGCCCATGACTTGAAAACCCCGGTGGTAGCCACTGCCGGGCTGATCCGGCGCCTCATCCAGGGGAAACTGGGTCCGGTTCCCGCCCCGCAATTGAACTGCCTCCAGATCGTTCACAGCGACCTGGAACGGCTGGAGAAGCTCATAACCCGGTTTCTGGAATTCGCCCGCCTGGATTTACGGATTATGGCCCCCCAGCCCCAGGGTCTGAACGTGCTGGAAGAGTGCCGGAAAGTCCTGACTCTGTTGCAACCCCTGGCGGAAGTTAAAGAGATTGCCCTGGAAACCGACTTTGCTCCAGAGTTGCCCACGCTCAAGGCGGATCCGCTCCTGTTCCCACGGGTCCTGCAGAACCTGTTAGAGAATGCCATCAAGTACAGCCCGAGTCAGCGTAAGGTGAGGCTGGAGGTTCGGGCGGAGGACTCGGCCATCCAGTTTGCCATTTGGGACCAGGGGCCAGGGATCGCTGCGTCTGATCTGCCCCATCTATTCGAAACCTTCTATCGGGGGCAACAAGAAGGAGACACCCAGGGCTTCGGACTGGGACTGGCCACGGTCAAGCGAATAGTTGACGCCCATGGCGGCCGCATCTGGGTGGAAACGGTTCCCGGCCTCGGCAGCACCTTCTTTTTTACATTTCCCCTTGAGACCAACAGCCCTGGAGATTCTTCGCGCCCATGAAATGGTGAGATAAAGGGCCCGTTCTCATCCGGCCGTACAATTGGCCTTCCTTCAAAGCCTGATGCGAAGGCAGGCGGGTAGCGAGTGTCAATGACTTTGATATTCCCATTAATAAAAATGAGTCTCGCTTTAAAGGAGTTATTATGGCTGATAAAGAGACGTTTC
This sequence comes from uncultured delta proteobacterium, assembly GCA_963790655.1. Classification (GTDB taxonomy): domain Bacteria; phylum Desulfobacterota; class Desulfobaccia; order Desulfobaccales; family 0-14-0-80-60-11; genus DASWLF01. The sequence goes on along the minus strand of CAWBPT010000004.1, from coordinate 492,451 downwards.
AAAGAGAGATTAGGGCTAAGCTAAAGCAATGGAGCAGAATAATCGATGAACTCAGGGCTGAAGGCGAGGATAAGGATAAGCCAATAACGCCCAGCCAAGACTTCAATAGTTTTCGTAAAAAAGGAATTATGATCTATGATAATTATGTAGAAGCGAGACGGAAGTTTGAAGAACTAGCCAAAACTGACGATGTAACATGGGAAAGGCAGGCTTCAGAGATCGAAAGTATTATGAAACGATTGGATCATCTCTGGGAAACCCTGTTTTCAAAAAAATGAAACGGAATAATATTGATGGTTAAAGCCACTGCCATAGCGTTTTTGATGGGGAATATCGACCTGAAGGCAGCTTGTCCTTTTTATTACTTAGCACTTTTAAGGGGACTCATCGGCACCGGAACCTATTCGGCATCTTACTATCCTTTTTCACGAAATATCGCTAATTCTCGAATAGTGGCGACTTTTCATTGAGCGCCATCTTATAATTTCAACGACTTACGATTGGCATTCACATTGCAATGTAACCAAGCAGGTTGGTAATTCCCGGAGAGAACTGATGACGTTGAAGATACAAAGGATGGTCAAAAGGCATGGCGCCATCTTTATCCTGTGTGGAAGAATCGACGCAAAAGAGGTGCCTGAGCTGCAAAGACTTATGGCAGCCGAAGAACAGAAAAATGTGGTTCTCGATTTAAAAGAGGTCAAGCTCATTGATCGGGAGGCGTTGAGATTTTTGGCTCGTTGCAAAGAAAACGGTATCAAGGTTGAGAATTGCCCGGCATACATACGGGAATGGATTCTGAGAGAAGAAACCCAGAGTTAACTGGGTGCCCCAAGCGATACACCCGGATACGCGCTTTATTCTTTGGCCAGCCTATGAAATTGACAAAACCCCAGTCCTGGAATTTCTGGTACGCCGAGAGCAGCTTGACGGCCTTGCTTATCTTTACTCTGGTATATCTGTTCGTCGTGTGCGCCTTCGGTGCTCTCAGCTTCGGCGGATTTGTGGGCCGCCTCTCATTCTCCCTTATCATCGTGGCCGGGGTTCTGACGACGTTCAGGCAGCGATTGGTGCGCTTCCTGGTCATCGTCCTGGCAGTAGCCAATCTCACCCTCACCTGGATGGAATATATCCATCGAGCCTGGAGCCTTACCATCCTAGGCGCCCTTCTCGGCATGCTTTTTCTGGTCTGGTTGCTGGCGGTTCTGATTGTCCAGGTTTTCCAGGCAGGAACAGTGACGGGTCACCGGATTCGTGGCGCTATCCTGGTCTACCTGTTAATGGGGGGGATGTGGAGCTTTTTCTATTATGCTGTGGCCTTGACCATCCCCCATGCCTTCAACTGGCCGGAGGGTCTGGTCACCGGCGACTTGCAGGAGGTCCAGCAGGCTCTGACGTATTTCAGTTTCATTACTCTAACTACCACCGGGTTCGGCGATGTCACTCCGGCCATTCCCTTGACTCGTTCCCTGGCTATGTTCGAGGCACTGGCGGGGCAACTCTACCTGGTCGTCACCCTGACCCGGTTGGTGTCTCTATCAGTTGTTTACCCAAACTTTCCCCATAAACCAAACTGAGGTTGACCCGCGGTCCGACCCCGGGCGCACCTTCAGAGGAGCGGGAAAACCACATCGAATGAGGATAATCGGATGACAGACCAGAGCAGAGCACGGTGGATCAGGGCTGCATGGGGTGTAGGGATCATTGCGATCGTGGCGATCGTAGTTGTGCTGGCCTGGCAATACATCAAGAGCCAAAGAGGCAAGGGCATCGCCAGCGCCAATGGACGCATCGAGGCCACTGAGGTCAACATATCGGCCAAGTATGCGGGCCGGATCGCGGCCATTTTCGTCGATGAAGGGGATTACGTGACCACCGGTAAGGTAGTGGCGAAGATGGATACCGACGTGCTCCAGGCGCAACTGCGGGAGGCCAAAGCAAAAGTTCAGGAAGCCCAAAGCACGATCGCGTCCAAACGCAGCAAGCTGGCCGAGAACGAAAGTAAAAAAGCGGCGGCCCAGGCCACTGTGTTGCAGCGCCAGGCGGAACTCTGGGCGGCCAAGAAACGCGCCGACCGTACCGCGGTGCTGGCCGGGAGAGCCTCGGTGTCGCAGCAGGAAGCGGATGACGACAAGGCGCGGGTGGAAGCTAACAACGCCGCTATCAGTGCGGCCCAGGCCCAGGTGAAGGCGGCCGAAGCAGCCATTGCCACGGCCCGCTCAGAGGTGCTCGAGGCAGAGTCGTCCCACCAGGCCGCCGTGGCCACCGTCCAGCGGATCCAGGCCGACATCAACGACAGCGATCTGAAGGCGCCCCGGGACGGCCGCATTCAGTACCGGGTGGCCCAACCGCTGGAGGTGGTGGCAGCCGGCGGCCGAGTCCTGAACATGATCGATTTGAGCGATGTCTATATGACCTTTTTCTTGCCCACCAAGGAGGCCGGGCGGGTCCCGCTGGGTTCCGAAGTGCGGATTGTGTTGGATGCCGCGCCAGAATTGGTGATTCCGGCCAAGGTGACCTTTGTAGCTGATGTGGCCCAGTTCACCCCCAAGGCAGTGGAAACCGCCAGCGAACGGGAAAAGCTGATGTTCCGCTTTAAGGCCCACATTCCCCCGGACCTGCTCCGGGCACACGTCAAGAAGGTTAAAACCGGGCTGCCCGGCATGGCTTATGTGCGGCTGGACCCGCAGGCCCAATGGCCGGACCGCCTGCACGTGAGGCTGCCCAATGAGTGAGCCTCAAGTCGAAACCACCAGGACGGATATGGAGGCCGGCGACGCCCATTCCGCGCCGGTGGTGCGACTGTCCGATGTCAGCTTGCGCTATGGCAAGACGCCAGCGCTGGACGCGATCAACCTGGACATACCGGCCGGCAAAATGGTGGGCCTGATCGGCCCGGATGGGGTGGGCAAGTCCAGCCTGTTTTCCCTGATTTCCGGCGCCCATGTCATCCAAAACGGCCGCGTCGAGGTGCTGGGGGGCGACATGGCCGAGGTGGAGCATCGCCTTGAAGTTTGCCCCCGCATTGCTTATATGCCCCAGGGGTTGGGCAAGAACCTCTATCCCACCCTGTCGGTGTTCGAAAATTCCGATTTTTTTGCCCGTCTGTTCGGTTACGATCGTGCTGAACGAGAGCGGCGCATCGGCCAGCTGCTCCAAGCCACCGCGCTGGCGCCTTTTCCGGATCGGCCCGCCGGCAAGCTCTCGGGCGGCATGAAGCAGAAACTCGGGCTGTGCTGCGCCCTGATCCACGACCCTGACCTCTTGATCCTGGACGAGCCCACCACCGGGGTCGACCCCTTGTCGCGGCGCCAGTTCTGGGAACTCATCGACCAGATCCGCGCCAGCCGGCCCGGCATGAGTGTTATGGTCGCCACGGCCTATATGGAAGAAGCCATGCGCTACGATTGGCTGGTGGCCATGTACGCAGGCAAGGTTTTGGCTACCGGCTCTCCCCAGGAACTGCTCCACCAGGCCGGGGTCGCCACCCTGGAAGAGGCCTTTATTGCCCTGCTGCCGCCGGAAAAACGCGCCGGCCACCAGGCAGTGCAGATTCCTCCCCGGGAAGAAGGCGCGGCTGCCGATATCGCCATCGAGGCCCGGGATCTCACCAAGCACTTCGGCGATTTCGTCGCCGTGGATCATGTGAACTTCAAGATCGGCCGGGGCGAAATCTTCGGGTTCCTCGGCGCCAATGGCTGCGGCAAGTCCACCACCATGAGAATGCTCACCGGCCTGTTGCCTCCCACTGAGGGGCAGGCCTTGCTGTTCGGCCGCCAGTTGGATCCGAACGATCTCGCCACCCGCCGACGGGTGGGCTACATGTCGCAGGCCTTTTCGCTTTACACGGAGCTCACGGTCCAGCAAAACCTGGAGCTGCATGCCCGGCTTTTCAGCCTGCCCAGCGACAAGATTCCATCCCGGGTAGACGAGATGGCCCAACGCTTCGGCCTGACGGAGATCATGGATGCTCTGCCTGATTCGTTGCCCCTGGGCGTCCGCCAGCGGCTGCAGCTGGCCGTGGCCATGATCCACGGGCCGGATTTGCTGGTCCTGGATGAGCCCACCTCAGGCGTCGACCCGGTGGCCCGGGATGGCTTCTGGCAAAGCATCATCGACCTGTCCCGGAATGACCAGGTCACCATCTTCATCACCACCCATTTCATGAACGAGGCGATGCGCTGCGACCGCATTTCGCTGATGAATGCCGGCCGCGTGCTGGTGAGCGATACCCCGGCGAATGTGATCAAAAAACGGGGTTCAGCCACACTGGAGGAGGCCTTCATCTCTTACCTGGAAGAAGATCAAAAGGCGCGGGAAAAGGCCTCACCCGCCACTCCCCCGCCGGCTCCGGCCGCGGCGGGGGCCCCGGCCCTGGAGCACCTGGTCACTGCCGGCAAGCGCCAGTGGCTGAATCTGGGCCGCCTGATCAGCTATGCCCACCGCGAGGGGCTGGAACTGCGCCGGGACCCCATCCGGATGGCCCTGGCCCTGCTGGGCAGCGTGATCCTGCTGTTCGCCCTGGGTTATGGCGTCAGCGTCGATGTGGAGCATCTCTCCTTTGCCGTGTTAGACCGCGACCAAACGACCATCAGCCACGACTATACCCTGAATATCGCGGGACGCGCCGTTATTTTATCGAACACAAGCCCATCACCGACTACGAAGAGCTGGAGCGGCGGATGCGGTCCGGCGAAATCAGTATGGGCATCGAAATCCCCCCGCATTTCGGCCGCGATGTCTCCCGGGGCGTGCCGGTATCTGTGGGGGCCTGGGTCGATGGCGCCATGCCGCTGCGGGGCGAGACCGTCCGCGGCTATGTGGCGGGCATGCACTTACTCTGGCTGAATACTCGCGGCGCCGAGAAAGATTCCTCCGGGGTGAGGCCGGGGCTGTTCACCATCGAAAACCGTTATCGCTACAACCCGGACGTCGATAGCCTGGTGGCCATGGTGCCGGGAAACATCGCCCTGCTGCTGCTGCTCATTCCGGCCGTATTGAGCGCCCTTTCCGTGGTGCGCGAGAAAGAGATGGGCTCTATCGTCAATCTGTACGTAACGCCGGTCACTCGCCTGGAGTTTCTCTTCGGCAAGCAGATTCCTTATTTGGTGATATCAATGATCAGTTTTCTGCTGCTGGTGCTCTGCGCGGTCTTCGTCTTCGGCGTTCCCCTGAAGGGAGGCTTTTTCACCCTGGCAGCCGGAGCCTTTCTGTATGTCACCATCGCCATCTCTTTTGGCATGCTGATCTCCACCTTTATGCGAAGCCAGGTGGCGGCCCTGTTTGGCACGGCCATATTCACCCTCATCCCGGCAGTGCAATACTCGGGGCTGATCGATCCGGTGTCGTCCATGGAGGGGGCGGCTGCCCTGATCGGCAAGATCTATCCCACCACGTATTTCCTGACCATTATCCGCGGTACCTTTAACAAGGCCCTCTCCTTTTCAGGCCTGTACGACTCGTTTATTCCCCTGGTCATCGCCATCCCGGTGCTTATTATCTTGACCACCGTTTTCCTTAAAAAACAGGAGCATTAGTATGCGCCTCGCTAACATCTTTAATCTGGGCGTTAAGGAACTGCGCAGCCTGCGCCGGGACTCGGTCATGATTGTCTTGATCGTCTATGCCTTTAGCATTGCGGTGATGATAGCTGCCGGTGCCGTGTCGGAAACGCTTCACAAGGCGCCCATAGCCATCGTGGACGAGGATCATTCCATCTTATCCAGCCGCATTGTGAACGCCTTTTATCCGCCGTTATTTGAGCCTCCGGCAATGATCAACTGGTCCGAGATGGATGCCGGCATGGACGCCGGACGCTACACCTTTGCTCTCGACATTCCCCCGGATTTCCAGCGTGATGTGCTGGCCGGTCACCGGCCCCGGATTCAGCTCAATATCGATGCCACCCGGATGACCCAGGCCTTTAACGGCAACATGTACGTGCAGGAGATCATCACCGGCGAGGTCAACGCCTTCGCCCAAAGGCACAGGCTGGCGGCTGCGCTGCCGGTCAATCTCGATCTTCGGATAAGATTCAATCCCAACCTCTACAGATCCTGGTATACCGCGGTCATGGAGTTAATCAATCAGATTACCATACTCTCTGTTGTGCTCACCGGCGCCGCCCTGATCCGGGAACGGGAGCACGGCACTATTGAACACCTGCTAGTGATGCCGGTCACCCCTTTTGAGATAATGGTCAGCAAAGTATGGAGCATGGGGCTGGTCGTCGTCATCGCCTCGGCTTTTTCGGTACCCGTGGTTATCCAAGGGATCCTGGCCATACCCGTTACCGGGTCCGTGCCGCTCTTTCTGGCCGGCACGGTCTTGTTCCTTTTCGCTACCACCTCCATGGCAATTCTCATGGCCACCATCTCACGGACGATGCCGCAATTCGGTATGTTGGTGATCCTCGTGCTGTTGCCTCTGTTGACGCTCTGTGGCGCATTTACCCCGCGGGAGAGCATGCCCGAGATTGTGCAAAACTTGATGCTGGGCGCACCCAATACGCATTTCATCATGATGGCCCAGGCCGTTCTCTTCCGCGGTGCTGGGATCGATACCGTCTGGCCGCAATTCCTTGCCCTGGCAGTCATCGGCGCCATTCTCTTCGGCCTGGCCCTGGTTCGTTTTCGTAAATCCTTGGAAGCCACGACATGAGAACTTGGGAGAAACTTATGAAGATCACTCTGACCATCCTTCTGACCTTCTGGCTGATTTGCGGGTGCGCCGTGGGCCCGGATTACCAGCGGCCCGGGTACCCGACGCCTACCACCTTCCGTGGTGAAGGGACGGGTATCCCGGCCCAACCGGTCGAAGCTTCTTTCGGAGACTTGAAGTGGTTTGAAGTTTTCAAGGACCCGCAACTCCAGGAGTTGATAGGAATCGCTCTGAAGGAAAACTATGACGTGCAAATTGCGGCTCAACGGGTTCTGCAGGCCCGGGAGCAGGTAACCATCCAACGGTCCTATCTCTTTCCCACAGTGGGAGCCGACGGCGGGATGGAGAGCATTCGCACCTCGGAGCGGGGAGTTCTCCCATTCGTGCCGCGATTTCAGCGGACTGCGGGCTTCATCGCCGGCGACCTCTCCTGGGAAATTGACTTTTTCGGGCGCATCCGCCGGGCTACCGAAGCCGCCCGGGCCGAATTTTTCGCCTCGGAAGAGAATCGGAAATTCGTCATCCAGACTTTGGTGAGCGATGTGGCCCGGGCTTACATCGAGCTCAGGGCTCTGGACCAACAGCTCGAAATCAGCAACCGCACCGTGAAAAACCGGGAAGATTCCCTCAAATTGGTGACAGACCGCTTTGAGGTCGGTTATGATAGCCGCACCCCGGTGGTCATGACCAAAAACCTCGTGCACGGGGCCCGGGCCGTGGTTCCCGACCTGCAGCGGGCCATCGAACAGAAAGAAAACCAGCTCAGTATCCTGTTGGGGCGAAATCCGGGGCCCATCAGCCGGGGTAAGTCCCTTCTGGAACAGACGTTAACCGTTACCGTACCTCCCGGCTTAACCTCCGCTCTCCTGGAGCGGCGCCCTGACATCCACTCTGCCGAGCAATCCCTGGTAGCCGCCAACGCCAACATCGGCGAGGCCAAGGCCAGGCTTTTTCCCAACATCCGGATTACCGGCACCTCCGGGTGGGAGTCCGCGGCTTTAAAAACCCTGTTCACCGGCCCGGCCAGTTTCTGGGATCTGGTGGTCCCCGGCATAACCCAGCCCATCTTCAATGCCGGGCGGCTGCGGGCCGGCGTCCGGGCCGCAGAAGACCGGAAACAGGAAGCCGTGCTCTCCTATAAGAAGACCATTCAACAGGCTTTTCAGGAGGTCTCCGACTCCCTCGTGGCTGCGAGGAAGCTAAAGGGAGTGGTCCTCGAATCAGAACAACAGGTTGACGCGTTGAGGGAGCAAAAAGGTCTGGCGAACGATCGTTTTTATGGGGGTGTGGCCCCGTATCTGGAAGTTCTGGATTCAGACCGGCAGCTCTTCGAGTCCGAACTGAAGTTAACCCAGGATCGGGCCAACGAGCTCCTGGCCGTCATCGCCCTCTACCGGGCCCTGGGCGGCGGCTGGCAAACCGAGGATAGCCCTGGCCCGAAGACAAAGTCATGAAAAATGAGGAGGCAGTTATGACAACTCCCACCAAGCAAGCGATGGCAGTTCGCGGAGACGAGAGCATCAGCGCTTATGGGCCGGCTCGCACTACGGTTAAAGGGACTCCGCTGAGCAGAGATGAGCTGCGCCAGATCGATGCCTACTGGCAGGCCAGCCTCTACCTGTGCCTGGGTATGTTGTACCTCAAGAACAACCCTTTGCTCAGGGAGCCGCTCAAATTGGAGCATATCAAGCCGCGGCTCCTGGGCCACTGGGGCTCGGACGCCGGCCAGAGCTTCACCTACATTCACTTCAACCGGCTGATCAACAAGTACGACCTGAATGCCATCTATATCTCCGGCCCCGGTCACGGCGCCCCGGCGGTCCTGTCCCAGGCGTACCTCGAAGGGACTTACTCCGAGATCTACCCGGACAAGACCGAAGACCTGGCAGGCATGCAGCGCTTCTTCAAACAGTTTTCTTTCCCCGGGGGTATCGGCAGCCACGCCACTCCAGAAACGCCCGGCAGTATCCACGAGGGCGGCGAGTTGGGTTACAGCCTGTCCCACGCCTTCGGGACGGTCTTCGACCACCCGGACCTGATCACTCTGGTGATGGTGGGTGACGGCGAATCCGAGACCGGTCCTTTGGCCACGAGCTGGCACAGCAATAAATTCCTCAACCCCATCACCGATGGCGCGGTGCTGCCGGTTTTACATCTCAACGGTTATAAGATCAACAACCCCACCATCCTGGCCCGCATCAGCCACGAGGAGTTGGAGGCCCTGTTTGTCGGCTACGGGTATACCCCGTACTTCGTGGAGGGCAGCGATCCCGAGAGCATGCATCAGGCCATGGCCGCCACCCTGGAACACTGCGTCCTGGAAATCCGCAAGTTCCAAGATGAGGCTCGACAAACTGGAAAAGCTTTCCGACCGCGCTGGCCGATGATCATACTACGAAGCCCCAAGGGCTGGACCGCTCCCCGAAAGGTGGACGAACACTATCTGGAAGGTTTCTGGCGGGCCCACCAAATCCCCATCTCGGACGTCGCCACCAATCCGGCTCACCTGAAATTGCTGGAAGAGTGGCTGCGCGGCTACAAGCCAGAGGAAAAATTTGACGAGCAGGGGCGGCTGATTCCCGAATTGAAAGCATTGGCTCCCAAGGGGAACCGGCGCATGAGCGCCAATCCCGTGGCCAACGGCGGCTTGCTGCGCCGGCCATTGAATCTGCCTGACTTCCGCCAGTTCGCCGTCGAGGTCAAGAACCCCGGGGGGACACTGGCTGGGAACGTCCCTACCCTGGGCGTTTTCCTTCGGGAAGTTATGCGGGCGAACATGCAGAACTTCCGCGTTTTCGGGCCGGACGAGACCCAATCCAACAAACTTGAAGCCATCTACGAGGTCGCCAAGAAAGTCTGGCTGGGGGAGTACTTCCCCGAAGACGCCGACGGCGGCGAACTGGCCGTTCAGGGCCGGGTCATGGAGATGCTCAGCGAGCACACGGTGGAAGGGTGGCTGGAGGGTTATCTCCTGAGCGGCCGGCACGGTTTCATCAACAGCTATGAGCCGTTCATTCACGTAATCGACTCCATGTTCAACCAGCACGCCAAGTGGCTGGCAAAGTGCAACGAACTGCCCTGGCGCGCTAAGGTGTCTTCACTCAACCTGCTGATCACCGGACTGGTCTGGCGGCAGGACCACAACGGTTTCACGCATCAGGACCCCGGTTTTCTCGACGTGGTGGCCAACAAGAGCCCCAGCGTGGTGCGCATCTATCTGCCGCCCGACGCCAATTGCCTGCTGTCCGTAGCCGACCACTGCCTGAAAAGTATTAACTATGTCAACGTCATCGTGTCGGACAAACAGGTACACTTGCAGTACCTGGACATGGAGGCGGCCATAACCCACTGCACCAAGGGCGCCGGTATCTGGGACTGGGCCAGTAGCGACCAGGGGGTTGAGCCCGATGTGGTCATGGCGAGCTGCGGCGACGTGCCCACCATGGAGTCCCTGGCCGCCACCGCCCTGCTCCGCCAGCACCTGCCCGACATCAAGGTTCGGTTCGTGAACGTGGTGGACCTGTTCAAGCTGGTGCCGCATACCGAACACCCCCACGGCATGACGGATCGTGAGTTCGAGGCCCTCTTCACTGCGACCAAGCCGGTGGTCTTCAACTTCCACTCCTACCCTTGGCTGATCCACCGGTTAACCTACCGCCGGCCCGGCCAGCATAACATTCATGTGCGCGGCTACAAGGAGCAGGGTAACATCAATACGCCCATGGAACTGGCCATCCGCAACCAAACCGACCGCTTTAGCCTGGCCATTGACGCCATCGACCGGATACCCCGTTTCTGTGAGACGGGGTCCAGCGTGCGGGAGGCCCTCCTCGACCAGCAGATTGCCTGTCTGCACCACGCCTATGAGTTCGGCGTGGATCAACCGGACATCACCGACTGGAAGTGGCCTTTCTGAGGTAGAACCGCTGTTTTCGAGAAGAAGGCTTATACATCAGACCGGCCCTCTTTAAGGAGTTTCAACATGGACAAATCGGAACTTACCGTCACGGCCCAAGCCACGATTCAGGCCGGCAAGGGCCTCTTGGCCATGGACGAGAGTAACTCGACCTGTAACAAGCGCTTTGCCCTACTGGGGATTCCGCAAACGGAGGAGGCCCGCCGGGCTTGGCGGGAATTGATCTTAACAACGCCCGGGTTGGGGGAATTCATCAGCGGGGCCATTTTATATGACGAGACCATACGTCAAGCCAAACAAGACGGCACCTCGTTTGTCAAGCTCATGACTGAGGCTGGAATTGTTCCGGGCATTAAGGTAGACGCCGGCGCCAAAGATCTGGCCGGTCATCCGGGGGAGAAAATTACCGAAGGCCTGGATGGTCTGCGGGAGCGCCTGACGGAATACCGGCAGATGGGGGCCAGGTTTGCTAAATGGCGGGCCGTGATCACTATCGGCGAGGGCATCCCCAGCCGTGGATGTCTCGAGGCCAACGCCCACGCCCTGGCGCGTTATGCCACTCTGTGTCAGGAAGCCGGCCTGGTGCCCATAGTCGAGCCCGAGGTGCTCATGGACGGCGACCACACCCTGGAGCAGTGCGCCCGGGTAACCGAGGCTGCATTGCACACGGTGTTCAACCAACTCTACCGGCAGCGAGTGCGATTAGAAGGCATGATCTTAAAGCCCAACATGGTGCTCCCCGGCAAAGATTGTCCCACTCAGCCCGGTGTGGACGAGGTGGCGGACGCCACCGTCGCTTGTCTACTGCGGGCAGTCCCGGGCGCCGTCCCCGGCGTCGCCTTCCTGTCTGGCGGCCAAGGCCCTGAATTGGCCTCGGCTCGCTTGAATGCCATGAATATCAGGTGGCGGTCCAAAATGCCCTGGGTTCTGACCTTTTCCTATTCGCGGGCCATTCAGCAACCGGCTCTGGACAGCTGGAAAGGAGAGGAAATCAATGTGGTCGCGGCCCAAAAGGCTCTGTATCACCGGGCTAAGTGCAACAGTATGGCGCGCCGCGGGGAGTATCGCGAGGAGATGGAGAAACCTTGACCATGGGCCTTATTCTTTACTTTCTTCGACATGGGGAAACCACCTCCAGCCAGACCGGCGGCTATTGCGGTACCCTTGATCCCGACTTGACCCCGGCAGGGTATGAAATGGCCCGGGATTTTGCTGCTGCTTATAAGGACCTTTCTTGGCAGGCCGTCTTTTGTAGTCCCCTGAAACGGGCCGTGGCCACGGCCCAACCGCTGTGCGAAGCCGTGGGACTGACCCCGCAGCTAAGAGATGGGCTCAAAGAGATCGCCTATGGCCAGTGGGAGGGCAAGACTCCCGAGGGAGTAAACCGCGAGTTCCATGATGAATATGTGAGCTGGCTGGCCGACCCGGGTTGGTTCGGCCCCACCGGTGGGGAACGGGGGGTGGACATAGCCCGCCGCAGCTTAATCGTGCTGGATGAAATTGAACGGACCTACCCCGACGGGAACATCCTGGTGGTATCCCATAAAGCCACCACGCGCATTATGCTGTGTTTTTTGTTGGGCATCGATGTGGGCCGTTATCGCGACCGCCTCAGCCTGACGGTGGCCGCCTTAAGCATCGTAGAAATGACCAAACAAGGACCGTTACTAAAGGTGCTGGGTGACCGCACGCACTTGCGAGAATCACTGCGCGGGCGGCCAGGCACATAAGTCATTGTTTCCATTAGGATAGCGCTTTCTTTTAGCCCTAAAACCAGCATCAGCTTTGAGCCGAAAGCGCCCACCCCTTGGAAATCACTGAAAAGGCATGGCAATGGCGCCAGACAGCCACATTTTAACCATCAACTGCGGTTCTTCCAGTATCAAATTTTCCCTTTATGTGCTTGGGGAAACCGAGAGACTGGTCTTAGAAGGGGAATTGGCCAGAATCGGGCTCAGCCAGGGATTCTTTCAAGCCAAAGATCAAGCTGGTCATCAACTTACCGACCAGAAATTGGGCTTGCCGGATCATGGGGCTGCCTTTAAAACCCTCTTTGCCTGGCTGGAAGGCCATGAAATCGGCAAGGAGCTTCACGGCGTGGGCCACCGGCTGGTGCATGGCGGGCCGGCCCACGTCAAGCCCCAACCGGTGTCCTCCGCCTTAATCGAAGACTTAAAACTGCTGATCCCCCTGGCCCCTGATCACCTCCCCGATGAAATTAAAGGGTTGGAGGAGGTTCGCCGTCATTTTCCAGACCTGCCGCAGATTGTCTGTTTCGATACGGCCTTCCATCGGCGGATGCCGGAAATAGCTCAGCGGTATGCCCTACCCAAGTCCCTGAGCATGGAAGGTTTGCGGCGTTATGGTTTCCATGGACTCTCTTACGAATATATTACCCAGGAACTGGTTAAGGTGGCGGGTGCGTCAGCCGCGTCTGGCAAGCTAATTATTGCCCATCTGGGCAATGGCGCCAGTATGACGGCCATCGATGACGGCAGGAGCCTGGATACTACCATGGGACTGACGCCGGCTGGGGGCCTGGTGATGAGTACGCGGGTGGGAGACCTGGACCCCGGAGTAATTGTTTATTTACTTCAAGAGAAGGGGATGACCCCGGCGGCGGTGAATAACCTGATCAATCATCAGGCGGGCCTTTTAGCGCTATCAGGAATCAGTGGCGACATGCATGACCTTCTGGCCCAGGCGGACAGCCAGGCCGACGCGGGTCTGGCGGTGGAGATCTTCTGCTATCAGGCGAGGAAATTCGTCGGAGCCCTGGCCGCCTCCCTGAGTGGACTCGACACCTTGATCTTTACCGGCGGTATTGGTGAGAACTCCGCCACCATCCGGGCGCGAATCTGCGCCCCCCTGCGATTTCTCGGCATTGTCCTGGACAAGGGCTTGAATGATGGCAATTCCCCGATCATTTCCCGAAGAGACAGCCGGGTCACCGTTCGAGTCATGAAGACCAACGAAGAACTGATGATCGCCAGGCACACCCGGGATCTTGTGATTGACTCCTAAGAGTCCTCCAGCCGCCTGGGGAGGAAAATCGTGGCCATACGGCGCCCTGGACCCCGGCGGCGGGTTGCGGCGGGAAGCGATGGTCTGGCACTTGTTGATTTTACCAGACGGATTATCAACGGGAGGGTTAAATGTCTGAACCCATCTTTGCTTACGAACTGCGCAGGGCTTACGAACTGCTCAGGCTTGCCGGCATGGAAGAACTCCTCGAACTGGCCCTGGATTTGCGGTGGTCATGGGATCACGGCGCCGACGAGATCTGGCGTCCGCTGGCTCCGGAATTTTGGGACCTTACTCGCAATCCGTGGGTCATTCTCCAAACCGTGGCGCCGGGCAAGCTGAAAGAATTGGCTGCTGATGTCGAGTTCCGGACCCGGGTGGAAACCTTGGCCCAGGAGATGCGGACTTCCCGCAGCGAGGCCGCCTGGTTTCAAAAAACCCAGGCTCAGGCACCGTTGACCACGGTGGCATATTTCAGCATGGAGTTCATGTTGGGCGAGGCCCTGCCCATTTACTCCGGCGGATTGGGCAACGTGGCCGGCGACCAGCTCAAAGACGCCAGCGATCTCGGGGTGCCGGTGGTAGGCGTCGGGTTGTTGTATCAGCAGGGGTATTTCCGACAGGCCATCGCCGCCGATGGGTCTCAGTTGCCCCTCTATCCAATTAATGATCCTGCACAACTACCGATCACTCCGGTGCGTGATGCCAGCGGCGAGTGGGTCAGGCTGCAAATCCATTATCCAGGTTACCCGGTTTGGGTGCGCACCTGGCAGGTGCAAGTGGGTCGCCTGAAATTATATCTCCTGGACCTGAACGACCCGGCCAACCCACCCATTGTGCGAGGCATAACGAGTGAATTATATGGCGGCGGCCTGGAAATGCGCCTCAAACAGGAACTCCTGCTGGGTATTGGCGGCTGGCGCATGTTACGCGTCCTGGGGATCAATCCGGAAGTTTGCCACCTGAATGAAGGACACGCGGCCTTTGCCATCCTGGGGCGAGCCTTGGATTGCATGCGGGAAACCGGACAAAACTTCGAGGTGGCGCTCCAGGTGACCCGGGCCGGCAATCTCTTTACGACCCACACCCCGGTGGAAGCTGGCTTTGATCGCTTCCCCCCGAACTTGATATGGCAGTATCTGGGCCCTTATGCGGAGAATTATTTAGGCCTGTCCTATCGCGATTTTATGGCGTTAGGCAGACAAGATCCCGGCGACGACCGGGAACCATTCAACATGGCCTATCTCGCCCTGCGCGGCAGTGGCGCGGTCAACGGCGTGAGCCAGTTGCATGGGAAAGTCAGCCGGAGCATCTTCCAAACCCTGTTTCCCCGCTGGCCTCAGAACGAGGTGCCCATTGGTCATGTTACCAATGGTATCCATGTAGAAACGTGGGATTCTCAGGCTTCCGACGATTTGTGGACCAGGCACTGTGGCAAAGAGCGGTGGCTGGGCGAGACGGACCAGATGGAAGAATTGATGCGCCGGGTGTCTGACCAGGAATTATGGGCCGTGCGCCAAGCCTCCCGGCACACGTTGGTGGAATACGCCCGCCAGCGGTATGCCCGCCAGCTTGCTGCATCCGGGGGCTCTCAGAAGGAGATCGACCAGGCCGGAAAGATTCTGGATCCCGAGGTCTTGACCCTGGGTTTTGCCCGGCGGTTTGCCACTTACAAGCGTCCCACCTTGCTGTTGCATGACCCGGAGCGCTTGATCCGGCTCTTAACGGACCCCCGGCGGCCAGCCCAGATCCTGATCGCGGGCAAGGCCCATCCCGCTGACGGGGCGGGACAAGAAATGATCCGGCAATGGGTGCAATTTAGCCGGCGTCCCGAAGTACAAGGCCGCGTGGTCTTTTTAAGCGATTACGACATGCTGTTGACCGGGCAGCTCGTGGGGGGCGTCGACGTCTGGATCAACACCCCGCGGCGTCCCTGGGAGGCTTGCGGCACCAGTGGCATGAAAGTGTTGCCCAACGGCGGTCTTAATCTTTCGGAACTGGACGGCTGGTGGGCGGAAGCCTACTCACCCCAGGTGGGTTGGGCCTTGGGCGACGGCCGGGAGCATGGTGATGATCCCGCCTGGGATGCGGCTGAGGCCGCGGCATTATACGACATCCTGGAAAATGAAGTCGTCCCATTATTTTACGCCCGTAATGCCGACGGCCTTCCCCTCGATTGGCTGGCCAAAGTCAGGGCGAGCACGACGACGCTCACGGCCCGCTTTTCCGCCAATCGCGCCGTTCGTCAATATACCACAGAGTATTATCTCCCGGCGGCGGCAGCCTTTGAGACCCGCCGGGCGAATCAAAGCGCTCTCGGGATTCGAATAGCAAACTGGCGGCGGCAGCTTGAGGAAGAATGGCACTCCATTTCGTTCGGTGACCTGCAGGTAGAAACCCGTGACGGACAACATCATTTTCGGATTGAGGTGGTTTTGGGCAGGGTTGAACCCGAGGCGGTGCAGGTGGAATTGTGCGCTGCTGAACCTGAAGACCGCGTCTGGCGCCAGCCGATGGCCCGGGGGGACAAGCTGCCGGACCGGGAGGGAGGTTACCTGTTTACCGCGCAAGTACCGGCGACGCGGCCCGCGGGCGATTTCACCCCGCGCCTCACTCCCTACTTTCCCGGCGTCGCCGTGCCGCTGGAAATACCTCTAATTTTATGGCACCACTGATTGTCACTGGAGGAAGGCGATGAGCATCTCCCCTTATGCCGGTAAACCAGCCGAGCCCGAGATGTTGACCAACATCCCCCGCCTGGTTACCGCCTACTATGTCAATGGCCCCGATCCCGCCGAGCCGTCACAGCGCGTGGCCTTTGGGACCTCCGGGCACCGCGGCTCGTCGCTGGACCACGCCTTCAACGAGGCGCATATTCTGGCGATCACCCAGGCTATCTGTCTTTACCGCAAAAAGCAGGGCATCGACGGACCGCTGTTCATCGGTATTGACACGCACGGGCTCTCGGAACCAGCCTTTGCCAGTGCAATGGAGGTTCTGGCGGCCAATGAAGTAAATGTCATGGTCGATGCGAACGAAGGGTACACCCCAACTCCTGTAGTCTCCCATGCAATTCTCACTTATAACCGGGGGCGTAGCCAGGGCCTGGCCGACGGTATCGTGATCACGCCTTCCCACAATCCGCCGAAATACGGCGGCTTCAAATACGACCCCCCCCATGGGGGGCCGGCGGATACCCAGGTGACCCAATGGATCGAACGGCAGGCCAACGACTTCCTTGCCGGTGGATTGAAGGGAGTGGCGAGAATCCCCTTCGAACGAGCCAGCAAAGCCTCCACCACGCATAAGCACGGCTTTCTGGACGCCTATGTGAACGATCTCCCTCAGGTGATTGATATGCAGGCGATTCAAGAAAGCCAGGTTCACCTGGGGGTTGACCCCTTGGGCGGCGCCAGCGTGGCCTATTATGATGCCATTGCTGAGCGCTACCATCTGAATATGGAAGTTGTGAATCATAGCGTTGATCCCACCTTCAGTTTCATGACCGTCGATTGGGACGGGCAAATACGCATGGACCCGTCTTCAGTTTACGCCATGGCGCGGCTGATTGACCTCAAGGAGCGCTTCGCGGTCGCCTTTGCCAGTGACACCGATGCCGATCGCCACGGGATCGTCAGCCACAGCCAGGGATTGCTGCCCCCCAATAACTACCTGGCCGTGGCTATCGCCTACTTATTTACCAACCGCCCCGGGTGGCCGGCAACGGTGGCCGTGGGCAAGACCCTCGTCAGCAGCAGCATGATCGATAGGGTGGCAGCCCGGATGAACCGGCGTCTGGTGGAAGTCCCGGTGGGTTTCAAATGGTTCGTAGAAGGACTTATCGACGGTTCGCTGGGTTTCGGCGGCGAGGAGAGCGCGGGTGCAACCTTCTTGCGTCGGGACGGCACTGTCTGGACCACAGATAAAGACGGGCTGGTTCCAAACCTGTTGGCGGCGGAGATCACCGCTCGCACCGGCAAAGACCCAGGCGAGCATTACCGGGAACTGACCGCGGAGTTCGGCACTTCGTTCTATACCCGGATTGACGCGCCGGCGACCCCCGAGCAGAAGGAGAGGCTGGCGAAGTTGTCCCCCGAAGCCATCAAGGAGTCGGAGCTGGCCGGTGAGCCCATTAGGGCCAAGCTAACCAAAGCCCCGGGCAACAATGCCTCCATCGGCGGCTTGAAGGTGATAGCGGCTGGGGGCTGGTTTGCAGCCAGGCCGTCCGGCACGGAGAACATCTACAAGATCTACGCTGAAAGTTTCAAAGACCAGGCCCACCTGGACACCATAGTGGATGAGGCCAAGCGAATCGTGACCAACGCCCTGGCCGGTTCCTAGGTGACCATGCGGGTGGTGGCTTCGCTGGGACCGAAGACCAGGCGGGAGGAAAAAACCTGATGTTATTGGCCGGGGATATTGGCGCCACCAAGACCTTGTTGGGTCTTTATAAACCCGAGAGCGGCCCCCGCCAACCCATCGCTCAGGCGGAGTTCCACAGCGCCAACTATCCAGGCCTAGATGAAGTGGTGCGCGAATTTCTGAGGCAGACCAACCAGACCGCGAAATATGCCTGTTTTGTTGTGGCCGGTCCGGTGATCAGGGGCCGGGCCCATCTCACCAACCTGCCCTGGTCGCTGGAAGAGGAATCCCTGGCCCGAGACCTCGGTCTAAAAAAAGTCGTGCTCCTGAACGATTTGAAGGCCACCGCTTACGCAGTTCCTCACTTGGAGGCAGCGGATCTCTATCCTATCAACCCCGGCCAAGGTGACCCCCACGGCGCCATCGCGGTGATCGCTCCGGGCACCGGACTGGGGGAGGCGTTCCTCGTTTGGAGCGGCACCGGGTACATCGCCTGCTCCTCGGAGGGCGGCCATGCCGACTTCGGCCCCGCCGATGAGACTCAGGCGGAGCTTTGGCGTAGTGTGTTCAAACAATATGGACACGTCTCTTATGAGCGGGTGTGCTCAGGCCAGGGGTTGCCAAAAATCTATAACTTCCTGCGTGACACCAATTACGCCTCAGAGCCGCCCGAATTCGCTGCCCAGCTGGCATCGACGCCTGATCCCACGCCACTTCTTGTGAAAGCCGCAGTTGAAGATCCGGCCACCAACCCGCTGTGTGCGGCCACCTTGCAAATCTTTGTCGCCATCCTTGGCGCAGAGGCCGGCAACCTGGCGGTAAAGGTTCTGGCGACCGATGGCGTTTATCTGGCTGGAGGGATCCCCAAGCGGATTCTCCCATTGCTGGAAGATGGCCGGTTCATGCACGCCTTTGTGAACAAAGGGCGGTTTGCCGACCTTCTGATGGATATCCCGGTTCAGGTCATCGTCTCCCAGGCCGCGTTGTTAGGGGCGGTTCTTTACGGGTTTGACCGCCTCGGTATGGCTTGAGCGGCAGAATCCAAAGCTCCGAAGTGCGGAGTCAACGAATGTTTGGAGGGGGAGGAAGGGGCCAAGTCCTTTGACGTGTCGTGGCAGGACCTCCTGACCTCGATCCAGGCGAAGACTAAGAACTTAAAACACGCCTGAGAAAGGAGTAATTATGAACGATATGCCAAGCCTTTTAGAAACACAGGTCTGGCAGGCACTTATGGTGCATTACGAGGAAATCAAGGGCGCACACCTGCGGCAGCTCTTTGCCGACGATCCCACCCGGGCCGATAGGTTCACTACGGAAGGTGCCGGTCTCTTCCTTGATTACTCCAAGAATCGCATCACGGCTAAGACCATCCAGTTGCTCCTCCAACTCGCCAAGGAACGCGGTGTGGAAGATAGACGGGACGCCATGTTTCGGGGGGAAAAGATCAACCTCACCGAAAAGCGAGCCGTCTTGCACGTGGCCTTGCGCGCCCCGAAGGGAGCAGTTATCGCCGTGGACGGTGAGAACGTGGTGCCACAGGTCCACGCCACGTTGGACAAGATGGCCAACTTTTCCGACCGTGTCCGGAGTGGCGTCTTGCTGGGCCACGCCGGCAACCGTATTCGGAACATCATCAACATCGGCATTGGGGGCTCCGACCTGGGGCCGGTGATGGCCTACGAGGCGCTCAAACACTATAGCGATAGAGCCCTGACGTTCCGGTTCGTTTCCAATATCGATGGCACCGACTTCGCGGAGGCGGTCCAGGATCTTGATCCAGCGGAAACCCTCTTTATAATTTCTTCCAAAACCTTTACCACCCTGGAGACGATGACCAACGCCTACACGGCCCGCAACTGGTCGCTGGCGGGTCTCGGGGGCGACGAAAAATCGGTGGCCAAGCATTTTGTCGCGGTCTCGACGAACGTTGAGGAGGTGGCAATGTTTGGCATCGATCCCGCCAACATGTTCGAGTTCTGGGACTGGGTCGGCGGGCGCTACTCCATGGAATCGGCCATCGGTCTCTCTACCATGCTGGCCATCGGCCCGGACAACTTTCGGGCCATGTTAGACGGCTTCCATCAGATGGACGAGCACTTCCGCACCGCTCCGTTTGCGGGCAACCTGCCGGTGCTCATGGGACTCCTGGGAGTCTGGTACAATAATTTCTTCGGCGCCCATACTGTGGCGGTCTTGCCATACGAGCATTATCTGAAGCGCTTCCCGGCCTATCTGCAGCAGCTCACCATGGAGAGCAATGGCAAGCACGTCACCCTGGAGGGCACCGAGGTGGACTATCAGACCGGGTCCATCTACTGGGGCGAGCCGGGGACCAACGGCCAGCACTCCTTCTATCAGTTGATCCACCAGGGGACCAGGCTCATCCCGTGTGATTTCATCGCCTTCGCCCAGCCGCTCAACCCCCTGGGGCGGCACCACGACATGCTCTTGGCGAATGTCTTCGCTCAGACCGAGGCCCTGGCCTTTGGCAAAACCCCTGAGGAAGTAAAAGCCGAGGGCACTCCCGACTGGCTTGTGCCCCACCGGGTCTTCCAGGGCAACCGCCCCTCCAACACGATCCTCGCCGAGCGCCTTACCCCGGCAACACTGGGCAAGCTCGTGGCCCTCTATGAGCACAGCGTCTTCACCCAGGGAACTGTCTGGAGCATCAACTCCTTCGATCAGTGGGGGGTCGAACTGGGCAAGGCTCTGGCCCAACGCATTATCCCAGAATTGGAGAGCCCTGAGGAGCCCCAACTCAGCCATGATAGTTCAACGAATACCCTGATCCGGCGCTACCGGAAGCTCAAGGGGCCCTCCTGATGAATCTCGGCTTGTCCAAGCGGGTGGGAATCGCCCCCGGTGCTCGACCTCGCCCACCTGGGCCTCGGGGCTGACGGTCACACCGCATCTATCGTGCCCGGCGATTCGGTCCTCGACACTAACAATACTGACGTGGGCCTCACCGGGGCGTATTAGGGGAGCCCCGGATGACATTGACGTATCCAAGCTTAATCGGTCCCGGCAAATCCTGTGGCCGGTAATGGGGAGCAAGAAAACTGGAATGCTTGTGCGCCTCCGTGACGGCGATGTGTCGATTCCGGCCGGACAAATTCACCGCGACCAAGCAGTGCTCGCCGACCGCTCAGCAGCAGCACAGTTGGGCTGACCATCTGAAGCACGAAGACCACGTAAAGACTATTACGAATACTCGTTGGGTTCCAAGGAGAAGACCACGCGATGGAGAAGATCGAGAAGACCTTAGTGGAGATTGACTTCGTCTCGCTCACTCGGCAGGCGTTCACCCCTTCGCCAACAGCTTGGGAAGATCAGGTGCTTTACTTTCTGCTCCTGGACCGCTTCTCCGATGGGAACGAGCGCGGAGGATATCTAGACAACGACGGTCGCCCAGTGACAACAGGCGTGACCCCTCTTTACACGCCTGAGAACCCCGGCCGTGTCGACTACGATACCTGGTTGAGGGAAGGCAACACGTGGCAGGGCGGCACTTTCAAAGGGCTGAAGAGCAAGCTCGGCTACCTGAAGCGCCTTGGTATCACCGCGCTCTGGGTCAGCCCTGTCTTCCATCAGGTATCCTTTGAGCCAAGCTACCACGGCTATGGCATCCAGAACTTCCTCGATGTCGATCCCCATTTCGGGACTCGCGAGGAGTTCCGTGACTTCGTCAAGGCTGCCCACGAACAGGGTATATATGTAATCCTGGACATCATCGCTCACCATACCGGCAACGTTTTGACGTACGCCGCGGACCGTTACCCGACCCAGGATCCGGCCACCGGGCGGTGGTTCAATGATCCACGATGGGATGGCAAGCCTTACGCGGTGCAAGGCTTCAACGACAGCGAAGGCCAGCCTACCATCCCCGGTGATCCGCCTGATCCAGCGCTACTAGAAGCCTCCTGGCCCGATGGCGCCATCTGGCCCAGGGAATTCCAGGATCTTCGCATGTTCCTCCGCAAGGGACACATCGTAAACTGGGATTACTACCCGGAGTATGAGGAGGGTGACATGTTCAGCCTGAGAACCCTCGATCTCTGGGCGAAGCAGGAGGGATATTACCGCAAGGTCTCATCGGCGCTGGCCGGCCTAGTGCTCGTCTACGCATTCTGGATCGCCTATGCAGACTTGGACGGCTTCCGCATCGACGCCGCCAAGCACATGGGTACTAAGGCGTTGCGGACCTTCTGCGATTCCGTCCGCGAGTTCGCCCAGAGCATCGGAAAGGAGCGCTTCCTTTTAGTCGGGGAGGTGAGCGGGGGTAGGGAAAAGGCCTGGGAGGTCGTGGAGGAGACCGGTCTGGACGCAGCCCTCGGCATCGAGGACATCCCGGGTAAACTCGAGCGCATGGTGTGCGGCTACGACGAGCCCGCGGATTACTTCACGGTCTTCCGCAACTGGGTTCTGGACGACCAGGCTCTGCACCGCTGGTACCGGAACAAGGTGGTCACCCTGGTCGATGATCACGATCAGGTCCGGAAAGGCAACAGCAAGTGGCGGTTCTGTGGGAACAGCCGGTTCAGCAACTTTGCCTTCAATGTAGTTGCGGTGCAGCTCACCACGATGGGTATCCCCTGCATCTATTACGGGACAGAGCAACAGTTCGACAGCGGCGGGCGTCCCAACCAGGTGGACACGGTACTCCGGGAGAGCATGTTCGGTGGCAGGTTCGGTGGCAAATGCACGCAGGGTCGCCATTTTTTTAACGAGGAGGAGCCTTTCTACCATTCCCTGGCTACCCTTGCGGCGCTTCGCAAAAAGCTGCTCCCGCTCAGGCGGGGCCGGCAGATGCTCCACCAGATCTCTGGAGACGGAATTAACTTCGGGTTGCCCCATTTCATGAGTGAGAGGATGCGCTTGATCATCTCCTGGTCGCGGCTCTTCGTCGATCAAGAAGTGCTCCTCGCGTTCAGCACCGACCAGGAACAGCCCGTGACGGCCTATTCGACGGTAACGCCGCTTTTCCGGGAAGAGGGAGATATATTCAAGCTGATTTTCTGGCACGCTCCGGACTCTCCTCCGCCGCCACCTTCAGAACTGGCTGTGGAATTAAGGGGCGAGTTGCTGGCTGTCCCGCTGACAGTCCCGCCCGCCGGGTTCGTCATCTACCAGGCGGCCCCCGGCCTTGATCGCCTGGGGCCGAAGCCGGATCCAGACCTTAAGCCTTGGAGACCTAAGCCGACCTGGGAAGGTTTAGAGTTGCCGGGATGAGAGGAAAACTGTCGTTAAGGAAGCCAAACTTCTGGAGACGCACGCAATCGAGTTTATCGGCTCCGAACTTGGTAACCTCCTTCTCGAGAGATAAGGGGAAGGTCTTGGCTGCGTTGGCAAATATTCCCGGTGCAAGGATCGACTTCAACGTGGATGCGCAGGTGCAGGCTATTCTTGAAACAGTTCTTGGAAAACCTTTTAAAGATAGGTGCGCACGGCAGGAATGGGGATGGGATCATCGACTGGGATTGGAAGGGATGGTTGATTGATCAGTTTCTCTCTGACATGAAACGATAGTCCAGATCTCTTTGAAGAACGGGAGAAAAGAGGAAGATATGCGCATAGGAATCGCTACGGATCATGGTGGATTTGGTTTGAAGGAGGAGTTGGTGGCCCAGCTATCCGCTGCAGGCCATGAGGTGGTCGATTTCGGGGCTCATGGTCTGAACCCCGGCGACGACTACCCTGATTTTGTCATCCCCCTGGCCCATGCCGTGGTTGCGGGGAAGGTGGAACGAGGGATCGCCATCTGCGGCAGCGGCGTCGGTGCTGCGGTTTGCGCCAACAAGGTTCCGGGCATCCGCGCCGGTCTGGTTCACGACCACTTTTCCGCCCGGCAGGGGGTCGAAGACGATCATATGAACGTCATCTGTATGGGCGGCCGGACCGTAGGGCCAGCGGTGGCCTGGGACCTGGTGGAGACCTTCCTGGCAGCCGAGTTCAGCGGAGCCGAACGGCACCTGCGCCGCCTGGGCAAAGTGGCTTCACTGGAAGCGCAGCCGGTGTAAGACCGGCAGGGGGCTGGAACCACTTCCCACGAGCCCCCGGCGCCTTTAGCGGCGAAGCCAAATATACGGACTTTGCCACCTGAAAGGAATATCCCATGACTGACGATCAAATGGTTCAACTGGCGATCAACACCATCCGCACCCTTTCGATGGATGCGGTTCAGCAGGCCAAATCGGGACACCCTGGCACCCCGATGGCGCTGGCGCCTCTAGTTTACACGATCTGGAACCGCGTTATGTGCTTTGATCCCCAGGACCCCATCTGGCCCAACCGCGACCGATTCGTGCTCTCCAATGGTCATGCCTCGATGCTTCTCTGGTCCATGCTTTACCTCACCGGGGTTCAGGCGGTGAACGCCGATTACGAGATCATGGGACAGCCTGCGGTAACCTTGGAGGACATCCGCCGTTTCCGTCAGCTCGACAGCAAGGCCCCGGGGCATCCTGAATACCACTGGACCTCGGGGGTCGAGACCACCACCGGCCCTCTGGGGCAGGGCATCGCCACCAGCGTCGGCATGGCCATCGGCCAGAAGTGGCTCGCCAGTCGGTACAACCGGCCGGGGTTCGGCATCTTCGATTACGATATCTTCGCAGTTTGCGGGGACGGCTGCATGATGGAGGGCATCGGGGCAGAGGCGGCGTCCCTCGCCGGCCATCTGGGTCTCGACAATCTCTGTTGGGTGTATGACAACAACCACATCACCATCGAAGGAAACACGCGCATCACGTTCACGGAAGACATCGCCGCCCGTTTCCTCGGGTATGGCTGGAATGTCCTGCGGGTAGGCGACGCAAACGATATCGACCGGATCGAGAACTCGCTGGAGATTTTCCGGAAAACGGCGGGCCGCCCCACCTTTATCATTTTGGACAGCCACATCGGCTACGGCGCCCCGCACAAGCAGGACACCGCCGCGGCCCACGGCGAGCCGCTCGGCGATGAGGAGGTCCGCCTCTGCAAGCGCTTCTATGGCTGGCCTGAGGATGCGCAGTTCTTGGTTCCCGAGGGTGTCCAAGAGCATTTTGCGGCTGGGATCGGGGCCCGAGGGGCGGAGGCCCGCCGCCGGTGGACCGAACTTTTCGGAGCCTACCGGGGCAAGTACCCGGAACTCGCCGCCGAGGTCGACCAGATGCAGCGCCGCGAACTGCCCCCCGGATGGGACCGCAACCTTCCCGTGTTCCCGGCCGACCCCAAGGGCATTGCCGGGCGTGAGGCTTCGGGCCAGGTACTGAACGTCCTGGCGCAGAACATCCCGTGGTTCCTTGGAGGCTCGGCTGATCTCGGCCCATCCAATAAGACCTTCCTGTTGTTCGAGGGTGCCGGAGATTTCCAAGCCGCTATCCCAGACGGGAAGAATCTCCACTTTGGGATCCGCGAACACGCCATGGCTGCCATCGTAAATGGGCTCTCGCTATCCAAGCTCCGAGCCTTTGGCGCCACTTTTTTCATCTTCAGCGATTACGCCCGGCCTGCCATCCGGCTTTCGGCCCTAATGGAGCTGCCCACCATCTTCATCTTCACACACGATGCCATGGGAGACGGCGAGGACGGGCCGACCCACCAGCCGGTGGAGCATCTTGCCTCTTTGCGCGCCATCCCCGGACTGATCACTCTGCGTCCCGGAGACGCCAACGAAGTCGTCGAGGCTTACCGCTACATCATGCAGCTGCGCCACCAGCCTGCCGTGCTGGCGCTGTCCCGTCAACCCCTGCCGACCCTGGACCGGAGCAAATTCGCACCGGCTGCTGGAGTGGCTCGCGGTGCCTACGTGCTGGCCGACACCCCCGAAGGGAAACCAGAGGTGATCCTCATTGCCACAGGCAGTGAAGTCTGCCTGGCGGTAGAGGCCCACGAGGAACTCCTGGCCGAGGGTATCCGCTCCCGGGTAGTCTCGATGCCATCCTGGGAAATCTTCGATCACCAGACGAAGGAATACCGGGAAAGTGTGCTGCCACCCGACGTGATGGCCCGGGTCGCAATAGAGCAGGCCTCAACCTTCGGATGGGAGCGCTACGTCGGCTGTTCGGGGCACATCATCGGTATGAAGACCTTCGGGGCCTCGGCGCCCCTCAAGGAACTCCAGCAGAAGTTCGGGTTCGAGCCGGAACGCATAGTGGCGGCGGCGAAAGAGCAGCTGGGGAGAAAATAGGCAGTAAGTCTATGAGTTCAACAATCGAGAATGGTCAGAGCTCGCCCCTGGGAGCAATGCTATGTGCTGATGCGGTGAATTTCTCGGTCTTCTCCAAAAACGCCACCGGCATGGAATTGCTGCTGTTTGATAATGCAACCGACTCAAAACCCAGGGTGATTACCTTGGACCCGGTAAAGAACCGGACCTACCATTACTGGCACGTTTCGGTGCCCGATCTCGATCCGGGGCAATTATATGGATATCGGGCTCTGGGTCCCTTTGAACCTCAACGGGGCCTCCGCTTTGATCCGGACAAGGTTTTGCTCGATCCGTACGCCCGGGCCGTGGCCGTCCCGCAGAATTACAGCCGCCTGGCGGCCTCGCAGCCGGGAGACAATGCGGCCCAGGCGATGAAGAGCGTCGTGACGGCTTCGGGTAGTTATGACTGGGAAGGGGATACTCCTTTAAAAAGACCCTTTCCCCGGACGGTAATCTATGAGCTGCATGTGGGTGGATTCACCCGCCACCCCAGTTCCGGGGTTTCTCCGGAGAAACGCGGCACCTTTGCCGGGTTGGGGGAAAAGATTCCCTACCTTCAGGATTTGGGGATTACTGCCGTGGAATTGCTCCCCATCTTTCATTTTGATGAGCAGGACGCCCCAGCCGGGCTGAACAATTACTGGGGTTATTCGCCGGTCTCCTTTTTTGCCCCCCACCTGGGATACGGATTTTCGCTGAACCCCCTGGCTGTGCTGGATGAGTTCCGGGATTTAGTCAAGGCGTTGCATCGCGCCGGTATCGAAGTGATCCTGGATGTGGTTTTCAATCATTCGGCAGAGGGTAACCATCTTGGTCCGACTCTGAGTTTGCGCGGCCTGGAAAATGAAGCGTATTATATCCTGGATAAAGACCGAGCAACTTATGCCAATTATAGCGGCACCGGCAACACCTTAAATGCTAATCATCCCGTGGTCCGCCGCCTGGTTATCGACAGCCTGCGCTACTGGGTCCAGGAAATGCACGTGGATGGCTTTCGGTTTGACTTGGCTGCGGTTCTCTCCAGGGACGAATCAGGGGTCCCCCTGGCGAATCCCCCCATCATCTGGGATATTGACTCCGATCCGGTACTGGCCGGCATCAAGCTCATCGCGGAGGCCTGGGATGCCGCTGGACTTTATCAGGTGGGGACTTTTGCAGGCGATTTCTGGAAGGAATGGAACGGCAAATTTAGAGATGACGTCCGCTCCTTCCTCCGAGGGGACCGAGGGGCTATAAGTCCTCTGGCCTGCCGATTATTAGGCAGTGGCGATATTTTTGGGCCGATAAAGCCGGAGTCCGATCCGAGCATTAATTTTATTACCGGCCATGATGGGTTTACCCTAAATGACCTGGTTTCCTATCAACAGAAGCACAATGAAGCGAACCGCGAGGGCAACCGTGACGGCACCGACAACAATCTGAGCTGGAACTGCGGCATCGAAGGTTTTACCGACGACCCTGAGATTGAACGGCTCCGCAATCGCCAGGTGAAGAATTTCCTGGCTCTCACCTTGTTGGCCATAGGGACACCCATGCTTTCAATGGGCGACGAGGTTCGGCGCAGCCAGCAGGGCAACAACAATGCCTATTGTCAGGACAATGAGATTAGCTGGTTGAATTGGACCTGGCTTGAAAGGCATCCCGATGTCCATCGGTTCGTCAAGCAGTTAATCGCCATCCGCCTGCGGCCGCCGGACCCATACCAGGGCTATCCGGAGGCCCCGACCCTCAACCAGATCTTTGCTCGCTTAGAGATTAAGTTCCATGGCGTCCGCCTGAATCAGCAAGGCTGGGGCGATGATGATCACAGCCTGGCGCTCTCCGTCCGGGACCCTGAGGGCGGGTTTTTATGTCATTTGATCTTCAATGCTTATTGGGAATCTTTGGAATTTGAGCTTCCGACCCTCATGGAACGTGAACAACAGAGCTGGTATCGCTGGCTGGATACGAATCTTAGCGCCCCCGATGACATCTCCCCTTGGTCTGAGGCCCTGAAGGTTCCCGGCTCAAGTTATCTGGTTCATCCGCATTCGGTGGTTGGGCTGATCGCCCATGGGTCACTGAGCCCCCAAGCGGTTGAGTCGGGCAGTCCAGCTTAGTCAATGGAGAAAAAGGCACATGACGGCCCGTGGCGAAATGATCATGGAGCAACCATCGCCAGACACGCTTAAGCTGATCCTTTCCGGGTCCTGGACGCTGGGCGGTGAACTGCCTGGGACCGATCAGGTTCAGCAGACGCTCGAAGGCAAGCCGGGGGTTCGTAACCTAGTCTTCGACACCCGGCAACTGGCCTTCTGGGACACAGGATTGTTGACCTTCCTGAATAATCTGCGCAACTTTTGCTCCCGGCAAAATATCGGCCTAAACAGCGACGGACTTCCTGAAGGGGCGAGGAAACTGTTGGAATTGGCCTCAGCAGTCCCCGAAACAAAAGACGCCCGCCCGGCGGAACAGCGGGTGTCATTTCTCATTCATTTGGGCGACGAAGCCATCAATTTCTTCCATTCTGCCGGGGAAATGCTGGCCTTCATCGGCGATGCCGTCATTGCCTTTTCGAGGCTGCTGCGCGGCAAAGCCCAGTTCCGCCGCGCCGATTTAGGTCTCATCATACAAGCCGCCGGCGCCCAGGCAGTACCGATCGTCTCCCTCATCAATTTTTTGGTGGGGTTGATCGTGGCCTTTATCGGCGCCATCCAGCTGAAGCGCTTCGGAGCCCAAATTTATGTGGCAGATTTGGTGGGCATTGCCATGGTTCGCCTGATGGCGTCGATTATGACCGGCATCGTCATGGCCGGCCGTACGGGAGGTGCCTTTGCCGCCCAACTGGGGACCATGCAGGTGAACGAAGAGATCGATGCTCTGCAAACGCTGGGCATATCGCCCATGGAGTTTCTGGTGTTGCCGCGTATGGTGGCCTTGGGTCTGATGATGCCCCCGCTGTGTCTTTATGCCAATTTCATGGGAATACTGGGGGGTATGGTGGTAGCGGTATGGATGCTCGATATCGGCTTTATGCAATATTATCATGAGACGGTGGCCGCGGTAGGTCTCTGGAATCTGGGCATCGGCCTGTTTTCCGGCTTCGTCTTCGGGATCATTGTGGCCCTGGCCGGCTGCATGCGGGGCATGCAATGCGGCCGCAGTGCCTCGGCCGTGGGTGACGCCGCCACCTCTGCGGTGGTTACCGCCATTGTCGGGATCATTATCGCGACGGCGGCGATCACGGTCTTGTGCAATTTTCTGGGAATTTGAATGGGTAGACGTGCCATCGATACAGCTCGTAAAGAAACAATGAAGATGGCTGAAAAAGAAGCCCACATTTCGGTGCGCGATCTCACCATGGCTTATGGCGATTTTGTTGTTATGCGGGACCTGACCTTTGACATCAACCGGGGGGACATTTTCATCGTCATGGGCGGCAGCGGCTGTGGCAAGAGCACCCTGATGAGAATTTTAATCGGCTTGAAACCCCTGGCCAAGGGGAAGGTCTTGTATGGAGAGGTTGATTTCTGGGGAACCGATCCCCAGACCCGCGATCGCATCATGCGCCGCGCCGGGGTAATGTATCAGAGCGGAGCGCTTTGGAGTTCCATGACCCTGGCCGAGAATATTTCGCTGCCGCTGGAAACCTATACGGATTTGACCGAAGCCCGGATCCGAGAGGTGGTGGAATGGAAACTGGCCCTGGTGGGATTGGCCGGATTCCAAGAGTTTTATCCCGCGGAGATCAGCGGCGGCATGCAAAAGCGGGCCGGCATCGCCCGGGCCATGGCATTGGATCCGGAAATCCTGTTTTTCGATGAGCCGTCCGCCGGGTTGGACCCGGTGAGCGCCCACCGTCTAGATGACCTGATCCTAGAGTTGAATGACAGCCTGCGCACCACCATGGTGGTGGTCACGCATGAGTTGGCCAGCATATTTGCTATTGGCAGCAATTGCGTTTTTCTGGATTCCTCCAAACGTACCATAACGGCTACGGGCAACCCGAAACAGCTGTTGGCGGAGACCCATGATCCCACCCTGCGCCTGTTTCTCACCCGCGGCGAGAAATCTTAACAGACAGGAGGGCTCAGATGGCTAAGCAAGCAAGTAAAATGATGATCGGCGTTTTCTTGATCATCGCCCTGTTCCTTCTGGCTGCCAGCCTGGTGGTATTCGGTTCCGGAAAATTCTTCACGAAAACCCAAAAGTTTGTGCTGTACTTTAATGAACCCGTCAAGGGGCTGGACGTTGGCTCGCCGGTACTGTTCCAGGGTGTGGCGGTGGGATCAGTAATAAGCATTGATATCATCGCCGACCCCATTAAACGACAAGCTAATATTCCGGTTATCATCCAGATCGAGTTGGATCGCTTCAAGTTTCGTAAACCAAGTGAGACCTTGAACCCGCAAAAAGATATGCCTTTGCTCATTGAAGAGGGTTTTCGAGCCACACTGACCATGCAGAGTTTAATTACCGGGAAGTTATTGATCGAACTAGATTATTATCCCGGCACACCACTAATTCTAAAGAATATTGATAAGGAATATATCGAGATTCCGACCATCCCCTCCACCACCTCAAAGCTGGCCCAAGCCCTTGATAAGCTGGATCTCGAGGCAATACAAACGAAATTGGAATCGGCCCTGGATGGTATTGCTAAGCTCGTCAACAACCCGGACCTGGCCGCCAGCATCGGGCATCTCAAAGAGACGCTGCGAGACGCCCGCAAGCTCGTTAACCGGGTTGATCGCCAAGTGGATCCATTGGCGCAAGACACAAAAAAAACCGTCAAAGATATCGGCAAGCTAGCCCGTGATCTTGACGCCCGGGTGGGAGAACTGGCCCCCAGCTTGGAGAAAACCTTGTCCGCAATGAGAGGTGTTATTTCCGATGACGCACCATTGATTGTCGAAATGGATAACACGCTGAAGGCGATTTCCGCCGCGAGCCGGTCATTTCGCCAGTTGGCCGATTATTTGGAACAGCATCCCGAGGCCCTGATTCGCGGCAAAGGGAAGCCTGGGGGGAAATAACATGAGAGTAGCGCCATTTTCTCGCGGCTTACCGGTCATCCTGGCGATCGCGGCCATCTTTTTAAGTGGTTGCCGGAGTCAGTCGCCGCGGTTTTACACCTTGACCCCGATCCAGGAAGACCAGGTGAGTTCAACGAGGAAAAGCCCGGTACAGAACGCGATTATCGGCATCGGCCCCGTCAAGCTGGCCGATTACCTCGACCAATCCATGCTGGTCACTCGCACCAGCGACAATCAGGCGGTCAAAGCCCAGTTCGATCGGTGGGTGGGCTCCTTCAAGGATAACTTCATCAATGTTCTGGCCGACAATATTGGTTTTCTTCTTCCGACCGAACGGATTTATCTCTATCCCTGGCGCCTGTCCGTGCCGATTGACTACCAGATTGTATTGGATATCGTTCGTTGCGATGGCCGGTTGGGCGACGCCGCCTGGCTGGAGGTGCGATGGAGCATCATCGGGGGCCCGGAAAGAAAGCTGCTCAAAGTGAATCGGTCCAGTATACGTGAGCCCGTGAATGGTGCGGATTATGATGCCATGGTGGCCGCCCAGAGCCAGGCGCTGGCCAAGCTCAGCCAGGAGATTGCCGCCGCAATTCAACAAACCGGGAAGAACTGGAGCGAGACCAGCGTCCCCCAGCATGGTTCATAGCCGTATCGCTGGTTAATTCGGGGAATGGCATGACGATACCCAACCCAATTGTGTTCCTGGTCGATGTGGACAACACGCTGCTCGATAACGACCGCATTCAGGACGACCTTAAGCGTCACATTGAGCGGGAATTTGGTGCCGAGTGCCGAGACCGCTTCTGGGCGATCCAGGAAGATCTCTTCAACGAGCTGGGGTATCGGGATTACCTGGGCGCCCTCCAGCGCTTTCGGGTCGAACACCCCTATGAGCCCCATCTCGTGACAGTAGCCTCGTTCCTGGTGGACTACCCGTTCGCCGAACGTCTGTACCCTGAATCACTCGACGTGCTGGAGCGGTTTCGCGGATGGGGGCAAACTGTGATCCTATCGGATGGCGATGTGGTTTTCCAACCGCGCAAGGTCGAGCGTTCCGGCATCTTCGAGGAGGTCGGAGGCCACGTGCTCATCTACATCCACAAAGAGGAAGCGCTAGAAGACGTCGAGAGGCGTTTTCCGGCCCAGCACTACGTTCTGGTGGACGACAAGCTACGTATTCTAACCGCGGTCAAGAAAGTCTGGGGTGACCGGGTGACCACGGTATTCGTACGCCAGGGTAAGTTGGCCCTTGATCCGGCCGTCATTGCCTCATTCCCTCCGGCGGACTTAACGGTCGAGCGCATCAACGATCTTCTTGGCTATGACCTCTCCGCGTTACTCACGGCTAATCATTAACGGGGAGTTCCCGCTCTCCGTAATTGACCTGCCCCCCAAAAACTGATCCAGAAGTTATGTTAGATTAGTTGGTCGGAGGGAGGCAGGAAGATCAGCAGGAAAAGGTTTTCCAAGGGGCAAAGCCCGTCTTTAAAACTCTCGATAACTGCTATGACTTGAAACTTATCAAGGCCTTAAAAACTTCCCTTATCCAAATCATAGCTGGAATTTTTCCTGTCACAAAGATAATTACCGCTCCTGGCAAGTGATCGACTAATCCTATTTTCGCTTCCCCTGATCTATCGAGGTAGTGAGGCCAGTCCCCTTGAGACAGAATCCGAGAATGCTTACCATTGAAACAGATGGCTAACGTTACTTAAGGAGGCAAGCCCATGGCAAAGATCCTGAAATGCGCCGAGGTAGACCCGGCGAGTGGTTGTCAGCACATCATACGGGGTGAGACGGAAGAGGAGGTACTCCAAGAAGCTGCTGAACACGCCAAGACACACGGCATCCGCGAAGTGACGCCGGAGCTGATCGAGCTTGTCAAAACTCACATCCGTGACGTCTAGTGAGAGGTACTGTTTGGTTCTTCGATGCCCGGGGCCTTCGAGACGGCCCCGGGCGTCCCATCGCGTGCTGGCGCGGGCTTCTACCAGGAGGTACACAGAATGAAAAGATTTGGGATCTGGTTAATCGCAGCAATGTTGGGTTTGGTGCTGGCCTGTGGCAGCCAGGAAGCGAAAGCTCCCGCCAAACCGGCTGCCCTGTCGGTAAAGGCCGAAACAGCCGCGCCCCAACCCCAACCGGCACAGGCTGCGCGTCTGGAGATTCACTCGTTTCAGTCCATGACGTTGACGGATCAGGAGTTCCTGACCGGCCGCAAGGAAGGCAAACCGGTCACCCTGGCGGGCGAGCTGCGCCTGCCTCGCCCTGGAAATGATCGCCTGCCGGCAGTCGTCCTCCTGCATGGCTCGGGCGGAGTGGGAAGTAATGTCCTGGATTGGGAACAGTATCTCAACGCCATGGGAGTGGCAACCTTCGTCCTCGACAGCTTCACCGGACGCGGCATCGTTAATACCAACTACGATCAGTCACAACTTGGGCGGCTCAATATGATCGTCGATGTCTATCGCGCCCTCGATGTCCTGGCGAAAAACCCAAGGATCGATCCTACCCGGATTGCCCTTATGGGGTTTTCCCGGGGTGGCCAGGCGGCGCTCTACGCCAGCCTGAAGCGATTTCAGCGCCTGTACGGTCCTGTGGGTCGGGAGTTTTCAGCCTACATCGTTTTCTACCCGCTGTGTAACACGATCTTTCACGAGGACGAGGACGTGGC
The DNA here is from genome assembly GCA_963790655.1 of uncultured delta proteobacterium. Taxonomy (GTDB): domain Bacteria; phylum Desulfobacterota; class Desulfobaccia; order Desulfobaccales; family 0-14-0-80-60-11; genus DASWLF01. The sequence goes on along the minus strand of CAWBPT010000004.1, from coordinate 458,606 downwards.
GGACAAGCCGATCCGGATCTTTCATGGCGGCGCCGATGACTATGCACCGCTGGCGCCGTGTCGGGCCTATGTTGAGCGGCTGCAGGCGAAGAGCAAGAATGTCCAGTTAACTGAATATGCCGGCGCAGGACACAATTTCGATAATCGGGCCCTCAAGACGCCACTAAAGCTTGAGAAAGCCCAAACGTCCAGACGCTGCGAGTGTGCCGAAGCAGAGAATGGCGTGATCGTCAATGTCAAAACCAAGCAACCGTTCACCTGGGCCGATCCGTGCGTGGAATATGGGCCGACGCTGGCTTATAACGAGAAGGCTTATGCCGAGGCTAGGATGGCAGTCAAGGACTTCGTTACTGCTACCCTCAAGCCATGACACGAGCCTTCGGAACGCCGAAAGGAGGAAAACAATGAACCGGTCTATTAAGGCAGTGGCAAGGGTCTTGCTGGTTGTTGCCGTTCTTTCTGGTGGAACGCTGTCCGAAGCTTCGGATGTCCGGGCCCAGGAGAAGGGCAGCACTTTGGCACAACAGATCCAGGGAAGCTGGATTCTCGTTTCAATCTACAACGAGCAGGACGGCAAGAAGATCGAGCCGTTCGGTCCCAATCCGAGAGGCTCCCTGATTTTGACTCCGGACGGCCGCTTCTCGATGATCTTCATGCGGGCAAGTCTTCCGAAGTTTGCTTCCAACAACCGCATGAAGGGTACCGCCGAGGAGAATCAGGCCGTTGTCCAAGGATCCCACGCCTACTACGGCAGCTATGCGGTGGCGAGCGAAAAGGAGCACACAGTGAATCTGCACATCGAGGGGAATACCTTCCCCAACCGGGATCTCGAAGATCAGAAGCGGGTCATGATCGTCAAAGGAGACGAGATGCGGCTCACCAACCCAACCACGACAATCGGCGGGGTTGCCAACGTCGTCTGGAAACGGGCCAAGTAGTCGATGAGCAAGTCAAAGGGGGCTGAGGAACATGCTTTCCTCACCCCCTTAGGTGTCAGTAACTGCTATGATTCGACACTTATCAAGTTATTGAAAACTTTGTATATGCATATCATATCTGGAGATGAAACCGATGCCTTCCGATAAGCCCTTATCTCTCGAACAACTCAGGAAGATGCGGAAACCGGTGCGTAATATCAACATCGAGCACCGGGAAAGGCTTTCCAAACTAGATAAACTGGCCCTTTTGGTCACCGTCAGAGTCGGGACCATGGGTTTTTTCCTGATCATCCTGGCTTGGACGTTTATCTGGTTGGGCTGGAATATCCTGGCCCCGTCGGCATGGAGCTTTGACCCCTATCCCGCCTTCGTCCTGTGGCTTTTTATCTCCAACATGATCCAGATTCTCTTGATGCCGTTGATCATGGTGGGCCAGAACCTGCAAGGCCGGCATGCGGAGGCCCGGGCTACCGGCGACTTCGAGGTGGATACCCAGGCTGAGCGGGAGATCGAGGCGATCCTGCAACATCTGGAAAACCAGAACGGGCTTATTTTGAAGATATTGCGCCACCTGGAGCAGGATAGTAAGCAACCAGGCGATTAGGCTCTGAGTAGAAACTTATCAACCGACTAAAAATTTTATCTACCTGCCCCATAGCGACACACTAAGCTCATCAACGACGGCGCCAGCCTGTAAATGTCCGAATCGCCTCGCCTTGGGTCAACTCCACCCAATTGTGATATCCGAATCATATCGTCACTTTTTGCTGGTTCGAGGATAACTATCGAGTTTGGCAAGATACTCGCTATCAGTCAATCTGGTTTCTTGCTGATTAATGAGCCATGCGTCCCTTCATCCAAAAATTCCGATAGCAGAGGGCCCTTTTGCATTAGTTTTAAGTAGTTTTAGAATAGGTTGTGAGCAGTCATATTGCCTCATCGCCCCGCGGAACATATTGCATATACACTAAATTCTGTAAATACATTTTTTAATATAAATTGACAATTAAGTATTTAAGTGCAAGATAGAGATTAACAGTCAGGCAGGCGTTATTCTTATATACCTCTTTCTGTAGTTAATTTTCTAAGTAACTGTTTTTAAAAATTATGTAAAGCAACTTTTTGTCTGGCGGAAAGAGAGTATGAAACCCGCCGTGGGCATCTCCAAGATTACTCCTCCCAGTGTTCTCCATATGTTGGACCGGCCGCGTCTGATCGAGCGGTTGATACAGAGCCAGGATAAAAAGTTAATTCTCATCCTGGGTCAGGCTGCTTAGGGAAAATCGACCCTGGGTGCAGGTATTGTCCTTGTTTCCTTTTCAAAGCCTTACCCTTTTAGCCACTGACCAGATATGGGAAATTACCTATGGGCTTTGGGCGAACCTGGGGCAATATAATCGGCCTGGTAGCTCTACTGATCCTACCGGAAGCCTCGATGGCGGGCAACGCGCTTGAAGGCGCCAAGGCCGCCGCCATGGGAGGCGCCTTTGTGGCAGTAGCCGATGACCCCTCTGCCATTGCCCACAATCCGGCCGGGCTCACCGTCCTGAGAGGCACGAACCTTTACAACGGCATCTCGGTAGTCAACCTCTCCAGCGAATATGAGAGTCCTGAGGGTCGTTCAGAACATACTCCATTTCGGCTGTTTTTCCCTCCCCACGCTTTCCTGACCTCGGATTTCGGCTTTAAAGATCTGGCTTTCGGTCTGGGGATTTACTCCCCCTTCGGCATCGGCGGCCGGAATTGGAGCGAAACCGGGCCCACCCGCTTTGCTTCCACCCAAGGCCTCATCACCACCGTCAACGCCAATCCCACCGTGGCCTGGCGGATTCTGCCCCAGCTTTCCCTGGGAGCTGGACTAGATATTCTCTATTCCTCGAACTACATGGCCAAAATGGTTGATCAATCGGCCCTCGAATTCAGGGACGCCAAGCTCAGTTTTAAAGGGGATGGTATCGGAGTTGGTGGTAATTTCGGTATGCTCTTATTTCCGGAAGAGAAACTCAGTCTTGCCTTTGCCTATCGCAGTGAGATACGTCTCAAGCAGAGGGGCACCCTGGCCCTCGGATTTATCGCACCCACTTTGCAGCCCATCTTTGGCGGCGGGGTCTTTCGCACCGACGCCAGCATGGTAATGGAGTTCCCCCATATTTTTACCTGGGGTGCCGCCTACCGGCCAACCTCCCAAGTGACCCTGTCCTTGGAAGTTAATTGGTTCTGGTGGTCGGTCTTAAGCCAGACAAGTCTGAACCTGAAAACCGAAATCCCCGCAGCCCACCTTACCAACATTCCCCTGGTGTTCAACTGGAAAAATTCGCTGCTGATAATGGCCGGGGTGGACTATAAGATCAGCGACCGGCTTTCTCTCCGGGGCGGATACGTTTACCAGCAAGCCGCGGTGCCGGCAGGCACCCTCAATCCGGGTAACCCGGACTCAGACCAACATTATCTCTCTGCGGGCTTCGGATATAGCCTGGGAAAATGGGTTATTGACGGATTCTATGCCGTTGGCTTTTACGTCGACAGAGAGGTGGACAATACCATTTTAAGTGGCAAATATCATAGTCTTACGAATTTAGGCGGGGTGAGCGTCGGATACCGGTTCTGAAATCGGGGTAGGGGGTTCTTCGAATTGCAAATATTAGATCGGTTCTTAAATATTAAACTAGGTAATATCTAAGCTTTGGGTCGTTAGGGAACTTATGCATTTCCCATTAAGCATCTCAAAAATCACGCCGCCGCAGTTCCCTCACGTCCTGCATCGGCCCCGCCTCATCGAACTTCTGCAGCAACACCGTGATAAAAAGCTCATTCTGATCTTGGGCCCGGCGGCCCAAGGGAAATCCACTCTGGCGGTTTCGTGGGTAAACAGCTGCAAAAGGACGTCGGCCTGGATCAACCTGGGCCCCGAAGATGCCGAGCCGGTAAGTCTGTTTTACGTGCTAGTGCATTCCCTGGAGCGGGCCTTGCCGGATCTAGACTTCTCTCCCCTACTGGCTTACCCGGCCACGGCCTTGGGGCCCCGGGAAGAAATCCCCCTTTACCGTGACTGGGCCCAGTCTCTTTTTCAATTGGTTTTGAACCAGATTTCGATAATTTTGGACGGCCTGGACCAGCTTCCCCCGGCGGCGCCCGCGTTTAGGTTTCTGCAAGTCCTGCTGGATGAGGCCCCGCCGGAGGTGCACTTCCTCATGCTCTCCCGGGAGAATCCCCCTCTAAAACTAGAGGCCCTTAAGATGCGGCAGGCGGCGTATATCCTCCCCGGTGAGGAACTGGCCTTCTCCCTGGAGGAGACCCGGGAGTTTCTCAAGGCCCGCCGGCTCAGCCTTCCGGCCCGGTCGGTGAAGCAAATCCACCGGCTCACTGAGGGTTGGGCTGGTGGCCTGGTTCTCCTCTGTGAGGGATTGGCGCGGCTTCCGGAAGCAGACAGGGAAGGATATCTCTTGGATCGAACCGAACAATACCAGGGGAAGGTGTTCAAGTATTTCGGCGAGCAGGTATTCGCCGCGCTGCCGCCTGAGACTCAGGAGTTCCTGGTTAAATCAACCATTCTGGAAGTGGTGGACCCAGATTTTATCAAGGATTTTCTAGGGGTGGAGCAGGCCCGGGAGATCCTCGACAATCTGGCCCAAAGGAACCTCTTTATCCAGCCGCTCTGCGACAAGAAAAGGGGTTGTTTATATCGTTATCACCTGCTGTTCCGGGATTTTCTCTGCGCCAAGTTCAAGACCCTGCTGGGAGAAGAACAGCAGCGAGCCGCCTACCTCCGGGCCGGCGAGTTAACCGAGCGGCGGGGACAACTGGAGGAGGCAGTGAAATACTATCTTCAGGCCGGGGCTTATCCCCAGGCAGTCGCGGCGATAGAGCGGGTCGGTCCTCAACTCCTGAAACTGGGTAGGACCGCGGAACTGGCGAGCTGGCTCCAGCGTCTCCCGGAAGCCCTGGTGCGGGAAAGCCCCTGGCTGCTGTTTTGCCATTACATCACCGGCCGCTTTGCCGGCACCCCGGAATACTTTTTGAGCCTCCTGCGGGCCCACGGCCTCTTTCAAGAACAGCAGAACCTCCGGGGTTTGCTGATGACCTCGGCTCATCTCCTGGAGGTGTCAGTGTTCGTGTGTCACCCTCTAGAGCCTATAGCGGCTCAGATCAGCCAGGCGGAAGAGCTGTTAACCAGATCCGACGCCAGGGCCTTTCCTTATGAGAGCGCCGCCCTCTGGTTCCAGGTGGGGATGGCCAAAATGAATTACGCCTCCGATATCCGCCAGTGCCACCAGGCCTGCCGCCGGGCCTATCTCCTGGCCAAGGAGGCGGGGGAGCGCCATCTGGAGATCCATGCCCTGATCTATGCCTGTGTTGTTCTGACCATGCAAGGTGAGTTCAGCGTGGCCCAGGAGACCAATCAACGGGTGGAGGCCCTGCTGGCCGAATGGATTTCTCCGGAATTACAGGTGGTATACCTTCTATCCACCGCGATGTTAAGGGGGTTCCAGGGTGAGGTGGATCAGTACGAAACACTGGTGAAAATGGCCCAGGAGCAAGCGGAAAAGCACGGCCTCACCTTCCTCCATCCTCTGATTATGCTCCATCGCGCCTTGTCCCTGGGATGCTTGGGGAGATATGCGGAAGCCTTGGAAACCGGCCAGGCTCTGCTGAATCTGACATCGCTAACTATTAAGGGGACAGCCGCAGTGCACTTGGCCGTCTACTGTTATCATAACGTCAACCTGCCGGCGGCGCGGCAATTTGCCGCACAAGCCCGGCAGATCCTATCCGTCAATGAGGCCAGATCCGAATACCATCTAAACAGTCTCCAGTTGGTTGAAGCCCTGATCTCCTATCATCTGGGAGAACTAGATCCAGCCACGGAAGCGGAATTGCAAGAGACCCTGCGACAGGTTACCAGCATACCCTGCTTGTTTACGGTTGATGCTCACTGGGTCCTGGCCCTGTGGCGCTGGCGGCAAGGCGAGCTTGGGGTCGCCGCCGGGCATATTAAGGCGGGCATGCAGATTGCCGCCCAGCGGGGCACCTATTTTTCCATCATCCTCAGTCCCCGGGACCGAGGCCGCATCTTTACCCTGGCCCTGGAGTTGGAAGTGGAAGAGGTCTGGGACCGCCTGCCGCCGCTCCTCGTCCCCCTGGCTGACCTGGTGGGGCCGGACCTGGAGAAGCTTCTCTACCATCCCGACAAGCGGGTGGCCGAACGAGCCTGGGAGATCAGGCGGGCCATCCACTGGGCCAGGAGGCCCAGGGTGCACCTCCAGACCTTGGGAGGCTTCCGCCTGTGGCGGGGAGAGACGCCTCTGGCAGAGGATGATTGGGAAGGCCATCAGCCCCAGCTCCTACTCAAGGCTATTCTGGCCCGGGGGGCCGGGGGGTGGTAAAGGACGTGCTCCTGGAGGACCTGTGGCCCGAGGCCAACCCCGGAGGCGCCGACAAGAATTTCAAAGTCAACCTGCACCGCTTGCGCAAGGCCCTGGAGCCTGACCTGGACAAGACCTTCGGCTCTTCATACATCCACCTCAAGGGCAACCTGGTCTCTTTGGATGCGGAGCTGTGCGACCTGGATGTGGAGAAGTTCCTGGCGCTCGTCAAAGAAGGGGAGAAGAAAGAGGCTCAAGGGCAGGTCAAGGAGGCCATTCTCCTCTATAAGGAAGCGGTGGCAAGCTATGGCGGCGATTTCCTACCGGAAGAGTTGTATTCCTCCTGGGCGGCAGCGAAGCGGGAGGAGCTCAGGGAGACCTGCCTGGAACTTCTGCACCGCCTGGGGGGGCTGTATGAAAAACAAGGCGCCTTGACCCGGGCCATCGATTGTTACAAAAGGCTGGTGCGCTCTGATCTCCTGGATGAGCCCGCCTGCCAGCGGTTGATGCTCCTCTATGCCCAGAAGGGCAGGCGCAGCGCCGCCCTCAAAGTCTATCAGGACTGCTGCCTGGCCCTTAAGAAGGAACTGAACACGGAGCCAGATAAAGCTACCGCCGCGATCCACCAGAAAATTTTAGCCTCCCCCTAATTTTTCTTGGGAGAAACTGCCCTAAGCCTCCCACTTAATCCTGAAAGAAAGTTTCACAAAAAATTCCCCATTCTTCCCTGCCCTCAAAAACCTTCATAATTTCTTCGCCTTATTGGCTAGCTGAAAATCTTCTCTGTAACCTTTTATTAACCGGCGATGTTTATATATAAGCTAACAAAAATTTTCGGGTTGGTATCCAGGAAATTTTTAAGGAGGATCACCGTGGATATGCACCAATACCCGAAAGACCTGGTAATCAGCATCACCTCGTCTGAAGCCCTCCAACTGCTGGCCATCGTTTTGGATGGGGACGCCGAGGAGGCCCTCTCGTTCCTCCATGAGAAAATCGTGGAAAAGTTGCTCAACTCCTCTTGCCAGCCCCTGGCCAATATGATCAGGGGACCGAGGCGCTGCCTGCGGGCCTGTAACAAGCCCTGCTGCCTCAATGGCCATCGTCAGCAGGCAAAATCTGCTATGGCACCTTATTAGTGACTGGAGGACCGGAATCCCTCCCCCAGAGGAGCTCCGAGCCATGATTAATTACTACGCCTATCAGAAGTTAGCCACCTTGAAAAACGGCAAAAAGATATTGGTCCGTTTGCTCAAAGGAGAGGACCGGGAGTGGCTGGTCAAGCTATTCCGGGACGCCACCCAGGAAGACATGGAGTTTTGCAAGGAGGACTTGAAAAATCCGCAAGTTATCGATCACTGGCTGAACCCGGAAAACTCCGGGAAAATATTGTCCATGGTGGCGGTGGACCTGGAAACCAACCGCCCCATAGCCACCGTTAACCTCTACCGGGGGCAGCAAGCCACCCTAAAAGTGGGAGAAATCCAACAAATCTTTGTGTTCAAGCCTTTCCAGGGTTTGGGATTGGGCTCGCTCATGCTCGACGAACTGTTGGACCTGGCCTCCCAGGAGGATATGCACTGGCTGAAAGCTGAGGTGCCGATAGAACAAAAGCATGTTATTAGGGCCTTTCTGGCCAGAGATTTCGAGATCAGGGCCACTCTGGAGGATTTCTTTATCAGCAAAAGCGGGGTCCCCTATGATGTGGCTTTAATGATGTACCCACTTATAAAGAAAGAGAGCGAACAATATTAAATTATAAATATTCAAAATAGCATTTCCTTTGGAGGTTTATTATGAAAGTAAAGGAATTAAAATGGAATGGTCTAATAATCTGGCCCCCCCAATGGGCTGAGAAAGACCCTGGGATAGTCGAGCATGGTTTATTAAAAAGCGTAGAGATTCTCCCAATCACAAATCTCATAAAAATCGATGCTGATTATGCCGGAACCATCTTCAGCGGCTTAATCCTCTCAAGTGAAGAGTACCTGGAATTGCTTTCTATCAAGCTAAAAGAAAATATAGGAAAACCATTAACAGATGTGGAGGATTTAGAATTATATTTTTAGTATATCTGTAGTAGCAGGTGTACACGGTCGATACCATTGTACCATAATGAATTTGTTTGCTTTTCACTAGTGAGCGCAAAGCAGTATGAAGCTAACGATGGCTGATAACAATGATGCTTTTTTATATGATTCTAAGGGTAAAAGGAATTTCTGCGCAAATATTGTATGCGTCTAAATAGTCCCATTATTAAACTTACATGCCGGAGGGGAAATGACCAGGAAAGTCCTGAAATGTCCGCGATGAAGCCTCCAAGGGATGGTCCTTCCCTTGGAGGTCCCCCTACCTTATATCTGTCTCAATCCCCTATTCTTTCACCCTTTAAAAGAGGTTTAAGAAATGAAAAAGATGATCGGCTTCTTGACCTTGGTTCTTTTTTTCGCTTTGGCCACCGGGGCTTATGCCGTTAATGGCATCTTGCAGGTTTCATCTTTTCCAGACGGAGCGGATGTTCTGGTGGATGGAAATCCAACGGGAAAAATAACTCCCATGAGCGTTTTAGTGCCGGTGGGGAGCCATACGGTCATTGTGCAGCATCCCGGTACGCAATGGACCGCGGTTAACCAGACAGTGAACATAAAGAAAGGCATAAATGATTTGCATGTTACCTTGGTGCCGGCTTTAATTGTCGGTCCCCCAGGACCCCAGGGCTCGCCAGGGTCGGCAGGACCTCTAGGACCAGTTGGACCCGCTGGAGCGGTAGGACCTATGGGACCAGCAGGACCCGCGGGCGCGGACGGCCTGCCAGGACTGCGGGGTATACAGGGACCGACAGGACCTGCGGGTCCCCAGGGACCCCAGGGCGTGAATGGGGCCCAGGGAGCCGTGGGGCCCCAGGGGCCGGCGGGGACGTCGGCCTGGGGTACCGTTTTTGCGTCAGGTGTTGTTACGTACGACGGCGCGTGGAATAACTCGAGCCCAACAGGCGGGTGGCAATGCATTTATGGGTCTAGCCTATCCGCAGGCGTTAACGTCGGTGCCGTGTATGACTGGACTAAGGGTGGTGCGCATCAGTGGCCATACATGTGGACGATTACTTTCGCCTCGGGGAGTTTCGACCCACGGCGGCACATCGTGCTGATCACCCCGATCAGCTACGCCGGGTCGGGATTCAGTGGCATCGCAACGTGGAGAATTAGTCAGGAACACCCCGGCGCCATTGAGGTAATCATCGGGTGGGCGGAGGGGAACGGGCCGTGGGGCGATGACCCCCTGGCTGCGCTTGGTTTGCTTTTCGGTCAGAATTGGTCTGTCGAATACCCCCTGGGATTCTCGTTCTTGATAGCAGAAGCGCCCAGTGGCTCCCAGGCGTTCAGCGCGTTGCCCCACTGATTCGGTTGGTGCCCACGGAGGTGGCAGTGAGTCTGGGGGGGACGGCTTGTGACGGGCGCCGTACCGACGGTGGATAGTGTAGGTATGGACTGGATGACGGGGGCAGCATTGCCGCCGCGTCTCGTGCGGGCGGCCGTGGGGTCGGGGTCGATCGGCTATGCGGGTGCGGGGCGTTAGGAGCCGGGGCTCCGTGGGACGCGCCCGGGATGACTTGACCCCGGGGCGCTACCGAACCTGACTATGCACGTGCCGGCCGGGAGGTGTATTGCTATTATGGTAAATACCCGCACGGCCGGCGGCAGCTGCGACGCCGGCAGCGACCCCGCCGCTTACCGCCCAGCCTTGCCAGCGCCTGAGATTGTCTCCGAGCCGCCTCACCCTGGAGTGGGGCGGCTCTTGCTCATAAAGCCGGAGAGCGTTGCTGGCGAAATTGGTTGCTAACTGCTATCTTTCCGCTACTCCATACCAAATAAAAATGTTTTGATATTCTTCCGATAGCTGCTTATCTATCTCGCCAGAATCTCGGGGTCTATCTCCAAATTCATTACGTATAATTTCTGAAGAAAAGTCACGGCGCTTTTAAAACGGCGCGGGAAGATCCCCAGGTTCTCGGCAAGTTCCAAAGAGCTCCCCCGGTTCAAATGAAGGTGTGGGTCATGGGGCTGACGGCCCCCCCCTTCCTGCCGGGAAAAAAGGTATTGACGAAAATTTTGATGTGGTGTCCTGAGCAAGTATAAAAGCATAGGGGGGGACTTAGCGGTCCCGGGGTTTTGGTTTCCGGGCCGGAAATCCTTCAGAGAGGGAGCGGTGCCGGGGCCGCCGCAAGCCGCAGGGGTTGACCGTGCCGGGCCTGGGCCGGCACGGCGGCGACACCAAGGGGCTGGGTAACAAGAGCCAGGGCAGAGTCTGGCCGGCGTCCTGGGGGCGCACCAGGGTCGGTCGGCAATGGGTTTTCGGCCTTATGACGAGAAGGTACCATCATCATCAGCCTATCCAGATGCTCGGCGCCCAGCCCCGGTTATCTGGCATCACCAGGGTGGACGGAAAGGCTTACGCAGCCTTCTGTTGGTGATAAGAGTTGGCAGTTGTGCCGTTTCCAACCTTAACGGAAGTTGGCCCCAGAGCGCCACTCAAGTTTCCTGCCACCGTCGAAACCATTACGTCCCCATTTTATCAGGTTTTCCCGACCGATCCCTAACACCACATTTGCCTCGAGAAGTTAGGTCGATTTTAGGCCCGTGAGTCCGGTGCAAGATTGTTTAAATGCCGTTTTAAATTGTCGGGTCTACCCACTTTGGGACCCCTACCAGCCAGGGAGGGATTTTTCCCGAATCGGTACGGCCAAATCGGGCAGCACTTGAAAGCGTAGATCTGCCACTCGTACTTGCCGTGGATGGACTTGGGGCCGCAGTCCACGCATTTCAGGTGGATCGGCTTCAACAGCGACTTGGGGTTTCAGGTTGGGAAAGGGAGCCTCAGGGGGAGGGGGCAGGCTACCAGGACAGGGGCTAACCAGGTGTGGGCCCGGGAGGGGCTGCTGGTGCGCCGCGAGGGTGCAGGACCAGCGAGAAGGTGCAGAGCTCTCGGGACAGGTTGGACCTTGGCTAGGTGACGGCCTGGACCGGGCGGCGGTCTCCGGTGGGGCGAAGGGGCAGGGCCCAGCAGCGCGCAAGGTGGGCGTGGAACCTATCCGGGTTATCATTTCCCCCGGTTCAGGACGCCGTGGATCTGTGCCGGAAACCATTGCTTGCCCAGCCTGGTTGGAATCCCCTCGCTATTGAGTCGGTCGCAGATCTCCTGCATGGTCATCCCTGGGGAACCGTTCCTCCGGGTCCGCCGCATGGCCCTGATTCGTTCGATGACCTTTTTTTCCTCCGGGGTCTGCCCATAGGGCTTGCGCCCGTCGCATCTCCCGGTGGCGGCCAGCTTGCGCTCCCGGCCCTTTCTGAGTCGCCGCACCAGTTGGTTCTTTTCCAACTCGGCGAACACCCCCTGGATCTGCACCAGGGCTTTCTTTAGGGGGTCATCCTTGACCGCCTGGGTGATGTTCTCCTCCGTCCTGGCACTTATCAGGTCAACCCCCTTGGAGGCCAGGTAGATCAGCAAAGTTTCCTGTATGCGCAACTCCCTGGCCACCCGGTCCATGCTCTCCACGATCACGGTCTTGACACCGTTGCTCAAAATGTCGGTCATCATCTCCTGAAAGGCAGGGCGCTGGGTTTCATCCGCAACCCCGGAAACCCCAGCCTCACGGAAAACCCTGGCGATCTCATACCCGGCCTTCTTGGCGTAGGCCCGGCAGACCTCCGCCTGACGGTCAAAGCCGAACCCGTCCACCTGGCTGGGGCTGCTCACCCGCAAATAAAGGTAGGTCTTTCCCATGACCGAAATCCCCCCTTTTTTTCGTCTCTTATACTCGATTATATAATTATTTACGCTATAAATTAAGTAAAATTTTTAACTAACCTGAAGGTTTCTTAAAAAAGCTGGGTAAGGGTGATTTAAATTAAGAGGGGCAGGGGATTAAAATAGGGCCAGGGCGTGGTAGGGAGCTGAGGTATAATTGAACCATACAGGAAATGCACCTTATCGGAATGACTGCCACCAAAGCCACGCACCACAAAGGGTAGCACAGAAGTTACTTAGTGATTTGCCTTGGCTTGAGAGGTTCAAGGTCTTCCTTCTCCCCTTGGATCACTACTTGGGCCGGGGGTATATGCCCTGGTGGCAGGGGTGCAGGCGCGGCTGGGCCGCAGTTAATGATGATGTTTACCCCTTGGTGGCTGGGGGGCGGGGGCTCGGTTAGGCGCAAGCAATCCGCGGCCAGCTTGTTCGCCCCCAGCTTGATCCTTTCGTTGGAGCTTTCCGTTAACTGCTTAATATTCTGGGCAACCTGGCTTTCTCCCAGGCCAACGGTACGGAAAATTTCTCGCTTGTCTTGTACCTGCGTTTCATACTTTTTCCGGATTTTTCCGCCCAAATCATAGAGTGCCGTTTTTCCTAAGCTATTGGTATTAGGCACGTTTGCGGCTTTTAGTGCTTGTGGAACCGGCATTTTGTGAACTAAAGTCAATTCTAAAAACTTTAGTTCTGGCAGAGTCAATTTGCTTTCTAGATCTATAATATCTCTAGGTATAGCATACTCTTCTAAACTCTCTATATTTCTAGACTCTCTATTATTATATAAATCTATATCCGGGGCTGGGGGCTTGGGGGCGCCGGCAGGGGGAGAGGCCGGCGGGGGCGCGGCCGGCGTTTTGCGGTCCTTGCGCAGGGACCGCATGGCGTCTTTTAAATCCGGCTCAGTCAGTCCCATTACTTCAGCGAAGTCAATAGGTGAATCTTTCTTTTTTCTGGCCATGATCTGATAACTCCTTTTGGGATGATTCTTGGTTTACCCTGACCTGGGGGCAGGGGTTAGGGCCGGGGCAGGGCTCTCAAAGCGTTAGGCGCTTTTGAGGGGCTATTCTGGCCAAGGATCAAAGACCGGGTTTGCCTTCTTTAGGGCTCGGTCCCTTTTTCGTTTGGCTTTGGCTTTTTCGATTGCTACCTCTCGCAGCACGCCGCGGTCTATCCCGGCTATCTGATCCCGGCGCGCCAGGTCGGCCATGGGCAATCCACCGCTCTGCCAGATAAGTTTTCCGGATGTTATTGGTCTTCTTGATGTGGCGATTTTAGGAACTCCTGCAAGTCGCTTTCCCGAACCCGCCACAGCCGCCCCACCTTCACGCCCTTTAATTTCCCAGTCCTGAGCCAATCCCTAATAGTCTTGGGGGATACCAGAAGGGCCTCAGCCGCCCCTTCTGGGGTATAAACTTTCTCAGGTGTCATTATGCCGCCCCCTTATAAATTTTGTTTTCTAACAGATACTTCACCGTCCCAGGATACCACGCTCCCCCCTGCTTGGTAGGGATGCACCGCCGTGTCAATTCCCTGGCAATCTTCCCCAGGCTCCACCCTGCCGCGCGCCATTCCCGGATCGGAGTTATGGCCCTTAGCTCCTGGTGGTTCTCCGTCAGGGTGTTTCCTTCCCGGTTAAAGCCGTAGGGGGTGGGGGCGTAGACTTCCAGGTGGGCCTTCTTGTGGGCCAGGGCCATCTCCGTTCTCTCGGCAATCAGGTTGCGCTCCAGTTCGGCAAATCCGGCCATGACATTCAGGAAGAACCGCCCCATAGCTGAAGCCGTGTTTAGGGCTTGGCCCCCCATATCAACAAGGTGCAGGACCACGCCGCCCTTGTCCCATGCCTTGGATTGGTTCAGGGCATCAGCCGCATCTCTGAAGAGCCGGTCAAGTTTCATAGCTACCACATGGTGGGCGCGCTTCTTAGCCACCAGATGCAGAAGTTCCTCTCCTCCGGGCCTCTCTGCCAAGGGCTTCGTCCCAGAAACGCCTTCCTCCCGGATCACCGCCACAGGCGTCAAGCCGGTTAACTGGCAATAGGCCATTAGTTTCTCTTCCTGGGCCGCCAGCGACACCCCACCCCTGGCCTGCTCTTCTGTACTCACCCTGATGTAGCAGACTGCTTTCTTCATGGCTATTTTACTACCTCTATATTTTTATATAGCCATTATTATACTCCTATACCTGTATATGTCAACTACTTTTTGCCATCCATGTCGTATAAAAGGGTTCGGTTTTATACGGGTTGGGTTTTAGCAGAGGGATGGACATCAAAATAATACCCTGCTAAACTGCCCTTGCCCCAGCACCCGCCATAACGACCGGCTGTGACGGATCGACATCCATGCCTCGGGCCCTTTCGTTTTGGGGAGCCACGAGAGGAAGTGATTATGGAAGACGAAAAATCTCCAGAGCGGACAGCCCTGGAGCGAGCCAAGATGACACCAGCAGAGCGTCGCTTTGAACGGTGCCGGAAGGATTATCTTGCCCTTCCCGATAACGATTTCAAAAGAACCAGCCTTTTTATCCTTAATTCAGACATTTTCTGGCGCGGAGAACTGAAAGGAAAGGTATCCAAAAACAAAAATAAACAGTATGTAACTTACCCCATTAAAGATCTTGGAGGGCTGATCGCCAAGCTGGTAAAGGCTCATCTGGAGCGATTAAATTTAAATATAGATGAGATCCACCAACGGCAACTCATATTGGCTATGCATTCACTTCGTGCGTCGAGGAATTTGCCAGCGGTGGCAGTCCAAGCTCGCGACCTTCCCAGGAAAGATGATTTCTTATTCCAAGAGGCCAAGAACTTGGGCGTCGCTAACCAAGCGGAAATAGACCGAATTACCAAAAACGGACTCATTCAAGATTTAAAAGATAAAGACATGGACGCCTTAAATGAACTCGAAAAACCTTTGCATCTCAGCTTGGCTAAGATTTTTCACACCTACGCCTCCTCGGCCCCAACTGCTCGGCTGGCAGAGTGGGTAAATGAAGTCCTAAAGGTTTTGGGCCAAAACCAGATACCGGATAGGACCTTAAGGGAACACATAACAAATGAAATAATTCAAAAGTGAGAGATACCCCACCCCACCTCCAAAAATAAACCCGCCTTTTGAATTACCCCCACATCTCCACAGTAATAATCCATCAATTTCGCTATTCACCCGTTAGGATTTTTTACTTGGCAGAATTTTGGGCAAAAACGGTATTGACTACCCCCTAATAATACCGTTTTTACAACTTATCTTGCCAAGTAATGATGCCAATGTGGTTAGTATCAATACTTGACAACTGCTTTATTTATTGGTATTGTTATGGGTACAAAATAATAATAGGTGAGGCGCTATTGGCAAACTAATAAGTGTTCCGGAAGCCTTGCCAGTAGAGGAGAACTATCAAATGAATCAAGTTGATCAAGGTTTAGCCACCTTCCTATGTGCGAGGGAGGTCATGGAAATCACCGGTCTGAGCCGACTCACAATATGGCGGCTGGAGCGGAAGGGGGTATCCCCTCGCCGTCGGGGGCTTTCTCCCGAGGCGGTGGGACTAATAGAGAGATGCACCTCGGTAGGAGTGGCGGAGGGAACATGATGGTCAAGACATTGCTAACCGCGGCTCTGGATTACGCTCGGCGGGGCTGGCGTGTGTTCCCTGTCTGGTGGCCCGTAGATGGCCGATGTGCCTGTGGCAAAGCCGACTGTCAACATCCGGCTAAGCACCCGATAGGGAAGCTAGCCCCGAAGGGCCGGAATAGCGCCACCACCGACCTGGAAGTCCTAAAAAAATGGTGGGGGGAATACCCGAAAGCCAACATTGGAATAGCTACCGGCCCGGAGTCCAGGCTGGTTGTGGTAGACATCGACCCCCGCAATGGTGGTGATGACAGCCGGGAAAGGATGGAGCACAACGGGGATTTTCCTTTAACCCTAACGGCTTGCACGGGCGGCGGCGGGAAGCACATCCTACTACAACACCCAGGCAACGGCCATCATATCAAGAGCCAAAGCGGGCTGGCAGGGTATCCTGGCATAGACATAAAAGCCGACGGCGGGTACATTGTGGCCCCGCCGTCCCGGCATATCTCCGGCGGTCAGTATAGCTGGAATACCGGCCCCGACAACCACCTCGCTACAATCCCTAATTGGCTGATGCCACTACTGCGATATGATGGCCCGCGCCGCCAGGCCGAACCCCAAACGGGGGGAACCATACCCAATGGGCAACGGAACGAAACCCTCACCAGCTTGGCCGGGAGTATGCGGCGGCGGGGAATGAGTCAAGGGGCCATTAAATCGGCGCTCTTGGCGGAAAATCAGGCACGGTGCGAACCGCCGCTGGCTGATTCCGAAGTCCTGAAGATTGCGGCCTCGCTGGGCCGGTATGAACCGGCGACGGCGATCAATCCTCCCGGGGCTGGCGCACAGAAGACGTTTCTTCCTCCCCTTCCTCCATTTCCGATGGAGGTCTACCCGTCCCCCATTCAGACTGCTGTAGCCAAGATCCAGAAGGCGCATGGCGTACCGCTGGAGATCCCCTTCTGCGCTCTCCTGGGCACATTAGGGGCCTGTATTGGGCGGACGCGGGGAATTATGATCAAGGAAGGCTGGGTGGAGTTCGCCAATTTGTGGTTGAGCGTAGTGGCCGATTCTGGCCTGGGAAAATCACCGGCAGTACGCGCCATTCAAGCCCCGATATTTGCGCTGGAAGCAGAATGGCATGAAGAATATCGGGCGGCCTTGAAGGTTTATGACCAGCAGATGCAGGCATACCGGAAGGCCAGCATGAAGAAGGGCGAGGATCCTGGCCTTCCTCCAGACCCCCCGATCTGGAAACAGATGCTGGTGGATGACGCCACCACCGAAGCGTTGACGGAGGTACTCGGGGGCAACCCCAAAGGGATACTCTGGAACCGTGATGAACTCTCCGGATTAATCCTTGAGTTGGACAAATATGCCGGGAAAGATGGCGGCGCGAAGTCCAGGTTGATGTCCGCTTACGATTCAGGCCTCTGGAAGGTAAACCGCAGGGATAAATCCAAGCAGGCATTCATTCCCCATGCCACCTTGAGCATCCTGGGTACGATCCAACCTCGCGCCCTCCCCGTCATATTCTCCCAGATGGACGCGGCTACAGGGTTCCTCCCTCGGTTCATTTTCGTGTACGCCTGCAAGGAGGCCCCTGCTTTCTGGACGGACGCCACGGTAAGCGACGCCACCTTGATGCCGCTTGCCGCTCTGTACAGGGGGCTCCTGGCCCTGGACTTCGACGGGGAAAATCCGAAGGTCATCCGTGTCACGCCGGAAGCCAAGGGCCTCTATGAAGCTTGGTATAACGCCTTGGCCAGGGAACCCTGGGTGGACACAGAAGCGGCGGCCTACGAGGCGGTATTTGCCAAACTCCGCGGCCAATGCCTTCGGATAGCCCTAATCCTACATTGCATGGAAGCTAATCACGAAGGCATCTCGGAGTTAACGCCGGTGCGGGAGGCCACCATGCAACGGGCAATCCTTTTAGCGGATTGCTTCAAGGCGCACCAAAAGCGGGTCTGGCAGTATGTGCTGAACCCCGAAAAGGTGGTTGAAGTCAGCCCTCTCCAGAACCGAGTGGCGGCGGCGATCCTGGAACTGGCCCCAGAGATTAAAGCCGGGATGTTGCCAACCGCCAGGATAACCGAACAGGTCAACTCCAAGTCTGATAAATCCTTCCACCTTTCGACGGATATGGTCGGCAAGGTATTGGCGACTCTTGGTTTCCATCCCAGGAAACTGCCAGACGGGTTGGCCCGGGGAGTCGCGCTAACTGAGGGCGATCTGAACAGAATAGCGAATCTGTTTACATCACCCGTCCAATGTGTCCAAGTCGTCCAGGGCGGAGAACAGGCGCAGGCTTCAAAGGAAATTTGTAGTATCCGGCTCGCGTCCAATGAGTCCAGCGGCGCGGTGACGCAGGAAGGAGGCCGGACACGTTGGACATCTCGGGGGCATTTAAGAAATAGCCGAAAAGCCATGGATGATCAGAGTGCCAGAAACTGTGGACACTTCGGACGCCACAAGAACACTTTCCTCAAACCGTACAAGCTTGTGGAAGCCCCGAATATCTTCAGATGGAATCCGGCCCTCTAAAAGCTGGGTGTTGAAGTCCAAGAACTTTTTTGTGGGGAGGAGGTCACAGTATGAGGCCCGCAGAAGCCGTGATGGAGCTTTCACGCATCGGCTTTCGCTTCCGTCTGGACGGGGAGGCGGTGAAGGTGCGCTCCGCAGCAGAGCGGCCTTCAGACTTGGCGGTGGTGGCCCCTTTGGTGGATTTGGTTAAGCGTAATAAAGACAAAGTGCGCCATTTCCTTAAATCTTACTCTCCCCGGTGCGGCGGCGCAGCCTCCTGCCGCGATTACGAGGCGCAGCCTCTATGCTTGAATTGCGATTGGGACGAGCTCATCCGACTTTCTCCCGACATGGCGGCGGTGAA
The DNA here is from genome assembly GCA_963790655.1 of uncultured delta proteobacterium. Lineage (GTDB taxonomy): Bacteria > Desulfobacterota > Desulfobaccia > Desulfobaccales > 0-14-0-80-60-11 > DASWLF01. The sequence goes on along the minus strand of CAWBPT010000004.1, from coordinate 440,038 downwards.
GCATGGCGGATAAATACGGCAGCACCTGGCCCAAATACCGAAATCACGCCAAGAAGAAATTATCACCCTTGGTGGCGGTTCGGCACTACTGCCTCGATTGTTGCTGTGAGGTAGCGGAGGAGGTCAAGCTCTGTCCGGTGACGACGTGCTCCTTATGGCCCTTCCGCTTCGGCACCTACCCGGAAGACCACCAGGGCCCCAAGTCGGTGCTAAGACCGATCAAATTGAAATGCCGGGACTGCGCCCCGGAAGCCGTCCAGGGTAAACCCGAGTGGCAGAACTGTATAAAGAAGTGCTGCCCTCTCTGGCACCTCCGGTTTGGGACAAATCCCCGCCGATCAGGTTGCGGGCCCAAAGGGGGTAGGGCAGACAACTTTAAATAGGCCGGAGAGGGGGTTTCCCTCGGACTCACGGAGCTGAAATCGATCAAACTTTTCCGGGTAAGGTAGTTGGTCAGGGGAAACGGGGAAGATAGGGCAACCACTTGACTTATCAGAGCCATGGATTGATAATATGAATGACCAAGGGAATCAGACTCAGTTAATATCGCCCAAGCAAGTTGCCAAAATCCTTGGCCGTTCTGAGCGTTGGGTCTATGACCATTGGCAAGAACTGGGTGGGACTAGAGAGTTTGGCCCCCTATCTTTCTTTCCGGAGATTTTATATGAGCGTTTACAAAAGGCGCGACAGGAAGCGGCGACCATGGTGTTACGAATTCAGGGAGAGCGGGGCGCTCCACAAGGAGAGCGGGTTCGCCACCATGAAAGAAGCTCAAGATGCCGAAGCCGCAACAAGGTTGGTCCTAAAGCGCCAGCAGACCCGTATGGAGTTTTCTCAGATAGTTAATCAACGGTTACAATATGTGGAGGCCTACTGCCAGCCAGATCACCTACGCAAAAACATCACCCGCATAAAAAGGTTCCGGGATTGGTGCGGTCTTGACCTGATAGAGATTACCGCCGACATGGTCCGTGATCGCATGATCAAACTATCCCAGATAATGAGCAATGCCAATGCCAATAAGCATCTGGTGGCACTCAAGAGTGTTTTTGAGCAGGCAGTAAATGACGGACTTCTGGGCCGGAACCCGTGTCGGGGAGTGAAGTTCCTGCCGGTAAAGAAGTTTGTTAAATATGTCCCGCCAATAGAGGATATTGAAAAAGTGCTGGCTCTGGCTGGCGATTTGGATAGGACATACCTGATCACTATTTGGCAATTGGCAGGCAGGGTGCGGGAAATAAACAACCTCACTTGGGAGGATGTGGATTTTAGGCGGCGTAAAGTCAGATTATGGACTCGCAAGAAATCAGGGGCTAATTTAACCTCTCGGTTAGTAGATATGAACGAGAAGGCGTCTAATGCTCTCAAGTTCGCCCAATGGCACCGGGACAAACATTCACCTTATGTTTTTACTAACCCATTGATGGCCAAGAAGTACCCCGCCAATCCCGAGAAGTGGAAATACGATTACCGGGACAAGTTTTTCGACAACCTCTGCCGCAAGGCTGGGGTACAGGAGATGGGTTACCACGCGTTACGCCATCAGAAGGCCAGCGAGTTGGCAGACCGGGGTGAATCTTTGCCCTACATCCGGGACTTTTTGGGCCACGAGGATATTTCCACCACATCCCTTTACCTCCAGAGTTTGGGGATAAAGAGTCCTACCCGAAGTCCTACCCGGTTTAATTAGTTTTTTTTAAAACCATTGTGGTTGGCGCCCCCGCCGAGACTCGAACTCGGGACACAGGGATTAGGAATCCCTTGCTCTATCCATTACTGAGCTACGGGGGCGTTTGATTGAGTCGCCGGCCTGGCCGCATTTCTGCCGTCGCCACGGCCGGGTAATTCCTAAGGTCGGGCTCCTTCCTGGCAGGCCGGAGGCCTTCCGGCTCCACTCAATTTCAATACAAATTATACGAAAGTAAGCCTGGCCCTGCAACCGTCGGTTAGCGGCCGGGTTTCCGAAATAGGACCTCTGAGAAGGACCGGTTCAAGGAATTACGTCGGCGGGCGGCCACTAGCTGTTTCAAAACCTGGATAGGATAACAGAAAAAACCCGTCATGAAATAGCTTGCGAGGCCGCCCCGTCACCTTGATTCTTCCGGTGGGAAGCACGCCCGCCGCCAGGCTTTTTTAAGTAATGTCGGGCGGGCATTGCCCGCCTCGTAAGGTGCGCCGGGCGCACCCTAAGTGCCTAGCCGACGGCGGCTGTGGCACAAACTTTCCCGGGCGGATATCTTGAAGCGGCTGGCGGCAGACGGCCACGAAAAAAATTGGCGGAAAATTCGACTGTAACATCCCTTGAAACCCCATCTGGTCCGCATCAGCCCAGATGCCAGCTGAAAAAACCATGGAGGTCCCGAACCGCGACTTCCTTGATAGATGGAGAAACCGTATGGTATGATGCAGCGATTTTTGGGGCTGAAGTTTTCGGGAGGCGGCGGTGCCGAAAGGCTGGATCTGGACCCTGGGGTGTCTGTTTTTGCTGCTCAGCGCGGGCTTGGCCGGGGCCGCGGAGATGGAACTCTTCCAGGCTGAGCGCTTCCAGGGCGGACCCTGGAGGATTCGGGCCGATAAGCTCACCTACGACGCCGCCAACCATATCTATGCCGCCGAAGGCCATGTGGAGATCCGCCAGGGAGACCGCCGCATCAGCGCCGATGAAGTCCAGGTCAACGAACAGACCAAGGTGGCCTGGGCCAAGGGCAATGTGGTGCTGGTTCTGGATGAAGACATCTTCACCGGGCAGGAGGGCCAGTTCAACCTGGCCACCCGCTGCGGCGAGATGCACGAGGCCCGGCTTTTTCTGAAGAGAAACCACTTCCACGTGGAAAGCCCCCTGATGCGCAAAACCGGGGACAACACTTATTACGCCGAGGTGGCCAAGGTCACCACCTGCGACGCGGACCGGCCGGTCTGGAGTTTTGCAGCCCGCAAACTCTCGGTGGTCCTGGAAGGCTATGCCACCACCCGGGACTCCGCCCTGCACCTGGCCGGGGTGCCGGTCCTCTACCTGCCCTGGGCGGTGCTGCCGGTGGCCACCGAGCGGCAATCCGGTTTTCTCCTGCCGGCCTACGGGCAGCACAAGGTCGGCGGCACCGTGGTGGAGCTGCCTTTCTATTGGGCCATCAATAATTTCTCCGACGTCACGTTTTTTCAGACCTACCTTACCAACCGGGGCTACATGCAGGGCGGGGAGTACCGCCGGCGGGGCTATGGTGATGCTGCCCTCAACATCCGGGGCTTTTACCTCAGCGACCACGAATTTCAGAACGTTTCCACCCCGCATCGCTACTGGGTGGCCGGAATGGTGAACCAGCCGGTGGGGGACGACTGGAACCTGCGGGGCACCCTGGACCGCGTCAGCGACGCTGCTTATCTGCAGAATTTCAATTTCGGTTACATGGGCCTGAATCGCTACTCCCGGGAACTGGTCCAGGAGTTGGGTCGGGATCTGGAGCAGGAGGAAGTGCAGACCCGGGTTTCCACCCTCCTGATGAGCCGCAATTTCTCCTGGGCCAATCTCACGACCTACAGCCGATACTACGAAAGGTTGGTCCCGGGTGACCCCCGCCTCTTCAACCGCCTCCCCGGGATGTCGCTCCTTTCGGTGCCTTTGCGGCTGGGAAGCCTGCCGCTGTTTATGGGGGTCGACGCTTCTTATAATTATTTTTATCAGGACCATGGCATGGATGGGGATCGGCTGGACCTGCATCCCCGCCTGTCGCTGCAAGGACAGCCGCTGCCGGGACTGGCTTTCGATTCCCGGGTGGGTTACCGGGAGACCCTGTTCCGGGTGGACCATGCTGTCTCTACGGGGCCTCCGGACGGCTATGTGTCCCGCCAGCTTTTCGATACCCGGGTGGGCCTCTCCAGCTCCTGGGCCCGGGACTACGGCCGGGACCCGGAGGTCTCCCAGTTTTTCCGCCACGTAGTGCGCCCTGAGGTGGAGTATTGGAACATACCCCGCTTCGTGCCCAGTCGTTATCCCGGCTTCGACCCCCTGGACCTGGGCTGGGTGGCCCATGTCAATCGCAACCTGCCGGTGCGGGAAGGGGACGACCCCGTGGGGGGCGTCAACGCCATGACCTACGGGGTCTCCAACAACCTCCTGTGGCGAGGCCAAAACCAGCAGGGTCAGGCCACGGTGCAGGACCTCTTCTGGATGCGCCTGAGCCAGAGCGCCTTTTTTAACAGCTCCAGCATGGGCCTGGACGGCACTTCCCAGCACCACCATCCCTTCTCCGATTTTTGGAGCGAGATGGAGTTCTATCCCATCCGACAGATCACTCTGGGGATGAACACGGGGGTCTCGCCTTATAAAGAAGCCTTTGACCGGGCCGACTTCAAGGTCACTTTTATCGACCCCCGCAGCCAGAATTATTTGAGCGTGAACTATATTTTCGTCAAAGACTTTGCCAAACAAATCAACGTCTCCACCTATCTCAACCTGATGCGCTCGGTAAAGACCTGGCTCACTTATGGCCACACCTTTGAGACCGACAAAAAACTGGAACAGCGCTATGGGTTGATTATTCAGCGCCAGTGTTGGGGGGTGTCCCTCTCCTATATCGAGCGTCCCGACGACAAGCGGGTGGGATTCACCGTGTTTATTCCGGGTTTGGGAGAGAAGCTGAAGCGGTCGCCGGTGCAGTTCCCGGAGGATGTCAAACAGCGAGGAGAAGGGCCTGATCTCTTTTAACGGCGGTTAAGCCGCATGGCCCTTAAACGTCCCTGGCCCATCATCCTTTCTTTACTTTCGGGGAAGGAGGGACGAAGGGCAAAAAATTCCAGTTAACCCCAATGCTGTTCCATTTAGCACCGACTACTAATTTGTCATTCTGAGGGACGAAGGCGACCAAAGCATCTCTAAATACTAGATGCTGCGCTGCGCTCAGCATGACAAGAAGACGGCAAAAATGTAGGGTGGGCATGCCCACCAATTCCTTAGAAAAGAACCGTTTAAGTGAACCGTATTGCATTTAGCCCTTCACTTTTTTTCCGGCCATTCGATAAGTCAGGTATAGTTACGGGAACCGGCAGTCAGATCGGCAACCCCAGGCTTCTCTCTGCGCCCGCAGGGGCCGAGGTTGGCAAGGAGCCCATACCAGCACGGCGCCGGGTGCGGCCCGCTTACGGGCAGCGCCACCTTAGTTTTTAACGGCAGATGTGTTAAAATGCCTGGAAGAAAACGGCAAGCAGACGCAAGGAGGAAGAGCTGACTTATGAAACTGGCAATCATCGGCGCAGGCTATGTGGGGTTGGTGACCGCGGCCTGTTTTGCCGAAATGGGCAACGAAGTAATCTGTGTGGATGCTGATAAAACCAAGGTGGAGGCCCTGGAGCTGGGGCGCATCCCCATTTACGAACCGGGACTGGAGGATTACGTCAAGCGGAATTTCCAGGAAAACCGTCTCACTTTCACCACCGAACTGGCCCCGGCGGTGGAGAACAGCCTGGTCATCTTCATTGCGGTGGGCACCCCCCAGGACCGGGACGGTTCCGCCGACCTCTCCATGGTGTTGCAGGTGGCCCAAGACATCGGCCGCCACATGAACGGCTACAAGGTCATTGTGGAAAAATCCACGGTGCCGGTGGGCACCGCCGCCAAGGTCCGGCAGGTGATCACCGGGGAGCTTCAAGCCCGGGGCGAGGCCTATGAGTTCGACGTGGTCTCCAATCCGGAATTCCTCAAGGAAGGCACCGCGCTGGATGATTTCATGAAGCCCGACCGCATCGTGGCGGGCTGCGACGACGTCCGGGTGGCGGAGTTGATGAAGGAGCTCTACGCCCCCTTTGTCCGCACCAACGCCCCCATCATCATCATGGACGTGGTTTCCGCCGAACTGACCAAGTATGCCGCCAACGCCTTTCTGGCCACCAAGATCTCTTTCATCAACGAGATCGCCAACATCTGCAGCAGGACCGGCGCCAACATCAACATGGTGCGCCAGGGCATCGGTTCGGACCGCAGGATCGGCAACCTGTTCCTCTTCCCCGGGTTGGGGTACGGCGGCTCCTGCTTTCCCAAGGATATGCAGGCCCTGATCCATACCGCCAATTCCCTGGGGTACGCTCCCCGGGTTCTGGAGGCGGCGGAAGCCGTCAACCAGGATCAGCGCCGCCTCTTCATGGAGGTGATCCGCCAGCATTTCAAGGGCGATCTGGCCGGCAAGGTCCTGGCCCTTTGGGGCCTCTCCTTCAAGCCCCAGACCGACGACATCCGGGAAGCCCCCGCCCTGACCATCATCTCCTGGCTGCTGGAGGCGGGGGCCCGGATTCAGGCCCACGACCCCGAGGCCATGAACGCCACCCGCCAGTATCTGGGAGACAACCAGGCCGTCTCTTTTGCCGCTTCCGGCTACGAGGCCCTTGAAGGCGCCGACGCCCTGGTAATCTGCACCGAGTGGAGCAAATTCCGGGAGCCCGATTTTGAGCGCATGAAGTCCCTGATGCAGGCGCCGGTGATCTTCGACGGCCGCAACCTTTACAACCCGGCCAAGATGGCCAACCTGGGATTTGCCTATTTCCATATAGGCCAGAAGCGGGATTGATAATTGGGGGGCGCGGGGCGGGGTTGAAACCCGCCCCAGGTCTTCCCGTCCTTTGACAATTTCTCGTTGTTGTGCTATTAATTTAATATTATTAAAATTGCAATATTTATAATTTCTAATTTTTAAAGTCCATGAGCCCAAGCTGGCCGGGCGCGGGTCGGGGAGCCTGAAATGGAATTGGTAAAAGTGAAAAAGAACTACCAGATAACCATACCCCAGAACCTCAGGAAAATGATTCGGCTTGCCGTCGGGGATTACGTAGAAGTGGACCTCCAGGACGATATGCTAGTGATCAGGCCGGTAAAGGTGATCCGCCCCGACCAGGAATATTTCTTTACCAAAGAATGGCAGGAGAAGGAGGCGGAAGCGGACAGAGACATCGCGGCGGGTAAGATGGCGGGTCCTTTCGAGACCCCGGAAGACGCCTTAAAAGCCTTGAAAAATCCCAAGGCATGAAGCTCTTTTTCACCCACAGTTTCCTCCGCGACTATCAGAACCTCCCGGATCATCTCCAACAGACGGTAGATAAGAAACTGAACCTTTTTCTCAGCAATCCGCGCCACCCATCTCTAAAAATCAAGAAGATGCAAGATCCGCGCGATATTTGGGAGGGCAGGATTTCTCAAGGATATCGTTTCACCTTCCAAATGGAGGGTGAAGTTTGGATTCTCAGGCGACTGGGCACCCACGACATTTTGAGAACCCCTTGACCCGAGAAGATTTTCATATCATGCCAACTGAGCCGGGGGGCGCGCTTCAATGGGGAATAGCTTGAAAGATCAGGATGATCGCTTGCCAGCCCTGGACCTGGGGGCGTTTGCCGCCCTCAAGGTCCTGGTGGCCGGGGACTTCATGCTGGATGAGTACCTGTGGGGCCGGGTGGAGCGGATCTCGCCGGAAGCCCCGGTGGCGGTGGTGGATATCGAGCGGGAGACCCGCACCCTGGGCGGCGCCGGCAACGTGGTCAACAACCTGGTGGCCCTGGGGGCCCGGGTGGAAGTCCTGGGGCTGGTGGGGGAGGATCACCCCGCCTCCTTGCTGCGCCACGAGTTGACCCGGCTGGGAGCCGGGGTAGCGGGCCTCTTTACGGACCCCCGGCGCCGCACCTCCCGAAAGACCCGGGTCATGGGGAACTCCCAGCAAATGGTGCGCATCGACCGGGAATCCCGGGCCCCGGCTGCCGGCGCCTTCGTGGCCGCGGCCCGGGAATTTCTCCAATCCCGCCTCCCCGAGTTGCACGCCGTCGTGCTCTCCGACTACGCCAAGGGCGTTCTCACCCCGCCCCTGCTTAAAGAGGTCATCGGCCTGGGAACGGGCCGGGGCCTCCCCGTGGTGGTGGACCCCAAAGGGCAGGACTACTCTCCTTACGCCGGGGCCACGGTCATCACCCCCAACCGCAAGGAAGCGGAGCTGGCCGCGGGCTTTCCCCTGGCCCGGCGGGAGGATCTGGTCAGGGCGGGGGCCATGCTCCGGGAGAGCCTCTCCCTGGACCACCTCCTCATCACCCTGGGGCCGGAAGGCATGATCCTCTTCCCCCGGCAAGGGCCGGAGGTCAACCTCCCCACCCAGGCCCGGGAAGTCTTCGACGTCTCCGGGGCCGGGGACACGGTGGCGGCCCTCATGGCCCTGGGACTGGCCGCCTGGGGTGACCCGGTGCTGGCCGCCCGCCTGGCCAACGCCGCCGCCGGCGTGGTGGTGGGCAAGGTGGGCACTGCCCCCATCTTCCTGGCCGAGTTGGAGCGGGAACTGGGCCGCCGGGGCCCCGGGCTGGAGGAAAAGATCCGGTCCGGGCCGGAGCTGGCCCTGACCCTGGCCCATCTCCAGGCCCGGGGCCAGCGGGTGGTCTTCACCAACGGCTGCTTCGACCTCCTGCACGGGGGCCACATCAAATTTCTGGAAGATTCCCGGCGCCTGGGGGACGTGCTGGTGGTGGCGGTGGACTCGGATGCCTCGGTGCGGCAGGTGAAAGGGCCGGGGCGCCCGGTCATCGGCGAAGCCCAGCGCCTACGCATCCTGGCGGCCCTCACCGCGGTGGATTACGTCACGCTCTTCGACTCTCCCCAGTTGCCGGAGATTCTTCAAAGCCTCAAACCTGACATCCTCACCAAGGGGAGCAACTACCCCGAGGCCCAGGTGGCCGGCCGGGACGTCGTCCAGGCCTACGGCGGCCAGGTCACCCTGCTGCCGGTCACCGAACCGGTGTCCGTCTCGGAGCTCATTAACCGGATTCGGGGCGAGTAGGGAGAGATGACAGAATTTGGGGGAGGGGGCAAAGGGCCCACGGCCCTTTCCCCCTCCACCAAACCCCCACCCCCAATCCCTTAAGGGGTATTTATCAGGCGGGTTGAGCCGGAAGGCTCAACCCGCCTGTTCATTCCCTCGCCCCTCAGCTCCGGCCCTTACCTCATCCTTAGGCTCCAGTCCTCAGATGCCCCTCTACCACCCCCTCTCCCCCATCGGGGGAGAGGGTTGGGGTGAGGGGGAGAAACCTGGTTCCCAAGCTAAGCTTGGGAACCCGCATGCGTCCCCAAGTTAAACTTGGGGACGAGAAAAGGGAGAATTATACCCCAGCGTCATATACCCTGTAACTCATTGCAATTTCTCTTTTTTTTACGAAAAACCCAAAAACGAAAAACGAAAAACGGTATTATAACTCGGGGGCGGTCCCCGGCACCAGGCAGACCACCACCAGCGTCTCCTTACCGGTATTTCTCATTTGATGTTCTTCGTTGCTCGGGATGAAGATCACGTTGCCGGAGGCCATGGGGTGCCATTGGCCGTTTAAGGAAACTTCGCCTCCGCCGGCATGAATGAACATTTCATGCTCCCAGTCGTGGGTATGCCGGGGCGTATGTCCTCCCGGGGCAATCTCGAAGACTCGCATACAAAAATTGGGGGCGCCGTCAGCCTTGCCGATGACCACCCGGGCCGCAATTCCTTTTGCTATCTCGCTGTCAAAATGCGTCGCCTGGACCCTGGTGTAGGGGATGATCTTCATAATAATCTCCTTGGGTATTCAAAGACTTATAATAGATTGCCTGCTGATGGGCAAAATTTCTTGTAGGGGCGGACCTGCGTGTCCGCCCTCTGAGGGCGCACACATGGGTGCGCCCCTACACAATAAACCCGGAGTAAATCAAATATTTAAATCTTTTGAAGGCATTAGCCATCCTGAAGGGATTTTAAAAACTCCTCCAAAGACACAACTCTGGCATACAGGGGACTCAAAGCCGCCATGAAGGCGCCGTGGACCTGGGCCGCAGGAATCACCGTCCCCTGAAAGGTGAGGTCCCGGGCGGCGCAGGCGTCGTGCACCACCAGGCAGCGAAACCCCAGGTCCGCCGCGGCCCGGGTGGTGGCGTCGATGCACATGTGGCTCATGGCCCCGGCAATTACCAGCTCCTCGATCCCGGCCCCCTTCAGCCTCTCCGCCAGGCCGGTCTCCCGAAACCCGTTGGGAAAATTTTTTTGCAAGACGGTTTCTCCGGGTCGGGGTTTGACGCTCTGGTGAATTTCCGCCCCCTGGGTGCCGGGAAGAAAAAAGGTGGCCCCGGGCCTCAGGGCCAGATGCTGCATATGGAACACCGGCCAGCCCCGCCGGCGGCACTCTGTCAGGAGTTCCGCCGCCCGGGCCCCGGCCGCCTCCATGCCCGCCAGCTCCATGGCGCCCCCGGGAAAGCAGTCGTTCTGAATATCCACCAGCAACAGGGCCGTCTTCATTGGGTTATTCCTCTCTGGTGGAGTGCCCCGAAAATACCTTAATAAATCAAGCCTGTTATTCCCTCCCCCTTGAGGGGGGAGGGTCAGGGTGGGGGTGACAATTATCATTCATTTGTGTCATCACCCTCCCCCCAACCCCCTCCCCTCAAGGGAGGGGGGAGCTTCAGGGCCTTAAACGGCAGGTCAGGAGGAGCCCGCTTTTTCGGACACGGCTTTGGCCTTGCCCCCGGCCGGGGCCTTCAGGCGGCCGTGGCGCTCCACCCGGTGGACGATGTAGTCCTGCCACTCCTGCCACCGGGTGATGTCATTCATGTCGATATTTTTCAGCGGCACCTCGGCCCGGGCGCTGGCCGCGTGCCCGCCGGCGGAGCCCAGCTTGCCGAAGGCCTGCATGGCCAGGCGGCCCGCGTTTTTGCGCAGCCCGTCATTTCTGAAGATTACCACCAGTTTGTCCTGGTAAATTCCCCCCACGACGGTCCAGGAGATCTCCCCGGCCCGCAGGAAAAAATCGGCCAGAATCACCAGGATGTCCGGGGCCACCACCGGGCCCAGGAAGGTATAAAGCCGGTTGTGGCGGATGCGGTAGCGGTTCAGCGCCAGTTGCAGGTACCCAAACATGGGCAGGTTGAATTCGGCAAACTCCAAGCGCCGCACCAGGGGGCGGCGGGTGAAGCCGAAAAGGTAGTGAAAGGCCCGCACATCAGCTTCGGTGGCGGGCCGCTCGAAGTTGGAAGTGTCGGTCTTGATGCCGTAGTAGAGGGCGGTGGCCAGCTTCAGGGACGGCTTGATGCGGGCCTCCCGCAGATACTCGGTCATGATGGTGGAGGTGGCGCCGTATTGGGGCCGGATATCCAGAAAAGGCGCCCTGGTTTCGAGAAGGCGGGGGTGGTGATCGATGATCACATCGAAGTGATGGGTGCCAAACAGCTCGTTATGGGCCGGTTGGCTGTCCACCATGGCCTTGCGGTTGAAGTCTCCTAGGTTAAGGTCCTTCAGGGGCGTCAGCGTGATGCCCAGAAGCTGCACCATCCTTTGGTTCTGGGGCCGGGTGATGGGCCGGATGGGAGTGATCACGACGGAGCACAGGCGCCGCCACAAAAGGCGCTTCAAGGCCAGGGCGCTGGCAATGGCGTCGGGGTCGGGGTCGATGAGGATGAGGAGCCGATCCTCATGGGAGAACAGGTGATAGAGTCGCTGCAGGTGGGTGCGCATAAGTTATGGCCATCCCCTTGCCGCATTTTACCCCAAGGGCATTGGCCGGGGCAAATGATAGCAACAGTTTTTTCGGCGTCAGGTAAAGAAAAAAGACTGAAAAACGGCCGGGCGGACGAAAACCGGAGAAGATTAGCGGCTGAAATGTTATCCGGCCGGCCCCCCCATGCTTTTCCTTTGCCATTCTCCTGCCCCTAAATTATAAATATTACTCGAAGCATATAATAAATTCCCTGACCCCCACCCCAACCCGCCCCTCTCAAGGGGGAGGGAGCCAAGGGATGGAACTTTATTAAGGCTCTTAGTGCTAGTCGGCAGACCCGGGCTGCAATCCAGGTATCCGGCTCTCCTCGATTTGCAGAATCGAGGCTTGGTTTATCACCCTGGGGCCGCGACCTTGGCCGCAGGCCCGTTCCGTGTCTTTGCTGAAAGCTGCAAGCTGACTGCTGATAGCTATTAATATCGGAGGCCTAATGGACCGCACCAAAGAGGTGGTGGACCGTATCTTGACCGGGGAGGTGCGGGCCGCGGCCCGCCTGATGCGGGACCTGGACGACGGCGTCCCCCAGGCCCGGGAGGTCTTAAAACACCTTTATCCACAGCGCGGCCGGGCTCACATTATCGGCATCACCGGCTCGCCGGGGGTGGGCAAAAGCACTCTCACCGACCGTCTGATCCAATATCTGCGCCAGCAGGGAAAAACCGTGGGGGTGGTGGCCGTTGATCCCACCAGCCCCTTTTCCGGCGGGGCTATCCTGGGCGACCGCATCCGCATGCAGCGCCATGCCCTGGACGAGGGAGTCTTTATCCGGTCCCTGGCCACCCGGGGGCATTTCGGCGGGCTCACCGCCTCGGCCCGGGCGGTGATCGCGGTGCTGGACGCCATGGGCAAGGACTACATCCTGGTGGAAACCGTGGGAGTGGGGCAGGATGAAGTGGAGATCGCCGCCACCGCCGACACCACCCTGGTGGTCACGGTGCCGGGCATGGGGGACGACATCCAGGCCATCAAGGCCGGCATCCTGGAAGTGGCGGACGTCTTGGTGGTCAACAAGGCGGACCGGGAGGGGGCGGCCCGCACCTACCAGGACCTGGTGCAGATGCTGGAGTTGCAGAGCCATCGCCAGACGTCGGGCTGGAGGCCCCCGGTGGTTCTCACCCAGGCCAAGGACAGCGTCGGGGTGGAGGAGTTGATGGCCGCGGTGGAGGAGCACCGGGAGTTTCTGACCCGGGAGGGCGGCGCCGCCCTGCGCCAGGCGCGCTTCGCCCGGGCCCGCCAGGAATTCCTGGAACTCCTGAAGGAGGGCGTTTTCCGGCACCTGCTGCGCCAGCTGGAGCAAGACGGCCGCCTGGAGGGGATCTTGCAGGAACTTATGGACCGGCGCACGGACCCCTACTCCGCCAGCGAAGCCCTGATCCTTGAGACCCTGGGACCCGTCGGATAACGAGGTTAAGGCTTCTCCGGGGCGGATGCCAGGGGGTGACGGCCATCCCGTCCCCTCAAACGACTGTCTCATACCGGGTTGGGTTCCAAAAATTATGGCGATTGCCTAAAAAATTTCTTTTTGTAGGGGCACGGCGAGCCGTGCCCGCTGAGGGTTTGAGGGCACAGCCTGCTGTGCCCACAATAAAAGTATCCGGTCGGAAAAAGCTTTTGGCAATCGCGATATTTTTGGTAGCCGCAGGCTTTAGCCTGCGCCACCAAAAGTTGCCTTTTAACTGGTTCGCAAGTTTGGAGCTTGGGAATCATTCTATTTTGTTTGCAATTCGGTCTTAACTAGCTCGTCACGGCCAAAAAAAACAGGGACCCCGGCTCAACCGGGGTCCCCGAAAGGTCTGCTCCAGGGATTAAATCACATGGCCTTGGGCCCGGGTTTGGGGGCCTCTTGGGGGCCTCCTCTTCCTCCTCCGCCGGCGCGCCTTTCTTAGCCGGCGCCCGCTTTTTCTTGGGCGCCGACCGGGCATAGGGCACCGGGAAGGATTCCAGATAGCGGGCCGCCACCCAACCGATGATGCCGCTGCGCACGTCCCGCACCTGCACCCAACCGCCGACGCCGGAGCCCAGCATTTCCACCTGGCTATTGAGGCTCAGGGTGGTCAAAATTCGGGAACTGGTGCTGGGGCCGGCCCGCAGGGCCAGACTGCTGACGTCCACATAGAAGTAAGGGGGGCCGGGCCGGACGGAAACCGCCGAAGCCGGGACCCAACCCGAGTTGCCGGTTTTGTAAGACCGGACTCGCCACCAGCCGCGGTAATCCTGGTCCAGCTTTTCCACCCGGTCGCCGCGGTGCATCAGCTCCACGGCCCGGCAGTTGTAATCAGCGCAATCCCGCAGGTACACGGTGCTGTAAGCCACATAATAATTGGGCGGTATGGGGCTAAGACTCAGCAGGTCTCCCGGGATCCAGCCGATGGCGCCGGTGCGGTCCAGCTGCACCCGGGCCCAGCCGAAATCGTTGCGGTCCAGGACCGCCACCCGGTCGCCGCTGTAAACCTCCATGACTATGCTACATTCATAACCGGGGCAATCCCGCAAAAAAGTGGTGGCCGGGCTGACGTAATAATAGGTGGGGGTGACCGGATAGGCGGCCCCCCGGGGGCTCTCGCAGCCGGTCACCAGCGTTGCCGCCGCCAGCATCAGAATCGCTGCGGTCCAAAGGTTTCTTCTCTTCATAGGTTTCTCCTTATTCCGCCTCTTGCAGGGCCCGGATGCGCCAGTTGCCGTTTTCCTTGGCGAAGCGCACCTGGTAAGTCTGGGTGGTGCTGGAGAGTTCCTGGTTGCGCCGGTTCCGGGTGTCGATGTACCAGGTCACCCAGGCGAGGGCGTTATTCGGATCAATGGTTTGGACCTTATCGAGGGTGAAAACCAGATTGGTGTAGTCATAATTCTCCCAGGACGCCAGAGTGTCAGTCCGTTTCTGGTCCAGCGCCGGGAAGGTGGTGGAGTAGACGCCCATGAATTTCATGATGTCCTTGTTCAGCTGGGCCTCCCGCAAGGTGGACAGCACGGCCGCCAGCTGCTCTTTTATATCGGCGGTGGCTTCCTTGGCGGTCTCGGCCGGCGGGGCGGCCGGAGGCGCGGGCGCGGTGACGGCCGGCGCCGCGGGGGCCGGGGCTTCGGCCTTGGGCTCCGGCGGCGTAGAGCCACCCCGGGTAAACAACAAGACCAGCATAATGATGATGACTAGGCCGGCGCCGATCAATAGCCCCACCACCCAGGGCTGCATCTTGCCGGCCGCCCCTGCGGCGGCCACGGGGCGCTGCGGCGTCGGGGCCGCCGAGGGTTCCGCCGGCGGCGTTTTGGCGGCCTCTGCCGCCGCCCCCTTCAGCGGGGCGTCGCATTCGTGGCAAAACTCCTGTTTGGCCGAGACTCGAATGCCGCACTGGGGACAGAAGGTATCCCCCTGTTCGGGGTGCAGCAGGAAACTGCCGCAAACACTGCAATAACGCTGCCCTGGTTCAGAGGGCGTCTGGCAATGGGGGCATTGAGGCATGATGGACCTCCGGTGCAGGGGAATCGAAGGATTAAAGACTTGCAGGGTGCAACGCCATGAAACCGCAAAACCCTTTTGGTGTCAATAGTTTTTTTAATTCAACGGACTTAGCCCACCGGGGTTTTTCTCCATGCCTTGGCAACCATTTTGGGGGGATGAAGGGGGGCAGGGGCAGCAAGGGAGGGCAGGGGGCTTTGGTCCTCCCTCCCCTAAAAGCCTCCTGCCACCATCCTTCCAGACTCCCTTATACCGAGTTGCCGGCAAGAAGGTATTTTTCATGTAGGGGCGTGATTTATCACGCCCTTAAGGGCGCAATGAATTGCGCCCCTACAAAAGAATGCTGACTTTACCTCTATAAGTGCAACTTGGTGCGGACCACATTACGTCCCCCATCTTAAAACGGCTCTTTTGGCATTGAGGCTGGCAGGGGATTATTTTATAATGGAATTATCTTTAGTTAGAGGAAGCAAATCTGGTGGCGGCCATGGGCAGGCTGAAAAATTGGTTCAACCGCAAACGGCGGCCCCTTGCCGCGCCCCTGGGCCCCCCGGCCGCGTTGCTGGAGCGCTACCTCCAATACAAACGGCTGCTGGCGGCCAACAGCGCCATCCTGACCATCGTCGCCGACCTCCAAGTCAAGATGGGCGAGGGCTTCCTCTTCGACATGCATTATGTCCGCCAGGCCTGTGAACGGCTGGGCCAGGAAGTTAAGGCCGCGGTGGCGGCGCTGAACGCCATGACCCAAGGCCGCTACCAGGCCCTGGAAGACGCCCGCCGGGACGTAGCCCGGCAGGTGGCCCAGGAGTTGGCCGGCGCCCAGATGACGCCGGTGCCTCTGGCTCTCCCCCTGCCCGAGGTGCGGGAAGGGCTGTTTCTGGGGGGTAAGGCGGAAAAATTGGGCGAGCTCACCCGCCTGGGACTGACGGTGCCCCGGGGTTTCGGGGTGAGCGCCTACGCCCAGAAGCTCTTTTTCCAGGCCGAGGGCCTGGAGGAGTTTATCCGTAAGCAGATCTCCCAGTCCCATATCCGCGATCTGGAAAGCTTGAGGGAGGCGGGAGATGCCATCCGGGAACGGATTACGGCCCAGGAGCTGCCCCCGGAGCTCTCCCGGGCCCTGGCGGAGCAACTGGCGGACCTGACCTCCGACCGGGTGGCGGTGCGCTCCTCCGCCCTCCAGGAAGACAGCCAGTTCAGCTTCGCCGGCCAGTTCGAGACCATCCTCAACGTGCCCCGGGAACAGGTGGCAGCAGCGCTACAAAGAGGTCATCGCCTCCCAGTTCACCCCCCGAGCCCTGTACTATTGCCATACCAGCGGCTTCTCCTACCAGGAGCTGGCCATGGGGGTGCTGGTCATGGAGATGGTGCGGGTTCAGGTGGCCGGAGTGCTTTACACCTCGGACCCCCGGGGGGGCGAAGGCGCCATCATCAATTCGGTCTGCGGCCTGGGGTCCCTGGCGGTGGGCGGGGTGGTGGAGCCCGACATCTATCGGGTGGAGGACGGCCGCCTGGTGGCGCAACACGTGGGCGAAAAAACCCGCATGCACGTCCCGGCTCCGGAAGGCGGCCTCCTGGACCTGGAAATTCCCCAGGAATTGCAGGGGCCGTGCCTCACCGAGGCACAGGTCCTGGCCCTCACCGCCCTGGGACAGCAGGTCAGGGATCACTTCGGTATCCCCCAGGACATCGAATGGGCCCTGTCCGCGGACGGCCGGTTTTACCTGCTGCAGGCCCGCCCCCTCCGGATGAGCCGGCAGCTCAAGGCCGACTACCTGCCCCCCAGGATCAGGGGGGCGGAAGTGCTCCTGGAGAAGGGCATCATCGCCTCCCGGGGGGCCGCGGCCGGTCCGGTGCATTTCCTTAAGGGCGAGCCGCAGCAGGAAATTCCCCAGGGAGTGGTGCTGGTGACGGACCGGGCTCTGCCCGAATACGGCCTGGCAGTGGGCAAGGTGGCGGCCCTGGTCAGCGAGGCGGGCAGCGCCACCAGCCACCTGGCCACCGTGCTCCGGGAGGCGCGGGTGCCCGCGGTTTTCGGCGCCCGAGGGGCCACCGGGATTTTGCGGGAAGGAGACCTGGTCACGGTGGACGCCTACTATGGCAACGTCTACGCCGGCCGGGTGGAGGAGTTGCTCAAGGCGCCCCGGGGCGACGACGCGGTCTTAAGGGAAAGCCGGGCTTACAAGGTCCTGGAACGCACTTTGAAGCACATCACCCCCCTCCATCTCCTGGACCCCCGGGGGGAGAATTTCCGTCCCGCCTCGTGCCTCACCTACCACGATATCACCCGCTTTGCCCATGAGAAGGCCATGGCGGAGCTGTTCCAGCTCCCCGGCGGCCGGCTGGCGGAGGACGGGGCCCGGCGGCTGGCGAGCCACCTGCCCCTGGAGCTTTACATCATCGACCTGGGAGGCGGTCTGGCTCCTGAGGCCGCAGACCTGGCGGTGGTTCGGCCCGAACACCTACGCTCCCGCCCCATGCTGGCCTACTGGCGGGGGATGAGCGCCGTGGGCTGGACCGGCCCCAAGCCCGTGGACCTGGCCGGCTTCATGTCGGTGGTCATGAGCACCGCCACCGACACCAGCGGCGCCAGAGAGCGGCTGCACGAGAAAAACTTTGCCATCATCACCGACGATTACCTCAACCTCTCCAACCGCCTGGGGTTCCACTTCGCCACCATCGAAGCCTTCCTGGGGGCGCCCGGGGAAAGTTATGTGAGTTTCACCTTTTACGGCGGCGGGGCGGAGCTGCCGCGCCGTATGCGGCGGGTGCGTTTCCTGGCCAAGGTGCTCCGGCGCCTGGACTTCCGGGTGGAACTCAAGGAGGACTCCATCACCGCCCGCATCGACGGTTTCGACGCCCCGGTGCTGGAGGAAAAGCTGGAATTGTTAGGAAGGCTGATGATGGTGAGCAAGCAGCTGGATATGGTCATGCTGTCGGAAGACGCGGTGGAGCAGCAATATCAGGAGTTCATTACGGGACACGTGGAAGCGAATCCCTAGGGTGGTGTTTGATAAATATTATGATAGCAATCATGCTAAAACCTAAGCTAAGCTCTAAAGGTCTTAAAGTCCCCCTTGGGAAAAGGGGGATTTAGGGGCAATGCTGTTCACTTTAGCACCGACTGCTAATTGGTCATTCTTGAGGGAGCCGAAGGCGACCGAAGAATCTCTAAATACGAGATGCTTCCCTTCGCTCAGCATGACCAGAAGACGGCAAGAATGTAGGGTGGGCACTGCCCACCAATTCCTTAGAAAAGAACCGCTTAAGTGAACCGTATTGGATTTAGGGGGATTTTCAGGTGCTTATAATACCCCCCCCTTACCCCCTGGGGGTAAAAACCATGGTCTTAAATGTCAGGGCAATTATGAGACGCCGCCCTATTAGCCGGGCCGGAAGCGCGCCGGGCGCCGACTGAGGAGGTTCATAAAGGGATGGGACGTATTCTGGCCGTCGATGATGAACTGGACATGTTGGCCCTGCTAAAGATGATCATCGAGGGCTACTCCGACCACCAGGTCACCACCACCAACAATCCCGTGGAGGCGGCCGAGCTTCTGGAGCAAGACTCCTTCGACCTGATCCTCACCGACCTCAAGATGCCGGGCCTGGACGGCATGGAGCTCTTGGCCCGGGCCAAGAGCCGGGACGAAGACGCCCTGGTGCTGGTGATCACCGCTTACGGGTCGCTGGAGTCGGCGGAAGAGGCCATGGCCAAGGGGGCTTTTGACTTCATCACCAAGCCCTTCCGTAAGGAGCAGATCCTGCTGGCCATCGACAAGGCCATGCGCTGGCGGGAAATGGTGCGCCAGAACAAGGCGCTCCGAGAGAAGCTGGAAGGGAAATAGACCCCCGGGTGTAGGGGCCGGTCGCGGCCGGCCCCGGCAATGCGCTTGGGCCCGAGGGGCGGCGACAAAGGACGGATCCCATGGAATGGCTGGCGCTAGGGGTGGTAGTTTTCTTCTTGTTGTTCTATTTCAAAGGCGGGTGTTGAGGCCGGTGACGACCGCGGCTTCGGTGAAGCCGCCAAAACCCGAGGAGTAGGTGGAGAAAGCCACATGACGCAACCAACGGCACCCCGCCCCAATGGCCGCCAGGTGTGGCAACGGTTGATGGAGGGGAACATCAGGTTTGTCCAGGGAATGTTTCAGGGCCGGAATTTGCTGGACCTGCGCCGGACCCTGGCCCGGAGGCAGCAGCCGGAGGCCGCGGTATTGTGCTGTTCCGATTCCCGGGTGCCCGCGGAGATCATCTTCGATCAAAGCCTGGGGGACCTGTTCGTGGTGCGCACCGCGGGACTGGTGCTGGAGTCCACCAGCATCGGCAGCCTGGAATATGCGGTGGAGCACCTGAAGGTGCCGCTGCTGGTCATCAAGGGCCACGAGTGCTGCGGTGCGGTCACCGCGGCGGTAAAACACCCCGATCTGGACGAGGGCCACATTAGCGCCATTGTTAAGCAGATCGCTCCGGCCGCGGCCCAGGCCCGCCAGACCGGCAAAACCGGCAAGGAGCTCGTGGAAGCGGCCACGGATTTCCACTTGCGCTTCCTGGAGGAGACCTTGCTCCGGGAAAGCCCCATCATCCGCCAGGCTATCGACTCCGGCCGCCTGGAAATGATCGTAGCCAAGTATTTTCTCCATGCCGGCCAGGTGCAGCCTTTGACTTCGACCTTTTGAGCCCCTCAGGAAACCCCTTCAGCCCGGCGAAAAAAAAGAGGGCCGGAGTTCCGGCCCTCTTTCTGGTGATTATGGGTCTCTTAGACCATTTTCGCTTTCAAACCCTACAAACTCAACCCATAACTTAATTAATTTCTTAATGTCGTTTAACAGAAAACAGAAAACAGAAAACCGTATCAGGCCATGGGGGGCGAGGTCAACGGGCTGCCCCCTTTTTCTTCGGCGCCCTTGGGGGCCGGCACCACCAGTACCGGCACCGGCAGGCCCCGGTAGGCCACCTCCCGGATCACCCGCTCCGTGACGGAGCCCAATATATGGCGACTGACAAAGCCGTGCCCGTGGCTGCCCAGCACCAGGAATTTCACCGGGCCCGCGGTCTCCAGGTAACTCATGATGGCTTCGGAAATGTCCCTTTCCCCGGATAGGAGGTGGGTGCGAACTTCCACCCCGGCCTTCTTGCCGCGCTCTCCTGCTTCCTCCAGGATTTTCACCCCGTAAGTTTGCTGCTCCTCTTCCAGGTGACGGTCGATAAAGGCGAAATAGCCGGCTTTGCGGTGTTGGATCACCGTGATGACATCCACCGGCCGATTCAGGAGCGAGGCCAGATAGAGGGCCGTCTCCATGGCCTCCCAGCCCGGGGCGGAGCCGTCCACCGCGGTGACGATGGGTTTGCCGTTTGCTTCGGCCATCAATGGTGCCCTCCTTTCTTAAAGATCATGCCCACCAGCAGACCCGCGGCCCCGGCGATAACCACCGCCAGGATGCCAAAGAACACCGGATGGTCCTGGGAGGTGTGGGTGAACCAGGCCTCCAGCCCCACCTTCTTTATTTCGATGACGTCTTTGCCGTATCCCACCAGTTCCCCGTTTTGAAAGCTAAATGATTCTACCAGATACCGGCCTTCGGTGGCCGCGGGCGGAAAGCGGAAGTAATGCTTGAAGAGTCTCCCTTCGGCAATCTCCAGCCGCTTGGGGTCTTCCACGATATTATAGAGATTGGCCTTTTCTTTGATCTTGACCAGGCCGTTAAAGACCTTGTCGGCGTCATCCGGGGCCGCCTCACCCCGGACCAGGTGCATCTTCATCTTATGCCGCACTGCGATATAACCCAGCTCCAGTTCCTGGGCCAGGGCCGGCGAAATGATCTGGCTCATGGGCTTGTTGCAGTGCAGCTTGTAAACGAAGGGCGCGTCGGTGACATCGTACTGCTTCACCGTCATCCAGAAAGGTCCCACCCGCCCTTTGACCGAGAGCTTCACCTCTTCGCTCTTTTCGGCGGTGAGCCTGATGATCAGGTCGCTCCCCGGAACCGGGTTGACCCCGAAGAAGTGAATCTCATCGCCCCGATACGCCAGGCCGATCTCGATAAGGTTTTTGGAGGCCGCGGTAATGACCTTGTTCTGGCCCTCCGTGGTGACGGCGTCAGCCTTGCCGCCTAAGACCCCGGCCAGAACCAGGACTAACAGAAGCGCCGGAAGCCGTCTCATCTTAGTGTCCCCCTCCCTTGGCCGGAGCCAGGCTCACCAAATCCGCCGGGGTGAGGATCAAATCAAAAAATATCTTTACCGTCAGTACCAGGACGATGATGGCCAGCAGGATGCGGATCTGCTCCCCTTTCAAGCGCTTGCCGGCAATGGCCCCGAATTGGGCCCCGATGGTGGAGCCGGCCAGCAGGATCAAGGCCAGCAACAGGTCCACGGTTTTGTTCACAAAGGCCTGCTGCAGGGTGACGTTGGCGGAGGTGAGCACGATCTGGAAGAGATCGGTGCCGATGGCCACGATGGTGGGCATGCCGATGATGTAAATCATGGCCGGCACCATGATGAAGCCGCCGCCCACCCCCAAGAGGGCCGCCATGATGCCCACGATGGTGCCGATGGAAAAGGGAAAGATGGCCGAAGCGTGGAGACCGGAGCGGTGGAAATTCATCTTCAAAGGCAGCTTGGCGAAAATCTGCCCCAGTTTGGCCCCGCCGATTTCCTCGGTTCCGGTCGCGGCGCTGCTTTTGCTGCGTCTAATGGTGCGCCAGCTCTCGATAAACATGGCGCCGCCCACCAGACCCAGCATCAGCACATAGACCACTTTCATCACAAACTCGAAGTTGCCCATGGCCCGGAGGACCTTGACAAACTGAACCCCGATGGTCCCCCCGGCGATCCCTCCCGCCAGGATAATGAGCCCCATCTTGAAGTCCACGTTGCCCAGACGCCAGTGGGCATAGGCTCCGGAAGAGGCCGCCGCCACGATCTGGTTGGAATCGGACGCTGCCGCCACCGCAGGGGGGATGCCGATCATCATCATCAGGGGGGTGAGCAGAAAGCCGCCCCCCACCCCGAAGAGACCGGAGAGGAACCCCACTAATCCGCCAATCCCCAGGACCAGGAAAAAATTAATACTCATGCCTGCAATGGGAAGATAAATCTCCATCCTGCCTGTGCCCTCCCGGATTATTGGTTCAAATTCGCCATAGTATGTTAAATGTCTCACAAGGTGTCAAGTTCTTTTCTATTAACTATTTCACGTTGCAAAATGCAGCGAAAATTGCGAAAATGTCCCCAGGATCAATAATTTTATGGGGTAGCTTGGGGGAAGATTCTGTTGTACCCCAGGGAAAAGTTCGTTAATGGCGAGGATGTTGCATAAATTAATGGCTCCGATGTGTCCTTGTGGACCGGCCACCGGCTCCAGGCCGGGCCGGCGCGGCGCTAGCCCGTCGGACGGAGGCTTCCCTTGCATCTAAACATCCGCCAGAAGGTCATCGTGGGCCTCAGCGCCTGCGTCCTGGCCATCGGCTTCATCGGGGGCTTTTCCTACCACTATTTGCATGCCATCGAACTGAAGCAGCATGTGGTCCAGATCGCCGACGATTTACGGGAAATCGTGTTGGAGATTCGGCGCTACGAAAAAAATTATCTGCTTTACGGCGGCAGCCAGGACCTGGAGGAAAACCGACGCTATACCAACCAGGCCCTGGAAGTCCTGGCCGAGCTCGTCCCTGACGTTCAGAACCTGAAGGTGGCGACCCAGATGAACACCTTCAAGAATGAACTCATGGCCTACCGGGGCTTGATGGACCGGATGGCCCAGGGAAATCACAGCCCCTCGGAGCGCCGCAATCTGGAAGAGCAGCTGCGGGGCCTGGGCAAATCCCTGGTGGACCTCTCGGTGCAGCTGGTGACCTTCGAGCGCCGGCGCATCCTGGAAATCATCGATACCCTGAAGACCCAACTCCTGGTCTCCCTGGTGGCCTTCGTGGCCTTCATGGGGTATTTCACGTATATCGTCAGCCGCAAGATCGTGCGCCCCTTGCGGGTCATCGAAGACACCACCGAGCGCATCGCCCAGGGGGACTTTAAGCCGCTGCCGGTGCTGAATACCCGGGACGAAACCCAGCGGGTGGTGGAAGCCTTCAACCGCATGGTGGCGGAGCTGGAAAGACGCCAGGACCAGCTGGTGCAGGGCAAGAAGATGTCCTCCCTGGGGGTCCTCACCGCGGGCATCGCCCACCAGCTGAACAACCCCCTGAACAATATCTCCACCTCCTGCCAGATCATCCTGGAAGAGTTGGACCAGTGTGACGTGGAATTTTTGCGCAAGATGCTCACCAACGTGGAGCAGGAGGTCGCCCGGGCCCGGGACATCGTTAAGGGTTTACTGGAGTTTTCCCGGGTGCGGGAGTTCGCCCTCAAGGCCATACCGCTGGAGGATGTGGTCAAGCGCTCCATCCGGCTCATCTCCAGCCAGGTGCCCCCGGGCATCGACATCGTGGACCAGGTGCCCTGGGACCTGATCCTGGAATTGGACGCCCAACGGATCCAAGAGGTCTTCCTGAATCTGCTCATGAACGCCATTCAGGCCATCAAAGATCCCCCGGGGCAGATCAGGATAGCCGCCAGCCCGGACGACTATCACAAAGAAGCGGTGATCACCGTGGAAGATACCGGCGTCGGCATTCCCAAAGAAGAGCTGGACCGGATCTTCGATCCGTTTTATACCACCAAAGAAGTGGGGGCGGGCACCGGCCTGGGACTCTCCATCGTCTACGGCATCATTGAGAAGCACCACGGCCGCATTTCCGTGGAAAGCCGGGAAGGGGAGGGGACCAGATTTATCATCCGCATGCCCTTTAACCCCAAAGCCCCGTCAGAGAGGGCCTCCTCATGAGACGCGGCCGCATCCTCATCGTTGAAGACGAACTCATCGCCCGGGAGAACCTGGATCACGTGCTCACCAAAGAGGGCTACGACACCGTGGCGGTGGACAGCGGCGTCAATGCCTTCAAGGAGCTGGAACGGGATGAATTCGACCTGGTGATGACGGACTTGCGCATGCAGCAGGTGGACGGGCTCCAGGTCCTGGAGCGCACCAAGGAGCTCTACCCCGACACCGAGGTCATCATGATCACCGGGTTCGCCACCGTGTCCACCGCGGTGGAGGCCATGCAGAGGGGGGCCTACCACTACCTCCCCAAGCCTTACAAGATCGACGAAGTGCGCATCCTGGTGCGCCAGGCCCTGGAAAAGCGGTGGCTGCGCCTCGAAGTCACCGAACTGAAGCGCCAGGTGCAGAGCCAGAAGAGCGTCCCCTTCCTGGTGGGCAAAAGCCCCAAGATCGAGGTCCTGAAGAAAACCATCGAACAGATCGCCCCCACCGACGCCACGGTGCTCATCCTGGGGGAGACCGGCACCGGCAAGGAACTGGTGGCCAAGGCCATCCACCACCTGAGCCCCCGGGCCGACAAACGCTTCCTGGCCATCAACTGCGGGGCCTTCAGCGAAGAGCTGCTGGCCAACGAGCTCTTCGGCCACGAAAAAGAGGCCTTCACCGGGGCCCGGGGCGTGAAGAAGGGCTTGCTGGAAGCGGCCTCCGGCGGCACCGTGCTGCTGGACGAAATCGGCGACATGCCCCTCTCCATGCAGGTGAAACTGCTCCGGGTCCTGCAGGAGAAAAAGCTCATCCGGGTGGGCGGCACCACCGAAATTCCCGTGGATATCCGAGTCCTGGCCGCCACCAACAAGGATTTGAAAGGCGAAGTGGAGCGGGGCGCCTTCCGCCAGGACCTCTACTACCGCATCAACGTGGTCACCTTGCAGGTCCCCGCCCTGGCGGAACGCGCCGATGACATTCCCCTGCTGTGCCAGCATTTCCTTAAGAAATTCGCCGAAGTCCAGGGCAAGCAGATCGACCATATTGCCCCGGAAGTCATGGAGTTGCTGCTGGAATACGAGTTCCCGGGGAATATCCGGGAATTGGAAAATATCATGGAACGGGCCGTGACCCTGTGCAACGGCGGCACCATCGACATGCCGCACCTGCCCCTGGATTTTCACCTGCCCCACTTCCAGGTGCAGCGCCACCAGCGCAAAGAGTTCCATACCCTGGAGGAAAACGAGAAAGAGTACATCGCCTGGGTGGTGAAACAGGTGAACGGCAACAAGACCAGGGCCGCGGAGATCCTGGGCATCGACCGGGTCTCCCTCTGGCGCAAACTGAAACGCTACGAGCTGAACGGCGAGAGTTAGGAACTGAGGAGTTGGGGGAGGGGGCTAAGGGCCGGGGGCCCTTACACTTACAAAAAACTCCCCCAAGCCCCCACCCCCAATCCCTTAAGGAAGAAAAGCAGGGGCGACCTGCTGGGTCGCCCCTTTTAAAAGTTTATTAGCCTTTTATTGGTAAGCTGTGCCCCCTAATGGTTATATCGTTTGGCTATCGTCTACTGAGTATTGAACTGATTTAACCGTTAGAAAGGGATTTCTCCAGTCCTTATCGTACTTTCTACGAAGGGCAGGCAATTCATCAGGTCTGTAATGTTCAAGAATTTTCATATAAGTCCCCATCGTGCATGAAAAAATAAAATTAATTAGAGTCTTTATCCCTTTAAGGCAACGTATTGGTTCGAAAATTAATCTGCCATCCTTAAATCCCATGTGGTGACGATACCTTGATGAGTGCATCACTTCGGAAGTCAAGGAATAAAAAAAATGATATTCTGGTAATCGTCCAACATCAATTGCTATTTTACGAATACTAGATAATCCTAAGGCTGAGTACCAAGAAGGCTCATAATCTAGCCCCTTTTGGTCCTTATAATTTTGGATGTGGATATTTATATCATTGAATGCAGGACTCGATAGAATCCGATCGATCTCGGCAATCTGCCTTTCAGCTTCCTTCTTTATTTCATCAGTGTCTTCTTCCAATTGCAAATCCATTTCATCAATGATTTGATCGAATTTAGCTTGGTCAGGACTCGTCCCCATAACACGTAGTGCCCACAACTTGTCTTCTCGCAGATTAGAAACGTAAAAATATTTTGCCTTTTTTTCAGTATCGCTTTTGAGAATCCAGTCTATATACAAAGAAGCTTCGAACCCTGCTCTTGCCTGCAAATGTGAAGAATATAAAGCCGAATTGGAAATTAAAACCTCAGCCGCATCGACCATTGCAACAACCTGTTTTAATAGAGTTCCGATGATAATTGCATCTTCCAGGTTGCGCTTACTTGATGCGAAGCATCTTGGGATTAAATTGCTACCATAGTTTGTGATATCTTTTAAGAGAATCTCTACTTCTGAGAAATGCTTATCGAAATCACGTTTATGCTTTTCCCGATCTAAGATTGGTTTTAATTCTGGTTCTAAAGCCATCTTTTATCCTCTAACTCTTAAGTTACTATTTCGGCAAGAGGACTAAGTCAATCAGGGGCTCAATTTCATCGGCCAGGACGATTTGGAGGCCTTCCTTCACTTCCTCTTCCAGGTTGGCGATGTCCACCTCGTTTTTCTGGGGGAAGACCACGGTCTTGACCCCGGCCCGCTGGGCCGCCAGGACTTTCTCCCGGATGCCGCTCACCGGCAAGATGCGGCCGCTCAAAGTCAGTTCCCCGGTCAGGGCCACGTCCCGGCGGGCCGGCCGGCCGGTGAGGAGAGAAAGGAGCGCCAGGGCGATGGTGACGCCGGCGGAAGGCCCCTCCTTGGGGATGGCCCCGGAGGGCAGGTGGATATGGATGTCCTGGTCGGTGAAGAAATCCGGGTCCAGCTTAAACTGCGCTGCGTGGCTGCGGATGTAACTCAGGGCGGTCTGGGCCGATTCCTGGAGGACGTTTCCCAGGGAGCCGGTGAGGATGAGTTGTTTATGGCCCTTCATCCTGGTGGCTTCCACGAAGATGATCTCGCCCCCGAATTCGGTCCACACCAGCCCCGTGGTCACCCCCACCTGGTTGCCGGCTTCGGCCACTTCATGGGTGAACTTGCGGGGCCCCAGGAATTTTTCCACCAGGGTCTCGTCCACGGTGAGGGCGGTGGAGGCGCTCTTGTCCTTAAGGACAATGCGGGCGAGCTTCCGGCAGACCATGGCGATTTCCCGCTCCAGGTTTCTCAGGCCCGCCTCCCGGGTGTAATCTTCGATTAGCCGGGTAATGGCCCCTTCGGTGAAATCCAGGCCCAGGTGGCTCAGGGCGTTTTCCCGCAATTGGCGCGGCATCAGGTAATGGCGGGCGATCTTGATCTTTTCCCGGGTGGTGTAGCCGGGGAACTGGATGACTTCCAGGCGGTCCAGCAGCGGCGCCGGCAGGTTCTCCACCAGGTTGGCGGTGGTGATGAACATGACGCCGGAAAGGTCGAAGGGCACGTCCACGAAATGGTCCACAAAATGGCCGTTCTGCTGGGGGTCCAGGATCTCCAGCAGGACGGACGCGGGGTCGCCCCGGAAGTCCTGGCCGATCTTGTCGATTTCGTCCAGCATGAAGACGGGATTATTCACTTCCAGGCGCTTGAGCTCGTTGATGATGCGGCCGGGCATGGCCCCCACGTAAGTGCGGCGGTGGCCCCGGAGTTCCGCTTCGTCCCTGAGGCCCGCCAGGGACAGGCGCACGAACTTGCGCTCCAGGGCTTCGGCGATGGCCTGGCCGATGGAGGTCTTGCCCGTGCCCGGGGGGCCCGCGAAGCACAGGATCGGCCCCCGGTTCATCTGCATGTGGCGTTTTTTCTCGATGATTTCCCGGACGGTGGCCCGGAGCTCGTCCAACTTGATGGGCTTGGAGAGATAATGGGCCGCGCCTTTCTTCAGGGCGTCCACCGCGGAGCTCACCGTGGCGTAGCCCGTCACCATGATGATCTCGGTGTGAGGCGCCAACTGTTTGACGGACTCCAGCAGCTGGATGCCGTCCATCTTCTCCATCTTCAGGTCCGTGAGGATGACGTCGAACTCCTGGGCCTTGACCTTGTCCAGGGCCTCCAGGCCGTTGGCCGCAGTGCTCACCTGGTGGCCTTCTTTCCGGAGGATGTATTCCAGGTTGGTGCGGGCGATTTCTTCGTCATCCACCACCAGGACCTGGGAGGCCTGCAGGCTGCAGAGGGTGCGCACCGCCAGGTACTCCAGGATGCGTTCCTTGACGTGCCGGAGTCCGTAGTGCTGGCCGTCCAGGATGCGCTCGGCCCTCGTCAAGTCCAGGTTGTCCTCGGTGAAGCGGGTCCAGGGGAGCGAGATCAGGTAATCCAGGTAATTGAGGCCGATGGAGTATTCGGCCACCGAAGGGTCCGTCTTCTCCAGGCGCTCCAGCTCTTTGACGGCCACCGCGGTCACTGCTTCGGGCAACTGGGCCCTCTGGACGGCGGTGCGCAGATCCGCCAGTTCCTGGGCTACCTTGGGGCGCTCCTCTTCGGTTGTTTTCCGGAAAAACACCATGCCGTCTCACCTTTCTAGGGGGGAAGGAAAATCCCTTTCAAGTTCCAGTATAAAGGAAAAATTCCCGCACGGCAACTTCCGCCTGGCAGGAGCATATTTTTTAATTTAATGATTTTCTTAGATATTTCCATGCCAGCCGGGGCAAGAGCCGTAGCCTGTTGCGTTTTGCAATCGTTGGTGTTCCCCAGGGACACTGATTATAAGTAGCTGTATTTATTGATATATAAATAAGTGTTGCAGGGACTGTTGCATAGTGCAATGCCGGCAAAGCCAGCGGCCAGAAAGACTATCTAATATTATCTAATAAAACCAATAAGTTAACTTAGGGGCCAACTTTGGCAAGGATTTTGTATCTCTAGAAGGCGAAACCAACAACAACCGCCTTCCGGGTGGTTGCAGGCCAAAACGGTTCAAGAAGGTAACGGCCATGATGACACTTATGAAGAAAAAGCAGGAAACGGGCGAGAAGGCGGCGGCGGCCAAGGCCTCCAGGCCTTCTTTGCCGGGAGCCGAGCCGGGCAACGGCGGGCCGGAAGGCCGGGACCGGCCGCCGGAGGTCAAGCGCAAAATTTTGGTGGTGGGCAAGGGCCCGGTCTTCACCGAGGGAGTGATGGATTATGCCGCCAGCCTGGCGGAACGGTTGGGTTACGACATCATCGCCATGAACCTCAACCCCGCGTCTGGACCAGGCGGTGAAGTTCTTCTCCCCGTACAACCAGACCATGCGGGCCAGGTTCGCCCAGCGGGCCCGGACCGCCTGGGAAGCCACGGAGCCGGGCTTAACAGCCCAGGGGATCAGGTGCGAGCATGTGGTGAAGTTTGAGGACGTGGCCCGGGCCGTGAAAGACCTGAACCACGAAGTCAAGCGCATCGACTTCGTCATCACCGACGCCGGCATTTCGGACGAGGAAATTACTGGGGAGATTCCTCTCCCAGTCTTCAGTATAACGGGATATCAAGGAGAACAGGTTATGGCAAAAGAGCACGTTCAAAGCAAGGGCAAGTTGCTGGGCAAGACCGTGGCCTTGGGGTTGGGCGCCGCGGCCCTCTATGCCGCGGTGTTTTTGAATTCGGACCTCGTCATGAAGTATTTCACCAAGGGCGGCATTTATGCGGCCCTGCCCGTGGCCACGGTGTTTCTTGTCTCTTTTGTGCACGGCGCTTTTGCCTCTAACCTCTGGTCCGTCCTGGGTATCGAAGCCACCAAGAAGGTGCAGCCCCGGGTGTCCACCAGCCGGCCGACGCCGAGAAAGCGCCCCCGGCCCCAGCTACGTATCGATACTTAAGAGCCTCTGGATCGCCTGGGTTCGAATATTTGACAGGAGGTATGAACCATGCATGATTTAGCCGCACAAAGCGTCAATTTTATTGACTTGAACATTTTGTCCATCAGTTTCCTTTTTGTCGTAGGGTTTATCGGTGGTTTGGTGAGCGGTTTTATCGGTTCCGGCGGCGCCTTCGTCTTGACCCCGGGCATGATGAGCCTGGGGGTGCCGGGGACGGTGGCGGTGGCCAGCAACATGTGCCACAAGTTCCCCAAGGCCATGGTGGGCGCCTATAAGAGATTTAAGTACGGCCAGGTGGACATCAAGCTGGGCCTGGTGCTGGCGGCCTCCGCCGGCGCCGGAGTTTGGGTGGGTATCAATATCCAGGAGTGGATTCTGGCCAAATGGGGCCAGGCCGGCTCCAACCTCTACGTCAGCCTATCCTTCGTGGTCATCCTGGTAGTGGTGGGCGGCTACGTCTTTTATGACGCCTGGAAGACCGCCAAGTCCGGGGGCGAAGAAAAAATCTGCGCCCTGGCCAAGTGGCTGCAGTCCATCCACCTGCCGCCCATGATGCACTTCAAGACGGCCAATGTCCGCATCTCCATGTGGTTCACCATCCCCATCGGCTTCGCCACCGGCATGTTGGCGGCCACCATCGCGGTGGGCGGCTTCATCGGCGTCCCCGGCATGATTTACGTCCTGGGCGTCTCGGGCCTGGTGGCTTCGGCCTCGGAGCTGGTCATCGCCTTCGTCATGGGCTTCGGCGGCACCGTCAAGTGGGCCATGCACGGCATGGTGGACATCCGGTTGACCCTCATCATCCTGGCCGGGTCCCTTTTGGGGGTGCAGCTGGGCGCCATCGGCACCACCTACGTGAAAGAGCACATGATCAAGATCGTCATGGGCACCATCATGATCATCGTGGCGGTGAGCCGGGGCCTGGCAGTGCCGCAGTACCTCAAGGAGTTGGGCTTCATTTCCCTGAGCAGCTCCACCCAGACATTTCTCAGCGCCGCCAGCTTCATCATCATGTGCATCGCCCTGGGCATCGGGGCCTTCATCATCCTGGGCAGCATGTGGAAGGCCAAGCGGGCCGAAACCGCCAAGAAGGCCGAGCTTGCCCTAGAACAGAGCTATGGCTAAGTACAGCCGCCTCCTGGTGGCCGTGGACGGCTCGGAGACGAGCCTCCACGCCCTCCGGGAGTCCTTCAAGCTGACCGGTTCCTGGGTCACCGTGGTCGCGGTGGCCCCTTTTTATGAGGGTGACTTGAGATTGGTGGGGGTTCCGGGAGCCGAGCGCGTCATGCGGGAGCCCTGCGACACGGCCCTGAGCCGGGCCCAGGAGTTGGCCCAGGCCGCGGGCGCGGTGATCCAGCCGGTGTGCCAGCGGGGCGAGCCCCATGAGCGCCTCGTGGAACTGGCCGAAACCGGCAGCCGGGACCTCATCGTGATGGGCGCCAAGGGGCACGGTTTTATGGAGCGGGTCCTGGTGGGGAGCGTCACCCAGCGGGTCATCGGTTTCAGCCCCAAGGACGTCCTGGTGGTGCCGCCTGAGGGCTCCATCGGCTGGGACCGCATCCTCCTGGCCACCGACGGCTCCGCCGACAGCGAGGCCGCCGGGGTCCGGGCCCTGGACCTGGCCCGGGATTACGGCAGCGAACTGTCGGTGGTGGCGGCGCTGGACCTGCCTGCCGGCCTGGGGGAGGGCCCGGAGGTGCGGGAAGCATTGCTTGAAGCCTGCCAGCGGGACGTGGCCCAGGTGCGGGACCGGGCCGAAGCAATGGGACTGAGGACCCGGGCCCTGGTGCGGGAAGGCGCGGCCTACCAGGTCATCACCGATCTCGCCCGGGATGAGCAGGCACAATCTCATCGTTTTGGGCAGCCACGGCCGCACGGGGCTCAAACGGCTCCTCATGGGCAGTACCGCCGAACGGGTCATCGGCCACGCCCCCTGCCCGGTGCTGGTGGTGAAGAAAAGATAGTGGTCAGTGGCCAGTATTCAGTAGCCAGTTTTCGATGCGTAAGGGGTGCGCTTGGCGCACCTTAATTTTTATTAGCAAACAGAAAACAGAAAACTGGCATTAAAAGATGTCGTGGGCGTAAAGCCGCTCCAGGGGCACCGGGGGCTCATATCGGTTGTACATGCGGGTGGTGGTGTAGATGTGGGTGAGGCCGCGTTCCTGGGCCAGGGCCAGGGCCCGGGGGTTGGCCTCCGGCATATTGAGGTAGACCGGGGCGCCGGGCGCCCGGGCCATTAATCCCTGGAGGAGAGCCGCGGCAATTTCCGGGGAATCCGCCAACAAGGGGCCGATCTTGCACCCGTGGCGGCAGGCCCGCAGGACGCCGTAACCGCTGAGCCGCCCCTCTGGCACCGCCCCCAGGGCCGCGCCCTCAGGCTGGTTGATCCAGCACCGGAGAAACCGGGGCCGGGGGGACGGGAAAAAGGCCGCATCAAAGGCCGCCAGGTCCGCCAAGGGCACCTGGGACAGAGGCACTATCCCGGCCGGGGTCACGCCGCCCCCGGTGCCCCGGTAGTAAAAGTTTCGATAAGCCACCCGGAACCCGGACTTTTGATAATTGCCCACTTGCCCCGGCACCGCGTCCAGGCCCAGGTTGCGCGCCCCCAAATAGTCCAGGGCGGCCTGCCAGAGGCGCGGGCCGTACCCTCTGCCCCGAAACCCCGGCTGCACCAGGTAGAAGCTGAGGAACCCATAAGTGTCGTCGTAGGCCAGCGCGGCGATGGCGGCCACGGGCTCGCCGTCCAGCACCCCCAGGAAAAAGCCGTTAGGGTCGCAGGCATAGAAGCAGTCGGCCTCGTGGAGCCCCGGATTCCAGCGCTCGGCCTCGGCCCACTCCATGACCAGGTCCAGCTTGGCGCGGGTCATGGGGCGGATGAGGTAGCTGGGGCCGGATGCCTTCGGGCACATATTCGAGTTATCAGCATTGCCAAGGGGCAGTGCAAGGGGCGATTTTTCTTTTTGGGCGGATATTGCATAAGAAAGTGAATCCGAAACCTCTGCGAAAGTCTCAATTGCTGCCTCTTTAATCAAGATGTAGCGTAGGCGCCCTCGCCTGCGACAAAATGAAGTGTGGACAGCCGAGGGCGGCTATCCTACATGAGACTTTCGCAGAGGTCTCAATCCGGTATAAAAACCCTCCTCCAAGCCACATATCTAGGTAAATTCAAGCAATTTTTGGTGAAGATGAGGCAATTGACATCATAGCCGTTTCATCGAGGCAAACTTTTTCCGCAAATTGTGCCGCCATGGTGCCGCGTTGGACCGGGGGTGTTAACGAGACAACTCCCTTTATTTGCAACATATTTCGTTATAGCGTTGCAGCCGTAGCGGAACGGGAGCATCATGGCCGGCCAGCCGGGTCCAGGCAGTAGCGCTCCAAGAGAGCGAGGAGGCGAACGGACTCCCGGATGCAGCCCAGGGCGACATGGAGGGAGTGGAGATCAAGGGCAGAATTGAAGAGGCGGTCCAGGCGGGTATCCAGGAGAGCCAGTTTCTCTATGAGGGCGTCCTGGTGGGACTGGTTTTCCCGGCGCTGCTGGAGTTCACGCTGGCGGGCGACATGCCTGGTGTGGCGGCAGAGGGCGGAAGGGCTAAGGCCGAACTGCCCGGCCAGGGTGCGGTAAGAGACCCCCGCCCTCAAGCCGCGGTCGATCTCCGGGCGGGAGGGGTGAGAGCAGACGGAACAGCGCACAGGCTGGAAGCCTGTGCCACCAAGACGTTGCACCATAAATGCGCTCCAAGGAAGGAATTTCCGCAAGATGCCGGATGGATTTCAGGTTATCAATGGGGGGCGTGGGGGGCCAGAACGGGTAGGACGGATGGCAGGGAACCATAGGTGAAAAGAAGGGGCGACCCGGCGGATCGCCCCTTCTAGGAGCACAGGCAGGAAAGCCGGTGCTACCAAAAAGAGGTGCCCAAGCAGAGCTTGGGCTAAAATTTGCGTTCCCAAGTGCAACTTGGGAACGAGGGCCTAAATTTCACTATTCAGAGCGTATCAACATTTATCCAAGAAATCCGATAAGTTTTCTTTGTGGCAAGATATAGCCTATCTCTATGTGAACCTTCATTTCTTCCAACTAAAATAACTTAGTTCTTTTAAAAAAATTGACGTGCCTGTTTTTATCTTTAAAATTAACCTAATTATAGAAATGGGCTCACGCAAAAAGGGCAAGCTATGATAGCTAGCGTTTCACAAAGAGGAGTATTATCCGCCATCAAAGGGATATTTCTGATTCTGGTAGCCGTAGTGACGGCCTGGGCTTCGCTCACTCCCATTGGCTCCGTGCAAGAAGCCCACGGGCAAAGCGGGCAAGAAGTTCCATTAGTCAAGAAGAAATTGACAGTAGGAACAAAAGAAGCACCTCCTTTTTCTATGAAAGATAAAGATGGAAGATGGACTGGGATTGGTATTGATCTCTGGCGTCAAATCGCCACGGAATTGAATCTAACCTATGAGTTTATAGAACTAGACCAACACAACTTGCTTGAAGGGCTTACGAATGGATCTATTGACGTCGTGGTATTAAATTTAACAATAACTCCTGAGCGCCTTGATAATTTTGATTTTACCTATCCTTTTTATACTACTGGGTTAGGCATCGCCGTTCCTATTAAAGAAAAAAATGCCTTGATTATTATAATAAAGCAATTGTTTTCTTGGACTGTTATAAAAATATTAACCATAATATTTTTTGTCTTATTAATAGTAGGCATAATGGTGTGGTTATTTGAAAGGAAACCAAACTCTGCACATTTTGGTGGCAATACTATCCAAGGGATTGGATCAGGGTTTTGGTTTTCAGCAGTTACAATGACTACAGTTGGATATGGAGATAAACATCCAAAAACTATCGGTGGTCGGATAGTTGCTTTAATCTGGATGTTTACTGCCGTTATTCTTGTGTCATTTTTTACTGCAACGATAACGTCCATGCTTACTGTGAAACAACTTGAGACTTCGGTGCGTGGCTTAGAGGATTTAAAAAAGGCTCTCGTGGGCACGATGCCGTACACAACCAGTGAATCTTTCCTTAAAAACAGTTTAATTTCATTTAAGACCTATAAATCGGTTGAAATTGGGTTGGAAGCATTGATTAATGGAGAAATCAAGGCTTTCGTCTATGATGGACCGGAACTACGTTACAGGATCAAACAACAATTCCAAGGAAAATTAGACGTACTTCCCCATACATATTCTCAAGAGAATTATGGCATCGCGTTGGTGAACAATAGCCCACTGCGGAAAAGCATAAATCGAGTCCTATTGCAAAAGATCCGTCATCAAGAGTGGCAGGAAACTCTTTATCATTACTTGGGGAGATAAGCGGCTTTCAGAAACCAGACAATGGCTATGTTATCAGCTATGACCCGAAACTTATCACAGCTCCAAAAACTTCCCATATCCTGAACATATCTTCACTTTTAACCTGGAGAACCCCTTCTTTCCCCCTCCTGATGTTCTGGCTTCCTTTCCTCGCAGGCACCTGAAATCATCCACCCCACAAATGCTCTTGGGAGGATATGGAGATCATATCTGCAGTATTCGGAAGCTCGGTGATAAGAGAAGGGTTTGGCAAGATAGTTGGCATTTCTGGGATAAGGATAATCTGACACCAGCCCCAAGGCCGGGTATGTCAGGGGATTTTCTGGTATCAGCTAACAATTTATAGGTTTAAATAAGCACTATTTTTTGTCAAAATCCTGACACTTAATATTATTTCCAAATTTATGGACAAAATTGTCTTAATAACGGACAAACAGAATTTTCAGTAACTCTCTTGAAAATTGGGTCTAACGATTGGGTGTACAAGGCGGCAATCTCCCCTTAATGCGCTCTCCAAGAGGATTTGGAAGGATTTCGTTATCCAGATCATGCATGCAATTTTTCCGATTTTAGGGATAATTGCTGGGTCTGGCAAGTATAACTCGATAATGTCCTCTTGATACTGACCAGGTTTTTTACGGCCGCTCCATTTTGGGCCGCGCCAGGCTGCAAATAAAGGGGAAACAGGTATGCTATCGGTACAAAAATTTGCTTATGGCAGGGATTTTAAACACAGGGTTTTTTCAGAGAAGGTCTTGATATTTTGGAATAATCAATTCGAGTTCGCAATATGATGTTTAGCAAGTTGAACACGTTGATTTTCAGCAAAGCTCGTGGGTATATTTTTTGCATAATTATAAGCTGAGGGGGATTAGAATGTTTTTGCGTTTTGTACTTTCCCTGGTCATGGCCGGCGCGCTGGCTTTCGGGAGCTCTCCGGCCCTGGCCGTTACCGTAGTAACCCTGGACGGCGTGGCCAACGCCACCTGGTGGGCCAATCCTACGACCTACCTATACGTGGCTCAGGCGGACTCCTCCGGCTACTATTACCAGTGGACCTCAGGTTCCGGCTCGCTGCCCAGCACCTGGACCGACCTGGACGCCATGGTCCAGGACCTGGTAAACAATCATACCTATGTAGGTAACAACGATTGGAAGATCGAATCCGGCGGCGACCCGTTCAATAACCCCAATGCCCAATACGTTTGGAAAACTTTGACCCTGCCGGCGGGGCAATACATTCTCAGGCTGGCGCAAGACTCCGAGGCCTACAATCTGAAAAGCTACCTGTGGCCCAGGGAGACCCTGCAGGACCTGAACGTCTGGAACGCCTACGTGCAAATGGATGCCATTTATGAAAATAATCAAGGCACCGCCAGTTTCGCTTTTGGCGGCTATGACGGCTATTGGCAGTCCACCGAGACCGGCGCCTTGAATTACTATCGGCAAAATGTGGACGGCATGACTATCACGTTGGACCACCAGGCGGACGTCCAGTTCTACATCAATGACTATAACTCGGTGGACAATGCCAAGAGTGTGACCCTGGAAATATCCGGGGTGCCGCTCCCGGGAAGCCTGTCTCTGCTGGGCCCGGGACTGGTCTTGCTGCTGGCGGGCCTCTGGCGCCGTAAGTTAAGTTAGGCTTACGTTAAGTTAATTTAATTTTTAGACGGGGCGCGGCTCCACGGGTGGCGCCCCGTTTTTTATTTCCCCCGGAAGCGCCACGCCTGCTCCCGGAAAGCCGATAGCGACGCCGGCGACGAATCCAGACGCCAGTCGCACTCCTTCTTGATATTGAACCAAACCAGGATCTCCACCCGGGGAAATTTTTCCGACAAGGCAGCCAATCCTTCCCTGATCCAGCCGGCCTTGTCTCCTCCCTCCTCGGCGCAACCGACCTCCGCCATCATCATGGGCTTGTGAGGTGTCAGGGTGCTGAGGCGGCGATAGGCCTCCTCAAAGACATGGGGGAGGCTCTGCCACTGGGCCCAGGGCTGGGAGGCGCCCCAGTTGTAGCCGTCCAGGGCCAGCCAGTCCACCTCCGACTCTCCGGGGAAATAAGCTTCCAGGGCATTTTCCGGCGTCTCCGGCACTGATTGGGCATAAGGGCACCACACCCAGGCCACGTTACCGGCGCCTTCCTCCCGGAAAACTTGGCGCAGATACTTCCAGGCATGCCGGAAAGTATAGGCATCATTGCCGTTCACTGACCCTCCCCAGGGATACCAGTTGCCGTTCATTTCGTGGAGCGGCCTTAAGAATAACGGTACCCCCAGGGAAGCCAAAGTCTGAGCCCAGGAGCGCACATAATTCTCGTATCGGCCGGAAGCAATTTTTTCCAGGGAAAAATCTGGCTGGCTCTCGGGAGGCGAACCGGGGAGATCTTCGGGCAACTTCCAGGGTTCCCAGGTAATCAAAGGCATGAGGCCCCGGCCATGGGCCTCCCTAATAAGGTGGGGACAGCACCGGCGAAACCGTGAACCCCAGGCCTGATACCAACTGATTACCTGCACCGGGGCGCCCAGATACGCCTCCGCTTCTTTAACAGGGGCCAGTCGCGACGGGCAACCCGGATCATAGAGGCCAAGCTTTATCATTCTATTATTTTTCTAGAACAACCCCTTATTGCCCCCCATCTCAAGGATCATGACCGCGCAGAGGACAAAGAGAAATAAGAAAAACGTCAGGGCTAACACATTATGGACTATCTGCCGGGCAGAGAACCACTCCGGCTCCGGTGCCTCTTCCACCCAGTGAATATTAAATAAAGCCGCCATGCAGATGCCGGAAAGAGTCCAGACGGCCCAGGTAGACCAGGCACAGTTGAGCAGGCGGAAATCCAGGGGCCCGGTAGCAAAAAAGAGCCCGTAAATGACCGTGTAGATGGACCCGGCGATGATGGCGAGCTGAGGCAACAACGCCACAAATGCCGGCTTTTTAAGCTCGGCCACCTGCTTTTTGCTGGTTACGGTATAGGCCGGCTTGTTTTGGCGGAAACGCAAGGCCCGAAGGGTGGACAGAATGAAAACCGGGAACAGACCGGTCCACATCTGGTAGGCATGCAAATAGGGAGTAGGATAGTTCAGCAGTTCATAAGCCAGGCCCATGACCAGGAAGTAGGGCAGACGATGTAGGATGTATGAGGGCACCGAGGCGGTCAGGACGGCCTGGGAAGTTAGAATGGACAAGATGGGCACCAGGAAAAAGATGGGCATGAACCAGGCTGAAACCAGATAGACAAAGCCCAAATTGGCATACTGCAGCTTTTGCCGCAGCGTCAGGCCCCGGCGGAAGAAGGGGTTGTCCCAGAAAAACAGGCGCAGGGAATCCAAGGCCCACTGGCCACGCTGCCGGTAGACCCCCCAGATATCTGTGGGCGCGGTGCCGACGGAGAGGGAATAATTGTAATAGATGGACCGCCAGCCGCGCTGGTGCAGGAGAATGGAGGTGTGAACGTCCTCCACCACATTCCAGGTGCTGAACCCGCCGATTTCCTGGAGGGCCCGACGGCGGTAAACGACGCCGGAGCCGCAGGAAAAAGCGGCATTATCTCCGTCCTTGCCGCATTGCATGACATTGTAAAAGACTTTGTCGGTATTGCCGAAGGGGTCTCCGTGGGGCACGATGAAATTCTGCTTGGTCTGGACAAAACCGATGCGGGAAATCTTAAAGTAGCCTACCAGCCGGTCCAGGATCTTGGGATGGGGAACCTGGTCGGCGTCCAGGGTAAGGATCAGTTCGCCGTCACTGTGGGCCAACCCGTAGTTCAAATTTCCCGCTTTGGATTCCCGGTGCTCCGGCCTGGCTAAATAGCGGAGTCCGAACTTTTCAGCCAGGGCCGCCACCTGGGGACTGTCCTTATCGTCCAGGACATAGATGGTCTTTGGCTCATAGGTTATGGCCACCGCGCCCATCAGGGTGTGCCTCAAAATGTCCAGGGGCTCGCCGCAGGTGGTGATGAACACATCCACGGTGAAGGGTTTTTCGATGGGCAGGCCTTCGGGCATATGGCGCCGGGGGTACCAGGTGACAAAGGAAAAAGAAGTGAACAGCAGCCACCCAACACTTTCCGCGCAGAAGAAGGGCAGGGAAATGTACCAGATGGACCAGTTGATAAACCGGAAATGCCAGATGAGATAAAGGCCCCCCATAACGATGGAGACAATCGACAGGATCTGGCCCGCCAGCCGGCGGCGTCGGTCTTCTTTCTCGTGATAACGGTGGTAAGGATGCTTCTTTATGAGATCTTGAAAAAAACTTTTCATTCTCTAAGCTGCCTCATGCCAAGATCGGGTTTTCCTGAGCGAGATTCATTCAGTTTTTAAAAAGCAATAGTTGTGCCAGATTAATGACTGTAAATTTAAATTTCACCGCTCTCCTCGCGTCGCTGGACATCTTAGGGCTCCGTTGTGCGGGGAAAAGAGGAATTGGGGAGGCGGGATTCCGAAGGGTTTTGCTGAAGCTACGCGGCAGTGGTAAGTGAATTATGATTAACTCGTGGGCTCCGGTGTCTCCCGCGCCTCAAAATCGGTAAGAGAGGCCGGCGCTGATGCTGCGCACCTGGTAGGAGGTCTTGTCGCCATCTACGCTGTTGAGATAGTAACCCACAGTACGCAGAGCCAGGTTTTGGGTCAACAACACATCCACCTCAAGGAAAACCAGGGCTCCCGGGGTTGGCGCCCCGGGACTGTACAATAAGTCGCTTTCCAGCGCCAGTTTAACCCGCCCGAGCCAGTTCTGCTCGAACACCACCCCCCAGGCATGGTTCTTAAAGGCTATGGGGTCCCAATAAAGGGGGGCGGACCCTTGGGGCAGATTCGCCAACTCAACCGAATGGGTTCGGAAACCCAGGTAAAAGAAGGAGTATTTCAGCTTGAGCAGGGGGTCGGCCAACATCCGGTAGGTGACCGTGGTTCCTACATTCTTGCGAAAGTTGCCGTCGTTGTAAGGGCTCGCCGAGCCATAAAGGCTCAAGATGAGCCGGGAGAAAAGAGTCTGATAACCCCAAAAAGCCACTTCATGGGCCCGGATGTGGTCGGTGATGGCCTGGGTGCTGGAGGCCCCGAAGATATTCTGAGTCCACATGGCGGTGGGATCAATCACCAGATACCGGTAGCGGTTCATATCGGCGAACTCATCCACGTGCCGCCCCCATGGTCCTCTAAAGGGGCCGTAATAATCAATCACGTCATAATACGCATAGGAAAGGGAGACCCCGGAATCGGCTGTAGCCTGGTAGTATAAGCCGGCCCGGCCGGATCCTGATTGGCCCCACACTCCGTAATCGCTGAAGGCTCCTCCCAGTTCCAGAACCAGTTGGCGGAAGGGCCGGTAGTTGAACTCCAGGGGGAGTATATGCCGATGGACCGAGTGCTCCCGGGTCCGTCCCTGGAAGGGATCGTTGTTCATCGTGTAATTAAGGTAGCCGTAACCGTAGGTGGCCCGCAAATCAGGGGTGAGGTACGATTGGAAACTGCTGTAAATATAAGAGCGGCGAAAGCTGTCCGAGTCTTCCAAGGCCCCCGCATGGGTCTGCAACTGGGGGCGCATGAGTTCCTGCACTTCCCGCAGTCCCTTGGCGGCCTCCGGGTTTTCCGGCGCCGCGGCCAAAGCCTTCTCAAAATAAAACCGCGCCTGGCCGTACGCGTCGCTCAATAGGTTTAAGCGGGCTAAACCAAGATTGGCCTCGGCATTTCCCGGGTCCTGCTGCAGCACTTCCAGGTACCATTGCTCGGCGTCGTTGGTGCGGCCCTGCTCAAAGAAGATCTGGGCCAGTTGGAGTTGCGGCCGGTAGTCGGTAGGCCGCAGGGCCTGGAGGCGTTTAAAGGCTTCCACAGCCAGGGGCAGGGTTTCCGCCCGGCCCCGGGCGGCCCCGGCCCGCACTTCCAGCAGTTGCATATCTTCGGGGAAGAGTTCCAATCCCCGGCGGGTGGTGGCCAGGGCGGCAGCCGGGTCGCCCTGCCGCAATTGCGCCAGGGAGAGCCCCAGGTAGGCGTCCTGTTTCAAGGGGTCCTGGTCCAGGACTTCCTGGAAGCCCTGGGCGGCGCTCAGAAGCTGCCCGTCTTCCAGCAGAGTCCAGGCATAATGGGTGCGATAGCCTACGGATTCCGGATTGAATCGGAGGGCGCGCTCAAAGGCTTGCAAGGCCGAGGCCCGGTCGCCTTTTTCCAGGTAAGACTTTGCTTCGTTATAGCTGTGGGCGGCGGCCAGGCGGGTGGCCGTGCTTCTGGCTCTGCCCCACTCAGCATTGCCCGGCTGGATTTGCCGCAACTCGTCATAGACCTTGACGGCCTCGGCCGCAGTAACTCCCCGGCTGCCCAAAGCTTCGGCTTTCAGTTTTAATAGCAGCGCCTCCCTGGGGTGGGATTTTAGACCCCGGTCCAGCACTGCCAGCGCCCGCCCAGGGTGTCCCAACTTCAACCAGGAAATGGCTATTCCGGAAACGGCCTCTTGGTCATGGGGGCGTTGAGCGAGCAGTTGCTCAAAATGCGGCAGGGCGGCCTCGGCTTGATTCTGGTCCAGCAACAGCCAGGCCAGGCGGGCTCTCATCCCGGCATCCTCCGGAGCCAGCCGTACCGCCTGTTCAAACTCTTTGATGGCAGCCTCCACCTTCCCTTGCTTGGCGAGCGCTTCTCCGCGGCTGTAGAAGCGCTGGGCGTTGGTTCCCCCTTCTGCCAGCGCTTGCATGGAGAACAGGGCGAAAAAGATGAAACTGGCCGCCAAGAGAAGGCAAATCTTCGGCAGTTGCAAGGTAACTGCATCCTGATAGAAACCATGGGGTGGGCGGGTACCGGACAATTTCAATCCTTCTGACAGGTTATACCATGCTCCGGGTGCACATATAGCATACTTTACCCGCCCCGGCAAACATATACAGTTACTTTTTTGGGGATCAAATACTTATTAATCAACCGTAGACAGTTAAGAATTTCTTGAGAAACAATCTAAAGATGTATTTTACATTCTAAATGCCCTTCGTCATATGATGGTTCCATTTTACCGAATTTATAGAAATAGTCGGGACGATGATATTAGGTGCTCTGCCATTATTTAATATCTCCATGTTGTCGCCAACTAAACCATTATATCTATACCGACCTGTTTTCTAAGGCAATTCTATTTTGTTATGATAACTGCTATCTATCCATTCTTTGCGAGCTGAAAATCATATTTTGATATTGCTATCATAGCTGTCTCACAGAGCTGGTGGGCATTCTCTTATCGAACTTCATCTTTGAAAAATCGGAAAATTTCCGTACGGATAATATTGACCAGGGAGGCAGGAGTCCCAAGTCCTGGGGTTTGCCTTTCTGGGCTGCGAATTGTGTCGCTCCTGGGGCTGCGCCAGGGATCAGGGCGAGGAGGAAGAGGTTGATGATGATCCCTGGCCAGCGGTAGTCTTTTTAAGGGTAAATTTAGGGTCATTGCCCCTCTAGATGGAGTCAACATAGCATAACATGCTTTATAGGGCGTGTAATCGCTTCCATCGGGGGAATTGGTCATAGAGGGGGATCTCACCCACCCTGTCAGATTTGTCAAAAATGACAAATCGCGTGGAATGTGTAGGGGACTTATTAAGGTAGGGGGGGTAGGAGTCCCGTCCCGGGGTTTGGGTTTGGGGGCCGGAAAATTATGGGGCCATGGAGCGGCGCCAGGGTGGGAGCGGGGCAGGCGGTTGGCGAATGGTGGACACCGGGGCCGGGGTCGGCGGGTAGGCGGGAGGACCGCTGCTGGGGTAGGCCAGGGCCCCATTAACCCCTCAAGACCCAGGTCGAACCCCTGATGCAATTGCCGAAGGCCGCCAGATACAAGGGAACATCCTGGGAATTTTTACCCTCATTTTCCCGGCCTGGGTTGGAAATGAGATTGGAAATGATTTTAGAGCCAAAGGAAAGGGGGTTACGATTTTGCCGTAACCCCCCGTTTTTATTTGGTAGCGGGGGCAGGATTTGAACCTGCGACCTTCGGGTTATGAGCCCGACGAGCTTCCAGGCTGCTCCACCCCGCGTCAGTGACTACGTGGCAAATATTTTTATAACAATTTATTCCTGGATAGTCAATGGCAAAAACGCCGCGGCAGTGCAGTCTCGCAGGTTATCTGGTTGATCTAGCGGCAAAAAATTCTTCCGCGGCCTGGAAATCGGGTTGCGGCCGCGGCTTAAACCTCCCCGGCGGCAGTTAGGTCCCGCTCCAGATGGGGCAGGGCCGCAAAAATCAGGGCCGCGCCCGCGGCCAGGGCCACCAGGGTAAGGGAGACCCCCCATTTCAGGGCCCAGAGGTCCGAGACCCAGCCGATGAGGAAAGGGGAGGGCACGTCCCCCACCAGGTGAATGACCACGATATTCAGGGCCACGGCCTGGGCCCGGCGCCAGGGCCCCGCCACGCTCACGATCACCGCGGTGAGGACTCCGGGGTTCAAGAATAACAGAAAGACTGCGCCTGCCAGGGCCGGGACGTAAATGGCGGGTTGGGGCGCGAAGATGGTCAGGGCCGCCAGGGGCAGGGCCAGCACGATGCCCACCCCGCTGACCCAGAGGGGCGCTCTCAGGGTACGGCTCAGCAGGCGGTCGCCCAAAAAACCCCCGCTCAGGGTGCCCAGACCGCCGGCCAGGGTCACGGCCCCGAACAACAACAGGTTGGCCTGGGAGAGACTCAGCCCCTTGGATACCTCCAGATAGCGGGGCATCCAGAAGGCCAGGCCTCCCAGGGCGAAGGTCACCATGCCGTAACCCAGGGTGACCCGGCGCAGGGTGGGGACCCGGAACAGCGTCCAGGCATCTTTGAGAGGCCCCTGACCCACCGGAGCAGATGCACCCGGGGAAGCTTCTCGACGTCCCACCGGCAGATGATAGACCAGGGCCGCCAGGAGCAGCCCCGGGAGGCCCGCCAGGAGGAAGGCCGGCCGCCAGCCCCAGTGGCTCCCCATCAGGGCCCCCACCAGGTAGGCCAGGGCCGAGCCCACCGGCAGGGCCAGATAGAACAGGCCCAGGGCCCGGCCCCGGCGCTCCAGGGGGAGGATATCCGCCAGGTAAGCCGGCGCCAGGGTGCCGAAGGAGGCTTCCCCCACCCCCACCGCGCCCCGGGCCAAAATTAGGGCCGGGTAGGAGCCCACCCAAAAAGTGAGACTGGTGGCCAGGCTCCAGAGCACCGCGCCCGCCGCCATGAGATGGCTGCGGCCGTAACGGTCCCCCAGGTACCCGAAGACGGGAGAGGCCAACAGGTAAACCAGGAAGAAGGCGGTGCCCAAGAAACCGAAGGCCCGGTCGCTCAGGGCCATCTCCGTCTTCACCAGGCTGCCCAGGGAGGCGATGAGGTACCGGTCCAGATAATCTAAGAGGTTGAGGACGGACAGGATGATGAGGGCTCGGGCGGGCAGGGAGAGGGACATAGTTTGGTAGACAGTGGTCAGTGGTCAGTGGTCAGCATGCGATTATTACTCGAACCTATTTCAAAATCTACCTTAGTCTGAAAATAGGTTCTCAACCAGTAAAAGGTTGGGAACGGAAGTTTTAAGTCCCCCTTTCCTAAAGGGGGATTTAGGGGGATTATCAAGAGCTTAATTAATCCCCTCTGCCCCCCTTTAGAAAAGGGGGGTGATTCTTGTCCAACTTGAAAACCCTTCGGTGATTCAAGATGACGCCGGAAATCGGTCTTGAAATGTCTTTTCGTCTCTGACAATGATCAAGCCCTGCCAGGATAGCATTTTCAGGAATAAAGACGCTCAAAAAACTCCCAGAAATCCGGGAAGGACTTGGCCACCACCTCCGGGTCCTTGATGACCGTGCCGGGGGCCTGGAGGCCGGCCACCGCGAAGCTCATGGCCAGGCGGTGGTCCTGATAGGTGTC
Source organism: uncultured delta proteobacterium (assembly GCA_963790655.1). Taxonomy (GTDB): domain Bacteria; phylum Desulfobacterota; class Desulfobaccia; order Desulfobaccales; family 0-14-0-80-60-11; genus DASWLF01. The sequence goes on along the minus strand of CAWBPT010000004.1, from coordinate 395,244 downwards.
GATGGTCGCCCCCCGGGGCCGGCCCCCCTGGATGACCAGGCCGTCCGCGGTTTCCCGCACCCCAATCCCCATTTTGCCCAATTCCGTGGCCACCGCATGCAGGCGGTCCGATTCCTTGTGGCGCAGGTGGGCCACCCCGGTGATTACGGTTTCCCCCTGGGCAAAGGCCGCCACCACCGCCAGGGTGGGGACGAGATCGGGCATGGCGGCCATGTCCACCTCAATGCCTTGCAAAGGGCCGCCCGCCACCGTGACCCCGGCGGGCGAGGCTGCCACCCGGCACCCCATACGCTCCAAAACCCGGGGAAAGGCCGCATCGCCCTGGGAGGATGTCAGGCAGAGGTTGGTGATGGTCACTCGGCCGCCGGTTACCGCGGCGGCGGCCCAAAAATAGGAGGCGCTGGAGGCGTCGGCTTCGATGGCGTAGTCCTGGGGCGTATAAGTCTGGCCGCCGGGCACCTGGAAAAAGCGGTAGCCTTCCCGGTAGTACGAAATGCCAAAGCCCCCCATGACTTCCAGGGTCAGGTCCACGTAGGGGCGGGAGACCAACTCGCCGGTGACCGTAAGGTCGAGCCCTTCCGGGGCCAGGGGGCCGATGAACAGCAGGGCCGAGACGTACTGGCTGCTCACCGTCCCGGAGAGGCTGGCCCGGCCGCCGCGGAGGCCGCCGTGGACCGTTACCGGGGGGCAGCCGTCGCCTTTTTGGGACGCGGCCCGCACCCCCAGCTGCCCCAAGGCCGCGAGCAGCTCGCCCAGGGGCCGCTGGCAGAGGCGCTCGGTGCCGGTAAGGCGGTACTCGCCCTGTCCCAAGGCGGTGAGCGCCGTGAGGAAGCGCATCGAGGTGCCGGAGTTGCCCAGGTAGAGGGGCTTGGCCGCGGGCAGCCAGGCGCCTCCCTTCCCCGTCACCCGCACGGTGTCGCCCTGCCAATCAAGGCCCGCCCCCAGCTGCGCCAGGGCCTGGGCCGTCAGCTCCGTGTCCTCGGCCCTCAGGGCATTGGTGAGCCGGCTTTCCCCCGCGGCCAGCGCCGCGGCCACCAGGGCCCGGTGGGTGTAGCTCTTGGAGCCGGGCAGGGTGAGGGTGGCTTGGACTTGGTCTAATGGGTTAATCTTTCTTATCAATGCTACTCTCGTTTAACGGCCATCGTAGGGGCGGACCCGCTGAGTCCGCCCGCCTTTAGGGCTCGCACCTGGGTGCGCCCCTACAATACCCATATAGCCATGTAGGGTGGGCACTGCCCACCCTTTCAATTTTGGTTCTGGTTCCCAAGCTGAGCCTGGGAGCCTACACAGGCTGGAAGCCTGTGCCACCAAACCTTATGGAATTGGGGGTAGGGGGTTGGGGGAGGGGGAAAGGGCACGCGCCCTTTGCCCCCTCCCCCAAAAATTCATCACCCCTCCTCCAAGGCTGCGTAAGCCGCCCGGGACATGGTCTCCAGGGGCGCGGGCCGACCGGTCCATAGTTCAAACTGCGCGGTGGCCTGGTGGATGAGCATCTGCAAGCCGTCGATGGTGGCGCAGCCCCGGGCCCGGGCCTCCCGCAGCAGCCGAGTTTGCAAGGGCCGGTAGACGATGTCCATGACCAGAGCAAAGCGGCCCAGAAGGTCGGGGCTGAGGGGGATTTCCTCACCCTGGGGTTCCATACCTATGGGGGTGGCGTTGATCAGGATGGAGGCCGGGCGTTGAGCCAGGGCCTGCAAGGGGATGGCCTCGGCCCCCAGATCCCGGGCCAGGGCCGCGGCCCGGCGGGCGTCCACGTCCGTGAGGGTGATCCGCCCCCCTTCCTCCACAATGCCGAAAGCAATGGCCCGGGCCGCGCCCCCAGCCCCTAAAATAAGGAAATGCTTGCCCCGAATGGCGGTTTGGGCCTTCAGGGCCGTCAGCGCCCCCAGCCAGTCGGTGTTAAAGCCCGTGAGCTTCCCTTCCCGGTTGACCACGGTGTTCACCGCGCCCATGCGGGCGGCCCGGGGGTCCAGTTCGTCGAGCAAGGGGATGATTTCTTCCTTGAAGGGGATGGTGACGCTCACCCCGGCGACGGCCAGCCCCCGGAGGCCGGCCACCGCCCGGGCCAGGTCGGTGACCGGAAAGGCCACGTAGACCGCGTTGAGCCCTAATTCCCGGAACGCGGCGTTATGCATGGCCGGGCTCAGGGAATGGGCCACCGGCCGGCCCAGGATGCCATAGACTTTGGTGTGGCCGTCGATCATAAAGAAGTTTTTAGCGGTCAGCTATCAGCTATCAGCTAAGAAAATTAAATTCTAATCTTGATTGGTGGGGCAGGCCTCTGTGCCTGCCGATTTTCATCTTACAGCGTGCTTTGTCATTTCCCCCAAGCAGAGCTTGGACAAATATTTTGCGTTCCCAAGCAGGAGCTTGGGAACGAGTTTAAATTCTGGCAAAAAAGCTGACCGCTGACCGCTGATTGCTGACAGCTTCAAATCACTTCAAGGCCTTCCAGGCCCGCTTCAGCTCATTCACCGTCAACTGCCCCGGGGCCGAAGCCCCTTTTTTGGTGAAGGGGGCGAAGGTGAGAAAGCTCCCCAGGAGGGGCGCCACCACCCGGGACCACTTGCCCAGGGGCCCCATGCAAAAGGCGATGATCTCCCGGCCTTGGGCCCGGGCCCGGGGAATGAGGGCCAGGACCCGGAGGCAATCCTCAGGCTCACGGGCCAGAGTCACTATTTTCAAGATATCGGCCTCCGCGGCCAGCATTTCTTGCAAAACAGCTTCCAAGCGTTCAGTTGCGGGAGTCTCCGAAAAATCGTGCCAGGAGAGGATTATTTTGGCCGGCCCCCGGCGCTCCCAGAGGTCCCGGCGCCAGGCGGCCTCCGCGGCCAGCTCCACGTCCAGGAAATCCGCCCCCAGTTCCAGGGCCTCTGCCAGCAGCCGGCGGCGCTCCCCTTCAGACCCCTGCCAGCGGCCGCCCTCGGCGGGGAGCCGGTTGGTGGCGATGACCGGCCCGGGATGGGTGCGAAAGAGCCGTTTCAAGTCCGGCTGCTCCAGATAGTCCAGGCGGATCTCGGCCAGCAGGCCCTTGCGGGCCGCCCGGAGATACTTGCTCCGGGCCCGGTTTACCGTGGCTTCCACGATGGGCACGCAGATTCTTAGTTTTCTGTTTTCGGTTTTCTGTTTTCTGTCTTCAGGCATCGTAGGTCAAGGAGGTTTGTGGATTAATAATATCTAACTTCTTAAAAAATCAGGACTATTGGCCGTCAGATGCAGAGCCCGGGGCCCTCGCCGACTTTAGAATCCCCAGGGGCGGCGGTTCCACTTTTGTTCCTTAGCCCGGCCTCTCGAAGCATTTTTCTAGGCTAAACATTCATGAACCGTATTCGCTTCACTCCCGAAGAGGAAGGTTTCGGCTCATGTCTTACCATGGCGAAGGAAATGTAGGACAGGCGCCCTCGCCTGTCCTGGGACAGCCGGGGGCGGCTGTCCTACATTACCACACCGTCTCGCAGAAGAATCTCCTTGCCATATGACAGAGGATTTTCACGGTAAAATTATCCCCAGTATTTTACAGAAAACAGAAAACCGAATACAGAAAACAGTCAACTCAAATTCTCCACGCCCGCGGCTCGGGGGTAGGAGCCCAGGAGTTTGAAGTGGGCGCTGATGGCCATGATTTCGTCCAGGGCCTGGCCCACCTGGGGGTCGTCCCGGTGGCCGTCCAGGTCCACGAAGAAGAGGTAGCGCCAGGCTTCGTTTTTGGCCGGGCGGGACACGATGCGGGTCATGTTCATGCCTCGCTCCGCCAGGGGGCGCAGGGTCTTGTACAGGGCCCCGGGAATGTTGTCCACCGCGAAGATGATGGAAGTCCGGTCCGCCCCCGTGGGGCCGGGCGAATCAGGCCCGATGACGAAAAAATGGGTGACGTTGCCCGGCTGGTCTTCGATGCGCGACTCCACCACCCTGAGGTCATAGAGGGGCGCGGCGAAAGCGCTGGCGATGGCCGCGGCGTTGGGATTCTTGGCCGCTTTCTGGGCCGCCACCCCGGTGGAGGCCACCTCCAGGACCGGGATCTCCCCCAGGTGGGTCTTGAGCCAGCGGCGGCACTGGGCGTAGGCCTGAGGGTGGGTATAGACCACCTCGATGTCGGCCCGCTGGCCGGACTTGGACACCAGATCGTGGGAGACTTCCAGGAAAATTTCCCCGCAGATCTTGAGGGAGGTGTCGGCAAACAGGTCCAGGGAGATGTTGACGATGCCTTCGGTGGAATTCTCAATGGGCACCACCCCATACTGGTATTTGCCTTTTTCCACCTCTTCAAAGACTTCCTGGATGGTGGCCAGAGGCCCGAAGCGGGTGGCCCGGCCGAACTTTTTCAGGGCCGCCAGGTGGGAGAAGGTGGCTTCCGGGCCCAGAAAGGCCACCCCGAAGGGAATCTGGACCTCCCGGGCCGCGGAGATGACCTCCCGGAAGATGTTGCGTAGGGCCGCCTGGCTCAGGGGGCCGGGATTGAGGTGCATGAGATGGGCCAGGACCTCTTCCTCCCGCTGGAAGTCCAGGGTGCCGCGGCCCTCCTGGTTTTTGATGCGGCCGATTTCCTGGGCCAGGCTCTGGCGGCGGTTGAGAAGGGCCAGCAACTCCCGGTCCAGGGCGTCGATCTGCTGTCTGATATCTTTCTTAGTCATGGCTCATTTCTCCAGGATGGTTTCCTGAACCTTGTGGCCGAAATGGCGTCCGGCCTCCTCCAGGGCTACCAGCACCTCGTCGCCCTCTTGCAGGCTGACGATGGAAACCGCCTCGCCGTTGGGACGGGTGAGGCGGATGGTCTCGGCGTTTTGCAGGATGGTGGTGATCTCCTGGCTGTCCACGGCCGCGGCTACCAGCATCAAGGGGCGGCGCTCCACCTTCACCCGGCCCACCACCGCCGGCCAGGTGCGCCCCTGATAGTTGACCACCAGCACTTCGTCTCCGGCTTTGAGCTCCCCTAAATATTTGGTCTTGTCGGCGGCGACCCGGATGTAGGCGTGCACCGGTCCGGCGTTGACCCGGAAGGGCCGGGGGGCCACATAGGGGTTTTCCAGGGACTCGGCGTGCACCAGGAACAGGGCCCCGGAGGAGTTGCCCACCAGCATGCCCTCTCCCAGGGCGAGATTGGCGCAGGTGTCCACGCAGACCCGGTCGCCCATGCCTAAGGCCTGGATGCGGGTGATGCGGGCGGTCGCCAGGGCCACCGGCGGTGAAGCTTCCTTGAGCAACCGGGCGATCTGCTTGATGGTCCCCACGTCGGCCCCGGTCACCACCAGGCCGTCCACACCTTTCTCCAGCACGCCTAAGGCGGTCTTGGCCGCGTCGACGTCCGCTACTTCCACGAAGATGTTGCCGCTCTGGGCCACCAGGTTTTCCAGAGGGATGACGGTCCAGTCCGGGGTCTTGACCACCACGGGGCCCTTATGGGCCGCCCTGATGACTTCGGCTTCGTCTTCGGTGCCGCGGATGGTGATTTCCTGAAAGTCCCGGCCCGGCGCCAGGTCGCCGTCGGGGGCCACCACCCGGATAAGTCCCAGGGCCTTGACTTCGCCCGCCTTGCCCTCGGGGACCCACACCGCGTCGGCCCCGGACTCCAGGGCCGCGGTCACCAGTTTTTTGTCCCAGGGGTCGATTTTGACCCAGAGTTGTTTCATGACTGCTTCCTTCTACATGAATAAATGTAGCGCCGGCGTCCTCGCCGACGCAGGAACCGCCGAGGGCGGCGGTTCTACATTTTCATCCTTCATCGGGACCCCTCGGGGTCATTGATCGTTTGTTTCAAGTTTCGAGTTTTTAGTTTCTGGTTAAGATTAACCCCGATCAAAAATTTCCCAGAGCCGGGAGACATTTTTTCTAAAAACCAAAAACTAAAAACCAAAAACCGTATTTACACCGCCTGCAGGAACGACAGGGCTTCCTCCACCCCGGAGTTTTCGTGCACCAGGAGGCTGATGGCCCCCACCATGCGGCTGGGGTCCCGGTGCTGGAAGACGTTGCGGCCGATGGAGACCCCGGCGCCCCCGGCTTCGATGGCGCCCTGCACCATCTCCAGGATGTCCCGGTCCGAGTTCATCTTGGGGCCCCCGGCGATGACCACCGGCACCGGGCAGCCGGCCACCACCTTGCGGAACGACTCCACCGACCCGGTGTAGGACACCTTGACGATGTCGGCGCCCAGTTCCGCGGCCAGGCGGGCCACGTGCATGATCACCTGGGGGTCGAACTCATCTTTGATCTTCTCGCCCCGGGGGTACATCATGGCCAATAGCGGCATGCCCCACTCCCGGGCTTCCCGGGCCACGCGGCCCAGGTCCGAGAGCATCTCCCGTTCGGAGCCGTTCCCCACGTTGATGTGGATGGACAGGGCGTCGGCCCCCAGTTTGATGGCCTCCTCCACGGTGCACACCAGGGTCTTGGCGTTGGGGTAGGGCGAGAGCGCGGTGGAGGCGGACAGGTGGATAATGAGGCCCACGTCCTTGCCCCGGCGGCGGTGGCCGCTGGTCACCAAGCCCTTATGGATGATGATGGCGTTGGCCCCGCCGCTGGCCACCGCATTTACCGTGCTCTTCATGTCGATGAGGCCGGCGATGGGCCCCACCGTGACCCCATGGTCCATGGGGACGATGACAGTGCGTTCGGTATCCCGGTTCATAATGCGCTCTAAGCGAATCTGTTTGCCAACCACTTCTTCCTCCTCGCCGCGGCTGCATCGATTTTTGAGGTGAGGCCGCCACCGCCAACAAAAAAGCCGTGGTCGCCTCTGCGCCACGGCTTTTAAAAGATTTTCTTTACTTTGGCCTACATTCTTTTAAAAGTCGAGGCGCACCCCAGGCCCGGATAATAATAAAAGCTAAAATAATAGTTCCGGCGCCAGCAGGAATGCATATCGTTCATATCCTCGACCTTATTCATGTTAAAATATCAATTCCCCTAATGTCAAGAAATTTTTATAATATAACAGCTTAGCTGAGTCCCCGCAAATTATGCCGAGCCCATGTGGGTAGAGCACGACGTGCCTGCAAATGACGTAGATTCTGTCGTAGGGGCGCCGCGTGCTGGGCCCTTTTGAACCGGCGTGAATAACTTTAGAGACAGAGATAGGATGTTAATATGCCTCGCATCGATGATTACAAAGCGGCCATCGCCCTGGCGGCGGCCGAGTTGCAAAAGCTTAATCCCAAGCGGCTGGCGGCCCGGAGCCACTCGGAGTATAGCTTCGCCGACGGCAAAGAAGCGGTAATCGTGCCTTATTTCGGTCAGGGGCGGCGGGTCGGCTGGCCGGAGATTACGGTCGTGCCGGTGACCGGCTCGGGAGACATCCCTTTGACCGAGCAGATCCTCATCCTCCATTACCTCTTGAACACCACGGGAGAACTGCTCACCGGCCAAACCATCGATTTCCGCCAGGTGCCGGAAGGGTCCTTCTACTGGTCGGCCTTCGTCTCCCGGGCCAAAAAACCCCTGCTGGAGACCTTCGGGAGCGATCCCGAGCTCTATCTCCAGGTGGCCGCCCAGATGGGGGGCGAGCCTTTGGGGCTGGGGGACGCCGCGGCCCGGTTCCCGGCCTTTCCCCTGGTGCCCGTCACCCACGTGCTCTGGCGGGGGGACGAGGAATTCCCCCCGGAGGCCAACATCCTCTTTGACGATACTATCCCGCGCCATTTGCCCACCGAAGACATTGCCGCCCTGGCGGGGGCCTCGGTCTACCGCCTCATGGGGGCAGCCCATAAGCTGCGGCAAGCCCGGTGAAGGCCGTCTCCCGGCCGGAGATTTTCCCTATGCGGGTATTGCTGGTAGAAGATGACCGGAAAATCGCCGATTTTGTCAGGAAGGGTCTGGAACAGGCCGGTTTTGCCTTGGATCATGCGGGCAACGGGGAGGATGGCCTCCATTTAGCCCTGAGCGAACCTTACGATGTGGCCATCATTGACCTCATGTTGCCCAAGTTGGACGGGCTGGAACTGATTGCGGAATTACGGCGGCACCGGAAGGATCTGCCGGTAATCATTCTGAGCGCCAAACGATCGGTGGCTGACCGGGTAAAGGGGCTGCAAACCGGCGGCGATGACTACCTGGTGAAACCCTTCGCCTTTGCGGAGTTGCTGGCTCGGGTGCAAGCCCTGATCCGGAGGTCCAGCGGCGCGGCTCACCCGACTCGCCTGGCGGTGGGGGAGCTGGTCCTGGACCTGCTTACCCGGGAAGTGTTCCGGGCGGGGAAGAAGGTCGATTTGCAGGCCCGGGAGTTCGCCCTGTTGGAGTATCTGCTGCGCCATGGCGGTCAGGTGGTTTCCAAGACCATGATCATGGAGCACGTGTGGAATTATGACTTTGATCCGCAGACCAATGTGGTTGATGTGTTGATCTGCCGACTCCGAAATAAAGTCGACCGGGATTTTGAGGACAAGCTAATCCACACCCTTCGGGGAATCGGTTATGTCCTTAAAAGTTCTTAACCGGGTGCGCCGCACCATCGGCTTCCGGTTAACTCTGTGGTATTCCGCGATTTTTATCCTCAGCTCGATAGCCCTTTTTGTCATCATCTTTCTCTTTCTCTCGGCGTCCTTGCGACAAAAAGACCAGGAAGTGGTCCGGGGCAGGCTCAATGACTTGAAGGCCCAGTATCGGGCCGGAGGGATCATCGCCCTCAGAAATGATCTGAAATTTCAAAAATATGCCGGCAAACCCAACGTTTTTTTCGTCCGGGTGGCCGGCCCCAATAACCGGACGAGCTTTTTAAATCTTCCCGATGATTGGGCCGATTTCAATCTCAGACCCCTGGAAGGCCAGGCGGTGGCCGAGGGATCATGGACTCGGCTCGAGGCCCGAGACCATGATGAGGTCTTGGAGATCCTCACTACCAGGTTGCCGGACGGTTTCATCCTGCAATTAGGCAAGAACACGGAGAGCCGGACGGAAGTTTTGGAGAGTTTCAAGAGAGTCTTCATCGCGGTCTTGATCCCGGTGGTAGTGCTGGCCTTTGTCGGCGGCCAATTGCTGGCCATGCGGGCCTTGCGGCCCGTTCGCCGTCTCATTCACACGGTTCGCACCATCACCGATACCGGCAATATCCAGGCGCGTATGCCGGTGGGCCCGAGCGTCGATGAGCTTGATGAGCTGGCCAGGCTGTTCAATCAAATGCTGGCCAGAATTGCCACCCTGATAACCGGCATGAGCGAGTCCCTGGATAACGTGGCTCATGATTTGCGCACCCCCATGACCCGGTGGCGCGGCCTGGCCGAGATGGCCTTGCAAAACGCTCAGGGGGAAGGGCCCTGCCGGGAGGCGCTGGCTGACTGCCTGGAAGAATCCGAGCGGATTCTTACCATGTTAACCACCCTGATGGACATCTCTGAGGCGGAGACCGGGGTCATGCCCCTGGAACTGAAGCCGGTGAACCTGGCGGAAATGCTGGCCAGGGTCGAGGAACTGTACCGTTATGTGGCGGAGGAGAAGCAGATCGCCCTCTCCAGCGCCTGTCCCCCGGACCTGACGGTCACCATCGACCAGTCCCGGATTCAACAAGCTCTGGCGAATCTGCTGGATAATGCCATCAAGTATACTTCCCCGGGCGGCGAAGTGCAGATGGAGGCTTACCGGGAACCGCCTTACGTGGCGGTGGCCGTCAGGGACAGCGGCTTGGGCATTCCTCCGGAAGAAATCTCTAAGATCTGGGACCGCCTCTACCGCGGCGATAAAAGCCGGTCCGCTCGGGGCCTGGGTTTGGGGTTGAGCCTGGTGAGAGCCGTTATACAGGCCCACGGCGGCCGGGTGGAGGTCGCCAGCCGGCCAGGAGCCGGTTCGCAATTTACGGTTTACCTCCCCATATAGATTGTTCACTCCCCGCCTGGATGTTGCCCTTGGTAGACCTTTCACATTTGTAATGTTGCGGCAAGGTTCCGGTAATCTTGGTTATCTATAATGATAACTAACAATCCCCGTGCTTGAGAAAGAAGGAGGGCAACCGGATGAAAAGTTTGATGAGAGCGGTAGTTATCGTGTTGGCCGGCGTCATCTTGGCCGCCGGTCCGGCGTATGCTAAAAAGGATAAAGGCGGGGGACCTCAGATTCCGCCGGTCATCACCGCGGACCAGGCGAAAGCCACGGTAAGTGCGGCGATTCCGAATCTCAGCCTGGGCAAGCCCTTTACCAAACAGGGAAAACAAGGAGATATCAAGCTGGAAGTGCCCCTAATGTTTGAGGGCAAAGTTATCGGCCGGGTGCGGCTAAACCCCATGACCGGGGAGATTTTGACCAAGGGACAGAAATTCCAGGCGCCGAAGCTCTCGGTCTCCCCTGAGGAGGCGGTTAAGACGGTCCAGACGGTGCTGCCGAAACTGCAAGTCGGCCCCGCCTGGCTGGGGAAGGGCGGCGAGTGGAAGGTTCCCTTGCTTTACCAGGGGGCCATTATCGTGGAGGTCGGCGTGCATGGCCAGAATGGCGCCATCCTGCCCGACTGGAAGGCCTCCAAAGATGCCACCATGTTTGGGAGATAAATCTTCAGAAACCTGACCTCATCCGAAGCATTACAACCTCAGGGATTTGCAGGGGGAAGAACGATGAAGAAGAGAATCGGCTTTGTCGGGATGGGCACTCTGGCTCTCTTGGCATTGTTGAGCATGATGCTGTCAGGGGCTCGCACCATCGCGGGCCAAAGTCCCGGTTATCCTTGCAGTATCAAAGTTCCGAAACCGGAACCGGCTAACCTCGCGGCCCTGGCCAAGATCACCGCGGAGCAAGCCATGACCGCGGCCCAAGCGGCCTACCCCGGCAGCAAGGTGCAAAAGGTGGAACTGGAGAATGAGAACGGCTGCCTGATTTTTTGTGTCAACCTGAGCAACGGCTTGGAGGTCAAGGTGGATGCCGGCACCGCCGCCGTGCTCCAGCATGAGCAAGGAGATTCCGAAGACGAAGACGACGAGAACAACGGACAGTAAGGGTAAATAAGCACCCCCCTGAGCCACCGGGGGCTAGGGCCATCAAGCCCCCGGTGGTGGGAAGAGATGAAAATGACCGGCCCCGGCGGCCAGGGTAAGAAGCCGGTGCCGATTGTCCCGGGAGCAAGGCAGGGGGGGCTTGAAAATATCTAAAAAATACGTATACTATTAAATTAGGGGGCGAAACGGCTTCGACGTAAATAGGGAACTGTAAGTTGCATGCCGAGGTCCTGTCCGCTCGTAAAACGGGTAGGAAAAAGACAATTGCCGACAACTACGGCTACGCTCTAGCTGCTTAAAGCTAGCGCTTGGGGTCTTGAGGCCGAGTAGAGGTCCCAAGTGACGATTACGCGGCAAAGCTGCCAATAACGCCTGCGGGTTGGCGGACGAAAACTAAGTGGGCTAGTCTCCGGGAATTCTGCTGGCGGAAGTCTCTGGGGGCGAAACTAAAACACCGGCTACGCATGTAGAAGCTTATAGGGACTATTGGCGGACGCGGGTTCGACTCCCGCCGCCTCCACCAAGATTTAATCCAGTATCATCTGATACCTTCCGCAAGGGCCTGATAAATAAGGCCCTTCTTTTTTTCCGTTGTCCAATAATATTCATATTGATCTAGTGAAATCCGAAAGGTTTGGGGGTATGTGTAGGGGTATTTGCCCCTGCCCCCAACGGAGATACCCCCAAAAAGGAGGGAAACCCTATGCCTAAAAGGATTGCGCCGCTTACTGACACCAAGGCCAGAACGACCAAGCCGACAGAAAAGCCCCAAAAACTTTTCGACGGTGGGGGTCTTTTTCTTTTGGTAACTCCGACTGGCGGCAGGCTCTGGCGGTTCAAGTATCGTTTTGGGGGTAGCGAGAAGTTACTTAGTATCGGCACATACCCCGAAACTTCACTTGCCGAGGCCAGGCAGAGGCGGGACCAGGCAAGTGCTCTGCTATCCAATGGTATTGATCCCAGCGAGACCAAGAAGGCGCAGAAGGCGGCGGGCAACCAAGAGACCGAGACCTTCGAGATCATCGCTCGTGAGTGGTATGCCAAATTTTCACCTTCCTGGGCGACCAGTCACGCCAAGACAACCATCCGGCGGCTTGAGCTTTTCATCTTCCCCTGGTTGGGGGCCAGACCAATCAAAACCATTACAGCGCCGGAACTGCTGGCGGCGCTCCGACGAATCGAGGCGAAAGGAGCCCTTGAGACGGCTCACAGAGTGAAACAGGTATGCGGCCAAGTCTTCCGCTATGCCATAGCCACCGGCCGGGCCGAGCGCGATCCGTCCGGGGATCTGCGCGGTGCTATCCCTCCGGCCTCTGGTAAACACATGGCAACCATCACTGACCCGAAGGAAATCGCCGGATTGCTGCGCTCCATTGACGATTACCGGGGTGGTATCGTGACCCGTTGCGCCCTGCAATTGGCGCCCTTGGTTTTTGTCCGGCCGGGGGAGTTGCGACAGGCCGAGTGGTCTGAATTCAATCTTGAGACGGCAGAATGGAGAATCCCTGCAGAGAAAATGAAGGCGGGCGCCGTGCACATCGTCCCGTTATCAAGACAAGCCCTAGACATCCTGCGGGAGATCCACCCCTTGACCGGGCATGGCAGGTATGTCTTTCCGAGCCCCAGGACCGATTCAAGGCCGATGAGCAGCAACGCTATTTTGTCCGCCCTGCGGCGCATGGGGTATGCCAAGGATGAGATGAGCGGCCATGGTTTCAGGAGCATGGCCAGTACATTGTTGAATGAACAGGGGTGGAACCGGGACGCCATCTGAGCGCCAACTTGCCCATGCCGAAAGAAACAGCGTGCGTGCGGCGTACAACTATGCCGAGTTCATGCCGGAACGGAAGAAGATGATGCAGGCCTGGGCCGACTACCTGGAAGGGATCAAGTCCGGGGCCAAAATCATACCGATACGGGCTACGGGGTGAAAAGAGTGGCCGCTCAAAAGAAAATCACTTGTAATGACCAAGATTTGAGCTGACAATTATCAAAATAACATCAGATCAAATCTGACATATGGGCAAAATTTAAAAAGCCAGCATGGTCTGAGATGCAGTTATGATAACCATATAACATATCAATTTGTTTTCGTTATTGCTACACAATATAGCAGTTATCGCGCATTGCTTCTTTGCGCATTAACGATGCCGAACTGAGAATTGACCGCTAAAAGTAAATAGCCGACCCGGTTTCCCCGAATCGGCCATTTCCTGCCCCAGCAAGGTGGGCACCTTGCCGTCTTGCCTTACTTTGTCTTGTCGTATTTTGCCATGTTTCAGGTCAAAAACAACCCACAAGGAAGCAAGGAGTAAATATATATTATCCTCAAATAAATTTTTTGTCAAGAAATAAGTTTCCAAATATTAATTAGAAAAGGGGTAAATAATAATAGGGACCGCAGACGGTCCTCCTAACCTTTTATCAGGTCTCAACGTTGTCCATTTTGTCTTTTTTTAGGGGTATTTAATAATATGCCAGGACATAGAAGAGTAGGCCCGCAGCCACAAATAAAGCACCAATATAAAGGAATAATTTCCTCAAGTCTTTAATCATCGCCTTTTGCTTCGCATCGTAGTTTATAGGAAAGATAACCACGAAGTATATGGTCAAGAAACGTACTGAGAAATTAAGGCGACCTATCATTCCCCCGAAAAAGCGAGGAGTATGCAGGGCAGGGGCCGTATCGGTCATGAATGGCCGCCCTGTCGAGTATCTAAACGCTGCCAGCGCTGCAGTTCTTGCTTTTCCGCGAATTTTCCTCGGATGAACCTGGCGGCAAAATCAGGATGCCCGAAGTAACCGGGCGCCATGTCCAAAAACCTATCTTGCATGTCCTGGAGGATTTTGGGGGCCTCCGTTGCGGCAATAAAGTTGCGCTCGTCTTTGTGGGAGAAGATAATTTCGTCCCCCAACGCCTCCTTGACCTGGTCGGCTTGCCCTCGCAGCTCCGGCGGCAGGGTGTCGGGCCGAATCGGAATGGCGATCCGGACCTCCAGGAGCACGAACCAGCGGTCGCCGGCTAGCGGCCGGGAGTAGTCCCAAAACTCCAGGGTCAGGCCGTTATTGAGAGGATGCCGGGACATTAATCTTTCCGAGTTCATTGCCGAACCATAACCCCGAGATTATGCGGTCGCCGTGGCCACCGCGGTCCAAAAATGGTTTTGGGAACCTCTCTCCCCGAGTTTAACCCCGAAAAGGTTCCTTTTCTTCAAAAAACCTGGATTCAACTCTGCCCATATTACTGCCATGCCAGCATACCGGCAAGCGGGCTTTTCTCTCCTGAGGCCTCCAGATCCTCAATGGCTAACTGAATAGCCACTTCCACTATCAGGGACTTGGTTATCTTAGCCCTGCCCTCTGGCCTGGCCATCTCTCTCAGCTTGAGCCTGGCTTCCTCCAGGGAGTCCAGAACCTCTTTAGTGAGATAAAAGGTGGCCTTGACTGACGGCCTACTGTCAGGCTTTTTTACTGGTTTACTGTTAGGGATCATTAGCAGACTCCTCCGCAAGGTCTTTGCAATATCCCCTTTCGTCTACCTGGAAGGTCGAGGGGTTTTGAATGATGACCGCATATCTATAAGGGAGCTTACATATATCTATCTTCTCAGGCTATTCAGGCAGGCCTGAGCCGTAAAGGTCTGACCCGGCAACAAAGACCTCCTCATGATATCCTTTAAGTCTTGAAACAGAGAGGCCTCTGGCTTTCTTCTTGGCAGGCTTGCCGATTGCCCATGGCCCTCAGCTCCACAAATTGAGTCCTTAGCTCCTGTTTCCCCTGTTCATACATAAGAAAGCTATTCCCATTCGTGCTTTGGGTCAGGCACAAAGGTTATGCCACCACTATCTCCCACCTCCATCCTAATAAGCCATCCTCCTGGAACTTTAGCTCTCTCTATTTTCCGATAAGAAGGTTCTGCTTCTATCATCTCCCAAACCAGTTTTGCCATATCTTCCACCTCCCAATTTATAGGGGTTTTGCGGGGGGGGGAAGTGCCGGTGGCCCTTAGCCCTCTCCCCCCAAAACATCTCCCCACTATCTCTTAATACATCCCCTCCATGCCGCCGCCGCCGCCCATGGGGGGCCCACCCCAAAAATGATGGTATACGCTTCTGAGATGGATGTTAAGCAAATGCTCTCCCGTTTCTTTTAGGTTTTGGGCCTTCTTCCCAGTTGCTATTGTCACCAGCGCACAGTCTTTGACGAAAAATGGTTCAACGTTGGCATTTGTAGACATCTTACCCCCACAAGTTCATAGAAGTACTATTGATAGGAGGATACGCATTGACTCTCAGCAGTTGGCCGGCACTCCTGGGAACACCGTCGGGGCGGTACCACTCAAGTGGGTTGCACATACTCCTCCTTTCCTTCGCCCATGAGCAACGCCACTGGAAAACTGAGTAATATATCTCCGACAGACAGTGCCTTGCCCGCAGAAAGTACCTCGCTCGTGATAACATTCCGCCAGGCAGCAGGTGCCCCGTTAGGCATTATCACCTCTGTGTCCTGCCATACTTGTCTTCCCAGAGGAAAATCTCCCTCTTCAATCAGGTGGCTGAGAAACCTCGGAGCAATGACCAGGGCCCATTGCCGCTGATACCTCCAGGCAAAGGCGATGACATGGCTCCTGAATCTTCCCGCCGACTCAAGGGGAAGATAAGCGCCGGAACGGAAGATCTCTCGATTTGCTTTTTTTGCTTTGAGGGCCCGATAAATGAGAAAGAGTTTAATCTTTCCATCCTCTCTCGTGGAAAGGAGATCTTGGACCAGTCGGCCAATATCAGCATCATCCTGTTCACGGATGCCAGCCAGCATGGCGCGCCTTTTTTCAAAATCTACCGGCCGGCGATTGTCAGGATCCACCAAGCTCAGGTCCCATAGTTCAGATCCCTGATAGAAATCAGGCACGCCGGGTGAGGTAATCTTGATCAGTGTCTGCGAGAGGGAGTTGAGTATCCCGTAGTGAGAAACTCTCTGGCAAAACGGGATAAGTTCTTTCAGAAAGGCGTTGGCTTCTGAGCGGGCCAGGATTTGCTCAGCGAATGAGACGTAAGCGTTTTCATACTCAGTGTCGGGTTTCAACCACGCGGTATGGACTTTGGCTTCCCGGACAGCTTTGACAATATATCTCTTAATTCTTGCAATGAACTCGGGATACTCGGCATCTGAAAATGGCCAGGCGCCAATCAGCGTCTGGTATAAAAAATACTCGTCGTTTCTATCCGGAACGGCTAAGCCGCGGAGGCGCTTTTTTTTGCCCCGGTTTATCTTGATCCAGGTCCGGAGTTTATTTAGCCACTCGTCCGGCATCTCGGACAATACATTTATTCTGGCGCGCGCGTCTTCGCCTCTTTTGGTATCGTGAGTCGAGGTTGCATTTAAGGAATCCGGCCACAAGTCTCTTTTCTTCGTGTTGAAGTTGTGGAATTCTTCGAGCGAGCAGCCGAAGTGACCCGGCCGTCCACCTACCTCATTGAGTGACAAGAGCCGGTTGAACACATAATGTGTGGTATCTTCGACTCCCTTCGCCATTACCGGCCCGGTAAGTTGCTGAAACCTCTTGATAAAGTGGAGCCAGTCCCGCTTCTCTTCCTCAGAAACATAATCGGGAAAGTCCAGGAGAAGGAATCTTCGTACGAACGTAAATCCATGTAATAGGGCGGGGAAATTGGCTCTGGCCCGGTCCACCGCGGCCAAAATGTATTTCCTGTCGTCGTCCGAGACCACAACCTGGCTGATGTAGGTCCGGTATACGGGAAATACTGCCAGGACTTCGGTCAAGGCTCTTTGCAGCGCAGTGAGAGTTATGTCGCTTCCATGGCGGTCCCGGCTGGAGATCTTCTTCAGGAGCTGGGCGAGGTTGTGGACGTCGCTCGCCATATCTTCCTGAATTATCAGCTTTTTGTTGTCGCGCACGACATCTTCATAAGAATTCTTTAAGCCAGTTACGCTGGCATAGATTCTGCTGAAGGCTCGCGCATTTTCCTTTTGGCAAAACAACTCATTGACATAATTTGTAAAATCATAGCCGGTGGTTCCCTGGACCGGCCAAGAAGGTGGCAGGTCTTCCTGAAGATTGAGTATTTTTTCAACGATTATATAGTTTGCCGGTGCTTTTTCTCTCACTTTTTGCAGATAGCTTGCCGGATCGTACAACCCATCAACATGATCAATTCTTACACCGGTGACAACTCGTTTTTCAATCAGATCGAAAATCAGGCCGTGCGTGTAGTTTAGAACGTGCTCGTCTTCCACTCTTAGTGAAATTAGCCCATTAACACAAAAAAAGCGGCGATAATTTATTTCTTCCGCGGCCACTTTCCAAAATGAAAGCCTGAAGACTTGTTGGGAAAGAAGGTCATCAAGAAAATTAAAACTCTCGGCCTTCCCCTTTTCACCATTGAAGGTCCGCACGTTTTCATCAACAAATGCCTTTATTACGGCATTGCTATTGTAGAGTTCCCACATAGTGCGCTTGATGAATTCTATCTGGTTATTGCGCTCCTCCGGCTCATTGATAGAAGAAAGCGTCTTCAAGACGTAGAGGATGCCTAAAAGCTTGATAAAGTCGAAATTGTCTTCGGCAAGTTTCCTTTTTAACTGGGGCAAGTTGTTAAAAAGATTGAGATAAGATTCGATTCGTAACGGGAAAGCGAGGTTGTAGTAAGCCACCTTGAAGCCATCAGGACCGTATTGGAGGGCGATCTCTCCATCTTCGAGACATTCCCCATAGAACCAGCCAAGAAATGGCGCCAGAATTCTCTTGTTGAGGCTGGCGGCCGGATAATCCCAATCCACGTCGAAAAACTGAAAGTACCTGGAGCTGGAACCATTCTCCAAAATATCCATCAGCAGCCGATTGTCCGAATCCATCGCCATATGATTCGGGACAATATCCTGAATCCACCCCATGTTGTACGCTTTTAGCTCCGCGGCCAGCCCCTCCAAGTCAGAGAGCCCTCCCAACTCAGGATTCAGGTGATTGGGGTCAACCACATCATAGCCGTGGAGGCTGCCCTTGACGGCTTTGAATATGGGAGAAGCGTACAGGTCGGATATACCCAGGTCCGCCAGATAGGAAATGACTGGCTGCGCGGCCTGAAAGCCGAACGCAGGATTGAATTGAATCCGATAGGTCGCGGTTGGCATATTCATGAGAGACTTCCCGGTCTTCTATCCATTTGCAGGTTTGCTGTTTACGGGCCATATGGGCACCCGTAGCAAAAAATTCTCGGCCAAGACTGTGTAATGGCGTAGCCATTCTTGCGCGTTTTGGTCGCCCAGGCTGGCCTTCTTCTTGAAGTTGGGACAATGGGCGTGAAGGATCTTGTAGCAGATGTTTTGGGTTTTCCAGAGATTAACCTCGAACGGCAAGGTCCGGACCAGTTGTGCAGCCTTATTCAACCTCTCCAGGCGAGAAAGGTCGTCAGGTTGCTCGAGAAGTTGTTCGGCCAGACTCTCAATGTTGACGGCCAGTAACAAGCCTAGAGCAGTCGCATCCAGAGTGGCGCCGGCCAAACGAGCTTCTTCCAGAAGAGGTCTTACGACTTCGGGGTCAAGCCCCTCCCCTTGAATGCACCCTGCGAAGCTTGGCATTCAAGCACAAGTCCGCGGCGACCGACAGGACTTGGGGCCGTGGCGTGCCGGACCCGGTCAGAAAGCGAATCAAGGGAGCATGGTGCTCATAAATCGAGCTATATGCAGCTTCAGCCTCTCTCAGAGTCGGCCCCATGATGATGTTCAGGACTTTTCGCCGCTCATCGGCAAACAACGAGGTCAGAGAGTACGTGGACGTCCCGAAGTATTTACCCAGCAGAAGTATGGTCTTCGGGAAGTCAGCTCCGGCGAAAGCCGCGGAAATCTCTTTGGCCAGCGCTTCATATTTTTGCGCGCCCTGATATTCACCGGTGCCGCAGGCGATACTATGATCACCCAGATGCAGAACGCCAAAGCACAAGCTGGAGGATATGCGCGTAACCTCTGAAGTGACCGTGGCCCGCCCGATTACCAGCCTGGAGCCTCCGACCTGAAAGCTGCGGTAGTCCTCCCGGGTGGCGGAATACGCATAGATCGAGCTGCGTTCGCCGATGTCCTGGAACAGTGAGCTTAAGGCATAGTGGGCGCCTATGTCTTTCATATCGAGCATGACAGGCCTGACGAATTTCTCATATATGGTGCGACCGTCACGGTGTTCAGGTATGTTGCTCTTGGCCAGTTCAAGATGTTCGAGAAAGGCAGGTTCGAAGGGTTCGCTAAAAAGCTGGTCGGCCAACTGCAGAACTCTGCCGGCATATTTTATGTCCTGAACCGTCTCAATCCCGGAAAGCTCGTCAAAAAACCAACCACAACTTGTGTACATGAGCATTAAGTGGCGTTGGAGCTCCATAAGCTTCAGGACCGTGATCTCGTCCTCGGAGTTTAAGGGGCGGGTTGCGTGGCAGTTCATAAACGCCGTGATGCGCTCGGGTGATCGATCCACGATGATGTCGATGTAGTCGTCTCGAGCCGCCCAGGGATCGGTCAGAAACTGTCTGGCCATTTGTTCATAAGCCGGGTTCACGGCATCGCGGAGCCAGTCCAGGGCCGCACGCAGGGGGGCTCGCCAACCCTGGTTCCAACCTGGGTGGCCGCCGCTGTTGCACCCGCAATCGGACCGCCAACGTTCTATGCCGTGCTCGCAGCTCCACGAGCTGTTCTCAAAGATCTCCACTTCGAACGCCGGTGGATGATCCTCCAGGTACCGGCCATAATTCGTCACCTGTGCCAGTCCGTTGGACTCAATGTGATGGAGCGCATGCGCCAGGGCCATGTCGCCGTTGCGATGATGATGCCCATAGCTTTCGCCATCCGTGGCGATGTGGACGAGGCGAGGAGAGTCGTCGGCGAAGGCGGACAGCAGCCGGTTGGCGAACGCCTCGCCGTTGTCGAGCAATCCTTCAAATGCCAGAGCCTGTGCAATGGGACCGTCGTAAAAGAACAGGTTCATGACGCGGCCAGACGGCAGCGACACCCGGTAGGCTATGGCAGGATAGATTTTTCCACCACTCACGTCCTGCCATTCATTACCATCAATGGGCCGAACCCGGCTTGCCTGCCTGGGGGCAAGTATGGCAAAGCCGATGCCGTGTTGTGCCATGAGGTCCAGGGTTTCCAGATCTACCGCCGTCTCCGGGAGCCACAACCCTTCCGGCTTGCGTCCAAAGCGATATTCAAAATCTTTTATTCCCCAGATAATCTGGGTGTTCTTGTCGCGGCTGTTGGCCAGCGGTAGGATCATGTGATTGTAGGCTTGGGCCAAGGCATTTCCATGACCGGAGAATTTCTCCAGGCTCTGCCGGTCAGCCTCTAGAATTGCCTCATAGGCGTCGGTGGCATACTTCTGCATCCAGAGGAAGACAGTCGGACCGAAGTTGAAGCTTATACTGGCATAATTGTTCACCAGTTGGGCGATTCGTCCTTCCGTATCCCAGATTCTCGATACGGCGTTGGCCGCGTAGCATTCGGCGGTGACCCGCTCGTTCCAGTCGTGGTACGGGAACGCCGAATCTTGGATCTCAATGGCCTCCAGCCAGGGGCTTTCTCTGGGAGGTTGATAAAAATGCCCATGGATACAAACAAATCGGTCCATCAGTTAGTCCTCCGGTTGCAGACTTACAATGAGAAAGGCGTGTTTCGTCAAGGTCACCGAGATTTTCCCGTCTGAATGAAGCACTGTGGGCAGGTCGCGGCCTGGACCGTTCCAGCGTTCCTCTCCCGACGCCAGGCGTTTCAGCCAGCGTCCGTAAGGCAAGGGGACGTTGACAGACACAGCAGTGTCACCAAAATGGAAGATGGCGGCAACCTGCTCCTCGCGGCCCCAGCGCCTAACGACCAGGGTACTCTCCCTCTCCAAGCAAACAACTTCCAGGCGATCCTTGCTTAATCCCGCGCCCGCCCGAGTTTCATTTCGGAGCTTTATCAGTTCCTTGTACAATTCATACAGGATGCGATGCTTCCCCTGATGCCGCAGGCTGTGATCCAAGCTGGCGCTCTGCCGGGTCGCTTCTTCCTGAGGGTCCGGTGGCTCATCCGACCCCTGCAAATAAGCAAACTCTTCTCGCCGCCCGCGGCGGACCACCTCTATCAGATCCGGATCCGAATGGCTGACGAAATAAGGAAACGGCGCGGTTTCCCCGTATTCTTCACCCATGAACAGCAGGGGTATGAAAGGCGAAAGGAGCACCACAGCAGCAGCCAGCTTCAGCCCTTCGAAGGAGACCAAGGCGCTGAGCCGATCGCCTTTCAGACGGTTTCCCACCTGATCGTGGTTCTGGGCGAAGACCACGAACCGGCGCGCGGCTATGTCTTTGGAGGTGTTCCCGTGTCGACGCCTGCGCGCCGGGGAATACGCTCCTGAATAGACAAACCCCTCGGCAAAGGCCTTCGCAAGATCTTGGATGCGTCCGAAATCTTCATAGTACCCGGTTCGCTCACCGGTAAGAAGCGTGTGGAGGGCATGATGGAAATCGTCGTTCCATTGGGCGTCCAGTCCATAACCACCAAGCTCTGGAGAGCGCACGAGCCGGACGTCGTTTAAATCACTCTCGGCAATGACATAGATCCGGCGATTAAGCCGCTCGGCCTGCTCGTGCACCGCCGCGCCCAATTCCTGCAGAAAATGGAGTGCAGAAAAATCGAAAATCCCGTGAACCGCATCGAGGCGCAAGGCATCTAGGCGAAATTCCGTCACCCAAGAGAGCGCATTTTCAATAAAGAATCGCCTGACTGCATCGCTGTCAGGCCCATCAAAATTGATGGCTGAACCCCACGGAGTGCGGTATCGGTCGGTAAAGTAGGGCCCAAAATCATGGAGATAATTTCCTTCCGGCCCGAGATGGTTGTAAACCACATCCAGAATCACCGCCAAGCCACGCTGATGGCATGCATCAATCAGCCTTTTGAGCCCATCAGGACCTCCATAAGAGTTTTGCACCGCGAAAGGGTATACGCCATCATAGCCCCAGTTGCGATCCCCCGGAAATTGCGCGACAGGCATGAGCTCAATTGCGGTTATGCCCAGGTCCTTCAGTTCATCCAGGTATGGGACGATGGCGTCAAAGGTACCTTGAGCCGTAAAAGTCCCCACATGGAGTTCGTAAATCACATAATGGGAGAAAGGTATTCCGGACCAGTGAAGCTCTTCCCAAACAAAATGGGGGTCAATGACCTGGGATGGCCCATGGACGCCTTCGGGCTGGAACTTGGAGGCGGGATCAGGACGTTCTGTGTTCCCATCGAGACGATAAAAATATCGGGTTCCCGGCTTAACCCCCTGCACCACACTATAGTGGTAGCCCCCCGAGACTTTTTCCAGGGGCACAATTCGCTCTTCTGGAGAAAGAATATGGACCTCCACCTGGTTAATCAAGGGGGCCCAGACGAGGAATCCGCCTAGGCCTCCTCCCAGGTAGGTAGCTCCCAAACCACATTTAAAATTCACCGCGATTCCCTCCCTCGTAGGAGCGAGGCAACACTAAACATTGAAGCAAAGGCGATGGCTCGGTAAGGAAATCTGACGGTGCTCAAGGGGTTCCAAGTGATCCGCCGAGCCATTGTGGCCCAATAGTGGAAAGCATTATTTTTCCTTTGCTGTTAATTTTTAATAATACTCAAATCCACCATGTCAATTCAGAACGGCACCCAAGAACTCTGCCAAAAAGGTCTCGGCTTCCGGAGGTACGGAGGTGAAATGGACCAGGAAGACAGGGGGGGACTCGGAGAGGTGGGCCACCACTTTGCCGTAAAGGTCGTCGGTAATTTCGCGGTCGTCGGGGTCGTACAGGGAAATCCGCAAGTTCGCCAGCGGGGAGGGCAGGACCTCAGAGTGAATTTCGACCATATTAGGGGCTATTTTGGTGATGGCGCCCCCATGCCCCAGCTCTCCGGTATGTTTCCAATCCACCACGGTGAACTGGACAGGGAGCCCTTGCTCGAGTTCTATCCACGTAATCTCTTTTTTCGGGGGCAGAAAGAGCTGAAAATCTCCGCCGATACCTCCCACTTCATGGATGGTCAGCGGTTTTTTAACCCCTTTGGGCATAACCTTCATGGCAGTGTCTATCCGACAGATATCGCCACATTCGTTTAAGGTGCTTTCTGAAATAAAGATTTGGCCGCCCACCGTATAGGATTCAATGCGGGCCGTGAGGTTGACCGCGCGGCCCACCACGGCATACTTGATTCTCTTCTTAGAACCGATGTTGCCCATCACTACCTCGCCGGTGTTGATGCCGATGCCTAAAGCTACCTCGGGGTACCCGGCCTGGCGATTCCGGTCATTGACCGAGGTCATGGCCAATTGCATTTCCACGGCACACGCCACGGCTCGCCGCGGGTCGTCGGGGCGCAGGATGGGAGCCCCAAAGATCACCAGGATGGCGTCGCCGATGAATTCGTCGATGGTGCCCTGGTACTTCTGGATGATCTCCGTCATGGTCTCCAGATAGATATTGATCATCGCCACCACATCCTCAGCGGGCAGACGCTCACTTAAGGAGGTGAAGCCGCGCAGATCGGCCATGAGAATAGTAGCACGCCGTTTTTCACCCCCGATTTTTAGTCCACCCTCCTCCAGAATCGTGTCGACGATTTCATCCGAGAGGTAGCTGCCGAAGGTCTCGCGAATAAACCGGTTGCGCAGTTCCAGGGCGGCGTTGAGTTCATGCAATTTTCGCTGTTGCGCTACTTCTAGATCTCGCAGCCGCTTTTTTTCCAGACAGGCCTGCACCCGGGCTCGCAGCAGCACCGGGTTGAAGGGCTTGCGCAAATAGTCTTCCGCCCCCAGTTCAATGCAGCGGACCGCGCTGTCTATTTCGTCCAAGGCGGAAATCATAATGACCGGCAGGTCCCGCCAGGTTTCGGAATGCTTCAGGTGTTGGAGCACCTGGTAACCGTTCAGTTCCGGCATCATAATATCGAGGAGCACCAGGTCGAAAGCGCCGGTGGCGATCATCTCCAGGGCCTTGCGGCCATTGTCTGCCACCCGCACCGTATGGCCTTGACGCTCCAGATAGCGAGAAAGTAAGTCGCGGTTTATTTCATTATCATCCACCACCAGTATAGAGCCGCTTTCGCCTCCGGTGACGGCAGCACTATCCTGAGCCAATTCCCGGAGACTGGTCAGGGCGCGGTGAATCAGAGATGACCGGTCGGAGACTTCCGGGCCTGATGCCTTCAGACCGGCATCGATCTTGGAAAAATCGACAATTTCGTTGACACGTGAGAGGAAGAGTTCGGCGGCAGAGTGAATCTTCTTTAGGTCAGCAATAAGATCCTACCAACCTCTGATCGGTGGCGTTCTCAAGCAGGATCTCACTGAAACCGATGACGCTGTTTAAAGGGATGCGCACCTTATAGTGCAGGTTGGCGACCAGGGATGCCAGATTAAAGACGACATCGCCAGAGGCGACTTGGTTTGGGTCCAGGAGGTCGTTGATTATCTCCAGGAGTTGATGGCCGGCAGAGAGAATCTGGTTAAGGTCGGAGACATAATCCGCCAGGCCCAGATCATCGGCGTCTCCCAGCAGCATTTCACTATAACCGATAATCGCGTTCAGGGGCGTCCGCAATTCATGGCGCAGATGGGCCCACAGGGCTTGTGGGGTTCGACCACCATCAGCTTCTGGACCGGAACCTCTCTGAGCGGCCGGAGTGGTTTCCTGGGTTTCGGTCTGACGGGGTTCGGATTCGGTTGTTGACATGGTTTGGCTAAGTCGTCTCCTTGCCTAAAAAACCTTGTATTTTTTCCAGCAGCCGGCGAAAGTCGATGGGTTTGGTGTCATAGTCATTGCAACCCGCGGCTAAGGATTTTTCCCGGTCTCCCGCCATGGCATGGGCGGTGATGGCAATAATGGGAATGGACCGGGTTTCCGGCATGGTTTTGAGCAGGCGGGTCGCTTCCCAGCCGTCCAGTCCGGGCAGACTGATGTCCATGAGGATCAGGTCAGGGGCTTCCGAGCGGGCCAGATCAACTGCCTGTTCGCCATCCACGGCGATGACCATCTCAAAGCCCTGCTTGAGCAAGCGCCGCGATAACATGTCTCGATTCATTTCATTATCTTCTACCAAAAGGATCTTGGGCATGCAGTTTTGGCTCCTTAGGCAATTTCCTTTTTAGCAGATCTATTACCTGTTTTCAACTTGCTCTTCTCAAGGCAAGATTTCACCAATTCGCTCACTTCGGCCAGTAACTCATCTCGCGGACAAGCGTCTTTCCGGATGATCTCCTGGACATAACCATTCAGTCGCAAGCGGTCTTCTTTCGTTAAATCTTTGGCGGTGACGACGACGATGGGAATGGTCCGCCAGTTTTCGTGCTGGCGCACGCGGTCGACAAATTGAAACCCGTCCATCTCCGGCATCATGAGATCCAGCAAAATTAACATCGGCTGGCTCTCGGCCAGGCGCTCCAGGGCCACGCGCCCATTCTCGGCCGCGATCACCTGACACCCTTCTTTCTCCAGCAAACGCCGGAGAATCTCCCGCGTCTCGGGATCGTCTTCGACGACCAGAACCGGACCGGGTTGAGGATGACGCCGATACTTTTCCAGAACAGCCAGCAGGCGCTCACGCTGGATGGGCTTGGTCAGGTAATCCGAGGCGCCCAAGGCGTAGCCCAGGTTCTTATTATCCACGATAGTCAGCATTACTACGGGTATATCAGCTAAGGCGGGATCGGCCTTGAGCTCCGTCAACACCGCCCAGCCGTCCAGGCCCGGCATCATCACGTCCAGCGTAATGACGTCAGGCTGGAGTTCTCTAGCCAGACGCAACCCTTCTTCACCTTCGGAAACGGTCTTCACGCGAAAACCATCCTTGCTCAAAAAACGTTGCAGGAGGTCACGGGTATCCGGATCATCTTCAATGACCAGGACAGTACTCAAGCCTTCCGAGACCATCTGCTCAGGTGGTTCGCTTAGGGGAGCTGCTGCCGGGGGTTGAACCTTGACCTGGGCCGGGAGTCGAATCGTAAAGGTAGTGCCGCCCCCGGGCTCACTGGCGGCGCTGATCTCTCCTCCCATCATCTCACAGAAGCGATGGGTGATGGTCATCCCCAGCCCGGTGCCGCCGAATTTCCGGGAGGTTGAGGCATCGCCCTGAACGAAAGGTTGGAATAGTTTCTCCATCTGGTCCGGGGTCATGCCGATGCCCGTGTCACTGACGCTGAATTTAATCCAGTCGACGCCGCCTATGAGCTCGCGAGAGACTTCCAGGGTGATGGTGCCATTTTCGGTGAATTTACAAGCATTGCTGAGCAGATTGAACAAGGATTGCCTTACCTTGGTCAGGTCAGCATGCATAGTGCCCAGATCAGCGGCACAGTGAACCTGAAGAGTATTGGCGTTCTTTTCCGCCAGCGGCCTGATGGTACTGACGACATCTTCGATCACCCGGGAAATACCAAAAGATTCCAGGAAAAGATCCATTTTGCCGGCTTCGATCTTGGACAGGTCGAGAATATTGTTGATAAGGCTCAGGAG
Organism: uncultured delta proteobacterium; assembly: GCA_963790655.1. Taxonomy (GTDB): domain Bacteria; phylum Desulfobacterota; class Desulfobaccia; order Desulfobaccales; family 0-14-0-80-60-11; genus DASWLF01. Next base: position 368,819 of record CAWBPT010000004.1, on the reverse strand, counting down.
ATGATTACCAGAGGCATGAATCTTTTGCAGGTCGGGGATAAAATCTTCCTGCCCCTTATCTTTGGCGTCTTCCATCAAGATTTCGCTGTAACCGAGGATGGCGTTCATAGGAGTGCGCAGCTCATGGCTCATGGTGGCCAGGAAAGCGCTTTTGGCCTGATTGGCAGCATCGGCGGCATCCTTGGCTTTGGTCAGGGTCGCTTCAATTTTCATGGGCTCGGTCAGATCGCGGGTCAGCATGGCAAAGCCGCGCAGATTGCCGCCCTGATCCCGGATCGCCGTGAAGGCCACGTTCGCCCAGAAGGTTGATCCGTTCTTGCGCACCCGCCAGCCCTCGTCCTCGAATTGTCCCTTGGCTGCCACCACGTCTAAGTCGCGCTGGGGCTTGCCGCTCTGGATGTCTTCACGGGGATAAAACCGTGAAAAGTGCTGGCCGACGATCTCCTCCGCGCTATAGCCCTTGATCCGCTCCGCTCCGGCATTCCAGCTCACCACGCGCCCCTCCGGATCCAGCATGACGATGGCGTAGTCGGTTACGCTCCCTACCATCAACCGGAAGCTTTCTTCTGTCCAGCGCAGTTTCTCTTCTACTTGCTTACGCGCGGTATTATCGGTACCAATCAGCAGATAGCCGATGATGGTGTCTTGAGCGTCGCGCAGCGCCGTGACCGACACGATTGCCGGAAAGCGGCTCCCATCCTTGCGGATGTAAGTCAGTTCGTAGATGTCCTCGATCCCGCGCGAAGCCTTGAAGACCAATGCTTCGAAACCTGGCGTGATCGTGGTTTCAAGCTCAAGGCTCAACTCTGCGGCGCGCGCTATCACCTCCTGCGGATCGGAAATCTCGGCCGGGGTGATCTTGTCCACCACTTCGGCGGCTGTGTAGCCGAGCATGCGCTCGGCGCCGACATTGAATATTTGAATGACGCCCTTGGCGTCGGTGGCGATACTCGAGAAGTTGGCGCTGTTGAAAATCGCCTTCTGCAAAGCCCCCGCTTTAAGCAGAGCCTCTTCCGCCTGCTTACGCGCGGTATTATCGGTACCGATCAGCAGATAGCCGATGATGGTGTCTTGCGCGTCGCGCAGCGCCGTGACCGACACGATTGCCGGAAAGCGGCTCCCGTCCTTGCGGATGTAAGTCAGTTCGTAGATGTCCTCGATCCCGCGCGAAGCCTTGAAGACCAATGCCTCGAAACCTGGCGTGATCGTGGTTTCAAGCTCGAGGCTCAACTCTTCGGCGCGCGCTATCACCTCCTGCGGATCGGAAATCTCGGCCGGGGTGATCTTGTCCACCACTTCGGCGGCCGTGTAGCCGAGCATGCGCTCGGCGCCGACATTGAATATTTGAATGACGCCCTTGGCGTCGGTGGCGATACTCGAGAAGTTGGCGCTGTTGAAAATCGCCTTCTGCAAAGCCCCCGCTTTAAGCAGAGCCTCTTCCGCCTGCTTACGCTCAGACTGCGAGACCGTCCAATTTTGGTCAGAGTAATTTGGCATTTTTCATCTTTCCTGGGAGGTCACAGCTGTCTTCGAGCCGCTCAAGCTAAAATATTGAAAGTCAGGGCACAGGGGCCCGAAGGCCCCCGTGGTTATCGCTAGTAAAATTGTCTAAGTACGGTTCCGAGACCAGGTAACGCTAGACAAATAGAACAACCAGAACTCTTACAGTTATCTGCCGTTACTTCGTGGTAGGGGGTAAATTGGACTTAGGCGCCCAAGTGGGCATCAAGACGGCGTCAATAACCTGGATTATGCCGTTACTGGCCACGACGTCAGCTTTGATGATATTGGCCGTACCAACCATATATTTGTCGCCCACTTTCGTGAGTTTCAGAAGTTCGGTCTGCGCCGTGGGACACAAGGTCTTGCACTCCTTAAGAGCAACAAGGTCTTTGGCCATATACTTGCCGGGGGTGATGTGGTAGTACACCAGGTCCTGGACGCGGGCGCTGCTGTCCATAATTTTATCCATGGTTCCTGCGGGTAGCTTGGCAAAGGCCTCGTCCGTGGGCGCAAAAAGGGTGAAATCGCCCGGCATCGCCTTCAATTCCTGGATATTGGCTTTATCCACGGCACTTAAGAAAGTCTTAAAATTGCCGGCGGCCTTTAAAGTATCGTAAATAGTTACGGGGGCTTGGCTCAGAGCCATCCCTACCGAGAGTAGCACCAACAGTATCGTCATAAGGGCAATTTTTATTCTCATTGCATCTTTCTCCTTAGTTTTTTTATCGTCGAGCTTTGTCTAGCGTTACCTGGTCTTGGAAAACGCAACGTTGTTTGCTAACAAATAACCGTAAAGATTATGCTCATCAGCCACATGAAGCTATAAGAATACAGTGTTGTTAATGATGAACCAAACCTAGAATACCTATGACAATTAAGTAAATCGCCACAATGTAATTCAAGAGCCTGGGTATCATGAGAATTAATATTCCCGCAATTAGGGCGACCACCGGCGTCAGATAAGCAGTTGGGAACATTTCCAATCTCCTTATTAAATTTAAAATTGATTATTGATTCATAATTATTGCTAATGATGAATCAAGCCTAAAGTCGCCCAATGAGATACAGGATGAGAACCACTATCAGGATCGTCCCGACGACACCACTCGGGGCATATCCCCAACTTTGGCTATGAGGCCAGTTAGGAAGGGCGCCCACGAGAAAGAGGATGAGTATGATAATTAAAATAGTGCCTATCACTGTATTTCTCCTTTGTGGTTATCCTAACTTATGCGGCAGCCTTAGCTTGCAGCTGTCCCAACTTGGTGCTTGGAACGTCTTTTACCAAGTTTAACCCGGCTGCGGATACCCTTACCGTGGGTAGCGGTATGGATAATATGGATAACCATATTGTGGCGTTCCATATGGAGTGGTGTAATACGGGGTAGTGTAACGATACCCAGATTGGGGATAGCTATATTGTTGGCTGCTATAAGGAGATCCATAACTGCTATATCCATATGGACCCGCACAGCCACAAAATAGAACTACCATTAGACATATAATGTACCTAGAATATTTTGACATAATCGGCCTCTTTTTAAGTGCAGGAGCTAAGATCGGCTCAGATAGGCATCTTTTCTGAGCAGAGAAGTTTAACGTTTACTGTTGCCTGGCCATGCGCCCACAGGAGAATCTGAGTCTCCTCTGGGCGCCGGCGGCCTTATTTTTGCTTCATCTTCATATGTTCTTCCATCATCTCTTCCCGCCATTTGTGCAAGGTCAGCAGATACTGCCCCTGCTGTACGGGAGTCATCAGGGCCAGTTCCTCATCCAGCTGGGATTTGAAGGATTTGGCCATCTTGTCCTGGTCGGCGCGTATCGCGGTCACCAGGCCTTTGATCTTGGCCTCAGCGGGGGTGGCGGCGGCCATAGCATTCTGCAGCTCGGCTTGGGATTTCTTCAACCTCTCAATGAGTTCCTGGCGATCCTTGGCATACTTTTCTTCCACGGCGTTAAAGTCCTGGGCCTTTTCCGGGCTGAGCTGCAATTCTTTAACCAGAGTGGCCCGGCGCATTTTATGCATTTCTCTCCAGGAATCTTCTTTGGCCTGCCCCAGGGCGGGGATCAGAAACAAACCGGTCAGAATCAGGGAAATTACCACGCTGAGAAAATGGGCTTTACTTTTCATGGTTACGTCTCCATTTATAATTAGTATGGGTGCGACAAACCGGGAAGACCCCCACCCCCACTCCCTAACCAGCACAATTTTTTTGCGGCAAGCAGGGATTCTTAGGGCAATGGCCCGGTTATTCTTTAGTAGCGTCGACGCTCATCACGGTCTCTGTGCTCACGGTCTCTGCGCTCGCGGTTGGTCTCTTGGCGCTCGTAGCGTTGGCGCCGCTCATAGCGGTAGTCTCGATCTACCGGTGGCGCGATATAGTAGAGCAATTGGGAAAGGGGGTCCGCATATGGCGCGGCATAATAGTCATGGTAACAAGCAGGGTCGCTGGGGTTGCAAGACAAGCTGGGAGAATAGTAGTCCTGTCCGAAAGCTGCACCGGTTCCAAAACCGTAGTATCCTCCCCCGCACCAACACGCCAGAATGAGGGTTAGCCCTAGAGATAACCAAAATTTCTTCATAGAGATTCTCCTTGACAACTTCCAAGACCATGTCACCGGCCGGCACTAGGCCCCCCGGCAACTCTCCGGGCATCTGCCTTGTTTGCTGCCTCAGCCCCAGGTGATATAAACCGTTATTGCTCTAGGGGCCCTGGGTCCGGGAATGCGATCCCAACGGCAGGGCCAAAGAGTTGACAGGTCTTTCTGCAAGATAACCGGTTCGTTTGGATTATTTCTTCTTCCCGGCGGCTTTCTGGTTACGTTTATCCATCATCTTCTGGCGCCATTGCCCCAGTACCAGAAGATACTTGGCTTGCTCAGCCGGGGTCATAAGCGACAGTTCCTCGTCCCGCTGATTCTTAAAAGAAGCAAACATTTTATCCTGGCCGGCAGTCAGCGCGCTTACCAATTCCTTTAGCTTCGCCTCGTCTGGGTTGGCTGCCGCCATAGCCGCCTGCAAATCATCATTAGCTTTCTTCACGCCGGCGATGATTTCTTTGCGCTCTCTCGCATACTTATCTTCCACCGCCAGCATTGCCTTCTCTTTTTCAGGAGCAAGCTTCAGCTCTTTGATCATTTGGTCTTTTTGTTTCTTGTAGCGCGCCCCTTCCTCTTCTTTGACCTGGCCCAGTGCGGGCATCGCCAGCATCGCACTTAGGATGGCGACAAGTGCCCCTAACTTGAAATTGAATTTACCTTGCATGTTATCCTCCCTTTGGTAAGAGTTTTATCTCGTGTTTATGCGGCAGCCCATCATAACAGCATCAAAGCATCTCTTTCTTCGGGGGTGAGCTCGCTTACCGAAGAGTCCAGGTGCATTCTCTCGAAATCGAATCCGGCGCTCTTGATGAGCTCTTTTCTCTTGGCAGCAGACTCGGCAGCCAGGATTTGCTTTTTGAATTCCAAATCTTTCCTCATCTTTTCCACAAAAGCTCTGGCTGATTCAACGGACATGATGCCCTCCTTGGGGCTGAATTTTGTGAGGCTTGCGGCCTGGCCGGAAGTGAACGTTTGAACCCGCATGCACATGGGATTTACTCCGTTGTTACCCGGGTCCGCCGCACATCGAGCTTAGGCCCCCTAGCTGAAAAGTATATTCGATAGTGATGGACCTCTCCATCCTGGATGGTCATATGGGGGAACCGCACATCCGAGCTGCCGCCGCTGTCGCTATAAGCCTTGAGGTACAAGGTGTAAACCCCGATTTCCCGGCCGATTATCCGCAGGTGATAAAGGCCGCTCATCGGATTGCGCAGGTGGATGTCCCCGTCCTCAGGACCCGTCCGGTCTCCGGAAGGATCGGTGAGCACCAGCTCCCCCGGGGGGGAGCCCCTATCATCGGATTGGATGCGGATGTTCAAAGTCCCTCTATATACCCGGCCCTCATATTCTTCGTTGTACTGGACTGTCTGCATAATCCCCGGCGTCTCTCCGCTCTGGGCGGCTGCGACGGCGCCTGGGAAAATGGCCGGGGCCGAGGCGATGAACAGCCAGAGCGCCAGCCACGCTGATATTTTGGTTACTCGCTTCATGGCAAATTCCTCCGGTAGTATTTGTCTAGGTGGTCTTATTTCTCTTCTTCCTCGAGTTCCCGCTGGCGCTGTTCGGCGGCTTTCTGGCGCTTGCTGGCATCCTGCTGGCGCTTGACGGCGTCTTGCCGGCGCTCGCCGGGTTTCACCACCCGTTCGCGCTCCTGCCGTTCCTCTTGCCGCTTCTGCCGTAACTCTTGCAGTTGCTTCTCTTCAATCGTCTGCGCATCGCTTTGGGCCAGGACTTGGCTCGCGAGCCAGAGATTGCCGGGGATTACCAATAAACCTGCCAGGAGCATCGCCCCCAGTCCCTTGATCTTTTTCATCTGCCCCTCCTAACCAGTCCAAAATATCTAAGATTATGCGGCAGCCCATCTTCGTCTGTTCAAAACTGCTGCTTGGAACCTAGTTCTTGGGCTTAACCTTAAAAGCTGACCCTATTCTCGACGACAAGGCCATGAACTTGAGCCTCATAAGCGTATGCCCTTGGCGGGGGCGGCCAGGCAATCCACCTGGCGAGCCCCTGGTTATCGTCATCGGCCTGGGCAACCGGCCCCATTTGACACCGTTCCCTAACCATCAATTCCTTCCCTTTCATGACCCCTATCCCTTAGAATGCAATCAAAGGCTATTTGTTTACCTTGCCTCAAATTATAATAATAAATGAGAGAATGTCAATGTTTATATTGATTAATAATAAAATATATTAATTTATATAGTTTTATCAATTTTCATATTGACTCATTAATAAATTTATAATTTCATATTGACTTATATAACTATATATAATAATATCTGACGGCAAAATGGAGGGAGGTTGAGGGAGGTTATGGAAAATAACCTAGTGCTAACCACAGAGGAAGCGGCGGAGTTTTTGAAGCTGACGCCCTTCACGGTGCGGGATTATGCCAGGCGGGGAATTCTGCCGTCCCGCAAGGTGGGCAAGGGGTGGCGGTTCTATAAGCCTGACCTGCTGGCCTGGTTAAGGGACTATGAGGCTCCACGTTGAGGGGGAAAGGCTATGAGGAGATAGATATGGACGGATGTACGACCCGAAAACCGTGGAGACGGTAAGTGGCGAAGTAGTGAAAAATGAGGAGGTATCTATGCGCAAGCGCCTTATCGGTCATGGCCCTCGTAAGGTCTCAGCCGCCGAGCCCGGCTGGCTAGACCTTGAACGCCTGGCACAAGTCGAAATCACGTCCGAAGACGTCGACCACCCGATTGAATCGGCCCTGATTCCGGGTACAGGCTCGGGTTGGCGGGCCGCGCAGCCTGGGGAGCAGACGATCCGCCTCCTGTTTAATGAGCCGATGAGACTCAAACGGATCCACTTAGCGTTCCAGGAAGATGAGCAGGAGCGCACCCAAGAGTTCGTTTTACGGTGGTCACCAGACGGCGGTCAGTCGTACCGGGAGATTTTGCGTCAGCAGTATAACTTCAGTCCGCCGGAGGCCGCGCGGGAGGTCGAAGACTACGACCTCGATCTCGACGGTGTAACGGCGCTTGAATTGAGGATCGTGCCGGACATAAGCGGTGGCGCCGCCCGGGCATCGCTAGCCCAACTGCGCGTTGCCTAGCTATCAGACTGACTTCGGCCATTAGTGCAAGGGGGGCCAGCCTAAGAGATCGCTGCAGCCGACAGCGCCGGATCAAAGGAGAGTGAAATAAGCCTGGTAAGGTTAAGAAGGCAGGATGAACTGCAAAAGTCGAAAAATCGGAGGAGAAAGCTGTGGGAGATAAAGGCAAGAAGGACAAGGGCAAGAAGGAAGCCAAAAAGCCTAAGAAAGACACTCAGAAGGTCGACAAAAAAGACAAGCCCAGCAATAAGTAGCAGGTCAACCCACATGAGGGGCGGGTCACATCAGCCCGCCCCTATCCCCTCACACAGCGCGCAAGTTTTGAGACATTGCCTTTGCGCTCACAGGTGGCGATAGCTTGCCAACCCCTGCACTTATCACTGAGCTGGCAAAAACGTTTGATATGATCTCCATATCCTCCCAGGACATTTGTGGGGAGGATGGTTTTGGGGGCCAACGATTGAAAAAGGCCATATTACCGGCGGGAAAGGCAGGGAGCCATCAGGTCGAAAAGAGGCGATATGATCTGGATATGGGAAGTTGATTAGCTCGGCGATTGTTACAACTACTGGGGGCAGGTCACCTTCCGGTGGTGGCGAGATCTTTCTCAGGAATGGGGTTGGACGGCTATGCTTCGGGGATAATCGGCAGGGCTATCTGGTTTATATCCTTCTCCTTGTTGAATTTGCCCAATAAAAAAGCCCCTGACCTTGACGGCCAGAGGCTCGATGACTGAGTACTATAGAGTTAGGGGTTGAGGTTAATTTTCGATCTTGGCCAGGATACGTTGGCGGTCTTCCTCTTTGCTGAGATCAAAGATACGGATACCGAAGTGCTCGGCCACCTTGATGCCCATGCCGGTGCCACCGCCCTCGGGCTTGTCCCAGTTGGGCAGGGCAATGACAAACTCGGTGCCTTCGATGATGCCGATATTGCGGCAGTGCAACCTGACCGTTCGGTCGTTTAGGGTTTCCGCCTTCGGATGCAGCTGTTTGACCAGCATCTGGCGCTCATGCGTGTCGGGCTCCACAATCACCTGGTTCAACAGGAAGATGAACTCAGGGTTGTAGCCCTCCCAGGGCAGATGCAGCTCCACCAGGCGGGGGTTCACCATACTCAGCCCCCAGGGCAAAGAACCGCTCGCTGCCGGCGGCATTGCCACTGGAGACGGTGAAGCCTTGGAGAGCCAGCCAACCGCCGATCTTGATGAGCAAATTTTGCTCTTCCGGTGAAGTCTCTTTCTTACCGATGCAGGCCACTCTTTTCATAAACTCTCTCCCTTAACGCCCTCAGGATCACCCAAACAATCAAGGCTGCCATTACTTCTGCTGACCTGCCTCAGGTAATTGTACCAAGTTTTAAGTTAGGATGGGATTCAATTCAAGCTATAGATGGTTTGCCAAAGGGAAAGCGAAAATCTGCGATACGAAAGTTTCTATAACTTGAACTTGCCAAAACCGAAGCGTCCCAAAAACTTCAAAAAATTAGCGATATGCTCCGCATATCGAAATGGGGGATTTATTGGAAGGAAGATTCATGAAGCTGGGGAGAGAAGAAGTCAGAAAAACGTGGATCCGGCGTAGAATTGAGAAGTCAGAGGAAAAGTAAGACAGAGTAAAAATGAAAAGAAAAGCCGGCAACCTCGTTCTGCTCACCGGGGTGAGTCATCTGAAGGTTCCCGGCTTCCCATGACCACGAAGCCGTGTGCACTTTATCCCGAAGGATAAGGCGTCATCCAAACGTCCCAAACGTTCCGTGGCCTCCAATAACTGCTTCGGCAACGGAGCGGGCGCTATTACTTTTTTCAGCTAATATCACCCTCAGCCCATCTGAAAATACTGCCATCAATGGACTGAATCTGCCCAGGGCCAAAACAGTTAGCCGTCAGGTTCAGTCTGGAGGGAGAACCCTCGTTGGGTGCGGCCAAGTGGCCGTCTCCCCGTAACCTTTCCGATGCTCAGACTGAACGACCTAGCAGTCATTAAATAATCATTCTTGGAGAAAAAGCAAGGGGACCGCGGTACTCTAAAATAGATATGATCTGCTTACCTTGAATTTTTTGGGACTTGATAAGTCTCTACTTATAGAAGTTCTATTCATCGCTTACCTGATCGCAGATTTTATCCGGATGTCCATCAGTTACTGACTCGGACATGAATATAAAGTCTTTTTTCATTCAGATCACCTTGCCAGGTAGAGTTACTTTATATTTATAATGTCGCCTGGATAGCCATGTTTGATATTATCAAAGGCTTACCGTTTATTTTCCAGGTAATGACATATTGCCGTTAATAGAATAACGAGTATGACTCCGGCCGCGATTACTAGAGGATTCGGATTCATAATTTATTCTGCCCGTACAGCACGGCCGGGAGTTTCCCTTGGCGGGCGCAGGGCGCCCACCTTCTTGCCGACCACGTCACGCTTGGTAGCTTTCAGAACAACTTTTTCCATCTTACTTAACTCCTCGAGCGCCTCTCACCCAACGGACTTTGACAGACTCAATCAGCCGGATTACCCGCGCTCTTTTCTATGGTTTGGTTTGGAGAGACACCAGGCTGGGGCTTCCCAGGACAGCATGGTGGTATCCGGCAAAACAGGAAAATGGCATTAGGTTTGGTTTCTTAAAAGGAAAGGCGGCCCAGAAGCCGCCTCTTGACTACCTGGTAGTCACGGGGTCAGAAGTGTAGGCTGCCCACCTCCGGCCGCCTGAGCCCAGTTAATGCCGGTATCCGCCACCCCCAAATCCGCCTTTTTGTTGCGGTTTAGCTTCGTTGACTGTCAGAGGGCGCCCGTCTAAATCCCGGCCGTTGAGCATGGAAATGGCATTCTCGCCTTCCATCTTGGTTTCCATCTCCACAAAGCCGAAGCCCCGGGGCTGACCTGTTTGGCGGTCGGTGATGATCTTGGCCGAGGTCACTTCGCCAGCCTCGGAAAAAAGAGTCTGCAGCTGTGTTTCGGTCGTCTCGTTGGACAGATTGCCCACGTACAATTTTATACTCATATCCTCTCCTTGTTGGTATTGTTAGGATGCACTTGCCGGAGTATTTCCGGCAGGGTGGTCTCACCCAGACCGATAGTTTCTTCTGCAACCGCCTCCGGAGGTTCCTCCACCGGCGGTGTCAGGGGTTTGCCCTGGCGACGTTTGATTTTTTCTTCGCTCTTCTGTTTTCGGGCTATCTCTTTGGTGCGTTTATTCCAGCCATATCGGTTTCGGGCCAAGTTCTACCTCTCTAAGGGTCAAGGCGCCGGAACTCCGGGGATCCCGAGATCGCCGGAGTTCAGCTCATCAGGCTTTTGGCCTAAAGTTTTACCACGTTTTGGGCGTGAGGCCCCTTGGGACCCTGGGTTACTTCAAATTCCACCGATTGCTCTTCCGCCAGGGAGTGGAAGCCCTCACCCTGGATGGCGCTGTGATGCACAAACACATCCGGACCGCTTTCCCGGGTAATAAAGCCAAAGCCCTTGGAATCATTAAACCATTTAACCGTACCAGTTTCCTTCATTGTGAAACCTCCTGCAAACACTGCAAAGATATTCCTGCCAAAAAAGCAGGGCGCACAGCAGTCAGGCAAAAAAAAATCGGCGGGGAATTAGCACCCCCGTCCGATTCTTGTCCAGGACTTGTGGCCCTGCTTCAGTCTGACATGCTAAACTTTTTACAGTTTACAATAAAATTGTCCAATGTCAAGCTAAATAAAATAACTGTCCGCAGCCTCTCTATGTATCCTAATTGAGCCCATATAATAGGATATCCTCATTCATTATCTCTTATAAAATAATTAATCAGAATATTATATTAAAAGCTCATTTCTGTTTGCAAAAACTGGACATTATCATAAATTACAGGGAGTTTAACTAATGATCCACATATAGAAACAATGGACTTATTGTAGGAGATAATCTTGTAGTTATGAAAATTATAAACATAAATATCGATGAAAAATCTAAACAAAATGTATACCAAAATATATCTATATTATCTGGTAGCTAAAATAATTTGCCGCTTGATAAATATTTATTCATAGCGCTTATCCATTACGTGAATACTCTTGCTAATGACAAAACAACCATTCTGTGTTAACGTTAAAACGATATATTTTAAGGGAGGAACAGAACAGGGGAAATCGAACTGTAAGGCTCTCGCCACCACATCTTTTTTATTTTGAAGTAAACGGCCTTTCAATTTTCGCATATAACTTGCCAAACTCCTCGCTTATCACCGGATCGGCAAAAACTTTAGATAAGATCTCCATATCTCCCAAGAGCGTTTGTGGGGTGGATGATTTCAGGTGCCTGCGAGAAAAGGAAGCCAGAACATCCGGGGTGGACGGCGGGGATTATTCAGCTCAAGAGTGAAGATATGATCCGGAAAGGAAGAATTTTTAACAACTTGATAAGTTTCGGATCATAGCAGATCTTTTCTACTACAGACCATTAAACGAGGCAATCTTCCTCCTGCCCTTATCATTATTGTTTTGCCGCCTCATTGGTCTTATTGGTTTTTATAGGTAGCATAAAGGAAATCCTGGTTCCTTTGCCTTCTTCACTCCATAATTTCAGGATGCCCCCCAGCATCCGCGCCCGTTCGTCCATGGCGGTTAATCCCAGGCCCCGATCAGTAATATTCCCATTGATAACGTTCTGGTGATCAAAGCCTCTGCCATTATCCTCCACCTGAAAAGCTACACTCAAATCCTGCCTTTTTATGCTCACAGAGACCCGGCTCGCTTGGGCATACTTGGCAATATTGCTGAAAGATTCCTGGAAAATCCGGTAAATATTGAGCTGGACTTCCTAGGAAAACAACCCCTTGGTGTCATCCATGTCCATGGTGACCTGGATATCCTGACGGGAGAATTCTTCAAAGAGGTACTTCAGGGCCGCCGTCAGGCGGCGATGACACCACAACAGGCCATGCAACCAGATGCCAATGAAATCGCAGATGCATTGTTCAAAAGATTGCGTGAGTCGGGTGTTGACATGCGGGCTAAAATGAAGAACCTGTAAAGCAGAAGGTGAATCGCACTGCAAGGGATGGCTAATTTGACGGGACCTTCATTACTTCATAGCGCAATGAGGGTCCGACCAAACTGTGCGGCCATGAGCGACGCGCAGGGCGACAATATAGTGGCAGACAAGCCGCACCAATCGAGAAAAAATATTTGGTCGGGGATACTTATTATTTTGGGGGTCGATTTGGGGGTCTCTTATTTTCGTCGATTAGAACAATGCCTTTAAATACAGATAATTATACAATCAGTTTAATGGACGCCGCCGATTTATTATTTTAACTTCTTAAACTACTTTAATACCAGGTTCTGTTAATCGGCGGGCAAAAATTGGCCCCGGCGGCGTTTAACGCCGCCGGGGCTTTTGGTTGTTTATCTCATTGATCCATTAGTTATGGACAAGGTGGAAGGAGGGTCAATTCAAGCCATAAAACCTGCCGTGATCTATGCCTCAAAAGAAGATTGCTAAAAATTATCTTTGGCACCTAGATTGCACAAATCCCCCATGACGGGAGCTATCGAAAGATGAAAAATGCTTCTAATATTCGCGGTGCCCAGGCCCACAATGTCCAGTCACTGGTAATCTCGACCCAGGCCCGCAGGGCAGGAGTTGCCGATAGTCACCAGCGGGGCCTTTCCGATGGGCCACGGCGCGCTTCAGGGCGCCTTTGGGGTTCCCGTCGGAGGAACCTGATGAAATCCTGCCCTGCTCCGGATATGCAGGTCGCTCCCCAAACCATGGGAGTCTATACTTCAACCCCCGGGGGCCAGGCGGCGCCGGTGCAGCTTGTGGGCCTAAAGGGGGCGTCTGAGAGGGCGTCTGAGGGGGTATAGGGGCGTCTTAAAGGAACCTCTGCAGAGGGGTATGAAGGGACCCGGTCGGAAAACTGACCAGCCTTTAGCCAAGGGGGGGAGAAGGGGCGAGAAGCAAACCTTCCCCCCTTTTTTCTGTCTTGCCGCTCTCCAGGTAACTCATCATTTCTGCTTGATTCCCCCACCTTCCTGGTAGTATTTTCTGTGTTATACAGGCGCCGTAAGGCGGATATCTTTAGAGGGGCGGATCCGCAGGTCCGCCGGACTGAAGGCGCCCCCATGAGTCGTCTTTGCCGGCCCCGGGCGAAGTTCAAAAGAAACTGGCTCTTATACCACGTTGCCTTCAAAGAAGTAATGAAGATTGCCTCCAACAATGTGTTTATTGTGTAGGGGCGCACCCAGGTGTGCGCCCTCAGAGCGGGCGGACACGCAGGTCCGCCCCTACAAAAAATTACCCGTTTGACGGCGACTTGGTATTAGGCAGTAAAGGGAGAGGGATTTATGTTCAGATGCGGTCTGGTTTTGATCTTGCTGGCGGCCCTGTCTGGCTGCGGCGGCGATAGCGGCGCGGAAAAATACCTGCAAGAAGGATTCGTCAATTTCCAGCAGCAGAACTACGACCAGGCCATCGCCTCCTACGAGAAGGCCATCAAGATAGAGCCCAAGGCCGCGGCAGCTTACAACATGCTGGGCATGGCCTACCGCTTCAAATATAACCAACTGCGCAATCCTGAGTTAAAAGACAAGGAGATCGCGGCCTTCCAGAAGGCCATGGAAGTCGACCCCAATTTCTGGGTGGCCATGGTCAACCTGGGCGCCACTTACTATTACCTGGGCGACAAGGCCAAGGCTGCGCCGCTCTTTAAAAAGGCCCTGGAATTGAACCCGAGCCACCCCGAGAAGGCCGAACTCGAGAAGATGATCGCCGAGGGCGAAAAGCAGCCTTGAAGATAAGAGCTATCATCCTGGCGGGACTCGTGGCGCTGTTGGCCGGCGCCGCCGCCTCGGGACAGAAGCCCGCGGCGTCGGAACTGGCGGGGCGTTTGGGCTGTTTCGCCTGCCACTCCCTCAACGGCCGGGGCGGCAAGATCGCCGTGCCCCTGGATGGCGCGGGAGCTCGCCTCACCCCGGCCCAGTTGCAGACGGTGCTCACCCAGCCCCGGCAAATCCATCCCCGGGCCAAGATGCCCAGTTACGCCTACCTCCCCCAGGAAGAACAGCAGGCGCTGGTAAATTTTCTCCAAGGACTGAGGTAGCCTCGGGCGCCCGGTCTCGATACGCCAAGTTCCACCCAGGTCAATATTTTTCCCGGGAATAGTTCCTTCTATGGGGCATTAGATTTTAAGGTCCCTTTTTTTCTTGATATATATACAAAAAGTATTTACAATATTCTATGCGGTTTGTCTGGGATGCAGCAAAGCGCCGCGAAAACCTTGCCAAGCATGGCATTGATTTTCGTGAGGCCCCTGAGATGTTTGACGGGCCTATGCTGGTAGCCTTGGACAACCGGGAGGATTATGGCGAGGACCGTTTCACTGGACTCGGGTGGATCAAAAACAGGGTGGTGATCATCGTTTATTCCGAACCCGAAGAAAATACGGTTAGAGTGATTTCTTTACGAAAGGCGAATAAGAATGAAAGAGAAAGATTTGAAAAAGAGCTCGCGCAGCGACTGGGCCCGAGTTGATGCCCTGAGGGATGAGGATATTGATTTTTCCGATATCCCGGAATTAGGTGAAGCCTTTTTCCGGAACGCTACCATTCGTTTGCCTGAAAAAAAGGTTCCGGTTTGTATCCGCCTGGACCGCGAGGTAGTAGACTGGTTCAAGGCTCGGGGTAAAAGATACCAAAGTCGAATAAACGCGGTTCTAAAGGCATTTATAGAAAGACAAAAGAAAGAGACACGCCAAAGCGCTTAAGATTCGGTTAAGTTTGATTTATTTAATATGCTGGGATAGAAGAAAGAAGGGGGAGAAATACAAAATGAAAAAGCCTTATGTTTGTCTGGGCGCTCTCGTAATGATTTTCTTGCTTTCGGCACATGGCTCTCAACCAGCTTCCCGGGAGTTACAAGTTAGGAGGGCTTCAGGTAAGTGCTGGGTATATCTTGATCAGAATCAAGATAATGTTTATCTATACCATGGACCGCATACTTCGCTGGCATCGGCGGTGATGAGCAACTTGATACTTTTTTGAATCCTGGCCCGCGTCGGCTGATACACGAACCCCTCACTCACCTTTGCCCCTCATGGGGTGACTCAGCCGTCCCAAGGTCGATTATCAAATATGATTTAGTCTTGAAGCATAAGGAGCGCCCTCGCCACATGGATTCTTATAAAATTCACCTGAGTGAAGCCGATCTGCCCCAGGAGTGGTACAACATCATCCCGGACCTGCCGGCCCCGTTGCCGCCCTATCTCCATCCGGCCACCGGACAACCAGTGACCCCCCAGGACCTGGCTCCCATCTTTCCCCTGGAGCTCATCCAGCAGGAACTGAGCCCCGAGCGCTGGATTCCCATCCCCGATGAGGTCCGGCGCATCTACCGGCTGTGGCGCCCCAGCCCCCTGCACCGGGCCCGCAACCTGGAAGCGGCCCTTAAGACCCCGGCCCGCATCTATTACAAGAACGAATCCGTCAGCCCCGCGGGCAGCCACAAGCCCAACACTGCGGTGGCCCAGGCGTACTACAACAAGGCCGCGGGCATTAAGAGGCTGGCCACCGAAACCGGGGCCGGCCAGTGGGGCAGCGCCCTGGCCCTGGCCTGCAACTTTTTCAACCTTGAGTGCACCGTCTACATGGTGAAGGTGAGCTACCACCAGAAGCCCTACCGGCGGTCGCTGATGCACATCTGGGGAGCCAGCGTCTATCCGTCGCCCACGGACCGCACCCAGGCGGGCCGCGGCATCCTGGCCCGGGACCCCGAGACCTCCGGCAGCCTGGGCATGGCCATCTCCGAGGCGGTGGAGGACGCGGCCACCCATCCGGACACCAACTACTCCCTGGGGAGTGTGCTCAACCACGTGATGCTGCACCAGACCATCGTCGGGCTGGAGACCAAAAAGCAGCTGGCCCTGGCCGGGGAAGAGCCGGATGTCCTCATCGGCTGCGTGGGCGGGGGGAGCAACTTCGCGGGCTTCTGCTTCCCCTTCGTGCCGGACAAGCTCAAGGGCAAGGACATCCGCTTCATCGGGGTGGAGCCCACCGCCTGCCCCACCCTCACCAAGGGGGCCTATACCTACGACTTCGGCGACACCGCCGGGCTGACCCCGCTGATCATGATGTACACCCTGGGGCATTCCTTCGTGCCGTCGGGGATCCACGCCGGCGGCCTGCGCTACCACGGCGACGCGCCACTTTTGTGCCTCCTGGTGCACGAGAAGGTCATCGAGGCCCGGGCCTACCCCCAGAACCCGGTCTTCGAGGCGGCCCGCCTCTTTGCCGAGACCGAAGGCATCATCCCGGCGCCGGAGACGGCCCACGCCGTCAAGGCGGCCGTCGATGAGGCCAGGATTTGTAAGGAGACCGGCCAGGGCAAATGCATTGTCTTCAATTTTTCCGGCCACGGCCACTTCGACCTGGCCGCCTACGACGCCTATCTCTCCGGCCAACTCACCGACATCGAAATCGAGCCGGATGAGCTGATCCAGAAGGCCCTGGCCGACCTGCCGCAAGTTAAGAAATGAGCGTTGAGGGGCGGGCCGGGGGAAGATAATGGTCAGGGGCCAGTGGTCAGTGGCCAGAGAAAAACCACTGATTACTGACTACTGGCAACTAACTACTACAATCCCCCGCCCTCCCCACAACCTTCATCCCAACCTCCGCTTCCCCTTTCTCTTAATTAGCACTCCTTAAATCCTCCCCGACTTGACGAACCCGCCGGGATGCTTAGCTTATGAAAAAATCGCAAGGAGGTGAGGCGGGATGAAACTCGGCAAAGAAGCCTTGGCCAAAGAGGCTGCCTTCTGGGGTAAGATGAAGAAAGTTAATCCCGGCAAGGTATGTCACAAGTGAAAGACCTGATTAAGTTGCCGGTTCGGCAACTAAAGCCGGCAGATATGGCCAAGGAGGGGCCATCAACCAGGTCGCGCTCTTTGCCATATCTGCTTTTTTATTAAAAAAAGCCTAGGTTCAGGTTTACCGATGATAGAGGCAATCCGCCATGTCCCTGACCCGGGAATACGAATTCATTATTCAGTGGCACCTCACGGAAAGATGCAATCTGAGATGCAAGCATTGCTACCAGGACGGCAAAAAAGTTAAGGAATTGCCCCTGGCGGCGATAAGCCGCGTGGTAAATGAAGCCGCCGCCATGATCCGGGATTGGCAGCAGGCTTATGAAATAGAGTTTTCCCCCAGCTTTAACGTCACCGGCGGGGAGCCCTTCCTGCGGGCGGATTTCTTCGCCATCCTGGAAACCATGATGGCGGCGGGTTTTGCCTGCTATGTCCTTTCCAACGGCACCCTGATCACCCTGGAGCGGGCCCACGTCCTGGGAGACCTGGGAGTGGCGGGGGTCCAGGTGAGCCTGGAGGGCCCGGAGTCGGTGCATGAAGCCATCCGGGGGCCGGGCAGCTTTGGGGCATCGCTTAACGGCATCCAAAATCTCCTGGCCGCGGGAGTGCCAGTTTCCCTCAATTCCACCTTATCCAGGTTTAACGCCAGCTATTCCCTGGACCTGGTGGAACTGGCCCTGGATTTGGGAGTCCCCAAGATCGGGTTTTCCCGCCTGGTGCCCGCGGGTCAGGGCCTGGCCCTGCTGGACCGGATGCTGACGGCCGGGCAGGTAGAGAAACTCTATGCAGAGATTTTTGCCTTAAAGATGCCGGGGCTGGAAATCACCACCGGAGACCCGCTGGCCGTGCAGATGCGCCAGCCGGCCCCGGAGGCGGAAGCGGAGCCCATCCCCGCCGGGGGTTGCGCCGCCGGGGTGGCGGGCCTCACCATCCTGCCGGACGGCACTGTTACTCCCTGCCGGCGCCTGCCCATCCCCATCGGCAAAGCCGGTAAAGACTCCTTAAGGGAGATCTGGGCCACCTCCCCGGTGCTGGAGAGGCTCCGGGATAAGGCCGGTTATCAGGGCAAATGCGGCAGTTGCCCGCGCTGGTCCGGATGCCGGGGTTGCCGGGCCATTGCTTATGCCTACTCCCAATCCCAGGGCAAGCCCGACATTTTGGCCCCGGACCCCCAGTGTTTCATCCCGGAGGATTAATCAAGGACCAAGGAGATGCCGATGAGCGATCGTCTCGGAGCCGTTACCATGAAGGGGAACCCCCTGACCCTGGTGGGCCGGGAGGTCAAAACCGGAGACCCGGCCCCGGATTTTCAGGTGGTGGACAACAACCTGGGGCTTTTTACGTTTTCTTCCCGGCGCGGCCAGGTCTCGGTCATCTCTTCGGTGCCGTCCCTGGACACCCCGGTCTGCGACCTGGAAACCCGGAGGTTCAACCAGGAGGCGGCCAACCTGGGTACCGACGTCAATATTCTGACCATCAGCATGGACCTGCCCTTCGCCCAAAAGCGCTGGTGCGGTGCCGCGGGGGTGGACCGGGTGCAGACCTACTCCGACCATCGTGACGCCGCTTTCGGCCTGGCCTACGGCGTCTTGATCAAGGAATTGCGGCTGCTGGCTCGAGCGGTCTTCGTGGTGGATGCTTCCGGCGTCATCCGTTATACCCAGCTGGTAAAAGAACTGGCCAAGGAGCCGGACTACGACGCGGTGCTCCAGGCGGTGCGCCGGCTTGCCTGATGGCGGGGGGTAGGCTAAGGGCTGTAGTTACGGTAATAATTTTGCTTTTGGGTAGGGCGCCGGCCATTCCCCGAACGAGATGGAAGGGTGGCCCCTCTTAGGTGAGGAGGGGCAGGAAGGAGCCCTGGCGCTTTTGCTCCCGGGCCCGGCGGATCACGTCGGCGGTGAAGGCCGGCAGGTCAAATTTGGCCAGGTCGCCGGGAGCCACGAATTGGGCCGCGGTGATGTCGGAGCCCGGAGCCGGCTCGCCGCCGGCCCAGTCGCAGAGAAAATCCACCAGCACGTAATGATAGGGGATGCCCCCGGCCTCGTCCCGGAAGATGCGCTCCAACACTGCGGCCACCCCCAGGATCACCACCCGCAGGCCGGTTTCTTCGGCCAGCTCCCTGCTGATAGCCTCCTCCAGGGTTTCGCCCAGCTCCACCAGGCCACCGGGCAGGCTCCAGGAATCCCGGGCCGGCTCCTGTCCCCGGCGCACCAGGAGGACCTCTTCCCCCCGGAACACCACCGCTCCTACCCCCACCAGAGGCTGCTCGGGATAGCGTCGTCTCATTTTTTAGTAAGCAGTGAGCAGTGAGCAGTAAGCAGAAAAAGCCATTTAAGTGAACATCGTTCATGAGTCCTTAGCTCACTAACGTTTGAGCCTGGCGCTGATTGATCTTCTCAGGCCATAAGTTAGGGCAAGGCACTCGTCCAATAAGGAGTCGATTTGATGATATTCATTTTTTGAGATATAGCCAAGGCGGAAGGATAGTTCCAACTGGGTATCGATCTCATTAAGGGAGCCAAGAGAGTTGGATAAAAAGTTAGTGAACTGTGACCGGGTGCGATCCGCAGCCCCTTCGGCAATGTTGGAGGGGACCGAAAGAGCGGCCCGCCTTAATTGGGAAATGAGCCCGTAAAGTTCTATGTCGGGGAAATTTCGGGTTAACCTGTATACCTCCATAACCAATTCCATGCCTTTTTGCCAGGCGACCAGATTGCGATGTGGTTTTTGTTTCTTCTCTTCCACCTGCAAACCCCCTCAAATTCTACCAGTATCCATTTCCCATACCCACCGCTCACCGCTCACCGCTCACTGCTCACTGCTTACTGCTCACTGCTTACTGCTTACTGCTTACATCTCCACCCGCAGCGACCGCTTCACCCGCACCGCGGCGTCGCCGCCTACGGGGCAGACGTGTTCGCAGTGGCCGCAGCCGTTACAGCGGTCGGCGTTGATCACCGGCAGCTTAATCCGCTCCCGTTCCCCTTCGAGATTGACGACTTCCTGCTCCACAAAGGTGATAGCCTTGGGGGAGACCGGGCAGTGCTCCTCGCACACCAGGCAGTCGGCGCCCTCGGTGTAGGGGATGCAGCTGGCCCGGTTGATGAACGCGGTGCCCAGGTTGGTGGACTGCTTCACCTTAAGGGGCAGATGGGGAATGGCGCCGGTGGGGCAGACCTGGCCGCACAGGTTGCAGGAGTAGCTGCAGTAACCCAGGCGGGGTACCAGTCTGGGGGTATAGATCCCTTCCAGACCGGCTTCCCACAGCACCGGCTGGATGCCGTTGGTGATGCAGACCTTCATGCACTCACCGCAACGCATGCAGCGGGACAGGACTTCCCCCTCATTCTGGGCCCCAGGGGGCCGGATGAGAAACTCCTCGGGGCGCCGGGCCAGGGACCCCAGGCGGAGCAGGGGCACGGCCGCGGCCCCGGCCGCCACCGCGGTGATCACCTGGCGCCGGCCCAGATCCAGGGGAGCCCGGGGTGCCTTGGAGCGAAAGGTGAAAGTCACCCGGTCCTCCTTCTGGCAGGCCTCCAGGCACCTAAGGCAGATCTGGCATTCCGAGCTCAGATGGCGGGCCGGTTTTCCCGGGCCGAAAGCCGCCATCTTGCAGATTTCGGTGCAGTCGCCGCAGTCGGGGCATAGGGCCGTAGGGAGCCGGCGCCAAAGGGAGAAGCGGGCCAGCAGGCCGTAAAGGGCCCCCAGGGGGCACAGGGCCCGGCACCAGAAGCGGCGGTCCACCCGCTCCGCGGCCACCGCCAGGGCGAACAGCACCAGGGTCAGGAAAGGCAGCAGATAGACCAGGGGCCGGAAGGGCAGCAGGGTGGCCTTGAAGAACTGGTAGACGGGTTCACTCACGTAAGTGATGGGCGGGCCCAGCCGGTAAAGGGTCAGCCCCGCCTTTTCCACGCCGTAGCCGAAGGCCGGGTAGAAGATGATGGTCAACGACCGGTAGAGCAGGGACAGGGGGTCAAACAGGCCCACCAGGTTGAGGGAAAAGGGGGCGCTGACCAGGAGGGCGATGAGCAGGTAGTATTTGCCCCGGCGCCACCGGGCCGCCACGCCCCGGTCGGGGGCCGGCGTGAACAACACCCGGCGGCACCCGTCCAGCGCCGTACCCATGGGGCAGACCCAGCCGCAAAAGAAGCGGCCCAGCACCAGGGTCAGGGCCACGAAGACCAGGGACCACAGGAGGGCGGCCACGAACGGGGTGAAGGTGAGGAGGTGGGCCGCCAGGATCAGGGGGTCGAAGCGGAAGAAGAGGTCCACCGGCCAAGGCAGGGTCTCCCGGCCCACGGATTCGGCCTCCAGAAAAAGAAAGACAAACAGGGTGAAAAACAGGATCTGGGAGATGCGGCGCAGGCGCACCCAGGTACGGTTGGTCAGTGAGAGGGTCTGGGTTTCCATGGTTTTTAGTTAAAGGAGGGTCTCTCCTGACAATTCAGTTTCATAAGCACCCTGAATTTTACCTTCTGGGGTTTATTAAGTTTGGGGTCATGGACTTACGGATGGAATTTGAGAGTTTGCTTGGGCTCCAGAACCGGGAGAAATCTTTGCCGGGGCGAGTTGTAAACCCGCCCCTAGCTATGGTTCATTTCCTTTAGCTCAGATCACCTTGATCTTGTTCAGGTCCATCTCGCCCCGGCCGGCCTGGTAGGCCTTGACGATGTAGCCCAGGTCCTCGGGCTTGAGCCCGAAGAGGCTGGTGCCGTAAGCGTCCAGGGCCACGGGGTCGGTGCCGGCGAACACCAGATTTTTAACTTCCACGTCCTCCACCTTACCGCCCTTGGGGCCATTGCGCATCAGGATGCGGGTGGCGTCCAGGATGTGCAGGTCCGGGCGTAAGAGCAGGTTCATGTCGGCGATGTTTTGGTGCAGGCCCACGTGGATGCGGCCCCGCCAGCCGCCGATGGCCCCCATCATGTTCTTCAGGCACATGGTAAGACGGGACTCGGAATGCTGTTTGGCCACCGGGATGTTGATGAAACGATCGGCCTCCATGATGTCCTTATAGAAATACCATTTCTTCAGGGCCCTGGCCTTCTCCACGGTGAGTTCCACGAAACGGCGCTCGTCCACAAACTCCACCACCGCCCGGGGGTCCTTGATAGCCTCCACCGCGTCTTTGATGCCGGAGGAGGCGTAAGCCCTGCGGGCGTCGTCGCAGGTGTGGTCCAGGACCTTGACCTGCTTGGCCCCGGCTTCCAGACAGAGCTCCACCACCTTGCGCACCACCACCGGATGGGCGTTGGCCGCCAACTCCGGGGTTTGGTCCCAGGCCATGTTGGGTTTGACCACCACCACGTCCCCGGAGTTGACGAATTTTTTCATTCCTCCCAGGGCCTGGACCGTGTCCCCCACCAGGTGGGCGTAATTGGTGCCCTGGGCCTTGGCCAGGATAGGCTGAGGCGTTTCCTGGGGCGCCATGGCCCAAAGTTCTTCCGGCAGCACCAACATCCGCCCGGCCCCGGCCACCAGGCCCAAGGCCGCCAAATGCCTGAAGAAATCCCGACGGTGCATCTTCGCCTCCGTGGTTACCTTAGATATTTTCTAGTCTAAACAGCGGCCGGTGGGTTTGCAAGTTTTTCTTGACAAAGGGGGGAAATCCCGTTATTGACCTAAAAGTCATTTCAATGACTATAAAGTCATTATGGAACCTTCGTCCAGGCCCACGAAAAAGGAGATGGTGACCGCGTTCCGCACCCGGGAGATCCTGGCCGCGGCGCGCCGGGTGTTGGCGGGGCGCGGCCCGGAGACGGCCACCATGGAGGAGATCGCCGCGGCCGCCGGGGTGGCCAAAGGCACCCTTTATCTCTACTTCCCGAGCAAGGATGAACTGATCCAGGCCCTCATCACCCAGGTGGGGGAAAATATGCTGGCGGATATTGAGGCCGTGGCGGGGGCCCCCGGCACGCCCCCCGAGAAGGTCCAAAAGGTGGCCTCCCTGCTGCTGGATTACCTGATGCGGGAGCGGGCCTTGTTTCCCGCCTACGCCCGGGATATCCTCCGGGGAGGGCGGGGCGCGTCCCAGGGCTACTGGCGTCACCTCCAGGAGCTGGAAGAGAAATTCGTCATCCAGGTTACCCGGCTGTTTGCCGCAGGCATCGAGTCGGGCCAGTTTATCCCGGCCAATCCCCGGCTCCTCACTTTCTTGTTGCGGGGTATGGTGCGGGCGGTGGGCTATTATCAGATGTCGGAAGGGCAGGGTGAAGCGGTGAAAGAGGCCTTGCCGGTGCTGCTGACCCTGCTCTCCTCGGGTCTGACCCGGCAACCCCAATCCTGTGCAGAGGTGGCTGCGGTATGAAGTCACGAAGTCCCTGGCGCCTGATCCTGTTAGGGGTGTTAACCTGGAGCCTCACCGCCGCCGGCGGCGGCGCGGCCGAAGCTCCGCCCAGCCTGGATTTGAAGGAGGCCTTGCGCCTGGCCTGGAAGGCCAACCCCAATATGCAAATCAGCCGCCTCCAGTCGCTCATCGCCGGCGAAGAAGTGGTGCGGGCCCGGTCCGGGTTCCTGCCCACCGTCAAGTCGGAGGTAAGCCAGACCATTTATGATAATGAAATACAGTCGAAAATTCCGGCTGGCACCATCCCCGGGATTTCCACGGGCACCCTCACGTTTCCCACCACCAACCGGAATTTCTGGAGCAGCAAGACCTACCTCGACCAGACCATCTTCGACTTCTGGGGCACGCCTTCCCGCTACCAGGCCGCGGTCCTGGGCAAGTCCGCCAGCCTGCTGGACACGGCCAAGACCCGGGACGACCTCTTCCTCAACGTCTCCAAGGGTTACTTCAGCACCCTGCGGGCCCAGAAGCTGGAGGTTGTGGCCGTCCAGGATGTCACTGATCTTAAGGCCCACCTCAAAATCGCCCGGGATCAATACGAGTTCGGGGTGGTGACCTACAACGACGTCCTCCAGGCCGAGGTCTCCCTGGCGGACGCCGAGCAGCGCCTCATCGTGGCCAAGACCGATACCATCGACATCCGCTCGGCCCTCAACAAGGTCCTGGCCCTGCCGATTGCGGCCGCCACGGTGCTGAAGGACGAAAAGCTGGAGACCCGGCCCTGGGCCCTGGAACAAGCCACCGATGAAGCCCTAAAGCAGCGCAGCGACCTCAAGGCCTCCGCCAACCGCATCCAGCAGCAGGAGAAGGTGGTGACCCAGACCAAGTCCCAGTTTTTTCCCCGGATCTATGCCCAGACCGGGCTTAATTATCAGCAAAACACCTTCATGCTGCACGACACCCAGTGGTTCGGCATCTTCGGCATGCAGTGGACGCTGTTCTCCGGCTTGGACACCAAGGCCCAGGTGGCCCAGGCCAAGCTGAAGGTCAATCAACTCCAGGAGCAGCACAAGGACCTGGACGAGCAGGTGCGCCTGGACGTGCAGAACGCCTATCTCAGAGTGAAGGAGACCGCGGACCGCATCCGGGTGACGGAAAAGGCCGTGACCCAGGGGGAAGAAAACCTGCGCCTCAATGAGGAACGCTATAAGGAGGCCGTGGGCACCGCCACCGACGTCATCGATGCCGAGACCCTGCTCACCAAAACCCGGGTCAACTACTTCACCGCCCTCTATGACCACCAGATGGCCAAGGCCCAATTGATGTGGGCCATCGGCGGCATTAACGACCTTCTTCCCCAGGAAACCCCCAACCATGTTCCGTAAGACCGCGGTCCGCCTGGGTTTGGTCCTTTTGGTCCTTCTGCTCATCGGAGCCGGGGTCGCCTACTGGATTTATATCCACATCTTCGTCAGCACCGACGATGCCTACGTCTCCGGTTACGTGGGGATAATTTCCGCCCGGGTGCCGGGCAGGGTGGCCCGGGTGCTGGTGGACGACAACCAGCAGGTGGGGGCCGGCCAGGTCCTGGTCATCCTGGAGCCCCAGGACTACGAGGCCGCGGTGGCCCAGGCCGAAGGCAACTTGGGCCGCCTCCGCCAGGAATGGGACGAAAAATACGTCAAGGTGACCACCGGCCAAACCAAGGTGACCCAGGCAGAGGCCAATTTTAAGCTGGCAGGCATTGACCAGCGCCGCTATAGCGCGTTGTACGAACGCCGCACCGTCCCCAAGCAGACCCTGGACAACGTGGACACCCGTTACCGGGTAAACGAAGCCGAGGTGCACAAAGCCCAGCGGAAGCTGCAGGAGGCCCTGGCCGCCATCGGCGGCGCCACCAGCATCCCCCTGGAAGAGCAGCCGGCCATCAAGGAGGCCAAGGCGAAGCTGGAGCAGGCCCGCCTCAACCTGGCCTATACCAGGATAACCGCCAAGATCGACGGCTTCATCACCAAAAGACAGGTGGAGGTGGGCAACTGGGTGCAGGCGGGCCAACCTCTGATGATGCTGGTGCCCCTGGATTTCTCCCAGATCTGGGTGCAGGCCAATTACAAAGAGACCCAGCTCAACGAGGTCTTCATCGGCCAGCCCGCCCAGGTCCACATTGATACCTATCCGGGCGTAAAATTCCAGGGCCGGGTGGATTCCATCATGGCCGGCACCGGTTCGGCCTTCTCCCTGTTGCCGCCGGAGAACGCCACCGGCAACTGGGTGAAGGTGGTGCAGCGCATCCCGGTGAAGATCGAGCTGCTGGCGCCCTTCCCGGAAAACCAGCCCCTGCGCCTGGGCATGTCCGCGGAAGTCACCATCGATACCCGGCAAAAAACCGGCAAGCGCCTGCTGTCCCCCCTGGAAGCGGCCTTTCCCCGGGAACGGCGCGGGGCGGAGGTCCGGGACCTCCCCCAAAAAAATTGAATGTCGGGTGGGCACCGCCCACCATGAGCCTGAGCCCTGGCGGTTTTAGGTGAACCTCCCTCAAAATAATTTATGCCAAATTGAGACCTCTGCGAAAGTCTCATGTAGGACAGCCGCCCCCAGCTGTCCATACTCCATTTGGTCGCAGGCGCCTACGCTACATTTTGATTAATAAGTGCCCATATCGAGACGTTGGCAGAGGTCTCAATTTGTAATTACCAGGCAATATTCCCTGAAAGATAACGGCTAATAATTTCCCTCCCCCTAACCACCTCCGGCCAGGGGAGGGGGGAGTTTACGGCAGACGTTATCCCGGGACCATGACCATCATACTCTGTGCCGGACACTAATCCCCCTAATCCCTCTTTATAAGAAAAGGGACTTAAGAACCTCATCTCAATAACAAATGACCCCTCCTCAGAACCAGGAGCCGGTGGCCGTCAACAAGTGGCTCATCACCATTGCGGTGATGGCCGGCACCTTCATGGAGATCGTGGACACCACCGTGGTCAACGTGGCCCTGCCCCACGTGGCCGGGAGCCTCGCGTCCTCGGTGGATGAAACCACCTGGATCCTCACCGCCTACCTGGTCTCCAACGCCGTCATCCTGCCCATCACCGGCTGGCTCTCGGCCCTGTTCGGCCGCAAGCGGTTTCTCATGACCTGCCTGACGCTGTTTACCATCAGCTCCATGCTGTGCGGCGCGGCCACCAGCCTGGGGGAACTCATCGTCTTTCGCATCATCCAGGGAGTGGGCGGCGGGGCCCTGCAGCCCATCTCCCAGGCCATCCTGCTGGAGACCTTCCCGGTGCACGAGCGGGGCATGGCCATGGCCCTCTGGGGCATCGGGGTCATCATCGCCCCCATCGTCGGCCCGGTGATGGGCGGTTGGGTCACCGACAATTTAACCTGGCGCTGGGCCTTTTACATCAACCTGCCCATCGGCCTGTTTTCCCTGCTCCTTACCTGGATGTTTATCTTCGATCCGGCTTACATCCGGGCCCAGCGGGCCGGCCGCATCGACTACTGGGGCCTGGGCCTGCTGGCGGTGGGCCTCGGGGCTCTCCAGGTGGTCCTGGACAAAGGCGAGCGGGAGGATTGGTTCTCTTCGGACTTCATCACCCGCTTGGCCGTCATCTCCGCGCTGGCCGTGATCCTGCTGATCTACCGGGAACTGAAGATCAAAGAACCCGTGGTGGATTTACGCCTGTTCAAGGAGCGCAACTATGCCTCCGGCACCACCATCATGTTCTTCTTCGGGTTTGTCCTCTACGGCAGCATCATGCTGCTGCCGTTGTTCCTGCAGACCCTGATGGGCTACGACGCCACCCTGTCGGGCTGGGCCCTGGCCTTCGGGGGGATCGGTTCCCTGATGATCATGCCGGTGGTGGGCCGGCTGACCACCATCCTGGACAGCCGCATCCTGATCTTCGTGGGTCTGCTCATCAACGCCTACGCGGTCTACCTCATGAGCCTCTACAACACCCAAATCGATTTCGTCACCGCCTGGTGGCCCCGGTTTATCCAGGGCTTCGGCCTGGGCACCACCTTCGTGTCCCTGACCACCCTCACCATGTCCCGCATCTCCCAGGAAAAAATGGGCAACGCCACCGGCATCTTCAACCTGATGCGCAACCTGGGGGGGTCTTTCGGCATCGCCGCCGCCACCACCCTGCTCTCCCGCCGCAGCCAGTTCCATCAGAGCCGCCTGGTGGAACACCTGACGCCGTTTTCCCTTCCCTTTAACGAGTGGCAGCAGCGCCTGTCGCAAGTCATGCCCGACTTGGGGACCAACTGGCAACTGTGGAATGCCCCCCAGGTCTTGTCCGGGCTCTACCTGGAAGTGCAAAAACAGGCCCAGATGCTGGCCTTTTGCGACGACTACTGGTTTTTTACCATCGTCTTTCTGCTCCTGCTGCCGCTGGTGTTTCTCATGCGCCGCACCCCTAGGCACGAACCGGAGGCGGGCATCGAAACCCTTCCCTGAGAGCGGTCAGCTAGCAGTTTTCAGCAGTTATCGCGTTTGCCAAAAGTTCTTTCCTTTTAATCCCTCTCCCCCCAGCGGGGGGAGAGGGTTAGGGTGAGGGGGGATTAAGAAAAAACTTTTGGCAACGAGTCTAGTAGCCCCCAACCCCCGGCCCGGGACTCCCCCCTATCGTCCATTTGGTTATCCGGATCATATCTGGAATTCCTCCACCTCCAGCGATAGGTACTTATTGGCAAGATCTTCGCTATTCTTGGTCGCCCCTATTCAAGGTTAAATCAATGTGCAGAGGAACCAATATCGCTTGCCGGACTATGAGGTGGTCTGTGCACGTTGTTTTCGGCCTTTCCCGTGACACACCATAGCCAGGTGGTGATGACTTGGAGTTCATTAGTGGCCGACCCTTTAAGGATCTGCTCAAAAATGAGGGGGTGTTTGTAAATAATTCATGATAAAATTAACTTTTCTAAGAAATTTGTGCTATCCTGGCTTTCACAAGAAAATTGGGATAGAAACTTTCCAAGGTTAAACTCGCGATGAGAGGTCCCCAAACCCATTTTTTGATTGTGTCGGCCAAGGTCTCCACATAATCTCGATAAAGGAGAATGTCATGAAATCATTTTTAGTTCTAATGGCTACACTCTCAGCGCTGGTTCTCCTTGGGTGCACGTCAGTCGTCACATCGGAGACTCCCATCAAGTTATCACCAATCGACAAGTATTTAGTTTTGGATGGTTTGCCGTACTTCCTACCCAAATCAATGATCCATATTGATATTACTTGGAGTAAAGATGAGTATAATTGGATCGTAAACGTAAAGCCCGTGATCCAACCTGATAATAAATCCCCCCGGTTCATATTGAGAACAGACTCCAACGCTTTATTTGACGATGATATAACTCTCGCAGTTGATCCAAACGGTATTCTTCAAACTGTTAATGTATCGATGACAGACAAAACGGTTTCCTCTATTGCTGATCTCGCCGCGGCTGCCGGAAATGCGTTCACTTTTGGGGCCGGATTGCCATCTGGTGCTGGAGGATTGCTGGCACCCCCCCTAACACCACCACCCCCATTCCCATCTTCTCACCATCGAGACTATGATCTTGATCAAAATTTGCCTGATCAACATTTGCCTGATATAAACCTACAAACTCCGCCATTAACAATCAAGGTTATGGTTGATAAAAGGGATTCAAATGGGCATTTGGTCAAGGATGAAAATGGTAATCCGATTAAAGAGCCTCAAGATATTCCTGCACAGTATTCTACCAAGTTTACATTAAAATTTACACCTCAAGTCACCGCAGGCACCACTCCTATCCAGAGAACAGATATTTCCCCGGATGCCTACCCCCTCCGTGGGATTGTCGAGGCTAGTCCAGAAAATGGAAGTATCCATGGAATTGTTGTAAGGACTCCAGTTCCATATGAAATAAACATCACGGTAAATGATGATGCAACTCAATCTCAATCCACAATTCTATTGGTTTCAGATGTCAAGCAGAACTATATTTTGCCAATTAATCGCCGCTATCTGGTGCAAGATAAGACAAATGTAACCTTAAAGGACGGCATGATCCAGAGCATACAAAAGGTCAGACCAAGCATGGTGGCCGGAGTGGTTGGTATTCCAAAGACCATTTTGGGTGCATTGGTGCCAATACCCCTGCAAATCAGGCAATCACAAACTAATAACCTCCAGGCTATCGATAATTCCCTTAAAGCTAAGGCCGATATAAAAAAGCTACAATCCCAATAGATACTTGGTAATCCAAGCATTCATTGGATATGGGGCCGTCCTGTTTTGAGCTGCCTGCGCCGCAACACCGCGAATAAATTGGATCAATTAAGAGTACATTGATAATTACAGGTGGATGGCAGCTTACATCAGTTAATATTGAACGGGATCCAAAAATTTCCGAAACAATTAATGTCCTTACTGGAGCTTTAAGAGAAACACCAAAAGTGTTGGCAGCTGAAAGGGGGTTACCTACACTAACAGATAAGTTAGAACCGGGATTATACTAAATCTGTTTTGATAAAAATGGATATGTGGAAAAGATTGAGAAAGTGAATATTTACAAATAAAAACCTATAGAAAAGGAGGTTCGTCATGAGAGGTTCCCGCCAAATCCATGTATTCCTCGTTGTATTGATGATCGGGGGATTTTGGTGTGGCCAATCGAAAGGCCAGGATCTGATTACCCCCAAAGGAATGGTTATGGATTTTCAGGAGCGAGGGCTAAAGGCGCCTTCGCGTATCAAGTCAGAGCTTGCGGTACTGGAGAAGGGGATCTCTGATAAGGGGTGGACTTTCCAGGTTGGTTACACAACTGCAATGGATTTCGATATCGAACAGATTACAGGACTCAAGGTACCGGAGAGACTGCCGCAGCTAGCCAAAGAGCAAAATATCAAAGCTATTAAAATGTTGGAAGCTGCTAAACTGTTGGGGAAAATACCGGTTGTGAAAGCAGCGCTTCCAACTGCCACGAGCTTCGACTGGCGAAAGTTCAACGGCGCTACTGGCATCAGGGATCAGGGACGTTGCGGTAGCTGCTGGGATTTTGCCACCCATGGCGCCTTCGAGGGTAGTTATCGCATCACCAACAAGGAAGCCATAGACAGCTCAGAGCAGGATACTCTAGATTGTTATAATTATAGCTGCGGAGGTGGATTTTGGGCTTTCCAATATTTGATTGACAAAGGGAGTGCTAAAGAGGCGGACTATCCATATAGGGGTGTTAAAGGCAATTGCAAAGCCGAAATCAACCGACCTTACAAGGCTGTAGCCTGGGGTTTTGTGGAGCATGATGGATCAATTCCCAGTATTGCCAAGATGAAACAGGCCCTTTGCGAGCATGGTCCACTTGCTGTGGGCGTTAATGTCACGCGTGCCTTCTTGGCTTACACCGGCGGCGTGTTCAACGAAAATGCCTCTGGCGATATTAATCATGGCGTCACCTTAATTGGCTGGGACGACGCCAAAAAGGCGTGGCTGATCAAGAACTCTTGGGGACCTGGATGGGGTCAAACCTGCGGTTATGGCACTGAGCGCGGCTACATGTGGATAGCCTATGACTGCAACAGAATCGGTTCTATCGCCGCGTGGGTGCAGGCCAAACCTACGAGATAAGACTGCGCGTCCTTCAGCCCTATTACTGGCAAGGGGAAGCAAGTTGGCGGACGCTTGAAGATCACAATGCCAGCATGTGCGTGCAAGATTACAAAATTGGATAGTAGAAACCCAATATGCCGGGGAATAGTGGGTTTCTTAAAGGTGCTTTGTAGGAGGCCTGGCCCCAGATTCCATTAACTGCCAAAGTAAAGAAGGGCGCAAAAGCAAAAAACAACCCCCTGCTAGCCAGGGGGTTTTTACTTACTCGCTGGAGTTTACCTAATCGAAATTGTTCAATGGATCAAGAGAGTGACCCGGTAAGTCTTAAGAGGCGGCTTATTCTCCCATTTTCTCGTGTAATGCAGCTCGAGGATGTTAGTCCCTGCAGCAAGTGCTTTGAAGTGGAATATCTGGTATTCGATGCCCCCTAATACTCCGCCCTTAATGGCCTCGAATCTCGGTTCCCCCTGCAACTCAAGCAGATTCCGATTGTTGTGTACGATTTCCCATGAATATCCAGTTCCCGGAGAGCATTCCAGTTTCAGCGTTAGAGTTTCCCCGATTGTTAATGGAACTTCGCGTCCGTGATCATTATCTGTAAGTATTATGACATCGGGGGTGCCCTTCATCTTTGCGTACCCAGGCCGACTATGCTCGGCCCATCCCATCATAAAAACCATCATGATCATAAAGATGATTACGCTTCTTACGAAAAAACCCATGGGTTTGACCCCTCGCCTATTTTTTGATGGGCTCTTTTCCATACATGCGCAGGGTTGGTCTTCGATTGATCATAGTTTAAATTTATCACAAAATGAATTAAAAGCCATTCTCCTTTCTTTCCTAATAAGCGCCAACGCAGAGTTCGCCATCTCCAACATGATCGTTATGAACGATCGGAGCTAACCCGCGCTCTATGCGACCCTCCACAATCTGGTCTAAACCGCAAAATTCTAAAATAAACCATCAAGTCTAAAATCGTTTGCAGAAAACATGCTAACGCGCTGCCAATAAACCGCGCCATTGATATCTGCTATTTATGCGTAATTAGCACTTGGTGGGAAGTACGTCGATATTGTAGCGAGATCAGTTATTTCACTTCAGAAACAACAAAATGGAGGAATCTTATTTGGGGGTCGGTGAAAAACCCCATCCAATCTCCTACCGGCTGTAAACCCTCATAAAATCCCCGAGCGCCTGCCAGGGCGGCGCCCCATCTTCCCGGCAGACCTGCCGCAATATTCCCGGAGCAGGTCCCTGGCCGCCGGCAGTGCCGGCAGCAGTTCGCCAATCTGCAAAGGGTCGAGCCCCTAGCCCGCACCATACTGAAGGGCCGCTCCGGCCCTTCAGCTCCGGAGTGGTTAAGCAGCCTTACTTTGCAGGAGGTGGCGGCGGAGGCGGCGGTCCAGCACCTGGGCACATGCCCATGCCCATCCCCATCCCGGGTCCGGGACCCATATCGAAATCGGGGGCGATCTTCTTGGCTTCCAACCGGGAGGCCGTCATCTTCTCCTGTATCTGGTCTATCAGGGCGTTCAACTCCTTCTGCTTGGCCTGGATGGCGTTTTGATCAGGCTTCTCCGCCTTCCACAAGGCCGCCAGTTCCGCATGCTTGACCATCATCTGCTTGCGCAGACTGGCGGTGTCGGCATACATCTTTTCATTGAGGTCGAAAATCTTGCCCGCCTGCTCCGGGGTCAGATTCATCATCCCGGGGCCGTGGCCCATGCCCTTACCCATGGGCTGAGCCCAGACGGACGCCACCAGACCCAGACTCAACGCCAGGGCCAAGACCAGCAGCAACGGTAATTTCCCTGATTTCTTCAACTTATCTATCTCCTCTATCTCTGGTAAGAATTTTGAGTCCGGTTCTCCGGGCTTCATTAAATAAAACCCTTCAGGCACATTAATCCGGCGCGTTCCTTAAAACAAGCAATTTTTCCCTTTAGGCATATCCTTACCCTCAGACCCAGATCCATTAATGCCGTGGAGCTGAAGACCCCCAGGCCAGCTCTGCCCGGTAATAGTGCGATAGGGGAAAAGCCGAGGCGACATGGACTTACATATCCAGGCGTGGTAAGAAACTCTGGCCCCCCACTTTGATCAAACGCTTGATCAGCCGGGCTGGAGTGAAGGTTTGCTATCTGTTATGATCCTGAACTTATCAGGACCCTGAAAACTTCCCTATCCATTTCATATCTGGAAATTTTCCCACTCCACCGATAAGTCCAATTCGTGGCAAGCTAGCGATGCTCGGATATCTTGAGGCTCGTACCCAGTCTATGAAAATGTGGGGGTAGGATTCTCCACTGATTAGGACCACTTTTTCCCAAGCTCTTCCAAGCCACCCTTCTGGAGATCCTCTGGTGTCATTGCGATGTGAAATTCTACGTCAGCGTTGAAGGCGAGAAACCAGGGTTCGGAAAATGACGGGACCTTGGATGGGTCAGCCACATCGATGATCAAGATTGCTCCTCGCTGGCCATGCTGTTCGGTAAAATAGACTGCCTCAGGTTTAGTGTCCTCCAGAATGCGGCGCAATTTATGGCCCACGCTACCATCCCTGACTGCCTGGTTGAAATCCGCATGGGGGATTTTTACCTTTAGAAGCATTCGCATGGCTAACCTCCTGGTTTTGAGAAATATGATGAGCAAATATATTTAAAGATTAATTATGGCAGTGACCTATTTCAAGGTGGAGAGTTTTCTGTTCATGGTTCTGGAAGTCTTGTCATCAGATGGGAACTATTTCGAGATGAGGGTCATATCCGCAAATTTTGGGGGTAAGGGGATAAGCATCGATCATGGCAAGTTATATTCCATGCAGGAAAGCTGCCCTTATAAAAAATTTTGTGCACATTACTCGTTGGGAACCGGCTGCCTGGTAGTGGGAGGGACCCGGCTCCACCTGCGCATCCACAGACCATAGGCCATCACCCCCTCTACGCCAAGGCGGGAAAATTTAAGGAAAGGGAAAAATAGACACAAACTTTATCCCCATTTCTTTATAATCAATCGTTACCTAAGTCGATAGCGAACCAAACGCCGGAGGGAACCATGGCAGCCAAGAATGAAGAAACCATACGTTTGGAAGAGACCCGGGGCGGCAAGGCGCCCTGGAAGAAGTGGGGTCCCTACCTGAGCGAGCGCCAATGGGGCACGGTGCGGGAGGATTACAGCGAGGGCGGCGACGCCTGGGACTACTTCACCCACGATCAGGCCCGCTCGCGGACCTACCGCTGGGGCGAGGACGGCATCGCCGGCCTTTCCGACGACAAGCAACGGCTCTGCTTCGCCCTGGCCCTGTGGAACGGCAAGGATCCCATTCTCAAGGAACGCATCTTCGGCTTGACCAACAGCGAGGGAAACCACGGCGAGGACGTCAAAGAATACTATTTCTACCTCGACAGCACGCCGACCCACTCCTACATGAAGTTCCTCTACAAGTATCCCCAGTCGGCCTTCCCTTACGCCGACCTGGTGGAGACGAATCGCCGGCGCACCCGCGACGAGATGGAGTATGAGCTCCTCGACACCGGCGTCTTCGACGGCGACCGCTATTTCGACGTCTTCGTGGAGTACGCCAAAGGCGGTGCCGAAGACATCCTGGTGCAATTCACCGCCGTCAACCGGGGACCGGAAGAGGCCGAACTGCACCTGCTGCCCACCCTGTGGTTCCGCAACGACTGGGCAGCGTGGATTGCCAGACCTGGCGAGAAACCGAACCTCAAGCAGATCAAGGGACCGGCGGGCACGAGTGCTGTTGCGGCGGCGCACCCGGTAGTGGGTGAGTACACCCTGTACTGCGAGGGCGATGTGCCGCTGCTCTTTACCGACAACGAAACGAACAACGAGCGGCTGTTTCCTGAGTATCCGAACACCACCCCTTACGTCAAAGACGGAATCAACAACTACGTGGTGCTGGGCCGGCAGGAAGCAGTGAATCCCGACCGGCATGGCACCAAGGTCGCAGCGCACTACCGTCTGCAAGTCGCGCCCGGCAAGCTGGCAACCGTGCGGCTACGCCTCACCGCCCAGGCCGCTGCCGGTGAAAGCCAGAAAACCAAAGCCGCCACAACCCCGTTCGGCACAGAGTTTGAGAAGATCCTGGCCGCCCGGCTGCAAGAGGCAGACGAGTTCTACCGCGACCTGACTCCGCCCTCGGTCTCCCCGGATGCGGCCAACGTGATGCGCCAGGCCGTCGCCGGCATGCTGTGGAGCAAACAGTTCTACTTCTTCGACGGTGACCAATGGCTGGACGAGCACCGCGCCAACCCCCTCCATCCCGGGAGCCGCGAGTTCCGGAACCGGGAGTGGTTCCACATGGTGAACGAGGACATCATCTCCATGCCCGACAAGTGGGAGTACCCCTGGTACGCGGCCTGGGACCTGGCCTTCCACACACTGCCGCTCTCGATCGTGGACCCCGACTTCGCCAAGCAGCAGATGGAACTGATGCTTCGCGGGGTCTACCTGCACCCCAGCGGCCAGATGCCCGCCTACGAGTGGAACTTCAGCGACGTGAACCCCCCGGTTCACGCCTGGGCGACCCTGTTTCTCCATCGCACCGAAACGGCCCTGCGCGGCGAAATGGACCTGGATTTCCTCAAGAGGGCGTTCAATAAGCTCCTGCTGAACTTCACCTGGTGGGTCAACCGCAAAGACCGGTTCGGCAAGAACGTCTTCGAGGGGGGCTTCCTCGGCCTCGACAACATCGGCATCTTCGACCGCAGTGCCCCGCTCCCCACCGGCGGCCACCTCGAGCAGGCGGACGGCACGGCCTGGATGGCCCTCTTCAGCCAGAACATGATGGAACTCGCAGCGGAGCTCGCCGTCCACGACCGCACCTACGAGGACATGGTCGTTAAGTTCACGGAGCACTTCTACTATATCGCCAGGGCCATGAACCGGCCCGGGCCGGACGGCATGTGGGACGAGGAGGACGGCTTCTATTACGACCTGCTGCGGCTCCCTGACGGCAGCGCCACGCGGCTCAAGGTGCGCTCGATGGTAGGGCTGCTGCCCCTGTGCGCCACTACGGTGATCGAGAAGTGGCAGCGGGAAATTATTCCGCAAGCGATGACTCAGATTAGGGAACGCCTGCTCCGGATTCCCGAGCTTTTCGAGACTATCCACCCCACGGGCCCGGGGCATTTCGGCGTGGCCGAGCGCGGGATCGGTGCTCTGGTCAACCCGGAGCGGCTGCGCCGGATTTTTACGAAGATGCTCGACGAGAACGAGTTCCTGAGCCCCTTTGGCATCCGTTCGCTCTCCAAGTTCCACGAGCAGCACCCCTATGTTTTCCAGGTGCATGGCCAGGAGTACCGGGTGGACTACCTGCCGGCCGAGTCGAACACCGGCATGTTCGGCGGCAACTCCAACTGGCGGGGACCCATCTGGATGCCGGTGAACGCTCTCATCATCCGGGCGCTCCTGAACTTCTACCTCTACTACGGTGACAACTTCAAGATTGAATGCCCCACGGGGTCCGGCAAGATGATGAACCTCTTCGAAGTGAGCAAGGAGATCGCCGACCGGCTCAGCCGGATCTTCACCCGCGGCGAGCACGGCCTGCGACCCGTCTACGGCGGCACGGAGAAGTTCCAGAGCGACCCCCACTGGCGGGACCACATTCTCTTCTACGAATACTTCCACGGCGACAATGGCGCGGGGCTTGGCGCCAGCCACCAGACCGGCTGGACCGGGCTCGTGGCCAAAACCATTCAGCTTTACGGGCTCCTGGACCCCAAACGGGCCCTGGAGGTGGGTAAAGAGGCCGCGTTCCAGCAGGGCTCGTCGGGCGCTCAGAAGGTATAACAAAGTCTGACTCGGGCGGGTCCTGACTTTAGGGGCCGCCTCATTCCACCTCAAGGATGGCAGGGGCCAGCGGGCTTGGAGGTGTGTTTTATGGAACAAAGAATGCAGCCACCCGGGCCTCTGACCCGCGCACGGCTGAAGACCCCGCGTGCCGCGGCGATCGCCGGGATTCTCTTTTCGGTTTTGCTTACAACCACGCTGGTTCTCATCCGAATTTCTGTTCCAGCCATCTCTCCAGAGATACAGGATTGGTCTGCGATTGATGCTGGGACCGTGACACTGGCGCTGAACCTGGTGCCGTTCGCCGGCATTGCCTTTTTGTGGTTTATCGGCGTGGTGCGCGATCGGCTCGGCACGTACGAGGACCGCTTTTTTGCCACCGTTTTTTTCGGCAGTGGGATTTTATTTCTCGCCATGTTCTTTGCTGCGGCAGCAGTGACAGGGGCAATGATCATGGGACTCGCCGCGGCGCCTAAACTTCTGATCGAGTCCGGCGCCTACATCTTTGGCCGTGCCATTAGCGCCCAGATCATGAACGTCTTTGCACTCAAAATGGCAGGAGTATTCATGATCTCGACCGCCACCCTGGCCATGCGCACGCACATTCTGCCACGCTGGATAACGCTCCCGGGCTATGCCCTGGCGGCGCTGCTTCTGCTGAGCAACCGCTTTGCCGACTGGTTGCCCCTGGCGTTTCCGCTGTGGGTACTCGTATTGAGCGTATACATTCTGGTTGAGAATCTGCGCGGCACGAAGCCGGGCGCGGCAGGTTAAGCCGAGGGTGGAAGGGTTTTGGGTCTATGACTCGCAGGAGAAAATAGGAGTAGAAAATAGGGACAGACGAACAGGGCCGCCGGGCCAAACTGGCATTGGAGAGCAATTTCAACTATAGTCAGCAGGCAGGCAATCCCTGGGTCAAGACTGTCAATGTCCTGGTGGAGATGAATTATCTGCTTACCTACCATCTGTCTCTGCGGACTGTGGGGTTCTATTCTCATAGTGTGTTGCCAGGAGGCACTTCTTACCAGGTGCGAAACGTCTCCGGTGGGCTTTCATACCGATTTTAGGATGATGTTGAGATGGCGCTTTATCCTTCCCTGTACCAGATAAACACCCGGGTTTGGCTCCGGGAGCTGGCCAACACGTTGGGGCGTCCGGCTACCCTGGCCGATATCCCCGATGCCTTTCTCGACCAAGTGGCTGCCCAGGGCTTCGATTACGTCTGG
This sequence comes from uncultured delta proteobacterium, assembly GCA_963790655.1. Classification (GTDB taxonomy): domain Bacteria; phylum Desulfobacterota; class Desulfobaccia; order Desulfobaccales; family 0-14-0-80-60-11; genus DASWLF01. The sequence goes on along the minus strand of CAWBPT010000004.1, from coordinate 330,895 downwards.
TTCCTGGGCCTCTGGCAGACCGGCTCGGCCGGACGCCAGGTGTCCTTGAGTCACCCTGAGTGGCTCCGGGAGTTTCAGGCAACGCTGCCTGATTTTACCGAGGCCGACATCAGCGGCTCGCCCTTTGCGGTTACGGGCTACACCCTGCACCGGGATTTCGGCCGGGAGGCGGACCTCTTCGGCCTGAAAGAGCGCCTGCGAGCCAGGGGGCTTAAGCTCATCGTGGACTTCGTTCCCAACCACACGGCTCCGGACCATCCCTGGGTGGAGAAGCACCCCGAGTTCTACGTTCAGGGGAGCGAAGCCGACCTGGACCGGGAGCCCCACAATTACAGGCAGGTGGAGACCGGCCGCGGCTCTCTCATCCTGGCCCACGGCCGGGACCCCTACTTCCCCGGCTGGCCCGATACTTTTCAGCTTAACTACCGCCATCCGGGCTTAAGGGAGGCTATGACCCAGGTGCTCCTCAAGCTGGCCGAGGTCGCCGACGGCGTGCGCTGCGACATGGCCATGCTTATTCTCCCTGAAGTCTTCCAACGCACCTGGGCGGACCGTTCCCTCCCGACCGACGGTTCAGCCCCCGCGGACGAGCCCTTCTGGCCTGAGGCCACTGGCAAGGTTAAAGCCAAAAACCCCCAGTTTATCTTTATGGCTGAGGTCTATTGGGATCTGGAGTGGGAACTCATGCAGCAGGGCTTTGACTATTGCTATGACAAAAAGCTGTATGACCGTCTCTTGGCCAAGGACGCCGCGGCAGTGCGCAGCCACCTCTGGGCTGATCAGGCTTATCAGAACAAGCTGGCGCGGTTTCTCGAAAACCACGACGAGCCCCGGGCCGCCCATGATTTCCCGCCGCTGTTGCACCAGGCTGCGGCAGTCCTCACCTACTTCACTCCCGGCCTGCGCTTCTTTCACGAAGGCCAGTTTGAGGGCCGCCGCGTCAAAGTCTCCATGCACCTGGGCCGCCGCCCCGAGGAGCCGGTTGATTCCGTCTTCCAGGAGTTTTACCGGAACCTCCTGGCCTGCCTTAAACGCCCCGAAGTACGGCAAGGCCGCTGGCAACTCCTGGAAGTCCGCCCGGCCTGGGACGACAACCACACCTGGGACCGCTTTCTGGCCTTTGCCTGGGAAAGTGAGGCGCATCAGCGCCTCCTCATCGTGGTAAACTATGGATCCAGCCAGGGACAGTGTTACGTGAGACTGCCTTTTGATGATCTTCGGGGCGGCAAGGTGATGCTCCAGGACCTGATGAGCGACGCCCGCTACGAACGGGAGGGCGACGACCTGCTTAACCGGGGCCTCTACCTGGATCTGCCCGCTTGGGGATTCCACGTGTTTGCATGGCAAGGAGGGGCCCGTTGATAACTACTATGACTTGAAACTTATCAAGCCCTTAAAAACTTCCCTTATCCAAATCATAGGAGGAGTTGGACCGCCGGGAGGTACATTACACCTCACCGACGAGTTGAAAAGAAAGCATTTTTGACGGTAATGTAAGACTTGCTGCGGGGCCTGAATGTTGATCTTGGGGGCTGAAAATTTCACTTTATCAGAATAACCCTAGGTGAAGAGGCAATCAAGATTGCGGCATAATCTAGGCTTTAGGGAGATAAGACATGAGAAAAATATTATCTTTTATGGTTACGTTATTCATTTCATTGAATTTTATCGTTCCCTGCAATTCATCGGCGGTTGAATTATCGAATGGCAGCACAATTTACGTGCCTGTTTATAGGACTTTTTATCAAAGTTATGGCAGTACCAAGGATGCCTATGGTCTCACCAGCACAGTCTGTTTGCATAATACGGATCCTAAACATGCAATTGTGGTTCATGCTGTTGACCACTATGACTCGAACGGCAAATTGCTCAATAAATTTCTCTTTGAACCAATAACGGTTAAACCTTGGACCAGCAAAGAGATCACCATCCAACCCAGTGCGCAGCCTGAGGATTTCGGCGCTAACCTTATCGTTCGCTGGAAATCCGACCAACCTGCCAATCCCCCCTTAGTAGAAGTGTTGATGGTGGGGCAAGTGCTGAGCCGGGGGGTTTCTTTTTTGACCCGGGGCCAAGAGATCAAAGAATAAACGCCAGACAAATCTCGCAAGCGCATGAGAAGGTGAAATTTGCATAAAGTTGCCAGGTAAGGGCGGCAAAGAACATGAACTATATACCATCGGTGTCTTGGGGTCCTTCAGGGGTAACTTGGGAAAGCCTGGGTGGCTGATCATATTTTTCCGGGTTGTGATGACAGGTGGGCCGAGTCATCCCTTCTCACCTCCAGGCCACTTCAAGGTGTGGTTAAAGAAAGGCTTTCTCTTAATGCAGATCCACAACCTGCAATGATCCCAACTTTTTCACGGAGCTAAAAACTTCCCATCTCCAGATCATATCTGGCATTTATCCCACTCAAGCGATAATTGACAATCCTGGCAAGATAGTGGGCATCGACCTCCACAATTACCGGGGGCGGGTCAGGGGGACTTGCGAGTATGTTCTGCCCTTCTTATTGTTAAGAAAGCTAAAAGGGAGGCCATATGAGACTGATGGCAGAGCGAAGTCTGGTCCTATCATTGCTGGTGATTTTTCTGGCCCCCTGGGGGGGCATGGCGCAAGACCTGCAACCGTTATCCATCTGCTTGGAAGGCTACGAGTATCCTTACCAGGTCAATTTTCTGGACTTGAACCTGGAAGGGCAGAACCTGAAGATGGCTTATATGGACATCATGCCCCAAGGCCAGGTTAACGGCAAGACCGTCATCCTGTTACACGGCAAGAATTTCCCCGGCGCTTACTGGAAAGACACCATCCAGGTCTTATCGAAAAGTGGCTTCCGGGTCGTGGTGCCGGACCAGATCGGTTTCGGCAAATCCGCCAAGCCCAATATTCACTATAGCTTCCACCAGATGGCCGCCAACACCAAGAAGCTCTTGGACCATCTGGCCGTCAAGGAAGCGGCGGTGGTGGGCCATTCCATGGGCGGAATGCTGGCCACCCGCTTCGCCCTCATGTATCCGGAGACCGCCACCCGCTTGATCCTGGAAGATCCCATCGGCCTGGAGGATTACAGGGTTTTCGTGCCGTATGCCCCGCTGGAGACCTTGTACGCCATGGAGATAAAGGCCAACGAAGAGAGCATACGCAAGTATCATAGGACGTATTACGTGCAGTGGAAATCACAATACGATGAATATGTAAAGATGGCGGCGCGCCAGCGCTTGAGCGGTGAATATCCCCGCCTGGCCTTGTCCTCGGCCCTCACCTACCTGATGATTTACGAGCAGCCGGTTTGCCATGAATTTCCTCAGGTCAAGGCCAAAACCCTCTTGATCATCGGCCAGTCGGACCGCACCGTGGTGGGCAAAGCCCGGGTCCCCAAAGAATTGCTCTCTCAGGTGGGACAATATCCGGCCTTGGGGAAAAAAACCGCCCGGCTAATTCCCCACGTCACCCTGGTGGAAATCCCCAACGTGGGTCATGTGCCTCATTTCGAAGCGCCGGAGCGGTTTCACCAGGAATTACTATCCTTTCTCGCCAAATAGAAAAAGGTAACGGTTGCTCCGGGAGCTTAAGAAAAACTTGTATCCAGAAAACCGGCGGTGGCACAACGGAGCAATCTGGATTGCGGTGGCCAAGGCTGCTGCATAATCTCCGTTTAGAGGAATAATTCCTCAGGCAGAGCAAGCTGTGCCCCTACATCTCCCACTCAAAAACTGAAAACTCAAACCGCTCTTTCCCTTGCCCTTTGCCCCAAGTTGCCTTATCTTTTCGGAAAACTTTTTCTCCATAAGGGGGCTGCGATGAAATTGAGAAATAAGGGCACCGCCCTGGGGTGTTGTCTGGCACTGCTTATTCTCTTTAGTGCCTCTCCGTTGTTGGCTGCTGAGGCGGAGCCCAAGGTGGGCCAACAACTGGGAGCGGTGAAGTTTGCCAAACCCATATCCGACGAGGACGCCAAATACCTGGGCCTGGACAAGGCGGCCGAATTTACCCTCAAGGACATCAAATCACCTTATGTCTTGGTGGAGCAGTTCAACACCAGCTGCCCCCACTGCATGCATCAGGCCCCAATCCTGAACCAGCTTTATAACCAGGTACAGCAGGACGCCGCTCTGAAGGATAAACTGAAGTTCATGTCCGTGGCCCAGAATAACGACGAAACCGCCGTGAAGATGTGGAAAGCCTTTCACAAGGTGCCCTTCGCGGTGATTCCGGACCCCGACAGCGGCCTGGGCAAGGCCTTGAATTTCAGCCCTTATCCGGTCTCCATGATTCTGGATAAGAACGGCAAGATCCTATGGGTTGAGATCGGCACCTTCGAAAGCCCCGATGAGGCCCTGAAGGCGATCAAGGCCGTAGTGAAATAAGCGACGCAGTAAAATAATTCAAACAGAATTGGGACAGGCCATTGGGGTTACCGCCTCCTTGGCCTGTCCTTGCTTAACCATTTTAACGGACGTGAGAAATGGACCTGCACGCCATTCTGATAGCCACAGATTTTCTCGAATAAACAGGGTGGGAGCGGATATCTGCTATGATTCTGGACTTATCAGGAATCTAAAAACTTCCCATCTCCAAACCATATCTGGCATTTTGCCCGCTCAAGCGATAATTGCCGATCCTGGCAAGCTATCATCCAAATTACCTCTCCCGATGTTAGCCATGCCCTCCTTGTTCCCACAGATTGCACCGGCATTCTCAAAAAAAATTGACAATTGTTATTTTTCCTGTAAAAGAATATCTGCACTAAATGGTCTGCATTGTGTTAGGTTGGCTTCTTCTTGGGGGAGGAGAAGTCACTATTCTTCTGATGGAAAGTTTCGGATGGAGGATTTTCCTGGAAAAAGGGGGGGACTTAATGACTCCTATCGTGAAATGGACAAGGTATGGAGACACTATTTTAGTGTCAAATCCATGCTATGCCGCAGAAGCTTTGGTGACTTGGGCATGCTTGACTCATGGTCATTCAATCCACAGCATCGTGAACTTGGGAAATGGCTGTGTTAAAGTGGACATTCCTGGTCTAACCAGCATCACTTACGCTCCAGAGAATATGCCTAATTAATATCTAATAATCTGCAGATCATTTGGTGATACTTCTTAAAAGGGCGGTCATGAGATCGCTCTTTTTTATATTATCGAAATAAAAATGACACGATCATTGTTAAACGTGTGGCCCAAGCATCGGTTCGCACGGACTCCAGGTATCCCGGCAATTAATAGCCGGCGTTGGAAATAATCTTACGCATATCATAAAAGCTCTTCGTGGGGGCACCCTCACCATTACCATGACCATGCCTTAAGGGCTTTTTACGGGCATATGGATATGCGGATCATATCTATTTTTAGAGTACCGCGGTCCCTTGCTTTTTCTCCAAGAATGATTATTTTATAATTGCTCGGTCGTTCAGTCTGAGCACCGGAAAGGTTACGGGGAGACGGCCACTTGGCCGCACCCAACGAGGGTTCTCCCTCCAGACTGAATCTGAAGGCTAACTGTTTGGGCCCTGGGCAGATTCAGTCCATTGATGGCAGTATTTTCAGATGGGCTGAAGGGTGCTATTAGCTGAAAAAGGCAATAGCGTCCCGCTCCGTTGCCGAAGCAGTTATTGGAGGCCACGGAACGTTTGGGACGTTTGGATGACGCCTTATCCTTCGGGATAAAGTGCACACGGTTTCGTGGTCATGGGAAGCCGGGAACCTTCAGATGACTCACCCCGGTGAGCAGATCGAGGTTGCCGGCTTCTCTTTTCATTTTTACTCTGTCTTACTTTTCCTCTGACTGCTCAATTCCACGCCGGATCCACGTTTTTCTGACTTCTTCTCCACCCAGCTTCATGAATCTTCCTTACAATAAATCCCCCATTTCGATATGCGGATCATATGTACAGTTTCCAGATCTTCGATGATAAGGCTCGAACATGGCAAGTTAACAACAGTATTGAATTACCTAATTATAAATCCTGAGTCTTCTCGTTTGGTCATATAGGACACAAAAAGGCAGGGCCGTCATCCGGAAAGGCACGGGCGCTATGAAGGGGACCAAAGGGCAAGAGGAGAGGCCGGTCCCCAAAAGAGGGTCCAGCCCCGGATACTGCTACATTAGAAATTAACCGCCACGATGTCACTGGTGGGGATGCGGTTGCTTACCTTTTGCCGGAAAGCTTTGCACAGGGTAGGTTCTGGCAACTTCCGATTTTGGGCGGCATCCAGAGGCCCTTCCTTAAGCGGAATATGGCCTTCGTAGGTGCGCCAGATCCAGCGGTGGGTGTTCTCGTCCTAATAGTTCAAACCCCATTTACTCATGGCCTTCCTCCTATCTGCCTTTCCCGGCAGTCAAAAATCTTTTCCAACCAAAAGGAAATCCTCCATTGCCTCGTCTTCCGAGTTCATCTCCTGCGTCCCTTCAACCGGGGGCAAAACCACATAGCGGCCGCGCCTACGTACTTCATCCAATTCTTCATTCGATGTCTGTCTCTTGCGCTGTGATCTTATCTCATGGGGGCTAGGTGCCCGCACTTCTAATTTGCCTTTAGTTTCCATTAAATTCTCTCCTTACTTACTATCTTCACTGTAAATAATTTAGGGTAAATTCAATAACAATCCGGACATACCTGACTTACGCTTAAGGGAATCCCTGATTTTAGGATTTCCTTCCTTATTGTTAGGCAAGGCCGATTTTCACGCTGGAACCCGCCTATATCTCCCGATAACGGAGGGAATTAGGTCTTAATTGTTAATAAGTTTCAAATCTTGGACAGTTAATTTCAGCGATTAAAAGCTAAATTTACCAAATTATCTTATACTTATATTTATGGCACGACCTCTGCATACTAAATAGGCAGGAGGGCTAAAACCACATAGTTGAAATGCCAGTCAGAGCCTTCGGTATCTTGTATTGAGGAGGCAAACCATGCTGTACAGATGCATTTGGCCTGGATGCGATAAAGTCTGGGGTGAACCGGAGCCTGGGGTTGGGGGTTACAGTCATGGTTTTTGTTTCACTCACGCGAGGTTGGCTTTTGCGTCTACTTTTCGTAGACAGCAGATCAGGGAGGGAAACCCCGACTGCTACCTTAGGTGCTTTGGCTACTGTCATCAGCATTGGTGCACATTCCACCCCGTGTGTACAGTTGACAATCCTGGGCCAGAGCAAATGGCTGAGCTGAAGGTGAGGCTTGAAGCCCGCAGACACTCAGAGTGATTGCCCCTTTCATCCTCCCCAAAAACCTTAACCCTGTACACGAGCAAGGTGACATTCAATTGGTTGGGATGGGGCACCGGTCCCCAGGGGGGTCTTCGCGCCAACCCTTTCGATCTGTGGATCATATCCGCAACTAATTGGATTTTAGCTTATTATCGGTTTTGGCAAGATATCCACCGAGATGATGCGGGCAACGCACCACCTTATAAAATATTTGACTTAATTAATTATTATTTACATAATTGTAACTTTGTATGATTAAGCGGACATGGAGGTGCGCCCCTACAGTTGGAACCGTGACGGGAGGTCCGGAATCCTATGAAAAGCCGAGTCATTCTATTGGCCGTTCTTTTGGGTCTTTTGTTGGTACAGGCGCTTTTAGCGGCAGAAAAGGAGTTTGGCGGCGGAGGAATCGTCTACGGCGAGGGGCACGCCTTTCTGATCGAAGCGCCTACAGGGTGGGTCCTGGATACTCGCAGTGGTGTGCCCGATGGCTTGCAGGCGGTCTTTTATCCGAGAGGTTCGTCCTGGTCCAAATCACCCACTGTCATGTATGCCGCCTGGGCCAGCAAGAAGAAAGAGGGCGTCACTACCCTCCAGCAAATAATCGACAAAGATGTGGCCGACTTCAAAAAGGAAAATCCATCGATGGTCATAACCGAAAGCCGGCCCCTCAAAACCGGGGACGGCAAGACGGCCCTTGTCCGCCTGTTTAAAGGAGATCAAGGGGGGACTTTCGAAGCTGTCGCCTATGTTGACGAAAAGGCCGGCGTGGCTGTTTTGGTGTTGACCTCCCGTAATCAGGTTGCCTTTAATAAGGCCATCCCGGCTTTTGAAAAACTCGTTTCTTCCTACCACTTCTATACTGAGGACGTAAAGTTACCGGAAAAGGCAAATTAAATCCTCTTATCGGCGGATAGCTGCTATTACCCAAAACTTATCACTAGGCTAAAAACTTCTTATATCCGGACCATATCTGCACTTTTCCTTAGTCCACCGATAAGTCCCATTCGTGGCAAGATATTGCGCATTGACCTTCTTTTTGCATCCCGTATTCCGGACCCACCTGGGCGGTGCACCACGAATATGATCTTGGCTTGGATTCAAAAAGAATACCCGGCTATCTTGCCAACTTGAATTTGCAGATAGGAGTTATATGAAGGAAAATTTTTTATAGTAGTTTCTGGGGGCGGCGGCGCCCCTCTCGATGACGATGTTTACAGCAGAAAATTTATGGAAAGGCGTCTACCAAATATTTCAATAGGGACACACGTGGATTGGCTTGGAGGTGAAACGCCTTCAGTTAGGCCAGGGGAGAGTAGGATGCCGCTTCCTCATGGTTTGAAAAATCTGCTCCCACAGATGTCGGTTCCGGTAGGAAGCACTGTCGCGGTGTGACCGGTAGATGGCTAAGATCTCTGGTACCTTGACTCCTCTCCAGCCCTTGGCTACCAGCTTGAGCCAGAAATCGTAGTCAATTAGATATTCCAGATCTTCGGAATACCCTCCCACCTCCTGCCAGGCCGTCTTTCGGACCAGGGCCAGGGCATCGTTAGCATTCCCCTTAAGAATTTCTCCCAGATTCCAGGGGTCAACGTTAAACAGCCCGGGAAAGAGCCCGAACCTTGCAATGATGGGATAGGCATAGGCCGCCTGGGATCTTTCCAGCACTTCAAAGCAGCGACTGATACACCGAGGGGCAATGATATTGTCAGCATCGAGGACAAAGACCAATGAGCTGGTGGCCAAGTGGAAGGTAAGATTACGCGTGGCCCCCTCCCCCCGATTACGTTCGTGTGCGGCAACCACCACGCTCTTAAACCTCTTGGAATGCATAGTTACCCATTCGCACACCGTCTCTCGTGAAAGATCGGTGGAGGCGTCGTCGGCGACTACCAGGGAAAGGCTGGCAAACGTTTGGTTGAGTACTGAATCCAATGTATCTTTGATGGCCCAACTGTAATTGTAGGAAGTGATCCCCACCGTTACCAGGGACTTGTCCTCGGAACCAAACGACATAATTACTTGATGATCTTTAATATTGGGCATGCAGATGAGCCCTCTCGAGGCGAAGCGACCCAGGAAAAAATTCTTTGGCTACTGAAATTTCGGATGAATCTTTCATGCCCGGAGGTTGCAATCTCCTCGGCGCGTTTCATCCCGGTATCCGTCTCCAGGAGCCAGCGGATAGTGGCGGGAAAATTCCACAAATCGGCGGTAAGATAGTCTTCTCCCGCTTTTAGCCCTGGCACAGAATATGATGGTTCAGTGAGCACCAGGGCTTTGTGCCACAAGCCTTGCAAGACTATCCGGAACCATTCAAAATAGGGAAGATCAGACTGATGGATATTGAGAGAAATTTTGCTTCGCCGAGCGATGCCAGCTGTTGCGGCAGCATTGAGACCATCCGTTCGCCCCTGAATAATGTGACCAGCGCCCAATCGCCGTAAATAAAAAAAGCAGCGATAATTGGCAAAGAACTCGGCATTTTGGGCGAAAAATTGCTCTCGCCGAGGAAACAAGGTACCAATAAAACTCAGATCCAGAGGCCGGGAGTGCCACGGGCCGCTTGGGGGTCCATGGCAATCGCCTGGCAGACCTTCCAGCCCCGGAAGAACTGGAAGGGGGCCTGAGGTCTCGAATTTCGTAAAATCAGGGCTATAGCCCAAGGGAAGAAAATAAGCAGGCAGACCTAAAGACTGCAATAACTGGGCGTGGACAGAATCAATATCAAAGATTAAGGCTGCTTTGCAGCAATATAGAAGACTTTGTGAAAACCAGGGGCTGCCAGCCTGTTCTGTAGTAAGTAAAATGGAGCGGTGAAAAATCTTTTTTTCTCGCCATTGGGTGCCTTGGCCAATATTAAAAAATTCGTGAGGGGCGACGATAAAATAGATCTGATCAGGGGAGAAATCCTTAAAAGTTTCGTCTGCCGCTTGTGCCTTCAGTCCGGCGTTGCCTATCCCGACCACAATGAGATCGCGTGCATCTTCAAAAAAGCTGTTTCCTCCGGAATTGCAGAGAACCACAATTGGGTCCTTAGTTAGGCGGTTTGCTACTGGATTAACCTCCAGGCCCTTATAGAGACCCCCCTGGCCCTCGCTGGAGACTTTATCTATCAAACCCGTCAGCCTGGAAATGCCGGCATCCTGGGTAGATATGTTCCGGCCTTCTTGAGCACCAAACTTCACATAATGGAAAAGGGGATCCATTCCGGCAGCAGCAACGTCCGGATTATTTTCAAGATAGTACTTGGAGTCAAACAATTTACAACTGCGAAGAATTTCGGAAATCTCCCAACATTGAGAGAGATGTCGGTAACGCGGAAAAATAGTAGATAAAAATCGATAACGATAGAAGAGTTTCGCGGTAATCTCAATAAACCTGGAATTAAGAGAATTCATGAAAAATCGGAGGGTATGCGCCAGACTTGGCCGTCGCAGTTAAAAAAGGTTTGTGGGGACCTCTTTCCAGAGCTTTACCCGGAAAGTTTCCTCTTTTTGTAACTAAATTGTCTTGTGGAAAGCAAGATAGCACAAAGTTCGCTGAAAAAGAACTTCTTTCCAGATTTTTATACTCCCCCCCTTTGTACAGATTCTTCGTGGATTCAGCTTAGCTAACACCTCGCGTAGTGGTTGCCAGGGCGAAAGCAGCGGACAACATGTACATACCAGCGCCAAGTGTGATAAGAGATTCTGGTTCCCTTTTTAATAAAACGATTTGTTAGGCAGGCTGGAACAAGAAAGGCTATCTGCTCTGATTGAGTACTTATCCCAAAGCTGAAAATTTCCCATATCCATGACATATCTACAATTTCCCCCACTCCACCGATAAGTACGATTCGTGGCAAGATAGCCGCTAGCCGAAGACGTGCTCCATCATGCTCTCCATTTGGAAAATCAGCCACCCCGAGATCGGGCCTGGGCTGCCGTTCCCCTTAAGCAGTTAACCGACAAAGAAATTGCAAATCAGAAGAAGTCCGAAAATCGATGGGCAATTGATTGCAATTTCCAGCATTTGATATAACTTTTGAAAAGTTTGGCGTAAGGAGGGGGAAATGCCCGGTTGGTATAACCTGATCCTGGCCATGGGGCTGGCCTTCCCAGGCCTGGCGGCGGCGCAGGAAAAGGAGAAACCCGACAAACCCAACATCCTGGTAACTTTCGGTCAGACGTGACTTGTGCTCTGGGGTTGCTATTCTGCAATGTCGGTTTCGCGTCGGAGCAGTTCATCATAGTCACTATGGAGAAAAACGCACATGACGGCCCGTGGTGAAATGATCATGGAACAGCCATCAGCAGACACGCTGAAGGTGATTCTTTCCGGGCCCTGGAAGCTGGGCGGTGAACTGCCTGGGGCCGATAAGGTTCAGCAAACGCTCGAAGGCAGGCCGGGGGTGCGTAACCTTGTCTTCGACACCCGGGAGCTGGCCCATTGGGACACGGGGCTGTTGACCTTCCTGATAAACTTGGGCACTCTCTGCTCCCGGCAAAAAATTCGCCTGAACAGCGACGGACTGCCCCCAGGAGCGAAGAGACTGTTGGAATTGGCCTCGGCGGTACCGGAAAAGAAAGATGCCCGCCAGGCGGAGGGGCGGGTGTCGTTTCTCGCCTATTTGGGCAACCAAACCGTCGATTTCTTCCGATCCGCAGGTGAAATGCTGGAATTCCTCGGCGATGCGGTCATTGCCGTTCTGAGGCTGCTGCGCGGCAAGGCCCAGTACCGCCGCTCCGATCTGGGCTTAATCATGCAGGCCGTTAGCGCCCAGGCGTTGCCGATCGTCTCCCTCATCTGTTTTTTGGTGGGGTTAATCCTGGCGTTTATCGGCGCCATCCAGCTGCAGCTCTTCGGGGCCCAAATTTATGTGGCCGATTTGGTGGGCATTGCCATGGTTCGCCTGATGGCGGCGATTATGACCGGCATCGTCATGGCCGGCCGCACGGGGGGGGCCTTTGCCGCTCAGCTGGGGACCATGCAGGTGAACCAGGAGATCGATGCCCTGAAAACCCTGGGCATATCGCCCATGGAGTTTCTGGTGCTGCCGCGTATGCTGGCCCTGGCGCTGATGATGCCTCTGCTGTGCCTTTACGCCAATCTCATGGGCATACTGGGTGGCATGGTGGTGGGGGTGGGGATGCTCAATATCGGCTTTATAGAATACTATAACGAGACAGCGAAGGCGGTCGGTCTCTGGAACCTGGGCATCGGCCTGTTTTCCGGCTGCGTGTTCGGCTTGATCGTGGCGCTGGCCGGCTGCATGCGGGGCATGCAGTGCGGCCGCAGTGCCTCGGCGGTGGGTGACGCGGCCACGTCCGCGGTGGTCACCGCCATTGTCGGGATTATCGTCTCCACCGCCGTGATCACCGTTCTGTGCAACATGCTGGGGATATGAGTCGATTACCGCTTAGCGGGAGTGCCATCAATATTGGGCGTTAGGATAAAGCGAAAATGACGGAAAAAGAAGCCCACATAACTGTGCAAGATCTCACCATGGCTTATGGCGACTTTGTCCTTATGAGGGACCTGACCTTTACCATAAACCGGGGGGACATCTTCATCGTCATGGGCGGCAGCGGCTGCGGCAAGAGCACCATGATGACCATTTTAGTCGGCTTGAAGGCCCCGGCCAAGGGTAAGGTCTTGTATGGAGAGGTGGATTTCTGGGGGGCCGATCAACAGACCCGCGACCGGATCATTCGCCGGGCCGGGGTGATGTACCAGAGCGGGGCGCTCTGGAGCTCCATGACCCTGGCCGAAAATATCGGCCTGCCGTTGGAGCTCTATACGGATTTAAGCCCTGGCCAGATCCGCGAAGTGGTCAACCTGAAACTGGCCCTGGTGGGGATGGCCGGATTCGAAGAGTTTTATCCCTCGGAGATCAGCGGCGGGATGCAGAAACGGGCCGGTATCGCCCGGGCCATGGCCCTCGATCCGGAAATCCTGTTTTTCGATGAGCCTTCAGCCGGGTTGGACCCGGTGAGCGCGCGCCGTCTGGATGACATGATCCTGGAACTGCGTGAGAGCCTGGGCACCACCATGGTAGTGGTGACCCATGAGTTGGCCAGCATATTTGCGATTGGCAGCAATTCCGTGTTTCTGGATGTATCCAAACGAACCATGACAGCCACGGGTAACCCGAACCAGCTTTTGGCCGAAACCCAGGATCCCAATTTGCGCCTGTTTTTAACCCGTGGTGAGAAATCTTAACCGATAGGATGGGCACAGATGGCTAAGCAAGCAAACAGAATGATGATCGGCGGTTTCGTGGTCCTCGCAGTGATCCTTATGGCCGCCAGCCTGGTCGTATTCGGTTCGGGCAAATTCTTTCAGAAAACCAACAAATACGTTTTGTACTTCAATGAACCCATCAATGGGTTGAGTGTGGGCGCACCGGTGCTGTTCCAGGGCGTTCCAGTTGGGTCTGTGACAGACATTGTTCTCCAAGCCGACCTTGCTACGATGAAGGTCCGAATCCCCGTTCTCGTCGAACTCTATCCGGACCGATGGAAGGTGCAAGCCGGAGAAAGAGATTACCGGAAAGTTGCGGCGAAGCTTATCGAAATGGGCCTGCGGGCCCAGCTGATTACGCAGAGTTTTATTACCGGGCAGTTAATGATCCAGCTTGATTTTATGTCCACGACAGGTGTCTGCTATGCTCCAGCCCAAGTCGACAAAGAGTATAAGGATTATGTCGTGATTCCAACCGTCCCGTCCACCGCCGAAAAGCTTGCCAATGCTCTTTCGAAGCTGGATCTCGCGGGGCTGGAAAAGCATTTGGAATCGGCCCTGGACGGTTTCGCCAAACTCGCCAACGACCCGGAGCTGGCCGCCAGCATTCGTGGCCTGAAAGATACTCTTCAGGACGCTCGCAAGCTCCTCACCAAGGTGGATCGTCAGGTGGATCCGCTGGCGGAAGACGTGAAAAAGACCGTCAAAGAATTCGGCAAGCTGGCGGGTAATGTTGACGCCCGGGTGGGAGGGGTGGCGACCGGTTTGGATAAAACCATGGCCGCGGCCAAAGGTGTCCTGTCCCAAGACTCACCGCTGATGGTAGAACTGGAGAACACGCTGAAGGAGATTTCCGCCATGAGTAGGTCAATTCGGCAGTTGGCCAATTATCTTGATCAGCATCCCGAGGCCCTGATTCGCGGCAAAGAAAAACCTGGAGGGAAATAACAATGAGAGTAGTGCCATTTTCTCGCGGCTTACCGGTCATCCTGGCGATCGCGGCCATCTTTTTAGGCGGCTGCAGGAGTCAATCGCCGCGTTTTTACGCCTTGAGCCCGATACAGGAAGACCAGGTGACCTCCAAGAGGAAAAGTCCGGCTCAGAACGCGGTTATCGGCATCGGCCCCGTCAAGCTGGCCGATTACCTCGACCAGTCTATGATGGTCAGCCGCACGAGCGACAATCAGGCGGTAAAGGCCGAGTATGATCGATGGGTTGGCTCCTTCAAGGATAACTTCATTAATGTTCTGGCCGACAATATTGGTTTTCTCCTGTCGACCGAACGGATTTATCTCTATCCCTGGCGCGTGTCCGTGCCGATCGACTACCAGGTTGTATTGGATGTGGTTCGTTGCGATGGACGGCTGGGCGACGCCGCCTGGCTGGAGGCGCGCTGGAGCATCTTCGGGGGCCCGGAAAAAAAGCTGCTCAAAATTAATCGGTCCAGTATTCGCGAGCCGGTGACGGGTGCGGATTATGCCGCCGTGGTGGCGGCGCAGAGCCGGGCGCTGGCCAAACTCAGCCAGGAGATTGCCGAGGCGATTCAAGGAGCTGGGAAGAACTGAAAAGGAAAGGGGGAACTTCCCGGGCTTAAACCCGGAAAGGGATATCCTCAGAACCATTTTGAGATTGCGGTGGCCAAGGTGGGCGCATAATCTCGGATCAAGAAAGGGAGGTGAAGCGTGAGCGCGCTAGCAATTTCTTTGGTCGCTTTTTCCTGCATCTTCGGCGGCACGCTGCTCGGTATGTTTCTTCGCGCTATTCTGCCCGGACATCATGTGGGTGATGAGTCAAAGGACTACGGGATCGGTATGATCGCGACGCTGGCTGCTCTGGTCCTCGGCCTGCTGATCGCCTCGGCAAAGGGTAATTTTGACACGATGAGCAGTGAGCTCAGGCAGGCTGGGTCGCGGGTCATACTGTTCGACCGCGTCATGACCCATTATGGACCGGAGACGAAAGAAGCCCGCGATTTGCTGCGCCGCAGCCTCGCCTCCACGATCAAGCGAATATGGCCGGAAGACAAGATCGGGCAAGCGATTACCGAGGCCCCCCAGGGGAGGGTCGATATCGAAACTATCCAGGGCCAACTCCGCCAACTATCCCCACGGAACGACGCCCAGCGCTTGCTTCAGTCCCGGGCCTTACAGATCAGCGGTGATATTGCCGGAGGGCGCTGGCTCCTCATCGAGCAGTTAGGGCAGAGGTCGCTGCCGATGCCGTTCTTTGTGATGTTGGTCTTCTGGCTCACCTTCATTTTCGCCAGCTTTGGCCTGTTCTCCCCCCGCAACGCCACGGTAATTACCGTTTTGCTCGTCTGCGCCTTGTCGGCCGCGGGCTCACTCTTTCTGATCCTGGAGTTGGACACCCCGTACGAAGGGCTGATAAAGGTCTCCAGTGCCCCGCTGCGTAACGCCCTCGCGCATCTCGGTCAGTAATTGCCGGGCAGCTGCCTCAGTAGTAAGGTGGAACGGCCCCGTATATCTGCTATGATTGGAAACTTATCAACTCGCTGAAAATTCTAGCTATCCTGAACATATCGGCACTTTTGGGTCGGAAGATTTCGTTGCCCCGTTTGACAGCTATTTGCTGTTGGTCCACATTGGCGCTCACATGAGCAGCTCTTCAAGTTGTTCCAGATTGAAAGAGGTCTCGTGAGCCTCAGACATCCACCTGGCACATCGATTCGCATTCAATGGAATTCCAACGGGTTGGATGCCTGTGCGGATGCACAACCTCATGCCCATGGCAAGCTCTGGGATACATGCGATTCCGAGCGCACCGATGCTGGGGTGCTCTTGCTTGAGTCTTCTAAAGAGCCTCTCCTGGTCCATTTCTACAGAAATATAGGGTTTGATGCCGTATTTCTCGAGGAGGACACTCCCCAGGCGAATGAAGCAGTCCTCGGTGCAACCCCTGCACACCGCCTCGATATCACCCTTTACCGAGCGGCAACCCGGCCTGAAGTCGCGAAGGCAATGGGCGATGAGGGCGAACTTGTATTCGGAGCGTTTGAACTCTTCTCTGTAGATTCTATTCACTAATTCGATCTCAAGCATATACAGGTGGTATTTCTCCTCCGTCGTGGCAAGCGTGCTGTCAACCCTCTTCGCGTAGGGCAAGCCTTTCAAGTGGTTCGAAACATTCTGGGTATAGATGGACAATGACTGCCTGAGAGTCTCTCTAACGAATTGGAGTGTCTTCTGATCGGCCCCCATGGTTTTTAAGCCCAAAAAAAAGGGCTTCTTACCTACTTTCTGTATTAGGCCCAAAAGCCTTTTTCCGTCAGGGCAGCGCCGGAGGAACACATCTGCCAAGCGCTTTATTTCGGCGTAGTAACGTTCGCTATCGTCGTCCTCAGCAAACAGTGAGTAAGTTTTCCCTTGGACTGGCGTGTATAGCTTCTCGTGATTTGGCAATGCTTTCAAAGTCTTCTCTAAATTGCAAAAGACCAAAAGGAATATATGGAACTCGAACTCTCGTTGGCTTTCAATACAGAAAGCCCTTTACCATCAATCACCCGGGCGAAGGGCCGAATTGTGGGCCGGATAGAGAATCATTATGAGAATATTTGGTCCCAGTATTATCTACTGAAATTTGATGATATTTCTCCAAGGCACATCCGCTTTGGAAACCAATTAAAACCAGAATCAGGACCCAGAGAAATTTTTTAGTCATATCCCTGCCAAAATCGTTTGATGACTTGGTTCAATTTGGGATGGATGTCAGAGGTCAGTCATTCCATATTGTATGTTAATTAATGCAGCATGCACTTTAATATCTATACCAATCAGCATAGTTGAAATTTAACTTATCATATTTTAAAAATGGAGATTCACTTTCTAAACCATTTGAGAAATCAACGATTTTTTTATGAAATATGCATACCTGCTATGCTCTGATACTTATCAGACGGCGAAAAATCCAGATATCCATCTCATATCTGCAATTTTCCCCACTCCACCGATAAGTCCAATTCGTGGCAAGTTCTAGAAACTTTCGAGTCCAAGATTTTCGCTTTCCCTTTGGCAAACCATCTCCGGCTTGACTTGAACCCCATCATAACTTAAAACTAAGTGCTTATCCGTAAATAACTCCAACTTTTCGCCAGCAAATTATGGCCGCTGCCAGATGATGCAATGCGATGTAGCTGGAAAGGGTTTTTTCATAGCGAACCAGGATCTTCCGAAACCGGTTGAACCATGAATTGCAAACTTCCACGACCCAGCGACGCGCCTGATAACCAGGGATTGTCCTTTGGGCCATGATCTCCTCGTCTCGCTTGAAGATGCGAGGTATATAATCGCGGTCAACAATGCTTTGATACGCCGGCTTCCCTTTGTAGGCCTTGTCGGCGCAAAGGGTTTGAGGCTGTTCCGGTGTCGGAGTTGGTCGTTTGATCACGATGGCATCCAAGACGATTGCTAATTGAGTTACATCATGCCTATTTGCCCCGGTAACGACGATGGCCAGAGGGACGCCATGGCCTTCCACCAACAGATGGCGTTTGCTTCCTTTTTTTCCCCCTATCCACCGGACTCGGCCCAACCGCCTCCAGTGCCAAAGGAGCTTTGGTTAAGGCGCTATCAATACTTTGCCATGACCAGGATATGCCTTCCATTTCGTCGTATTCCGCCAACCCGGCACGCCAGATGGCGAGAAATACCCCGGCCTTTTCCCACAGGCGAAAGTAGGCATGGATGGAACTGGGACTGCCATATCTTTCTTTGGGGACGGCCTTCCATTGGCAACCGGTACGGAGAACGTAGACAATACCTTCAAATACCTTGCGATAATCTAACGGTTTTCTGCCACCACCCTGTTTACGGATATAAGGTTTATTCGGGTCCCTTGCCGGTTGCGGCAAGAGAGGCTCCACACGCGCCCAAAAAGCATCGGAAACAGCCCATGACGGCAACCTTGGCATGTGCACCTCCGATAATTAATTGATGAGGTATACATGCCATATTATTTATCAAATGTCTATTTAATTACGGATAAGCACTAAGTTAAACTGCTGGGAGCAGGTCACAGAAAAATAACCCAGAAATGAGAACTTATGGACAGGCATCAAATCACCTACCGGGAAAAGGATGGAAGGATGTACTATGAAAGTCATGGCAGTTAACGGCAGCCCGAGAAAGAGATGGAATACGGCCACCATGCTGAGAAAAGCCCTTAAAGGAGCCGCCTCTCAGGGGGCTGAAACCGAACTTATCCATTTGTATGATCTGAAATTTACCGGATGTACGAGCTGCTTTGCCTGTAAAATCAGAGGCGGCAAAAGCTATGGCAGGTGTGCCGTCAAGGATGGTCTGGCGCCGATTCTGAAAAAAGTCGAGGAGGCTGATGCCCTCATTTTGGGCTCCCCCATCTATTTCGGTAATGTGTCTGGGGAGATGAGATCATTTATGGAGCGTCTGCTGTTTCCCTATTTCACCTATACCGACCCGCCGCAGTCGCTTTTCCCCAAAAAAATTCCCACGGGGTTTATTTATACGATGAATGTCACAGAAGAGCAGATGAAAGAATGGGGATATCAGCAGTTCTTTGATAACAATCAAAGGCTGTTGCAGATGGTGTTCGGCGCTTCAGAGTCACTCTGCAGTTTTGATACTTACCAGTTCAGGGACTATAGCAAAGTAGTGGCGGACCGCTTTGATCCGGAGAAGAAGACCAGGAGGCACCTGGAGGTCTTTCCTAAGGATTGTGATAAGGCCCTGGCCCTGGGGATTAGATTTGCCCAAAATATGGATAGGTAAAGGCGGCAGTTCCAGAAATCAACATATCCAGAACATATCGAATATTTTCTACCTGATGGCCCCGTGCCTTTCCTGCTGGCAAGCTAACCTCTTTCAAAAATGGGCACCTGAAATCATCCTCCCCACAAATTCTCTTTGAGGATAGGATCGTTTGGGAGATTTTACTCGCCCAAAGAGGCTCCAGCACCTCATTGGGACAGAAGTAGATATGTATGCAGCATCCTAAATGCTGCTCGCCTATTGTGAAGGCCCAGATGGTGCTTCTAGGCCAGGCCCTCACAGGGGCCATAAAGGGATTCCAAGCAACACGCATTTAGGAGAAGGTGATATGTATGCGCTTCCTTGACATGACAGCCTACACTCCCTTCCGTCCCATGGGGCAGAGCTGCCAGACTCGCCCTATCCGCGAAAAAGCCGTGCGGTGGGTCAAGCCGGAGCCCCGGGAGACCCGGGACAGGCGCTTTGTAGGGCGGCCTCTGGCCCTGGCGGACATCGAGGCGGCTGCGGAACTCTGGCGTCATGCCTACCCGGAACTCTACGGCTCGTCCCAAGACTTCATGCTCTACCCGGAAGATTACGAAGCCCGCATGGCCCTGGTGCAGACTTGGGAAGAGGACTCTCTAAAGAAACCCTGCTGCATGCTGGTGGTCCAGGAAGCTGCCACTGGCTGCTTCGCCGCAGCCTCCCTCATGACCAAATACGACCAGAATCTCCAGATTGAATGGACTTTTGCCGGCACCCACCCCGATTACCGCCAGAAAGGGCTGATGGGCTTGCTGGGCGAGATGATGGCCTGGATGTGCAAAGTTTCAGGCGCCGAATACCTGACCACCTTTCTGGAGACCTGGCACACCATCACCCAGGCGGAAACTTTAAAAATGGAAAAAGGCTGGAGGGTAGCCGGCATTTTCCCCGGCAACTTCACGCGCTGGGCTGGAGACCAGCAGGAATATCGGGCCTGCGAAGTCTATATGTATCGGTTCATCAACGAAGGCGACAAATATGCCACCAAACCGGAGGAGTGGCATCTCCATCCAGAATTGCGACGGCTCTGGGAGGCGCTGGAAGCCTTTAATCGCAGGTTGACAGCAAAAGATTGATGGGTCTTTAACCTTCCTGTGGGCATGATTTCCCTTATGCGTTTCAAGTTACCGGTAGCACATTACGATAGGCAAAGCATATCAAAATTATTTTGGAAAACCTGATAAGTTTTCCTCATGGCAAGTTAGTTGGCAACCGATGAAGTTTCTTTAGGCTGGGCGATAGGGGGCCGATAACCGGGGGACTCAAGTGAAGTTCCGTGAAGGCATGGGGTGCAATTCCCCCGCGCTATTTGACTCAGCCTTCCCTAAAGTCAAGAGAGGGGCAGGTATTGCCCTACTCACGAAAAACAAAGAGTGCGGAAACCCAAGAACTGAAAAGCTCCAACCGCAAACCCAAAACCCTCCTCGACCAAAGTATATGGCTTGGGGTCTGGTCCAGCCCTGATCCTGGCCGGCGGCTAACTTTTATCCTCACCGAAAATCATCTAAACATTTTTCTTGACAAATTAAAGTATATGAATATTATCTATATAAATATGATATATTAAAATGAGTTAAATGGCGGCTTAAAGGAGTAGGCGAAAATGAACCACCATGTGAGAAAGAGGGCCGGCGCCCAGTGTGGTTTAACAGTTTCAGGTCGGTTCATCGGGGATATCTGCCCCGATTTGAATTACTGGAAATGCCGAGAGTGCCGTTTGCTCATCACCGCAGCCAATCCGCCTGAGCTGTGCCCCACTTGTAACATGAAATGTCCTTTCGTGGACGTCACCTGCTACGCCCCGGAATGTGGCGGGCCCGGGAATATCGACCCTCGCCTGCTGTAAGGGGGAAATTCCGCTCGCGACTTCTTTAATTAACCGGCCTTTTCTGCTCTACGGTTGTAAAGGAGGCGGAGGGTTGGTGCGGCCTAGGCAGGGCTCCTCCTAACGCCCCAATGTTTCGGCGCCTCCGGGCCGAAACCAAAAGGCTCAGGCAATGGTGTCAGGTACTGCTATATCTGCGCGAGTTCAATCAAAATAACAGATAGTTGATATGGTGATCATAGTTGGATAGACAGGAATTAAGGGAATTATAAATTTTAGCACTCAATGTAAGGTTCCTTTTGATCTTGATTTGATGGTTCAAGGCAAATCTTGGTTATTATATCTTCAAGGGCCCAAGCTGAGCTTGGGCGGAAAGGAGCGTTCCCAAGTGCAACTCGGGAACGAGGGCGTGAATTGGCAAGGGTAATGCCTTTACACCCCCCTCACCCCAACCCTCTCCCCCCGAAAGCGGGTGGAGAGGGGGTTAAAGGAACACAGGCTGGAAGCCTGTGCCACTTAGATAAAGGAGTAATGTAAGGACGGGTGGCCTGTCATTTTGGCGTCCAGGGTGAACTCTAAATAACGCACAGGCTGGAAAGCCTGCGGCTACAGGAAGATGGTGGGCAGTGCCCACCCTACAGGCACAGGCAGGAAAGCCGGTGCTACCAAAAAGAGGTGCCCAAGCAGAGCTTGGGCTAAAATTTGCGTTCCCAAGTGCAACTTGGGAACGAGGGAAAATGTAAGGTGGGCAGTGCCCACCAAACCAAAGGGGCGACCCAACGGGTCGCCCCTACTTATGGGGGTTGGGAAGGGGGCTTGGGGGGAGGGCAGGGGGTTCCCACAGGCGAGACGCCTGTGCTACCGGCCCCTGGCCCCCTCCCTCAAACCCTTACCTCAGCTCGCCGCCTGCTCCGGCCGCAGGCAGCTGAGGCTGTAGTCTTCCTTTTTGAAGGCTTGCAGGCAGCGGTCCATGACCGCGTCGGAAGCCAGGGCCAGGTCCAGCTGCCGGCAGAAAGCCATGAGCAGTCCCGCCAGTTCCAGGGTCTCTTCGGTTTCCATCAGGGAATATTTCACCAGGCGCCCCTGCACCAGGTCGCCCTTGGTCTGGGCCTTAAAGCCCAGGTCGTCCAGGATCTGTTTCAACAACCGGGCCCGGCGCTCCCGGCGCTCGATACCGGCGGCGCCGCCTTTGAACTGAAAGCTGATGTAATTGTCGTTCCTCTCCTCGGAGAGGTAGGCGTCCACGATGCCGAAATGGTAGCCCAGGCGGGAGTTGAAGTTGAGATAGCGGTCGCTGATGATGGCGAAGCTCTTGCCCCCCAGGCCCCGCTCGGCTTTGCCCATGTCGTACATGGTGTTGGCGAACACCGACATGAAGCCTTTGAGGTCCGGGGCCACCTGGCCGGCCCAGCTCACCCCGGGGTGGTGGAAGCCCCGGAGCAGGGCCTTAAAAGGCCGGGAGATGATGTCGTCTTCCGTTACCGACGCCTGGCCGCTGACCTTAAGCCCCCCGCCCAGGTCCAGGATGAAGAGGTTCAGGGGCAAATCCGTTTGCAGCCGGCTGACCCGCTCGGATTCCAGGGCCTGATCCACGTCGAGCGCGAACATGGCGTCCATGGCCTTTTCGTGGCAGAAGCGGGTGATGTCGTGGAGGGTGCGGCAGTTGGCGGCCTTGAACTCGGGGCTCTCCGGGTCGAGGAGGCTCAAGGGGCTGGCCAGCTTGAGGACGCGGCGCAGTTTCTGAAACACCGGGGAGCTCTGCAGCTCCTCGTCGGACCGGGGGCGCGCCGGAGGAGCTCGTGCACCACGCCGGGATAGACCACGGCGCTGTCCGCGTCCACCGTCACTATCTGGCCGGGGTGGAGGACCCGGGTGGCGCCGCCCACGTCCACCAGGGTGGGGATGCGGAATTCCCGGGCCAGAATGGTCATGTGGTCCGTGGGGCTGCCCACTTCGCTGATGATGGCGGCAATGCGGTCCATCACCAGCACTAAGCGGGCCGAAGGCTGGCGGGCCACTACCACCGCGCCGGAGGGAATGTCAGCCAGGTCCTCGTCGTGCAGGAAGAGGTGGACCCGGCCGGCCGCGGCGCCGCCCACCGCCCGGATACCGTAGTTCAACAACGGCAGGGCCGTGGGCTCCGGGACATGCTCTCGCTCCGAGGCGGCGAAACTGGGGGCGCTGATCCTCAGGGGCCGGGATTGCAGGATCACGATGTTGCCGGCCTCCCCAATGGTCCACTCGATGTCCTGGGGCTGGCCGAAATGCTCTTCCAGCTCCAGCGCCAGGTCCGCCAGGATCCGGGCCTGGGCGTCGGTGAGACAGGGGGCCTGGGCCTGCTCGGGAGGGAGAGCCACCTCCGCCAACCCGCCGTCGGGCCGGCACATCAGGGCCACGGGCTTGGCCGCCACCCGCCGCTGCTGGAGGGCGCCACCCGCAGCCCTGGCCACCTCATAGAGATCCGGGGTGATGGTGCCGTCCACCGCGTACTTTCCCAGGCCCCAGACGGCGCTGATCAAGACGTTGCCGCGCTCCGGCGCCTGGGGGTCCACGGAGAACATGACCCCGCTGGCCCGGGCCGGCACCATGGCCAGGACGCCCACGGCCATGGGCAGTTCATTGATGGAGAACTGCCGGTATTTCCAATAGAAGATGGCCCGGGAGGTGAACTTGGAGGCCACGATCTCCTTGTAATGCTCCGGCAGGTGCGCCGCGTCCACATTGAGGAGGGTGGCGAACTGGCCGGCAAAGGAGAACTCGGTGTCCTCGCCCACCGCGCTGGAGCGCACCGCCAGCCAGGGGGTGGGCAGGGAGGACCCGGCTTCCAGGAGGGCGGCCTCCAGGTCCGGGGGCAGCGGCGCCTGGCGCACCAGGGCTTGCAGCTCCCGGCTGATGGTCTTAAGGCTGTCCAGGTCTTCCACGTGGGCCTGGGAGAGCCGGGCCTCCAGGTCTCCGGCAATGCCCGAGGACGTGAGAAAGTGCTTATACGCGGCGGCGGAAACGGCAAACCCCTGGGGCACCGGCAGCCCGATGCGGTTGCCGATCTCCCCCAGATTGGCCATCTTGCCGCCCACCGCGGGGGCCAGCTCCCGGTTCAATTTGGACAGGGGCAGGATATAGGGGGTCTCCGGGATGATGGGGACCGCGGCCAACTCCTGGAAGATTTCCTCGTAGAGCCGCTGCTGGATGGGGATGAGTTCCGGGTAGCGGTTTTGGGTCAGGAGGTTGAGTTCGGCGACTATGCGGGAGACGTTGCCGGCCAACTGCTCGGACTGGGTGTACAGGTAGCCGGTGTCAAAGAGGTAGTCCCCGGAGAGTTTTTCCTCCATGTCGGCCATGATTTCCAGGGCCTGGTTGTTGCCCGCCAGGAGCCGGCGGAAGTGGGCGAACCTTTCCTGCAAGCGGGCCTGCTGGTCCTCTGCTTCTTTCAGGAAACGCCGCAGGAATTTGAAAACCATGGTCAGTAGTCAGTAGCCAGTAGCTAGTAGTTTAGTAGTCAGTGGTAGCCAATATTTTTTGAGCACCAATTTCTTGATCCAGACATTAGCTTCATAATTGCTATGGCATTTAAAAACCAGGAGTTTTACACCCCCCTTTGGAAAAGGGGGGCAGGGGGGATTTTGATTAATCTCCTGAAATCCCCCTAAATCCCCCTTTTTCAAAGGGGGACTTTAATACCCCATGGGCTTAGGTTTTCGCCTGATTCAATGCCATACTATTTACGAAGCGCCACCTAGGGCCGCACAACTGACAACTGGCAACTGCTTTTTCAGTTTAAGGGCGTGCCGGGCACGCCGGATTATGGCGGCCAGGGGCCGCCCTAGATCTCTGGTGGCGGGCGGGGACGCCCGCCCCACCGGCTCACTGCTTTTTCAGCGCCGCCAATTCCCCCTGCATCCGTTTCCACTCCAGGGCCCGCTTGATGGTGATGAGGATGGTCTCCTTGCGGAAGGGCTTGGTGATGAAATCGTAGGCCCCCTTTTGGATGGCCTCTTCCGCGGTCTCGATGGTCCCGTAGGCGGTGATGATGACAATGGGCATGGCGGCGTTGATCTTCTTAATAATATCGATGAGATCCATGCCGTCCACCAGGGGCATCTTGAGATCCGTGATCACCAGATCGAAATGGTCTTCCTGCAGCAGTTTGCTCACCTCCAGGGGGTTGTTGGTGGTGACCACCTCGTACCCGGTCTTGTCCATCAAGATGGTCTTCAGCAGTCTGAGCATATTGGGTTCATCATCTACTACTAAAATCCTCTCCGGCATGTCGTCCTCCTAAAAATCTCTGGCCATTAATGGCTGCTGGCGGCATTATCTTCCAGTTGCGGCTCCAGGTCGGAGACCTCGGCCTCCGAACCCGAGACGATGGGGAGATAAACCGTGAAGGTGGTGCCATGTTTCTCAGGGTACTCCTCCGCCGGGTAACTGGTAAAGATAATATTTCCGCCGAATTTCTTAATTATGCCATAACTCATGGACAGGCCCAGGCCGGTGCCTTCGCCGGTGGCCTTGGTGGTGAAAAAGGGATCGAAAATCTTGGGTTGAATGGCCCGGGGAATCCCATTGCCGGTATCCGTAAATTCAATGGCCAGTCTCTTGCCGTCCTGGGCCAACTCCGTGGTGACTTTAAGCTCCCCGCCGCCTTTCATGGCGTCCCGGGCATTGTTGATCAGGTTGATAAAGACCTGCTGCAATTCCTGGGGGTCTCCCTTGGCCGGGGGCAGATCCGGAGCCAGAGAGCTTTCCAGACGGATCTTCTTGGTTAACAAGGTATTTTTTACCACGGCCAGGGTCTTTCCCAGAATGGCCATGATGTCCGCCGAGGTTTCGGTGCGTTCCGGGGCCCGGGCGAAAGTGAGCAGGTTCTCCACGATCTTTTTACATCGCAGGCCTTCATCTTCAATGATCTGCAAGGTTTCATGAATCTCCGGCAAGGATTCGGTCTGCCCCAGCAGATGCTCGGTAAATCCCAGGATCACGGTCATGGGATTGTTGATTTCGTGAGCCACCCCCGCGGCCAGGGTGCCGACGGAGGCCAGCTTCTCCATGTTAATCAGCCGGTCCTCTATGGACTTGCGGCCCGTGATGTTTCGGGAGATGATCTCAAAGGCGAAGATGTTCCCCTGGTCATCCTTGATGCCCACGATGCTGGTGGAAAACCAGTACTCGTGGTCCCCGATGACCACCCGGTGGCGTTTGCTGTGCACCTTGCCGGTTTCCTTCACCTCCCGGAGCCATTCCATATGGAAATCGGCGGATTTTTTATCAAAGAAATCAAAGAAGGTGCGTCCGAGGAACCAGCGGGTGTCGGCGCCGCCATGGGCGCCGATAATCACCGGATTGGCCGGGTTTGGCTTGGCGATGGCCAGCAGATTGGCGGCGTACCGGTTGATGGAAAGGAAGCGGCCGTCATCGTCCACGGTGTAGATCAGGTCCGCGGCGTTTTCCACCAGTCCCTGGTAGCGGGCCTCAGACTTTTGTAAGGCCTCCTTCTGGCGGTTGACTTCCTCCTCCAGACTGGCGGAGAACTGCCGCTCGAAGCGGAAGTTCAGCATCACGATGGTGCCGGAGAGCACCACCAGGCCGATGATCACCTGCAGGAAGAATTGCCGGAGATAAAGGGAGTGGACTACCCCCTCCACTTCGCTGGCCGGGGCCACCACCGCCACCGACCAAGAAGGGACCGGCGACTGAGCCTGGACCACATTGGGGTCACCCAACTTTACCGGGACATAAGCGATGAGTTTGGTAATCTCTCCGGCCATGCCGCCGTGCCAGCCGGAAATATAAGTGCCCCAACCTTCCTTGCCGGTGAGCATCTTCTCCCGCTGGATCTCGTTGATGGCGTCAAAGGAAATGGCCGACATCCGTTCCTTGCGGACGGTAAAGGCATTCTTGCCGATGAAGTCCCGTTCAGGGTGGCTGAGAAAGGTTCCCCGGTTATCGATGATCCAGGCATAGCCGGTCTTGCCGCTTTTAATTTGCCGGGTGAACTTGCCGGCCAATTGGTGGGCGTCAATATAGAAAGCCAGCACCCCGGAGTAGGCCCCGGAAGGATGCGGGTGGCTTTCGTCCACCGACATTTCATAAGTGGGCACCGCCATCACGGTGATGAGTTGGCCCACGAAATTGGGGACCTGGGACGATACTTGGCCCATATAGACCCGGCCCTTGTTATGAGGATTGCTGGCCCATTCCAGGAAGGGTGCATCTTTAAGAGAGCCGGTGACCACGTGGTCCAACCCCCGGCTGTCCACCAGGGAGGCCTTATTCCCTTCCCGGTCGATGCGGACGATTTCCACCACCCCTTCCTCCTTGACGGTGGCCAGAGTGGCCCGCAGGCGGTTGGCCCAGGTCAGGGGTTCCACGTACTGGATGGAGGGGGAGAAATTGAGGGTGTTTAACTCCCGCTTCAAAAAGTCAATGTCCTGCTCCAGCAGGCTGGCGGTATGCTGGGCCAGCACCAGTTGCTGCTGGTTGAAGTCTTCCTTGACGATCTCCCGCATCTGATTGGCGGACTTCAGCCCCAGATAGATGCTGGTCCCCAGCAGGGCGAGGTTTACCGCCAGGAGCAGGGCCAGGGCATGCCTGGAGACTAAAAATGGAAAGCGCCGCATCAGTTGGTGGCCTCCGCCTTACCCGGTAAAGATTGCGTTCCGAAGACTCGTTCCCCAGCTGCGGCTTGGGAACGATACTTGCTTAAAAGCCCCGAGCATTTATGAATCGCGGCCCTAGCCGTACCACCGGGGCTTCGATCAGCGGCCCGGGTTTTCCCCGCCGCCGGAGCGCCGCCGCCGACCCGCAAATCGGCGATTTTTGTTTATATTTTAGCTAATTTAACCCTTCCGGTCAAGCTCGGTGTGGGCCGGCAGGGGGCTGATTTATCCTGCCCGCCAAAAGCCGTAAGTTGCGCCTTGCGGTACTGGAAAAGGATTCATACCAAGTCACGCCCATCCAGGTAATTTATCTGTTGTAGGGGCGGACCCATGGGTCCGCCCTGATTTAGGGCGCACCCGCGGGTGCGCCCCTACGGAAAGAGCTCCTTTTCCTTTTATGAGCGCCACTGGAGACCTTAGCGAAAATCTCAGATGTTGCCCAGGTTAAGCAAAGTTTAGCGCCGGGGCCCTCGCCTGCGGCTAATTAAGGTATGGACAGCCGAGGGCGGCTATCCCACATTAGATTTTCGCAGTCTTTCATGAACCCTCGGCTCACCCATAAATCATGAAAAGTTCCCTCGCAGCCTTTTCCTTAACTTTGAACTTTGAACCTTGAACCTTGAACTTTGAACTTTTCAAACCAGAGGTCTCAACTTGGGCTCACGCCTATCCGGAGGTCTCAAGCTCACATGGGGGAATCTGATAAAAAAGGCGGCTCCCCAAGGAGGAGCCGCCTGGCCGCGATTAAACCTCACGGTGCGGTTTCGTTGAACCTCACGGCTCGATTATATTCAATCCTGGGTCTTGACCACCAGGACGGAGCACGGAGAGTAAGTCACCACCTTGGAGGCGGTGCTTCCCAGGAAGGATATGGTCTTGCTTGCCAGGCCCCGGCTACCGATGACGATGAGGTCGGCCTTCTCGTCTTTGGCCACCCTAACGATCTCATCCGCGGGGGAGGCCCCGGTGGCCAGGAGCACCTCGCCCACGGTGCCGCATTTCTGGGCGACTTCTTTGGCCTGGATTAGGGCCGCTTCCGCCTGAGCTTTCATCTTTTCGTAGATGTACCTTCCTTCTCCCAGTTCGGGAATCTCGATGGCCACCGCCATCAAGACCAGGGTGGAGGAGGGCTGAGCTTTGGCCAGATCACACGCCGTTTCCACCGCCTTCAGGGAGTAAGCCGAACCATCCACGGGTACAATGATCTTCATCAGTGCGTCCCTCCCTTCACGGCGTAGGCCGCTTTCTCAGCTTGCTCTTTCTTAAATCCCTGCCATAGCTTGATCATAATTACCAGGCACATACCCAGGGCGGCGCACATCACCACCCAGGCAGCGGTGGTGGTCATATTGAACTGCTTCAGAGCCACGGACGCGCCCGCAAGGATAATCATGATGGCGAAGAGCAACCGGATGCCGTAGCCCCGGATGTACTTGACCGCGGTGACGCCGATCTGGGCCCCGATGGCAGCGCCGCAGAGCATCAGGACTGCGGCGATGATTTCCACCCGGCCTTTGATGCCGTAAGTGAAGCAGCCGTAAGCGCCGGAGAACAGCACCGAGAACAGGTCGGTGCCCACCGCGATGGCCGTGGGGCAGCCGATCAGATAAATCAGGGCCGGCATGCGGATGAAGCCGCCGCCCACCCCCAGGAGGCCGGAGAGCCAGCCGGTAAATAGAAACACCCCGCTCACCGTCCAGAAGGAGATGGTGATGCCGGAGGCCGGGAAGTGGATCATGGGCGGCAGGTTCCAGGACTTCCGGACCGGCGGCGCCACCCCCGCCCGGGCCGCCTCGGCCACCTTGGCGGCCTGGGCTGCGGCCCGCTTATCTTTGGTCATATAATCGTAGAGCATGTAGATGCCCAGCCCGAAGAGCAGGAACATATATAAATAACGCACCACCGGGCCGGCAATACCCAGCTTGGTCAGCCACATGACGTTCTGGGCCCCGATTTCCACGCCGATGACGGAACCCACGATGGATAAGAGCCCCAGCTTCATGTCCACGTTGCCCATCTTGCGGTGCTTGGCGGTGGCGACGATGGACTTGCCGAAGATGTGGGCCAGGTCGGTGCCGATGGCGTAAGCCATGGGAAAGCCGAAGATGTTCAGTGCCGGGGTCACCACCCAGGCGCCGCCGACCCCGAAGAAGCCGCCCAGCACCCCCACCGAAAAGCCGATAGCCACCAGGATCAGGGCGTTGAATTGCATTTCGGCAATAGGTAGATATACGTTGAAAATATCAAACATTACGCAGTTCCTCCCCTCCGGGCGCTATTCGTGGTGCTCGATCTTGTGGACTTCCATGCCGATCATCTTCAAGATGATGTCGGTGACCAGGGCGATGAGCAAGCCGATGACGCCCATAAGCACGGTGACGATGATGGCGTAAAGCCACATATTGTCGTTATACCAGCTGGCGAAGAAGTAATTGAGGCCGCTCAATTTCGTCAGATCAACTTTCTTTTCCAAGGCTTCGGCCTTCTCCGCCGCCGCCCAAACCAGGCTGGGGACGGACAATAGGAAGAAATTAAAGATGATGACTCCTAACCGTTTCAACGTTGTTCACCTCCCTTCAAGATGATTACAATTTAGGTGGAAGGCCGCGAAGCACAAAGTTCACCTCTCGGCAATTTTTCGCGTTATAAAGGGTATAGGCAATGCCCGTGCCAAGCATGGGGCAAAAGTACCGGGAGATTAACTGTCTGTAAAAAGCTGGGATTTTGGATGTCATGGGTACTTCTGTCCGGCATGGGTAAAAATATGCCTGTCAGACATTTTTACACTTTGTAAAATCATGGCCTAATCTGTTTATTTTGATAGGTTTTTGGATAAATATTTATAAGTGAAAAATTGCACAATATTGGCTATTATTAATTACTTTTAAATTTTTATCAACTAAGAAATAAAAATGATTATCTATCTGTCTTGAGTCGAGGTAAATTCTGGCAGGAAAATTTATGGGCCTCTTTGATTTTTTCCGCCGCCGCAAGAAACCCGCCCCCCCGGCGCCCACTCTGAAGGAGATCTGGCAAGGTTTCCAGCGGGTTCTGGCCTGCAACAACGAAGCCCAGGTCCTGATGGGCGACCTGGAAGAAAAGCTCTCGGCCCCGGGTGGCCTGGACCTGCCGTCCCTGCGCACCCGGGTCCACATCCTGGACCGCTATTTTGCCGACCTGGTGGCGGCGCTCTCGCAAATGTCCGGGGAGCGCTGGTCCGAACTGGAGGCGGCGCGGCTTCGGATCAAGGAGGCCATCCACCTGCGGCTGGAGGAGCCGCGGTTGATTTCATCCGGTCCCTTGCTGGTCCGACTGGAAGAGGCCGGCCCGGAGGTTTACGGGGCCCTGGGGGGTAAGGCCGGCAACCTGGCCCGGGTTAAAAATGAGCTGGGCCTGCCCGTGCCCGATGGGGTGGTGGCCACCCTGGGGGCTTACAAATTGTTCATGGAGCAGGGGCCCGACCCCCTGCTGCCGCGCCTCAAGGAGCGGTTGGCCCGGCTCAACCTGGCGGACGAGGCCGCAGTGGAGGAGACCGCCCGGGAACTGCAAGCCATGGTGGCGGCTCAGCCCATTCCCCCAGAACTTTACCAGGGCCTGCTGACCGAGGCCCGGCGTCTGGCCGGGCCCCAGGAGGAAATGTTGGTGGTGCGCAGCAGCGGTGGCCGGGAGGACGTGACGGCCACCTTCGCCGGCCAGTATGAGAGCTTTTTGGGCGTGGCCCCGGAGGAGGTGCCGGAGCGCTGGCGCCAGGTGGTGGCCAGCCAGTTCGGCCAGCGGGCCATAATCTATTTCAAGATCCAGGGCCTGCTCCTGGAGGAAGCCGCCATGGGGGTCCTCATCCAGCGCCTGGTGGCTGCCGGCAGCGCCGGAGTCATGTTCACCACCCTCCCGGAATCCTGCGACCCCGACCGTATGGTGGTCAGCGCCACCTGGGGCCTGGCCGCGGACCTGGTGGCGGGCCGGGTCAGCGCCGACGAATACGTGGTCTCCAAGCGGACGGGTGCGGTGCTGTCGGTTAACTACGCCCGCAAGGAGCACAGGCTGGTATGCCGGGGAGGCCGCCTGGAAAGAGTGCCTATGCCGCCGGAGTCGGCCACGGCCCCGGCCCTGGAAGAGGGCGACCTCGCTAAGTTGGCCGCTTACGCCCGGATCCTGGAGGAGCATTGCGGCTGCCCCCACGGGGTGGAATGGGTCAAGGATGCCCAGGGCCAGCTTTTCCTGGTGCAGTCCCGCCACCTGCAACTGCCCCCAGCCCAGGAACGCGGCGTTAAGGAGATGGCCGAGGCGGCGGTTGGGGCCCAGGTGCTGTTGGAGGCCGGCCAAATCGGCTCCCCCGGCGTGGCCGCCGGCAGGGTCTTCCACCTTCCCGACGGCGCGCCCCTGGCCGACGTGCCCCCGGACGCGGTGCTGGTGGCGCCCCGCACCACGCCCCGGCTGGCGCCGGTCCTGCCCCGGGTGGCGGCCCTGGTCACCGACGTGGGCTCCGCCACCGGGCACCTGGCCCTGGTGGCCCGGGAGTATGGCATCCCGGCCCTGGTGGATACCTTCAAGGCCACCGAGGTATTGTCCCCCGGTGAGTTGGTCACCGTGGACGCTTACCAAGGCCGGGTTTACCGGGGCAGGGTGGAGGAGTTAATCCGTTACGGCAAACAGCAGCCACCCCTGGAAGCCGCCTCTGTGGAGCGACTGAAATCCGTGGTGGACCTCATTGTGCCCCTGACCCTGGTGGACCGCCGGAGCCCCGATTTTCGGCCGGAAAATTGCCGCACTTACCATGACATCACCCGGTTTGCCCACGAGAAGGCCATCCAGGTGATGTTCGGCCTCATGGACCAGGTGGCCGCCGGCCGGGTTCCGGCCCTGAGACTCCTGAAGCTCGAAACGTCGCTCCCCCTGAACCTGCACCTGGTGGACCTGGGCGACGGCCTGGCCAGTCACGAAACTCCGGTGCCCCCCGGGGACATCATCTCCCGGCCCATGCGGGCCCTGTGGCGGGGCATCAGCCATCCCGGCATCACCTGGGCCGGGCCGGTGCCCGTGAACGTGGGCGGCTTTTTGCAGGTGCTGGGCCAGTCGGCCATCCGGCCCCCGGAAAGGTTTTGGGACAAGACCTACGCCATCGTGGCGGCCCATTACGTCAACTACGCCTGCCGCCTGGGTTATCACTTTCAGAGCGTGGACAGCTACATCGGAGAGGTGCCCGCGGACAACTACATCAACTTCACCTTCAAGGGCGGTGCCGCGGACGACACCCGGCGCATCCGCCGCATCCGGCTCATCGCCTTGGTCCTGGAGCGTTTGGGCTTCGAAATGGAGATTCACGGCGATATAATCCGGGGCCGCTTCCGCAAGCGCCCCGCGCCGGAGATGGAGGAAAGGCTGGATCTCCTGGGCCGCCTCATGGCTTACGTCCGCCAGATGGACATGCTCATGAGCGACGATGCCATCAGCCAGACCCTGGCCGAACGGTTCCTGGCCGGCCACTACGAGAGGCCCGGGCAGGAAGGGCCTAAATCATAAAAAGATTGTAGGGCGGGCGTCCCCGCCCGCCCTCTTTGGTAGCCGTAGACTTTAGCCTGTGCCACCAATTCCACCAGAACTTTTCTAAGCAGTTGGACATTTGTCTGCGGCTCAAGCCATAAAGACCTTGAACCTTGAACTTTCCTGTACAGGGTTTAGCGGCCCCCATCATCTTGAAGCCCTTGCATCTGCCGATAATTGCTCTTATCTGATGAAGAGCGCGAGGTTACCCGAATGAAACCACCCGTCATCTGTCCCCCCCACTGGCAAAAGCTGCTGGTCTGCACCGACGGCTCCTCCGAGGCGAGACACGCGGTTTCCGAAGCCCTGGCCCTGGCCGCCGCCTGCGGCGCCCGGGTTTATGTGCAGGGGGTAATAGAAATTGTCCCGGAGTTCGAAGCCGTGGCCCCGGACCTCAGGTGCCAGGTGGAAATAGAGGTCTGGAAGGAGATGGAGGCCGTCAAGGCCGAGGCCGCCCAGTTGGGAGCGGCGGTGGAGTGCCTGGTCTGCCACAGCCAGTTGACCCACGCCGCCATTGTGGCCGAAGCGGAAAAAATCGAGGCCGACGTGATCGTCATGGGCCGCACCGGCCGCACCGGCCTGTCCCGCCTCCTGATGGGCAGCGTCACGGCCAGGGTCATCGGCCACAGTCCCATCAATGTACTCGTGGTTCCCCAGGGTGCCTCCCTGGGCTTTGCCCGGCTGCTGGTGGCCTCCGACGGCTCCCCTCACAGCGCGGCGGCCTTTCTGGAAGCCCTGGCCCTGGCCGGGTCACCCGGGGTGGTCCAGTTGTTTGCCCTAACCGCGGCCCGGGAGGAAGGCGAGATCATCGAGGCCCGGAAGAATATCGATCAGCTGCTGGCCGCGGCCAACCAGGCCGGCTTGCCCTTACAGGGCCTTGAGCCCGAAGGGCAACAGCCTGATGACGCCATCGTGCAGGCGGCCCTGAGAAACGGCGTGGACCTCATCATTATGGGGAGCCACGGCCGCACCGGCCTGTCCCGTCTGCTCATGGGCAGCGTCACCGAACGGGTCATCGGCCAGGCCCCCTGCCCGGTCCTGGTGGTCAAGAAGAAATAAGGACGGTTTTCGATTTTCGGTTTGCGGTTTCCTGTGGTAAAAAAGGTCATTCTTTCTTATTACAATAAGTTAGACTGAAATTAATCTGACATTTTCCCGAAAAGAAATTTTAGCCCGTTTTCGGCAAACAGAAAACAGAAAACAGAAAACAGGAGAAAGCGATGTCTGCTTCGTCCTCACCCGCGTCCTTGAAGAAGTTACTGGTGTGCACCGACGGTTCCCCGGAGAGCCAGGGGGCCATCAAGGCCGCCCTGGATCTGGCCCGGTCCGCGGGCAGCAAGGTCTATCTCCTGGAGGTTATGTCCTTTATTCCGGGCTACGAGCTGCAATCCCCGGATCTGCTGCCCCCGCCGCCCATCAACCTGGAGGTCCAGGCCGCCCAGGAGGCCGCGGTGCGGGAGCGCCTGGAGGGCTGGCAGGCCGAAGCGGCGAAACAGGGGGTGGACCTGGAACCGCGCCTCCGCACCAGCTCTTCGGCCTACGAGGGCATTCTCGAGGAGGCCGAAGAGCTGGGCCCCGACTGGATCATCATGGGCCGACACGGGTTCACCGGCCTGGCCCGCCTCCTGATGGGCAGCGTCACCGCCCGGGTCATCGGCCACAGCCCCGTGAGCGTCCTGGTGGTGCCCCAGGAAGGCGCCCTGAGCTTTCAGCGGCTCCTCGTGGCCAGCGACGACTCCCCCTACAGCGCCGCGGCCTTTCTGGAAGCCCTCGCCATCGCCAAGAGGATGGGCAGCACCCTCATCGGGGTGTCCGTAGCCGCCGGCGATGCGGACATCAAAACCGCCATGGAAGTGACGGCCAAACTGGAGGCCGCCGCGGCCGCCGAAGGCCTGACCCTGGAAACCATGGTGCCCCGGGGCAAGCCCTTCGAGGCCATTGTCCAGGCGGCCCGGCTGAAACAGGCGAACCTCATCGTGCTGGGCAGCCATGGCCGCACCGGGTTGAGAAAGCTGCTCATGGGGTCCGTGGCGGAACGGGTCATCGGCCAGGCGCCCTGCGCGGTGCTGGTGGTGAAGAAGAAATAGCGGTCAGGTGCGCACTGCGCTCCCTGCAAATATTTCATAATTTTTTACAATATTATTGCCGGATTGCTGATAATGGCAAGATAGTTGGCAGTACCTTTTTAAAAGCAGCTATCATGCCCGGTGGTGGCATATACCTGTGATCTTGGCTTTCCCTTTGGCGAACCATTACCAGGCCGGTAGGCAACTACCTTCCTGTGCTACGCTCTTGGTACTCCTGCATGCATCCCCAGAACTCCACCTGATTCGTTCCGGGCACCCGTACACATAAGTTCCTGCCCCTGGCCAGCGCCTCGTACCTTTGATAAGCCGCATCATCGCCGATGTAAAGGGCCTTGGAGCCTTCATCCGCATAAGCGTGATAGACCTCGCCGTTGCGGGTGTACGTCACCAGTTTTCCCGGGGGGATGTTGTTCAGGAGCGCCTGCAGCTTGGGGGTGTCATCATTCACTGTCAACCGCTTGAATCCTGCGGTAGAGAGTAAATATTCCGTAGTTACTTCATGCGGAAGGGTCTGGCCCCCAGTCTCCACCAGGGTCTGCCCCCCTCCGGCACAACCGTTCATCAAGATGGTGGCCATGACCTGCCCCCCAAAAACTGATCCACAAGTTATGTTAGAGTAGTGGATCGAAGGGAGGCAGGGAGATGAGCAGGAAGGGGTCTACCATCTAAGAGAAAGCCGACTTCAGGGCTTTCGCTATCTGCTATGACCCAAAACTTATCACACGGCCAAAAACTTCCCATACCCAGGACATATCTACAATTTCCCCCACTCCATCGATAAGTACAATTCGTGGCAAGTTATGCGGCGGCCAGTGAAGTTTCCTTATATTGATCAAGGAGGCCTTTCAGAAGAGAGGTTCACGTCCGGATCTGTGAGGGTGTGGGGGTGCAATTCCCCCTCGCTACTCGACGCTACATGCGGGTCCGGTCAAAGTCAAAATAAAATGGGGCAAGCCCTTTATAAATTAGTTATTTTGCTAATTTTGAAAAATGACATTAAATTATCTATTGACTTTAATATACTAAATTATTATATATAGGCCAAGTAGTGTTAATGCATAAGCTTCTGCCAGCTGTTTGGCTGGCAATGGGAGGCGAGCCGTGAACTCCCGGATGCATCAGGGCAGCAAAATCGGCCCCCTAAAGGGGCAGCAAGGTGGATTTGGGTCCGATTGCTCCTGCCGCCCACGGCCTACTTTTATCATCACACCTTTCTTTCCCCTTTCTCCCCAACCCCGACGAAGGGCTGACCTTTCCCCTTTTTCCCTCCCTATCGGTGCGCCTTCCTGCTTTCCCTCGCCTCAGCCAATATCTCTCTATCTTGCCTTGGGCGGAAAGGGGGTGAAATCAAACCTACTTATTTAATTCGTGCAGTTTTTCATCCTGGGCAAAATCGTATGGGGTAAGAAGCTTTTGATGCCGCCCTGACCTGCTCCACGGATAACCTGTCAAAGAGGAAGAATAAAAAACGCCTTATGAGATTTTAAATTAAAAGGGAGGATGTCATGAAAAAAAGTGGTCTTCTCAATTTAGTCATAATTTTGGTTCTGTTGTTATCATGTCCCTTATTGGCGCAAGAAAAGACTGACGATCCAGGTTATCCAGTCAAACAGCTTGCATCAGAATCTTTGAATAGCCAACGTTATGGGCCGGCCGATTGCGGTTCGGAAGCCGAAGGGTATGAAAGCTGGGTATCGGACTCAGAGCATTATCAGTACGGACAGTACGGAGCACTCGGGTATGGGACCGAATCCGAAGGTAAGTGACATG
The DNA here is from genome assembly GCA_963790655.1 of uncultured delta proteobacterium. Lineage (GTDB taxonomy): Bacteria > Desulfobacterota > Desulfobaccia > Desulfobaccales > 0-14-0-80-60-11 > DASWLF01. The sequence goes on along the minus strand of CAWBPT010000004.1, from coordinate 293,795 downwards.
TATACTGCCCCCCGACCTGCCCCCAGTAATTGTACCAATTTTTAAGTTAGGATGGGGGTCAAGTCAAGCCAGAGATCCCGGCGGAGCATAGTTTAGCCAGGATCTCTGGGGATCGCCTCCGGCGTCTTTGACTAATTTGCAGTTAGGGAACCCCCCTGGGGAGGTACGTAGGTTGATGGTGGCTCTCTCTGCCAGTCACTATCTGCCCTCTATACTTCCACCCATGGAAAGCAATACCTTATCAAAGGGCTGATTAGTTACGAAGGAGGAAACTATGTTCAAGCAACTTTTATTTTGCGCCGCGCTTGTCACGATGCTGATGGTCAATCCTTCGAATGCGCAACAATCTCCACCGACATCCGAGAAAGCAAAACAGATCGAAGCGCTGGTCAACAAGGCTGCGGCGCTAATCGAAAGTAAAGGTAAGGCAATCTTCCCCGAGTTCAGAACGAAAGACACCGAATGGTTCAGCGGCGACACATACTTGTTCGTCTACGATTTGAAGTCGAACGTATTGTTCAATGCCGCTTTTCCAGCGTGTGAAGGGACCAACACCACCGGCCAGAAAGATGCCAATGGCAAGTTATTTCATCACGAGTTTATTCAAGTGGCTGAATCCAAGGGATCGGGATGGGTCGACTACATGTTCCCGAAACCAGGGCAGACCCAACCGTCGCAGAAATGGGCCTACGTGAAGGCGGTTAAGGTGGATGGAGTTCCGGCCTTAGTCGGTTCGGGCTTCTATCCCGAGTAGCCCCTGGAGATCGGCCAGGGCGTCGCATCCGAATCGCCCCGAAGGAGGACATCATGTTTAAGTGTAAGTGGCTGGTTGTTTTGGTTTTGTTGGTTATTGCAGTGCAACCGAGTTTTGGCGATGATCGCGCCCAGATTCACGGGGTATGGAAGCTGGTTTCCTACGACGTTGAGATTCAAGCGACAGGCCAAAAAGAGCCACCCATGGGAAAAAACCCGACGGGATACGTAATCTTCACACCCGAGGGGCGAGTATTTTTTGTTCTGACGGGAGAAGGGCGGAAGGCAGCGAAAACCGTTCAGGAACGTGCCGACCTGCTGAGCAGCCTAGTTGCGTACACAGGTACGTACCGCTTAGAAGGAGACCAGTGGATTACCAGGGTCGAAGTAGCCTGGAATCCTGAATGGCTCGGTACCGAACAGAGGCGTTTTTTCAAGGTAGATGGCGAGCGTCTTCAAGTCCTGACGCCGTGGCGAGTTATGCCTAACTGGCCCGAAAAGGGGATGACGCGAAGCATTATTACGTTCGAACGGGCGAAATAGGGAACCGGACGATTTCCCACATGCTTCCCCAATCTCCCCCTACGTCATCGAGGCACGGCGACACTGCTTACCTCAAATGAGGGCAATCTAACAAGGCAATCACCCGGACGGCGGGTACGGCGCTATGGTTACTGGTAGCGCCTCAGCCCGCCACGGGTTATCGTGAACGTTGGGCATCCTATTGTCTATTCTTTGTCCAGAGGGGTTCAGCCGAAGATAGCTCTCCTGATCCCGAGGTCATGAGGCCATCCCTTCGCCGTCGGCCTGCTTAACCAATAGGAGCGATTCCCCCTATGCTTCAAATGGACAAAAGTGTCAAATACTGCTATGATTGAAAACCTATCAAGACGCTGAAAACTTTCCCTATCAGGATCATATCTGGAATTTTTCCCACACCACCGATAAGCCTCGATACTGCCAAGATAGAGAAAGTTGGGCACCTCCGATTTTCTGCGACGGCGCGGATAAGATCCCCTTGCTACTTGAGCCCAGGGAGAATCGTACGAAGCCATGACTTTTATGACGAATATTTGTGGAGCTTTCGGAGCTTGGATTTTAGATCTTGAGACCTGCCAGCCGCAAACCCTCGAGGAGGGCATCGGCCAGATCTTTGAATTTCACGTAGCAGCCAATCAGGAAGGGGCCATTTGTAGAGAAATCCTGCTTCAACTGAAGCAACTCCGCCACCGCTTGGGCGGCCTCTTGCTCTCTCCCCAACTGGCCCAAGGCCGCGGCGCGCAGGAGCGGGGATGCTACGGTCCGATTCCATCACCGACACCTGGCCCCTGGCCGAGTTGGCAGCCAAGTCAATGGATGACGACATGCTCCGGGCCATTGCTGCAGAGCATCAGAAAGGCCGCCGCTTATTCGTGGGCACCACCAATCTGGACGCCCAGCGCCTGACCATCTGGGACATGGGAGCCATCGTCTCCGTCGGCACCCCGGAGGCTTATAAACTGTTCCGGCGGATCTTGTTGGCGTCGGCCGCTACTCCGGTGATGTTCCCGCCCATCTATCTGGAAGTTGAGGCGGCAGGCCATAAATACGACGAGGTTCACGTGGACGGCGGCGTCGTGGCCGAAGTGATCACTTACGAGTTCATTTTCAGGCCCCTGGCAGTCAAGACTGAAGTTAGGGGGAAAGACGCCAAGCCCCGACCCGCCCGAATGTATATCCTTCGGAACAGCAAGACCAAGCCCGAATGGGGTATGACCGAAGCCGGTCTGAAAGGCATCACCGAACGGGCCCTGAACACCATCATCAAATACCAGGGCGTCGGCGACTTATACCGGATTTACACCCTGAGCAAGCTGGACGGAGTAGACTTCAACCTGGCCGTTATTCCCGGGGACTTCAAGGTGGAACGGAAAGAAGAGTTTGACCGCAATTACATGAACCAGCTCTTCAACCTGGGATATGACCAGGGGCGCCGGGGCTATTCCTGGATGAAGTATCCGCCGGGATTGAAGCAGGCCATCGAGGCCGAAGAGAAGGGCAAGACCGCCGGGAAGACCTCACTTCGGAAGGAAGGACGATAAGGAAAATCAAATGCTTATATCAGAGAGGAAAAGCTAATGAAGAACTGGGGCCAAGAGATAGGGAAGGCGGCATGGGACTTTTTGCCGGGTTTGTTAACCTTCATATTTTTCACATTAATCCTCTCCAACGGAGTGGCCCTCGGTGCCGCCAAGTACGAAGCGCCCAGCGACAAGCGGGCCTCCGAGGTGCTGCCGCCTAACCTGAGGTCCGGCCCGCACTTTAAGGTGCAGGACCGGGTGGCGGCGGACGGCTACATGTACCGCTTCACGGTGAATTCGGATTACGGGACCTTCCCGGTCACCGGCGAGTATGGCCTGCGTAAGCTGATCAAGGAAATTCAAGCCATTGCCGCTTTAAAAAAAGTGAGTAAGGGCGAAGCCTTTGTGAAAGGAGTGAGCGGCAAGGCACAAGAGACCGTGGAGTTTGGAGCCAACCTCGTTGCTGACCCTGGCAACACCCTGGCGAGCGTCCCCAAAGGGGTGGCCAAACTTTTCGATAATATCTCCACGGGACTTCAGAAACCGAGCGAGCCGCGGCGGGACAGCGTGGGCCAACAGCTTTTGAATGTCTCCGACGCCAAGCGGAAGATTGCTTATGACCTGGGAGTGGACGTCTACTCCAGCAACCGGGTGCTGCAAAATGAATTAGAAAGTTTAAGTAAGGCCCAGGCCCTGGGGTCCTTGGGGGTTTCGGCGGCTATCCCATATGGTGGCGGAACCGTGGTGGGTATCAGCAGGATGTCTCAAACTGCTGGTGAAGTTAACCGGCTGCTCCGGGATGAATCGCCCAGCGCCCTTCGGAATCTCAACGAACGTAAACTCCAGGCCATGGGGGTGGACCGGAGCCTGACGGAGAGATTCCTCAATCACACCCAGCTCAGTCCTCGCCACAAGACCGTTATCGTGGCAAGCCTGGAAAAGTTGTCCGGGGCTCGGGGAAAGGACGCGTTCATAAATTTTGCCTTGCAGGCGAATGATGAGAGCTCAGCCAACGTTATGCAAAACATGGCTGAAATCCTGGCGGCCTTTCAGCAAACGGTCTCCCCCATCCAGGAGATCGTCGCGCCGGGGATCATTCTGGCCCGGGCAGGCAACGGCATGGTGCTCATTCCCTTCCCCCTGGACTATGGGGTGTGGACAGTGCGGGCCGAGAAGGTGGTTAAGACCACCTTGGCCAGCTACAAGACTCCCGGCCGGAATCCGGCCAGGTTTGAGTTCTGGGTGACGGGCACGGTTTCGCCTCTGGCCCGGCGCCAGCTTGAGGCTCAGGGGATCAAGGTGGTGGAAAAGGTGGACCGGCGCATCGGCATGATGGATTGATCACCGGTGGGAGGGGTCCTATCCGTTCTTCGTTATTAGACCCTATGGCGCAGCGGTATCGGGCCCCAGGGGAACGGCCGCGGTTGGTCCCCATGGCAATGCTGTGGCTGCCACCCCACGGAGTTATGTGCACACCGGGACTGCCTCGGTGACCGCGGGTCCCCAAAGAGCCTACGCAACAGGCCCCCAGGGTGGAGCGGCTTATGTGGGCCCACGGGGGGCAGCCGTTCAGGGCCCTTACGGCGGCACCGCGGTTGTCCGTCCCGTGCCAGTGGGTGCCAGGGCCGTGGCTATTGCCGGGGCTACCTACTATGTGGCCAGCGGGGTTTATTATCGCCCGGTGTATCAGGGAAGTGAGGTGGTCTATCAGCAGGGAAAAACCCCCTCAAGCCCAGTAGCGATAAGGCCATCGCCCAGGATATGCCTGCCCGGAGCTGTGCGGGATTTCTGACTTTCTGATAGAGGATGAGGCGAGCCGGGCCTTCCTCACCTCTATGGTGGCCTATCTCTTTGCCCAGGGGGTGTACACCTAGGAACTGCTGGCCGACTGTTTGCGGATAGTGGGCTACGGGGCCCTGGCGGATTCTATAGTCCAGGTATGGCGCGGCCTTCAGAAGCTGCGCGGGCAAACCCGCCTGGCCACCGGCTTTAATCCTGCCAGCGTCTCCATACCACCGAACCGCTTCACAGAGATCACCACCTGGAAGGGCAAGGTGGATAGAGAGTTTTCTCCAGTGCTGAAAGACGCCTTCACCAAGTGCCTCCTGGAACTTGGCGCTGGGGCGCCGGACTGAAGAGCCGGGTGGAAGGAGAATCCTTTGAACGTCCTCCAGAAAATATTTTATGGGCTGGCCCTGCTCTTCATACCCTTGGCCATCATCCTCGACAGGATCGGGGATATGCCGCAGCCTCTCCTATTTTTTCTGGCCGCAGTGGCCATTTTCCCGCTGGCCGCGCTGCTGGTGCATGCCACCGAACAGCTGGCCACCTATACGGGTGACACCATCGGCGGCCTCTTGAACGCCACCTTCGGGAACGCCCCGGAGTTGATCATTGCGCTGGTGGCCCTCAAGGCCGGACTCTATGACATGGTCAAAGCGTCCATTATCGGCGCCATTTTGGCAAACATGCTCCTGGGCCTTGGGGCAGCCTTTCTTGCAGGAGGGTTGAAGCGCCACATCCAGGAGTTCAACCCGGTAGCCGCCCGCAACTACATGACCATGATGCTGCTGGCGGTCATCAGTCTGGCCATTCCCAGCACGTTCCACAACTTTGTCACCGCTGACACCATCAAGCACGAGCAGTATGTCAACCTGGCAGTGGCCGTGGTGCTGTTAGCCACCTACTTTCTAAGCCTGGTCTTCATGTTGAAAACCCACCCAGACTTCTTTGAAAGTATGGGACAAGAAGAAGGACACAACGCCGAAGCGAGATGGAGCCTGCCCCGGGCCGTGGCCACCCTCCTTTTGACTTCGGTTTTCGTGGCCTTCATGAGCGAAATCCTGGTGGGGGCGGTGGAGGAGACCGCCAAGGTCCTGGGCATGTCCCAGGCCTTTATCGGCATCGTAGTGCTGGCCGTCGTCGGCGGCGCGGCGGAGAGTAGCTCCGCAGTGGCCATGGGGGTAAAAAACCGCATGGACCTTAGCGTTTCCATAGTCATCGGCAGCTCGATCCAGATTGCCCTGTTCGTAGCCCCGGTTTTAGTGCTGGCCAGTTATTTCATGGCCCCCCAACCCCTCAATCTGGTGTTTAGCCGGGGCCTGTTAGGCGCCGTATTCTTGACCGTTTTGATCGGCGTCATGGTGGCGGGAGACGGCAAAGCCAACTGGTTCAAGGGGGTGCAGTTAATCACGGTTTACGTTATCATGGCTGTCATGTTTTACTTTCTGCCTGGCTCCCAGTAGGAGAAGGGAGGTTCGAGTTCGGGCTTCATATATTTTGACCTGGTGGTCTGTTTCACCGGCCTGCTCCTCCTGACGGTCTGCCTGGTTATGACAGTATCGTTTTCCTATGCGCCCTTTGAGTATGATTTTGGTGGAAAGTCAGAACAGTTTGCAATAAAGGAGAGTGGCAAACGTCAGGGATGGTATCATGACCGTCATCTGCCCATTGTTTAGAGCCAGTTGCAATGATTGATATTTTATCCTTATAGCTATCGAGTGAAAAAACCCGGCGCATGAATCCGTCAAGACTACATCCCCGACATTTTTGGGCCGATGAAACCGGCCTCACGAGCCTCCTTATTTTTTCCCTGGGATATTTCATCGTCCTCAATTCCATGGGCGAGTTCTGGTTCGGGAGGTTGGTGGCCTACATCTTCTTCTCTCTCATTATTGTCGCCGGGGTATTGACCACGTTCAAACAGAGGTGGTTGAGCTTTTTTGTTATCGTCCTGGCGGTCGCCAGCCTGGCCCTCAATTGGGCGGAGGAATTCCGGCTCGTAGAAGGCCTGGCTGTCCTGACAACCGGCCTCAGCTTGATTTATTTGGGGATCCTGTTGGCCCTGGTAATCGCCCAAGTTTTTCGGGACGGTCCGGTGACGGCCCACCGGATTCGCGGCGCCATCTTGATCTACCTCCTCTTAGGGGTGATGTGGGCCTTCACTTATCAGGTGGTAGCCTTGACCATCCCCCAGGCTTTCCGCCTGCCAGAAGGCCTGACCGCCGGCGAGCCGGACGCGCTCCGGCGAGAGCTGACGTACTTCAGTGTCGTCACTCTTACTACTACCGGATACGGCGATATCACGGCGGTTCACCCAGTGGCCCGCACCCTGGCTATGCTGGAGGCCCTGGTGGGGCAGCTCTATCCAGCCATTGTCCTGGCCTGGCTGGTGTCTTTGGCAATTATGCACCGGAAAGAAAAACGCTGAATTTTTCAGGATCAGAAAGGGCGGTAATGAATGGAGTCTTCTTTGACGGCAATAATCCCTGGGCCTCTTTAATAAATATATTGCTGAGAACGAGGTTTCTGCTTATGAATCCGCACCGTAAAGTTTGGCTTCCCCGAATATTGGCTCTGGCTCCTATGGTGGCGGCAGCCTGCTTATCTTCGTTTCTTCTAACAGGCTGCGGCGAACAGAAGGCGGCCGGGCCGGCTGCGCCCCCCGTGGAAGTCGTGGAGGTGGTCGTCAAGGACGTGCCCATCGTGCGGGAGTGGGTGGGCACCACCGACGGCCTGGTGAACGCCAAGATCAACGCCCAGGTTCAGGGGTACCTCACCAAGCAAAATTATAAGGAAGGCGCCTTCGTTAAGAAGGGGCAGGTCCTTTTTGAGATCGACCCCCGGCCCTTCCAGGCGGCCCTGGAGCAGGCTAAAGGCGAGTTGGCCAAGGACGAAGGGGTTCTTTACACGAATAACGCCAATCTGGAAAAAATTCGGCCCCTGGCCGCAGTGAACGCGGTGAGCCGAAAAGATCTGGATGACGCCATCGGGCGGGAAGCTTCGGCCCGTGCCGCGGTCCTGGCCGCCAAGGCGGCGGTGCGCAAAACCGAAATCGATCTCAGTTTTACCAAGATCACCTCCCCCATTGACGGCATCGCCGGCATCGCCAAGGCCCAAATGGGGGATTTGGTAGGGAACCCGGGAAGTCCGGAGCTGACCACCGTATCCACGGTAGACCCCATTAAAGTGTTCATTCCCCTCAGCGAGCAGGAATATATGCGCTTTACCCAGACGGCAGAGGCCAGAGGGAAAACCGAGCCGGAAGGACCCACCCTTGAATTGGTCCTGGCCGACGGCAAGGTTTTTCCCCATAAGGGCAAAGTTTACTTTGCTGACCGCCAGGTGGACGAGCGCACCGGCACCATCAAAGTGGCCACCCTCTTTCCCAATCCCGGCAATCTTCTGCGCCCCGGGCAGTTTGCCAAAATCCGGGCTTTGATCGAGACTCAGAAAGGGGCGTTGCTGGTCCCCCAGCGGGCAGTTAATGAGTTGCAGGGCAGGTTCCAGGTGGCCGTGGTCGGTCCGGACAACAAGGTGGATCTCCGCTGGGTCAAGGTGGGCGAACGCACCGGCTCCTTGTGGGTGATCGACGAGGGTCTTAAACCAGGGGAGCGCGTGATTGTGGAAGGCATCCAAAAGGTCAGAGCCGGCATGCCCGTCACCCCTAAGCCGTTTCAGGAAGAATCGCCAGCCAGCACTGGGCCAACTCCAACCGCTGAGAAACAGCCGAGGTAATGGGTCATGGCGCGATTCTTCATCAACCGCCCCATCGTGGCCATCGTCATCGCCATCGTCATGGTGATCGTGGGGGTGGTGGCGCTCCTGGGCCTGCCCATTTCCCAATACCCCAACATCGTCCCGCCGGAAATCTTCATCAACACCACCTATGTGGGCGCCGACGCCCAGACGGTGGAGCAGTCCGTGGCCACGCCCATCGAGCAGGAGATGAGCGGCGTGGACAACATGAACTACATGTACTCTTTGAACGCCAACAATGGCGAGTTGAAGATGTACGTGAACTTTGATGTTAAAACGGACCCCAACATCGACCAAGTGCTGACCCAGATGCGGGAGAGCCAGGCCGAAGCCAAGTTGCCGGCGGACGTGCGCAATTACGGCGTAACCGTCAAGAAGTCCACGGCCGCGCCCCTGATGGTGGTGGACCTCATTTCTCCCAAGGGCACCTACGACGCCACTTTCCTGGCCAATTACGCCTATATCAACTTGAATGATCAGTTGACCCGGGTGGCCGGCATCGCCAGCGTCACGGTGTTCGGGGCCGGGCAATATGCTATGCGTTTCTGGGTCAAGCCCGACCAACTGGCCAAGCTTAATATCACCATTCCCGAGATCGTCGACGCCATCCAGAAACAGAACACCGTGAATCCCTCCGGCCAGGTGGGGGCGGAGCCGGCCCCTAAAGGCCAGGAATTCACTTACGCCATCCGCTCCCAGGGCCGGCTGGAAAATCCAGAGGAGTTTGAACAGATAGTGCTCCGGGCCAATCCCGACGGGTCGCTTGTCCGCCTGAAAGACGTGGCCCGCATCGAACTGGGGTCCCAGAATTATGCCCTCCAAGGGCGTCTAAATGGCAAGGCTGGCGCGGTCCTGGCCCTCTACCAGCTCCCGGGCACCAATGCCATCCAGGCGGTGGATGGGGTGAAAAAGCTCATGGAGCAGGCCAGGAAATCCTTTCCGCCGGACATGGACTATGTCATCGCCCTGGACACCACCCAGGCGGTGCGGGAGGGCCTGAAGGAGATCGTCCACACCCTTTATGAAGCCCTCATTCTCGTCATCCTCGTGGTCTTCATCTTCCTCCAGGGCTGGCGGGCCACCCTCATCCCGGCGCTGGCAGTGCCCGTCTCCCTGGTGGGCACCTTCGCTTTTTCCCCCTCCTGGGTTTCTCCCTCAATACCATTGCCCTCATGGGGTTGGTTCTGGCCATCGGCATTGTGGTGGACGACGCCATCGTGGTGGTGGAGGCCGTGGAGCACCACATTGGTCAAGGCTTGACGCCCAAAGAGGCCACCCTGAAGGCCATGGAGGAGGTCACCGGGCCGGTGGTGGCCACGACCCTGTCTTTGGCCGCGGTCTTCATTCCCACCATCTTCATTCCCGGCATCACCGGCCGGCTTTATCAGCAGTTTGCCATCACCATCGCCGTCTCCGTCATCATTTCCTCCTTCAACGCTCTGACTCTGACCCCAGCCCTGTCGGCCATGCTCCTCAAGCCTAAAAAGGAATCCCGGGGCCCGCTGAGCCGCTTCTACCGCTGGTTCAATGATGTCTTCGGCCGCACCACCAACGGCTATGTCAGTTGGTGCGGGACTTTTATCAGGAAGGCGGGGATGAGCCTCCTCTTTCTGGTTCTGGTGGCGGGACTCGCCGGCCTTTTGGGAGGGAGACTGCCCGGCGGTTTCCTCCCGGAAGAGGACCAGGGATATATGTATGCCGGGGTGCAGTTACCCGACGCCTCCTCCCTGCAGCGCACCAGTGAAGTCTGCCGCCAGATCGAGGAGATCATGATGAACACCCCGGGGATGGAGTACGTCACCACCGTGGTGGGCATGAACATGCTAAGCGGCGTCACCAACACCTATAGCGGCTTTTTCTTCGTGACCCTGAAGCCCTGGCACGAGCGGAAAAAGCCGGAGGAGAAATACGAAGCCATCATGGCCAGCCTCAACGGGAAGATGAGCAAACTGCCCCAAGGCATCGCCTTTGCCTTCTCGCCCCCGGCCATCCCGGGCATCGGCACTGCCGGCGGGGTCACCTTCATCCTGGAGGATCGCGCCGGCAAAGATGTCAAGTTTCTCTGGGAGAACACCCAGAAGTTCCTGGCCGCCGCGCAGAAACGTCCGGAAGCTCTCCCGGGTCACCACCACCTTCATCCCCACGGTGCCCCAGATCTTCGTCAAGGTGGACCGGGATAAGGTGCTCAAGCAAGGTGTGGACATCGGCGAGGTCTACCGGGTCCTGCAGGCCTTCATGGGCGGCTACTTCGTCAATTACTTCAACCGCTTCGGCCGTCAGTGGCAGGTGTACGTGCAGGCCGAGGGGGAATACCGGGCCGAAGCCGAACAATTAGGCCAGTTCTACGTGCGCAACAAGAACGGCGACTCCGTGCCCTTGAGCGCCCTCACCAGTTTGGAGCAGCGCTCCGGCCCGGAGTTCACCATGCGCTACAACCTTTACCGCTCCGTGCAGATCAATGCCGTCACTGCCCCCGGGTACAGTTCTACCCAGGGGATGAAGGCCCTGGAGGAAGTCTTCAAAGAGACCATGCCGGCTGAAATGGGCTACGATTATCTGGGTATGTCCTATCAGGAGAAGAAGGCCCAGGAAGGCGTGCCCGCCTGGGTCATCTTCGCCCTGTCGATATTGTTTGTGTTCTTGATCCTGGCGGCCCAGTACGAGAGCTGGTCCCTCCCCTTCAGCGTGCTTTTGGGCACTCCCGTTGCGGTCTGTGGGGCCTTTTTGGGGATATTCCTGCGGGGTATGGAGCTTAACCTCTATGCTCAGATCGGCTTGATCCTGCTCATCGGCCTGGCGGCGAAAAACGCCATCCTTATCGTCGAGTTCGCCAAGGTGGAATACGAGAAAGGCAAGGATTTCGCCGATGCGGCCCTGGAGGGGGCGCGCCTCAGGCTCCGCCCCATTCTCATGACGAGCTTCGCCTTTATCCTGGGGTGTATACCTCTGGCCCTGGCCTCGGGCTCCGGCGCCATCGCCCGGAAGGTCATGGGCACCGCGGTGATCGGCGGCATGGCTGCGGCAACAGTTATCGCCATCTTCCTTATCCCGGTCACCTTTTATGTGGTGGAAAAATTTTCTCACCGCAAAGGCAAGGAACACCCCAAGCCTGCCGCCGCCATGGCCGATCCCCCCGGCGATCAAGGAGAAAAGTCATGAGGACCTGGCTGACCTTCTTTCTGATGGCTTTGGTGATATCCGGCTGCGCCGTCGGCCCCGACTATAAGAGGCCCGACTACCAGGTGCCCGCCGCCTATCGGGGCCAAGGGCCGGATATCCCCACGCAACCGGCCGAGGCTTCCTTCGGGGCCCTGAAGTGGTTTGAGGTTTTCAAGGACGAGAAGCTCCAGGAGCTGATCAAGATCGCCCTCCAGGAAAACTACGACGTGCAGATCGCGGCCCAGCGGGTCCTCCAGGCCCGAGAGCAGGTGGTCATCCAGCGGTCTTTTCTCTTTCCCACGGTGAACGCCAGTGGCCAGTTGGAAACCACTCGCACCTCAACCCGGGGCTTCACTCCGTTCACCGTCACCCTTAGGGAGCGCATGGCTGGCATCGTCTTCGGCGACCTTTCCTGGGAACTGGACTTCTTCGGCCGCATCCGCCGGGCTACCGAAGCCGCCCGGGCCGAGTTTTTCGCCTCCGAAGAGAATCGCAAATTCGTCATCCAGACTTTGGTGACCGACCTGGCCCGGGCTTATATCGAACTCAGGGCTCTGGACTTGCAGCTCGAGATCAGCCATCGCACCGTAAAGACCCGGGAAGAATCCCTCAAGCTGGTAAAAGCCCGCTTCGACTATGGTTGGGATTCCCTTACGCCGGTGCTCATGACGGAGAACCTGCTTTATGGGGCCCGGGCGGTGGTCCCCGACTTGAAGCGGGCCATCGAACAGCAGGAGAACCGGATCAGCGTCTTGCTGGGGCGGAACCCGGGATCCATCACCCGGGGTAAATCTCTTCTGGAGCAGGATTTAACCGTCACCATCCCTCCGGGACTAACTTCTTCTCTTCTGGAGCGGCGCCCCGACATCCGCTTTGCCGAGCAGACCCTGGTGGCGGCCAACGCCCGCATCGGCGAAGCCAAGGCCTTGCTTTTCCCCAACATCCGGATTACCGGCGCCTCCGGGTGGGAGTCCGCTGCCTTGAAGAGCCTGTTCACCGGACCGGCCAATTTCTGGGATATTGTTTCACCCGGCATAACTCAGCCCATCTTCCAGGCAGGGCGGCTCCGGGCCGGGGTCCGGGTAGCGGAGGCCGTGAAACAGGAAGCCCTTCTCACCTACAAAAAGTCCATTCAGCAAGCCTTCCAGGAAGTGTCCGACTCCCTGGTGGGGGTGCGTATGCTTAAGGAAGTGCGCCTCGAATCAGGGAAACAGGTTAAAGCTTTGAGCCAGCAAACCGATCTGGCCTATCAGCGCTATTATGGGGGAGTGACTCCCTACCTGGAAGTTCTGGATTCGGACCGGCAGTTATTTGAGTCCGAGCTCAAATTAACCCAGGACCGGGCCAACGAGTTCCTGGCCGTCATCGCTCTCTACCGGGCCCTGGGCGGCGGCTGGCAAACCCAGGATGACCCTGGCACATCGCAAAATATATCCAAGTAAAAGAAATAAATTGTGCGTTAGGAAAATTTTGTCATTTTTCCCAAAGTGAATTCACTGCTATATATCTTCAATTCTGCCAATTGAGACCTGTTTTTATTTATTTTCCCTGAGACAAAGCTTCCTTAATCCTCTCCGGCAGCTCCCGGGGCCTCCAGGCGGGGTCGATGGCCACCAGGTTGGCCGTGCCTTCCGCCACCAGTTCTCTTCCGGCTTCCGGGTAAAACTCGAACCGGAAGACCAGGGCCTTGGAGCGCACTTCCGTGAGACGGGTCTCAATCCTGAGCAGCTCCCCATAGCGGGCCGGGCGCCGGAACCGGCACCAGGCCTCCACGATGGGCAACCCGAACCCCTGGGCCGCGTTCTTGAAGGTCTCTTCGGGCGCCAGATCGCAGGCCCTGAGGAACTCCTCGATGGCCCGGTGGCAGTAGCGGAAATAGCTGACAAAGTAGACGATGCCGTAGGGGTCCGTGTCGCCGAAGCGCACCCGTACTTCGGTGCGGTGCACGCCTTGCTCCAGCCCGGTTTGCTTCTCTCGGGTCATGCCGGCCTCCTTGCTGGTTACCTGTTCCGAAAAGTTCAAAGTTCAAAGTTCAAGGTTCAAAGTTAGGAGTACGCCCATCATGAACTTTTCATAATTTACGGGTGGGCCAAAGGCCCATGAATAACCGGTTTGGAAAATTAGCCTAACTTGGGAGATCAAATCCCTCCCTTGCCGGAGTGGGCAGGCAAAGTCCGAACTATCAAACCCCGGCCATTTTCTCCATCTTACAACCGCAGACCCAAAACCGAAAACTCTTTCTAAGAGAAATTTTTCACAGAATCGGGTTGACAGGTCGCCAAAAAGAAAATAATCTTGCCTAGTCCGACCAGACTCGCCCCGGCCGCTTCAGAATCCTTTAGATTTAACTTCCCTCGGCTGTTACAGTTCATTGCGGGCGCACGGGTTACGGAAGAAAAGGAGTTGCCGATGAAGACAGTGGCCCAGAAGATTAAGGAGTTGCAGGAGAAAGAGGCGCAGATTAAGGCCATGGGGGGCCCCAAGGCCGTGGACAAGCAGCACGCCAGCGGCAAGCTCAGCGCCCGGGAGCGCCTGGAGCTCTTTTTCGACCCGGGGACCTTCCGGGAGACCGATATTTTTGTGCGACACCGCTGCGTCAACTTCGGCATGGAGCAGGTGGAGATCCCCGCGGACGGCGTGGTCACCGGCTTCGGCCGGGTGAACGGCCGCACCGTCTTCGCCTTTGCCCAGGACTTCACCTCCCGGGCCGGGTCGCTGGGCGAGATGCACTCCCGGAAGATCTGCAAGGTCATGGACCTGGCCCTCAAGGCCGGGGCGCCCTTTGTGGGCTTCAACGACTCCGGCGGGGCCCGCATCCAGGAAGGGGTGGACTCGCTCTCCGCCTACGGCCAGATCTTTTATAGGAACGCCATCGCCAGCGGGGTCATCCCCCAGATCTCCGCCATCATGGGCCCCACCGCGGGGGGCGCGGTCTACTCGCCGGCCATGACCGACTTCATCTTCATGGTGAAGAACACCTCGTACATGTTCATCACCGGCCCGGACGTGATCAAGAGCGTCACCGGCGAGGAGATCAGCTTCGAGGACCTGGGCGGGGCCCTGGCCCACAACCAGAAATCCGGGGTGGCCCACTTCGCCTGCGAGTCCGACGCCGACGCCATCGAGCAGATCAAGCGCCTCCTCTCCTTCCTGCCCAACAACAACCTGGAGGACCCGCCCCTGGCGCCCTGCTCCGACCCGGCCTCCCGGGAGGAGCCGGCCCTGGATACCATCGTGCCGGACGATCCTCGGTCCAGCTATGATATGCACGACGTCATCCGGGCCATCGTGGACGAGGGCGACTTCTTCGAGCCCCATCACTACTTTGCCCAGAACATTATCACCGCCTTGGCCCGCTTGAACGGCCGCCCCATCGGCATCATCGCCAACCAGCCCAAGGTGCTGGCGGGCTGCCTGGACGTGGACGCGGCGGACAAGGCCACCCGCTTCATCCGCTTCTGCGACGCCTTCAATGTGCCGCTGCTCACCATCGCCGACGTGCCCGGGTACCTGCCCGGCAGCGACCAGGAGTGGCACGGCATCATCCGCCACGGGGCCAAACTCCTGTGGTGCTACTCCGAGGCCACGGTGCCTAAGCTGACGCTGGTCACCCGCAAGGACTACGGCGGCTCGTATCTGGCCATGTGCTCCCGGGACCTGGGGGCGGACATGGTCCTGGCCTGGCCCACCGCGGAGATCGCGGTCATGGGGGCCTCGGGCGCGGCCAACGTCATCTTCCGCAAAGAGATTCAGGCCGCGCCCGACCCGGCGGCCAAGCGGGCCGAGATCATCGCGAATTACGAGAACCTGCTCTACAACCCCTATATTGCGGCGTCCCGGGGGTTTGTGGACCAGGTCATCACGCCCCGGGAGACCCGGCCCCGGCTCATCGAGGCCCTGGAGGCCATGAGCACCAAGCGGGAAACCCTGCCGGCCAAGAAGCACGGCAATATCCCGGTGTAGCAGTGAGCAGTAGTCAGTAGTCAGTAGTCAGTAAAAGAGCGATGATGGCAGGTTTTTTTGAACCTTGAACCTTGAACTTTGAACTTTGAACTGACGAGGTGGAGATGCCCATTAACCCCCCCATCCTGGCCGCCATCAGCGGGGCCCTCCAGGCCTACCTGGCCGACGAGGAGGCTTCCCAGGCTGCGGCCGCAATGGCCGGCGCCGCCGGCGCCCCGGGCCCGCCCGTCAACCTCTGGGCCCTGTCCGGCCGCCAGCAGGCCATGCAGCTGCGGCTGCTGGCCCAGCGCCGGAGTTTGAGGTAAGAGCTTTGTAGGGGCGCACCCATGTGTGCGCCCTCAAGGGCGGACACGCAGGTCCGCCCCTACATATCAAGGCAAAATCCCCCCAACCCCCCTTTGGCAAGGGGGGCTTAACCGGACCATTAAAGTCCCCCTTTGAAAAAGGGAGATTTAGGGGGATTTAAAAATTCTTCACAGAAAACAGAAAAAAGCTGACAGCTGACAGCTAAAAGCTTTAACGAAAAACCAAAAACGAAAAACGAAGAACGGGAGCAACCAATGGCCGGAAAAAACCCCATCAAGTTCACGGACACCACCTTCCGGGACGGGCACCAGTCCCTGCTGGCCACCCGGATGCGCACGGAAGACATCGTACCGTTCATGGAGCGCATGGACCAGATGGGCTACTGGGCCATCGAGGTCTGGGGGGGCGCCACCTTCGACACCACCCACCGCTTCCTGGGGGACGACCCCTGGGACCGCATCCGCACCATCAAGGGGATCCTGAAGAAGACCCCCACCATGATGCTGCTCCGGGGCCAGAACCTGGTGGGGTACCGCAACTACGCCGACGACCTCACCTATCGCTTCGTGCGCTATGCCGCCGAGGCCGGGGTGGACATCTTCCGGGTCTTCGACGCCCTGAACGACATGCGCAACTGGGAGGTGTCGGTGAAGGCCCTGCTGGACGCCAAAAAAGCAGGGCTCATGGCCCACTTCCAGGCCGCGGTGTGCTACTCCCTGACCCAAAGGCGCATGGGCGGCCCCATCTTCAATCTCGACTACTACGTCAACTTCGCCAAGCGCTCCGAAGAGATGGGGGCGGACTCCTTTGTGCTCAAGGACATGGCCGGCATGGTCTCCCCCAACGACGCCTACGCCATCATCCAGGCCCTGAAAGAGACCATCAAGATCCCGGTGGAGTTCCACACCCACTACACCTCGGGCCAGGGCTCCATGAGCTACCTCAAGGCCATCGAAGCGGGCGTGGACGTGTTGGACACCTGCCTCTCCCCCTTTGCGCTGCGCACCTCCCAGCCGGCCATCGAGCCCCTGATCGTCAGCGTGGAGCAGACGGCGCGGGAAACCGACATGAACCTGGCGAAACTCATCGAGATCGGCCAGGACCTGGAAAAAGTGGCCGTGAAGTACCGGGACCTGCTGGACACCTCCAAGATGGCCCAGATCGACACCGGCGTGCTTTTGCACCAGATCCCCGGCGGCATGTACTCCAACCTGGTGAACCAGCTCAAGGAGGCCAACGCCCTGGACCGCATCCTGGAGGTGATGGCCGACCTGCCCCAGACCCGCCAGGAGCTGGGCTACCCGCCCCTGGTCACCCCCACCAGCCAGATCGTGGGCATCCAGGCGGTGATGAATGTCCTGTTCGGGCGCTATCAGATGGTGCCGGCGGAGGTCAAGGGCCTGGCCTACGGCCTCTACGGCAAGACCCCGGCGCCCATGGACCAGAAGGTGCAGAAGGTCATCCTCAAGGGCTACGAGCGGGGCGAGAAACCTACCACCAAGCGGCCCGGGGAGATCCTGGAGCCCGAGTGGGACCAGGCGGTGGCGGCCACCCAGGGCCTGGCCAAGCACGACGGCGACGTCCTCATCTACGCCCTTTATCCCACCACCGGGGCCCGCTTCCTCAAGTGGAAGTACGGCCTGGAAGAGGTGCCCGCGGAAGTGAAGCCCAAGACCCTGGAGCAGGTCAAGCTGGAAGACGAGGTCTACACCACCCTCAAGCAGAAAAAGCTCTTCGCTAAGGTGAAAGAGTATATCGATGGCCTGGAAAAGCCCGCGCCGGGGAAAGGCCCGGGCCTGCGCACCTTCAACGTCTTTGTGGACGGCGCCTACTACGAGGTGGAGGTGGAGTGCACCGCCGGCGCCCCGGTGATCACCTCCCTGGCCCCGGCGCCTCGGCCGGTCGCGGCGGCTGCGGCTGCGGCTGCGGTTGCGGCCCCGGCGGCGGCTGCCCCCAAACCCGCGGCGGTCGCGGCTGCCGCGGCGGAGTTGGCGGCAGGCGAGGTGCCCCTCAGGGCCCCCATGCCCGGCATGATCATCAGCTACAGCGTCAAGGTGGGGGACCAGGTGGCCACCGGCGACCTGGTGTGCGTCCTGGAAGCCATGAAGATGCAGAACTCGCTGCCCGCCCCGGCCTCCGGCACCGTCAAGGCCATCAACTTCGAACCCGGCGCCTCCGTGGCCAAGGACGCGGTCATCCTGGTCATCGGGAAGTGATTATTTAGGGGAGGGGGCTCAGGGGCCTTCCACAGGCGAGACGCCTGTGCCACCATCCCTTATCCCCTCCCCAAACCCCTCCCCCAACCCCATAAGTTAAAAAAGGGGAAGTCGGATTTAAGTCCGGCTTCCCCTTGCCATTTTATAGCTTGCTCCTTTCTATCAAGGCGCAATTTAAGGTTCCCGCTCAATAAAGAAAAAATAATTGGGAAAATATTTATTTTTCTGCACCGGTATTTGCCGCGGCCTTAACTTTTTGTCCCGGCCCAGGTCTAACTAAGCAAACGATGACAGCAACCTTTGCGGGGAGGAAAAGCTGATGAATAAATGGCGTGGAATTTTGGTGCTGGTGGCGGCGTTGAGCCTCATCGCAGGCTGCGCCACGGAGAATTATAATCCTTATATGATGCCTGGTGCGGGAATAGGTGCGGCCCTGGGGGCCGGCCTCGGAGCCGCCGCCAACCACAGCAATCCATGGAGGGGTGCGGCTATCGGCGGTCTGCTGGGTGGCGCCGGAGGGGCGATAGCCGGGGAAATGTACGGGCGCTCCCAGCCCTATCCCTATCCGCCTAATCCGCCGCAGCAGGGTTATTACCAGCCTGCGCCTCAGCCGCAGCAGGGCTATTACCAGCCGGCGCCTCAGCCTCAGCCGGGCTATAGCTACTCGCCACCGCCCCAAAGTTATAATTAAATGTTAGCTTTCTCGGGGGGAAGATGGTCATGAATGCCTGGCCCGGAATAATCGTGGTGCTCACGGCGCTGAGCCTGATCGTGGGCTGCGCCTCCAGTCCTTACGTAGGTACCGGTGCGGCCCTGGGCGGCGGCCTCGGGGCCCTCACCGGCGCCGCTATCGGCAACCGAAATCCCTGGAAGGGCGCCGCGGTCGGGGGCTTGATCGGAACCGCCCTGGGAGCCGCAGGCGGCTATGCGGTGCAGCAGCGGCAAGCCAGCCAACCGCCGCCGCAGCAGGGTTATTACTACCAGCCGTCGGCCCCGCCGGGTTACAGCGCCCCGGCTCCGGCTCCGGGTTACGGCTACAATTCGCCGCCGCCGGGCCCCGGCTACGGCCACAGCCAACCGCCTCCGGGCCCCAGCTACGGCTCTAGCCCACCGCCTTCGGGTCCTCATTATGGCTACAGCTCTGAGCCGCCGGCGGGCGAAAACTATGGCGAGATGACGCCGCCGCAGATCTCCGGCTCCCGGGCGCCCATGACTTATGCCCCTTATTACCAGTGATTCTCAGTAATGGGGTTAATAAGGGTGGCGTTTTTACCAGGGGCGGACCCACAGGACCGCCCCTTTGAATTTTATGCTTCTGGTCCCGTGCTTCCCCCTCGCCCAGATCTCCTGCCTGTCTGTTCCGAAAAGTTATAGAGAACATGTAGGACACCCGCCCTCGGGTGTCCGATTCCTCGCCGCCGAGGGCGGCGGCGCTACATTTCATAATTTACGGGTGAGCCGAAGGCTCATGAGCAACTGCCAAGCATGAATAGTAGTGCTAACGGCATAACACCCGTGGTAAACTGTGGTTGGAGCCATCTGCTCGCCGATTATCACGGTCTGGAAAAACCTTGGCTGATCACCCCTGCTTTCAAGAGATTCCCCTGGCTGCGGTGGACCTCACGGACCACATGTTCGTGGTTTCCTCGGCCGGCGATGATGACAAGCTGCTGGCCTCCATCCGGGAGGTGGGGCTGCTGGCCCCGCCCTGGCTGCGTCCCGGGGCTGACGGCAAATGGCAGGCGGTAACCGGGCTGAAGCGTCTGTTGGCCGCAGCCCGACTGGGTTGGGAGCGGGTTCCGGCCCGCACCCTGCCCGCCGGGGCCCCGGATTCCCACTGCCTGCTGGTGGCCCTCTACGACAACTCCTTTACCCGGGGGTTCAACCTCTGGGAGCAGGCCGTCTACGCCGCCAGGCTCCTTAAATATTGGGACCGGGCCACCGTGGCGGCCAGGTACCTGCCATACCTGGGACTGCCGCCTTCCCCGGCCTTTCTTTCCCGTCTTGAGGCTTTGTCCACCCTGGAGCCCCACTGGGCGCATCTGGCGGCGATAAACCGCCTGGCCCTGACGGCCGGGGCGCAGCTGGCCCGCTGGACCCCGGAGGACCGGGCCGCGGCCCTGCCTTTTCTGGAGCAGCTGTGGCTCAGCCAG
This sequence comes from uncultured delta proteobacterium, assembly GCA_963790655.1. GTDB lineage: Bacteria > Desulfobacterota > Desulfobaccia > Desulfobaccales > 0-14-0-80-60-11 > DASWLF01. The sequence goes on along the minus strand of CAWBPT010000004.1, from coordinate 273,647 downwards.
AGCAAGCAGGAGCAGCTCATCGAGGAGGTGTCCCTGCTGGCCCGCCGGGAGGCTGCGAGCCCCGGGGCCATCCTGGGGCGACCGGAACTCCGGCAGCTCCTCGCGGAACCCTCCCTCAGCCCCCAGGAGCGCACCGAAGCGGTGCGTCGCCTTCTGGGGCGCTGGGTTTACCCCCGCCTGGCCGCCGCCCGGGAAGCCTTTCAAGCCGCCTTGGGGCGCACCGGGCTCAGGGACCATCCCAGGGTGCGCTTGCAGCCCCCGCCCGCGTTCGAGGGCCCGGATTTCCACCTGGAAATCAAGTTCCGGGATGCCCCGGAGCTGCAGGAACTCCTCCAGGAATTGACCCGCTTGGCCCAGCAGGAAGAATTTGCCACCTTGACCCGCACTTAGCATCTTCTTTCGGAAATATCTTGAAAAATTTGGCCCTCATTTGAGGAACTGTGGTAGGGGCGGTTCGCGCACCGCCCCTACGAGAACCCACCCCAAAGGTGGCGATATTTTTACAAGATACACCCGGAAAACGACGCCAGGTAGGGGGTGCAGTCAGTGATCTTGTAATACCAAGTTGCCGTCAAAAAGGTATTTATCATGTAGGGGCGTGATTTATCCCGCCCTAAGGGCGCAATGAATTGCGCCCCTACAAAAATGCTGATATTACCTCCATGAGCGCAACTTAGGTTTAAGGCGCGGAGGACCAAGCCCCCCTCCTGGAAGACAACCCTTCTTGCAACTCCCGCCAGGATAATTATCTTGAGGTAAACGATCTGTCGCTGGCTACCCTTCCCCTCACCAAGGTAGAGCCGGCCTGAGATTTAGTTTTGCGCCTTGATCTTTACTAAAAGAGAAATTGGTCGAAAAACGATTGTCAGGGACAGGTTCCATGGAAGAACGCCGCCCCAACCATTTGATCAACTCCACCAGCCCGTACCTCCAGCAGCACGCCTACAATCCGGTGGACTGGCACCCCTGGGGGCCGGAGGCCCTGGAGCGGGCCCGGCGGGAGGACAAGCCCATCTTCCTGAGCATCGGCTACTCCACCTGCCACTGGTGCCACGTGATGGCCCACGAATCTTTTGAAAACCCCGCCATCGCGGGCATCATGAATGAGCATTTCGTCAGCATCAAGGTGGACCGGGAAGAGCGGCCGGACCTGGATGAGACCTATATGAACGCGGTCTATGCCCTTACCGGTTCAGGGGGCTGGCCCCTGAGCGTCTTTCTGACGCCGGACCTGTTGCCCTTCTATGGGGGGACGTATTTTCCCCCGGACGACCGGGGCGGGCGGCCCGGCTTTGCCCGGCTCCTCCTGGCCCTCAGCCAGGCCTACCATCAGAACCGGGAGCAGATTGCCGAGCTGTCCCGGAAGGTCCAGACCCACTTGCAGGCCATGGGGGAGGTGGCGGCGGCCGGCCAAGAGCCCCACCGGGAAGTGCTGGACGACATGGCCCGGCGCCTGGCCGGGAACTTCGACCCCCAGCACGGCGGCCTGGGGGTGGCGCCCAAGTTTCCCCGGTCCCTGGAGCTGGAGTTTCTCTTCCACTATTACCACCTGTCCGGTGAGGCCGACATCCTTACGAATTTGGCCTTCGGCCTGGAGCAGATGGCCCGGGGCGGCATTTACGACCAGCTGGGCGGCGGCTTCCACCGCTACAGCGTGGATGCGGCCTGGGTGGTGCCCCACTTCGAGAAAATGCTCTATGACAACGCCCTCTTGGCCCCTCTATATCTGGCTTGGCACCAACTCACCGGGAGCCCCCTGGCCCGGCGCGTGGCCCGGGAGACCCTGGATTTTGTCCTGCGGGACCTCACCGCCCCTAACGGCGGCTTCTATGCCGCTTGGGATGCGGACAGCGAGGGGGTGGAGGGGAAGTTCTACGTCTGGACCCTTAAGGAAGTGGAAGAGACGGTGGGGGGAGAGGCTTGGCCCCTGACGGCCGCGGCCCTGGGAGTCACCCAGGAAGGCAATTTTGAGGAGGCCAACGTCCTCACCCGCCCCCGGTCCCGGATTGAGCTGGCGGCCCGCTTTTCCTTAACCGTGCCGCAGGTGGAGCAAAACCTGGAAGCGGCCCTAAACCGCCTGCGGCAGGCCCGGGCCCGGCGGGTGCCGCCCCACCGGGACGAAAAAGTCATAGTCTCCTGGAACGCCATGATGATCTCTGCCCTGGCCCGGGGGGCCCAGGTCCTGGGGGACGGGAAATATTATGAGGCCGCGGCCCGGGCGGCCAGGTTTATCCTGGTTGAACTCTGGACCCCGGAAGCTCTTTTCCGGATCTGGTCCGCCGGCCAGGTGGGGGTGCCGGGGTTTTCCGAGGATTACGCCCTGCTGGCTTTCGCCCTCCTGGACCTGTACGAGACCGATTTCGACCCCGCCTGGCTCAAGCAGGCCAGGCGCTTAATGGATCTCATGGAGGAAAAATTCCTGGATGCCGAAGACGGCACTTACTTTTACGTGGCCCGGGACCAGGAGGCCACGCTGCTCCGCTCCAAATCCATCTTTGACCAGACCCTCCCTTCGGGAAATTCCACCGCCGCCCGGGTCTGCCTGAAACTTCACCGGCTGACGGAAGAGCCGCGTTACCAGGACCGGGCTCTCGCCATTCTCAGGCGCTTGGCGCCCCAGGCCCGGGAAAATCCGGGGGGCTTTGCCCATCTCTGGACCGTCGCCACCCTATACCTGACGCCGCCCCTGGACCTCACCCTGGTGGGCGACCCCCACCACCCGGGCCTTAAGGAAATGGTCCAGGCGGCTTACCGCCCTTATCTGCCGGAGCGTAGGTTGGTGGTGAAAAACCCGGCGGACTCCGCCGCCCTGGAAGAGCTGGTCCCCGCCGCCCGGACTTACGGGCCCCAGGGTGAGGGGCCGGTGGCCTATCTCTGCCGCAACTTCGCCTGCCAGCCGGCCATCAAAGAGGCCGGGGAACTGGCGCAACAATTGCTGGAAATAAAACCTTAGAATCTGTGAGACCTCTGCGAAAGTCTCATGTAGGACAGCCGCCCTCGGCTGTCCATACTCTATCTGGTCGCAGGCGAGGGCGCCTGCGCTACATTTTTGGTCACTATTACAAATATCGAGACTTTCGCAGAGGTCTCACTATTTCAAAAACTGACTTCAGAGTTAGTTGTCATTCTGAGCGAAGCGAAGAATCTCGTATTTTCCAGGAGTTGAGATCCTTCACTTCGTTCAGGATGACAGAAAAATTAGGTATTGAAATGGCTTGTAGGAACTCCGGACCCCCGTTCCAGCCTGTGCTTGGACCCCGAGGGCGGCTGTCCTGATTCTACTCAGGAACTTTTCGTAACCGTCATTCATGGGCCTTCGGCTCTAGCCAATAATAGGACGGATAATGAAGAATGGTGGGCAGTGCCCACCCTACATTTTTTCCCTGCCCCCTGCCCCCTGGCAACTTTTCTAAGCAGTGGCGCATTAGCCTTCGACCCACCCGTAAATCATGAAAATGTAGTGCCGCCGCCCTCGGGGGCGAGGAATTGGACCCCCGAGGGCGGGTGTCCTACATGTTCCCTATAACTTTTCTAAGCAGGAAATTCCGCGCTGGTCAGCCCGGCAAAAAAGTAGTAGAGTAGCGGCCATGCCGCTGTAGGCCGGCCGGTTTAGCGCAGCACCAATTGTGCCAGGGAGGGCGCCGTGGACCAAGAGTGTCTGGGGGTGGTTCGGGAACTGACGGCACAGGTCATTGCCGTGGCCTGTCCCGAGCACTTGCCCGACTTTGACGAGGATTTCGCCGATTTTGCCGTGACCGCCGGGGCCTGGCAGGTTTCCGAAAAGACCGATTTTATCACGCCCCGGGATCAGGGTCTGGACACCACCCTGGTGGCCGGCATGTTCTTTCAGGTGCTGGTGGAAGCCACCGGGTTGCCCGTCAGTACCCGGGAGCGGGTTTCCTTCATCCGGAAAAAGGCCAAAGAATTCCTGGTCAACCGCCTGGCCGGGCAGATCACCCTTTCCCAGTTCTACCGCCTGCTGAACCTGATTGAGGAAAAGGCGGGGCACTATTTCCAACACCTGGAAAGGGATTGGGTCGCCAAGCCCGTGGTCGAAATCGACTTGCCGGAGCCCCGGCTCGAGCCCGTGAACGGCGAGGAGCTGCGCCGGGCCCTGTCCCGGGTCGCCCTGCCCCTGAAAGGGAGGCGCAAGATCACGCCCGAGACCCTCTGGGAGTTTCTCCGGGGCACCGAGGGCCGCTGGTTCCGCCTCCTGGATTTGGAGGGCGCCTTCAAGGTGAACAAGAAGACGGCCTGGTGTTATCTCAACCTGCTGCTCACCGAGGGCGTCCTGGAACACAACGGCGAAAAAGCCAACCGGGTGCGCTATGCCCTGGCCGGCCCCTTCCGGATGACGCCGCCGCATTAGCAGGCTATTGAAAAACTCCCATAATTGAGAATGTGTCATTCTGAGCGAAGCGAAGAATCTAGTCATATTAATAAATTATAGATCCTTCACTTCGTTCAGGATGACAAAAAACCGTTTTTCAACAGCCTGTTAGGGTTCGATGACTAGGCGTTCAGGTTAACTTTTTTCGGGTTAGGCCTGCGTATCTTCCTCGTCCGGCTCCCCAGCACGGCATTTTCCCCCCAGTCTCCCTTTCCCTGCGCCAGGCATGCCGTTTAAATTTCCGGGCCCCGGACGCCGATAACTATGGCGGAGGTCAAATGGTTGATTGCCAAAAGTTTTTTCTCATTGGCTATTTTGTTCGTAGGGGCGCAGCTTGCTGTGCCCTCATAACCCATGGGCACGGCTCGCCGTGCCCCTACAAAAGGAAATTCCTTTGGGCAATCGCTCTATCGTGGTCCTGTGGCACCCTGGGGCGCCGGTCTTAAGCGGCCTCCGGGTTGGCCCGGCGGGCGGATTGCCGGGCTTGCAAGAATAACCTGAAGGCCGGACCGGGGAAAAATTTTTAAAAGTTATGGCAAAAAATGCCTGAAATGGATAAATTAAATAATTGGGGTAAATAGATTACCTCCCGCACGCCGCGCCTCGGTCTTAGTCGGCAACCTGATGCCCCATATTTCCGCTTTTTTAAGCAAGCAAGGAATAGACATGTCCAGAGTGAAAGAACGCCCCAACCGGGGCCTGAAATTAGAAGTCACCGTGATTCCTTCCAAGTACCTGGATTGGACCCTGGCCGACATCGCCCGCCACCTGGGCAACGGCCCGCTGCTTTGGCCGGGTGGGGCCGGACGCTCCCAGAGCCTTAAATTTGTGCCTTATGAGATCAAGAAAAAGCGGGGTCGGAAACCCAAGGCCAAGGATGAGCCCGTCCCGGCGCCCCAAGCGGATGCCGCCTCCAGGACCTCCACCGGATAAATCCTTTGCCTTTAAGTAGCTGAAGCAGAGATGTCCTTTAATAAGATCACCATCCGGGGCGCCCGGGAACACAACCTCAAAGACGTCGATCTGGAGCTGCCCCGGAACCAGTTCATCGTCATCACCGGGGTGAGCGGCTCCGGAAAATCCACCCTGGCCTTTGATATTCTCTACGCCGAGGGGCAGCGCCGCTACGTCGAGTCCATGTCGGCTTACGCCCGCCAATTCCTGGAGCTCATGGACAAGCCCGACGTGGAGTATATCGAAGGGCTCTCTCCCGCCATCGCCATCGAGCAGCGCAGCGCCTCCCGGAACCCCCGGTCCACCGTGGCCACCTCCACGGAGATTTACGACTATTTAAGGGTCCTGTTCGCCCGGGTGGGCGCCCCCCACTGTTACCAGTGCGGCCGGCCCATCTCGTCTTTGAGCGTGCCCCAGATGGCGGACCAGATCCTGGCGCTGCCCCAGGGCAGCCGCATCACCATCCTGGCTCCGGTGGTGGTCAACCGCAAGGGCGAGCACGCCAGGCTGCTGGAGAAGCTCAGAGCCGAAGGCTACAGCCGGGTTCGCCTCAACGGCGAAGTCATGGAACTGGAAGAATTCCCCGCCCTGGACAAAAACAAGCGTCACACCATCGAGGCGGTGGTGGACCGCCTGGTGGTGAAGCCCGACCTGGGCGCCCGGCTCCCGGACTCCCTGGAATTGGCCCTGAAGCTGGCCGACGGGGTGGTGCGGGTGGCGGTGGCGGGCGGCGACGAGCTGCTTTTTTCCGAGAGATTCGCCTGCGACCACTGCGGCGTCAGCCTGCCCGAACTCACCCCCCGCCTCTTTTCCTTCAACAGCCCCCAGGGAGCCTGTCCCGCCTGCAGCGGCTTAGGCACCCGGATGGTCATCGACCCCGAGCTGGTGGTGCCCAACCCCAATCTGAGCCTCCGGGAAGGCGCGGTGCGTCCCTGGGCCCACCGCCACTCGCTGCACCACCAGCAGATGCTGGAAGCCCTGGAGCACCACTATCATTTCTCGGTGCACACCGCCTTCAAGGACCTGCCCGAGGAAGTGCAGCAGGCCATCCTTTACGGCTCCCGGGGCGAACCCATCAGCTTCTTCTACGAGCAGGGGGGGCGGCGCTATTACGGGCCCCGGCCGTTCCCCGGGGTCATCCCCCAGCTCAAGGAGCGTTATATCGAGACGGATTCGGCCGCGGTGCGGGAGGAGATCGAGCAGTACATGGGGGTGCGGCCCTGCCCGGACTGCGGCGGCTCGCGGCTGCGCCGGGAAGCCCTGGCCGTGAAGCTGGACGGCGCCAACATCAGCGAGGTCACCGCCTTCACCGTCGCCCGGGCGCACCAGTGGTTTGCGGGCCTGCAACTGAGCCCCCGGCAGGCGGAGATCGCCCGCCGGGTCTTGAAAGAAATCATCGAGCGCCTGAATTTCCTGGAGGAAGTCGGCCTGGAGTACCTGACTTTGGACCGGCCCACCGCCACCTTGGCCGGGGGCGAAGCCCAGCGCATCCGGCTGGCCACCCAGATCGGCTCCAAGCTCAGCGGGGTGCTCTACATCCTGGATGAGCCCAGCATCGGCTTGCACCCCCGGGACACCCACAAGCTGCTGCACACCCTGAAGATGCTCCGGGACCTGGGCAACACCGTCATCGTGGTGGAACACGATCTGGACACCATCAGAGCGGCCGACTACATCGTGGATATGGGGCCGGGGGCGGGGAGAGCCGGGGGGGAGATGGTCTTCGCCGGCACCCCGGCCGAGCTCTCCCGGAACGGGCACTCCCTCACCGGCCAGTTTCTTTCGGGGCGGCGGCAGATCCACTTGCCCCGCTGCCGCCGCCAGCCCCAGGGTTTCCTGCGCCTCAAGGGGGCCCGGGGCCACAACCTCAAGGACCTGGAGGCGGCCATTCCCCTGGGGGTCCTCACTTGCGTCACCGGGGTCTCCGGCTCCGGCAAGAGCACCCTGGTCATGGACACCCTCTATCTGGCCCTCCGCCAGCGGCTCTATCACGCCCGGGTGCCCGCGGCCCCGTATGCGCGGCTCGAAGGCACCAAGGCGCTGGACAAGGTGATCCACATCGACCAGAGCCCCATCGGCCGCACCCCCCGGTCCAACCCGGCCACCTACTCCGGGCTCTTCACCATCGTGCGGGAGCTTTTTTCCCAGGTGCCCGAGGCGCGTCTTCGGGGGTACCGCCCGGGGCGCTTCAGCTTCAACGTCAAGGGCGGCCGCTGCGAAGCCTGCCGCGGCGAAGGCATCAACAAGATCGAGATGCACTTCCTGCCCGACGTTTACGTGCGCTGCGAGGTCTGCCGGGGCCTGCGCTATAATGCCTCCAGCCTGGAGATTCGCTACAAGGGGAAAAATATCGCCGAGGTCCTGGAAATGACCGTGGACCAGGCCCTGGAATTCTTCGGCGCGGTGCCGCACCTTAGGGACAAGCTGCACACCCTGGCGGACGTGGGCCTGGGCTACATCCAGCTGGGCCAGTCGGCCACCACGCTGTCCGGCGGCGAGGCCCAGCGCCTCAAGCTTTCCAAGGAGCTCTCCCGCCGCGCCACGGGACACACCCTGTACATCCTGGATGAGCCCACCACCGGGCTGCACCTGGCGGATATCGAAAAGCTGCTCCTGGTGCTGGGTCGCCTGGTGGAAGAGGGCAATACCGTCATCGTCATCGAACACAACCTGGAGGTCATCAAGACCGCGGACTACATCCTGGACCTGGGGCCGGAAGGCGGCGACGGCGGCGGCCGCCTGGTGGCGGCCGGTTCCCCGGAGGAACTGGCCCGGCACCCGGAATCCTATACGGGCCGCTTCCTGCGGGAAATTCTGCCTTAATGTGGACTAGCGGGTCAAGAGCTATCGGCCCCTCCCCCTGCCAATCTCCTAAATCTCCTTATTGCCGTTATCGCCACCATATCGAAGTGTTATAAAAACTTGTAACTCTCGGGATATATAGCAGATAACTGCATCCATGTAGTCTTGCTTAATATGCCTTCCGCAACCCCAAAGCTACCACGGCAAAAAGGCTCCTCTCGTTCCCAGCTCAGACCAAACCTCCCGAAGAGAACGAAGGTTCAGGAACGAAGGGTGGCCAATGTACACCAGTGGCGGGCATAGAGGCCTACCCACCAGAAAAGTAGATGTGGTAGGGCGACCGATCCTGACCGCCCTACCACATTCTCGGTATCCCCTAAAAATAAAGGAGGAATCAGTCAATTGAGGTATTGTCTATCCTTACGTTAAATCCCAGCAAACCCAGTCGGAAAGCCGGATGGCCCTGTTTATATCTTGGATAAATGGGTTGAAATTCCAAGGTATAGGATTTGCCCTCCTGCAAGTTGACGGTCACCGTCTTGGTATAATCCTCTTCGGAAACGCCAAGAAATATCCGATGCGTTCCGGCCCGCAGCCGGATTCGCTTCTCCAGCCCATATTTCATGCCGTCGCCCTCTTCTTGGGAATGCCGGTCTCTCAGCACCGGGATATTCTCGCGTTGGCCGGGGACTTTCCAGGTGACCGCCTGGCCGTCGATATTCAGGACGAAGCTATAGAAAGGTCCGCCATGGGGAGAGTCTCCAGATTCCAACAAGGTACCTTTTCCAGGCAAATGGGTTTTGAGTGAAGCCTTGATGACCACATCGGCAAACCCGGCAGGTGGTCCCTCGGCGGTGGCGACCTCCTGAAAGACCCCCTCACGCTCGGTTACGGATTGAGTCCGAATCTGTTCCCGGGCCGCACCGCAGTTAGTAAAAATGATAGCCAGGGAAACCAACAGAACCACGCGCATCATGTTCTTCATGGCTTTTCTCCTTAGACGCCTCGAGATTGGCGTCTCCTTTCTTACCGGGTTCATTCCGGATTTTTCCTTCATGATTCCGTCTCGGGCTCGGCGAACCATTGGTAGAGGACGGGCAGGACCACCAGGGTGAGCAGGGTGGCGGTAAACAGACCGCCGACCACTACCACCGCCAGGGGTCGCTGCACTTCCGAGCCCGGCCCGCTGGCAAACAGGAGCGGGGTGAGACCGAGGATGGCCACCAGAGCGGTCATGAGGACGGGCCTGAGGCGCCGCTCACAGCCCTGGCGTACAGATTCTTCTAAGGGGAGCCCCGTGTCGCGCAGTTGATTGATTTGCGAAACCAGGACCACACCGTTCAACACTGCCACCCCGAAGAGGGCGATGAAGCCCACCGCGGCGGGGACGCTCAGATAGAGGCCGGTGAATAAGAGTCCCAAAATGCCGCCTATCAAGGCCAGGGGCAGATTGAGCATGATGAGGCTGGCATACCGGAGCGATTGGAAGGTTAGGAAAAGAAGGAGATACACCAGGGCCAGGGTGACGGGCACGATGAGCAGGAGGCGCTGCATGGCCCGCTCCTGGTTCTCAAAGGTGCCGCCCCAGGTGGCGTAATAGCCCGGCGGCAGGGCCAGGCGGGACGACAGCAACCGCTGGCCGTCGGCCACCACGCCGCCGGTGTCCCGGCCTTTGATGTTGAACTCCACCACGATGCGGCGGCGGGCGTTGTCCCGGCTGACCTGCACCGGCCCTTCGGCTTCGGTGATCTCGGCCAGTTCCGCCAGGGGCACGGACCCTCCCCCCGGAGTCGCCACCAGGATGTTGCCGATGGCCTCAGTGCTGTTGCGCCGTTCTTCCGGGAAGCGCACCACCACCTCGACGCGCATCTGGCTCTCGATGATCTCCGTGGCCGCCTTGCCGCCCACCGCGGTTTCAATGACCTCCTGCACTTCGGCTACGGCGAGCCCGTAGCGGGAAAGCTTAACCCGGTCCATCTTGAGGTTGAGATTCGGCATGCCGGCCACCTGCTCGGCGCGGAGATCGGTGACCCCGGGCACCGTCCGGAGGAGGGCGGCCGCTTCTTCGGCCTTGGCCCGGAGCAGATTCATATCATCCCCGAAAATCTTCACCGCCACCTGGGATTTGACCCCGGAAACCAGGTGGTCCACCCGGTGGGCGATGGGCTGGGAGAAGTTGAAGGTGACGCCCGGAATCTTCTCCAGTTCCAGCCGCATTTTGGCGATCAACTCCTCGACGGTGCGGGCGGTGCGCCACTCCCGGCGGGGCTTGAGCGCCACGGTGGGTTCGCTGGTCTCAACCCCGTGGGCTTCCGTGGCGATCTCCGCCGCGCCGATCTTGGAGACTACCGCTTCCACCTCGGGAAACTTCAACAAGACCTGGTGCATTTGCCGCTCCATGGCCACCGACTGGGTGAGGGATATGGATGGCAAACGGGTCATGAGATTGGTGATATAGCCTTCATCCAGCCTGGGAATGAACTCGGTGCCCAAAAAGGGCACGGCGGCCAACGACAGCGCCAGAAGGCCCCCGGCCCCCAGCAGCACGGTCTTGCGGTTTTCCAGGGCCAGGGCCAGCACCGGACGGTAAACCCGCTGGGCCGCCCGCACCAGGAAGCTGACGCGCTCCGGCGCCGGCTTGAGCACATACGAGCACAGGGACGGGATCGCGACTATGGAAAGAACCAGGGAGGCCAAAAGCGCGATGACCACGGTGAAGGCCAGGGGGGCGAACATTTTCCCCTCCATGCCTTGCAGGGTCATGATGGGGAGAAAGGTCAAGGCGATGATCAGCTCTCCGAAGAGGCTGGGTTTCCGCACCTCCAGGACGGCGTTGAGCACCGTTCGGCCGAAATTTTGCCCAGGCTTCATCTCCCCGAGGTGATGCATAACGTTTTCCACCTGAATGACGGCGCTGTCCACGATCATGCCGATGGAGATGGCCAGCCCTCCCAGGGACATGAGGTTGGCCGACAGCCCCATCTGCCGCATGGTGATGAAGGTGGCCAGGGCCACCAAAGGCAGAGTTAAGGCGATGACCAGCGCCCCCCGGAAGCTGCGCAGGAACAGGTAAACCACCAGGATCACCAGGAGGACGCCCTCGGCGATGGCCCGGCTGACGGTGTTGATGCAGTCCCGGACCAGGCCGGTGCGGTCATAGAAGGCCTTGAGCGTTACCCCCTTGGGGAGGATGCCGCCGGCGTTCAATTGGGCGACCTTTTCCTTGACCGTGGCCACTACTTCCCGGCTGCTGCCGCCTCGGATCATCAAGACGATACCCGCCACGGCCTCCCGTTTGCCGTCCTTGAGCACCGCCCCCCAACGGCTGGCCGGGCCTTCGCTTATGGTGGCCACGTCCTTGACCAGGACCGGAGTGCCGTTCACTTCTTTCAGCACCACCGCTTCGATGTCCTGGATGGACTGCATCAAACCCAGGCCTCGCACCAGGGCCTGCTCGCTCCCCTTCTCCAGAACGTTGCCGCCGGCATTGGCATTGCTGGCAGCCAGGGCACCGAAGACGTGTTTGAGGCTGAGATCAAATTTCCGCAGCCGGTCAGGGTCCACCTGCACCTGGTATTGCTTGACAAAGCCGCCGAAGGAGTTGATGTCGGTGACGCCGGGCACGGTTTTCAAAAAAGGCCGGACAATGGCGTCCTGGATGGTGCGCAGGCGCATGAGGCGGGCGGTCTCCTGGCCGGGCGAGGCCGGCGGCGGCGCGTTCTCCTCCTCCAGGGTGTACTGGTAGATTTCGCTCAAACCGGTGGCGATGGGCCCCAGGACGGGCTCCACCCCCTTAGGCAATTTCTCTTTGGCGGCGATGAGGCGCTCCAACACCAGTTGCCGGGCAAAATACAGGTCCACCTGGTCGGCGAAGACCACGGTAATCAGGGACAGCCCGAAGCGGGAGACGGAGCGGAGCTCCACCATGTCGGGCAGCCCCGCTATCTGGACCTCGATGGGGAAGGTGACCTGCTTTTCCACTTCCTCGGGGGACATGCCGGGCCAGGTGGTATAGACCTGCACCTGGACGTTGGTGACGTCCGGGAAGGCGTCCACCTGGAGCTTAAGGGACGCATAAATCCCATAGGCCACCAACCCCGCCAGGGCGATGAGGACCAGGAAGCGATGCCGCAGGCAGCTCTGAATAATCCGTTCAATCATCTTCAGTCTCCTCGCAGCCCGCATTAATGGGCATGCCCACTGCCGCAGCCCTGGAAGGCGCCCTTTTCCAGTTCGGATTTGAGGGTGAAGCCTCCTTGCACCACCACCGGCTCATCCGCTTCCAGACCCTCCAGCACTTCCACGCGGCCCCCACCTTTTACTCCTGTCTTGATAAGATGCTTTTGGTAGGTGCAGGGAGCCATTTGCACGAAGACAAAGAGATCGCCGTTGGCGGCCAGGACTGCGGTTTCTGGAACGCTCAAGACGGTGCGCTGGCCCACCCGAACGGCAATGTTGGCAAACATCCCGGCCTTGAGGCGGTTATCGGGATTATCCACCCGCACCCGGGCCCGGACGGTACGAGTGGCCTTGTCCACCATGTCGGCCAGGTAATCCACCCGGCCCGGAAATTCCTCCCCGGACAAAGAGCCGACGGTTACGGTCGCTTGGGAACCTGCGTTCACTAAAGGCAAATCCTTCTCGGGGATCTGGACGAAGCACCACAGGGCGGAGGTGTCGGCCACGGTGAAGAGCTCTTCATCGTCCTTGACTACCAGGCCAGGGGTGACTTTACGGTCCACCACCCGGCCGGCGATGGGAGTGCGCAGGGCGAAGATCGCGCCGGACCGGGAGCTTTTCGGCAAAGAGGCGGACGCGGCGCCGCCAGCCCCCAGGAGGCGGAGGCGGTTTTGGGCATAATCCAGATCGGCCCGCTCGACTTCCAGCCGGGCCTGGCGCTCCTGGAGTTCGGCCCGGCTGATGGCCTTGCCCTCATAAAGCTGGCGGGCCCGGTCATAGGCCTTTTGGGCGGCGTTGAACCTGGCTGCGGCTTGCCGGGAGCCCATCTGGGCCTGACTCAGTTCCACGCTGTCGATGATCGCCAGAACATCCCCCGTCTTCACCATTTGCCCGTAGTCCGCGACGATCTGCACCAGCCGTCCCGGCACCCGGGAGCGGATTTTAGCCAGGCGCTCTTCGTTGAAGACCAGCTCCCCGGTAAATAACACCCGATTATCCAAGGGACCGAGAACCACAGGGACCGTCTCAATTCTAGCCTGCTGCACCGCCTCCGGGGTCAGCTTCACCTGACCCGGCGGCGCCGCCTCGGGCTCTTTTTTTTCAGCATGAAGGGCCTGGTCGTGATCCGCATGTTGATCGTGGTCGTGCCCCTCGTGTACATACCACCACCCCAGGAGGCCCGCCGCACTCAGGGCGGCCACCATGATTACCAGCCACCGGGTCTTGGTCAACCGCACCCGCATCACTTGACACCTCCACCGGCCAATCGCCAGAGTTCCGCCCGAGCCAGGCGGTAATCCAACAGGGCCTTGTAGTAGTCCTGTTCCGTCCCCCGATAAACCCGGCGGGAATCCAGGAGTTCCAGCAGGCTGGTTTCGCCGTGCTCATAGCTGAACTGGGCCACCCGGAGAGATTCCGCCGCCTCTTTAAGGATAGCGGTCTGGAAGGACTCCACCTGCCGGCGGGCCGTTTCATAGAGGCTGTATTGGGAAGCCAGCTTGGTTTCCAGGTCTTGTTTGAGCAGCCGGAGTTCGGAGTCGGCCTGGCTTTTAGCGGCGGCGGCCTTGGCTACTTCGCCTTCCTTGCGGTTCCATAAGGGGAGGGGGATGGTGAGACCGCCGCCGGTGGCCCTGAGGTCCACATCCCGGGTGTGGAACACCTTCACCGTCACATCCGGCACCCAGGCCTGGCGCTCTGCCCCCAGGGTGCTCTCCGCCTGTCGAACCTGGGCTTCCTGCGCCGCCAGCAAGGGATGCGAGGCAAAGGCCGCTTCCTGCCAACGCTTCAGAGGTACGACCGTGTCAATAACTTCGCCTTCGCCGGACAGAGCGAAATCGGCGGGCAAGGCGGCGCCCAGGAATTGCCGCAAGACCTGCCGGTCTCCTGCCAGGGTGGTTTTGGCCTTGTCATATTCCCTTTCCAAGGAAAAAAACTCCACCCGGGCCTTGACCAGCTCGATGGGCCGGCTTTCTCCCAGGCGGACTCTTTTTTCGGCGATATCCAGAAGTTTTTTGGCCGACTCCAGATTTTCTGCGGCAATCTTCAGCAAGTGCTCGCCGGCCAGCACCCGATAAAAGAATTCCCGGCACCGGGCGCGTACGTTGATCTGTTCCTGGGTTAACTTCTGGTTAACCACATCGATGCCGAAGCTGGCGGCCTCCTGCCTTTTCCCCCGGCGTCCCGGCCACTCGATGGTCTGGGACAGAGAAAGGCTGTAGCCAGTTGCATAGGTGCCGCTTTCCAGGCCCTTTTGGCTGCTCATTGATCCTTCCGCTTCCGGGTTGGGGTACTGACGGGCGATACGCAGTTCCGCTTCACTCTTCTTGATCTCCGCCCCGGCGACTTTCAAAGCCGGATGCGTTTTCAAGGCCATCTCTTCCAGTTCCGGGAGAGAATAGGCCCGGAGTCCGGCCATAGCTCCGCCGGACCATAGGGGGGCCAAACAAAGGACCACCCCCACAGCAATCCACTTGAGGTTCACCACACACCTCCGTTGCCACGCGCGTGACTACAGAAATTAATTGCAGAACAACAGATTAAGGGAGATGAAAGGGGCTAGGCCCGGGGGGGACGGAAAATGCTGGAGGCAAAGAGGTTGCGTGCCGGCTGATCCTCGACGGCATAATAGGTGGAGACGAAGTGTCTGACTATCGGTGCGGGGTTAGCCGCGGACAGGAAAGGCATCGAGTGGCCGCAGCAGCATTCGCAGTGGGTGCAATCCCCTTCGCACATGTCGGCATGACAGGGTATGCACCACGTCAATGCCAGCACCGACAGGAGGATGAGTCCCACGAGCACCATGCCCAGACTGCGAGAGCCGCTCGAGAATTTCATATTGGTCGTATATAATCTTTCCATTACTTCACGTCAAGGCTATTCCTCTATGAGGAGTATAAAGCTTATCATAAATTAGACGCCTTTCTGACCAGTTCTTAGAATAAAAAGGAATCAACAAAATTATTAAATAGCTTTCGTTGGAAATATTTTTACAAATACATTAGCTCAATTTGTAATTTTAGCAGCAAATTATATGCCAGAAAGTTAATAGCCTTCTTTTGACTAAATATGGCCACCAACAGCTTGGCGCCTTCCAGAAGCCCCCGGTTCACCATGTAATTGTGGATCAGGGTGCCGCGGGGGGCCTCCAAGACTCCAATGTCCTGCCCGCTGGCTTCGGCATATTCCACCCTTCCTAATTCTCCGAGAAAATCTGAGAACTTTAGTGTTTACATCTTTAAACAATTCTTTATTTTTCTGGTTAAGTATATGAACGTGCAACTATCATCGGTATTCCATAATATTCTAAGAATGTTAGGTGTAAAGCCTATGGAAAGGCGCCTGGCAAACAAATTGCATTTCGCATGACTATTTTCATTTTATCTCTTTGTAGGGGGTTAGGGCGGTCAGGAACTAGTCCTGCCCGCCGGGCCGCTTTTAATCTTAAGCCGTTATCAGCGTCCCAGTCAGTAAGGAAAGCATATGAGCAACGTCTACCGTGACCGATTGAGATTAACTGAAGCCGACCTGGACTTTCTCGTGGCCGCTGGGGCTCCATTAGATTCAGCGACCTGGATATCGACAACCTTATCCGGTTCAGTGAGTTGGTGGACGAGGACTACAAACTCGGTTTTTTCAAGAGAATTGCCGATCTTTGCCTGTTTCTCGCGGGGGTGTTTCCAGAATATGTGCAGTCCGCCTACCGCTATCCCTGCTCCGGGGAGCTAAGGCCCCAGTTTTTTGGTCGGGGCAGGAGGAGTCTGGAAGAATACGAGGAGGATGGGAGAAAATTCTACCAAATGGCTGCGGAACTTCCTGCGGCCACAATATTGAACTGTCCGGGATTTTTCATCTGCTTTACGGCAACTTCCGGGCCGCCCAAAAGCCCTTAAATTTTATGGCCGAGCACTATCTCCATTTTCAAAGGCGCAACCTTTTTGGGATTAAGACTCAATGATTGCTGCCAAGCCATTTCTCTTAAAAATGGGCAGGCAAGAATGCCCCAGCAGGGACGGCGGGTGGACCATATCCCTTCCCTGGTTTCCCGCATCTGCGGTCTCTGCAGCGCCGCCCACCAGGTGGCCAGCCTCAAGGCCATTGAGGACGCCTTGGGCATCCAGGTGCCGAGATCCATTGATCTGCTGCGAGAGACCTTGGTATTGGGGGAATGGGTCGGCAGTCATTCCTTGAGTTATTTTTATCTCACCCTCCCTGATTTCATGGGGTCCTCGGGGGGCTTCTTCGAACTCATGAAGACCCACCCTGAGGTGGCCCTGGCGGTAAGGGTGGGAAGGAAGAGATACCATGGGGAAGCCAAGGTGAAGGGAATCGCAAAACTAGGGATTTCCTTAACAGCATATCAGGGGAATCTTGATTGTTATTGAAGGTACAAGAGATTATGTACAGCGCAGATAATTTTTAAGGAGAATTTAGAATGGAACCTAAAGGCAACGTAGAAGTGCGGTCGCTCTGCGCCCCTGACCCACATTCGCTTAACAAGAGGCAAACATCGGATGAAGAATTGGAGGAGTTACGTAGACGCGGCCGTTACGTGGTTTTGCCTCCGGTTGAAGGGCCGCCGGAGGAGGTGTGGGAGGTATTATCCAAGATTATTTAGTAGCCTTAGGAAGGTGATCTCTTTCCAGCTCTTTGGCTTAACAAACCCTGGGTGACCAAGTTCCTTGTCGATCGGAAGCCTAAGAACGCCAAAGGAGCATCGCCCGGTAATGGTTTGTTCAGGAAGCCCAGACCATATGCACATACCACTTCTGGGCATGGTAAGAGATTCTTGTTTCCTACCTCCGGGGGGGAATTGATCTTGTTTTGAATGTAGCCAAGCAAAGATAGCAGCTAACTTGCCATTATCTACTGGATTAACCTTAAGAACCAACTTGAAGATATGAAAAGGATATTCAGAAGATTTTTAAATTAATTTGCTGAATGAAATATAGCTTTTCGCCATGTAAGAGGGAACAATTGGCTGCCCATATCTTGGGCGGGTTTCGAAAGGGGCTATGGGTAGAGGGCAGGGGCCTCAGGCTTCCGGCCCTCCACCATCCGGACTCCTACACCGGCCGGTTTTTGAAGGAAATTCTGCCTTAGCTATTTGGGGCCAGGGGCTTCCCGCCTCTGGCGCCAGTCCCCACCCCCAATCCTTTAGGGGCAACGTGCGCCTGGCGCACCCCCCTTGACCTCTCAACTGACAATCTTACCTTGTAGGTTGACAGAAGGGCTTTTGATGGATATTAATTATCTAAAGAAAATAATTATTAATAAGAAATTATTCGCCTGATTCCCCCGGAGAATTTTTTTGGCTGAGCCTCGAGCCCGTCTGGAACAGATGCTTAAGGTGCTGCGGGATAAAGGTTGCCGGCTCACGCCCCAGCGGGTGGCCATGTTGAAAATTCTGGCCGAGAGCCGAGGGCACCCTGGCATTGAGCAGATTTATGAACGGATGAAAAGCGATTTTCCCACCACCAGCCTGGCCACCATTTATAAGACTATGAGCCTGCTCAAGGAGATGGGCGAGGTCCTGGAGCTTACCCTGGCATCCGTGGGCACCCGCTACGATGGCAATAGACCCTACCCCCATCCCCATATTATTTGCACCAAGTGCGGCCAGATCCTCGATCCCGAGATCGGGGGCGTGGCGGCAGTCTCTGAAGAAATGGCGCGGCAGACCGGTTATCAGATCACCCATCACCAGCTGAACTTTTTTGGCCTTTGCCCCAAGTGCCGGAAAGCGGGGTAAGGAGCCCGCATAAAGGAGGATGAACATGCCCAAGGACAAAAAGACCCTGACCACCGCTTTTGGAATACCCGTGGCCGATGATCAGAACAGCCTGACGGCCGGGGCGCGGGGGCCGGTGCTCATGCAAGACGTCCATCTCCTGGAGAAACTGGCTCACTTTGACCGGGAGCGCATCCCCGAACGGGTGGTCCATGCCAAGGGGGCGGGCGCCGGGGGTTACTTCGAAGTTACCGCGGATGTGACCCGCTACACCAAGGCCAAGTTTCTGGCGAAAATTGGCAAACGCACCGAGGTCTTCGCCCGTTTTTCCACGGTGGGCGGGGAAAAAGGCTCCGCGGACGCGGCGCGGGACCCCCGGGGCTTTGCCCTCAAGTTTTACACCGAGGAGGGCAATTACGATTTTGTGGGCAACAATACGCCGGTCTTCTTCATCCGGGACCCCCTGAAGTTCCCGGATTTCATCCATACCCAAAAACGGCAACCGGCCACCAATTTAAAGGACCCGGACATGTTCTGGGACTTTCTCTCTCTGACCCCGGAATCCATTCACCAGGTCACCATTCTCTTCTCCGACCGGGGCACGCCGGCCACCTTCCGCAACATGAATGGTTACAGCAGCCACACCTACAAGTGGTACAACGCCAAGGGCGAGTACTTCTGGGTGCAGTACCATTTCAAGACCGATCAGGGCATCAAAAATCTGACTCGGGGGGAGGCGGGGCGCATCTCAGGCGAAGATCCGGATCACGCCACCCGGGACCTGCATGAGGCCATCGCCCGGGGCGATTATCCGTCCTGGACGCTGGAGATGCAAATCCTGACCCCGGAGCAGGCCAGGGATTTCCGCTGGGACATCCTCGATATCACCAAGGTCTGGCCCCACGGCGAGGTGCCGCCCATCAAGATCGGCAAGCTGGTGCTGAACCGCAACCCGGTCAATTATTTTGCCGAAGTGGAGCAGGCCGCCTTCTGTCCCGGGAACCTGGTGCCGGGCATCGCCATTTCGCCGGACAAGATGCTGCAGGCCCGGGTCTTTTCCTATCACGATACCCACATTCACCGGCTGGGGCCCAACTACCACCTGATCCCGGTGAACGCCCCCAAATTCGCTCCGGAAAACAGCTACCAGCGCGACGGGTTCATGCGGGTGGACGCGGGCGGCGGCGGCGGACCCAATTACTATCCCAATAGCTTCGGAGGGCCGGAGCCGGACCCGGCCGCCGGCGAGCCGCCCTTTGAAGTCACCGGGGCCGCGGGGCGTTACCCTTTTACCTTCCCCAACGACGATTTTGTGCAGCCCGGCAACCTCTACCGCCAGGTCATGACTGAGCAGGACCGCCAGAACCTGGTGGGGAATATTGTGGATCATCTGGGTGGGGCGCAAAAACGCATCCAACTCCGGCAGACCGCGCTATTCTTCAAGGCGGACCAGGATTACGGCCGGCGGGTGGCGGCGGGGCTGGGGTTGGAACTGGCGGAAGTTGAACGCCTGGCCCGCATGTCCCAGGAGGAGCGGGCCCGGGCTACGTCCTAAACCGTCTAATACCGCGTTGCCGGCAAAGGGGTATTTTTCATGTCGGGGCGTGATTTATCACGCCCTCGAGGGCGCCATGAATGGCGCCCCTACAAAAAAGGGGGTCTCCGTAAAAAAGGCGGGGACCCGGGGGTGCGCCCCTAATTATCGGGGCCGACCCGGAGGTCGGCTCCCATGATTCTGCCCCAAAAAACACAGGGGCGGGGAAAACCCGCCCCTACCTGCCGGTGTCGAATTACCTCACCCTAATTTTCCCTAGCTGAAAACCGGGAACGGCAAACCGAAAACCGTTTTTCCTACCCCTCGGCCATGGTCAGATTATAGGCCAGGTTGTCCAGCTTGACGGTGAAATCCACGTTCTCCACCGCGGTGCCTTCCGGCAACTGCAGCTGGATGGGGGCGAAGTTGAGGATGGCTTTGACGCCGGCGGCAATCAGGCGCAGGGCCGCCATCTGGGCCTTGCTCGCCGGGGTGGCCACGACGCCGATCTCCACGCCCTTTTCCCTGACCACCGGTTCCAGCTCGTCGATGTGGTGGATGGTCTGGCCGCTGGGCACCCGGCGCCCCACCTTGGCGGGGTCCACGTCAAAGACCGCCACGAACTCGTAGCCCTGGCGGATAAAATTCTGATGGGCCAGCAGGGCCGAACCCAGGTTGCCGATGCCCACCAGGGCCATCTTCCAGGTCTTGTTCAGCCCCAGGATGCGCTTGATCTCAAAGAGGAGTTCCTTGACGAAGTACCCCACGCCCCGGATGCCGAATTCGCCGAAGTAGGCCAGGTCCTTACGGATTTGGGCCGGGTTGATGCCGCATTTCTGGGCGAGCTTGTCCGAGGCGATGATCTTGACCCCTTCCTGGGACAGGACCTCCAGGTATCTGGAATATATGGACAAGCGGGTGATAGTCGCTGTGGGAATCTTGGAGAATTTCATCGCAGTTCGCATTACTTAACCACTAGTGGGGTCCGACAATCCTTGTGGAATTTTGCACAAATAATTAGGTTCAAAAAGGGGGGCAAAGCTGCCCCCCCTTTTAAACTTAATTAGATCTTGAATCCCAGGGCTGCCGCAATGGGTTTCGCCATGGGGTAAGCATACAGGATGATCAGGGCCACGACCAGGGCGTAAATACAAAGAGACTCGATCATGGCCAGACCGATCAGCATGGTCACGGTGATTTTGCCGGAAGCCTCGGGGTTACGGGCAATGCCTTCCACCGAGCTCTTCACGGCCAGACCCTGGCCAATGCCGGTCCCAAAGGCGGCGATGCCGATGCCGAAGCCGGCGGCCAACACCGCATAGCTGAAAAAGCTGCCCAGGCCGGCAGCAGAAGCGCCTGCGGCAGGCTCAGCCGCCATGGCCAGGGAAGCCCAAAGCAGGGAAACCAGCATGCTCAGTCCGAATACCAGGGATTTTCTTAATGCCATTGTTAAAACCTCCTTAACCGATGATGGGATATATGAAGTGGCCTTCTTCCAAAATTAATGGGCGTGCTCCATGGACCCGGCGAAATACATCATGGAGAGCAGGGTGAAGACAAAGGCCTGCACCACGCTGGTGAACACCGCCAGGAACATCATGGGCAGGGGGGCCAGGAACATCCCGGCCAGGAACAGCAGGATGGCCAGCACCAGATCCTCCCCCATGATATTGCCGAAGAGACGCAAAGTGAGGGAGAGCACCCGGGCAAAGTGGCCGATGATTTCGATGGGCAAGAACAGGGGCGCCAGGGCCGGAATGGGTCCCAGAAAGTGCTTGATATATTTGACCCCGTGGTACCTGATGCCCAGATAGTGGGTGTAGGCGAAGGTGCACAGCGCCAGGGACAGGGTCGTGTTGATGTTGGCCGTGGGAGAGTAAAACCCCGGGAACAAGCCCATGAGGTTACAGAACATGATGAACAAAAATACGGTGGCAATATAGGGGAAAAAGGCCCGCCCTTCCTCACCGGTGATTTCCACCATGAAGTCTTCCAGCCCGCCCACGATGAGTTCGAAGACGTTCTGCGCCCCCTTAGGCACCAGGGTAATCTGCCGGCTGGCCAGCACGCCCAGCCCCAGGAGGATGAGCGACACTAGCACGGCATAAGATACGTGAGGCGGGATATGCAGCTTGAAGGATTCAAAAAGCAAATCAAGAAACAGAATGGGATGTTCCATGGGACGGGTTTGCCTCCTTGTTCTTAAGCTTGATCACTTCGCTAATCGCGGCCAGGATGAGGGTCAAGACCACGGTGGAGAGCCCCACCAGCAGCCCGAAGATGTTCACCCAGCCATGACGAACCAGCAGATAGATTATGGCCAAAAGCGCAAAAAAGCGGAGCAGCTGCCGGGCCGCGAAAAAAGCCTTGGCCCGGGCCTTGGCCTCTTCGGCCTCCTCGCCGGCGCGCTCCAGGGTGCCTTTCAGGGCTTGATGCAGCAGGTGGAAATTGATGACCACCACCAGGCCGCCCACCAGGACGCCCAGGGCGAATTCCCGGCCGCGCCACAGCAAACCCGCCAGAACCAGCACCGCCAGGACCGCCCAGTTGGCGATCTTCAGGTGGCGGGGGTTCAGGACGTTCATGCACCCCTCACTTAAATTTTTTCCCCATGACGTAGACTTGCCGGAAGCCGGCAATAATCCCCACGATCAGTCCGATGATAATAAAGACCGAGCTGTTAAAAACCGTGGAGAGCCAATAGCCGATGCCGAAGCCGATGAGGATGGAGAAGACCAGGACCATGCCGATGCTGCTGGCCCGGTAGCCCCCTTGAAACAATTCTTTTAAAAATTTTTTGGTGTCTTCCCGCAACGGCTTCCTTCCGCATTCCTCCGCCAGGAGAAAATGATTCTTTTCACATGTGCCTACCTATCATACCGCCGGGGCATAGTCAATAATTTTTGGCACAAAGATGGAGAGAAAAAAACAGGCCTGATTGTGTCAGGATCTAAGTAAGTTATGGTACAGGGGTCGCCGGCCGCCGCCCTGCCGGATGAGGGCGGGAGATTAAATTTGTGCTTTTTTTCCCTAAGTCTGGGTTCCCGGCACTTTGTCCTTCACCTGGTTATAAACGGGAAGTTCGATGACAAAGACCGTGCCGTCCGCGCCCGTCCGTTCCACATAGATGCGCCCCAGGTGTTTCTGGATGATGCCGTAACTGATGGACAACCCCAACCCCACCCCCTGGCCGATCTCCTTGGTGGTGAAGAACGGGTCGAAGAGGCGGCTGAGGTAATGGGGCGGGATGCCGGGGCCGGTGTCCTTAAAGCGGATGTCCACCCGTTCGCCCCCCGCGGCCACCGCGGTGGTCACCTGGAGCTTCCCTTCCCCCTGCATGGATTCGCCGCTGTTCATCAACAGGTTGATGAAGACCTGCTCCAGCTTGCTTTTGTCTCCCAGGATAGGGGGCAGATCCGGGGCAAGCTCCTGGCTGATTTGAATATTTTGGAACACCAGATGGTCTTCCAGCAGGAAGAAAACCTCGGTGAGGACGTCATTGACGTTCAAGGGCACCATCTTGGAAGGCAGGTGGCGGGAGAACTCCAGGAGCCCCTGGACGATCTCCTTGCAGCGGGTGGCCTCCCGCACGATCTTTTCCACCTGGGAGCGCTCCGGCCGGCTGGGCTCCAGGTCCTCCAGCAACAGGTAGCTGTAAACCAGGATGCCCCCCAGGGGGTTGTTGATTTCATGGGCCACCCCGGCGGCCAGCTGTCCCAGGGCGGCCAGCTTTTCCGTGCGGGACAGCTGCTCTTCCAGGTGCTTCTTGTGGGTGATGTCCCGGATGTGGGTCTGGATGGCCGGCTGCCCCTCATAGGTGGTGGGGATGGAGATGCCCTCCAGGTCGAATTTCCGGCCGTCTTTTTTGACCCCCTTCATCTCGAAGATGCGGGGGCGGGTGGAGCCCCGCTGCAGCTGGCCCAGCCAGCGGGTGGCCGCCTGGCGGTACTGGGGGTCCAGGAACTGCTGCAGCGACCGCCCCAGCATCTCGCCGGGGTCCTGGTAGTTGAACATCTCCAGGCAGGCCTGGTTGACGTAGAGCAGCTTCAGGTCCCGGTGCAGGGCGATGCCGTCCAGGGAGGTCTCCACCAGACGGCGGAACTTCTCTTCCGAGTCCTTGAGTTCCCCGGCCAACTGCTCTCGTTTCGTCATGTCCAGGATAGCCTGCACCGCCCCCTGGATGCGGCCGGCCTCGTCATAGATGGGCGAGGCGGTGTGATACAGGTAGCGCTCCCGGCCGCGAAAATTGGGGAAGTACTCGTAGGCCTCGTAGGCCCCCGGCAGGTTGGGGGACGGCTTCAGGTTCTTGTCCCCGAAGAACTTCTCCAGGGCCTTGAGATTCTGCTCCACCACGAGAGAGGCCATGCTGGGGCGTTCGTGGGTGTAAAAGGGGAGCCAGTAGCGGTAGGTGCCCACCATTTCATGGCGGGAAAACCCGGTGAGCTCCTCGCAAGCCCGGTTCCAGTAAATGATGCGGTGGCTGCGGTCAATGACGAAGGTGGGCACCGGCATGCCCTCCAGGATGCCTTCCGTGGTCTTCTTCTCCCGCAGGAGTTCCAGCTCGCCCCGTTTGCGTTCGGTGATGTCCTTCATGATGCCTTCGTAGCCGGTGATGGCGCCCTCCCGGTTACGCCGCAGGATGCCGGTGAACAGGGTGTAAACCAGGGCTCCCTGCCTGGTCTTCAGGGTGAGTTCCAGGTCCCGGATGAAGCCCTTAACCTCCACCAGGAGTTGAAAGCGCTCCCAATCCCGGGGGTTCTGGAAGATCTCCCGGATGTGAGGCAGATTCACGGCCTCGGATTTGGAGGAAAATTTCAACTGCTCCACCCCCGCGGGGTTGAGGTCCAGCAGGCGCCCTTCCCGGTCGGTGACGAAGATCAGGTCCTTGGAGCCCTCGAAGATGCGCCGGTACCGCCTCTCCGAACGCCGCAGTTCGTGATAGAGGCGGGCGTTTTCGATGGCCAGGCCGATCTGGTTGCCCAGGATGCTGAAAAAAAACTTTCGGCGCCGGGAGGCCCCGAAGGGTTTGGCGGTGGTGGCCGCCAGGTTGAGGAACCCGGTGATCTCTTCCCGGTATTTCAAGGGGATGCTGACCACGGACCGGAACCTGGGGTCCTGGCGGATCAATTCGGTGAAAGAGGAGGTAAACAGGCGGGGATCCTTGCTGATGTCTTTGATGATCAGCGGCTGGCCGGCCCGGGAAAGATCGGGCCGGACGATGCCTTCCAGCTTGCCGTTGGCCAGCTGGCCCACATATTCTGGCGGGAAGCCCCGGGAGGCGGCATAGGTGAGGCGCTGGCGCACCCGGTCCCACAGGAGCAGCACCCCCGCCTCAATCTGGAAATAATCCAGAATCGCCGCCAGAATCGCGTTGATGATTTCCTGGAGGTCCAGGGTATGGGCGGTGAGGGTGGCGATTTTATTGAAAAGGTGCAGTTCCCGCCGGTGCTCTTTGTCGCCCGATCCTGGCTGGAAGAGATCTTCCGCCGCCGCTTCCACGGCGGCTTCTTCGGTCACGCCTGCTTCTGCCGCGGCTTCTTCTGCCATATCCCGGTTACCTCTGGGCTGTGAAGGGGCGCCCTCTCCTAAAATCCTTTTTACAACAGCTTCAATATATCAGAATTAATGCAGGCAAAGGAAGGGAGATTTGGAGGCGCGGCCAGACTCAGCCATTAATGGCCAAGGCGTCCCGCCGGTGTCGGCGCGGGCTTGGTAGGGCGGGCGTCCCCGCCCGCCATCCTTTATCCTCGTTCCCAAACTCCTGCTCCGAAAAGTTCAAGGTTCAAAGTTCAAGGTTCAAAGTTAGGAGTATGCCTATCATGAACTTTTCATAATTTACGGGTGGGGCAAAGGCCCATGAATTACTGCTTGGGAACGCCACTAGCCGCCCAGGCTCCCGCTTGGCGTTCACTCATGCAGGGCGGGCCTGGCCCGCCGTGTAGGGTGCGTCCGGCGCACCAGGTGGCACCGGCGCTTCGCCTGTGCCGGCGCAGGCTAAAGCCTGCGGCTACAATATATCAGAATTAGGGCGGTTAAATAAAGAGGGCTTGAACCTGGCCCGGCCGGGCTGAGGTTTTGGTGGTGCCGGCGTCTCGCCTGGTTGGGGTGCAGCGGGGCCTAGTCAATCCCCCGATCAGTAAATCAGGTTTTCCTCCTTTAAAATTAGGATTTTACTGATTCTAATCAAAAATCAAAAACCCGATTTTAATAAACAAGACTAGCTGTGTCTGAGTCACATGGAGGTGAACCACATGGCAATTGATGTTACCACCCTGGATGGAACCGGGAAGGATTTACCCGGCTGTACGACAAAGGGAGCTGAGGTTAGCGCCATCGACAATATCCGGAAGAGGACCTACCGCCAACCCAAATTACTTCTGCAATTAATATCAATAACATTATATACGTTAGGGATTATTTTTGCCTTTAAATTGATAAAAATTCTGGTGTTGCCACCAACAATTCCCATAACTAATGAATTCATTGTAATTCTTTCTAGCTGTTTAGCAGTTAATATAGCTGCAACATTAATATTATCCAAGTACCAATCGTTATTGAATAATCTTGAAAACCAGGTTGAGCTGAAAACTGCATGTCTCAGCCAGGCCAACCAGGGTTTGAGGATTGAAATTGCGGCACACCGGGAGGCTAAGGTTTTCCTGGAAAATCTTTTAGATGAGTCAGCCGACCCCATCGGCATAGTGGATCAACACGGCAGGTTCATCAAATGGAATAAGGCCGCGGAAGAAATTTTCGGCTTCACCCGGGAGGAGATGAGAGAAAAACATTTTGCTAATTTTTACGCGGACCAGAGACAACTCGAAGTAATGCTAGGGCAATTGCGTCGGGATGGTTCGGTGCGGAAATATGAAATCAACATGAAGAAAAATGATGGTAGCATTGCCCCTTTTTCTATATCAATACGTAAATTACATGGAAAAAATAATAAAGTTATCGGGAGCATCTGTATCGCCAGAGATATGTGAAGCCCTGCCAAGGTAAACCGCTAAACAGGGGGGGTTAAACCTAGGTGTCTTATACTTACTTGCTCTAGTATTGCGTCCCGGGGATACGTTATAACTCCTTTCCCGGGTTAAAAGAAGCCCTTGTAGGGGCGGTACGCCAACCGCCCCTAGATGAACCCACCCCAGCGGCAGGTCTCCTGCCCGCGCCCAGGTTCCCCACCAGAGCAGTCGAGGCCGCGCTAAGTTCGATCAGTGTCTGTCACCATGAAATCCTTTATGCCAACCTTCGCCCTGGCCGTGATGGTACCTGTGATAGAAATTTTCGTCATAGCGGTGACCATATTGGTGACCGCGCCAATAGGGATACTGGCGATGGAAATTATCCCAGTAATTAGGATGTTTTTGGTACCATGTCTGCCACTTCGGCGCATACCAGTGATTAGGCCTGACAATATAAGTAGGACCGTAAGCATAATACGGGGCCCACCCATATTTGGGGCCGAAAAAGTAATACAGGGTGCCATTCAAGAACCAATCACCGTGGTAAAAGACCCACGGGGTATTAGTCCCAACCCAAGGTGCCGAGACGGGATGAAGGGGAGGAGGGGCATAGACCTGAGCATAAGCGGGTCTAGACATGGCGCCCAGGGCGCCTCCAGCCAGTAAAATTGCTATCATAAGAATAAAACTTAACTTTTTCATATATACCTCCCAAGGCGTATTCTTTTTCCCAAACGAGGCTGGGGCAGTCTCTGGCGTAACTTCCGGTCTTAAACGTTTTTCTGCTTTGACCCTAACGCCAAAGCCTTGCCGCTTCTTATCAGGTTAGATAAATCTCGACGCCATATGTTAGGCGCCTTGGCAGGAATGGGCCGCAGGGGAGTTCCTGGAGAAAAAAGCGATCGTGCCTAGGGTTACAGAAGTTCCCACCCCGAGAACCCCTCGGAGAAAATCTGAGAACTTTGGTGTTTATATCTTTAAACAATTCTTTATTATTCTGGTTAAGTATATGAACGTGCAACTAGCAGGGGTATTCCATAATATTCTAACAATGTTAGGTGGATAGCTTATGGAAAGACGCCTGGCAAACAAATTGCATTTCGCATGACCAGTTCTCATTTTATCTCTTGGTAGTGGGTGGGGGCGGTGAGGGACTGGTGCCGCCCGCGGGTCCGCGGTTATTGGTTAGTTTGTTCGTAGGGACACCACGCGCGGTGCCCTCATAACCCATGGGGCACGGCTCGCCGTGCCCCTACAAAAGGAAATTCCTTTTGGCAATCGCTCTAGTCAGTACGGCAAGCATATGAGCAACGTCTACCGTGACCGCTTGAGATTAACTGAAGCCGACCTGGACTTTCTCGTGGCCGCGGGGGCTCCGGAGGTCCAAGATAAGGCCAGGCTGCGGCAAATCATCTCATCGGACCAAGACCTGCAGGACGCCTTTATTGAGGACGAAAAAACGGTTAGGAAGGTCATGGCTGACGATGAGGTGGTATTGAAGCTCTCCCCCCGGCTATACTTCGAGATCTTACTCAGAAAGACCCGGAAGGAGATGGAGGAGGCCAGCTACACCCTGGAGCGGGACGGTACGCACAAGGTCGCAGTCTTTGACACCGGCGAGGTGATTGACCTCTTATCCCGGCAGTCGGTGTTGGGCTATCTGGCGCACATGCTTTCAACCTTTATCAAGATCGAAGGTTACACCATTTCCTACCAGGTCGGGCCGGGCCTCTGGCGGCAAATTAGATTCAGCGACCTGGATATCGACAACCTTATCCGGTTCAGTGAGTTGGTGGACGAGGACTACAAACTCGGTTTTTTCAAGAGAATTGCCGATCTTTGCCTGTTTCTCGCGGGGGTGTTTCCAGAATATGTCCAGTCCGCCTACCGCTATCCCGGCTCCGGGGAGCTAAGGCCCCAGTTTTTTGGTCGGGGCAGGAGGAGTCTGGAAGACTACGAGGAGGATGGGAGAAAATTCTACCAAATGGCGGCGGAACTTCCTGCGGCCCACCATATTGAATTGTCCGAGATTTTTCATCTGCTTTACGGCAACTTCCGGGCCGCCCAAAAGCCCTTAAATTTTATGGCCGAGCACTATCTCCATTTTCACAGGAGCAACCTTTTTGGGATTAAGACTCAGTGATTGCTGCCAAGCCAATTCTCATAAAATGCCCAGAGGCAGGCCAAAATGCCCCAGCCACCTGGGAGGTAATCAGTGATCCCGCAGGAGCCCGAAAATGAATGCCATTTCTAACCTAAGGTTTAGATAATGAGAATTCTTCTGGCCGAAGATCATATTCTGTTTAGACAGACCATCAGGAAATTCCTGGAAAGATTTGCCGACTTGGAAATTGTGGGGGAAACCGGCGACGGCCTTGAACTCTTGGAAATTTTGCAGCAATCGAACCCAGACCTGGTTATTCTTGATATTTCCATGCCTAACCTTGGAGGCCTAGAAGCTGCCAAGAAAATTAAACTAATCAATCCGCAGATAAAAATCCTGATTTTGACTTTGCATAAGAACAAGGAATATCTGCAGCATGCCATTTCAGCCGGCGCCGAAGGATACTTGCTTAAAGATGATGCCAGCACGGAACTTCTCCCTGCCATAGCTATCATCAGGGGGGGAGGGACTTACATCTCTCCATTTATATCCAGTTAATTAAACTAAAATTAGCTCTAGCCGGCCCTCCGGGCAGCAGGCTACCGGATGGTGACGGTCTCAGAACTCGTTTCCGGG
This sequence comes from uncultured delta proteobacterium, assembly GCA_963790655.1. Classification (GTDB taxonomy): domain Bacteria; phylum Desulfobacterota; class Desulfobaccia; order Desulfobaccales; family 0-14-0-80-60-11; genus DASWLF01. Next base: position 244,355 of record CAWBPT010000004.1, on the reverse strand, counting down.
GATAACCACTAAGAAAGGTGTATCCACTGAACATAAAGCAGGGTCAGCTCTGGCCCTGCTTTTTTTATTGGCGACTAAAAGTGAAGATAATTGATATCTTGCCGAACCAGAAACTTCCTAATTTCCCATCAGTTACATATATGATCTGCATAACGAACTCTAACCCTTGACTTTGCCCCTCGGCGACCTAATTTATTACTAATCCTATAGAAGGCTAGAGCTCTCTCGGCGCAGACTTCCGGCTCCCTCTCCTGTTGATCAAAGCCGCGACCAATCGGTTTCCTCTTGGATAATGCTTCACGATTCCCTCTGGGGCCGTATCAAGGGTTAACGCTTCATCTCATGCATTTTGGCCTCAAAATTTCTTTAACGAGCAAGGAGAATGATCATGAACGGACGCTTTGCCACTGAGCGCCTGGAGACGGAGAAAGAATATCAACAGAGCGGGACCGCCTCAGCCGCACCGCAACGACTCATCCAAGAGGGAAATTGGGAATGGAACTTGGAGACCAAGGAATATAGTTGGTCCGGTGAGATGTACCGGATTTTTAATTTGCAGAGCCCACAATTTCCCCCAAGAACTGGCACCTTTTTGAACTCGGTTCATCCCGACGATAAGCAAATGGTGGTGAGAGCCCTGGGTAAGGCCTTAGTTGGTAAACAGCCTTACAACATTGACCATCGCATCGTCTGGCCCGATGGCGCCGTGCGCTTCGTCCATGGGGAAGCTGCAGTTACGTTTGATCAGGGCGGCAGGCCGATTCGCATGTTGGGAACCGTTCAGGACCGTACCGCGGTGCGGCAGGCCGAGGAGACCTTCAGGGAATGATAGAAGAACCTTAGCGGCCCTGGTGATTTTTAGATTACGTACGGTGTTTTAAGGGGGAATGTGCCCCATGACCGCTGGGGAGGTTGGGTATTGAGGACCACGCAGGAATCCCATAATGGGCTCCATGAGAAGCCCCTGGGCTGCACAATTGCCGCCGATTAGCCCATGCATAAAATAAAAAAATAAACTGCACATTGACAATCAAGGAGCCGGTGTTTATATGAAGCCTGCAAGTCTAAGTTGGTGATTTTTACGGCCTCGGGTGACGAACCAATCCCATCATGGGGAGGTGGATGAGATGAAAAAGATAATCTTGGGGTTAGGGTTGGTGCTGTTGTTCTCCGCTTTGGGGTTAGTGACGGAGGCGCAGGCAACTCTCGGCAATTATGATCTCGCGTTTTTCGGGGCCCAAACAGGAAGCGGTTATTTCTCGTTTGACGCCGGCAGCGCTACTAACACAACGATTGCGCCAGCAACCCTGGTGAATCTTTCAGCCACCATAAAGACAAATCCCTTCGTGGGTACCAGCCCGAGTGATGACTTTGTGTTTGTCGATGGCGCGGGAATAGTGACCAAGGTCCATGCGGACCTGATGGACCCCCGGGGCTCGGGAATGAAGCTCCAACTGTATGAGGATCTAACTTATAGCCTGACCTCAGTGTTCGGGTCTGTGTACGGCACGTATACCGTTGTAGATCCGCCCTGTCCAGTGCCGGCACCGGGGACCGTGACGTTGGTGGGAACGGGCTTAATCGGGCTGTGGGGCTGGCGGCGCCGCAGAGGGTAGGCTGCACCGACTTTAGATTTAACCGGGCGCTTCAGGCGGCGGAAATTCTGATTTATCCCCGGCTCATGTGATTGAGGTGGGAACGGAGACAGCAAATTCGGCAGGGTCAGCCATGGCCCTGCCTTTTTTGTGGCCGCTAGTTGATACTTGGTCACCGGCTCCAGCGTCAGAACACCAGGGACAGGCGAAGAACGTACTGGTTCCCTGGGCGCGATTTGGGCCGCCAACCTCTTCATGTAGCCTAGGCGCCCTCGCCTGTGACTAGATGGGGTTAGGCTCAGATAGGTTGTCTAAATTAATCAGACTTGGTTTCGCACCGCTTTATGGGTTTGTTAAAAAATCAACCCTGGAGCACCCGCCAGGAGGCTTCCACCAGGGTGGGGGCCAGAGCGGTAAGGGTCTGGTCCACGGTGCCGTAAATCTTGAACACCGCCACCTGGAGCACCAGTCCCAGCACCATGGCGGCGGCCAGATTGCTGTCTCCCCGGGGGACCTCCCCCCGGGCCTGGCCGGCGGCGATCACCTCTCTCAGGACGTTCACCGGATGGGGCATATCCGGGGTCACCCGCTTGAGCTGGCCATGCTGGGTCAGCAGCAGGTAACTGAACAGCACGGGGTCTTCATCGAAGAAGGCGCAAAACCGGCTGATCATGGCCGCGATCTTTCCCTTGAGGGTCCGGCGTCCTTGCTGGAGGCGGTCCAGCTTCAAGGCCAGATCCACGAAGTTCTTGGAAAAGAGTTCCCAGGCCAAATCGCTTTTACCGGCGTAATGCCGGTAGAGAGTGCCTTCGGCGATGCCGGCGGCCGCGGCGATATCCCGGATGGTGGTTTCCGTGACCCCCTTTTCCACAAAGAGCTTAAGGGCGGCTGCATCAATCAGCTGTTTGGTTTGGCTGCCGTCGCGCATTGGATGTGAACACTCACTCATTTTTTAGGAAAATCTAATGGGCCTGCAGGGGGCTGTCAAGTAATTTTGGGAAAATTTTCAGGAAGTTCGGCAGGGGTCCGATTAGGTAAATTTTCAGAAGATAGAGAGTCATTGGCCCGGGGGAGAAAATCTGGTCGGGTTGGCGGCCCTGGTGGGAGAAGGGGCGCAATCTCCTTGCATTGTGGCTGCAGCGGCGCGACAAGATATATCCCAAGGGCGGGGGCGCAGCCTGAACCCGTCACCGACTGCCTGCGGTTCCGGCTGGCCCCGGGCCGCCAACCTGGGGGATTTCTTGCCGGAGCGCAGACTGCTGCTGTTCACCGTCTGCCTGGGGGCCTTCATGGCCACCCTGGACACCAGCATCGTCAATATAGCCCTGCCCCAAATGGCCCGGGATTTTCACAGTTCCCTGGCGGGGATCTCCTGGGTGATGGTGATCTATCTCCTGGTCAACGTCTCCTTGCTCCTGACCAGCGGCCGCCTGGGGGACCTGCTGGCCCCCGGCAGGCTCTACCTTCTGGGAATGGTGATCTTTACCGGGGCTTCCGCCCTCTGCGGCCTGAGCCCGGACCTGTCCTGGCTGGTGGCCAGCCGGGCGCTGCAGGCGGTGGGCGCCTCCCTGATGCTGGGCCTGGCGCCCAAGATAATCGCCCTCTCCTACGGGGAAGGGGAACGGGGGCTGGCCCTGGGCCTGTTTTCCACCGCCTTCGCCGCCGGCATCAGCGTGGGGGCGCCCCTGGGCGGGGTGATTACCAGTTATCTGGGCTGGCCTTACATCTTTTTTCTCAACCTGCCCATCGGGGTGGCGGGGGTGCTGTGGGGCCGGCGCGCCCTGGCGTCCCTTAAGGCCCAGGCGCGGTGGCATTGGGAGGCCTTTGATTTCCCGGGCGCGGTGATCCTGGCCGGGAGCCTGGGGTCCCTGCTCCTGGCCTTGACCCGGGTCAGGGAAAGGGGCGGGGCCGACGGCCTAGCCCTGGCCGCCTTGATGGCGGCCGCCGGGCTTTTCGTCCTGTTGATCGCCCTGGAACGCCGGCGGCAGGAGCCCTTGCTCCACCGCGGGCTGTGGCGTAGCTGGGCCTTTATCGTGGGCTCCGTGGCCGTGGTCCTGACCTTTGCGGCGGTGATGGGGGCCTTTTTTCTGCTGCCCTTCTTTCTGGAGCAGGTTTATGGGTACTCCCCCCGGGAGACCGGGCTGTTGTTGGCGGCCTTGAGTGTGACCAACGCCCTGGTGGCCCCCCTGGGGGGCTATCTGGCGGACCGCTGGGGCAACCTGCGGATCCTGCGCACCGGCACCGGCCTGGTCCTCCTGGGGCTGGGCTCCCTCTTGCTCACCAGCCCCTTGACTTCCACCCTCAGCCTGACGGGGCGCCTGGTCCTCATCGGCCTGGGGTTCGGCCTGTTTCAGGCGCCCAACTTGAGCGAGATCCTCCGGGACGTGCCCCCGGCCCTCATCGGCCTGGCCGCCAGCACCAACGCCGTCCTTAAAAACCTGGGGGCCCTCCTGGGAATTACCGTCACGGTCTCGGCCTTCACCTGGTTCAGTCTGCACCGGGCCGGCCTGGAACCCGGGGCGGCCTTGAGCGCCTCCGCTTTCCACCAGGCCTTTGCGGTGGCCGCCCTGGCGGGGGCCCTGAGCCTGCTCACCAACCTGCTGCCGCGTCGGCCGCGGTGAGGAGATTCCCGAGGCAGGAGCCGCAGCCGGCCCCCAGCAATTCCCCTTGCAGCTTCCGGGCCTCAAAGGGTATATTAAATTACGAATCCCCACAAACTGCGTTATCATTTCACCCCGGGGCTGGCCGCACCAGTCCCCGAAGCGGCCTGTTAACCGGAGTCCGCTGCTCTCTCCCGGGCAAACCCCAGGGGTCCGATGGCAGAAGGGGTTTTGCCGCTTGGAGCCATGGATAAGAATTCCGTCTTAAACCAACCGAATTTCGTTACTCTGGCCGTCGCCGCAGAAGAAGACCCGCAATACTGGTCCACCATCCTCCGGCCACGCAACCCCTGGTTCTGCCTGGACCTGAGGGAAGTATGGCGCTACCGCGATCTTATCTACCTCTTTGTCCGCCGGGACCTGGTGGCCCAGTATAAGCAAACCGTCCTGGGCCCCCTGTGGTTTCTCCTGCAGCCCCTCTTTACCACCCTGGTATTCACCTTGGTTTTCGGGAGGATCGCCCAGATCCCCACTGACGGGGTCCCGGATTTCCTGTTTTATCTGGCGGGAACGGTTTGTTGGAGTTATTTTGCCTCCTGCTTCTCCCATTGTTCCGAGATGTTTATCGCTAATGCCGCCATATTTGCGAAAGTTTATTTTCCCCGGCTGGTGATCCCGGTTTACAGTGCCATCTCCGATTTTTTTAAGTTCCTCATTCAGTTTGCCCTGTTCTGCGCTTTTCTCTGGTACTTTTTCCCTTCGGGCCAGCCGTTTCTTTCCTGGCGGCTGGTCTGGTTTCCGCTCATCCTGTTGGAAACGGCGATTTTGGCCATAGGGTGCGGTATGCTGGTGTCGTCCTTGACGACGAGATATCGGGACCTGAAGTTGGTGGTGAGTTTCGGCCTCCAACTCTTAATGTTCGCCAGCCCCGTCATCTATCCCCTGTCCCGGGCTCCCGAGCGCTTCCGCCATTATTTGGCTTTGAATCCCATGGCGGCCATTCTGGAGACTTTCCGGTCCATATTTTTTGATACCCCGTTCCCGGCGGCGTTCTATATCTTCTGGAGCTGGGTCGCTACCCTCGGTTTGCTGTTGGTGGGGCTGGTCCTTTTCTCCAAAGTGGAAAAGAACTTTATTGATACCATTTAATCCGCCCAGCGGGAGCGGCTTTCCGGGGCGCGCAGGTTCTCCCAGTTTCACCATGTCTACGGTCTTACACGTCGATCAATTATGGAAACAATACCGTCTGGGCGTATTCGGCCATTGGTCCCTGATGCGGGATCTTCAGAGTTTTGGGGCGCGCCTTAGAGGCCAGGAAGACCCCAACGCGGTCATTGATTTCGGCTTCAACGGGGAGAAGGTGCAGAAAGAGAGGATTTGGGCCCTGCGGGACGTGTCCTTCAGTAGAGTTGTGGGCATCATCGGGAAGAATGGCTCGGGGAAGTCTACTTTGCTCAAAATCATTACCCGGATCACGGGGCCTACCCAAGGGCAGGTAAAAATCAGAGGGCGAGTGGCCAGCCTGCTGGAGGTGGGCACCGGGTTCCATCACGAGCTTACCGGCCGGGAAAATATCTTCCTAAACGGGGCCATCCTGGGGATGACCGTCAGCGAAGTTAAGCAAAAGTTCGACGAGATCGTCGATTTCTCCGGCGTGGAAGAGTTTATTGACACTCCGGTGAAGCGCTATTCCAGCGGCATGTACGTCAGGCTGGCCTTCGCGGTGGCGGCCCACCTGGAATCCGAGATTCTCCTGGTGGATGAGGTGCTGGCCGTAGGGGACGCAGCCTTTCAGGAGAAATGTCTGGCGAAAATCGGGAAACTGGCGAGCCTGGGGCGGACCGTGCTGTTTGTCAGCCACAATCTCCAGTCTCTGCAAAAGCTTTGTTCCCGGGGTATCCTGCTCGACAACGGCGGCGCGGTCACCGACGGCCCCATCCAAGAAACCCTCCAGGTGTACGGGCAACTCCGGGAGGACTGATTTAAGCGCCCCAATATTAGAGCCGCGTATCGCACCTTAAGAAGTTGATTTTGGATTAACAGCAACACTGAAAGATAAATAGGGAATTTCGTGGAATCCCCATCTCATAATAAAGGATACTTGTTATATTTGGCCAACTTTGCCAAGCAATGTGTCAAGATAATGGTAACTGCCTGGCTGGTTGTGGGGGCCACGTTATTATTAATTATTTTTATAGAGCTGGGCTGTGCCTTAATTTCTAAGGTTTCCTCCGGTAACAAGGATGCCAATTATTTTGGGAAGGTGGAAAGTTACAAAGGCGCCCCCTGGCTGGAGGAGTATTCTAAGGAATTTATTGCATCGTACGATACCAGGTGGAAGTCCTACGTCTACTATAGGAGAAAACCCTTCAAGGGTAACTATATCAATATAGATGAACGTGGAGTCCGCCTTACTTCCCCCAGTGGCATAACGGCGGCTGAGGCTGCAAAAACCGTAAAAATCTTTATGTTTGGCGGTTCCACCTTGTGGGGGTGGGGGGCCAGGGACCAGGGCACTATCTCGTCACATTTAGGAAGGGCTTTAGCGGCGCAAAAGATAAAAGCTGAGATTACCAACTATGCCGAAGTTGGTTATGTCAATACGCAAGAGTTAATTGAATTAATCCTGCAATTACAACGAGGTAACGTTCCGGATCTGGCGATTTTTTATGACGGCGTTAATGATGTTTATGCCGCTTATCAAAGCGGCGTGGCGGGAATACCACAGAATGAATGGAAACGAAACTTGGAATACAATATTTCCAGCAGATTCAATCAACTCAGGAGGGTATTTTTATTAAATCTTATGGATCGGTTTTATCTAGGCGGAAAGTTAAAGGAAATAACGGGTGAATTCCAGCGAGAAATTAAGAAGCCTGCAAATATCGAAGGATTGGAAAAAGAGATAACGACAGTATATCTCAACAATATTAAAATCATTGAGGCGTTATCCAAGGCTTATGGTTTCACTGCAATATATTACTGGCAGCCGGTAATTTATAATAAGAAAAATCTAAGTCAGCGTGAGGAAAAATATATTTATGACGATGTAATGAAATCTTTATATTATAAGACTTATACTATTATTAAAAACAATTCCTCGGAATTTTCAAGATATCACTTTTTTGATATAAGCGATATCTTCGCCGAGAGTAAGGAGCCGTTGTACATAGATTATTGTCATGTCGATGAAGATGGGAATAAGGTAATAGGAGAAAGGATGGCCATGGACTTATTGAAGATCATTAAGTCTAATAAGTGACCCAGTCCGAGACGAATCGGCAGAACGGTCAGAAATGATTTCCCGAGTCAGAATTAGGAGCATTTATCTCTAACATCCTTCGTTCCGTTCGACCATCTTGGTGACTTAATCCACCTGAATTATCTTTTTCAAATATGATATCATTGCTTATTATCTGGTCTTATATTGCCATAATACTTTTTATTTATGGATATGCTGTGGTTAAGGCTTTAAGACGCTTGTTTAAGGATTCTAGCTGTAACTACCCTCCCTTAATTATAATTCTTTTTTTGGGGCTAGGCTCGGTAACAACGATAGCCGGATATCTGTCTCTTTTTATCAATATAGGGTTATTGGCGTTTATCTTAGTTTCCTCATTGGCCCTTATTATCGGCTGGTTATCTTTTGGAGATATTTACGGATTACTTAAGGGTTACATCAATAAATTATGTTATCTGCAGAAATATATTTTAATATTATTAGGAATTTCTATTGTATTTATCTTAATAAAATCCACCAATCAACCTGCGGCGGTGGATGCCGGGCTCTATAACGCCCAGGCAATCAGGTGGATTGAGGAATATGGGGTGATACCGGGTTTAGGCAACCTGCATGGCCGCTTGGCCTTCAACCCCAGTTGGTTTCTGCCAACCGCGTTATTTGGCTTTTCCTTTCTGAAAGTGCAGCCATTCCATGTATTAAGCCCATTAGTTTTGGTGTTTGCAATCATGATGTCCTTTGACGGCGCCAATGAATTATTAAAAGGAAATAACTTATTTAGTAATGTCTTAAAAATATCTATTCTGATTCCGTTCCTGTTTATCTTTAAAGATCAATTATCTTCTTCCAATACCGATATGCCTGCGGCATTGCTTATTTGTATTATCTTTATTTATTTTTTAGAAATTATGGAATATCACGAAGAAGGCAAAACCAATATTGGATTGGCCATAATTATAATCTTATCAACCTTAGCCATAACTATTAAATTATCCACAATACCCATGGCTATATTTATATTTTACATCATAGTAAAGAAACTCATAGCGGGAGAAATTCGGGAGCCAATCTTCCTCATAGGGATGGGTCTTATCATTCTGGCGCCTTGGATTATTAGAAATATAATATTATCCGGATACCTGATCTACCCTGTTCCCAGCCTAGATATTTTCAATTTTGACTGGAAAGTCCCGATGCAATCGGTCCTGCAAGAGAAGCAAGGGATAGAAAATTATGCCCGCAATCCTGGATTGATTCCCGATACAGTTTTGGACCGGGGCTTTCTTAATTGGTTTCCTAGTTGGTTAAAGTACTTAGTGACTTCCTATAAGAAAAAGTTAGAGATGATAGCGCTCCCGGATGTGATTATTATTGTGAGTATCGTTATTACTCTGTTTAAAGTCAAAACCCTGAAATTTAATTACGATCTATTAAAGAGAAATATAATTATCTTATTGACGGCTCTTATGGGCTGTCTTTTTTGGTTTGCAACCGCTCCTGACCTGCGGTTAGGATATGGGTTCCTGATCCTAACCTCGATATTGATTTTTTTGCCGGTAATGAATATTTACCGGCCGGTTGTCACCCGAACCATCGTTGGGCTCACCTGTTTAGCGGTGCTTTATCTGGAGGTGGCCTATGTGGGAGGGGACATGGCTACCTGGAAAGATCGCGTTTTTTGGCCGGCTGAGTACCCGAAAGTATCTTTAACTGAGATCAGAGTCGAGGACCGGGTGGTATATACCCCCGGGGGCAAAGGCCTGTGCTGGTATGCCCCTCTTCCCTGCGCCCCCGGTCCGGTCTCAGGATTGGAGTTCAGGGGGGATAGCTTACAGGATGGCTTCAGGTCCAAGAAATAATAGACTTTTAGCGGTAGCCCAGGTCGCTAACCGCATTAAGAGAATGATTTTTTGCATGCAATTCAAGCAGCGCTGGTATAACCTGGATTAGGCGGGGGCGCCGCCGGAGCCCCGGTATTTTGGGGGCGCGGCGCTGTCCCCCAATGGCATCCTGACGGCAGGCCCGCCAGGGATCGGACGTAGAACGGAGTAATCAGGAGTTGACCGGAACCAACACCTATAAACCCATCTGTCCATACTGCGGTAAATCCCTAAAGTTCCCGGCTCAGGCCGACGATGTTGCTAACGCCACTGGTGGGGCGACGGACCTGCCGGCGGTGCCGGCGGGCTGCTCCCAGCCGGAGGCCGGCGCCCTCCGGCCTCTCACCTATTTTCCGCCCCGGCGTCAGGGGGTATGCATTTGGTTCACGGGCTTAAGCGGGGCCGGCAAGTCCACCACGGCAGAAGTGCTGACCAGGCTATTACAGGAGCAGGAACATCAGGTGACCTTGCTGGATGGGGACGTGGTGCGCACCAATCTCTCCAAAGGCTTGGGATTCAGCAAGGAGGACCGGGATACCAACATCCGGCGCATAGGGTTTGTGGCCGCAGCCATCGTGCGGCATGGGGGGATGGTGATTTGCGCCGCGGTGAGTCCTTATGGGGCCACCCGGTTCGAAGTGCGCCGCATGGTCGGCCCGGATCACTTCGTGGAAGTTTTCGTCGATACCCCCCTGGAGGTTTGCGAAAGGCGAGACCCCAAAGGGTTATACGCCAAAGCCCGGCGCGGGGAAATCATCGGGCTCACCGGGATTGACGATCCCTACGAACCCCCCGAGCATCCGGAGATCACCTTGAATACGGTGGATAACGGCCCCGAAGAAAATGCCTCTCTGATTCTGGATTTTCTTACTCAATTAACTGGCGTGACTTAAGATCAGGATCACTGCCCTGATACTCGACCGGGCCAGGTGATCCTGGCGGCTAGAGGATCCAAAATGAGGTGGCCAAAACGGCTCACGAAATAACGCCCCAGCATAACATAGAAACTTGCCCAGGCCAGCGTGTCCGGCAAAGCCTTATTTTTTTGCTGGGCCCGTCGGATCTCGCGAAAAGTCCGGAGTAGATTGCGCCCCGCCAAGCCCCCCGCTCGCATACCGCTCACGGCTACCGGCACATAATAAGCCCGCAGGTCCTTGCCCCCGCGTAGAAAGTGTTCATAATCCACGGTAACGCGAAAACTTTCATCAAACGGCCCCACGCGGGCAAAATATCTCCGGCTGGTAAAAGCCGATTGGTGCGGAATGGTATAGAAGAACCCGGAGAACCGCATCTTTTGCCAGCTCCAGGGACGGGGCCGGCGGCGATGCAAGGGTAATGGCTTGGGCTCTTGTTGGGGAGACATCAGGATCGTATCCCCAAATACCACGTCAGCCCGGTGCCGGGCTACGAGATGCGGCGCCATTTTTCCTACCGCAGCCGCATCCAGCAGGAGATCATCGGCATTCAGGAAGAGGAGCCAATCCCCGCGAGCCTGGGCCAGCCCCAGGTTGAAGGCATGGGCCAGACCGCGGTCCGGCCGGCTGTGCCAGTAAGCCAGGCGGGATTCGTGCCGCCTGATGAGGTCCACCGTACCGTCGGTGGAGCCGCCATCAATGATAATATATTCCAGGTTGGGATAGGTTTGGGACAGGACGCTGTCGATGGTTTGAGAGATATAGTCGGCGGCATTGAGACATACGGTGATAATCGAGATGAGCGGTCCCTCATGCTGTACGGCTGCCATAGATTTGTGCGCTTTTGTATTAGCGGCTTGCCGCCCTCAGGAGATCAACCGCTGATAAAGATCGATAAACTGTCTCGCCACCAGGGAGATGTCAAATTGTTGCTCCATCTTAGACCGGGCGGCCGCAGCTAACCTGGCGTGACGCCGGTTATCGGTCAGAACCCATTCGATACCTTGAGCCAGATCGGCCGCATCTAAAGGCCGGGCCAGGTAGCCGGTCCGTAAATGGTCGATAAGATCCGGCATGCCGCCGATATCAAAGGCCACCGCTGGGGTGCCGCAGGCTTCGGCCTCCATGACGATCAGGGGTAAATTATCCTGGAGGGAAGGAGCTACCAATAGATCAGCCGCGGCATAAGCCAGAGCCATCGCCACATCATCGTGCAAAGTTCCCAGAAAACTGGTCGGCAAGCCGATATCTAAAGGTTCCGCGGGTTCAGAGGACCCGAAGATGACCAGCCGGGCCTTTTTATCCCAGCCCCGGGCGGCCAGGAGGTGCAAGGCTGCCTTCAGGTAATGGAACCCCTTGCGGGGGTCGCGGCCTAAGCCGAAGGCGCCGAAGAGGATTAGCTTCTCTTGCAGAGGCAAGCCCAATATTTCCCTGGCTGTCCGGCGGCTTATCGGTCGGTAACGCTCCAGGTCCAGGCCGTGGGGGATCAATTCGATGGGACGGTCTCCGAAAAGACCGCTGTTCCGGGCGCAGGACGCCATCCAGCGGCTGGAAGCATTCAGGGTCAGATTGAGGCCCCGCCAGTGTTTGGCCTTGCGCAGCCAGACGCGGCGGCTCAGGTCCTGGGTGTTATGGGACCCTAATTGCGGGCAGGCGCCGCAAGATTTTTCATAGCCCCGGCACTCGGCGGGATAATGACAGCCGCCGGTGAAGGGCCAGCAATCCATCATGGTCCATACCAGGGGCAGATCGATCCTGGCCAGGGCGGCCACCGGGATAAAGCCGTTACAGATCCAATGGAGGTGGACGATATCGGGTTTTAAGGCAGCCACCCGCCCCAAGACGCGGTTGGGAATCCAGGACAGACTGAATAAGTCATCCCGGCGCCGGGGATAAATCCGCAGCGGCAGGGCATCCAGGTGGGGGAGCAAGGGGGTCAAAGCTTTGGCCACCTTACTGGACGGCCCCCAAACGTGGGGCTCATCCCCGCTCTTGGACTGGACCAGGAGATGGGAATCGACTCCCAGCCGCCGCAAACCCGTATGGAGCCCATGGGCGCCCCGGGCGGCGCCGCCCAGAAGATCATAAGTATTAAGATGCAGGATTCTCATGAGGCCAGATTCGGATTAAGTAAGGGGCCTTAAATAATCGGCCTGGTCGGAGACGAGCCATTCTGCCAGCTCTTGGACATCGCCGGCGGCGGCGAATTCCTGGAAAGTATCGGGTCGAATCACCAGGTTATAGTCCAGCGGGTGGCCCGTTTGCTCCTTGGGCAGGCGCACCAGTTCAAAACTTTGTAAAGGCAACGGACGCATCTTGAACAGAGCGTAAGCAAACCGCCTGGCTAATTCAATTTGCGCCGGATTCATGGGGGGAAGGTCCTGGATGTGCGCCAGCGCCTCAAGATACTCTGCAGGAGAATCAAAGTCCACGGTGAACCCCAGATTCGAGTACCTCCCGGTGCCCGCGGTGAGCACCGGGACCCCGAGGCAGGCCATTTCAATACCTACGGTGCCCCGCACTGTCAGGCAATAATCCGCAATCTCGAAAAACGAATAGGTGCTGATGTCGGTTTCCGGCATGACCAGTTTAACGTTCCCGGGCAACTCTCCCACCTGGTCTTTGAGGGCGATAAGGTCTCTCAGTTTACCCGTGTAAGACTCATACTTAAGCTTCCAAGCCAGATCCGGATGGATTTTAACGATCCAGTTCACTGCGGGGTTGGCGCAGGCGGCCCGCACCGTTTCAATGAGCCAGGTTTCGTAATCGTCGAACAGACTGTCGCCGTAAAAAAAAGTGGCATCCCACGATATATGCGAAAAAATCACCGCGGTTTTCTTAGCAGGGTCAAGCCCCAGGTCCCGGCGCACGCTTTCCGCCGGCTTGATTCTCTTGTCATGATGCAACACTACCCTGCGGTTGAACCAGGTGCCGGCGTGGTAATTCTCCCACAGGTCCCTTAATAATTCCTCTTCAAGCTCGGGGCCCCACTCCATCTGTTTTACCTGTTCCCAACTCTCCGGGGCCAGGGAATAGGGATGATTACGCCGGTTTCCCAGGTTATAGCGGGCGACCACCATCCCCTTCATCAATTGGGGGGACACATATTGCACTACGGGTATGCCTTTCACCATGGAGGCCCCGGCTATCTCGGCGCAGGGCGACAATCCTTTTTCCAAGACCAGGGTCAGAGAGGGCTGCACCTCTTCCAGCATTCTTTCCGCGGTGAGCACGTTCCACTGCACCTTCAACATCTCATAGTCGATCTCGGCGCGGATATCAGGATTCGAGAGGTCAAATTCCGCAAACTTGTTACGGTACATGGCGTTGGACAGGACAATGCGCCCCAAGTCGACCCCACGATAGGTCAGCCCCATCAAATCCGGGATTCTGGTCACCTCCGGGGTTAATCTAAGGAAGTTGCGGCCCCGGGCCGGCTTCGGGCTTAAATATTTATAGAAATCCACCAGGTTGAGGTTCCCAAAGGCCTCATGGTATCTCTTGAGCCAGGGAGTGAACCCCAAATCCACCACCCCGATGCTGTAATCCTTCAAGCGGAGAGCCAGGGACAGCATCCCCTCCAGCTTTATCCCCCAAATCAGCGGGACCGCGGCAGAAACCATCAAGGCCACCTTACGCCGGTCCCCCTGGGGGCACCCCGCGGCCAGGCGCCGGATTTGCTTGCCGGTGACCCGGTAATCTTCGGCGATCAGGCGGGATGATTCCTGATGGTTGTAGCCCCAGAGGTACTGCCGGTGGCTTCTCAGCCAATGCTTGACTTTCAGCAAGGGCGGCCACAAGCCGGATTGCTCCAGAAATCCCGGCAGACCGAGGCTGTTGGCAAATTGGTTGATTTTGGCGGAATTCAATGCATCACTTCCGGTTATTATTCAGGTTAGCTCTCGGTGGCCGAGGATTCCTTACAAGGGTTGGTGGCGTTGCGCCATAGCTTAGACACCCCCTGGGCCAGCACTCTAAATATTTCGATAATGCCATCAGGCCTGGAGACACACAGCATCAGGCCGGTTTGCAAGGCATGGCGCCACTGGTGACCGGATAAAAACAGTCGAAAAAGCTCGGTTAAACCCCGGTAACGGGGCAGCCTATCAGCCTGTAACACCACTCCCAAGGCCCTTTGAAACTGGCGCTCTGCCTCCCCAGGTTCGCCCATCCGGAGATAAACTCTCCCGGCCCGATATAGCAACCGATGACGATGTACCCGCTTGGTATCTGTCAAAATATACTTGGCGGCTTGGTTAACGAGATCGTCGGCCTGCACGCCTTCCAGCTTCTCAGCCTGGTCCAGCAGCTCTTCCGGAGACTGCGCCAGTTCCGGGAGACTCCCGGCTTTGGGCTCCGGCATGGAAAAAAATATGGAATTGCAGCGTAAATTTCGCCTTTCGGCATAGGTGGCGCGCAGCCCCGTAGCTTGCAAGGCCGCTTCCAAAGCGCCCACGAGATTTAGCTCAACTCCTTTCTGCCCGGCCCATTCCCAGACGAACCGCGCCTCAGTGCTCGGTTCCATGCCATCCACAAAAACGATATCGTGGACCATCACCGGGCCGCGCACCCGCGGCAGCATCTCCTTAAGATACCAGTCAGCGAACCAATCCTCGTGGTTGCTGTCCATGAGCAGGAAATCGATCTCTCCGCCCACCTCCTTCACCGTGTCCCGCGCATCTCCCAGATGTAAAATCAGCCGAGACTTATCCCAGTCGGGGTGCTGATTGGTAGTGATCACGGTTTCCGTAGGCTGGCCGTGTTTCTTGGTCTCCAATTCAAACGTGTGCAAGACCCCATGCTGGTTGGCGGTAAGCGCGGCGAGGATGTAATTAGTCGACCACCCGCAGTCAGGGGAGATTTCGAAAACCACATTCGGGCGGCCCTCCCGAATTAGCAGGTATAAGAGCTCTCCTTCTACATCGCTGAAGGTGGTTCCATGGCCTTTCTTTTGCATTGCATGGTAAATGCCGCGGAGCTTGCGGGACAACAGTCGTAATTCTGCATCGTATTTCGGATATAGGTTAATTATATCGTCATAAGTATAGTTCTTGTCTGCCAGATGGTCCATCCAGGTGATCCTTTCTTTGGTAATTAATTTATAATCCTATTAACAAGCTAATTATATTTCAATAACTGCACACGTATTTAGTCAGGCTCATGGGAAAACAGGGGTAAACAGATTTATCAAAGTTATATTTTCTCCGGAAGAGCTCTTGACTATTTTCAGAGATTCGTCGATGCCTCAATTACATAAATCGGTTTTCCTGTACATCTTTTTAACATGGATACGTGAAAGAATCCTGCCGATACCGACAATTGTTTCTCCATATTCTTCAAGATGCCCATTAATTATTTCTTTTTGTTGCTCGCTGTGCGTAAAGCATACTTCGATACCCTTTTCTTTCTTAAAATCCTGCGGATTAATTTCAAAATTATGCATTTCGCCTGAGAGCAAATCATATTTGAAGGTGTTTTTGTACATAAGATCAGTTTTTAGGAGGTCTCTTTTCTTTAGCAGGCTATAAGTTTTTAATTCATGCAAAAAATCCAAAATTGTCTGCCGGTCATCTATTTTCTTCGATATGATGAGATCATTAGCGACGCTGAAGGCAATATCATGGATGGCATCCATTAATTTTACAAAGGCAATTGCCTTATATTTAAAAATAAGATTGCTTCCATATTCCCCCTCCATATATTTTTGGATTGTAGCCTCATTTTTAGCAAAGCTTAGTAATTCTTCTTCTGAATCCCAAAGTTCGTCCATCGTCTCCTGACGAAATTGTTTATAAAGTTCAGACAATACTTCCGGTAACTCATGCCGCCGTTCGTGAATTTTCTGAAGAAATTCAAAAGGCTTGATATCATATTGTGAAAGGAACAATAATAATTCTGATAAAATACCATCATTGTAGAAAATTTCTATGGTCAGAGCAAAAAGTCTGCATTCCAAATAGTCCTCAAAACTTAAGGTATTATTAGCCACACAAACTTTTTCAGTCTCAACGGAAAATAATTTATCTCCGCCAGATTCATAAAGACCATAGCATCTGGGAATTACTCTATATTTTGTCACCAAGCCAAACTTTGCTATCGTCTCTGCCGAATCAAGCTCAGTTCCTTTTAGCATCATAAGTGTATAACATCTGATATAATTAAGATTATGGTTTATTACATATTCGATACTCTTAAAATGTGCTTCTTTGGTGTCTCCCGGCAAGGCCAATATTATTTCCGCATAAGTATTACTGCCAATTTTTGCAGCCTTTCTGGCCAGCTCGATAATCGTTGAGATGGATATATTCTTTCTTTTAATATTATTTAAAACAATCGGGTCGGTAGATTGTACCGAGGCGGAGAGTCGAAAAAGACCCCCGGTTATTTTTGCGACTTCCAAGACCCGCTCTTTATTAGTTTTCCCGGTCGCCACATGGATATAATCGGGAAAATCATATTTACCCTTGACTGCTGCAATGGCTTGAGCAATTACAAGATCATTCTTATACATGCCGAAATTAGAATCTGTAATATCGATATTTTTATTTCCTTGATGCATCCGGGCCACATATTCCAGGTCAGCTTTAAATGATTCAGGATTTCTAAATGAGATCTTGTCAAAGTATGGATCGCTTTCGGTACAAAAGGTACAGGAAAAAGGACAACCGCGATTCGTATGAATCAGAGGCATCAATTTCCCATCAAAAAATTCATCCAGAATCCCTGTTGTATAGGCAGATGGGATATCGTCCAACTCCATTCTCTTATGGTTATTTTGGGCGACCAGGCTGCCATTCATTAAATAATGACAATTATCAAGGCTTGACTTTTTCGTTTCCTCAATATTGAAATTATTATCAATCAACGCAGATAAAAGATCACAAAATGCCTGTTCCCCTTCTCGATAAATATAAAAATCTATCATGTCTCTTTTTTTGAGGAACTCCTCTTGTAATTGAATATCCAGAGGATAATTAGGGCCCCCAAAAATCACTACTGCTGAAGGGTTCAGTTTCTTTAAATGGCAGGATAGGGAGTAGCTAAGGTCCAGATTCCAGACATAATTACTAAAACCAATAACTTGTGGAGGCTTAGCTAATAATTCCTCAAGCAATTTCTCCGGATATTTAAATAATCTGATTTCCAGCAAATCTCCAAATCTTTTCTTAGCATAGGCTGATATTAGCCCTATGCCCAGAGGGACGCTATTACTGGCTATAGTCTGTTTCGTATGGGTGAGATCGCAGAGCCATACTTCATAAGGAGGTTTTAGAACTTCCATCTGTTTCCCGCCCAATTAAGGGGTAAGAAAATTTTGGCGCCACTTGACCCGGGGGAGGATGATGTCGTGGTTAATCCGATCCACGGCCCTGGCAATGTAATCCAGCATCTGCTCAAAGAGGACGTCGGAAAGGAGATGGGGATCGAGCCCCAGTTCCTTCAGCTTGGAGTGCTTGGCATTGTAATAGTGCTCTTCCTGCTCATACCGGGGATTTTCCAAATGCTGGATGGCGACCTTCATCCCTCTTTGGCTGGCGGCGTCCCGGACCATTTCCGCCAGTTGCTTCACGGAAAAGATCTCGGTGAACTGGTTGAAGATGCGGCACTCTCCCAGGGGGCCCGGGTTTCGCACGGCCAGCTCCACGCACTTGATGGTGTCCCGGATGTTGAGAAAGCCCCGGGTCTGCCCCCCTTTGCCGTACACCGTTAAGGGAATGCCGGCCACCGCCTGGACGCAGAAGCGGTTGAGCACCGTGCCGAAAATCTCATCGTAATGGAAGCTGGTGCGCAAGCCCGGGTCGCAGCCGGGTCTGGTCGGTCTCGATGCCGTACACCACGCCCTGGTTGAGGTCGGTGGCCCGCAGCCCCCAGTTCCTGCAGGCGAAATGGATGTTGTGGGAATCGTGGACCTTGGAGAGGTGGTACAAGCTCCCCGGCGTTTTGGGGAAAGGCAGCGTGTCCGTCCGGCCGTTGTGCTCGATCGTGATGTAGCCCTCCTCGATGTCGATGTTGGGGGTGCCGTATTCCCCCATGGTCCCCAGCTTGACCAGGTGGGCCTCGGGGCAGTATCTCTTGATGGCGAACAGCAGGTTCAAGGTGCCGATGACGTTGTTGTATTGGGTGTACACCGCATGTGCCCCGGATCCACATGGAATAGGGGGCGGAGGGCTGTTCGGCGTAATGGATGATGGCGTCCGGCTGAAACTCCTCCAACACTTTATAGATGAAACGGTGGTTGAGGAGATCACCGACGTGCAGCTGATTTCCCGGCCGGTGACCTCCTTCCACAAGGCCACCCGGCGGTGCAAGGTGGTGACGGGCTCCAGCGGCCCGATGCCGAAGTTCAGCTCAATCTGCCGCTTGGAGAAGTTGTCCACCACCATGACTCGTCTCCTCTCGGAGAAATGCATGGCCGTGGGCCAGCCGAGGTAGCCGTCCCCCCCGAAAACGAGGATCCGCACCGTTTTTCACTCCTTGTCCATTAAATTTCTTCTTGCCGCAGATGGGGCAGTCCACCAGGCCGTGGGCCAGCATCAGGCCCCCCAAGCGAAAATCTTCGGGCCCGTCCGCATCAAAATCATAAGGACGGCAATGGGGACCGCCAGGGAAGGCTCCGCAAAGAGATTACCCTGGGCCAGGGCTGCGGCGCTGCGAAAGACCAAGAGGTTGCCAAATAGATAATGAGGCGGCTTGGTTTGCTTATTATAGGCCAGACGGCGTTCTTCCGGAAACCGAAATCTGACTTTCCGTCCACCACCAGGATCGCTGATTATAGGCATGGAAGTTGTGGGGACAGGGGACGATGGTCGGGGCCGACCCGGCCGAGTCGTCGGCCAGGAGGTCTTTGACGCAGTATCGGGGTGTTCCGGCAGGAAGAAGGGTGAGGTGGGTTGGAGCAGGGCGACGACATCCGCCACTCTTCCTTCCCGGACTTCGATGTCCCGGAGAAAATGGGCCACGACCTTATAAATCGGGGTGTCGCCTTCGGCTAGGCTGGCCGGGCGAGAGTGGACTTCCGCATTGAATGGCGCGCCCTGGCAGCAATCTCGAGGGAATCGGTGCTGCAGACGAGCCGGGAAAAGCCCCCCCAGGCCCTGGCAGCCAGAAGGCAATAATCGAGGAGCGGACGCCCCCCGAATGGGGCGAGGTTCTTCAAGGGTATGCTTTTGGATCCTCCCCGGGCGGGGATGAAACCCCAGGCCGCACCAGATATGATCTTCATCACTTTCCTTCACAGAGATAGGAGTAGGCCAGTTGTATGACCCGCCTTTCCGTTTCCCGCCAGGCATCATGGTCGAGCCGCCGATGTGCGGAGTCAAGAGCAAGTTGTCGTGGCACAGGCATATGCCACAGGGGATGGACCGACAGCTGGAAGCCGGGAACAAATTCCCCGTCCAAGACGTCCAGGGCAGCTCCCGCCAGGCGTCCATTCTTTAACATTTCCAGCAAGTCTCCTTGTCCACCAACTCTCCTCGAGCGGTGTTTTGAAGTAGCTGCCGGTCTGGAATTTTTCCAGGAGATCCCGGTTAACCGTCTTGTACGTGCTCTCATTGGCAGGAGCGTGCAAGCTCACCACGTCGGAGGCGGCCACTAATTCCTCCAGAGTTCCTATCCGCTCAAAGCCGGGAGGAGAGCCCTCCAAATAAGGGTCGAAGAACGCCACCCTCATGCCGAAGGCCAACCCGGAACGGCCCACCATACGGCCCAATCTACCGAAGCCGATCAGCCCCAGGGACATGCGGGACAGCATCTGGGGAGCTCCGAAGGGACGGCGATTCCACTGTCCCTGCAAGACGGCGCCGTGAGCCCAGGGACTCCGGCGCATCAGGGCCAGCAACAAGCCCCAGGTGTGCTCGGCGGTGGGAGTGATGGTCTTCAGGAATTCGCCTTCATCCTTCAAAGAAAAGACTTTGATATTTCGGGTCGCAGCCTCCTTCATGTCGATGTGGGGGACCCCGGTGGTATTGGTGGCGATGGCCCGCAACGGGGACAACGCTCCATCTTGTCCCGGCCGAAATAATATCCCAGAGGTGCGAAACAAAGGTCAACCTCTGCTAGAATCTTTTCCCTGTCCGCATCCGGATCCACGATCTCGATGACCTGGAAATGTTCGTGAAGGAACTTCAGGTTCTCCGGCTGATACTGCAAGATGCTGTAATAGAGGGCAGTGAGGAGAGACATCTCAATACGTTATTCTCTTGTTCAAGAGTTTTTCATCCAGGGCAACGGTTTTTAAAACCGCCACAATCCGCCTATAGGCTTGCCCGTCGCCGAAGGGGTGGCTGCACTGTTGCACTTTTAGGCAAATTTCGGGTCGTGCAGAGCCTTTTCCAGGCAGGCGGCCACCGCCTCCTGGCTGAATTCGGAGGAAATGACGTTCTCTGCCTGGCGTCGTCCCTTTTGTCGTTTCCCCCAGGTTAAGTGCCGGGATGTGGAGATAAGGGGTTTCGATGAGGCCGGCAAAGGAATTGCCCACGAGCACTGCGGCCAAGGATAGCAGCCCCCAGAAGTCCGCCGCCTCGGTGTCTGGTGAATGGACACCCGCGGGCCGCCGGGCACCTCTTCGATGGCCCGGACGACTTCCTCATAACCCTGGTCCGAGCATGGGTAAATGATGAGGGTGCGCCGCCCCAGGGCCAGAACCGCCTCCAGGGTGCCCCGCATGTCCGCGTAATTGTCCCGTTTCCGGGTAGTTTCCGGATGCTGCAAGACGATGATGGGCTTCTCCGACAGACTTATTCCCGTATCGTTCCCGGAGCGTTGCCGCGTCAGTATAATCTCCGGCTACGATTGGATCGATGTGGTTGTCCCCCACCACGTGAACCCGCCAGGGCTCTTCCCCCATCCTCAGGATGCGGGTGGCGCTTTCCAGGTTGGAGGCGAAATGGAGGTGGGGAGAATTGGTCATGGCATGGCGAATCAATTCGTCCATGTTCCCTAAGGTCGCCCCCCTGTAAATGCGCAATGGGAATCCCTAGGTGGATAGCAGCGATGGCCGTGGCGATGACTTCGCCCCTGTCCCCGTATAACACCAAGATATGGGGCCGCATTTCGTCAAGCACTTCCGTCATTTTGCTCAGGCACACGCCGATGGCCCGGGCCCGGGCGTGGCCGCTGCCGTTCCTCTGCTCCATATCCACCGCCGCCGCGACCTTGAATTCTTTTTCCACTTCCCCAATGGTGGCCCCAAATTTGGGATTCACGTGCTGGTCCGTGACAATGAGGGAAAGCTTGAGAGCGGGGTCGGCCTCCATCAACTTGAGCATGGGCTTCATGGCCCCATAGCCTCCCCGCTTCCCGGTCAGCACGGCTATCTGTCGTGTGGTCATGGGGCGAGATGCTCCCATGCCAATGGCTGATCCGCTTCCAGGCTGCGGCTTAAGCGGCGCCCGAGAAGCTCGGGCAGGTGCCGGGGCGACAGCCCGGTATCGCATCTTTTAGCCAGGAGCATATCCTCTTTAAGGACCGCGCCCGTGGGCAAATCCCGGGCGGCCACCAGGCGTTTCAGGGCCCACTTAAAGGCGGCGGCCTCGCAGGGTTGCGCCGCTTTGACCCCGCTGCCCAGGGCCGCTTCCACTTCCCGGATATGGCGCACCAGCGCCGGAAAGTCCTCGGGGCCCGCCGTACTTTCCAGTCCTGGGCGTCGGGCACGTTAAAATCCAGGGTGATGTGCTTCTCCACGATGGCGGCCCCCAGGGCCACCGCCGCCAGCACCGCGTGGTGGCCCGCGGTGTGGTCGGAATAACCCACCGGTCCCGGAAATATCTCTTTTAAGGTATGGATCGCCCTTAAGTTGACCTCCGCATACGGGGTGGGATAGCTGGTGACGCAATGCAACAGCGCCAGCTCGCGGCAGCCCGCGTCGGTAAAGATCTTGAGGGTTTCCTGGACCTGCTTCAGGCCATACATGCCGGTGGAGAGAATGACGGGTTTTCCCCTTTGGGCGATTTGGCGGAAATAAGCAAAATTATCCCGCTCTCCGGAGCCGATCTTAAAGGCCGGCACCTTAAGCGCGTCCAGCCAGGACAGGGTGGTGTCCTCGTGGGCGGTGCACAGAAAAATGAGGTTTCTCTTATCGCACTGCTCTTTCATGCGGCTCAAAAAGTCAAAGGTGATTTCTTTGGGACGCAGCCGTTCCCGCCAAGCGGGCAGCCGCCCGGATACCAGGCGGTCGGTGATAAATACCTGGGTTTTAAAGGCGTCGGCGCCGGCCGCGGCCGCCAGGTCCACCAGGTCCAGGGCCTTGCGCAGATCGCCGAAATGGTTCACCCCGCCTTCGGCGATAATCAGCACCGGCGCCCCGGCTCCCACGGCGCGCCGGTTTTTTAACGCTCAAACTAGGATTAAATGAATCCATGCTTGATCAGTTATCCGACGGGCCAGTATTAGCCGGCCAAATTTGTGGTCCACTTCAGCAAGGGTCTTATGACCCTGCCGGATTCTCCCCGGGGCGAATCTCCCTCCAAAGGATCCACCGTCTGAAAGGCTACCACATCCTGTTCTTTGGCGTGCACCACAATATGATTGGTATCAGAGAGGGTAGCGGCGCCGACGACGTAACCGCCCTCGCCCAGGATATTTCCCGGTATCCAGGCGGTGCTCACGTAACGACCCAGGGGACGGGGTTTGCGGTGCCATTCCGGCTCCGGGTCACTGCTGGAAAAACCCTGGATGCCCGCTTCATTGACCAGGGAGAAGCCGGGTAAAACTCGTGGCCGGGTTGCAGCACCTCGTATTCCATCTCAACGCCGAGGCCGGCGCACATCCAGAGAACCCAGCACCTGGCCGTCTGCCCCCCGGACCGGCACCCCTGAGGCGCACCACGTCGCTGCCGGGCGCGGGGCGCAGGTCCGGCCAGACTTTCTCCGCGGTGGCCCCTAAACCGGCACTCAGATAGGCGCTGATTACTCGCGGCGAGGGGGCGTCCAGCATGCGGCCCGGTCCAGCCAGATGGCCCGGGGACAGAGACGGGCAATGGCCGGAATATTATGGGAAATGAAAAGCACCGTCCGGCCTTCGACGAGTAACTCCCCCATCCGGGCCAGGCATTTCTTCTGGAACTCCACGTCCCCCACCGCCAGGACTTCGTCCACCACGAGGATTTCCGCGTCCAGGTGGGCGGCCACCGCAAAGGCTAGGCCCGTGTACATGCCGCTGGAGTAACGTTTCACCGGGGTGTCGACGAACAACTCCAACCCGAGAATTCCACGATCTGGTCGAACTTGCGCCGGATCTCCCCGATGGTCATCCCCAGGATAGCGCCGTTGAGAAAAATATTTTCCCGGCCGGTGAGCTCCGGATGAAACCCGGTGCCCACCTCCAGCAAGCTGGCCACCCGACCTTTGATGTTGATTTCCCCCCGGGTGGGTGCGGTGACCTGGGAGATGAGCTTCAAGAGGGTGGACTTGCCGGCGCCGTTGATGCCGATTATGCCCAGCACCTCTCCCTGCTTCACCTCCAGGGACAGGTCTTGCAAGGCCCAGATACGGTCTTGGCCGGCCGCGGCCCCGCCGAGCTATGAAAGTGATGCGCCGGTTGGGGTCTTCCCGACCCCGGAGCCGGGCCCACCAGCTCTGGAAATCCCGGGCGAGAGCTCCGTGGCCGATGACCCCCAGGCGGTATTCCTTCCAGAGATTTTCGACTTGCAGGACCGTGACCATTACCTTTTCCGGGCCATCCGAGAATTCTCTCAAACGGTGTCCATGAAGCTTTTTTCCGCCCGGCTGAAGAGCACCAGGCCGACGAACAAAAGCACCAGGATGGTGCTCCACCCCAGGATTAATATTCCGGCCGCAGTGCAGTCGACCCCCGAAGGCGGCCCGGAAGCTTTCCACCACCGGGGTCATGGGGTTGGCAGCCAAAAACCCCGGTAGCGCAAGGGAACCTGGGAAAGGGGATAGATCACCGGGGTGGCAAACATCCAGAGCTGCAACCCAAAGGTGACCAACAGGGTCAAGTCCTTGTATTTCGTGGTCAGGGAAGCCACGACGATGCCACAGGCCACTCCCAGGAGGCCCATCTGGAAGATCAATAGCGGCAGGGTTAACACCCAGGCGCTGGGAGCTACCGGCGCTCCCTGGAATACATAGTAAACTAAGAAGCCCAGAAATAAGGTGAACTGGATGAGAAATTTCAACACGTTGGAGAGGGCGATGGACAGCGGGATCACCAGCCGCGGAAAATAAACCTTCCCAAAGATGGGGGGCATAGGCAGTAAAGGTGTAGGAAGTCTCGGTGAGGACCATGGAAAAATACGTCCAGCACACCGTGCCGGAAAAATAGAACAGGAACGGCGGCACCCCGTCCGTGGGAATCCGGGCGATGCGCCCGAAGACCACGGTTAAGACGCTGGCGGTTAACAGGGGCTGCAGAAAAAACCACAGGGGGCCCAGGATCGTCTGTTTATACCGGGCGACGAAATCCCGGTGCACGAAGAGGAGGATGAGGTCGCGGTAGCGCCAGATTTCCGCCAGGTTCAGGTGGAACCAGGGGTTGCGGGGGCGGATGACCGTGGTCCAGCCGCCCGCACCTCCGGTAGTCTCCCCGGAAGCCCGCGCCACCCCTCCCTTAATGGTAGAATTTTTCCACTCCATAGTTCGTGTTCTCGCCGTGGCTCTCCGGAACCCCGCGGTCGCTGTTAGTCCCCCAGCAAGGGTTAGAGTCCCCCCGGAAAAATCCGGGGAAAAATCCCCTGGCTCAGTTTATTTAAATCCGGGATCCCACGCTTCAGGGGCCGGGAAGCAGGCCACTTTTCTGATGCCGATCTTTTCCTCCCAGGGCCAGGGGAGGCGCTCCAGCAAGATCAAGGCCTCACCTTCGGGCTGAAATTCCTCGAGGGTGCGCAGAGGAATCCGGTTGCACGGGTGTGCCTTGCCGATCTCAGGCACATATAAGGCGTTAACCCTGATGCCTTCGGAGATGAGGTATAAGATGGCCGCTTCGGTAAAAGGGGTCCAGCCGTAAACATCAACCTGGCGGACCTCCTCGGCGGCGAGGCTTCTAAGCCTCCGCAACAGGTCTTTCCTGACTTCCTCGTACAAGGCGCTCTGGCGTCTCAGGAAGTTGTAGGCCAGGACGGATTTCCGGAGAAGCCCGCTGGGCGTGAGATGGTACTTTAAGTTCCGGGGATTGGCCCCGGTGATCTTGATGTAGCCCTTCACCGCCAGCAGGCGGAGGGCAAAATTTACGGAAGCCACACTCCGGCTCAACTTCTTGGAGATGTGCCTTTGGGTCAGGCTACCGTCATTTTCATCCACGGAATCGAGGATGTTGTATTCCAGGATGGGATCGTCCATAGGGGCTTTTGTTCAATGTTTAATGTTTCATTATTAAACAAAGAACTGCCCTTAGTCAACCAGCTAACTAAGGATAATAAAAGATTTTATCAAAAAATGCCCCCCTCACGGCCCTTATTGATATAATATTTTACTGGCCGCAGATGCCACGACCCTAAAGGGATCGGCGGCTTCGCCGGCATTGCCGGCGCCCGGACAGGTTGGGCTTCATGTCGTCATCCTATTATCGATTCTCCCGCGGGCTTAGCCATGCAGCGCCAACTATTTGAATATCATCCGGTAATCGGCTACCGTTTCATACCCGGGATTCGAACCCGGGTTCAGCATGAAGGGGGCGGCTACCTCGTCCGCGTCAATCAGAGTGGTTTTCGCTGTCGCCATGAATTTGCCAAGGCAAAGATCGCCACAGGACCCCGGGTCCTGCTCTTCGGCGATTCTTTTACGGCCGGGGAGGGGGTCTCGGACGGCCAACGATACGGCGATTTGCTGGAAAAACTGATTCCCGGGCTGGAGGTCTACAACCTGGCCTTGCCGGGAACCGGCACGGACCAGCAATATCTGGTCTACCAGGAGTTCGCCAGGGATATGATCCACCTGATAATCCTGGGGGTTAGTTGGTGGAGAACATCCTGCGGGTTAAAGCCCGGTACCGGATCTACCAAAATGAGCAGGGTGAAGAGGTGTAGTATGCCAAACCCTACTTCGAATTGGTGAGGCGCCTTGGCGCTCCGCCAAGTCCCGCCCCCCAAGGACCCCTCTCGGAGGCTGAGATCCCCCGGGACTTGCGGCATACCATTGACCGGGGCGGCCGCTATCCCGCCTTGCGCCGGCTAGTGAAAAAAATGAAATTGCAAAACCTTGCCCAGAGCCTGACCCGCTATCAACCCTTCCCCGAATATGATAACCCTCGGGACCCCGCCTGGCTGCTCCTGCAGGCCATTCTCACTGCCGGATCACCGCCTCAGGGCAGGAGTCCTCCTGGTGCCCATCCCCTTTTATCAATTTGTAGAAGAAACAAGCAACCCTTCGGCCTATCGGCCCGATTCCGGGAACTGGCCGACGCCACCGGCTGCCCGCTCCATGATCCCTTGGCAGACCTGCTCGCCTATCCCAAGGAAGTGAGGCGTGGCTTTCGCTTTACCCCCGACCCCCACCTCACCCCTGCCGGGCATCAGGCCCTGGCCCAATCCCTGGCACCCGTGGTCCGCCATCTAGTGGCATAAGACGGTATCAGGAGTGAGCAAGACGGTCCTGGGCCTCTCGGCCTTTTACCATGACTCCGCGGCCGCCCTGGTGGTAGATGGCGAGATTATCGCCGCGGCCCAGGAAGAGAGATTCACCCGCAAGAAACACGACCCCCGGTTCCCGGCCGCGGCCATCAACTACTGCCTGGAGGAGGCCTTTATTGAGGCGGCCGAGTTGGACGCCATCGTCTTCTACGACAATCCGCTGCTCACCTGGGACCGGGTCTTGAAAAATTGTCTGATGATGGGAGAGGCGGCCTCGGACCAGTTTGACAAGGCCTGCCGCTCGGTCCTGGGCATCAAGGTCTGGGTCCGGGAATATGTCCGGCGCGCCCTGGGATCTATGGGAAAATCCGGGAAAGTTCTCTTCACCGAGCACCACCTGGCCCATGCCGCGTCGGCTTTCTACCCGTCGCCCTTCGCCGAGGCCGCCATCCTCACCCTGGACGGAGTGGGGGAATGGGAGACCACGACCCTGGGTTTCGGACAGGGGAGCCGCATCGAACTTACCCAGGCGCTTAATTATCCCCACTCCCTGGGACTGCTCTACAGCGCCTTCACCTATTTTTGCGGATTCAAGGTCAACTCCGGGGAATACAAACTCATGGGACTGGCTCCTTACGGGAAGCCCAGCTATTATCAGACCATTCGGGACCACCTCATCGATATCAAAGGGGACGGCTCCTTCCGCCTGAACCCCGAGTATTTCGGCTTTCTGGACAGCAATTTCATGACCAATGAGAAGTTTAACCGGCTCTTCCAAGGGCCCCCGCGAGCCCCTGAAAGCCTGATTACCCGGAGGGAGCGGGACCTGGCGGCTTCCGTCCAACAGGTCCTGGAGGAGGTGGTGGTGGCCTTGGCCCGCCATCTCCGGAAGGAAACCGGCGCCCGCAACCTGGCCATGGCCGGGGGGGTGGCCTTGAATTGCGTGGCCAACAGCAAGATCTTGCGAGAGGGGATTTTTGATGGCCTGTGGGTCCAGCCCGCGGCGGGGGACGCCGGCGGGGCCCTGGGGGCGGCCCTGTTGGGATGCCATGTCTATTTGGGGCTGCCCCGGAGGCCGAATCCGGAGGGGCGTGACTCTCAGAAAGGGAGCTACCTGGGGCCGGCCTACCAAACCTCCGAAATCAAGGCCTTCCTGGACCGCCAGGGGTATCCTTATGAAGCCATCCCCGAGGCCCCCAGGCGCCTTAAGCAAGTGGCCCAGGCTATTGCCGACGGCAAGATAGTGGGGTATTTCTGCGGCCGGATGGAATTCGGGCCCCGGGCCCTGGGGGCCCGCTCCATTCTGGGCGACCCCCGGGACCCGGGCATGCAGTCCCGCATGAACCTGAAGATCAAGTATCGCGAGTCTTTCCGCCCCTTTGCGCCCTCGGTTTTGCTGGAAGAGGCGGGCGATTATTTCGAGCTGGCCGGGGAGAGCCCTTATATGCTGTTGGTGGCGCCGGTCAAGGAGGAACGCCGCCTGCCGGTGAACCGGGATGATCTGGATCGGACCGAAGACCTCAGGGTGGCGCTCAACCGGCCGCGCTCGGATATCCCCGCGGTCACCCACGTGGATTACAGCGCCCGGGTGCAAACGGTTCATCCCGTTGATAAACCGGACTATTATGCCCTGCTCCGGGAGTTTAAGGACCTCACCGGTTGTGCGGTGGTGATCAACACCTCCTTTAACGTCCGGGGAGAACCCATCGTGTGTTCGCCGCAAGACGCCTACCGCTGTTTCAGGCGCACTGAGATGGACCTCCTGGTGTTGGAGGACTGCCTGTTATGGAAGGAGCAACAGCCGCCCTGGGCGGACGCAGAAGATTGGAAGCAAGAATATGACCCGGATTAACCAGGAAAAGTCCCAGGCGCAGATCAGAAGGTTTTTTGAGCGGGAGCTTCTCCCCTTGCGACATCGCCTGGGCGGCGCCGCGGGCAGCTTCTTTGCCACCCGGTTCGACCCGCGGTTGCCCACTTATTTCCAGGCCCGAGGGCAAACCACGCTGAGCGCCCAAGAGATGGAACTGCCGGAATGCACCCTGCCGGCCGAACTGGAGCAGAAGTTAGGGGAAATGTGGCGCTCCCAAGGGCACCCGGAACTGGTGGCGCTGGCTCCGTCCCTGGCCCGGTTGGCCCAACTCCTGGCGGCAAGCGCAGAGCCGGACGCAGAAGTCTCACCTTTCATCTATGTGATGTTCTAACGGGAAGAAGGAGCCCCCTTTTGCCGGGTCAGGCCGGATTGTGAGGAATACTCAAGTAAATTATCAATGAGAGCGAAAAAGAGATGACCTTCCCCCTCACCCTAACCCTCTCCCCCATTGGGGGAGAGGGGATATAAAAGGAACTTCTTTAACGCTCCCATTAACATGTTTGCTTTGCGGGAGCGACCCAAAGGTTTTGGGCACAATTATTAACCGGATTCTCCCCATATCTGGAAGAAATGAACCAGCCAAACCTTGAAAGCCGACGCCGGCGGATCTTTCAGGTCACCGAAAACCATTCGGCGGGTAATACCGGGGTGACCGCGGTGGTGACCCAAATTTCCCGGTACCTCAGCCGCCAGGGATGGCCGGTAACCATCCTGGCGGCCGGCAAAGCCGCCGGCCCGGTTCCCCCGGGAGTGGATTTGGTGGAGTTCCCCCTGCGGCCTGCAGGGAATCCATGGCGCTATGCCCCCAAGTTGGTAAGATATTTGGAGAAATGGGCCACCGGCCCCGATTGCCTGCTGCACCTCCATGGGGTTTGGGGCGCGCCCCAGTGGCAGGCCGCCAGGTTTGCGGCGCGGCGGGGGGTGCCGGCCATGCTCAGCGCCCATGACATGCTGAGCTCCTGGCACTGGCAGGACGGCCGGCTGCGGCGGCTGAAGAAGCACGTTTACTGGCGCACCATGGCTTACCCGGCTTTCCGGCGCCTGACCCTGGTCCATGCCATTACCCCCCAAGAACGCCAGGAACTGGCGCCCCAATTTCCCGGAACCCGCCTGGCGGTGATTCCCAATGCCCTTGATCTCCGGGAAGTGGACGCGTCTCTGGCGGAGCCCCAAGAGGCGCCCCCCCCGGTGGAGGGCCCGTATCTGCTGTTTCTCAGCCGGCTCCACCCCAAGAAGGGCATCGACCTGCTGCTCACGGCCTTTGCCCGGGCCGCGAACCGGGGGGATTGGCGCCTGCTCATCGTGGGACCCGACCACTCCCCGGCGTATACGGCCCAGCTTCAGGCCCAGGCCGGCTCCCTGGGGCTGGAGAGCCGGGTCATTTTTTCGGGCCCGGTATTTGGCGCCGGAAAATGGCAGTTCTACCGGCACGCCGGGGCTTTTTGCCTGCCCTCCCGATCCGAGGTGGTGGGGCTGGCTAACCTGGAAGCCGCCGCGGCCCGGGTGCCGGTGATTACCACCCATGAGACCGGTCTCGCGGATTGGGAAGAAGGGGGCGGCCTCCTGGTCCATCCCCAGGTGGAAGAACTGACCGGGGCCCTGGAGACGGTGTTTTCCTGGACGGAGAGGGAACGCCAGAGCCGGGGCCAGTCCCTGCGGGAGTTGGTGGAGCGCCGGTATTCCTGGGAAAGCGTGGGTCCCCGGTGGCTGGAACTCTATGGGGAGCTCTGAGAAGCTTTTGCAAAACCTCGCTTCGAATAAAATGTCATTCTGAGCGCACCGAAGAATCTAGTGGAGCGGGCCATTAGCTGGACATAAAATCAGCTCTGAGAGCCTGGATAGGCAGGATAAGTCCCCCTTTGAAAAAGGGGGATTTAGGGGGATTTCAAGCGCTTATATAATCCCCCCTTTACCCCCCTTTAGGAAAGGGGGGTAAAAAACCTGCCTTTACCAGGTCACCTTAATTGTGAGACACACCACTAGTCTTTTCAAATACCTAGACCCCTTCGCTTCGCTAAAGGTGGCAGAAGGCGGTTTTGCTATGGCTTCGAGTAAAGGAGGTGGGTTTGTCCTTTATCCTGGGACTTAACGCCTATCACGGCGATTCCTCGGCCTGCCTGGTGCACGACGGCGTGCTCCTCGCCGCGGCCGAAGAGGAACGGTTCAACCGGCTCAAGCACTGGTCCGGTTTCCCCCTCAATGCCATCCGGTACTGCCTGGAGGCGGCGGGGCTCTCCATCGATCAGGTGGAGCACGTGGCCCTGAACCGGAGGCCCTGGGCCAACCTGTGGCGTAAGCTCGCCTTTACCTTGAGGACCCGGCCCCAGGGGACCCTGGTGAAGGGGCGGGCGGCTAACGCCCGGCAATGGCTGTGCATCAAGAAAGAGTTGGAGCAGGCCCTGGGGGTCGGCCCCCTTAAAGCCAAAGTTCACTTTATCGAGCATCACCGGGCCCACCTGGCCAGCAGCTTCCTGGTGTCACCCATGGAAAAAGCCGCGGTGTTGTCCGTGGACGGGTTCGGGGATTTCTCCAGCGCCGCCTGGGGGGTAGGGGAGGGCAACCGCCTCAAGATCATGGGGCGGGTCTTTTTCCCCCATTCCCTGGGCCTGCTTTACCTGGCCCTGACCCAGTACCTGGGGTTCCGCAATTATGGGGATGAGTACAAGGTCATGGGGTTGGCGGCTTATGGCAATCCCACCTATGTGAAGGAAATGATGGAACTGGTGCGGCTGCTGCCAGACGGCCAGTTCCGGCTTAATCTGGACTTTTTCTGCCATCATTCCAGCAATTTTACGTATGAGTGGAAGAATGCGGTGCCGCTGATGGGGAAGGTATACACTGATAAAATGTTGCACCTCCTGGGCCCGGAGCGGGCTGCCGATGAGGAGATCACGGCGCGCCACCAGGACCTCGCCTGTTCCCTGCAAGCGGTTTATGAGCACTCGCTGTTTCACCTGTTGCACCATCTCCACGGCTTGACCGGCCTCAAAGACCTTTGCCTGTCGGGTGGGTGCGGCATGAACAGCGTGGGCAACGGCAAGATCTGGGAAAGAACTCCCTTTCAGCGCCTTTATATCCAGCCGGCCCCGGGGGATGCCGGGGGGGCCATGGGCGCCGCCTTTACGGTGTGCCACGAAATCCTTAAGAGGCCGCGGGCCTTTATTATGGAGCACGCCTACTGGGGCCCGGCCTATGACCTAGGTTACATCCAGGCGGCCATCGGGGCCCGGGAGAATGACCTGGTGCAGGAAAACTGCACCTGGGAAAGGCTGACGGCAGAGGACCTGTTGTTGCGGCGCGCCGCGGCAGCCATTGCCGACGGCAAAGTGGTGGGCTTTTTCCACGGGCGCATGGAGTGGGGCCCCAGGGCCCTGGGGCATCGCTCGATTCTGTGCGATCCCCGGCGGCCGGATATGAAGGATATCCTGAACCGGAAGATTAAAAGGCGGGAGAGCTTCCGGCCTTTTGCCCCGGCCATTCTGCGGGAGGCGGTGCCGGAGTATTTCGAGCAGGATGACGACGTTCCCTTTATGCTGCAGGTGTTTAAGGTGAAGCCGGAGAAGCGGGGGGCAATCCCGGCGGTCACCCATGTGGACGGCTCGGGCCGCCTGCAAACCGTCACCGCTGGCGACAACCCCCGTTTTTACCGCCTGATCAAGGCATTCGAGGCAATCACCGGGATTCCCACGGTCCTCAACACTTCTTTTAATGAGAATGAGCCGGTGGTGAACCGGCCGGAGGAAGCCCTGGACTGTTTCCTCCGCACCCGGATGGATTGCCTGGTGCTGGAGGATTACTATATCAGCCGCCAAAGATAGGGTGCTGTCTCGTAATTTGGATGATAAATATTTTGTTGTGTCCCACAAGTAACATTGAAATGCCGTCTTGGTTCCCTCCCCCTTGAGGGGGGAGGGTTAGGGTGGGGGTGGCAAAAAAATCAATGATTATGGTAGGTTAATCTAAATTAAACTCCCCCTCCCCCTAACCCCCTCCCACCAGGGGAGGGGGAATAATTGGTGCAAAATTCTGTAAGGTATTTACGGGACACATTACAGTGGAGCGCTAGACATAAAATCAGATCTGGAGAGCCGGGCTATGCAGGTTGAGTCCCCCTTTGGAAAAGGGGGATTTAGGGTTATTTCAAGCAGTTATAAAAATCCCCCCTGACCCCCCTTTAACAAAGGGGGGTAAAATACTGTCTGTCCACTGTCACGTTAATATTTTGAAACACACCTCTATGACCGGCCCGGCCAAGCCCGGCCAGGCCAGAAATTATCAGCCCATGCGCATCTTGATTCACGGCATCAATTACGCCCCGGAGCTGGTGGGCATCGGGCGCTATACCGGGGAGCTGGGGGCCTGGCTGGCCTCCCGGGGGCACGCGGTCACGGTGCTGGCCGGGCCCCCCTATTACCCGGAGTGGCGGGTGGCCCCCGCGTACCGGCCCCAGCGGTGGCGCCGGGAGTGGCTGGGCGGCGTGGAGGTGTTGCGGGCGCCCCTCTATGCGCCGGCCCGGGTCACGGGTAGGACCCGGGTGCTGCACGAGCTTTCCTTCGGGGCCTCCTGCCTCTACTGGTGGCTGGCCGAGTTGTGGCGGCGCCCCTGGGACGTGGTGCTGGTGGTCTGCCCCCTGCTGCAATCGGGGCTCATCCCTTGCCTGCTGGCCCGGCGCCAGGGGATTCCCCTTATTATGCACGTCCAGGACCTGCAGCTGGATGCGGCCCGGGATTTGGGGATCCTGCGCCAGTCGGCCGTGCTGGCCGGGGTGGATCGGCTGGAGCGCTTCCTGTTGGGCCGGGCCCGGGCGGTGACTACCATTTCCCCGGCCATGGCCGACAAGATCCGGGACAAAGGGGTGCCGGCGTCCCGCCTGGTCGTCTTACCCAACTGGGCGGACCTGGACCGGATCCGGCCCGGCCGGCGGGACCCTGGTCTTCGCAAGGAGCTGGGGCTAGGCTCCGAAGTAATCGTGCTCT
Organism: uncultured delta proteobacterium; assembly: GCA_963790655.1. Classification (GTDB taxonomy): domain Bacteria; phylum Desulfobacterota; class Desulfobaccia; order Desulfobaccales; family 0-14-0-80-60-11; genus DASWLF01. The sequence continues at coordinate 210,754 of CAWBPT010000004.1, read as the reverse complement.
ACGCCGGCACCCTGGGGGAAAAGCAAGGGCTGGAAACGGTCCTGGAGGCCGCGGCCCGCACCCGGGGGAACCCCGAAATCAAGTATCTGCTGGCAGGGGAGGGGGGGGCCAAATTTAGATTACAGGCCCGGGCCCAGGAATTGGGGCTTAAGAATCTGCAATTTTTGCCGTTACAATCAGAAGAACGGTTTCCCCGGCTGTTGGCGGCGGGCGATATCCACCTGGTGGTTCAGAAACACAAGGCTTCGGATTTATTGATGCCTTCCAAGCTCGCCAACATCCTGGCGGCGGGCCGGCCCTTCATTGCCACGGCCCTGCCGGAAACGGAACTGGGGCGGATAACCCTGGACTCCCGGGCCGGGGTACTGGTGCCGCCGGAAGACCCCGGCGTCCTGGCCCGGGCGGTCTCGAAGCTGGCGGCGGACGCCGGCGCCAGGAAGGAGATGGGCCGGCGGGCCCGTCGGTATGCCGAGACCAACCTAAACCGGGACGGCATCCTGGCCCGGTGGGAAGACTTGCTTTACGGCCTGACCGAGCTGGCGCGTCCATCATAAACTTGCCAGATCTGCCGGTTAACGGTATGCTTGGGGAGGAGATCAATTAGTGTTCACCCGCAAACAAGGGATTTTTGACCAGTACCGCTGGCTCATCTCCAGGGCCCAATGGGTCCTGGACGGCCTGGTGGTGGTGCTGCTGCTGTTCGTGCTTTGTTGGCTGAACGGGGTGCCCTTCCACTATTATTTCCGCCTTCTGGGGCTAGTCGTTTTCCCGCTCACCGTGATGGTCTTTCAGGCGGCCCGCCTCTACCAACCCTGGCGAGGAGCCGACTTGATGCTGCTGGTCAGGAAAGTCTTCCTGTCCTGGGTGCTGGTGATCGCCATCCTGGCCTTTCTGGGTTACATGACCAAGACTTCGGCACAGTTTTCCCGGCGGGTCATTCTCACCTGGATGGTGCTGGCGCCCTTTTCCCTGGTCTTGTTGCGTCTGGAAGTTTATTGGGGTTTGCGCTGGCTCCGGAAGCAAGGCCGCAACCGACGCGTCGTGGTCATTGCCGGGGCCGGGGAATTGGGCCAGCGGCTGGCCAAAAACGTGGTGGAGACCCCCTGGCTGGGGATGTTGCTCATGGGGTTTTTCGATGATCAGATGACGGGCGAGGTCAGGCTGCCGTCCGACGGCAAATCCTATCCGGTGCTGGGCAACCTGGACCAGATGCCGGACTACGTCCGGAAACATCAGGTCCACATGGTTTACCTGGCCCTGCCCTTGAGGGCCGAGGACCGCCTCAAGCAAATGGTGGAAGCCCTGCAGGACACCACGGCTTCCGTCTATTTCGTGCCCGATGTCTTCACGTTCTCTCTGCTCACCGCCGGCTTCACGGACCTGAGAGGCATTCCCCTCATCTCCCTCTGGGAGACCCCGTTCTTCGGCATCAACGGCTGGCTGAAACGGTTCGAGGACCTGGTCCTGGCCAGCCTGATCCTACTGGCGGTCTCGCCGGTGCTACTCCTATCGGCCATCGGGGTCAGGTTGTCCTCCCCGGGTCCCATAATCTTCAAACAGCGGCGTTACGGGCTGGACGGCCACGAAATCACCGTTTACAAATTCCGCACCATGAGGGTTTGGGAAGACGGCTCCCGCATCTCCCAGGCCACCCAGAACGATTCTCGGGTGACTGCGTTCGGGAGGTTCTTGCGGCGCACCAGCCTGGATGAGCTGCCCCAGTTCATCAACGTGCTCCAGGGAACCATGTCCATTGTGGGGCCCCGGCCCCATGCGGTGGCCCACAACGAGTACTACCGGCGTCTCATTCCGGGCTACATGCTGCGCCACAAGGTGCGCCCCGGCCTCACGGGCTGGGCCCAGGTCAACGGCTGGCGAGGCGAGACCGAGACCCTGGACAAGATGGAAAAACGCATCGAATACGACCTGGACTACCTGCGCCGCTGGTCCTTGTGGTTCGACCTGAAGATCATCGGGCTCACCATCTTCCGGGGCCTCAGCCAAAGCCAGGCCTATTGAGACGGCGCCCGAGGACCTGGCGCCTGCATATGGCAAGCTTTCCCCCTCTCCCGTTGCTTAACACCGCCGCGGCGTTTCCTTTTAGACCAAATTGCAGTCAAACAGGTATTATTGAGGGTGAACCGAGCCCAAAATGAATGCTTGGCTCTTTTAAGTCCCCCTTTCTTAAAATGGGATTTAGGAGGATTATTAAGCGGTTAGATAATCCCCCCTTACCCCCCTTTAGAAAAGGGGGGTAAAACCATTGGTTTTAATGTCATAGCAATTATGCAACCCCATACCAGTATCGTGTCCCGCAAGCACATTTCAAAAGTGCTCGCTTTTATTCCCTCCCCCTTGATGGGGGAGGGTTAGGGTGGGGGTGGCATGAATAATAAGTGATTAAGGCACGTTAGCCGGGATCAAGTTCCCCCTCCCCCTACCCCCTCCCACCAGGGGAGGGGGAATAATTGGGTGGACTTTTGTAAGATGTTTTCGGGACGCAACACTTGATGCTTCGCCGGGCTCAGAATGACTATGCTACTTTATGGAGCGCAAGTTGAGACCTCTGCGAAAGTCTCAATTGCTAACCTCTTTAACCAACATGTAGCGTAGGCGCCCTCGCCTGCGGCTAAATTAATGGTGGACAGCCGAGGGCGGCTATCCCACATGAGACTTTCGCAGAGGTCTCAACTTGCCGGCAAAAAGGTATTTTTGATGTAGGGGCGTGATTTATCACGCCCGCCAGGGCGCCATGAATTGCGCCCCTACAAAAAAATGCTGATTTTACCTCTAGGACTGGTATTGGCCCCAAAAATATAAGGTAATGAAGTGGTTAGGATCAAGAGCCTGCAGAAAAAGTTAATTCTCTTTTTGCTGCTGCCGGTGGCCGCCTTTATGGCCGGGGTCGGGGTGGCGGGCTATTTCTATATCCGGGGCAGCCTGCTCCGGGAATGGCAGGAGGCCGCCACCCTGCGGCTGGAGCGGGCGGCCCACCAGATGGACATGATGCTGAGCGGGCCTCTTCATTGGATGCAGGCCCTGGGCCAAACCGGCGGCGGCCGCCAGGGAGAGGGAAACCGGCAGTGGATCTTGAAGCAACTGGAGGAGCATCCGGGCGTCAGCCGGGTGGTGATGACCTGGCGGGACCAGGCCGCCCCCACCCAGCCGGTGGCCCGGGTTTCTCCCCCGCAATATTTTTATCCCGAAGCCCGGCAAACGGTGGGCCTCAGGTCCGAGCTGCTGGATGACGGCGGCCGGCCCCTGGGGCGGCTGGAAGTCTTGGTCAGGTTCGACTACCTGATGCAGGACCTGCTCAGCTCCGGTTGGATGCAAAGCAACATGGCCTGCCTGGTGAACGAGGCCGGCACCTACCTGGCCCACACCAACCCCGCCATGGAGAGCCGGCATTGCCTGGGGGAGACCCAGGACCCCCTGGAGGTGGTCATGCTGGCGGAGATGAAGGACAAAACCTCCGGCACCATCCAGGGCGGGGACGAAGTGATCGGCTTTTACCGGCTGCACCAGGCGCCCTGGGTCATCATGCTGCACGCCAGGGCCTCCCAGATCCTGGCGCCCATCTATTGGTTCCGGGCTTATTACCTGGCGGGGGGACTCACCTGCCTGGTGGTCATCCTGGGGCTCATCCGCCTGGGAGTAGGTCCCATGGTTGCGGCCATCCGGATGATGTCGCAAAAAGCGGCCCGGGTGGCCACGGGCGAGTATGGGGAGCCCCTGCCGGTGAAGTCCCAGGACGAAATGGGCCAGCTAACCTTGAGCTTTAACCAGATGATGGCCGGGCTCCAAGAACGGGATTTTATCCGGAACACTTTCGGGCGCTACATGGATGAAGAGATCGCCCGGGAGTTGCTGCGGCGGCCGGAGGCGGCCCGTCTGGGGGGAGAAAAGCGCCAGGTGGTCATCCTGTTCTCCGATATCCGGGGTTTCACCCCGCTGGCGGAGACCCTGAGCCCGGAGGCCACCATCCATCTCATCAACCGCCACTTCTCCCGGATGGTGGAGATCATCCGCCGGCACCGGGGCATCATCGTGGACTTCCTGGGGGACGCGGTGCTGGCCTTTTTCGATCCCCTGGACGGCCCCTTGACCCCGGTGGTGCGCCAGGCGGTCAGGTGCGCCTTGGAAATGCAGGCGGCGCAAGAGGAGGCCAACCGCTCCGAGCCTCATTATCCGGCCTTGCCCATGGGCATCGGCCTCCACGCCGGGGAGGTGGTGGTGGGCAACATCGGTTCGGAGTCCCGGGCCAAGTATGGCATTGTGGGAGCCGCGGTGAATTTGACCCACCGCATCCAGGGGCAGGCTCAGGGGGGCGAGGTGGTGGTTTCCGAGGCGGCCTGGCGCCACGTGCAGCAGGAGGTGGCGGCGACCAGAAAATTCCAGATCCGCCTCAAGGGGGTCCAGGAGGAGGCGACCCTTTATGTGGTGCAGCATCTTGCCGGTCAGGAAACGATCCCGGCCCCGGAGTAATGGGCCGTTTGCGGCTGATCTTATTGGACTAGGTTAGTGGAGGCCCATTTTTGCAGCAGCTCTCTTCTCAAGGCAAATAAACTTTCTCCCATTTCACAGCAAACCACATAGCTCTTCAGGCGGCTGGGGTTGCTCCGGTACATACCCAGCAACTGCCGCCAGAATTGCCGGCGATAGCGCCGGAGGACGCCGTGTTTCCACAGAATGGCGAGTAGCTGCTTCCATGCTTTGGCGCTCGGGATTGAGGGGAGACCCTTGTTTCGCCGGGTCGGCGCGGTCTTCTGCCCCTGTTGCAGGGCCAGGGCCCGACGGGTGGGCCTCATTCTTAGAAAGTGGCGGTAGGCCCGGGCCAGGTATCCGGAAGGTTCGTACAGGCGATCGATGGCGTCCATATATTCCGCCAGGATTTCCCCCGGGGGGCGGGTGGGGACGTAGTTGAAGTCCAGGTCAGAGGTGTCGCCGGTGGACGGGCCTTCGAGTAACCGGCCCTCCCGTTGGAGGCGATCCCAGAGATCGGTATTGGGCAGGACCTGCAACCGGTTCAGCATGACTATGGGGATGGCGTTCTCTTCCACGAACTGGCAGATGCGCTCCCCGGCCCCCGGCTTCTCCTGATCGAAGCCGATGACGAAGCTGGCTACCACGGAAAGCCCATTGGCATTGATGTTGGCCAGGGATTTCCCCAAGGGGTTTCTGATGTTCTGGTACTTGCGGTTGAGGCTCAGGATTTCAGTTTCCGGGGTCTCCACCCCCAGAAAGACATGGCTGAAGTTCGCCTCCGTCATCAGATCGATGAGCTCCAGGTCTTGTCCCAGGTTCACCGAGGTCTGGGTCCAGAAATTGTAGGGCTCGCCGTGGCTCTTCATCCAGGGGGTCAGCTGGGTTAAGATGGCCCGGGCATGGTCCCGGTTCCCGATGAAGTTGTCATCGTTGAGGAAGACCGGTCCCCTCCATCCCAGGCGGTTAAGGGTTGCCAGCTCCTGGATAACCTGGCTGGCCGTCTTGTACCGGGGGATGCGGCCGTAAAGGTTGACAATGTCGCAGAATTCGCAGTTGAAGGGGCAGCCCCGGGAGGTCTGAATGCTCAGGGTATTGTAATCGTCACAATTAACCAGGTCAAAACGCGGCACCGGGGAGGTGGTCATCTCGGGCTTTTTATCTTCCTCAAATATCCCCCCCGGCTGTCCTTCCCGCAGGGCCGCCAAAAAGTAAGGAACCGTAACTTCTCCCTCTCCCCGCACCAGGAAATCGACGCCTGCCTCCAAAACCTCCCGGGACAGGGAGGTGGCATAAGGGCCTCCCACCACCGTGGCTTTTCTCTGCTGTTTCGCCTGGCGAATCAGGCGGCACACCCCTTCTTTCTGAATAATCATGCCGGACAACATCACCAGGTCGGCCCACTCCCAATCATCCCCACTCAGGGGACGGGTGTTCAGATCCGCCAGGCGGAATTCCCATTCCTGGGGCAGCAGGGCCGCCACGGTAAGCAGGCCCAGGGGCGGCATCAGAGTCTTTTTCCCCTCAAATTCACAGGTCTCTTTCCAGGACCAGAAGGAAGGAGGAAACTCAGGATTTATCAGGAGTACTCGCATGGTGCTAGTCTCTTGTCTGCTTGTCCGGCGGGTTTTTAGTAAGCCAGGGGCGCAGGTCGAGGAGGCGCAAATGCTCATCCACCGCCAGGGTAGGGGAAAACGGCCAGGAAAGCAAGGCAAACCGGCTCCGGCCCGCAACTTGCCGCCGGATTTGCTCGTCAAAGGGGGCGAAGAAGGGGGCGTCTAGCCGATCCAGCAGGCTGTTGCCGAAATGGGGGGGCACCCGCTGGTCCATGGGAAAGAAAAACCGGCCGCCCCGGAGAAAGTCCGGGCGAAAATGCCGGTCATCCACCACCAGAAACGAAATCCCGTATTGGCGGCAAAAATTAAGGACCTCCTTAGGGTCGGCGGCGTAATAGGCCCGGAACAGATCGTCCAACCGGGGGCCCAGCTGTTGCCAGTAGCCCCGGCTCCAGGGATGGGCCAATTCATAAGTGGCGAAAGCCCGGCGCCGGGCAAAGGTGGGGACGGTGTCCATCAGGTTGGGGTGCCCGGCAATGAGGGCGTCTTTGGGGGTCTCGGCGAGGGCGGCGTACAGAGCCTGGTAAGCGGAATAATCCTTGAGGCCCACCCCGTGCAGCCGCAACGCGCCCAAGGTTGCCGTGAGAATCAGGGCCACGAGAGCCAGGTTGCGGGGCCACTGGCCGATTTTAAGGGCCCCGTTCAGGCCCAGGGCCAGGAAGAGGCAATAAAACAGATTAACGGTGTACATGACATAGCGGTCCGGGACAAAGAGCTTCAGCAAGAAGATGCGGGCCAGGAAATACAGCAGCACCGAGGAGAGCCCCAGCCACCCGAGCGGCCCGAGCCGGTCTTTTAGGGCCCGCCAGTCCACCTGAAAGATCCCGATGGCCGCCAGGGCCGCCACCACGAACGTCACCGCCACGCCGGCCACCGGCCCGCCGTCCCGGAAGGGGGCGATATCTTCCCAGGGTTGGATCAGTTCCCAGAGGAGCGACGGCACCGGCAGGATGGCGTAGCGCCCCCCGGAGCCGAACTCGGGCCGGTTCGCCATTTCCGCGGCGCTCACCAGCGGTCCGAAGCCCGCCCCCTGGTAGTCGAAGTTCATCAGGGCCACCAGGCCGGCCCCGGCGGCCAGGAGGAGGAAATGAAGGGTCCGGGCCGGGAAAGGCGGTGGGCTGAAGTAGCCGGTGCGGCCGGCGAGCCAGGCCAGGATCACCGCCCCGGCCCCCACCGGAAAGATGTAGGGGATGAACAGGGCCTGCAGCGTCAGGGCCAGGGCCACGACCCAGGGGCGGCTCTCCAGCCAGCCCAGCAGCAGCAGGGCCAGCAGCGGGGCGGCGAAGGCCCGGGCCAGGCCCCCGGCCAGGTTGTCCAGAAAGAAGGGCATCAGCCAGTAGAGGCCCACCGTCACCCAGGCCAGGAGCCGGCCTCCCAGCTTTGCGCCGATTTTAAACAGGCAGAGGCCCAGAAAGATGAACAGCAAGCCGGGGAGAACCTTGGAAAAGTAGAGGGGCCTCAGGACCCAGGAGGCCAGCCAATAGAGGGCCTTGACTCCCCAGGGCACGTAGCGGCGGGCGTAATCGCTGAGCAGATCGCCCTGGAACAGCCCCGGGTCCAGCCACTGCTGCATCCAATAGATCTGCTGCCGGACGTCGTCGTTGATGACGAAGGGGTTGGTGAAGGCCGGCAGGTGGGCATAGCAAAAGATGGCCGCGGACAGCAAGGCCACCCATGCCAGGTCGGTCCAGGGCGCCTGAGCCTGCCCCCCGGGGGGCAACCGCTGGTCAGATTTCTCGTGCAAAGACACGGAAGACTTTATAACGCCGGCCCCCGAAGAGTCGAATAACCTTGATCCAATGGCGGAGATTTTCGGGGATGAGAGAAAAGTCGGCATCCCGGCAGGGGGTATGTTTCACCGCGTGAATATAAGAACGCATGATCATGGCGTGGTGCAACTTCTTGCCCTGGTACTTCTGGCTGAGGCCCACCACCATGGCCCGGACCTGTTGGATGGGCTTGTATTTAGCCCAATAAAGCAGGCGCAACTTGCCCCAGAGGGTGAGGCGCCCATTCAATTCTTTGATTAAAGGATTAAGTTCCGGCAGGGCAATGCCGAAGCCCACCAGGTGGTCGCCGTCCAGGGCCAGACTAACCAACCCGGGGCGCAGCAAAATCTTGACCTGATCCATAAGTTCCTGGAACTGGCGGCGGGTCAGGGGGACGTGGCCCCAATTGGGAGCCCAGGCCTCGTTGAACAGGTTGAAGACCTCTGCGGCCCGCCGATTCAGCTCCCCGGGAAGGAGGTCCCTGATCACCACCTCCTGGCCCCTCAAGACCTCCTCCAGGCGCCGCTCCATGGCCGGGATGTCCGCGTCCAGTCTAAGCCTGTAAGCATGCCAGTCAAAGGCCTTGCGAAAACCCCAGGTGGTGAGCAGTTCCTCATAATAAGGGGGGTTGTGGGTCTGAAACATGGCCGGCATGGAATCAAACCCCTCCACCAGGAGGCCCATCTCATCATAGATGCAGAAGTTCAAGGGGCCCACCAGGCGGGTGCGGCCCTGCCCCCGCAGCCAGGCCGCCGCCGCCTCCAAGAGCGCGGTGGCCACCCGCTGGTCCGGCAGAGACTCGAAAAATCCGAAGAAGCCGGTGCCGGGGCCGTGATATTCATCGTGGAGTCGGTTGACGTGGGCGGAAATCCGCCCCGCCGGCTTGCCATCCACATAGGCCAGAAAATATTGGGCCTCCCCAAATTCGAAGAAAGGACCCTGATTTTTATCCAGGAAGTCGCGTTGGTGGGAAAGGATGGGAGGCACCCAGTAAGGATCGTCTTGGTAAAGGCGCCAGGGGAGTCGGAGAAATTCCCGTAAGGCCGCGTCATCCTGGACGGGGGCTACTTTGATTCCCCCCGTTGACTGCATGATTCAACCTCGCTACGGCGATTTTTTGAAGACGATGCGAGCCTTTAAACCCTCCTTGAGCACGAGGTCGGGGTTCGGCACCTTTAACTCCACGTCATAGTATGAGGGTTGGTCCAGGCCGGGGGTCAGGGAGGACCACGAGACGCGGCTCACCTGGGCCTGGAATTTCCGACCGGGCAAGGATTCCAGGGTGACCTCCGCCGCTTCTCCCGGATGGATCTGCAGGGCTTCGATCTCAAAGGCTTGAGCCCGCACCAGCATGGGGTCCATCACCCCCACCTGAAAGACTCCCGGGGTGGGGGGGAGCTCGGCCCCTGGCCGCACCTCGGGACTGATCCAGGTGACGTAGCCGGCGATGGGCGCCCGCAAAGCGGCTTCCTGGGGGACTTGCCCGCCCTTCAAGGAATCGCCCAATTGGGCCTTCAGCAGGGTCTGATCCAACTCCAGGGTCCGGCGTTCCTGGCCCAGGCGGTCTCTAAGGGTCGTCTGCTCCCGGGTCAGCAGTTGCAAATCCCGGTTGACATCGGCCAGGCTTTCGGGTGGGGCCAACTTTTGCCGGACCAGCTGGGTCAATTCCTGCCGTTTGCTCTTCAGGGGACCCAGGCTGCGCTCCACCTCCGCCAGTCTGATCTCCGTCTCCGTGACCTGGGTCGGGAACAGGCGCTGCCGGATGGCCAGGAGGGCCTCCGGGGTCAGACGGTATTGCGCCAGGACGTCGCCGGCCTCCACCCGCTGCCCGGATTTGACCAGGAGGGTAGTGATTATCCCCTTAAAGGGCAGATCCACCAGGCGCTTGAGGGAGGTGAACAACTTGCCGTTGAAAACAATTTCGGCCTCAGGGGACGGTGCGGGGGGCGGCGCCACCGGCGCCGGCGCTTCTCCCGGGTTGGCCGAGAAGGCCGGGCCGGGGGCCAGGATCATCAAAGCCAGGGCCAGGAACCCTCCCCAGGTCAGGAATGATCTAATTCTTCCAGGCACTCTGATCCACATAGCTATGACCCAAGTCTCCGGAGATCAGCCGCAGTCTCAAGACTGCCGCGTGGTAATTCATGAGCTTTACGGCCGCGTTTTTCTGGGCCTCCAGGGTTGCCTTCCGGCCTTCCAAATAATCAGGGAGTTGGACGGCGCCGGATTGATAACGGATTTCGGCCTGCCGCTCCTTGAGGCGAGCCAACTCTTCCTGACTTTGGGCCAACTTCAAGGTTGAGGCGGCATCGTGAACCTCGCCTTGGGTGGCCTCCCACTGGTCGCCCAGGTCCGATTCTTTCGAGTCTTTTTCGGCGCCGTATTGCTTCTGGATGGCTTTTTGCCGGGAGACGTTGCGGATCCGTTTGAACCCGTCCCAGACCGGCACCTCCAACCCGAATCCCACATAGAGCCCGTGGGCACTGGTAAGGCTCAAGGGGTCGGGAGTTTGGGTGGTGAACAAGATGTTAGGCAAGATCTTGGCCTTCGCCAGGGACACATTGTAACCCTGGAGGTGTTTTTTCAGTTCCAACATCTTGAGATCGTAAGAGCGTCCCTTGGCCTCCGCCAGGGTGGTGGTGGCCGGGTCGAAGCTTCCTAGGACCTGGCGACGGGCGTCCCGGAGGTCGAGGTTCAGGTTCTGCTCGGCCTTTAAACCGAGAAAAGATTTCACCTGCCCCAGGGTGCGTTTCTCCGACAGTTGCAGCCGCGCTTTTTCGTCTTGGGCCAACTCCAGTTCCTGGGCCGCCAACTTTGCTTCCAGGGAGGTGCCGGTGCCGATGCTCTGGCGGTTTTGGGCATAAGTGAGATTCTCCCGGGCCAGGCTCACCACGTCGGCCTGATAAGTGGCCAGGCGCTTTAAGGTGCTCAGATCCAAAAACATTTTTCCCAGGTTAGCGAGGCCTTCGGAGATTGCCTTGAGATGGGCCAGAATGGCCATTTGCGAGGCCAATTTCTGGGCTTGCAAGGTAAGGTAAGACCCCACCGGGTTATAAGGTTCCATACTGAAGCTCAGACTATAAGGCTGGGAGTTGAACACGCTAACTTCGTGGGGGCGGTTCACGTAATAATAGGTTCGGAAGGTGAGAGGCGGAACCATGGCGTAACGGCTGTCCGACTCATCCATGCGGCGAATTTCAATCTCCAGGGCGCTTTTGGTGAAATAGGGAGATTGGCGCACGGCCAGGTTGACGAGCCCGTCAAAATTCAGCAGGCCTTCGGTGGCCCCGGTTTTGGCCGCGGCCACCGGGTCCGCCGCCCCTGCCGCCCCCGCCGGCACAATCATCCCCGCAGCTGCCAGGGCTAAGGCCAGCCAGACCATGAGCGCCAACGCCCTTTGGCTTCCGGAGCCGCGCTGCAGCGGGGGGGTATCTGTCGCCAATTTGAGGTTAAGGCGGGCGTGCTGACCTGCGGCATTCAGGCGGCGAGCCGCGGCCCCGGGCATCTCAGACCGGCACATCCGGGTCCGCAGACTCATTGTTCAGAGAGGACGCCGTCCCGCAATGAACAGACCCGGGTGCATCTGGCGCCCATTTCTGGGTCGTGAGTAACCACTACGACGGCGGTCTTGCCGTCACTGACGATTTCCCCAAAATGGTCCATGATCAGGTGGCCGTGACTCCGGTCCAACTGACCGGTGGGTTCGTCCGCCAGGATGACTTGCGGCTGGTTCACCAGGGCGCGCGCCACTGCCACCCGCTGGCGCTCGCCTCCGGAAAGGCGATTGGAGGAATGGTGGAGACGGTGTCCCAAATTCACTTTATCCAGGGCGGCGGCGATGCGAGCTGGGCGGTCTTTCCGGTCCACCCCGGCATAAATCAGCGGAAACTCCAGGTTCTCGTAAACCGTGGAGTTTTCCAGTAAGTCACAACTCTGAAACACGAAACCCACCCGGCGGCGGCGAAATTCCGCCTGGGCCGTACGCCCCAGGCCGAACACGTCTTCTCCCCCCAGGAAATAAGAACCCCGGGAAGGCTGGAGAAAGATGCCCAAGATAAACAGGAAGGTGGATTTGCCGGAACCGGAGGGGCCCATCACCCCCACGATCTCTCCGGGGTAAACCTTCAGGTTGATGTCCCGGAGCACGTGGATGAGGTTGCTGCCGTTGTCGTAGGTTTTACAGAGGTCGGTGACCTGAATCAAGGCCCCGTTGGAGTCAGAGGGAGTAACCAGGTTATTCATAGCGGATGGCGGACACCACTTCCATGCGGGATGCCCGGAGGGAAGGATAGAGCCCGGCTCCCACCCCTAGAATCACGGCAAAGGCGAACCCCAGGCACAGGCCCAGGAGAAAGAGATTTTCCGGGGGACGAATGCCGAGGACGGCCGCCATGATCTCCATCATAATGCGCCCCAGGCCGGCGCCCAACAGAGCCGCACCGGCGCTGAGACACAGGGCCTCGGAGAGGAATTGGGCCAGGATATCCCGGTCCTCTGCCCCCATGGCTTTTTTCAAGCCGATCTCCCGGGTCCGGGAGGTTACCGCGGCCATCATCACATTCCAGATGCCCACGCCCCCCAGGATGAAAGTAGCGCTGATGGCCAGGTAGATCATAAACTCGATCCACCAGGCCAACCTTTGCACCCGTTTTAAGCCTTCCCAGGAAACCTCCACCTGCAATTCTTCGGGAGACTGGTGGGAGCCTATCACCTTAGGGAGAGCCGCGGCCACTGCGTTGACGTCATCCCAGGTGCGGCAGCGGACATAAAGGCGGTCGGTGAGCAGGGGGCCGGTGAGCCGGTCCTTGGCGGTGGTGAGAGGCAAAAACGCCGAATTGGCCAGGCCGCTGTCCGTTACCCCGCCCAAAATCCCGGATACCTGGTAGACTTCCCGGTTGAGTTCGAAGGATTGGCCGACGACGTTAGCGCTGCCAAAGATCTTCCTGGCCAGTTCCGCGCCTAAAACGCAAACGCGCTTATGGCCCTCGACATCCTCGGCCCCGAACAGCCTGCCTCTCTGAGGCCAGAAACTGCGGACCTGCCAGAAGGTGTCATCCACCGCCAGGGCCATGATGCCGTAATTCTGACCGTGATGGGTGCTGACCTGCCCGCCTTTTACCGCGGCCAGGCTCAGCTCTTTCACCCCCGGCAGGTGAGCCAGGGCGTCCAGGGTCTGGTCCCTGAACCACTGGGGGCGATAGGACCTTTGGTTATCAAAGGAGGCCCTGATAACCGTAACGCCGCCGATGAGGTCCAGATCCTCGTTGAAGTTCTTTTTGACTTCCCGGCTCATGGTAACGACGGTGATGAACCCGGCCACGCCCAGGGCGATGGCCAAGACCACCCCCAGATAGCGGCGGCGGTGGCGCACCACTTGTCGTACACTGACGCACAAGAGGTCGTTAAACGTCAAAGAGGGCGTCCTCCACCAAGGTTACCTTCAGTCGCCGATCATGCTGACCGCGGAGCCCGGCTGGTCGGGGAAGGTGGCGGAGAAATCATCCTCCTCCAGGAAAGGTTCCGGCTGGGCCAGGTCGCAAGCCCGGATGCGATGTTTTTTGGCCAGTCGCTCCAAAACTTCGAGGACGTAGTCGATCTGGCTTTTTTTATGGGTGCTCATGAAAGCGGTGCGAATCACCGCCTGTCCCCGGGGCACGGCGGGGTAAATCGCCGGCAGGGCGAACACCCCGTTTTCGAACATTTCCCGGGCGAACATGAAGGCCTTTTCCTCCGCCCCGACGTAGATGGGAATGATGGGAGTTTTGGACTGGCGCGTCACCAACCCCATCTCCTGGTAGCCCGCGTGGACATGCCGGGTGATGTCCCACAGGCGGGTTACCCGGTCCGGATCTTCCTCCAGGATATCCAAGCACGTCATCACGGTGGCGGCATTGCTGGCAGGCAGCGCCGCGGAGAAGATCAAGGGTTTGGAATGGTGCCGGAGATATTCCAGCACGGCCTCATCGTCCGCGGCGATGAAGCCGCCGATGGAGGCCAGGGCCTTGCTGAAAGTGCCCATGACAAAATCAACTTCCTTGGTGAGCCGGAAATGATCGGCCGTTCCCCGTCCCCCGCGGCCCATCACCCCCAATCCGTGGGCATCATCCAGATACAGCAGCAAGTCCGGATAGTTCTTTTTCAGGGCCACCAGTTCGTCCAGAGGGGACAGATCTCCGGACATGCTGAACACCCCTTCGGTGATCAGGAGGATGCAGCCGTTGGCGTTTTTCTGGCGGGCCGCGGCCAACTTCCGTTCAGCCGCTTGGGCGTCGTTGTGCGCGAAGGGAATCAGCCGGGCTCGGGAAGCCTGACATCCCTCGAAGATGCTGGCATGATTTTCCCGGTCGCACACAATCATGTCCTGGGGAGTAAGCATGCAGGCAATGGCCCCCAGGTTAGTGGTGAACCCGGTGGCATGGACCACTGCCTTTTTCTTGCCTACAAAGGCAGCCAGGCGTTCCTCCAGGGCCTCGTGCAAGGTCAAGTTGCCGCACAGAAATCGGGAACCGCCCGGACCGCTCCCCCAGCGGCGCGCAGCCTTGGCCGTGGCTTCGATTACCCTGGGATCATGCGTAAACCCCAGATAGTCGTTGGACCCAATCATAATCAGACGCCGGCCCGACACCTCCACTTCTGTGCCCCAAGATCGGTCGATGGGCCGGAAGTAAGGGTAGAACCCTTGTTCCTTGGCGTCTTGGACCATAAGAGCAAAAGGTTGGCAGCGGTTTGTTAGTGACATAAAAGGATTCTACCCCCTCCCCCTCCGGTAGGTTTACACCTTTTTATTTCTATCTTCATAAAATGTCAATGAGATTTACCATCCTGGCAAGCGAACCGAGATTTTTAGGTAAATCCAATAATATCTTACCATACTCTAAATCCCTTTTTCCATAACTTCTTTTAAACAATATGCATTTTCTCCCTAGATTATCGGCACTTTGGCAGTTTTTTTCAAGGATTCGGTATTAAGTTGTGCAAAGAAAATTTTTCCCCGGTGGCCGTCAAGCGGCGGCCGGCGCTGGCAGACGGGAGGCGTGCGGGGTTGCGAGGGTGCTCATCATTATGTTTAAAGCCGGCAAGGTCCAGGCTTTGGGCATCTGAATTCCCCGTTGAAAATTAGACCGGTGACATGGCGCTAATGTTAAGGCCCCTCCTGGCAGCAGTAATCCTCCAACATTTTTCGGCCCAACCTCCACGGGTCGCCTGGGGGGAAAATTAGTTGCGGAAATCATGACTTCTCCGGGAGACCATTTAAGAAACGGCGAATGGCCGCGGCCTGGTCACGCGTGAGGGCAGGGTGGGCGGTGGGGCAAAATTTCCGGTATTCCTCCGCCGGAATGACCGCAGCCGCTTCCGGCTCGCGGTTGAGCTTAAGGTAGCAGGTTCTGGCCGCCCGGCTCATTTCCAGGTATTTGTCGCGCCAGCGGGGCAGGCTGAAGACCTGCCCGGAGACCATGATCGCCAGCAGCCCCAGGGCGCAGAGCTGAAACCCGAGATTCCGGGGCATCCGGTCGTTTAACAGCCGCCAGGCGGTGCCCACCAGGATCAGGGCTCCTATGAGAGTGAAGATGCCGTAGCGGGCCACGAAGGCCTGGTCCAGGGACCGTTGATAACGGGTCAAGGAGACCAGGAGGAAAGGCAGGGCGTTGGCCACCAGCGCCCAGAGCACCAGACGCCGGTCCCCGGAGCCGCCCCAGCGCCACACCACCGCCAGACTGAGGGCCAGCAGGCCGCCCCCGGCCACATAGGCCGCCACCGGAAAGTGGTAGTGGCCCCAAAACAGATAAAAGAACGGGGCCAGAAAAGCCCCGTAAATCAGATGGACCAGATAGGCGGGGCCCGGGAGGGAGAAGACCTTGAGATTGTGGCTGGCGGCGGCGGGAGCCCCGGCAAAAATGAGATAACCGGTGGTAAAGACCAGGGACACCACCCCCACCGTCAGGGCCAGGGGCCAAAATTGGCGGCGCCCGTCTCCGTCTCCCAGGATCAGGGCGTACAGCGGCAAAGCGGCCAGGCCGGTGAGGGTATAATTGTGCGACAGTACGGAAAGGCCGGCTAAGAGCCCGATGCCCCAGAGCCGGGCGCCGCCGGGGGCTTTGACATAGCTGTCAGTGAGCAGCAGGGCCCCCAGGAAGAAACCCAGGCTGAGCAGGTAACCCACGTAGAAGCTGTTCCAGGCGATGGCGTGATGCACGGCCGCGCCGGCATAAAACAGGCTCAAGGTCAGGGCCAGGCCCCAGGGCCAGTGCCGGCGGAAAAACAGGTAGAGCAGGAAGGCGTTGACGCCGGTCCCCAGGCAATTGACCAGGACCAGAAGGGAGTAGCGCTCTCCGGCGGTCTTCACCAGCCCGTAAAAAATCAGGTGGAAAAGGGGGAACCACTGCTCCCCGTCCGGCGCCACCAGATAACGCCCGAAGGGGAGTTCCGTCATCTGGATGAGGGCGGTCCAATCGTCCAGGATATAAAAGAAAATCGGCCTCCAGAAGATAATGACCGGCAAGGCCAGGAACAGCAAAGCCGCCATCAGGGGCTGGATCGCATCAGGAGTGGTCTTTCTGGCCATGGCCATAACTTATTTTCCCGGGTCCATCCCCGTAAGCTTAGAATCTGAGCTTAAATTCGGCTCAAAAGTGGCGCAACTTAAACCGGGGCCGGCGCTAATTGGCTCTGATTCTTCAAGATTCTTCGCCTGCCAGGGAATCAGGCCCAGGAGGAGGTGAAAAAACCAGCTGTTTGGGGCAAACAGCAGCCCGTCATAGAGCTGAAAATGCACCAGCGCCATGGCCAGGGGCAAAAGCAGGGCCAACGGCGGATAGAAAAATCCCGGCGGCGGCCGGAAGGCCATGACCAGGAGCTTCTTGAACAGCACGATGAGGGCCATAACGTAAGTTATGAGGAAGGGAAATCCCAGGCCGGACATAAAAGTGAGAAAGATGTTGTCGGCGCTGACGAAATGCTTCACATCCCCGCTAAATTGCTCTTTGGTGACGTAGGGGTATTTCACCTGATAATCCTTCAGGAAACTATCCCGGGGCGCCCGCACCCCGATGCCGAACCACGGGTGTTGTCGAGCAATGCTGAAGGAAAAGGGGAAGCTTTCGATGCGGTAGTGAGGATATTCTTTGCTTGCCTTCCACCAGAGAATCTGGTGGGAGAAATAGCCGGCGATCAGGACCACGGGGATGAGGACCAGTAGCAGGTGCTTCAGGCGCAGGGTGCCGAACATGACCCCCACGGCGCACAGGGCCAGGGGAATGAAAACCACGGACAACCTCTGGCTCAGGCACAGGACGGCGTAACCGGAACATAAGAGGACGATTCCCACAACCCTGAGGAGGCGCGACTCGCGGTAGAGCAGGGCCAAGGGGGCAAACGACAACAGAATAATGGTGTTGGTGAGGGGGTGGGTATGGGAGGGCAGGAAATGATCGATGCCGCCGGCAACAAAGTAACCGGTGAGGCTCAGCCCGATGACGCCGGCCAGCAGCAAGAGACCCAGCCACTGGAAGCGGCGCTGGTTGGCGGGGGTGTTGAGCAGCACCCGGGCGCACCAGAACCCCCCCAGGGCCGAGGCCAACAGGACGAAGACCCGGCAGGAAGACGAGAAGGGCGTCAGGCTGAGCAGGCCGCTCGCCGCCGCCAACCCCACGAGGACCGCGGAAACCAGGAACTCCGGGGACCTGACCTTGATGGCCCCCTTTGGGTGGAAAATTATCGCCACCAGCAGGGTCAGGAAGCATAACAGGCCGGAGAACAGGTTGGTGCGCTCCCCGGGCACCAGGATGAGGTAAGGAAAGAGGAAGGCGAGTTGCGTGGAGGTGGCGGCAAAAAAAATCCAGATAATCTTTTCAGAGCGGCTCATGAGCCGATTCCTCCCCCCGCCGGGTCAACTCGCGACTCTTCCATTGAGGTTCGCGCCCTAGTTTGCATTTTGTGGAGAATCACGGTATGAATTTCAAGGGTGGTGGAACCGGGAGCAAATAAGGGTAGCCATGGTGACTGACCAGAATGCCCTGAGCCGAATCCGGGTTCTGTTGACTTTAGCTACCCCCGAAATATTCAACTTTATACCATAGCAAATAATCTGGAGAAATCAAAGAATGCTGGCCGGAAAAAAAGTCCTGGTGGTGCTGCCCGCCTACAATGCCGCCCGGACCCTGGAACGCACCTATCATGACATCCCTTTTGACGTGGTGGATGAAGTCTTGCTGGTGGACGACGCCTCCCGGGATGAAACCCTTGAAGTGGCCCGGCGTCTGGGCATCCGCTCTTTGGTCCACGAACGCAACTGGGGCTACGGCCGCAACCAGAAGACCTGCTACGCCGAGGCCTTAAAATCGGGGGCCGACATCGTCGTCATGGTGCATCCCGATTATCAGTATTCCCCCAAGATCATCCCGGCCCTGGCCGGCCTGGTGGCCAGCGGCGAATATGAGGCGGCCATCGGCTCCAGGATCTTGGGGGGCAAGGCCGGGCACGGCGGCATGCCCTTTTACAAGTATCTGTTCAACCGCCTGCTCACCCTGTTCCAGAACCTCATGCTGGGGGCCAAGCTTTCCGAATACCACACCGGCTTCCGGGCCTTCTCCCGCCGGGTGCTGGAGAGCCTGCCGCTTTTGGAGAATTCCGACGACTTTGTCTTTGACAACGAAATGCTGACCCAGGTGATTTACTTTGACTTCCCCATCGGGGAGGTCTCCTGTCCCACCCGCTATTTCCCGGAGGCCTCTTCCATCAATTTTCCCCGGAGCATGAAATACGGGCTGGGGGTGGTGGCGACTTCAGTGAAGTTTTTCTTACAAAAGCGGGGCTGGGCCCAGTTCCCCATCTTTTCCCCGTCGGGCCGCCGTCTCTGGCCCGGCACCTATTATGGCGAGCCGGGACCGGAGGCGGCGCCGGCAGCCGCCGCTGAGAAGTGAGGGCAGGCTTTCAGTTTTCGTCTTGCAGTTTTCGATTTTTGACGCCGCGCCAAACCTGGGGGCGGGTTTAACCCCGCCCCTTCATCATCTGCCTTAAATTTCATAAAT
Source organism: uncultured delta proteobacterium (assembly GCA_963790655.1). Classification (GTDB taxonomy): domain Bacteria; phylum Desulfobacterota; class Desulfobaccia; order Desulfobaccales; family 0-14-0-80-60-11; genus DASWLF01. Next base: position 191,863 of record CAWBPT010000004.1, on the reverse strand, counting down.
AGACCGCAGTCACAAGTCCGGGTTCGGCAATAGCCTCTAGTATTATGTCCCAGATATTTCTTACAAAAATATTCGGCCAGCTTGGGTGGATTCTTGTAGGGGCGGTTCGCGAACCGCCCCTACAATGGCCGCTTTTAGCCCGGGAGGATTGGTAAGATACTCGCGGGACACAACACTAGACTTGGCCGCCGGCGCCGCTCTCCGGTCTTGGCTGACAGCTATCTTCGTATAAATCTGACAGGGTGGCGCCATCAACTGTCCAGCTCTTAGCCAGCCAGTTGAGGAAGCTCCGGATCTTGGCCACCAAGCGGTTCACCGCCGCCTCCGTGGGGAAGGCCCGGCTGGCCCCGGGCTGCAGCTCCGAGGAGTGGAAGAACATGGTGAGCACCCGGCCGCCCCGGCGCTGATGCAGCCAGGCCGCCAGCTGCATGGAGGCCAGGGGAAACCAGGCCGGCTGCACCCCCGTGGCCCCCAGGTAGCGGAACCGGTCTAACACCCGCCGGCCTAAGCGGGGAGGGAGGCCCGCGGCCAGGCGGTAAATGGCCCGGGGCGTGCCGGGGATGAGCGGCACCAGGGTGAGGGGCGCTTCCAGCACCGGGGCGCCGCTGAGGCCCTGGAGGAAGAACGGGTCCGCCGGCGCCAGGAAGTCTTCCAGCCGGCTGCTTTTTTCGGTGAGAGGCGCAATGCTGCTGTCCACTTTGAGGCCGAACCGGGGGAGCAGGGCCATGACCCGGGGCCCCCAATCCAGGCGCCCCATGCGGAAGGACCGGGGCGTAACCCCCAGGGAACGGCGCACCTGGCCCATCAGGCCGGCGAATTTATCCTCCAGCAAGGAGGCGGGGAGCAGTTCCGAGGTGATGGGCTCGGCATAAGGCAGGTCGGCGAAGGGCGGGGTGTTCCAGGGATGGAGGTGGGCGCCGATCTCGGCCCCATAAGTCTCCTGCCAGTGGGCCAGAACCCGGCAGGCCGCGGGATCCAGCGCCACCTGGTAACTCACCAGCAGGGTGAGGGGGAAGCCGAATTCCCGGGGAATGAACTCCAGGCGGCTGAGCTCCGCCACATTGGTCACGCCCGGTGGGGTGCGGGGATACTCCCCGGAAAACAGCCCTTCCTCCTCCACGTCGATGGTGATGGCCAGTTTCATTTGGAGTTTTCGGTTTTCGGTTTTCGGTAAAAACTATGGTGGCGTTGCTCAATTGCTATGACATTTAAAGCCATGGTTTCTACCCCCCTTTTCTAAAGGGGGGTTAGGGGGGATTAATTAACCGCTTTATAATCCCCCTTTAAGAAAGGGGGACTTAAAAGGGCCGGTTTTTACTGAAATCGACAGAATTTATGAGTCGCAACTTTTTTATGGAAACTGAGGGCAGCCCGTCGCATCATCCTTCCTGCTTTAGCCGCGCAGCTGAAGCCGGCGGCCACAGGGAACCTACTTCCCCTCCCGCAAGTCCAGGGCCACCTTGACGCTGTGGTGCCGGCGCTTGTGAAAGGCCGCCCGGAAGGCCAGCCGGTAATCGCCCAAGGGGAAGAGATGGGACACCAGACCCTGGATGGGGTAGTCTCCCCGGGCCAGCAGTTCCACGGCCTTTTGATAGGTGTGGATGCGGCGTCCCTCCAAATGGCCGTGGGCGTACATGGAGGAACCGGTGAGGCGCAATTCCCGGAACCACAGGCTGGAGAAGTCCACCTGGCCCAGGGTGCCGGCGGTGCCCACCATGACGTAGGAGCCTCGGCCCCGCAAGGCCAGAAGCCCTTCCTGCAGGGAGTGGCGGCTGCCCACGCAGTCGAAAAACAGCTCCGCCCCCCCTTCCAGGTTGCCGCCCCCCAGGGTGGTGGGGATAAAGCCGGCGCCCACCGCGGCGCCCAGCTCCGCCCGGGTGGGGCTGGAGAGCACCAGGTCGGCCCCGCCGGCCCGGGCCAGTTCTTCCTGGAAAGGGTGACGGGCCACCACCACCAACCGCGCCCCGGAGCCCAGGGCCCTCAGCAGGCGCACCAGGTGCTGTCCGATAATGCCGGCCCCGTAAATCACCACGGTGTCGCCGTCCTGGGGGTAGTGGTCCAGGACCGGCTGCAGGGCCGAGGCCAGGGAATCGGTGAGGACTGCGGCTTCATCGGAGACGTTATCCGGCACCCGCACCAGACGGCTGGGGTGGGCCGCCATGAAGGGGGCCATGCCGCCCCCCGCGTCCCGGTTGTAGCCCAGGATCACCCCGGAGGCCAGGCCGGGATCTGCCTCCCCCCGGAGGAAATTTTCACACAGGTTGTATTCCCCGGCGGCACAGAAGCGGCAGGGGGACAAACCCCGCACCTCGCAGGAGAGGACCGGCTCCACCACCACCCGCTCCCCGGGACGCCAGCCGGAGCCGGCCGGCGCCTCCGCCACTTCCGCGAGGATTTCGTGGCCCAGCACCGCGGGGAAAGAAGCGTAGGGGTCCAGCAGCATGGACTCCACCCCTTTGAGGAGCCGGAGGTCCGAGCCGCAGATGCCGCACAGCCGGTTACGCAAGACCACCCAGTCCGGCCCCGGCGGCGAAAAATCCACCTCCTGCAATCTCAGAGGGGCCACCCGGGAAAAAAATTGCCGGGGAAAGAGGCGGTTCAGGCCCTTTAAGAGCAGGTAGCGCGGCACGGAGCGGTAATAAACCAGGGCTTGCATTGAGTTTTCAGTTTTCGGTTTTGGGTGCAAATCTGATATAAATTTCTGATAAATGTTATCTAGACTGCATTATATCGCGTTCAATCATAATCCCAAAAACATTCGAAGCATGTCCTTGACATGGCTGTTAGGTCAGGGGCATGTTTCTTCTCATTAACCAAAAACTAAAAACTAAAAACCGAAAACCGGAAACTGACAAACATGGGCCTAAGAAGCAAAGTCTCGCTGGGAGTGATCGCCAAAAACTTTCGGCGGCTGGCGCAGCACCCCTGGATCGCCTCCAAGCTGGTGACCTTGCAGGGAGAAAAGTTGCTCTTTAACCTGCTGTATCCCCGGGCGCAGGAGGGGCGGGCCCACAAGATCCGCCAGTTGAGCATCAGGATCACCGACCTGTGCAACCTGCGCTGCCACACCTGCGGCCAGTGGGGGGACCAGGGGTTTTTGCACGGCAAAAACTTGCGAGACCTGAAACATAACGAGGTGCCGCCGGGGCGTTACCTGGAGGTGCTGGAGGACCTGGTGCGCCACGGCCACCGGCCCATGGTCTATCTCTGGGGCGGCGAGCCCATGCTCTACGAGGGCACCCTGGAGTTGATCGAGCGGGCCACGGCCCTGGGGCTGCCCACCAGCATTGCCACCAACGGCACCCGCATCGCCGCGGCCGCCAGGCGATTGGTAAAGGCCCCCCTGTTTCTGCTGCAGGTTTCCATCGACGGTCCCACTGCCGCCCTGCACAACCAGGCGCGGCCCGGGGTGGGCGGGGCCGACAATTTCGCCGATATCCAGGCGGGCTTGCAGGCGGTGCGCCGGGAGCGGGAGATGCAGGGTCGCAACCTGCCCCTCATTGCCTCCCTGACCACCATTTCCCAGACCAATTACCGGCACCTGCTGGACATCTACGAGTCCTTCCGGGACCAGGTGGACCTGTTCGTCTTTTACCTTGCCTGGTGGATCGACGAGGACCGGGTCAAGGCCCACGAACAGGATTTTTCCCGGCGCTTCGGGTTCGTCCCCCGCCTGCCGGCCGGCTGGATCGGCGGCTGGCGGCCCGACGATTACCGGGAACTGGACCGGCAGCTCCAGGGCTTGCTTACCATCTCCCGGGCCGGGAACGCCCCGCCGGTCACCCTGATCCCCCATATCACCGGCGTGGATAACCTGCGCACGTACTACACCGACCACCGGGCCCGGTTCGGTTATGAGCAGTGCATCTCCATCTACCAGGCGGTGGAGGTGGACAGCAACGGCGACCTCTCCCCCTGCCGGGACTACCACGACTACGTGGTAGGGAACCTCAAGGACGCCACCATCACCGAACTGTGGAACTCCAAGGCCTACCGGGACTTTCGCCGCAGCCTGGCCACCGAAGGCCTGATGCCCGCCTGCACCCGCTGCTGCGGCCTCATGGGGTATTGAGGTGAAGAAAGAATTGGGGGAGGGGGCCAGGGGCCCACGGCCACTTACAATCCTCCCCCAAACCCCCTCCCCAACCCCTTATAGGGGGTTGGGAAGGGGAGTTTGAGGGGAGGGCGGGGGAATTGATTTCCCCCGGCCCTCCCCTCAACTTGGTCTTCCTGCTCCAGGACCTGAGGTTCGGCGGCACCCAGCGCCAGGCCCTGGAGCTGGCCCGGCTGCTCGACCCCGAGAGGTTCAGGGTGGAAGTCTGGCTGCTGACCGGGGGGGACGACCTCCTGCCCCTGGCCCGGGACTGGGGCATTGCACCGCTCTTTCTCTCCCGGCAGGATCAGGTGGGGCCCGCGGCCCTGGCCCATCTCTGGCGGCGCCTTAAAAATGCCCCCGTCGACATTTTGCTGCCCCTCACCGTGATTCCCAATATCTGGGGCCGCGTCTGGGGCCGCCTGGCCCGGGTGCCCCTCATCGTGGGCAACTGCCGGGGCGGCGGCGCCCCCCGCAGGCAGCGGGAGCGCTGGCTGTGGCCTCTGGCCCATCACCTCCTGTGCAACAGTTGGGCCCTGAGGGCCGTGCTCACCGGGGACCACGGGGTGCCGGCGAGCCGCATCACGGTGATTCCCAACGGGGTGGATACGGCTTATTTCCGACCGCCCCCGGCCGGGGAACGGGCCGGCTTCCCCGTGGTCCTGTCCGTGGCCCGCCTGGTGCCGGACAAAGACCCGGCCACCCTGGTGCGGGCCTTCGCCCTGGCGGCCCCGGAGCATCCCCGGGCGGAGTTGTGGCTGGTAGGGGAGGGGCCCCTGAAGGAGCCATTGCACCGATTGGCTCAGGATTTCGGGGTGGCGGACCGGGTGCGATTTTTAGCGGGCCGGGCCGATTTGCGCCCTTTGTTTAACCGGGCCAGTGTCCTGGCGCTGAGTTCCCGGACCGAGGCCCTCCCCAACGTGGTCCTGGAGGCCATGGCCGCGGGGCTGCCGGTGGCGGCCACCCGGGTGGGCGGGGTGCCGGAGCTGGTGACGCCCGGGGTCACCGGCTGGTTGGCGCCTCCGGGGGACGCCCCGGCCCTGGCCGCGGCCCTCTCCCAGCTACTGGGGAGCCCCGGGACCCGGCGGGCCTTCGGCGCCGCGGCGCGGCGGCGGGTGGAGCAAGACTTTTCGCTCACGGTCATGGCCCGGCGCTACGAAGAGGTACTGGAGGGCTTGTTGCAAGGGAGGGTTTAAGTAAGAATCCGGGAGGAGGCAAGGGGCAAAGCCACTTACCATCCCTCCTTCAATCTTCCTCCCCCAACTCATGTGAAAAGCTTGTGTAGTGTCGCTTAAGTATCTTTAAGGGTACTCGCTCCTATTCCCTCCCCCTTGATGGGGGAGGGTTAGGGTGGGGGTGGCAAAATAACAAGTGATTATGATATGTTAGCTAAATCAAATTCCCCCTCCCCCTAACCCCCTCCCACCAGGGGAGGGGGAACAATTGGGTGGACTTATTTAGGATATTTCCGGGACGCATTACTAGGGTGCACATTACCGCCGCCTGCGTCCGGGTGGGCCGTGCCAACCCTACATCTCTTGAGCGAAGTACAAGATCGATCTCAACTTGCTGAAAATATGAGATTCTTCGCTACGCTCAGAATGACATTTCTTTAAACAGTAAACAGAAAACAGAAAACCGAAAACCCACCATGCGGGTAGCTTACATCCTCCTCTGGTTCCCGGAGCCCTCCCAGACTTTTGTCCTGAACGAAGTCAACACCCTGGTGCGCTTAGGGCTGGACGTCCGGGTCTACACCCTTTACGGTCCGAGGCCTGCCGCCCGCATTGCCGGGATGGCCCCCCCGGCGGCGCCGGTCACCCACCTGGGCCTCGCCTCCGCCCCGGCAGTGCTGCGGGACCTGTGGCGCTTGGGGGCCGATGGGGGGGCAGGGGCGGCCGCCTTCCTGCGCCAGGTGGTGGTCCGGCGCTGGCGCACTTGGGAGACTGCCGGGGAGGCTCTCTGGGCGGCGTTCGCCGGGGTGCACCTGGCGAAAATATTTCAGCGTGATGGTATCCAACACCTCCACGCCCCCTGGGCCGACGGTCCCGCCACCGCGGCCTGGGTAGCCTCCCGTCTCAGCGGCATCCCCTTCAGCTTCAGCGCCCGGGCCCGGGACCTGCACCCGCCGGACGGCGCCTTGCTGGAAAAAATCGCGGCCGCGGCCTTCGTGCGCACCAATACCCGGGTCAACCTGGAGTACCTGGCCGGACTGGCCCCGGCCGCGACCTCCAAGTTGGTAAACGTTTACAACGGCGTCTCCCTGATGGCGCCGGCCGCCCCGGCCCGCCGGGGGGGGCCGCCTTTCCGGCTGCTGGCCCTGGGCCGCCAGGTCCCCAAGAAGGGCTTCGACGTCCTCCTGGCGGCTTGCCGCCTCCTGGCCCAGCAGGGGGTGGATTTCCGTCTCACCCTGGCCGGCTCCGGGCCGGAGCGCCGTCACCTGGCGGCCCTGGCGGAGAACTACGGACTGGGGGACCGGGTGGCCCTGCCCGGATTCGTGCCGCACCGGGAGGTGCCGGACTTGCTGGCCCGGGCCCACCTCTTCGTCATGCCCAGCGTCATCGCGCCTTCGGGGGACCGGGACGGCATCCCCAACGTGGTGTTGGAGGCCATGACCCATGAACTCCCGGTGGTGGCCAGCGCGGTCTCAGGGCTCCCGGAGGTGGTTCTGCCGGGAGAGACGGGTTGGTTGTCGCCCCCCTGGGACCCGGAGGGCCTGGCCTCGGCTATGATGGCGGCGCTGCGGGACCCTGCCGAAGCCCGCCGTCGGGCCCGGGCCGGGCGGGAGCTGGTGGCCCGGGAGTTCGACTCCATGAAGAACTACGCCCGGTTGAAGGCCTGGTTGGAGAAATGATTTTTCGGGGAGGGCGCTGGGGAGGGAGAATGTAGGGTGGGCCTGCCCCACCAATAATTAGGCCCCTAAAATCTCCCGATCCGATTTTGGCAAGGAAGGATGATGCGCCGGGCGCACGTTACCTCTTTGCTCCAATCCTCAGGTAGAGGCGGGTTTCACCCCCCTAGTGAAACGGAACCGCTTTTCCGCCTTGAAAAGTTCAAAGTTCAAAGTTCAAAGTTTGGAACGCGACTCCCTGGAACTTTTAATTATCGAATGCCAAATGTTTTTTCCTTTGTGGCATCGGGTCCAAAAACCTAAATCCCCCCTATCCCCCCTTTTCCAAAGGGGGGGACTTAGCGGAATTCCTTTGAAAGTCCCCCTTTGAAAAAGGGGGATTTAGGGGGATTTCAGGAGGTTATATAAATCCCCCCTGCCCCCCTTTTTCAAAGGGGGGGGGATTGTTTCCCATCTCAAGCCTTTGGTTAGTTCAAGACGAAGCCGAGATCGGTTTTGAAATGGTTTGTAGTATCCGCCTTTCTGCTCAGAACACTGGTCCCCTTCCGAAACCGCCTCCAAATTAATAAGTCAGACCCTTCTGGCGGATAAATTGGTCCACCAGGGCGTAGATCTCCGGGTTGCCGTTGAAGGAGGTTTCTTGGAGGTTGGCGCGGTAATCATCCAGTTGGGCTTCGAAGGCGGGGATGATCTCCGGCCGGGGGTGGAAGCCGGTGCAATAACGGCCGTACCCCAGCTTCTCCAGGTAAAAGGCGTTCAAGAACTGCTCGAAGGCGCCTTTGATGGGAAAAGAGATCACGGGTTTCCCGTAATAGAGGGCCTCGGAGAGTAGGGTGTGGCTGCCGCCGCACACCACGTAGCGGCAGGAAGCCAGATCGTCCAGAAACCCATCCTCCGAGTTTTTCTTAAAGTGCAGGTTCCCTTCGGTGCCTTCGGCGTTGAACCCGTAAACCAGCACCGGCGACGGGATGGCGCTGAGGAAGGGGAAAAACCGCTTGAAAGTGGCGTAGCCCTGGTAGGCCACCACGTGGCCGCCGTCCCGGGGCTGCCGGGCCAGCACACTTTCCCGGAGGAGGGGCGGCAATACTTTCGCCCGGACCCCGGGCAACACCTGCGGGCGGAAAAAAGAAATGGCCAGGTAGTCCGTGGCCTGGCTGAACATGGAGACCACCGCCCAACGGGTGGCGAGATAGCTGGGGAAATAGCGCCAGGGGACCGGGTGGCGGCAGCAGGTGATGACGTGCTGATGGTCCACGGAGAGACACGGCACCCCCACCTGACGGGCCACCTGGGGGACGAAATATTCGTAGTCCGTCATGGTCACATCCGGCTGAAAGTGGTCCATGATTTCCAGAATCCGGTGCTTGATCCGGTGAGCCCGGCTTTGCACCCTGAGGCCGGCCCACAGGGTGGCCGCAAAAGCCACCCGGTGGCCCCGGATGGGGGTCTCGGGGTTGGGGCAGTCCACCACCGGGAACTCCGGCTTCAGGAGGTTGGCCCCGGTGCCGTGGCTGATAAAGAGGAACTCGTGTTCCGCAAAGTGCCGGGCCAGGGTCAGGGCCCGGATGGCGTGGCCGTGGCCGGTGCCGTGTACCCCGAAGAGAATTCTGGCCATATGAGCCTGCTCTTGGTGGTGTTGAGAGAAGGGTCCGGGCCAGGTAGCACCGGCCAGCCTCCCTCAAGCTCCCACCCGCAACCCCCGAAAGGGGGTTGGATGGGAGTTTCAAATGTTAGGGGCCTCTTTCACCATTAGCCATCCCTGAAGATGCAGCTTTTTTTCTCCGCCTCCCCTGGCGGCAAGGGAAAAAGGGATTCACTTATATCCAGTTAATTACGAAACATACCACTACAAGCTATTTCAAAACCTCTTTTTCTGTCATCCTGAACGTAGTGAAGGATCTCAAGTCATTTAAAATACAAGATTCTTCGCTGCGCTCAGAATGACATTTTAAGGTAAGGTCAGGTTTTGAAATAGGTTCTAGGCTAATCGCTGGAAATAATCTCCCGCACCCTTCCTCCCCAGGTGACACGATAGGCAATGCCCCGCCAGGAAATGGTATGGGTGCACCAGGTCTTGAGGTAACTCCAAAAGGTCACCCCCAGGGCGGCGTAAAAGGCTGCGAGCCAGGGTCCCAGGGGAATCCGGTAAGGGACCAGGGTGCGGTACCAGGCCGCGACGCCGCTGAGCAGTATCAAAAAGACCGCGCCCGCCAGGGCAACTTTGCCGGAGACCAGCCCCACCATCCCCCCCAGGCAGGCCAGGGCCGCGGCCAGAGGCGGCAGCGCCAGCAGGCAGGCCGCCGGGGCCGCGGCCAGCCAGGTGCCGGGCATGAGGTATTTCAGGTATTGCATCTGGCGGGTGAGCCAGGCGCTCCAGTCCTCAAAGGTCTGGCCGGCCAGGTTGGTGGTGAGGCAGGCGGTAGCCACGGGGGTTACCCGGATACCGAAGCGCCGGAGATGGGCCGCCATGGACACATCGTCCACCACGGTTTGGGACCAGAGGTGGGGCACCCTGAGGCCCTCAAACACCGACCGGAGCATGGCGGTGGCCCCGCCCCAGGGTTGGGAGAGGCGCGGGATGCCGTGCAGCAGCTGCAAGGCCAGCACCGTTTGCAGCAGGCCCAGGGTCGCCAGCCGGCAGTCACCGGCCATGATGCGGTGATAGCCGCTGGTCAGGACGGCTTCGCCGCGCCTCAGGGGCCCGATGAGCTCCCGGAGGAAGTTAGGCGGCGCCTGGTGGTTGCTGTCGCAAAACACCAGGATCCTTACGGAGTCATCCAGGACCGCCAGCCCGGCCAGGAGGTTGTGGTTTTTTTGGGAGCAGGAGGTGGCCGGGCCGCTGATCAGGTGACGGGCCGCCCGGTGGCCGGCGAGCAAATCCCGCACCAGGGTAGTGGCGGGGTCCTGCCGGTCCCGGGTGACCAGAATGGTTTCATAATCGGGATAATCCTGGCTAAGCAAGGACTTGAGACACCCGGGCATCTCCGGGGAGTTCCCGGTGAGGGGCACAATGACGGCGGCCCGGGGGCAGGGCCCGCCGGGGTCCGGGCCCGGAGGCGCCTCCGGGATGCGGGCGGGAAAGCTCCGGCGCACGTAGCCGCGGCTCACCAGAAAAAGGGCCAGGAGGAGCAGCAGCTCCAGGGCCATGGAGGTTAAGAACCAGGCGTCCGTCATGTGCGAGTGCGGTATCCGGCCGGAAGCCGGCAGGAGGGCGCAGCGCCGGCCGGCAATAGCTCCTGTCAGTTTTGCATACCTTATCATGAGACTGACGCAGGGATGGAAAAATTCTTCATAACCTCTTGGGAGGTTGGGGGAACGGGTTGGGGAGCGGGATGGTAAGTGGCCGCCGGCCCACCCTCGTTCCCCAAAACCTGGTCAACTTACCCGGAACGCCACCAGTGCCAGGCCAGGCCCAGCAGGGGGGCCAGGGCCAGGGTTTCAGCCAGTTCCCGGGGCAGGTAAGGGGTGGTTAGGAGATAGAGGGCAGCCCCGGCCAGAACCGCGGCCCCCAACTGTTTCAGGGGCCGCCCCTGGAACAGGCCCAGGCGGATCTGGGCATAGGAAACGGTGCACAGCGCCACCACCCCCTTGGTCAGGACCATGGCCAGGGCCGCGCCCATGAGGGGCGCTTGGGGTATGGCCAGGGAGCACCAGAGGAGGTTGAAGGCCAGGCCGGCCAGGTAAAAGACGAGGAGCAGGCGCTCCCGCCGCATGCTGATCATCAGGAAGGCGGCCAGGTTGTGGAGGAAGGCGAAGGCCACGGTGACCACCAGATATTTCTGCAGGTGCACCGCCTCCTGGTACTGGGGGCCGTACACCAGGGGAATGAGGCGGTCGCTTTCGATGAACAACAAGAACATCACCGGCAGGGCGGCGGCCAACAGCCAGCGGGCGGTGTTCTGGGCCAGGCCGGGAACCCGGGACCGGTCCGTCTGCCAGAGATGGACGAACAACGGGTACAGGACGCTTTGCAACAGCAGGTTGGAGGCCAGCCCGGAAATGCCATCCACCATCAGCCAGGTGGCGCTGTACTGGGCCACCCCGTGGGCCCCGGCGTAACGTTGCAGGAAGAAGAGGTTGGCCTTGTTGTAAGTAATGGCCGCCACCTCGATGAGGGCGAAGACCAGGCCCAGTTTAAGGGTGCCCGCCAGGCCCCCCAGGGAAGGCTTACGGAGCCGGAAGCGGCCCCAGTACAGGACCAGGGCGGCCCCGCCCCCGATATTGGCCAGGGATTCGATGAGCTTGAAGGCGGCCACCGCCACGGGGGGGGCCCCCAAGACCAGGGCCAGGAGGCCGTAGCCGAACCCCAGTCCCGCGGCCAGGGCCTTGACCTTGCTCTGGAGGTCCTGGCGGCCCTGCACCTGCAAGGCTACGAAAAAGGTGTTGGACAGGGCTTCCAGGCCCGCGCCCGCGGTGAGCAGCAGGATCAGCCGTTTCAGGGGCGGGGCGTAGTCCTGCCACTGGATGAAGACCATCACCCCCAAGAGCGCCAGCGACAGCAGCGCCCCCTTGAGGATGCTCACCTGGCTCAAGGCCTCCCCGGGGTCCCGGCATTTCTGGGTGAGCAGCGTCACCAGGGGCAGGTTGAGGCCGAACTCCGCCACCATGAGCAGGATGCTTCCCAGCCCCAGGGCCAGCATGAATTCGCCGTAGGTGGTGGTGCTGAGCCGGGCCAGATAAATGAGAAAGACGGCCTGGCAGGTGTCCCGGACCCAGCGGGCGCTTAAAAGGTAAGCGAACTTCTTGAGGATGCGGGGCGGGGCGGCGGTTGCGGGGGCGCTCCCAACCGCTTCGGGTCCGGGGGGGCCGGCGGGCCTGGGAGGTTCCAACGGGCCTATGTTTTGCTCCTTGGTCCGGGGTTTAAATAATATCCGGGTCTACTTTACACCAGATATTAGGGAAGGCAATGGGGAAAACTAGCGGGGTCAGGGGCAGAAGTCAGTTGCGGGGAGAGCCGGGGGGCGATGGGCTATCAGCTAGCGAGCTAGTGGTATGTTTCGTAATTGATTATCCATGGAAAATTACCGGTTTTTACCCCCCCCTTTGGAAAAGGGGGGCAGGGGGGATTTAAATAACCTCCTGAAATCCCCCTAAATCCCCCTTTTTCAAAGGGGGACTTAACCCAGGCAAGTCAGGCGCTCCAGACCTGATTTATTGTCGAGCTAATTGTGAAACGCTCCACTAGCAGCATTCAGCCTTACAAACAATTCCTCAGCAATGCTGAAAGGTTCGAGGCTTTGGTGAAAGCTGGCCGCTGATACCTAGTCGCCATCAAACCAGTGGCACCGGCGTCTCGCCTGTCCGGGCGCGGGCTCAACCTGCATGGCCGATTCCGGGCCTCCCCCGAAAATTCCCTGGTAGGGGCGGTTCGCGAACCGCCCCTACGGGTATACTTTCACGGTAACAGCCCTTTGATCGCATCCTGAGACCTCTGCGAAAGTCTCAATTGCCACCCTCTTTAATCAACATGTAGCGTAGGCGCCCTCGCCTACGGCTAAATTAAGTGTGGACAGCCGAGGGCGGCTATCCCACATGAGACTTTCGCAGAGGTCTCATCCTGGTAGGCAAGGCGAAAGCACTTATCCCCCGCACAGAAATCTCGCACCCGGCTACCCCACCCGCACCGCCAGGGTGAGGCCGTCGTGTTCCGGGGAGTGGTCGGGGAGAAACCCCAGCAGGTGCACGGTGCGAAACTCAGGGCGCCGGAGGATCTCCCGGTTGAAACCCGCGGCCCCGGCAAAGCCCACGTTGTCGGCGACCAGGAGGCCCCCCACCTTAAGCAGCCGCTGGCAGTGGTCCAGGGCCGGAAGATAAGACTCCTTGTCGATGTCCAGGAAGATCAGGTCGAAGGGCCCCGCCATTGACGCCATCAGCTTGAGGGCCTCGCCCACCCGCACCTCCACCCGCTTGGCCAGGCCGGCCCGGGCGAGATTGGCCCGGGCCCGGGCCGCCATGCTCTCATCCAGCTCCAGGGAGAGGACCCGGCCGGACGCGGGCTCGCAGCCCCGGCCCAGGTAAATGGCGGAATACCCGGTGGCGGCGCCCAGCTCCAGAAGGTGGGCGGCCGCGGTCACCCGGGCCAGGATGAAGAGGAGTTCTCCCACCACCGGGCCCACGATGGGGATGGACTCCCGGGCGGCCTCCTGTTCCAGCTCCAGGAGCAGGTCGTCTCTGGGGGGCACCAGCCCCCGAAAATAGGTTTCCGGATCGGGTATCATGCCGGTCATGGGTTTCCTCCTCTGCTGGCGGCGGCCCTGGTCAGAAATGCTCGAAAAAAAAATTTGTTTGGTGTAATATTAAGACAATAAACGCCCCGGACGGGAAAGGCAAGAAGCCCATGCCGCCTTTCCCGGGGCTTCGGCCCCAGAGACCAGCATTGTCGAAGATTTTCCGGAAAACCCAAGCCCGCCGGTTGACGCCGGGAGCGCCGCCCTGCGGCGCTCAGAGCCGTTATCTCCCCCTGAAGCTGCGGCTGCAGAAAGTCACCGGTCTCCCCCGGGAAGGCGATAAAGGTTAAAATATGGAGAAAACCAGGTCACCTCGAGGCAATTTCTTCTCCCGGTGGCTCCGCTCCACTCCGGAGCAGGCCAAAGACACCGGCATGGCCATGGTCCTGATCTGCCTGCTGCTGGGCTATTGGGGGAAGCTCCCCCAGTTCCTGCCGCTGGCCATCGCCCTGCTCATCCTCACCATGGCCTGGCCGGGGGCCTTTAGGCCCTTGGCCGGGGTCTGGTTCGGACTGTCGCACCTCATGGGAAACGTCGTTTCCCGGATCATTCTGTCAATACTTTTTTTCCTGTTGGTCACCCCCATCGGGGTCATCCGGCGCTGGTTCAAAGCCGACTCCCTGCAGCTGAGAAAGTGGAAAAACGGGGGCGGCTCGGTCTTCGTGGAGCGCCAAGGCCCCATCACCGGCAAGGACCTGGTGAATCCGTATTGACCTATTACCCCTTGGCGCCTGGCGTCTGGGCGTGAGAAAAAACCGAAAAAATCTCGCCCAGACGCCAAGGCGCCAAGAGTCAAATTATTAAGGAGTTGTTATGGATTTCGTCCGTGATTTGTGGGGTTTTTTAAAGGTCCGGAAAAAATTCTGGCTGCTGCCCATCATTTTGACCCTGCTCTTTTTCGGGGCCCTGATGGTCTTCGCCAGCGGCTCGGCCATCGCCCCCTTCATCTACACCATCTTTTAGAGGTGGCCGGTCTTGTCTGAAGCGATTCTGGGGCTCTCCGCCTTTTATCACGACAGCGCCGCCGCCCTGCTGGTGGACGGCCGGATTATTGCCGCGGCCCAGGAGGAGCGCTTTACCCGCAAGAAGCACGACGCCGCCTTCCCGGCCAACGCCCTGGCCTACGTCTTGAGCGAGTCGGGGCTCCGGGTGTCGGACCTGGCGGCCGTGGCTTTTTACGACAAGCCCTACCTCAAGTTCGAGCGCTTGCTGGAGACCTACCACGGCTTCGCCCCCCGGGGCCTGCGCTCCTTTCTCATGGCCATGCCGGTGTGGATCAAGGAAAAGCTCCTGATGCGGAGCCTGCTCCGGGAGGAGCTGGCCAAACACGGCGACGGCAGCCCGCCGTTCCTGTTCCCGGAGCACCACCTGTCCCACGCGGCCAGCGCCTTCTACCCTTCGCCCTTCGAAGAGGCCGCCATCCTGACGGTGGACGGGGTGGGGGAGTGGGCCACCTCCACCATCGGCTTCGGGCAAGGCAGGGACATCACCATCCTCAGGGAGCTGCACTTCCCCCACTCCCTGGGTCTGCTCTATTCCGCCTTCACCTACTATTGCGGCTTCAAGGTAAACTCCGGCGAATACAAGCTCATGGGCCTGGCCCCTTACGGCAACCCGGACGCCGAGCAGACCCGGCGCTTCAAGGACCTGATCCTGGAGGAGCTGGTGGACCTGAGAGATGACGGCTCCCTGCTCCTCAACATGGATTACTTCAACTACGCCACCGGGCTCACCATGTGCGTGGACGACAAGTGGGAGTCCCTGTTCGGGGTGCCGCTGCGGCCCCGGGAAGGGTTCCTGGACCAGCGGTACATGAACCTGGCCCTGGCCATCCAGCAGGCCACCGAAGACATCGTGCTCAAGCTGGCCGACACCGCCAAAAAACTCACCGGCGCCGAGAACCTGGTGATGGCCGGCGGGGTGGCCCTGAACTGCGTGGCCAACGGCAAGCTCCTGCGCCGGGGCACCTTCAAGGACCTCTGGATTCAGCCCGCCGCGGGGGACGCCGGCGGGGCCCTGGGCGCGGCCCTGGCAGCCTGGCACATCTGGCGGGAGCAGGAGCGCCGCCTCCCCAACCCCGCCATGGACCAGATGCAGGGCTCCTATCTGGGCCCCGAATTCGAGGCCGCCGAGATGCAAAGGGTGGCCCGGCGGCACCGGGCGCCGTATAAACATTATCCGGATTTCGACGAGCTGATCCGGGACGTGGCGGCCTTGATGAACCAGGGCCTGGTGGTGGGCTGGTTCCAGGGCCGCATGGAGTGGGGCCCCCGAGCCTTGGGAAACCGGTCCATCCTGGGGGACCCCCGCCACCCGGAGATGCAAAAGCGCCTCAACCTGAAGATCAAGTACCGGGAGGGCTTCCGGCCCTTCGCCCCCAGCGTGCTTATGGAGGAGTCGCCCAGCTACTTCGAACTGGACCGGCCGTCCCCCTACATGCTGCTGGTGGCCCCGGTCAAGGAAGAGCGGCGCCACCCCCTGCCGCCGGGCTACGAGAACCTGGAGCTCTTCGACCGGCTCTACCACCTGCGCTCCGAGGTCCCGGCCATCACCCACGTGGACTACTCGGCCCGCATCCAGACGGTGCACCAGGAGACCAACGAGAAGTACTGGCGCCTCATCCGGGCCTTTAAGGAGCTCACCGGCTGCGGCCTCATCGTCAACACCAGCTTCAACGTGCGGGGCGAACCCATCGTCTGCACCCCCGAGCACGCCTACCAGTGCTTCATGCGCACCGAGATGGACTACCTGGTGCTGGGCGATTATCTCTTCGACAAGAAGGAGCAGCCCGCCTGGCGGGAAGACAAGGACTGGCGCACAGGAGTACGAGCTGGATTAAAGACAGGTCGTACTAAGTTGCCCTCCGAGAAGTAATATTGTCATTCTGACCACCGCGAAGAATCTATAGCGTTTGCCCAAAATCCCTCCGATTATTGGTTTTCAAATCCCGCAAAATCCCCCTTTGTCAAAGGGGGACTTTCAAAGGAATTCCGCTAAGTTCCCCCCTTTGGAAAAGGGGGGATAGGGGGGATTTTAAGTTATTGGACCATGTGGCGGACCTCCCGGTCCGCCCCGCTTCAACTCTGCCCCCCCGGTTCCCGCCGCTTGGCCCCCTTTATTTTATTTTTTAATTCAACCACTTGTGCTATGGTGAAAACGTGATTATTCTACGCTTTTATACCGAGTTGCGCTCATACAGGTAATTTTTTGTAGGGGCGGACCTAAGTGTCCGCCCTGTTTGAGGGCGCACGCAGGTGCGCCCCTACGGTAAGAAGGTTTTCTTCCTTCTATGAGCGACCTGGTATTAGCCCAATCTCGAGAGCGGAGCCTGTCATGGCCCGGAAAAAGCCCCCCAGCGCCCCCCCGGACACCGCCCCGCAGTCCGGAGCAATTCCTGAGGCTCCCCCGGCGACGATAGCTAAGCCAGCCCTCGCCCAAAAGCCGGCAAAGCCGGCCCGGAGTCGAGGCAAAACCACGACCACGACCCCAACCAAGGCTCGGGCCAAAGCCAAGGCCGGGTCAACCGCCGCCAAGCCGCTCGTCCCCGAGGCAGAGGTTCCCAAGCCCCTCTTTCCCATTGTGGGCATCGGCGCCTCGGCCGGAGGCCTGGAGGCTTTCACCCATTTCTTGCAGAATTTGCCCGTCAACACCGGCATGGGCTTCGTCCTGGTGCAGCACATGGCGCCCCGGGCCCACAGCATGTTGCCGGAGATCCTGGCCAAGACGACCGCCATGCCGGTCACCGAGGTGCGGGACCGCATGAAGGTGGAGCCCGACCACATCTACGTCACCCCGCCGGACATCGAAATGTCCCTGAGCGACGGGGTTCTCCGGCTCCTCCCCCGGCAGGAGCCCCGGGTCCAGCACCGGCCGGTGGACGCCTTCCTGCGCTCTCTGGCGGAAGACCGGGGTTCCCGGGCCATCGGGGTGATCCTGTCGGGCACCGCCTCGGACGGCACCCAGGGGATGAAGGTCATCAAGGGCGAAGGCGGCATCACCTTCGCCCAGGATGAAGATTCGGCCAAGTACTATGGCATGCCCCAGAGCAGCATCGCCGCGGGGGTGGTGGACTTTGTCCTGCCCCCGGACCAGATCGCCCGGGAGCTGGCCCGCATCGCCAACCACCCCTACGTGCGCCCCGAGGCGGTGGTCAAGGTTCCCGAGCCCCCGCCGGTGGCCGAGAGCGAGTTCAACCGCATCCTGCGCCTCTTGCGGACCAGGATGGGGATTGACTTCACTTATTACAAGCACAACACCATCAAGCGCCGCATCCTACGGCGCATGGTGCTGCACCAGGTGGAGAAGATCGCGGACTACCTGTTGCTTCTGGAGTCACGCCCCGAGGAAGTGAAAAAGCTCTACGAGGACATCCTCATCAACGTCACGGGCTTCTTCCGGGACCCCGAATCCTTCGAGGCCTTGGCAGCAGAGGTCTTCCCTCAAATCATCCAGCACAGCACCCCGGAAAACTCCCTCCGCATCTGGGTGCCGGGTTGCGCCACCGGCGAGGAGGCTTACTCCATTGTCATCGCCCTCCTGGAGTTTCTGGGAAAGCGGGGCGTCAGCACCCCCATCCAGGTATTCGCCACCGACATCGAGGAATCCGTCATCAGCAAGGCCCGGGCCGGCATCTACCCCGAGGGCATCGAGGCCGACGTCTCCCCGGAGAGGCTGCGCCGCTTCTTCACCAAGGCTCCCGGAGGCTACCAGATCAGCAAAGCCATCCGGGAAATGTGCGTCTTCGCCATGCAGAACCTCATCAAAGACCCGCCGTTCTCCCGGATGGACCTCATCAGCTGCCGCAACGTCCTCATCTACCTGGGTCCGGTCCTGCAAAAAAAGCTGATCCCCGCCTTCCACTTCGCCCTGAAACCCGGCGGCTTCCTCATGCTGGGAAAATCGGAAACCATCGGGACTTACCCGGAACTCTTCAATTTGGTGGACAAGAAGTACAAAATTTACACCAAGAAGCCGGTGGCGGGGGCGGCCTTGGGCCTGACCCTGGGCCTGGATGAGCAGTTACGGGCGACCCCGCGGGAAGTCGTGAGAGAACGAGCCCAGGAGGAGGTCTGGACCGGAGTGGACCTGCTGAAAGAGGCGGACCGCTTGATTCTGACCCGTTACAGCCCTCCCGGGGTCATCATCGACGAGAACCTGAACATCTTACAGTTCCGGGGCCATACCGGCCCCTTCCTGGAGCCGTCTCCCGGCGAGGCCAGTCTCAACC
This sequence comes from uncultured delta proteobacterium, assembly GCA_963790655.1. Lineage (GTDB taxonomy): Bacteria > Desulfobacterota > Desulfobaccia > Desulfobaccales > 0-14-0-80-60-11 > DASWLF01. Next base: position 173,465 of record CAWBPT010000004.1, on the reverse strand, counting down.
TGATGAAAATGCTGCGGGAGGGCTTGGCCCTGGAAGTGCGGTCCACGGTGTATCTGGCCATCAGGAACCATGCCCCCAGGCGTAAGGAAGGCCTGCGGGTCAAGTTTAACGGCAGGTATCGCCAGGTCAACGTGGAGGTCATTCCCCTGAAGCCAGGCCCCGGAAAGCACTATTACTATCTCATCGTGTTTGAGGAAACCACCCCGGTGGTGGAGGCGCCGCCGCCGGAAGCTCCCCGGGGGAAGAAGGCCGGCAAGATGCAGGAAAGCGAGAAAGACCGGCAGATCAACCAGTTGGAGAGCGACCTGGCGGCCACCAAGGAGTATCTCCAGGCGGTGGTCGAGGAACAGGAATCCACGGTGGAGGAGCTCAAGAGCGCCAACGAGGAGCTCATGAGCTCCAACGAGGAGCTGCAAAGCATCAACGAGGAGATGGAAACCTCCAAGGAGGAACTCCAGGCCAGCAACGAAGAGCTGGCCACCCTCAACGAGGAACTGGAAAATCGAAATATAGAACTCTCCCAGACGAACAACGACCTCACCAACCTCTTGAGCGGGATTCACATCCCCGTCGTCATGCTGGGCTCCGACCTCAGGGTGCGGCGCTTCAACCCCACGGCCGCCGACTTGCTGGACCTGATGCCCGCGGACCTGGGACGGCCCGTGGGGGAACTGGAACAGCGCTTCAAGGTCCCCCAACTGGATAGCATGGTGGCCGAGGTCATCCGCACTCTCAAGGTTAAGACCCTGGAGGTGCAGGACCGCTATGAGCGCTGGCATTCTCTGGAGATCCGCCCTTACCTCACCATGGAGAACCGCACCGAGGGCGCGGTATTGACCATGTTGGATATCAGCGCCGTCAAGAAAAGCCTGTTACAGGTCCAGGAGTCCCGAAACTTTTGCGGGATGATCATGGAGACGGTGCGGGAGCCCATGCTGGTCCTGGACACCAACCTCAGGGTGCTTTCCGCCAACCCGTCTTTTTACCGGACTTTCCAGGTAAGGCCGGAAGAGACGCTGAACCTCCGGCTCTACGAACTGGGGAACCACCAGTGGGACATTCCCCTGCTGCGGAAGCTGCTCGATGACACCCTGCTGCAAACTTCCCAGTTGCGGGACTCCAAGGTGGAGGACTTCAAGGTGGAGCACGACTTTCCCAGCATCGGGCGGCGCACCATGAGCCTCAACGCCCGGCGCATCATGCAGTATGAAGCGGAAAGAGGCAACATCCTGCTGGCCATCGAGGACATCACCGAGAGGTTGGAGAAGGAAAGGCAGGCGCGGGACTTGGAAGAGAAGCTGCGGCAGCTCCCGGGCAGCGGGACCTAGGTTTGCGTCCCGAAAATATCTTACAAAAGTCCAGCAATTATTCCCCCTCCCCTGGTGGGAGGGGGTTAGGGGGCGGGGGTTAACGCTTTGTATCTGCTCATAGTTTTGTCACCCCCACCCTAACCCTCCCCCATCAAGGGGGAGGGAATAGAAGCGAGCACTTTTTAAATGCACTTGTGGGACGCAATACTAGGGTGACGCTTCATTGTGGCCACCACATGTAAACCCAATACGGTTCACTTAAGCGGTTCTTTTCTAAGGAATTGGTGGGCAGTGCCCACCCTACATTTTTGCCGTCTTTTGGTCATGCTGAGCGCAGCGAAGCATCTCGTATTTAGAGATTCTTCGGTCGCCTTCGGCTCCCTCAGAATGACAAATTAGTAGTCGATGCTAAAATGAACAGCATTGCATTTAAACCCTAAATCCCCCTTTTTCCAAGGGGGACTTTAAGACTCTACAAAACCCAAAACCCAAAACTAAAAACTAAAAACTGACTACTGACTACTGACCACTGGCAACTGAATCATGAAAATCACTCTGGCCCAACTCAATCCCATTGTAGGGGACGTTTCCGGCAATCTGGCCAAGGCCCTGGGCGTTCTGAAGGAGGCCGGCCCGCACTCGGACCTCATCGTCTTCCCGGAGCTGTTTCTGGTGGGCTACCCGCCCCGGGACTTGCTGGAGAGCCCGGCTTTGATCCGGCGGGTGCAGGAGGCCATCGGGGAGCTGTGCGAGCAGTCCCGGGGCTACCCCGGCGCCGGCTTGCTGGTGGGGGCGCCCCGGCCCACGGGGGTGAGCACCGGCAAGGGCCTGTACAACAGCGCGGTGCTGATTTACCGGGGGGAGGTGGTGTTTCAGCGGAACAAATCCCTGCTGCCCACCTACGACGTCTTCGACGAAATCCGCTACTTCGATGCGGCCCCAGAGGTGACCCCGTTTCCTTTCAAAGACGAAGTGCTGGGGATTTCCATCTGCGAAGACGCCTGGTGCGACCCGGAGGTCTGGTGCAGCCGCCTTTACCCCGCCGACCCCATCAAGGAGCTGGCCCAGAAAGGCGCCACGGTGATGATCAACATCTCGGCTTCGCCCTTCCAGGTGGGCAAGGAAGAGGTGCGCTACCACCTCCTCAACTACCACGTGAAGAATCACGGCCGGCCCTTTATCTACGTGAACCAGATCGGCGGCAACGACGAGCTCATCTTTGACGGCGAGTCCATGGCCCTGGATGGGGGCGGCGCCCTCATGGCCCACCTGCCGGCTTTTGCGGAGGCGGTGGTCACCTTCGACACCGGGGTCCCGGGGGCTCCCGGCCCCTACGTCCCGCCGGAGAAAATCGCCACGGTGTACCAGGCCCTGGTCCTGGGCCTCAGCGACTATCTGCGCAAGTGCGGCTTTACCCGGGCGGTGGTGGGCCTGTCCGGCGGGGTGGATTCCGCGGTGACCTGCTGCCTGGCGGCCCGGGCCCTGGGCCCGGAGAACGTGCTGGGGGTCCTGATGCCCTCGCCCTACACTTCCCAAGAGAGCATCGACGACTCCCGGAAACTGGCCGGGAACCTGGGGGTGGCGGTGCAATCCATCCCCATCACCCCCATCTACCAGTGCTACCGGGAAGCGCTAAGGGACCGCTTCAGTTGGACGAAATCGACGTGACCCTGGAAAACATCCAGGCCCGCATCCGGGGCAACATCCTCATGGCGCTGTCCAACAAGTTCGGCTACATGGTCCTGTCCACGGGAAACAAGAGCGAGATGGCGGTGGGTTACTGCACCCTGTACGGGGATATGAGCGGCGGGCTCAGCGTCCTGGCCGACGTGCCCAAGACCATGGTCTACGAGCTGGCCCATTACCTCAACCGGGAAGGCGAGGTCATTCCCCGGGAAATCCTGGTGAAGGCGCCGTCCGCGGAGCTGCGCCCCGGCCAGAAGGATCAGGACACCCTGCCCCCGTACGAGATCCTGGATGAGATCATGAATTATTACCTCACCGAGAGGTATTCTTTTAAGGATATCGTCGACCGTGGTTTTGACCCGGACACGGTGCGGTGGGTCATGCGGGCCATTGACCGGAACGAATACAAACGGCGGCAGGCCGCGCCGGGGCTGAAGATCACCTCCAAGGCCTTCGGCATGGGGCGGCGCATCCCCATCGCGGTGAAGCTGGAGATTTGAGATAGTAGCCAGTAGCCAGTAGCCAGTAGTCAGTTGTTAGTTTGATGGTCCTTAGAAAAGGGGGATTGGGAGTGGGTAAGTCGTATCGGGATTTGGTGGTCTGGAATAAGGCCATGGAACTGGTTATGGAAGTTTATCGGCTGACCAGTGTTTTTCCAAAAGAGGAATTTTTTGGCCTTACAAATCAACTCCGGAGGTCGGCGGTTTCAATCCCCAGCAATATCGCCGAAGGCCAGGGACGGTTATCTAAGGGAGAGTTTCGGGTTTTTTTAGGTAACGCCAGAGGTTCACTTTCAGAGTTAGAAACCCAAATTCTTATTGCCCGAAGACTCGATTACCTCAAAGAACCTGACGCTGCCGGTTTATTGGACCTAGCCGCAGAGGTAGGTAAGACTTTAAATGGGCTTATATCTTCCATGAAAAAGCCATAATCGCCAACCATATTAATTGACAACTGACAACTGACAACTGGCTACTGGCTACTGCCTCACATCACCTGGGGGGGTCTGGGGGCGCCTTCCGGGGCGGCCGGCGGCAGCGCCGGGGGCGGCTCCGGCTGGGACGGCGGCGGGGTCGGAGGGGGTATTTCCACCTGGGGCATCTGAAAGGCCGGAGGTGCGGGGGCGGTCGGCTCCGGGGGCGCCGCGGCCGGCGGCGGGGCGGGGGCCCCCTCCTTCCTGGCGGTCTTGAAGTAGGCGGGATCTATCTGGTAAAACCAGGCGGGCACGTCTTTCACGTCCTTCCAGGGGCCGGTGGGCCTGTTGCCTCTATACAAATAACCTTCCCAGAAAAAATAGTATTTGCCCCGATAACGGAAGACGTCGGTGGGGATATTGGGGGCGTAATAAACCTGGGGAGCCCCGGGAACAGTGGTCCACTGGGGCTTGACGTGGGGAGGTATGGGTTCAATCCTGATCTGGGCCGGGGCCGGGGACCCCGCCAGGCCCGCCGCCAGCGCCAACGTGATGAGCAGCCCGATGACCCGCGCCATGGGGAGGTCCTCCTTCCCATTATGAGATCGTTGTAAGGTCGAGCGAGGGGAGGGCCGGGGGAAATTTTTCATAAGTTTCCCCGCCCTCCCCTCAGCTCCCCTCCCACCCCCGGAAATGCCCGTGGGCGGTGAGCCCGACTTCACCAGACAGCCGTTTTAAACCCTTAAGGGGTTGGGGGAGAGGGTTTGGGAGAGGGGGCAGGGGCCATCTTACCCCTGGCCCCCGCTCCCAAAATCTTTCTGCAAACCTATTATAAGGCGCGGGGAAATTTTTACCAGGGCGGGGGCGATTTAAAGTAAGAACGGTTCACCAGGAGGAGGGCTTTGGGGAGTTTCCGCACCGGGTGCCAGGGTCCCCCGAGGTGTTTGCTCCGGTACCAATACCCCCCATAGTAGTAGAAAAACTTGCCGTGGAGCCGGAAGACGTCTCCCGGGGCGTTGGGGGCGTACAGGACCTTGGGGGAGGTGGGGCACACCGTCCAGGCCGGGGGGGCGCGCCGGGCGCAAAGGGCGGGGGCACCGCCGCCGGCTGGGACCAGGCCGGGGCCGCGGCCGCGGCCACGAGCACCAGGACCAAAAGGCCTTTGAGGACCGGGCCGGTCCGTAAACCGGGTTTAAGGTTAAAGCCTGACATGGCAAAATTCCTCCTTAAAATATTACTCCGGAATGCTCCGGTGGCGGCCCACCGACAGGTCGTGCAGGGGGATGAGGATGTCGGCCACTTCTTTGACCCGGCGGGCGCTCTCATAGGCGTCGATGACGTTGATGTGGACCCCCGAGGGCACCACCGGCCCCGAGGCCGGGAAGTTCTGCTCATTGCAGCAAAACCCGGTGATCACCGCCTTGCCCCGGCGGGTGTGCACCACCACGGACTGGCCGCCCACCGTGTGGCCCGGGGTGAGCAGCACCTGAATGCCCTCCACGATCTCCTGGTCGCCGTCGATTTCCACCACCTCCACGTCCTCCAGCAGATCGGGAAAGTAGCGGTGGTCGATGGGGTGGGGGTTCTTAAAAAAATCGTACTCCCGTTTCTGCACGTAGACCCGGGCGTTGGTGCACTTGTAGTCGTTTTCGCAGTGGTCGTTGTGCAGGTGGGTGTGGATGATGAGGTCGATGTCCTCGGGCTTGAGCCCATAAGTGTCCAGGGCCTCCTCGAACTCCTGGATCTTGAAGCCGTACTGCTCGCCCACTTCCGGCGGCACCACGAACTGCTCCAGGCCGGTGTCCACCAGGATCTTTTCCGGGCCGCCCTCCAGGTAGAAGACGTAGATGGGAATCCAGATCCTTTTCCCGTACCCTTTGAGGTAAGTCATGATGCCCTGGTCCGTCTGGTTGGCGCCCACCACCAGAGGATGAATGACGTATTCCCGCATGGCCTCTCCTTATAATTTGATTCCTTTTCTGGGAATTTATTATATGCCTTAATTAAAATATTTATCTAGCCGGTGGGGCCGGCCCAGGTGGCAGGACGCCTGCCGTTTGGCGGCAATGGCGGGTTTAGAATAGTTCTCAGGATTCGGTTTTGCAACAGGGGCGACCTACCGGGTCGCCCCACTGGGAAAAGCGGGCCGCAAGTTTCTCCTCCGGCTGGGCGCCGCCCACGGCTCACTTCATCCAGGGCGAGATAATCTGCCTGGCCACGTTGATGGGGATGGCAAAGCCGATGCCCTGGGCCTGGGCCGCGATCATGGTGTTGATGCCCACCACCCGGCCGTCGATGTCCAGCAAGGGGCCGCCGCTGTTGCCCGGGTTGATGGAGGCGTCCGTCTGGATGAAGTCGCCGTAGGTGCCCTTACCCAGGCCCCGGCGCCCGGTGGCGCTGATGATGCCCGCGGTCATGGTCTTTTCCAGGCCGAAGGGGCTGCCGATGGCAATGGCCCATTGGCCCACCCGGATCTGGGTGGAATCCCCCATAACCGCGGCTCTCAACCCGCTGACCGGCACCTGCACCAGGGCCACGTCGAACTTGGGATTGGTGCCCACCACCCGGCCTCTGACTTCCCGGCCGTCGTTGAGGTGCACCAGGAGCTCCTGGGAGCCGGCCACCACGTGGTTGTTGGTGAGGATGTAGCCCCGGGGGTCGATGATGACCCCGGAACCCTGGCCCACTTGTTTCCGCTGGACGGGTTGCCCGAATTGTCGGAAGCTCCCCTCCCAGGGAGTACCCCGGAAAAAGTCGTCGGGTGCCCCGTAAGGCTGCATCGTAACCACCCGGACGGCCTTCAGGCTCACCACCGAAGGCATTACCAGGTCCGCCACCCGGATGAAGTCGGACTGCAGCCCCACCGCCGTAGGCGGCGGAGGCCGGGGCGGGGCCCGTCCGCCACATTCCGGTCAAAAGGACCAGGGCCAGTCCCAGAGAAAGCAATATCTGCCGGCAAGGCTTGCGCATTGAGATCCTCCACTTGGTAATTTTGCTAACACCCGAAAGAGTATTTCATATTATGGGCCTGGACGCCCCTGGCCCCGGAAAGCCGGTCCCTTAGTCTATGGCGGCGTTTCATAATTAGTGGGACGTCCAATCCAATATCATTACCCCCTTTAGAAAAGCGGGACTTTGGTCACCCCAGCTGCAGCACCGGCTTCGGCTCCGGCGCCGGGGGCGGGCCGATGATTTGCCGCACCTCCACAGGGATCAAGCTTTCGGCCAGGGCCAGGAAGGGCAGGCCCCGGGCGGTTTCAGCGCCCGGCCCGGGGGCGAAATTTCTGAGGCCCGCGTCCCCGCCGACGGCCAGGGCCACCGCCGGCCCCTGGGGCCGGTGCCGGGTCCAGAAGACCCGGAGCTCACAGGGGCCGCCCTCGCCGGGGCCCGACCAGCCCACCAGGGTGTGGACTTCCCCGTCGGGGTACTCCAGGCGCAAGGCCTCGCCCCGCCAGACGGGAGACAGCACCGGCAGCCACAACCGGGGCAGGCCCTGGGGCAGGTTGCTGCCGGGCTTCACTTCGTATTCCAGATGCGGCATCATGGGGCTCAATAACTAAGATCCGATTTTCGGGCCAGGGGCCCTATCCTATTAGATGTGTTTGCCGAAAATATCTTCCAATTGCCGGTTTTTAAATCCCCCTAATTCCCCCTTTGTGAGAGGGGGTTAGGGGAGGGAATTCTCGGCTAAATTCCCCCCTTTGTAAAAGGGGGGTTAGGGGGGATTTAGATTTTGGAGCTGAGTACTATTAAGGAAAAAACTTTTTCACTGGACACTACGTTGGTTAATTGGTAATTTATACCATTTTTGCCCAAGCCAGGGGAGGTTGGGGGCTCGTTAAGGCCCCGGCCCTCTCGTCAAATGAATTTTCTAGGCCTTCATGGTGGTGGGCCGTGCCCACCCTACGCCCTTAGTTCTCCCCCCGGCAGTCCAGCAGCACTTTCAGAGCCCCGGCGCGCCGGGCCCAGGCCAGGGCCTCCAGGCCTGCACCCAGAGGGAAAGTGCGGGCGATGAGGGGGCGGGGGTCCACCCGGCCCTGGCTGAGCAGGCGCAGGGCCTCGGGAAAGGGGCCGCAGCGGCTCCCCATCAGGCGCACTTCCGGCACCACCAGGTCGGCCGGGTCCAGGGGGTAACGGCCGGCATAGATGCTTTTCAGGACCACGGTCCCCTGGGGGCGGACCCGGGCCAAAGCCAGGTCCAGGCCGCCGGGGGCGCCGCTGGCTTCCACCACCACATCGTAGTCCCCGGGCCGCAGATCTGCTGCCAAAAAGGTCAGGACTCCATAGGGTTCGGCCAGCTGCAGGTGCTCCGGATGATGCCCCGCCAGGTGCACCTCGGCCCCGTGCAGGGCCAGGACCCAGGAGATCAGGAGTCCCAGGCGGCCGTCTCCCACCACCAGGACCCGGTCCTCCGGAGAAATGGGCGTGGTCTCCAGCACCTGCAAGGCGGCGGCCAGGGGCTCGGTGAAGACCGCCACGTCATCCGGCATCTCCGGGGGGACGGGGTGGAGATTGAGTTCCGGCAGGAGCAAATATTGGGCAAAGGCCCCGTCCCGGTCCTGGAGGCCCAAAACCTGGCGCCGGCGGCAGTGGTTGGTGAGGCCCCGGCGGCACCGGTCGCACTGGAGGCAACTGACGTTGATCTCCCCCACCACCCGCTGCCCCAGCCAGGGGGAGCCATGGGGGCCGGCCACCGTGCCCACGAACTCGTGGCCCGGCACCCCCTTAAAGTCGTGATACCCCTTCAGGACCTCCAGGTCGGTGCGGCAGATCCCGGCCAGATGCACCCGGATGAGGACCTCACCGGGCTCGGGCTCGGGTTGGGGCAGTTCTTTCAGAGTTAAGTCGCCGTCGAAATATAGGGCCAGCATTGGCAAGACCGTTTTTGGTTTTTGGTTTTTCGTTTTTCGTAAAATGCAAAAAGTGGGACGGTTTCAATTTGTAGGTTAGGCGGGGCCAACGGCCCCGGCTATCCTACCCAAACTTAAGGGATTGGGGGAGGGGTTTGGGGGAGGGGGTAAGGGCCACTTACGAAAAAGCCCTTAGCCCCCTCCCCAAAAACCTATCTACCTCCCGCCGCGGCGGCTTCCTCCAGCACCGTCAGGGTCTGGGCCACGGTGGCCTCCCAGCTCAGGTGCGCCACGGCCTCTCCCGCGGCCCGGCGCACTTCCGGGTCCGAGCCCCGCTCCAGATAGGCGGCCAGGGCCTGGGCCAGGCCGGCCACGTCGTTGGGCCGGGCCAAGACCTCGCCGTTCTCCCCCGGGGTCAGGAACTCCGCGGCGCCGTTGCCCCGGGTGGTGATCACCGGGGTGCCGCAGGCCAGGGCCTCCAGCACCACGTTGCTGCACGGGTCGTAAATGGTGGGGAGAGCCAGCACCGTGGCGGCCTGGTAAAAAGGCGCGGTCTCCTCCTGAGGCCCCCAGAATCTGACCCGGCCGGCGCACCCCAGGCCAGCGGCCTGGCGCTGGTAGGGAGCCGCATTCCCCTGGCCCACCACCCACAGAACGCTTTGCCTGTTATTTAGACTGCCAAAAGCCTCAATTAGATAAGTCAAACCTTTGCGTTTGAAGCCGGAACCCACAAATAAAACGACGCCGGCCGAGGGCGGCGCCCCCAGGCGCTCGCGGATCGCCTGCGCCTCCGGCTCCGCCGGCGGGTGAAATTTACCCCGGTCCAGGCCGTTGTGGATCACCCGGAGACGCTCCGGGTCCACCCCATAGTGGCGGACGATCTCTTCTTTGACTTGCCGGGAATTGGCGATGACCCGGCGCAAGTGGGGGTCGGCAAAGAGGCGTTTTTCCAGAAACAGCATCATCCGGTGCAAGGGGCGGAGGCGTTGGGCCAGCCGCTCCCCGGGGGTCAAAAAAGGGGCCCGCCGGGCCAGCCACTCCCGGTGGCAGCCGTCCCCGGCCCGATAGACTTGCTGATACAAAGTGCGCTCCAGGCTGAAAACCACCTGGGGCGGGGATTGCTGCAACAGGCGCCGGGCATTGACCGCAAAAGAGAGCAGGCGTAGCGCTTTGCCGCCCCACACCGGCACCGGCACATAGGCGAGGCCGGGTCCCAGGGCCTTGCCGGCCGCCTTTTCGCCGCCGGCCCCGTAGACCGTCACTTCGTGGCCGGCCCCGGCCAGGCCGCGGGAAAGGTGCGCCAGGGTGGTCTCCGCCCCGCCGAATCCGGTCACCCGCTGCCTGAGGATGGCGATTTTCATGGATCCTGCTTAAAAAGTTCTTTAGAACATAGTAGCACAGGCGTCTCGCCTGTGCAGGCGAAGGCTAAAGCCTGCGTCTACAGTCTATATTTATAAGGGATTATGAGGATCCTGCTTCAAGAAGTTCTTTCGAACATAGTGGCACAGGCGTCTCGCCTGTGCAGGCGCAGGCTAAAGCCTGCGGCTACAGCCTATATTTATAAGGGATTGGGGAGGGGGGTAGGGGCCAGAGCGTACGGCATAAAGTCCTTAGCCCCCTCCCCCACATTTCTTATCACTCCCCTTGGCCGCCGCCACCAGTTCGGCCCAGGCGGCCTGCTCGAATTCCACCGCCTTGTCCGAGCGGGGTGTGGCCGCGGGGCCCTGGATGACCTTTTGGGCCGAAGAGGAGTCCTGCTTGACCCGCTCCACCCGCATCTCCCACAGGGCCATGGCGTTGCTCATGGCCATGGGTTCCTTGATAAGCCGCATGGCGCCCTGGATGCCCATGACCAGATCATCGGGGCCCATGATTTCCAGGGAGACCCGGCCGTCCCGGCGGAGGTTGGTGGCGGTGGTGCTGTTCCTCAGGGTGGCCACCAGCAGGGTCCGCTCGTCTTTGGCGTAAATGAGGGTGATGGGGCAGGTGTTGGGGGCGCCGTCGGCCCCCACCGTGCCGGCCACGGCGATGATGCGGTTGGGGTTGTCGTTGAAGAGCCGCATCAAGTCGATGATCTGCTCTTCCCCGGGTTTCCGGGCCACGTTCACCTTCAGGCTGTCGCCCACTACTCTGGCCATGATTTCCCTCCTGAAAAATAGCTATCAGCGGTCAGCTTTCAGCTTTCAGCAAAAACAGTGATTGCCAACTCTTAGGCGGGTTGGGAGGGGGGCTTGGGGGAGGGCTGGGAGCACTTACGAAAGAGTCCCTGGCCCTTCCCCCCCAAACCAGTCCTGCATCCTCTCCAACACCTCCTCCGGCGTCAGTTCCGTGAGGCAGCGGCTGATCTTGGAGCCCTCACAGCCGTCTTGGCCGCAGGGGACGCACTCCCAATCCTTCTGGAGCACCAGGTGGCCGTCCCCCCAGGGGCCCCAATTGAACGCCCCGCTGGGCCCGAAGAGGGCCACCGCCGGGGTGTGCACCGCCGCGGCCAGGTGCATGGGGGCGCTGTCCACCCCGAAGAAGAACCGAGCCCGGGCGATGAGAGCCCCCAACTCCTTCAGGCTCAGCTTCCCCACCAGATTGAGGGGGGCAACGGCGCTTTCCCGGAGAATCTCGGCCACCAGGTCCTGCTCCAGGGGGGCCCGGGACCCGGTGAGGACCACGGGCAGGCCCCAGTCCTGGGTGAGGGCTTCGAGCACCCGGGCATAGCCGGCGGGGGTCCAGCACTTGAAGCCCCAGCCGGCCCCGGGGTGCATGACCACGAAACCGCCGGGGGTGAGATTGAGCTCAGCCAGCAGTTCCTGCACCCGCTCCTCCACCGCCTGGTCCCAGAAGAATTGCAGGCGCGGCTTCTGGGGTTCGATTCCCAGGGCTCGCAGGACTTCCAGGTTTTGCTCCACCAGGTGCATCTTAACGGCGGGGCGGGGGAGCAAGCGGGTAAAACAGGCGTGGCGCTGCCAGAAGGGCTGGCCGGGATGGGCGAAGCCGATTCTCTCCCGGGCCCGGGAGAGCCAGAGCGTAGATGGCGCCCCGGTCGCCGCCGGAGAGCTCGATGACCAGGTCGAAGCGCCGGCGCCTCAGACCCAGGGCAAAGCCGAGCGCCCGCACCCAGGTAGCGCCCCGGCGGTCCACCACCAGCAGATCGTCCAGGCCCGGGTGGCCGGACACCATCTCCTCGGTGCCCCGGGGCACCAGGTAAGTGAGGTGGCAGTGGGGCCAGGCCTCTTTCAGGGCGCCGATCACCGGGGTGCTCACCAGGACGTCCCCCGGCTGCTTCAGCTTGATGACCAGGACGCGTTTAGTCTTCATCATTCATAGTGCGGTTTGGTGACAATGTGGCATTAACGCTGGGGTTTTACCAGTCACTTTCCTCAAGGAGGGCAGGAGGGATTTTTTAACTGCCTGAAAATCCCCCTAAATCCCCCTTTTTCAAAGGGGGACTTTATGCATTCCCGATTGAAAAGTCCCATAATTATACCTGACGTCATTAGACCTTGCGCCTGATAAGGTTTTTGTCATTCTGAGCCGCCGCAAGCGGCGAAGAATCTAGACCCTTCGCTTTGCTCAGGGTGACAAATGAGTAGGAAGATGCGCATAATTTATGACGCCAGGTATTGCTACATTGATTTTCGTAAATAAGGCTTAAAACTCATCGGCTTCCCGGACCGCCTGCCTGGGGCCCACCGCCACGCCGCGCTTGGAGGCGCGGATGAATTCCAGCAGGTGGGCCACTTCCGGGGTCAGGGGGACCTCCGCCGCCACCCGCTCCAGGGCCAACTTCAGATTCAGCCTGGACCCGAACAGGAGCCGCACCGCCTGGCGCAAGGGGGCAATCTGCTCCCGGGAAAACCCCGCCCGGCGCAGCCCCACCAGGTTGAGGCCCTTGACGGTGTGGGTGTCGTCGATGTTGCAATAAGGCGGCAAATCCCGGGAGGCCCGGGCCCCGCCCCGCATCATCACCAGGGTGCCCACCCGGATGAATTGATGGAGCAGGCAGTTGGCGGAGATAAAGGCCCGGTCCGCCACCTCCACGTAGCCGCCCACCAGGGCGCCGTTCACCACCACTACGTGGTCGCCCACCGTGGAGTTGTGAGCCATGTGGGAGAGCGCCATGAGGAAGTTGTGGTTCCCCAGCCGGGTGGCGCTCCCCGGCTTGGTGCCCCGGTGGATGGTGACGTATTCCCGGATGAGGTTGTGGTCCCCGATGACGGTGTAGCTCTCCTCCCCTTTGAAGGCGTAGTCCTGGGGGTCGTAGCCGATGACGGCCCCGAAGCCGATGAGGTTGCCGGCGCCCACCGTGGTATAGGGGCCGAGGTAAGCGTGGGCCAGGATGCGGGTGCCCGCGCCGATGCGGCTGGGGCCGTCGATGATCACCCCGGGGCCCACGGCCACGTCCGGGGCCAACTCCACGTCGGCGGCGATGCGGGCGGTGGGGTCAATGGCCATGGGCTGGCGCTCCCCGCAGAATCTGCCGCAGGTAATAGTATTTCAGGAAGTTATACCGGCTGCCGTGCAGCGAGAGACTGAGTCCCAAGGAACCCTCCAGAAAGCCCCGGCGCAGGAAATAGAGTCTTAAAAAAGTAAAAAACGGGCGCCACACCAGTTCCCCCGGAAAGGGACGCCGGCCCGGCCTGGGCCAGCTCCCGGGCCGCCAGCCGGGCGTAGCGGTCCTGGCGCGCCGCATACTCCGCCATGCTGTTGTAAGAAAAATGGTCCAAAGGGGTTTGCAAGCGCCCCACCTGTCCCCACACCATCACTTCTTCGTGCACCTCCCGCTCCCGAAAGCGCCCCTGGCTCCGCCGGAACAGCCGCAGGGTGTAGTCGGGATACCAGCCCAGGCGCCGCACCCAGCGGCCGCCGAAGTAATTCTTCCGGGGCACCCGGTAGCCGTCCAGGGGGCCGTCGGCCTTCACCACCGCCAGGATTTCCTCCCGCAAGGCCGGGGGTACCCGTTCGTCCGTGTCCAGGGAAAAGACCCAGTCGCCGCTAGCCTGATCCAGGGCCACATTCTTGGTACGGGCAAAGCCCTGCCAGGGGGCGCGGACGATCCGGTCCGTATATTTTCGGGCCACCTCCACGGTGCGGTCGGTGCTTCCCGTGTCCACCACTACGATTTCATCGGCGAAGCTGACCGACAAAAGACACGGCCCGATGTGGGCCTCCTGGTTCAGGGCGATGACAGTGACGGAGAGACGCATGAAAGTGATCAGTGATCAGTGGTCAGTAGGCAGTAGTCAGTTGATAGTCCTCAGGTTGTTTACTGACAACTGGCTACTGGCAACTGGCTACTCCAACGGTTTGGCTTCCTCAATGAGCATGATGGGGATGTCGTCCTTGATTTCATAGAGGAGGCGGCACTTCTCGCAGATGAGGCCGTCGCCTTTCTCGGTGAGCCTGAGGTCCCCCTTGCACTTGGGGCAGGCCAGGATGTCCAGCAAATCTTTACTGATGGCCATAAAATTACCTCCTGCGTTCTAAGCCCACTAACGGCTGTTGAAAACTCCCATGATTGAAAACTTGTCATTCTGAGCGGAGCGAAGAATCTATCAGTTTGTTGAAAAGGGGTTTTAAGCCCAATTATAAGCTGTTTTTTATCCCCCCTTTTTAAAGGGGGGTTAGGGGGGATTTTAACACTGCCTGAAATCCCCCTAAATCTCCCTTTTTCAAATGGGGACTTTAGGATGACAGCCGTTTTTCAACCGCCTGCTGACTGCTGACTGCTTACTGCTCACTTAACTCATATACCAGCCGCCGTTGACGTTGATGGTCTGGCCGGTGATGTAGCCGTTCCGGGCCAGGAGCACCGCCACCGCGGCCACCTCCTCGGGGGCGCCGAAGCGGCCCACCGGGATGAAATCCGGGCTGGCCGGGAGGTTCCCGGTCACCATCTCGGTGTCGATGAGGGCCGGAAAGATGGCGTTGACGGTGATCCCCTCTGTAAACAGGTGGCGGGCGTAAGAGTGAGTGAGACCCACCAAGCCCGCCTTGGAGGCGGCGTAGTGGGGGCCGGTGATGCCGCCGGTCTGGGCCGCCACCGAGGAGAGATTAATGATGCGTCCCCAGCGCCGGGCCCGCATCCCCGGCAGCACCCGCTGGGTCACCAGGAAGGCGCCCTTGAGGTTCACCGCCAGCATTTCGTCCCAGTCCGCCTCACTGATCTCCGGCAAAGGTTTGGCGCTGACGATGCCGGCGTTGTTCACCAAGATGTCCACCTGCCCCAGGTCGGCTTCGATGACGTCCACCATGGCGGCGACTTCCGCGGCCACCGCGACGTCGGCCCGGATAGGGATGGCCCGGCGCTTGAGGCCTTCGATGGCGGCGCAGACCTTAAGGGCCGCGGACTCCCGGGCGCGGTAGTTCACCGCCAGGTCGGCGCCCGCCTCGGCCAGGGCCAGGGCCACGGCCCGGCCGATGCCCCGGGAGGCGCCGGTGACCAGGGCTACTTTGCCGGTGAGGTCGGACAGCATCTGGATCAGCAGTCAGCTTTCAGCCTTGGGCCAGCGCCTAAGGCAGCAGGGATGGAAAAATGTCGAACTTCCGCCATTAAGACTTAAATTGCATATTATCAATTAATTACGCGGTTGCGACAAGATTTTCTCGCACGCGGCGGCAACCGCCGTCACCGGCAGGTCGGTGAGGCAGCGGGGCTCCGGGCATTGGCGCTTGAAACAGGGGCTGCACGTGAGACCCAGGCGCACCACTTGGTGCCCGGCCCCGAAAGGACCGGTGCGCCAGGGGGCGGTGGGGCCGAAGAGGGCCGCCACGGGGGTGCCCAGGGCCGCGGCCAGGTGCATGGCGCCGGTGTCGGTGGTCACCAGCAGGCGGGCGGCCGTGAGGACCCCGGCCAGCTCCGCCAGGGAGGTGCGGCCCACGAGATTGACGGCCGGTCCCTTAAGGCCGGCGAAGATCTCCGCTGCCAGTTTCTCATCGCCGGGGCCGCCGGTGACGGCGATCTCAAAGCCCTGTTCCCGGCTCAGCCAGTCGGCCAGCTCGGCCCACGAGGCGGCGGGCCACAGTTTGGAGGCCCAGCGGGCCCCGGGGTGCAAGACCACCAGGGGGCGGCGCCGGTCACCGGGGATGAGGCCGCGAATATCTGCGGGGACGTCCAGGCCCAGGCGAAAGCGGGGCAGGGCAGGGGGGGCGCAGTCCTTCGCCCCCAGGTAACGGGCCAGGTTCAGATAGCGCCACACCGCATGGGCGTCCGGGTCGTAGGGCGGCACCCGTTCCGTCAGGGCCAGGTAGCTCAACTCCCGGGTCTGATCGTAGCCCACTTTGCGGGGGCTCCGGGAAAGAAACACCCACACCGCGCTCTTGAGGAGCCCCTGCAGGTCGAGGACCAGGTCGAAAGGTTGGGAGCGCAGGCGGCCTGCCACCTCACGGAAGAGGGCGGGATTGGGGCTCTGAAAGAACTGGCTGGGCCTGAGGCGCGGCGCCAGCCACACCTCGTCCAGGGCCGGATGTCCGGCGAGCAAGGCGGCGTAAGCCGCCTCCACCAGCCAGATGATATGGCCCCGGGGGTACACGGCCCGCAAGGCCTCCAGGGTGGGCAGGGCATGGAGCACGTCCCCGAAGGAACTGAGCTTGACCAGGAGGATGCGGGGGTGCCTAGCAGTAATACTCTTGTCCGGCTTGCTCCGGTTCGGGTCCATCAATGCCAGAATACCATCAAAAGGGAATTATTCATATGCAGGGGCGCATCCGAGTGCGCCCTGAGAGTGGGCGGACTCAGCGGGTCCGCCCCTACCTGAAAGACTCGTTGCTTTAGAACCTATTTCAAAACCCATTATTGCTGTCACCCTGAGCGTAGCGAAGGGTCTGGGTAACCCAAAAGAGGGTGGCGTTTCATAATTAATATGACATTTCAAATCATGCATTTATACCCCCCTTTTCTAAAGGGGGTAAGGGGAGATTAAATAAGCCCCTAATAATCCCCCTAAATCCCCCTTTAAGAAAGGGGGACTTAAAACTCCAGGCTGCTATGCCGGGCTCGATTTAGGTCAGACAATTTATTCATTGCGACAATAGACTCTGCGCGGCGCTCAGAATGTCAATTCTTAACGAGAAGCGGTTTTGAAGTAGCTTCCAGCAAATCCCGAGCAGGCACGGGAACGACCTAATCCGTTACCTTAATGGGTGTCTGCCAAATCCGCCAGAATCCAGGCCACCGCGTCCATCAGGTCCTCGGCCACGTAAGCGGGTGCCGCGGGACCGGCGCCTTTCAGGTATTCGTATTCCCCCCGGCCGTAGCCGGTGAGCACCAGGATGCCTTTCACCCCGGCGTTGGCCGCGGTTTCCACGTCCCGGAAGCGGTCCCCCACCAGGTAGGAGCGCGGCAAATCCAGGTCGAGCTCCAGGGCGGCGGTAAGGATCAGGGCGGGCTTGGGTTTGCGGCAGGGGCAGTCATCATCGGGCCCGTGGAGGCAGGCGTAGAGGCCGTCCAGATGGGCGCCCCCCTGAGCCAGCTCCGCTTCCAGACGCCGGTGCACCTCCTCCACCAGCGCCGGCGCAAAATAGCCCCGGGCCGCGCCCGACTGGTTGGTGACCACCACCACGGGGAGCCCGGCTTGATTGAGCAGGCGGATGGCCTCGGTAACTCCGGGCAGCAGCCGCAAGCGGCTCAAGTGGTTGATATAACCCATCTCTTCGTTGATGGTGCCGTCCCGGTCCAGGAATACCGCCGGTCTGCTCATGGTTGGCTTACCAGCCAGGGGCGGGCCGCGGCCGCGACTTCCGCCACGGTGATGGCGTCCAGGCAAGGATAGCCGAGGTCGCAGGTCCGCTTGAAGCAGGGGCTGCAGTCCTGGGGATGGTGCAGCACCGTGGCCCGGGAGGAGAGGGGCCCGGTGGCCCCCGGGTCGGTGGAGCCGAAAATGGCTACCAGGGGGACCGCCAGGGCCGCGGCCGCGTGCATCAGGCCGGAGTCGTTGGTGACCAGGACTTTAAGCCGGCTCAGCACCGCCAGCGCCTGGCGGAGATCGGTGCGCCCCACCAGGTCCAGGACCGGGGCCTCCAGGATCTCTTTGATGCGTTCTGCCACCGGCCGCTCTTCCGGGCCCCCCAACAGCACCAGGCGAGCCCCATACTCCCGGTGCAGTTCCGCCCCCAGGGCCGCCACCCGCTCCGGGGGCCAGCGCTTGGCCGGGCCGTAAGCCGCGCCCGGGCTCAGGCCCACCCAGGGACCGTAGCCGTTAAGAGGAGCCGCGGCCAGGGTCTCCGCGGCGGCGGTGATCTCTTCAATCTTCAGTTGGAGGGCCGGCGGCCTGAAGGTGGAGAACTCCCCGAACGCCGCCAGCAGACCCAGGAAATAATAGACCGTGTGCAGCCCCGCCAGGTTGCGCCTGCCGGTCACCGCCAGGTTGAGGAAGGGGCGGCGGGCGTCGGCGTTGTAACCCATGCGCACCGGCACCCCCAGCAGCCACAGTCCCAGGGCCGACTCCAGGGAGTTGGGCAAAGCCAGGGCCAGGTCGAAGCGATGCCGGAGGCCCCAGAGGACCTGCCACTTGCCCCGGCCATTGGGGTAGGTGACGATTTCCGCCACCCCGGGTTGGCCGGCAAAGAGGCCGGCAACCCGCCGGGCCGCCAGCACCGTGATCTCCGCCTGGGGAAAGAGCTTTTGCAGGCCGCTCAAAACCGGCAGGCTCATGACCGCGTCCCCCACCCAGTTGGGAGATCGCACCAAGACCCGCCGGACCCTGGCCGCATCCACGGAAAACTGCCCCGCGATGCCGATCTTTTGGAACCGCTGGCGCACTTCCAGCGGCAGAAGCTGTTCCTGAGGGTCAAGGGAGTCGTTCATAAATAGCCATCAGCCGTCAGCTTTCAGCCAAGAACACGACTAGGGGAAACCGACCAAAATTGAGGGAGGGCACGGCCCGCCCTACCTTCCATAGCGTTTGCCAAAAATTCCTTCCGATTGCTGATTTTTAAATCCCCCTAAATTCCCCTTTTTCAAAGGGGGACTTTTAAAGGAATTTCGCTAAGTTCCCCCCTTTGGAAAAGGGGGGATAGGGGGGATTTAGGTTTTTTGGACCTTTTGGCAATCGCGATAATTCATGATCTCTGCAATAGTCGTCCACCAGGTCATTCTGAGGGAGTGAGGCGACCGCAGAATCTCCAAAATTCGAGATTCGGCGCGGCGCTCAGAATGACAGAAAGAGATTATCGTAAAATTTATCACAGAATCCGGAGCTTGCCCAGCCTGTCGCGAGCCTCGGGGCCGGCCGCCGCATCGATTCGGGGTCAAGGCAAAAGTTCCAATATGCGGCTCCATTGCGGAATGCGGGCCTCCACCTCCAGGACCCAGAGGGGCAGGTCCGCGTCCCACTTCTCCCCCAGCCGGGCCCAGTCTTTGCCGGTGGTGATCAGGGCCATGGCCCCTTGGGCCCGAGCCTCCTGCACCAGCCCCAATAAGTCCGGGCCGGTGAAGGCGTGATGGTCCGGGAAGGCCCGGAAACCTTTGAGGCTGACCCCCAACTCGCTCAGGGTTTGGGTAAAGACCTCGGGCCGGGCCAGCCCCGCGAAGGCAGACAACGCCATGCCTTGCAAGGCCGCGGGCGGCTGTGCCCCGCCGTCCGGGAAGCTCAAGGCCGCAGCCGGGGCAATGGCCGCGGTGAGGATGGTCTTCCCCGGGAAAGAGGCCTGGAGAGCCCCCAGGGCCGCGTCATGGCTCCCGGCCTGAAAGCGGGTCAGGATGAGGACCTGGGCCGCGGCCAATACCGCGGCCGGCTCCCGCAAGGGCCCCCGGGGCAGGAGGCAGCCGTTCCCGAAAGGCGAGGCGGCGTCCAAGAGGACGATATCCAGGTCCCGGTGCAGCTGAAAGTGTTGGAAGCCGTCGTCCAGCAGGAACAGGTCCGGCTTAAATTCCCGCCAGGCGGTGAGGCCGGCTGCTTGGCGGGAGGCGCCGGTGTAAACGGCCACTCCCGGCAGCGTCCGGGCCAGCCAGTAGGCTTCCTCCCCCACGGCCGGCGGCCGGGCGAAGAGGCGCTCCCCGTCGGAGAGCCGGGTGACGCCCCGGTTCTGGCCGCCGTAGCCCCGGCTGAGAATGGTCACCCGTTTGCCGGCCTCTTGCAGCCGCCGGGCCAGGCAGGCCGTCACCGGGGTTTTGCCGGTGCCGCCCATGGTGAGGTTGCCCACGCTCACCACCGGGGCCGGGAGGCGCCCGGCTTTCAGAATCTGCCGGTGGTAGAGGCCCCGCCGGGCCCGGGCCCCCAGCCCATAGAGGGCCGCCAGTATGGAGGCCCCGGCCCGGAGGGCCACAGGCGCCGGGACGTCGGATTCCTGCAAACTCGCAAACAGATTATGCCAGTAGGAGTTCATGCGGTCCCGCGGCCATCATCGGCGGAAGGGCTGGGGGTTGCCGGCCCGCTGAAATCCTCCCTGCAACTAACCCCTAACTCCCGTAAAGAAACCACGGCAAAAATCCTTTTTGAGACCTCTGGAAAATGCCATGCCGAGATGCAATGACTTCATAATCCCCCTAAATCCCCCTTTAGAAAAGGGGGACTTAAAAGCCGCAGGCTTTAGCCTGCGACAGCACAGGCTGGAAAGCCTGTGCCACTAAAAATTACCTTATGACAGATTCGCTGATTTCTCATAACTTAGGGAACCTCACTTCAGGGTCGCGTTCAGAGCCTCGTGGTAACACTTCTGGTTATATTCCTTCACCATGCGCCGGGCGCTGAAGGCCGCGGCGGTGTTCTTGATGGCGGCCTTCATGACCTGCACCCAACCCCGGGGTATCCCGTCTTCGTCCCTCTTGTAGAAGAGGGGCACCACCTTCTGCTCCAGAATATTATAAATGGAATCGGCATCTTTGGCATCTCGATTCTCCAGGGTCTCTTCGTCAAAGGCCCAGCCGTTGGAGCCTGTGAAGCCCTCGGGCCACCAGCCGTCCAGGATGCTGAGATGGGGCACCCCGTTCAGCGAGGCCTTCATACCGCTGGTGCCGCAGGCTTCCAGGGGCGGCAGGGGGTTGTTGAGCCAGACGTCCGCCCCGTGCACCAGGTACTGGGCCAGCTGCTCCCCGTAGTCCTCCACGAAGGCGATTCTGCCGCCCAATCCCGGGTCGAGGCAATGCTGAAAGACCCGCTGCAGCATCTGCTTGCCCGGGTCATCGGCGGGATGGGCTTTGCCCGCAAAGATGATCTGGATGGGATGCCGGGGATCGTTGACCAGCCTTTTCAAGCGGTTGAGGTCATAAAAAACCAACTCCGCCCGTTTATAAGTGACGAAGCGCCGGGCAAACCCGAGGGTGAGGATGGTGGGGTCCAGCATGGCGCCGCCGGCCACCACGTTGCAGCATTGCGTCCGGTCTTCCGTCCAGCGCCGCCTGGTGCGCTCCCGGATGCGGTCGATGAGCTTGACCCGGAGGCCGCAGTGAACCTCCCAGAGCTCCTCGTCGGGGATCTCGTCCAGCAGCTCCCAGACCGCGGGGTGGTCATGGTCCTCCAGCCAGTTGGAGCCCAGGTATTTGTTGAACAGCAGTTCCATTTTGGGGTTGATCCAGGTGGGCACATGCACCCCGTTGGTAATGTAGTCGATGGGCACCTGGTCCACCGGTTTGTCCGGCCACAGCGGCTGCCACATGCGCCGGGAGACCTCGCCGTGTTTCTTGCTCACCGCGTTGTGGGAGGCGCTCATCCGCAAGGCAAAGGCGGTCATGTTGAAGCCGGCCCCGGGGTTTTGGGGGTCCCGGCCCAGGTCGTAAAAAGCGTCCCGGCTCAACCCCAGCCGGGGCCAGTAGCGGCTGAAGTAGGTGTCCATCAGATCGAAAGAGAAGACATCGTGGCCCGCGGGCACCGGGGTGTGGGTGGTGAAGACCGAGGTGGCCCGCACTTCTTTGACCGCGTCCTCGTAACTCATGCCGCCTTCCTCCAGCCGCTCCCGGAGGCGCTCCAGCAGGGCGAAGGCGGGGTGCCCTTCGTTCAGGTGCAGCACCGAGTGCTTGATGTTGAGGGCGCTTAAAACCTCGGTGCCCCCCAGGCCCAGGACGATTTCCTGGAGCAGCCGCTGCTCCAGATCACCGATATAGAGGTGGTCGTCAATCCGCCGGAACTCGGGGTCGTTCTGCTCCAGGCTGGTATCCATCAGATACAGGGGGACGCGCCCCACCATGGCCTTCCACACCGCCACGTAAATGGGCGGGTCGCAAACCGGCACCTGGACCACCAATTGCTCACCTTTGTCGTCCAGCACCCGGGTGATAGGCGCCGCGTCCCGGTCCAGGACTTCGTCCATGCCTTCCTGCCAGCCGTCGGCGTTGAGCTTCTGGTGCACGTAGCCGTCGGGATACATGAATCCCACTGCCACCAGGGGGGTCCCCAGGTCGCTGCACTCCTTTAAATGGTCCCCGGCCAGGAAACCCAGCCCCCCGGCGTAAAAGGACAGGGACCGGTGCAACCCGTATTCCAGGGAAAAGTAGGCGATGGGATAGCACTCGGCCCCGGTGATGTTTTCGGTGAACCAGCAGACCTCGGCCCCCAGGGCCTGGTGGAACTGCTCCATGACATTGTCGTAGTGGCGCAGGTACTTGGGGTCGGCGGCCGCGTCGGCCAGGACCTCCTTGGGCAGGGCTCCCAAGAGCTTCACCGGGTTGTAGAAGCTCTCCTTCCAGAGGTCCCGGCTCAGCCGTTTAAACAGGATGCGGGCCGCGGGGTGCCAGCACCACCAGAGGTTGAAGGCCAGCTCCCCCAGTCCGGCGATCCTGTCGGGCAGGTTGGGGAATCTCTCCTTGAGGTCATCGGTATCGGCCATGGCTCGCTTGCCCCCGTGAATGGTAACCGGCTCAATATATTAATATATTAAATTCAAACTAATACCGGAATCCAGGAAAGCAAGCGGCGGGAGGCGACGTCCGCCGTGGATTGCATGGAAGGTTTATTTGGGCAATAGTAGAAAACCATTATAAAATAAAATAAGCCATTTCCCTGTAGAATCTAAGCCTGTCTGCTCTACCAGAAAATACGGTAGCGCAGGCTTCCAGCCTGTGCCTTTTTAATTGTGTTTTTCAAAAAGCCAAGGGTAATATTCCGGCCGCTCCACAAACCCTGCTTTCACTGGATTATTCCGGATATATTGTCATTTTTCTAGGAATTCCGCTTCGTCCCGCACAATGCGATCATACCGCTCTACCTGCCATAAAGAACCCCGGACTCCTCTGCTGCGATTGATCCTTTGAGCGCTAAAACTTTTGACGCTGTGGATGATTTCCCCCAAATTGGAATGCCTGCCATCAGGCCCGGCAAGGGGTTGAACCAACAAGTGAACATGATCCGGCATAACCACCGCTGCATAGACCGTCCACTTGCGGGCGTCCCAAAAGCGGATGGCTTCCATAGTGATGTTTTGTTCTGCAGGGTCCAGAGGTTGCCCGGAGCGGCAGACCCAAGAAATGAAATAGACGCTGCCGCCTTGCTGCCAGTGGGGCAAGCGACGGCGGGTGGTTTGAAAAGAAGATGCAGGCTGGAAGCCTGCGCTACCATTTCTTTCCGTCTTTCGGCTCCTGTCCTCGTTGGTCATAATCCACGCTCACGAAAGGTGCGCCATGACGGGTTTGCCGGGCGGCGGGTTAGGGCGAACCGCCTGCTACTAAAGTCGCACCGGCCGGTTGTTCTTTCTCCTCTTCCTGAGCGAACTGCATCTCGTAGAGGCGGCGGTAGAGGCCGTCCGCGGCCAGGAGGTCGGTGTGGGTGCCGGTTTCCACGATGCGGCCGTCTTCCAGGGCGATGATGCGGTGGGCGTTACGCACGGTGGAGAGGCGGTGGGCGATGACCAGGGTGGTGCGGCCGGTGATGAGGCGGTCCAGGGCCTGCTGCACCTCCCGCTCGGATTCGGAGTCGAGCGAGCTGGTGGCTTCGTCCAGGATGAGGATGGGTGGGTCTTTGAGTAAGGCCCGGGCGATGGCCAGGCGCTGGCGCTCACCCCCGGAGAGGCGCACCCCCTGCTCGCCGATGAGGGTGTCCAGCCCCTGGGGCAGGGCCAGGACGAAGTTATAGGCGTAAGCGTCTTTGAGGGCCGCAATAATCTCGTCTTCCGAGGCGTCAAGGCGCCCGTAGGCCACGTTGTGGCGCACCGTGTCGTTGAAGAGGATGGTCTGCTGGGTCACCACCCCGATCTGGCCCCGCAAGGAGGCCAGGCTGACCCGGCGGATGTCTTCGCCGTCGATGAGGATGGCGCCCTGGCTCACTTCGTAGAAGCGGGGCAGGAGGTTTAACAGCGTCGATTTACCGGCGCCGGAGGGGCCCACCAGGGCCACCACTTCGCTCCGGCCCACGGTGAGGTCGATGTCCCGGAGCACCGGACGGTCGGCCGCGTAGGCAAAGCCCACGCCCCGGTAGGCGATCTCCGCTTTCAGGGGGGCCAGGGTCACGGCGCCGGGGGTGTCCTTAATTTCCGGCTCCCGGTCCATGAGGCCGAAGACCCGCACCGCCGCGGCCAGGCCCTCCTGGATGGTGTTCTGCACCGCACTCAGGCTCCTGACCGGTTGGTAGAGCATGAGAAGCGCCGCCAGGAAGGAAAAGAAGGTGCCCGGGGTGGAGGTCCCCCGGATCACCGCATAGCCGCCGTAAAAGATGATGCCCGCCATGCCGAAGGAGCCCAGCAGCTCCATTATCGGCGGCGAGAGCTCCCGGGTGGCGTTGAGGCGCATGCGGGTGCGGAAGTAGTCCCAGTTGGCCTTAAAGAAGCGCTGGGCCTCATAGTCCTCCCGGGCGAAGGCCTTGACGATGCGCTGGCCGAGGAGGCTTTCCTGGAGCACGGTGTAGAGGTGGGCGTTGGCCACCTGGGACTGGAGGGAGATGCGGCGGATGCGCCGGCCCAGGTGGACGATGAGCAGCACCGCCAGGGGAAAGACCGCCATGGCCAGGAGGGCCAGGCGCCACTCCCGGTAGAAGATGACCGCGGACAGACCGAGGACGGTGAAGGAGTCCTTGAAAAAGCTGGTGATGGCCCGGGTCACCGCGTCCTGCAGCAGGTTGACGTCGTAGGTGAGGCGGCTCATGAGGACCCCGGTGGCCTCGCCGTCGAAGAAGCTGAGGGGCTGGCGCTGCAGCGCCCCGAAGAGCTGATCCCGGAGGCGCGTGACGATGCTGTTGCCGATGTAGCTCATCTGGTAGTTGTGGGTGTAGGACAGGGCGCCTTTGACCAGGTAGATGAACACCACCAGGGGCGGCAGCAGGTAGAGCATGTGCTCTTTTTTGCCGAAGAAGACGTCGTCCAGGACGGGCTTCACCAGGTAGGCCAGGAGCGCGGTAAGGGCCGAGACTCCCAGCATGGCCAGGACCGCGGCGGACATGCGCAGCTTTTGGGGCTTTAAGTAAGCCAGCAGACGGATATAGAGGCGCAGATCTTCTTTGTTCATGAAAGACAGGGAAGCAGAGGTTTATTTCCCAATGTATATCCCATCGGGGCCAAGTTTTCCAATAAATTCCCGGCAGTGGGGGAGGGGAGGGGGAAGTCGAGAAGCTATTTGAGGGAAGGGCCGGGGGATTTTTTGTAAGTGAGTCCCCCGCCCTCCCCTCAAAAGACCTCACAGGTTACTGCTGCACCTTCTCCACCGGGTAGTCGGCCTCCATCCAGGCCTTGATGCCGCCCGGGTAGCGGTAGACGTTGGTGTAGCCCAGCTTCATGGCCCACATGGCGCCGTTGTGGCTCCGGGTGCACTTGGTGAAGCCGCAGTAAAAGACCAGCATCTTGCCCTTATCGGGCCCCAGGACCTTTTCAAACTTGGCCCTGGCGGCCTCGTCCATTTCCTTGACTTCCGGGATGGGGAACTCGAAATGCACCGCCCCCGGCAGGTGGTTTTTCTTATAGCTGTCTTCATAGGGCATGGTGTCGATGATGAGCAGGTCTTTCTTCTGGTCCACCCAGGCCTTCATCTCCGGGGTGGGGATGATTTTGTAGCCGCCCCGCTCCACTTCCCGAACCAGGTTCACCGCGGTCTTTTCCGTTTCCAACTCCTTCCCCGACCAGGACTGGCCGCAGCCCAGGAGCAGGAGAGTTGCCATCAGGCCGAAGCCGCCCAGCAGAACCAGTTTTTTGTTAGACATTATCCTTGTTCTCCTTTAATGGAAATTTGAGTAGTTTTTAGGGATTTCGACGCAGGAGGGGGGACCCTCCGCCGCCAGAACAGGAAAACCATCACCGCCGCCAGGGTCAGGTCCCGGAAAAATGCCTGTTTGACGCTGGTCCTGGCGCTGAGTTCGGCCACCGTAAAGCAGCCGCAATCGATGTCGAGGTCCAGCCACACGGCATAGCCCAGGACCAGGAGAAATACGGCGAGGAGGACCGAAATGAGGCTGAGGCTGCCCCGGACCTCGAAGACGAGCCCGACTCCCGCCACCACCTCCAGGGCCGGCAGGCCCACGGCCACCAGGGGCAGCATCGTCTCGGGGAGGAGGTCGAACTGGGCGATGGCGTGGGCGAAGGCCTTGGGATCCAGGAGCTTGGTAAAACCCGCGTAAACGAACAGGCATCCCAGGCCGATCCGCAAAAGATGGTAGGCCAGGGAATAAAATAACTCCGTGTTCCGGAGGCGCTTCTCCTGGATTAACGCCCAATCGCGGCTGATCAACCCATCCCTGCGAATCTTCATAACTTGCCCCGGGTAAGTAAATTTGCAGGCCGGGATGGCATAGCCCGGCGAGCTGAGGCGGCCGGGGCAAAATAATCCCCGGGCTGCCCAGAGGCATCCAGCATGCGGCGGAAAATGGGTGCAGGGAGGAAGGGTTACCTGAAGAGAGGGAAGGAAGGGGTCTTAAACCGGGTTACGATGGTCGGTTCCTGATCCCAGGCGCGCCGCCCCGCCCTTGGCCCTTTTCCGGCACGGTTGATGGCGAGGACCTTGCCAAGGCCCTCCGAATGCCTGGGTTCAAGATTTTCTAACTATGGGAACTAAAGGCCGATGCACCCGGAATCACCTCCTTTGGGGTAGATTTCAATAACCTTAATGCCTCCTTAAGGGGGAAGCAAGGATTTTTGTGCTACTTTAATCGGATGATTTCATAATTTTGCTAACGGCTGCCACCAGCCCCTCTCACCCTAACCCTATTCCCCCCGCTGGCGGGGGGCTAGTGTCGTGTCCCACGAATACATTTAAAGAATGCTCGCTTTTTATTCCCTCCCCCTTGATGGGGGAGGGTCAGGGTGGGGGTGCCTAAAATAATTATGTTATCCGAAATCTATTCATCCTCCCCCTGACCCCCTCCCACCAGGGGAGGGGGAATAATTGGGTGGATTTTTGTAAGATATTTCCGGGACGTGACATTTCAGGGAAGGGGTGGGGACCGCTTATGAAAGAGCTTCTAGCCCCTTTCCTGAAGAAGCATTTTTCTTAGCCCGAATAGCGGTTGCCCAAAGTTTTTTCCCTCGGCCGTGTTAATGGTAGGGGCACCGCGGGCGGTGCCCTCAAAACCCCATGGGGCACGGCTCGCCGTGCCCCTGCAGCAAGAAATTACTTTGGGCGATTGCTATAATTGTTTTGTGCTCTGAGCGGCCAAGTTCGGGTTATACTCTGGAGGCCGGATTGGGGTCCGGGACACCGGGGCCCCGGTGCTTGACAGGGCGGAGCCGGTGCGGTAAATGCTTAGCAAACCATGAAAATGGAATCTTTGGGGAACTGCCCATGGCTTTGATACTCATCTTGCTGCTGGCCAGCCTCTGGCTCTGGCCCGGGGGCCTGGGGGCCGGCCCCGCCGCCCCGCCGCCGGGGACGCCGCCGGCCGCGGCCCCCGGGGAGGTCATCCGCTTCCCCGTCTACCGGGTGCCGGAGCCGCTTTACCTGTGCGGCGAGGCGGTCCCCTTAAACGAACCGGAAGTCAGGGAGGACCTGGACCGGGAGTTCACCATCGTGGTCTGGAGCCGGGCCCAGACCACCATGTGGCTTAAAAGGGCCCACCGGTACTTGCCGGAAGTGGAAAAGAAGCTCCGGGCCCGCCTCTTGCCCATGGACCTGAAGTACGTGGTCCTGGTGGAGAGCGATTTGCGCCCCAAGGCCAAGTCTCCCGCCGGCGCCGCGGGGCCCTGGCAATTCATTGCCCCCACGGCCCAGCGGTTTCAGCTGAAGTGCAACGATACGGTGGACGAGCGCCTGGAGTTCGCCGCGGCCACCGACGCGGCCTTGAGCTACCTCCAGAAGCTGCACCAGATGTTCAATAACTGGCCCCTGGCCCTGGCCGCCTACAACTGCGGGGAAGCCAGGATGCAAAAGGCCATAGAGGCCCAGGGGGTGAAGGTTTTCTACCACCTGAGCCTGCCGGAAGAGACGGAGCGTTACGTGCACCGCATCCTGGCGGCCAAGATCGTCCTGGAGAACCCGGCCGCCTACGGCTACGATATCCCCCCGGACCAGCTCTATGCGCCCCTGGACTATGACGAAGTAAATCTCACCGTTACCCAGGAGATCCAGGTGCGCCGCCTGGCCGAGGCCTGCGGCAGCTATTACAAGGAAATCAAGATCCTCAATCCCTGGATCAAAGGCGCCTCGCTCTGTGCCGGGACTTACCGCCTCAAGATTCCCAAAGGCACCGTCGCCCGGTTCCAGGAAGCCTTCCGCCCGGGGCTCCCGGCGGGTAAGTGAGAGGAATCGGCGGCACCACCCGTGGAGGACGCCATGAAAAAATGCAGGTGCAGGCTTTAGCCGACGCCACCGGAGCTTTCCTTTAAAAAAGTGCTTAAACCCGAAGCGGATTTCCGGTTTCAGGCATGACGTATTAACTAAAATGTAGGGGTGGTTCGCCAACCGTCCCTACGGGTTTTCCCGTAAGTTAATCCAAAGCAGGCTCATGTCCGCCTAGAGTGGCGTTCATAATTACTATGACATTTAAAAACTATAGGTTTCTACTCCCCCCTTTTCTAAAGGGGGGGAGGGGGGATTAAATAACCGCTTAATAATCCCCCTAAATCCCCCTTTAAGAAAGGGGGACATAAAAACCCGGCATTCCGATTCGGGCTCGATTTATTTCAGACAATTTATGAATCACAGCACTGGCACCATTTGGAACTGGCAAACGTTCACGAGGAGATAATGACCCATCCGGAAAAGGAGACCGTTGACCTTTTGCTTACCGGCGCCTGGGTGCTCACCCAGAATGAGCGCCGGGAAACCTTCAGTCCTGGAGCCGTGGCCATCAAGGGGGACGAAATCGTGGCAGCGGGGCCGGTCTCCCGGCTCCAGGCCCGCTACGCCCCTGCCCAAATACTGGATTACCCCCGGGGCCTGATTATGCCGGGGCTGATCAACGCCCACACCCACGCCGCCATGGCCCTGTTCCGGGGGTTGGCCGACGATCTGCCCCTGGAAGAGTGGCTCAACTCCTATATCTTCCCGGCGGAGTCCAACCTGAACGGCGATTTCGTTTATTGGGGCACGAAACTGGCGGTGGCGGAGATGCTGCTTTCCGGCACCACAACTTTTTGCGACATGTACCTCTTCGCCCAGGCGGTGGCCAAGGCCGCGGCGGAGATCGGCATCCGGGCGGTGGTGGGGGAGGTGCTCTATGACTTCCCGTCGCCCAACTACGGGCCCCCGGAGATGGGGCTGAAATTCAGCGAGGATCTCTGCCGCGCCTGGCAGGGCCACCCCCGGGTGCGGGTGGCCATCCAGCCCCACGCGGTCTATACCTGCTCGCCGGAATTATTGCAGGAATGCGGCGACCTGGCCGATAAGTATGATACCCGGCTGATCATCCACGTGTCGGAGACGCACCGGGAAGTGGCGGACTGCCAGGCCCGCTACGGCGCCACCCCGGTGGGGCACTTGGGGCGGCTGGGGCTGCTGACGCCGCGTCTGGTGGCCGATCACTGCGTGGTCCTGAGCCAGGACGACCTGGAGCAATTGGCGGCCAGCGGCGCCAACGTCGCGCACTGCCCCGAGTCCAACATGAAGCTGGCTTCGGGCCTGGCGCCGGTCTGCGACCTGCTCTCCCGGGGGGTGCCGGTGGGCCTGGGGACGGACGGCTGCGCCTCCAACAATAACCTGGACCTGGTGCAGGAGATGGACACCGCGGCCAAGCTCCAGAAAGTGCGCTACCTGGACCCCACGGTGCTGCCGGCCACCGCCGCCCTGGACCTGGCCACCACCGGCGGCGCCCGGGTTTTGGGCCTGGAGGGCGAAGTGGGGGCCCTGATTCCGGGTCTCAAGGCCGATGTGGTGGTGCTGGACCTGGATCAGC
Organism: uncultured delta proteobacterium; assembly: GCA_963790655.1. Classification (GTDB taxonomy): domain Bacteria; phylum Desulfobacterota; class Desulfobaccia; order Desulfobaccales; family 0-14-0-80-60-11; genus DASWLF01. The sequence continues at coordinate 143,539 of CAWBPT010000004.1, read as the reverse complement.
CCCACCTGACGCCCTTGTACGACCCTTACTCCCAGCTGGTCTACGCCGCCACCGGGGCCGACGTGCAGACCGTGCTGGTACACGGCCGGGTGCTGGTCCAAGACCGGCGGTTGCTGGCCTTCGATCTTGACGAAACCATGGCTCGGGCCCGGGAACTGGCCCGGGGAGTGCGGGGCGGCAGGGGGCGGTAAGATTGCTAGCAAATGAAATTGGGAAGAAGCCTGGATGTGGCTGAGAGCAGGACAGATTTATCCCACCGTAGGGGCGGGTTTTAAACCCGCCCCTGCCATTTTGACTCCCCCATAGTTTAAGCGGATTTTATGCCGGGTTGCGCTCATAGAGGTAAAATCAGCATTTTTGCTGTAGGGGCGCAATTCATTGCGCCCTTGCGGGCGTGATAAATCACGCCCCTACATGAAAAATACCTTTTTGACGGCAACTGGTTATTAGGGGGCTATTAGCGGGATCTTAATCGGTAACCGGCGAAGTACCATGGTGTGGGCAGCATCTGGCAATCCGCCTGAAGGGAAAAATGTGGCCGCAGGCTTTACCGTGAAAACTCAAACTGTGAAAACCCCCAAATCTCCCTAAATCCCCCTTTTTCAAAGGGGGACTTTTAAAAACCCCCCTTTAATAAAGCGGGGTAGGGGGGATTTTTCATCCCTTTGGGGGTGTTCGATGGCGGCCATGAATGTTTAGCCTGTGCCACCAAAGATTATCTTAACCGGTGGTTTGCGACGCCACGCCGGAAGGCCAGCCCGGAAAGGTCTTGATCATAAACAAACCTAGAACCTATCTCAAAACCGACTTTCATCTGTCACCCTGAGCGAAGCGAAGGGTCTAGGTGCTCGGAATAACTAGATTCTTCGCGGCGCTCAGAATGACATTTTGCGGTCGCACCAGGTTTTGAACTAGCTTCTAACGTATCTGGGCGTCCCCCAAAGAGGATTAGGTTTCTTCGCCCCCAGAACCCCGACAGCACCAAGAAATACCAAAAGATAAAATTAAAGTAGGGTGGGCTGGGCCCACCCTTCTCTTTTTTTCTTGGTGTCCTTGGTGCCTTGGTGGTGAAATCTGTTGCTTGCTCTTAACTCCGGGCGATGAGGAGCACCCCCAGGCAGGTAACCAGGATGCCGGCCATGCGGGTGACGGTCACCGCCTCCCCCAGGAGCATCCGGGCCAGAATGGCGGTGAACACGTAGCCCAGGCTGATCATGGGGTAGGCCCAACTCACTTCGGCCTTGGCCAGCACGATGAGCCAGACCATAAATCCCAGGCCGTAGCAAAGCAGGCCCAAGAGGACATGGACGTTGGTGGCCGCCTTCATGAAGACCGGCGGCAGGGTGGACAGGGAAAGGGAGAAGTTGCCGAACTTGGACATGCCGTACTTCAAGGATAGCTGTCCCGTGACATTCAGCGCCACATCCACGAGGATCAGGGACAGCAACAGGTATTTAACCATGAGACAATTCCTTGGATAAATTTGGTTGTGGTATATTAAAGGTTGATTTTCGGAAAAGTTCAGCCGCGATGCAAGCAAATTATCGGCCACCGGCCACCACCCTGGTTCACGGGCTCGACCCCCGCACCAAGCTGGCCCTGTTGGGCGCCAGCTTCGTCATGGTGCTTCTGCCTCAGAGGCCGGAGGTGGTGGGGCTGGCCGCCCTATTGGTGCTGGCGCACCTTTCATTGGCCCGGGCCTGGCGGGCGCTGCTCCCGGTGCGCTGGCTCCTCGCCGCCCTGGCGGTCTTCAGCCTGGGCACCTGGTCCTGGCTGGCCCAGGGCCCCCACCATCTCTGGTGGCGGGTGAGTTGGGAATCCCTGGCCTTCGGGGCGGCCAACTTCCTGAAGCTGGGGACCATGATGGTGGCGGGCTTGATCCTGCTGGCCACCACCCCGGTGGAGGAATTGTTTCTGGGCCTGGTCAAGCTCCGCCTGCCCTATGCCGGGGCCTTCGCCTTTGCCCTGGCCCTGCGCTGGGTCCCGGAAATTTTCGCCACCGCGGGGCGGGTGCGGGAAGCCCAGGAGGCCCGGGGGCTGAGGTGGGAGGAAGGCGGGGTGCTGCAGCGCCTCCAGCGCCACCTGCCGCTGTTGGCGCCCATCTTTCTCCTGACCCTGCGCCGCACCCAGACCATGGCCTGGGCCCTGGAGGCCCGAGGCTTTCAGATGAGCCCCCGGCGCACCTACCTGCTGGAGATCAACATGGCCCCCCGGGACTGGCTGGCCCTGGCCGCGGCCGGATTCTCCCTCGCCGGGTTCATCGTCCTGCACCTACTGGGCTGGGACCAAATTCCCGGGTTAAAAGTATAAGGACCGCATAATTCTGTTAATTGCCGCCTATTATTCTATCCCGGAAATATCTAGACAAAAGTTCGCACCAATTATTCCCCCTCCCCTGGTGGGAGGGGGCTAGGGGGAGGGGGAGTTTAATTTCGGTGAACCTACCATAAGACCCTAATACCTTTGCCACCCCCACCCCAACCCTCCCCCATCAAGGGGGAGGGAACAAAGAAGAGCACTTTTTATCGGTACTTGTGGAACACGATACCATGCTTAAGATCAATAATATTCTGAAAAACCTCTGCCTGGTTCTGGCAGGCTGCGCCGTGGCCTTTATCCTGATGGAGGTCACGCTCAGGGTCTACAACCCCTTTGAAATCAGATTCAAGCCGGACCGCATCGCCCTGCCGGTCAATAAAAGATATATCTTTGACAACCGCGCAAAATTCCCCACCAAGCTCCCCAAGACCACCGCACACACCAAGAATTCCCTGGGTTTCCGGGGCGCCCCGCCGCCGGCCAATTTTGCCGATTACCTCAGCATCATCACCATCGGCGGCAGTACCACCGAATGTTTCTACCTCTCCGACGGCCAGACCTGGACCGACGACCTGGGCCGGTTGCTGGCCCGGGACTTTGATAAGGTGTGGATCAACAACGCCGGGTTGGACGGGGCCACCACCTACCGGCACCTGATCCTGCTGGAAGACTACGTGGTGCAATTAAAGCCCAAGCTCGTGCTGTTTCTGGTGGGGATCAACGACGTGGGGGTGGGAGACATCCATGATAAGCCCAAGGGGGGCCTCGGTGGCTGGTTAAAGTCCGTGACCAATAAGAGCGAGGTCTACTCCCTGGGGCTGAACCTTTACCGGTATTTCGTGGCCCAAAAGCGAGGGCTGCACCACAAGGAAGTGGACCTGAAAGGGCAGGGGACCCTTGAGGTCTCGGCCGATGTGCAAAGGGAAACCATCCGGAAATATCGTGATGAGTCCCTGAAATATTACCGGGCCCGGCTGGAGAAGTTGATCCAGGTGTCCAGGGCGCACGGCATCGAGCCGGTGTTCATCACCCAGCCGACCCTTTACGGGCCGGGGATCGATCCGGTCACCGGGGTGGACCTGGAGAAGATCAAGTTGGGCGAGAACCTGAACGGCGCCTTGATGTATGCCGTGGTGGATATGTACAACGACACCCTGCGCCGGGTGGGCGCCGAAAACGGGGTCCTGGTCATCGACCTGGCCCGGGAGATGCCGCGCAATTCCGCCTATTATTACGACTACCTGCACTATACCGAGGCCGGCGCCGCCCAGGTGGCGCTGATCATCTATCGGTATTTGCAGCCGTTCCTGACCAGGCGCTTGGTTGAGAGTGGCGGGCAGCCGGCCTTGATGCAGCTTGGTAATCAATAACCATCGGCCACGATTTTACGTCTTCTTTTCGGCTTCCACTCCTTTCTCAGGCGTCTTGCCGCCCCCACGCAGGTTGACTAATTTATTCAGTAAATCAAACCAGAAGGGGGCGCCCAAGGATATCGCCAGGGCTGAAAAGAGCCATCCTAATAGCTTGAAGCACCAACTATGTGGGTCATCGGGTTTTTGTTCCCAGTCAATGGGGACGTATTTGTAGCATTTAATTTCTTTACAATCCACAGTTTTTGAAACCGATTTCTTGAACCAGCCGATGGGTAAGTTGAGGTCTTGTAGCTGAGCAATTGACTCCTGAACGGTGGAAGGGGTCTTCTGAGGTTCTTTGGCTGCCGAACTTGCAGCCGCAGTACCTGGGACGGCTGGTGCTTCCTTCCCGGGCGGCGGACTTTTGACCTCAACAGTTGGGGAGGGCTTGGTTTCAGTTACTGTTTTCGGACTCTTAGCCTTGGCGGCGGCAGGGGCTGCCGGGGGGACCTTCTCTCCAGGCTTCGTTGGCGAACTTGGGGGCGCAGCGGGTTGGAGAGGCTCCTTGGCCCGCTTTTGGGCCGCAGCCACCACTATCGCCCGCAAAGTATTATCGCGGTATAAGCTATTGGCGATGGCGAAGGTATCGACATTCATGGCGATGCAGACAAAAAGGCCTAAGATGAGCAAATATAGTTGAGTTCGCCGTTTATACCAGCCGGTGACCCGTTCCATGGCGTCATCGAACCAATTCTCCAGATTCTTCTGGGCCTTGCCCAGATCGTCCTGCGCGGCATCCAATAAGGGCAGCAGGGCTTTTTTTATCCATGCATATTTCTGGTCAGTCTGCTGGCTCACGGAATTGCGAATATGGGCCAGGGTTTGCGGCACGGCGGCATCCTTGGTTGGTGCCAGCAGGTCGAGCACAGTCAGGGCAAAGGTGCGCGACGGAATAGATGAGGGCTGTTTTCTCAAGGTGTCCTCTAATTTTTTTTCCTCCATCTTCTCAGGCGATATTTTGGCCAGGGCATTAATCAGTGGATGCTTATAGAATTCATCGATAATTGTCGGGTCCTTCAGGAGGCTTTTAATTCCTTTGAAAAGGGTCTTGGGGCGGGATTTTAACCAGGCACTGGCAATCCACTCTTTAACCATGGAGCAGATCAGACAAAATAACAGGTAAACAAAGGCCAGACCGATTGCCACTTCGAGGATTTGAGAATTGAGCATCACCGCCTCCTTGTGGTGAAAGAACCTATCCGGCGAGGACAGGAAAAGCAGTTAAGAATTAACTGGGGGAGAGCACGCCTTGGTGACCAGAGATATCCGCAATATATCCATGGTGCCGCACCAGATGCGAGATCTATTTTTAATTTTTTTAGTAAATTAATCAAGATAATTTTTTATTTTTTTAAGGACTGGTTCCGGTATCAGGCTGGCATCAAAAAAAGGGCGGGGAAACCCCGCCCCTACCTTATTTCATCAGAGGTTACCGCGTTCTTACCGTGGTTAGTCCTTCAGAAGTTCGGCGTTAATAGAATGAATGGCGGGCGGTGCCCACCCTACATTAGTCTCTTTGCCAACCCCGGTCTTCGCTGATAGCTGACCGCTGACGGCTACTTCGGACTCGCCGCCAGGATGGCCTTATCCACATTGGCCTCGTATTGGGTGAAATTGTCTCGGAAGCGGCCGGCCAGGTCCCGGGCCACCTGCTCGTAGTTGCCGCCGTCGGTCCAGGTCTTCTGGGGGTAGAGAATCTCGTCCGGCACCCCCGGACAGCGGGTGGGCACCGTCAGGCCGAAGAACGGCTCCTGGTAGGTCTCCACCTGGTCCAGGTCACCATTCATGGCCGCCCGGAGGAGGGCCCGGGAGTAGGCGATCTCGATGCGGTGGCCCACCCCGAAGGGCCCGCCGGTCCAGCCGGTGTTCACCAGCCAGCAGGTGGGCTTATATTGGGTCACCTTGTCCCGGAAGAGGTGGGCATAGACCGCCGGCGGCCTGGGCAGGAAGGGGGCCCCGAAGCAGGTGCTGAAAGTCACCTGGGGTTCCTTGCCCAGGCCCCGCTCGGTGCCGGCCACCTTGGCGGTGTAGCCGGAGAGGAAATGGTAGGCGGCCTGCTCCGGGGTGAGGCGGGCAATGGGCGGCAGGACCCCGAAGGCGTCGCAGGCCAACATGAAGACGTGGCGCGGGTGGTCGCCCACCCCGGCGCGTACGATGTTGCGCAGGTGGGTGATGGGGTAGGCGGCCCGGGTGTTTTCCGTCAGACTGGTGTCATCCAGGTCCAGGCGGCGGGTGGCCTGGTCCATGCCGACGTTTTCCAGGATGGTGCCGAACTTCCGGGTGCATTCGTAGATCTCCGGCTCGGCCTTGGGGCTCAGGCGAATGACCTTGGCGTAGCAGCCGCCCTCGAAGTTGAAGATGCCGTTGTTGCCCCAGCCATGTTCGTCGTCGCCGATGAGCTTGCGCTCCGGATCGGCGGACAGGCTGGTCTTGCCGGTGCCGGAAAGCCCGAAGAACAGGGCGGTATCGCCGTTTCGGCCGGCGTTGGCGGAGCAGTGCATGGAGAGCACTTCCTGCTGGGGCAGGTAATAATTGAGGATGGAGAAGACCGATTTTTTGATCTCGCCGGCATAAGAGGTGCCGCCGATGAGCACCAGCTTTTTGCCGAAGTTGACCATGATAAAGGCTTCGGAATTGGTGCCGTCCAATTCCGGCACGGCGTGAAAGCCCGGGGCGGCGATGATGGTGAAATCCGGGCCGACGTGCATGGGTTGGCCGGGGCCCACCGGGACCAGGAACATGTTGCGGGCGAACAGGTTCTGCCAGGCGGTGGCGGTGATGACCCGGATATTCATCTGGTAATTCCGGTCCGCCCCGGCATGGCGGTCCTGGACGAAGAGTTCTTTGCCCTGCAGGTAGGCCAACAGCCGGTAATGGAGCAGGTCGAATTTTTCCGAGGTAAAGGGCTGGTTCTCCCCGCCCCAATGGATATTATGGGAACTGGAGGGTTCTTCCACAATGAACTTATCCTTGGGGGAGCGGCCGGTATAGGCGCCGGTGCGCACCACCACCGGCCCCAGGTGGGCGATGAGCCCTTCCTGGTGGGAGACGATCTTTTCATATAAGGCCGAAGTGGGCAGGTTCCAATGGACCGCAGCGACGTTTCTAATGCCATGATGCGTCAGGTCTTTTTTCATAATGCAACCCCTTGAGCTTGACTTGCTCTACTGAAAATCAACGTCGGATATTTGGGTCAGGTCTCGGTTAACAGCTCATAAGTTGTCCGCTCTCTCCTTAAGATACCGGCTAAATCTCCGGCGCAAGCTGTGCTCCACCAAAGGGTCGGGGGAGCCCAGCCCGGATTTAATCAGGTGCCCGTTAACGAATATCTTGTTTTTGAGATAAACGTATCCCAGAATCGTGCCGTCGGCGGCCGGGCTGCCATCCCGGACGAAGACGCTTTTCCCCAGGAGATATTTAGACAGATACTCTTTGGTCTCCTGGCGCTTGTCGATCTTTATCCCCAGGAACCGGACCCTTTGCCCGTTATGCAGTTTGATGGTGGCCTCATCAATGACCTGGGTCACCTTCCAGAGGTTGTGCGGCTTGAAACCGTCGCCATGCAACTCCCCCAGGGGGCTGGCGTCGCGAATTGCGGGAGTATAATCAATTGCGGGGGTTTTAACAAATTCTTTATTCGGCCTGGCTATCTCAACAGAATTCCACAGGCTCGCCCCTTTATTAAGGCCAATTTTCTCCTGGATGATTTTCAGGAAGCCCTCGTTGATCTCGTAGCCCACGGCGTGGCGGCCCAACTCCAGGGCCACCTTGGCGGTGGTGCCGCTGCCCAGGAAGGGGTCCAGCACGGTGTCACCCCGGAAGGTGAACATGCGGATGAGGCGCCGGGGCAGTTCCTCGGGGAACATGGCCTCGTGGCCAACTTGCTTAGTTCCGCCGAAATGCCAGTGCCCGGCGAAATACTCTTTCCACTCTTCTTTGGTGAGCTTAGAGGCTTCTTTCACCTCTTTCAACACTTTCTTGCTCTGCCCCGGTTTCTTAAAAACGTGGATGAACTCGTAGTCGATTTCGATGATGCCGTTGGGCGGGTAGGGGTAGGAGCCCATGACCACCGCGCCGCCGGTGGTATTCATGGTGGTCTTCTTCTGCCAGATGATGGACCCCATGAAGTCGAAGCCGACCTTCTCGCCCTGGGCGATGAATTCGGCGTGCAGGGGAATGACCTTATAGCGGCCGTAGATCGCGGCCCGGGCGAACTGGTCCCCGATGTTGATACACAGCCGGTTCCCTTCCCCCAGGACCCGGAAGCATTCCTGCCAGGTGCGGTACAGGTCCCGCAGGTACTGGTGCAAGGTCTGGCCGTAGCCGATTTGGCCCGGCACGCCGTAGTCCTTGATATGCCAGTAGGGCGGCGAGGTGACCACCAGGTCGATGGCGCCGTCCGTCACCTCGCCCATGGCCCGGCTGTCGCCGATGATGATTTTGGCTTGGTTATTCATAGATTAAATATATTCCCATCGAGTGCCCAGAAGGTGCTCCGGCTTGCCTTTCTGTAGGGCGCGTCTTCAGCGCCATTTTTGGTGCGTAAAACGCACCCTGCGAAAACCTGTAACTCAGGAAGGCGGCCGGGGACGGCCGCCCTACGGTTGCCTTTCTGGAAGGGGCGGGTTTAAAACCCACCCCTACATTTGGTGGGCCGTGCCCACCCTACATTTTGCTGGGTTTGGGGAGTGGGGAGTAGGGGCGGTTCGCGAACCGCCCCTACCTGTCTTCCCCCCAAGCCCCCCTCCCAACCCTTTATGGGGCCCAGAGGCCGACTCCTCGGGCCCAAAAATAAAACTTAAGGGATTGGGGATGGGGGTTTGGGGGAAGGGGTAAGGGCCGTGGGCCCTTAGCCCCTTCCCCCAATACTTCCATTCTCCTCCTCACTTCGCCAGGGCCTTCAGGCTTTGGCGCAGGAGTTCCTCCAGGGTGCCGGCGCCCTGGGTCCGGGCCGCGTCCAGGGCCTTTTCCGCCATGTTTTTAGGGTATCCCAGGTTAAGGAGGGCGGAGAGGGCGTCGGCCACCAGCCGGTCCGCCGGGGCCGCGGGCCGCCAGGGGCGGGCGGCTTGTTTATCCTTCAATTCCAGCACGATGCGTTCCGCGGACTTCTTGCCGATGCCGGGGATGCCGGCCAGGCGTTTGACGTCGCCGGTGGCCAGGGCCTGGGCGAAGTCCTCGGGGTTGATGCCGCTCAAGATGTTCAGGGCTATCTTGGCCCCGATGCGGGGAATGTTAAGGAGGCTCAGGAACATCTCCTTTTCCTCCAGGGTGTTGAAGCCGTAAAGGTTCAGGGCGTCGTCCTGGATGCGGGTGTGGATCTGCAGAGAAACCGGCGCCGGGGGTTCGGGCAGGGAGTAAAAGGTGGAGAGCGGTATCAGCACCTGGTAGCCCACGCCCCCCACTAGCAGCACGATCTGGCCGGGGTTTTTCTCCAGGAGCTGGCCTTCCAGGTAGCCGATCATGAGGCGCCGCCCGGCCAGCGGCTGTGGAAAAAGTGGCACAGGCTCACCGCCAGGGCGTCGGCGGCATGTTCGCTGGTCAGCTTCAGTCCCAACATCTGCTCCACCATGAGCTGCACCTGCGCCTTGGAGGCCTGGCCGTAGCCCACCACGGCTTTTTTCACCACCAGGGGCGGGTACTGAAAAATCGGCAGCGAGGTCTTGGCGGCGAGCAAAAGCACCACGCCCCGCACCTGGCCCAGGATGAAGGCGCTCCTGACGTTACTGGCCAGGAAGATTTCCTCCACGGCCACCGCGTCGGGCCGGTGGGTATGGACCAATGCCTCCAGACCGTCATAAATCCGACAGAGGCGGTTTTCCAGGGGCGGGCTCGAACCGGCGTTGATCTGGCCGGAGGCCAGGTGCAGGAACTCTTGCCCGCTCGCCTCAATGACCCCGAAGCCGGTGTGCCGGGACCCGGGGTCCACTCCCAGGATTACCCGCGTCACAACAAGGCCTCGAGCAGCTGGTCCGGGATGTCGAAGTTGGCGAAGACGTCGTTGACGTCGTCGTGGTCCTCCAGCATCTCCACCAGTTTCAGCACCTGCTGGGCGGATTTTTCCTCGTCGATGCGCACGGTGGTCTTGGGGCGGAGCTGCAGCTCGGCCAGCACGGGCTTGAAACCCCTGGCCTCGAGGGCCTCTTTCACCTCTAAGAAGCTGGCGGGGTCGGTGAGTACCTCGAACTGGCTCTCGTCGCTTTGCAGGTCTTCGGCGCCGGACTCCAGGGCGGCCTCCAGGAGGTCGTCCTCCTGGACGCCGTACCGGTCGAAGACGATGACCCCTTTTTTGTCGAACATCCAGGCGACGCAGCCGGGCTCCCCCAGGCTGCCGCCGTACTTGGTGATGAGATGGCGGACGTCGGAGACGGTGCGGTTTTTGTTGTCGGTGAGGCTCTCCACCATCAGGGCCACGCCCGCGGGGCCGTAACCTTCCAGGACGATCTCTTCCAGGGTGGCGCCGCCGCCTTCCCCGCTGCCCCGACGGATGGCCCGGGTAATATTGTCATTGGGCATATTTTCCGCCCGGGCCGCCAGGACCGCGGCCCGCAGGCGGGGATTGCCCGTGGGGTCGGTGCCGCCGATGCGGGCCGCCACGGTGATCTCTTTGGCCAGCTTGCCGAAGATCTTGCCGCGTTTGGCGTCCACCGCGCCCTTTTTGCGTTTGATGGTGCTCCACTTGGAATGGCCGGACATCTCGCCTGGTTCCTCCTTGAATAGCGGTCAGCAGGCAGCAGGCAGCAAAAACCTCAAGGAAACCAAAGCTGAACCTGATGAGCTCAAACCGCTATGCCTCATATAAACCATATTGTCTGAGGCAATCTCGCCCCAGCACACGATGAAAATCTGGAACAGTCGCTCATGAGCCTTCGGCTCACCCATAAATCATGAAAAGTTCCCTCGAAGCCTTTTCCTTAACTTTGAACCTTGAACTTTGAACTTTGAACTTTTCAAAGCAGAGCCCTCGGTGGTTTCCAAAGAGTGGTGCCAACCTGTAATGGCGCCGGAATGCTCTTTTGCTGAAAGCTGAAAGCTGAAGGCTGACAGCTAATCCGGGTTGCTCCGGCGGTTGAGGCCCAGCAGATAGACTTCCCGGCTGCCCGGGCGGGAACCCGCGGGTTTCACATGCCGGATCTGGCTAAAGGCCTCTTTCAGGGCCGCCGCCAGGACGGGAGTGTCGGGTCCTTCAAACACCTTGACCAGGAAGTGGCCTCCCGCCCGCAACACCTGGCGGGCCAGTTCCCAGGCCGCCAACGACAGTTCCAGGGACCGCTGCTGGTCCACGGCTCGCAGGCCCGTGGTCTTGGGAGCCAGATCGCTCACCACCACATCGAAGTAAGGGCTGAGGGCGGTGACGGCCTCCAAGTCTAGGCTTCCCACCGCGCCCAGGACAAAGTATAGGGGCGGAGCCAGCTTGATTTCCGGTGGGGTGGTATCCACCCCCACCACGGTGCCGGCGGGCCCCACCCGGGAAGCGATGTATTGCAGCCAGGAACCGGGGCTGCACCCCAAATCCAACACCCTTTGCCCCGCTTTAAAGAGGCGGTATTTTTCATCGATTTCTTTTAATTTGTACACCGCCCGGGCCACGAAACCTTCGGCTTGGGCCCGGGTCCGGAAGGGGTCTGGAACCCCGGGGCGGGGCATGGTTAAACACCTATCTTAGTAAATTAATTCAATTTCTTTTACCATAGGCTGGGAGCCTTGGCAAGCGTCAATATCTTGACAACCATGGGTTTCTCTGACACCCAGCCGGGATTCCTCCTGGGCGAGAATCGGTTTCAGCCAGGGTCCGGGAGCCTCCGGGGCCACCGGCCCGGACCCGTTATTTTTCAATATTTTCGCATGATTACCGTTGACGCCGGGGGCTTCGGGCGCGGTCGGGGATCTGCCGTTTCCCCGGCGCGGAAATATGTCAAGTCCCTGGCACAATCATTGCTCAATAGGAAGTGCCGGGCCAAAGCCTGGTTAAAGGGGCGAAGGGGCGAGGGAGCGAGGGGGCGAGGGGGCGAAAAGAGAAGGGGCGAAAAGAGAAGGGGCGAAAAGAGAGGGGCGAGAAAAGAGGGGGCGGCAAGGGAGGGGCGCCAAGAGAGGCAGGGGAGTGGGAAGCAGACCCATCAGGATAGGGCGGCGGGAAGAGGGAGCGGCGGTGCCGCCGCTCCCGGAACTTGAGAAAGTCAACGGCCAAACGACTAACAGGAGTGCGGCAGTGAACCAGGTTTACCTGACCCCTCAGGAAGTGGCGGCCCTGCTTCAGGGATTGAGCCAGGGAGAAACGAACTGCAGCGCCCCAACGGAGCCGGCCCCGGGCCCGGGGCGGCTGCCCGCCGGCCGGGGAGAGCGCCGGGGCGGCCTGGGGTTACAGAAAATTTCCCACTGGTGGGCTGCCATCATGGAGCTGCAATGGCCGCAATTTTAAGAGCCAAAGGTCTGGAGGACGAAACCAATGCACGTTGAGCCCACGAGAGTCTCCCGGGAGCTAAGCGCCGCCAAAGGCTGGGGGTGCCCACCGCTGCGGGTCATCGCGGTGACCTCCGGCAAAGGTGGGGTCGGCAAGTCCAACATCGTGGTGAACCTGGGGTTGGCCCTGGCCCGCCAGGGGCTCAAAGTGCTCCTCATCGACGCGGACCTGGGACTGGCCAACCTGGACATCCTGCTGGGATTGACGGCCCGGTTCACCATTGATGACGTGCTTTCACTGAAGCAGCCCCTGTCCGGGGCCATACTGGCGGGGCCGGAGGGGGTCATGGTCCTGCCGGCAGCTTCGGGTATTGCGGACCTGGCGGAACTGGATGAATCCCGCAAGATCCTGCTGCTGGACGAGTTGGACCATTACGCCGCAAGTCTCGACGTGGTCTTGATAGATACCGGGGCCGGCATCTCCCGCAACGTTATCTTTTTCAACCTGGCCTCGAAGGAGCGCATCCTGGTGGCCAACAACCAGCCCACCTCCATCACCGATGCCTATGCCATGATCAAGGTCCTGGCCACCCAACACGGCGAACGGCATTTCAAGCTGCTGGTGAACGGCCTCACCCGGCCCCAGGAGGCCGAAGTGGTGTACCGCACTCTGCTCACGGTGACGGAGCGGTTCCTGGGCCATGAGATCCACCTGGAATACCTGGGTTTCATCCCTCACGACGACTCCATTCCCAAAGCGGTCATGAGGCAACAGCCGGTCTTGGCTCTGTATCCCCAGGCTCCGGCCAGCCAATCATTCACCCGAATAGCCGAGCGGTTGTGGCAGATGCCGCCCCGGGGCGGCATCGAAGGCAGCATCAAGTTTTTCTGGCGCCGCCTGGGTTCGCATCCCGCCCACGCGGCGCGCTGAGAACGGGGCGACATATGGAAGAACAGACCATGGTCCAGGAAGATTTGACCCCCATCCCGAACCGCGGCTCCCAAAAGGGGGACCTTGCCTACCAGGAGCGGATGGTCCTGCAGTACGCCCCGCTGATCAGGTACATCGCCAGCCGCCTGGCCCTGCGCCTGCCGGCCCACATTTCCCAGGACGATCTGGTCAGCTCCGGCATCATCGGGTTGATGGACGCCATCCAGAAGTTCGACCCCGGGAAGAACATCAACTTTAAGACTTATGCCGAATTTCGTATCAAGGGGGCCATGCTGGATGAACTAAGGAGCCTGGATTGGACGCCCCGCTCGGTGCGGAAAAAGTCTCACATCATCGAAAACGCCTACCGGGAATTGCAGAAGAGTCTGGGCCGGCCGGCCGAAGCCGAGGAAGTGGCCCAGCTTCTGGGCCTGGCACTGGAGGACTTCTACCAACTTCTGGATGAAACCAAGGTCGTTTCCCTGGTGGCCCTGGAAGGTCGCAAGACCGGCAGCGGCGGCCAGGGGCTGCCGGAAGCCGACCTCCTCGAAATCCTCCAGGACGAGAACCTGCGTGATTCTTTCCTGGAGGTCCATTTTGCCGAACTCCAGGAGGTTATGGTGCGGGCCATCGAGTCCCTGCCGGACAAGGAAAAGCTGTTGATTTCCCTCTATTATTATGAAGAGCTGACCATGAAGGAGATCGGTCAGATCATGGGCTACACCGAATCCCGCATCTCCCAGTTACACACCCAGGCCATGTACCGCCTCCGGCACCGGCTGCGGGACTATGCCCAGGATTTGGAAGAGATTGCCTGAGCTTAAAACAGTGGGCCAGGCTTCTGCTTATACCCTCGCTTAAGCGGCGTCTCCCAGAGAAAATCTTTGCGCCGGCGCGTCTTGATTGGAGAAAGATCTCACGCCAAGACGCAAAGAACGCCAAGAGATTCCCCTGGGCGACGGACCTCATTAACTCTGCCCCTGCCCTAACAACCTCATTGCGTCGGATGCCGTTTTCCTCTAAACTCGCCTCCAGAAAAATCTATTCCACAGGCAGGGTTATGGTTCCGGTTGAACGGCTGCAGCGGCGGCTCAAGGCCGCCCGGGGAGAGATCCCGGCGGACCTGGTGATCTCCGGGGGCCGGGTGGCCAACGTCTACACCGGGGAGTGGCAGCGCCTGGACGTGGCGGTCTTTGACGGGGTGGTCGTGGGGCTGGGAGATTACGCCGGCCCCAGGATGGAGGTGCAGGGGCGCTACGTGCTGCCGGGTCTCATCGACGGCCACCTGCACCTGGAGTCCAGCATGCTCACGCCCCGGGAGCTGGCTCGGGCGCTTTTACCCCTGGGGACCACCGCGGTGGTGGCGGACCCCCACGAGATCGCCAACGTCTGGGGGACCGCGGGCCTGGATTGGCTGCTGGCCGCCAGTGAGAATCTTCCCCTGGACATTTTCTTTACACTGCCTTCGTGCGTCCCGGCCTCTCCCCTGGAGACCGCCGGCGCCGTCCTCGCAGCTGGCGACCTGGCGCCCTACCGCCGGCACCCTCGGGTCCTGGGCCTGGCCGAAGTGATGAACTTCCCCGGGGTGATTGCCGGAGACGCCGGGTTACTGGAAAAAATCGCCCTCTTTCCCCGGGGGCCCGTGGACGGCCACGCCCCGCTGCTCTCCGGCAAAGACTTGAGTGCCTACCGCCTGGCCGGCATCGGCTCCGACCACGAGTGCACCCGGGCTTCGGAGGCCCGGGAGAAGTTGCAGCAGGGCTTTTACGTGATGTTGCGGCAGGGCAGCCTGGCCAAGAACCTGGCGGACCTCCTGCCCGGGGTGAGCCCCGCGGCGCTCCGGCGCACCATGCTGGTCACCGACGACTGCCACCCCCAGGACCTGCTGGCAACCGGTCATCTGAACCATTTGTTGCAGCAAGCCGTGTCCCTGGGGCTGGAGCCGGTGGCCGCTCTCACCTTGGCCACCCTGAACCCGGCGGAGTATTTCGGCCTGCGGGACCGGGGGGCGCTGGCTCCGGGGCTGGCCGCGGACCTGGTGGTGGTGGAGGATTTGGCCACCTTCCGGGTGGACCGGGTCTTAAAAGACGGGCGGCTGGTGGCGGCGGAGGGAAAACTCACCGCAGCCCTGGATTTTCCGGAGCCGCCGACGCCCAAGACTTCCATGCAGGTGCAGGACCTCACCCTGGAGCGCTTCTTTCCGGACGCCGCCGGAGACCTGGTCAAGGTGATGGTTCTGGTTCCGGGGCAAATTCTCACGGAAAAAAGGGTCTTGCCCGCCCCGGTCCGGGATGGCAAACTGGCGGCGGACCCCAGCCGGGATTTGCTGAAGCTGGCGGTGGTGGAGCGCCACCGGGGCACCGGCAATGTGGGACTGGGGCTGGTGCAGGGCTTCGGCCTGCAGCGGGGGGCCCTGGCGTCCTCCGTGGCCCATGACTCCCACAATATCGTGGTGGTGGGGGCGGACGAGTCCGACATGCTGGCCGCGGCGGAGCACCTGGTGAAACTGGGGGGCGGGCTGGCCGTGGTGGCCGGCGGGCGCCTGCTGGCGGACCTGGCCCTGCCCATCGCCGGGCTCATGAGCCCGAGGCCCCTGAATGAGGTGGCCGCAGCTTATGGCCGCCTGCAAGCCGCTTATCGTAACCTTGGTGGCGACTTACCAGACCCCTTCATGGCCCTCTCTTTCCTGGCGCTACCGGTGATCCCGGCCCTGAAGCTCACGGACCTGGGCCTGGTGGATGTGGGCCGGTTTGAGGTGGTGTCGCTGTGGGGGGAGAATTAGTTCAAAGTTCAAGGTTCAAGGTTCAAAGTTTGGAGTTTAGAGTTTTCGATTTTCGAGTTTCAAAGGTCGATGGCGGTGGTGGGGCAATAAAAAGATGTACTCCTCTTGGGTTCAAACCTGCTATTAAAGCTTGGAACTTAGAACTTAGAACTTAGAACCTCGAACCTCGAACCTTGAACTTTCTTTATGAGTTTAATACTGACCGCTGCGGAAATCATGCAGGTGCTGGATATGGACCTGGCCCTGGCCGCGGTGCGGGAAGCCTTTCGGGCCCACGGCCAGGGCCGGGCCAACATGCCCCCCAAGGTCCATCTCCACCTGGCCGGGGGCAGCTTCAAGGCCATGTACGGGGAGATAATTCTCCCCGCCGGGCATATCTGCGGGGTCAAGTGGAACGCCAACTTCCCGGAAAATCCCCGCCAGGGCCGCCTCACCATCACGGGCAAACTCCTGCTCAACGACCCGGAGACGGGCCTGGAGCTGGCGGACCTGGACGCCACCCACATCACCGCCTACCGCACCGGTGGGGCCGGGGGCCTGGCGGTGGAGCACCTGGCCCGGGAGGACGCCGCCCGCCTGGGGTTGGTGGGGGCCGGCGTCCAGGCCCGCACCCAGGTGGAGGCCATCCTCAAGGTGCGGCCTATAAAGGAGATCGTGGTCTATAACCGGCATCTGGCCCACGCCCAGGCCTTTGCCGCCGCGGTGGCGGCCACCTATGGCATTAGCGCCCGGGCCGTAGCCACCGGGAGAGAGGCGGTTTACGGCCAGGACATCGTGGTCACCACCACCCCCAGCGCCACCCCGGTGGTCTTCCGGGAATGGGTCTCGCCCGGCACCCATATCAATGCCGTCGGCGCGGACAGCCCCGGCAAACAGGAATTGGACCCGGCGATTTTACGCGCCGCCCGGGTGGTGGTGGACGACTGGGCCCAGTGCCGGGAGATCGGGGAGATCAACGTGCCCCTGGCTCGGGGGGAGTTCGCCCTGGAGCAGGTCTACGGGACCCTGGGCGAGATCGTGGCCGGCAAAAAACCGGGCCGCGCCGGCCCGGAGGAGATCACCGTGTTCGATTCCACCGGCATGGCCATCCAGGACCTGAGTCTGGGGCTGGAAATCCTGCGCCGCGCCCGGGAGCAGGGGCTGGGGGAAGAGAAGGATTTTTTGAGATAGTAGCCAGTAGCCAGTTGTCAGTTGGCCAGCCGGCCATCGCCTTCCCATTGATAGCTAAAAGACTTTGAGTTTTGTAACTTCCGGAAAATATTGCTGACATCGAAAACCGAAAACCGAAAACCGAAAACTGGCAATTGGCCACTGACAACTGCTTAAAGGAGGCCACATGAGTCTGGTGCTGACCGGTTCCCAAGTAATGCAGGTGCTGGATATGGACCTGGCCCTGGCTGCGGGCCACGACGCCTTTCGGGCTTACGGGGAAGGCCGGGTGAACATGCCTCCCAAGGCTTATCTGACCCTGGCCCACGGCGATTTCCGGGCCATGTACGGAGAGATCTTTCTCCCCCAGGACCACATCTGCGGCCTCAAGTGGGTCAACGTCCATCCCGGCAATCCGGCCCGGGGGTTGCTCACGGTGATGGCCAAGATCCTGCTTAACGACCCGGAA
Organism: uncultured delta proteobacterium; assembly: GCA_963790655.1. GTDB lineage: Bacteria > Desulfobacterota > Desulfobaccia > Desulfobaccales > 0-14-0-80-60-11 > DASWLF01. The sequence goes on along the minus strand of CAWBPT010000004.1, from coordinate 126,080 downwards.
ACGGGTCTGGAATTCGCCGACCTGGACGGCACCCACGTCACCGATTTCCGCACCGGCGCCGCGGGCGGGGTGGCGGCCAGGTACCTGGCCCGGCCCGACGCCGTCCGCCTGGGGGTCATCGGGGCCGGGGCCCAGGCCCGCACCCAGGTAGCCGCGGTCTTGAAGGTGCGGCCCATTAAGGAGATCGTGGTTTTTAACCGCCACCTGGCCCACGCCCAGGCCTTTGCCGATGAAATCGCAGCCACACATGGGGTCAGGACCCGGGCCACCAGCAACGTGGTCGAGGCGGTGCGGGACCAGGACATCCTGGTCACCACCACCCCCAGCACCACGCCGGTGGTGCCGAGAGAATGGGTGTCGCCGGGGACCCACATCAACGCCATCGGCGCGGACGCGGCGGGCAAACAGGAACTGGACCCCGCTATCCTCACCGGGGCCAAGGTGGTGGTGGACGATTGGGCCCAGGCGTCCCACTCCGGGGAGATCAACGTCCCCCTGGCCAGAGGCGAACTGACCCCGGAGCAGGTCTACGGCTCCCTGGGGGAGATCGTGGCGGGGAAAAAGCCGGGGCGGGAGACCCCGGAGGAGATCACGGTGTTCGACTCCACCGGGCTCATTATCCAGGACCTGGCCCTGGGCCTGGCGGTCTACAAACGGGCCAAGGAAAGGGGCCTGGGGGAAGAGAAGGATTTTTTAAAATAGGATTTCACCACCAAGAACACGAAGAACACCAAGAAAGACAAGAAAAAATTAATAGGCGCTGGCGGCGTCGCTGCCAGTGCCTAATTTTTTCCTTAGTGTCCTTGGTGATCTTGGTGGTGAGTGTTACAACCCCAAAAAATTCTTAACTTTTTCCAGGATTACCGGCCGCGCCGAGGGTTCGAATTCCCACATGGTGGACTGCTGGGGGGCGTCCTTGTCATCGTCCATGCAGTCGCCGAAGCCGCAGACCGCAGGGGTGGATTTGGGGGGCCCCAAGATTTGGGCCAGTTGATCGGAGACCCGGGCCATCTCGCCCCGGACCGGCCAGACGCTCAAAACCAGGTGGTCCCGGGCCACCCGCACGTGCAGGTTGAGGGCCCCTTCCGGGTCGGGGTGGCCCGCTTCTATTCCTTCAAAATTAATACCTCGCCTGTCTTCCTTAACTTGAAAATCGAATGGTATGGCAAGCATAGATTTTCCTCGTGAGGTTCAAACTAAAAGATGGTGGGCAGTGCCCACCCTACATTTTCGAAATTATGGGGGGCTGGGAGGGGTTTTAAGGGGAGGGCGGGGGGCTTTTGTCCCCCGGCCCTCCCCTTAAATCACTCTCTCACTACGCTTTACCGGCGCAGCGCCGGCACAGGAAGCCGCCCGGAACTTCCCGGTGCCAGCCCTGAAGGACCACGGCGCCGCAACTTAAACAAACGCCCAGGATGGTGGGCGGGTCCTCCCCCCAAGTGGGCAGCCCTTTGCCGCGCCAGCCCAATTTCTGGAGGAGGCGCCGCCACCGGGCCCGAAGCTGAACCGCTAATTCCATCTCTTGCATTATAGCAAAGTTCCTGCTATTTTGGCACACTCTGGCAAAAGCTCTATGATTTAGTCCAACAAGTACCTTTAAAAAGTGCCCGTCTTATTCTCCTCCCCCTTGAGGCGGGAGGGTCAGGGAGGGGGTGGAAAAGCCGCACAATTCCCCTTTCCACTAACCCCCTGCCACCGGAGTAGGGGGAATAAACGGGCCTGACTTCTGGCAAGATATTTCCGGGACGCCACCCTGGATTTCCTAAGTTTTAGCAGGGTGTGACCGGTGGTCTCCGGGTCGGTAATTTTCCATTTGGAATTTTTCACAAAATCGTAGTATGAACAAACCAGAGCCTCCAGTAAGCCAAAAGATATTCCGAAAATCGAACTAGATAAGGAGAAGGGCGATATGGCGAAGCCAGCGGTAAAAGAAGCACAAAAGCGTTATTGCTATGCCTTCGAGGAAGGCGACGGCACCAATAAAAAACTTTTGGGAGGCAAGGGCGCCGGCCTCTGCACCATGACCCAGATCGGGTTGCCGGTGCCCCCGGGGTTCTGCATCACCACCGAGGCCAACATCGAATATTTAGAGGCAGGGGATAAGTTTCCCGAGGGCCTGATGGATGAAGTCCACGAATTCATGGAGGCTCTGGAGAAGAAGACCGGCAAAGGTTTCGGCGACCCCAAGAAACCTTTGCTGGTTTCGGTGCGCTCCGGTTCCGCCCTGTCCATGCCGGGGATGATGGACACCATCCTCAATCTGGGCCTCAATGACGAAACCGCCAAGGGCATGATCGCCCTCACCAAGAACGAACGCTTCGTCCAGGACGCCTACCGGCGCTTCCTCCAGCTCTTCGGCAAGATCGGCCTGGGAGTGCCCGACGCCGAATTCGATAAGATTTTTGAAGAGGTCAAGGAAAAGTCGCACGTCCACGTTGACACCCAACTCGACGCCGAAGAGATGGCAGAAGTGGTGCAGAAGTTTAAAGACCTGATTAAGCGCCACACCGGCAAACCTTTTCCCCAGGACCCCTGGGCCCAGCTCTTCCTATCCATGGAAGGCGTCTTCAAGTCCTGGATGGGCAAACGGGCGGTGGACTACCGCCGCCAGTTCAATATCACCCAGGACCTGGCCTACGGCACTGCGGTGAATATCTGCACCATGGTGTTCGGCAACATGGGCAACGACTCCGCCACCGGCGTGGGCTTCACCCGGGACCCGGGCACCGGCGAAAACAAGCTCTACGGCGACTACCTCATCAACGCCCAGGGCGAAGACGTGGTGGCGGGCATCCGCACCCCCCGCCCCCTGAAAGAACTGCGCACGGATATGCCCGCCATCTTTAAAGAATTGGAAAAGATGCACAACATCCTGGAAAAGCACTACCGGGAAGTCCAGGACTTCGAGTTCACCATCGAGCAAAATAAGCTCTACATGCTCCAGACCCGGAACGGCAAGATGAACGCCTGGGCCCTGGTCAAGACCTCGGTGGATATGGTCAAGGAAGGCCTGATCACCGAGGAGGAGGCCCTGCTCAGGATCGAGCCGGACATGCTGGAGCAGTTCCTGCACCGGCGCATCGACCCGGACTTCAAGCAAGAGCCCCTGGCCGTGGGCATCTCCGCCTCCCCCGGGGTCGCCGTGGGTAAGGTGGTGCTCGATGCGGACCGGGCGGAGAGGTTGGGAAATGAAGGGGAGAAAATCATCCTGACCCGCATTGAAACCAAGCCGGAAGATATTCACGGTTTCTTTGCGGCCCAGGGTATCCTCACCAGCCGGGGCGGCAAGACCTCCCACGCCGCGGTGGTGGCCCGGGGCATGGGCAAACCCTGCGTCTCCGGCGCCGAGGGCCTGGATATTAACTATGACCTGAAGGAAGCCCGGTTGGGCGGCGTAGTCATCAAGGAAGGGGAGATTGTCACCATCGACGGCACCACCGGTTCGGTTTACCTGGGCACGGTGCCCATGCTGGACCCGGAACTCCCCAAGGACCTGGCGGTCCTGATGGAGTGGGCCGACAAGCTGGCCAAAATCGAGGTCTGGGCCAACGCCGACACCCCGGACATGGCCGCCAAAGCCAGGCATCATGGGGCCAAAGGCATCGGCCTGTGCCGCACCGAGCGCATGTTCAACGAAGGGGACCGCCTGCCCCAGATGCGCAACCTGATCCTGGCGGACACCCCGGAAGAGCGCAAAAAATGGGCCGACAAGCTCATGCCCATGCAACGCGATGATTTCGTGGAGATCTTCCGGGCCATGGAAGGGCTGCCCGTCACCATCCGGCTGCTGGACCCGCCGCTGCATGAGTTCCTGCCCAGCATCGAAGAGCTGCTCAATGAAACCAGCCGTCTTAAGGAGTTCAGCCAGATCATCAACGCCCTGGAGCAACTGCCCGGCACCGTGAGCTTGATAGGTCCAGATCTTTACCAGCACGTGCCTTCCATTGAGGCGGTGACCCGGGAGCTCAGCGAGTTCAAGGCCAAGGGCCTGGACCAGAAACTCCTGAAGGAAAGAGAACGGGTGCTGCGCCGGGTGCGGGTGCTCCAAGAATACAACCCCATGCTGGGCAACCGGGGGGTGCGCTGCGGCATCTCCTTCCCGGAAATCTATGATATGCAGATCCAGGCCATCTTTGAGGCCGCGGCCATTGCCCTGCGGGAGAAAATCGACGTTCGGCCGGAGATTATGATCCCCAACGTCTGCACCCGCATGGAGCTGGTCTGGGTGCAGCCCCGGGTGAAAAAGATCCACCAGGAAGTGGAAAAAAGCTTCAACGTCAAAATTAAATATAAGTTCGGCACCATGGTGGAAATCGCCCGGGCCTGCGTCCGGGCCGCCAGGCTGGCGGAAACCGCGGAGTTCTTCTCCTTCGGCACCAACGACCTCACCCAGGGCACCTTCTCCTTCTCCCGGGAGGACGCGGAGAACAAGTTCCTGCCCATCTACAACACCGTGGGCATCCTCCGGCACAATCCCTTTGAGATCCTGGACGAGCTGGGGGTGGGCTGGCTCATGCAGCTCGCGGTGGCCGAAGGGCGCAAGACCCGCCCGGATCTGAAGATCGGCATCTGCGGCGAACACGGCGGCCAGCCCCAGGCCGTCGAGTTCTGCCACAAGATCGGCCTGAACTACGTGTCGTGCTCGCCCATGCGCATCCCCATCGCCCGCATGGCCGCGGCCCACGCCATGATCAAGGAGAAAAAGGGCCAGGCGGTGCGCTCCAAGGCGCTGTAGAAGGATGAGATGAAAAGTTGAGGGAGGGGGCCAGGGGCGTGCCCCTGCCCCCTCCCCCAAACCCCCTCCCCCAACCCCTTAAATTAAGCCGGGGAAGGCGGGCTCTGCCCGACTTCCCCGGCTTCTTCTTCTCATTCCTAATCCCTTCCCTGAAAAATTCAAAGTTCAAGGTTCAAAGTTAAGAATCCGGAGATTTCATTACCTCTTTGACCGTATCCATAAAAACCCGCAAAGTCGGAGAAAGCCACTTATCCTTGTGCCAGATCATTAATATCCCGGTTTCCAATTTTTCTTCCGACCATGGCAAAATCGTCAATTTATTCTGCGATATTTCTTGCGCGACTGACATCATAGGAATCATAGTTACCCCGATTCCTTTTATAACGCATTGCTTGATAGCCTCAATACTATTGAGTTCCATAATAGTTGCAGAATCAACTTTTTCCTCGGTTAATATCTGCTCAAATAATATTTTATAACTGCAATCGTGTTTTGGTAAAAAGATCGACTGGTCTGTAAGATCCCGTATATGTAAAGCCGATTTTTTGGCAAGAGGGTGATTTGGGCTGGCAACTATAACCAGAGGTTCAATCCTCAATAGTTCTGCTTTTAATTCAGCGAAATGAATAGAATCTGCTAAAAGAAAAGCCACATCGATTATCCCGGTTTTAAGTTCCTGCTGGCAGAGAGTGGTAGGCGCAGGAGCTGATATCGAGGCCTACCTTTGGAAACCTGGTGTGGAATTCACTCAAAACAGATGGCAAAAGGTAAGTAGCGATGCTCTGGGGAATCCGAATTGATATTGATCCCTGAGGTTCTTCCCAGCCCGATACTTTAGCCAATGTTTCTTTCTCAATATCAAGCATTTTCTGAGAATACTGCACCAACATATGTCCTGCTTCAGTCAGGCGCACACTCTTGCCCAATCGATCAAAGAGAGATACTCCCAGCTCTTCTTCAAGAAGTTTGATCTGGGCTGAAACCGCAGATTGAGAATAATTCAAGATTTCGGCGGCGCGATTAAAATTCAACAGTTTGGCCACGGTTTGAAACGTCTTAAGCTGGCGTAATTCCATACGTTTCACCTTCTATTCGATAATTTCGATTGTTACTATTAAAAACTTTCGTTGGACACAATAAAGATAGTTTTTATAAATTATCCCCAAAACTAATGGCCTATCAATAAATTTGTTTGCCTGCGTGATAGGTATACAACTATAACTGCAATATAACATAAAAGGGAAACAACTATGACTAGACGTTAATTTGCAATACCGTGATAGATATACATAACAATAAAGGGGAATTAAAAGGAGGCAAAAATGGAGTTAAAGGTTAACCAAATACCTGTAGAAACAAGGTGGGCCATTGCCACCAAGGGATTAACCGGAGCGTTAATTGCTCATCTGGATGCATTATACAGCATTGCCGGGAAAGAGAAGTACGCAGAAATTCTTCGTCAAATATGGACCCAAATCGGCCAAGCCTCTGCGGAGCTAGTAAAATCATTGGGTATGAATGGGGATAATGCAAAATCGGCAGCAGAAGCAGGCGCCGCGATTTGTATCTGCGCCATGGGCCCGGAGTATGCGATTGAGGAGATTGAAGCATCTCAGGATAAAACCGTCATGAAGATCACAGAATGTCCCTGGTGGAATAGGATGAAGGAATTCGGGATATCCCATGATCTGTTGTCTGCTTGCGACCTCGCTTTTTGGGAACTCTTTGTAAAAAGCCTCAATCCCAACCTTACCATGAAACATGGCAAGCAGATGCATCTTGGCGATCCCTACTGTGAATGGATCTTTGAAACAAAAAAATGACTTCCTTCTTTCCCAAGCTCCCGCTTGGGAACGCCAATTTTTGCCGAAGCTCCTGCTTCGGCGACCAGCAAAAGTAGGGTGCGCACCCCGCACCCTACGCTGCTGATCAAATTATCTCCGCCTCCGGCCCGGCAGAAAAAACCTTCACCTCCCGGGCGATCCTCTCTGCCAGACGGTCGGAAGCCGTATCCAGGTCATAGTCGGCCTGGAGGCCCAGCCAGAATTCCGCCGAGGTGCCGAAGTAACGGCTTAACCTCAGGGCCGTGTCCGCGGTGACGCTTCGTTTGCCGTGGACGATCTCATTGATGCGCCGGGGGGAGACGCCCAGGTCCCGGCCCAGCCTGGTCTGGCTGAGCCCCAAGGGCTTCATGAATTCTTCCAGCAATACTTCCCCAGGATGAACCGGAGCCAATCTCTTCTTTGGGTTCATTTTTCCTCTAATTGAAAATTCCATTTCCCAGGGGAGCCTTGGAGGCGGCCGGGGACGGCCGCCCTACCAAAATACAATCTTTTAATGGTAGGGCGGGCCTCTGTGCCCGCCATCCTTTTTCCTCCTTATGGTAATTTTGGATATAACGACTATTCTCATAGTTGCAATGATTATTATTTGAATTCGAGCTATTATTAATCTATCCGAAATGGTTATTTTATCACGTGGTTACCGACCGAAGATGATCCCCAGACGCATCCGCAGGATTTTGCTGGAGAAAGGAGGCCGGGGATTACGCTATGTCCCGGCGCATCCTGGCGCGGCTGCCCGGGGTGCCGGTGGAGGTTATTGAAACCCGGGACAGTCTCAGGGACCCTGGCCGGGAGCGGGCCGGGTGGCTGACCGAGGCCAAGGCCACCCTGCTGCTGGCGGTGCAGAAAGCCCCTTTTCGGCGGCCCTGTCCCGGCACCAAGGATTATCTTTGCTGCGGCTACCAGGTGCTCCAGGTGACGGTCAACTGCCCCATGGACTGCACCTATTGCGTCCTGCAGGCTTATGTCAACGTTCCGGCCATCACCCTGTTTGTCAACGTGGAGGACCTGCTGGCGGAGCTGGACTCCGGGTGGGCCGCAGATCCCCACCAGGTGTGGCGCCTGGGCACCGGGGAGTTCGGGGACAGCCTGGCCCTGGACTCCCTCATGGGCCTGAATACGCGCCTCATCCCCTGGTTCGCCGGGCGGAGCCGGGCGCTGCTGGAAATCAAAAGCAAGTGGCCGCTTCAGGAAGATTTGCTGGCCCTGGGGCCCAATCCCCAGGTGGTCTTTGCCTGGTCGTTGAATCCGGAAGAGGTGATCCGCAGTGACGAAAAGCTCACCGCGCCTTTGGAGGCCCGGCTCCGGGCTGCAGCCCGGGCCGCGGCCGCGGGCTTTCGCATTGCCTTCCATTTCGATCCCCTCATTTATTTCCCGGGCTGGGAAGCCGCCTACCGCCGCACCGTGGCGCGCCTGGGGGAGGCGGCGCCGCCCGGGAGCATTGCCTGGATCAGCCTGGGGGGCTTGCGGTTTCTGCCGCCCCTCCGGGGTCTCATCCACCGCCGCTTTCCGGCAAGCCGCCTGGCGGACCAGGAGATGGTCCTGGCCCCGGACGGCAAGCTGCGCTATTTCAAGAGCCTGAGGGTGGAGATGTACGGCCGGATGCGGGAGTGGTTGGCCCGAGCGGCCCCGGAGGCCCTGGTCTACCTGTGCATGGAAAGCCCGCGCCTCTGGCGGGAAGTTTTCGGGTTTGCCCCGGAAGAAGGGGAACTGGCCCGGATGCTGGACGCCAGGGTCTGATTTAATGAGAGGGACTTTTAATGCTTTTAATGAGCCCGAGAGCAGGCTGCCTTCCTCGTCCTTTACCGGCCAGGGGCGAAGCGGAAAAAAGGGGAAAAAGCGAAAAGGACGACGAGACGTAAAGGTGAAGCGTTTCTTAGAATGGCCGGGAAAGAGTTACCAGGGCCCGCCCCGCCGCAATGCAGCAAGTCATGGTGATGGGGCGACCTTCTCTGGCCGCCTTTGGAGCAGTTAATGAACTAAGTTTTTAAAGGCTGTTAACTTAATATTATCAAGTTTCCCCTGGTTGCTCCGCTTTCCCGGAGGGGCAACGCCTTAGTCGCCGCTCTTCAAGCAGGGGGACTTCCGCCCACCTGGCCGGTCTTGATTTTGCGCCGGACGCCCCCTTCCCGCTCCTTGGCAAAAAGCTCCACCAACCGCAGTCGGACCCCATGGGAGGTGAGGTGCTCATTTTCCAACAGGCGCTTGATGGTCCTGACCCGGTCCAGGTCTTCCAGGGTGTACTCCCGGCGGTTGGAATGGGTGCGGGCGGGCTTGAGGAAATGGTCGAAGGATTTCTCCCAATAGCGCAAGGTGGATTTGCGCACGCCGGTGAGTTGGGCGATCTGGTCAATGGTGAGCATTAAGTTCCGTGAAACCCCTGGAATTTTCATGGTGCTGGCCTCCGGTCTTTCTTAAAATTGGTGCCGCAATTCTCAGGCGTTATCCCTCTCGGGCTTTAGCTGGGTCAAAACTGATTTCTTCCAGTCATCCGTGTAATAAGAGAAGTTTTTCCACATCTGACCAATACGAGACTCTTCTTCGGGCCCAGAATGACATTTCAAGGCGGTTAATTTGCTTCCCAGTTTGCCTCCCAGGTCCGTGAGGGATATGTTTTCCTTTTCGAAATTTTCCGAAAAAACTTTAAAAATTTTTCGAGTTCAGCAAAAAGAGTGCCGGTAAAGATTGCCAATTGCTCCCGGAAGGGCGGGGCGTGGGGGAGGGGGCCTTTATTTTTAGCAAGGCCACGAGGGGTGAAGCTGGGTTGGCCGGTGTCAAGAAACTATCTTCAAACTTCCCGGGGAGGTCAGGCGGCGGCAGACCGGGCACCGGGGATCGGGCTTTACCAGCCTCTCCGTGAACTGGAACGGCTGACCCTTGAAGGTGACCAGGCGGCCCAGCAGGGCCGGAGCCAGGCCTCCCAGGATGCGCAGGGCCTCCAGGGCCAGGAGGGACCCCAGGACTCCCGCCAGGGGGCCCAGGAGGGCCGGTTGTCCCATGGGGGAGCCTTCGGGGAAGGCGCAGGCCAGGCAGGGCCCCTGGCCCGGCCAGGAGGTGGCCAGGCAGCCGTTCATCTCCCAGGTCCAGGCATAGACCAGGGGAATGCGGTATTTGGCCGCAGCCTGGTTCAGGAGGAATCTCGCCGCCGCATTGTTGGTGGCGTCGATGAGCAGGTGATGGCCCGAAGTCAGGCGGGAGACGTTGTGTTCGGTGACGTTTTTGACCCGGGACTCCACCAGGACAAAGGGGTTGATCTCCTTGAGGCGGCGCTCGGCCACGGAGACCTTGGCCTTGCCCAGGTCCCTTTCCCGGAACAGGATCTGGTGGCTGAGGTCGGAAAGGCTCACCCGGGACTCATCCGCCAGGCAGACGCTCCCCACCCCGCCGGCCAGGAGGTAGAGAGCGGCCGCGGTGCCCAGGCCGCCGGCGCCGGCGATGAGGACCCGGGAGGATTTCACCCGTTCCTGGGCTTCCCGGCCCCAGTCCTCCAGGGTTATCTGGCGGGCGTAGCGGGTCACCTCAGCCGGACTCAAGTTGGAACTGCCCATTTATTCCCCACCATTGAGGGAGAAGAAATGCGGTGATCTCTTTGAGAGGTGGTGCGGGCGCCAATTTAAAGCAAAAAGTTGCTAAAAGGTCGACTGAGAATGCCGGACAAAATCTTACGCCCCCCTGCGCTCCCCTGCGTCCCCTTTCACCCCCTCCGCCCCCCTTCGCCCACCTGCCGGAATGGACGTCCCTGTCCGCTGTTTAAGAAGATCGGCAGCCGCCGGGGTTCACTTTAAATTCGCGGCCGCGGTGGTTATAATACAAAATACTGTATCAGGGAGGAGGCTAAAGGGTTTCAGCTTTCAGCAGTCAACTTTCAGCTAAAACCGGATTGATCGGGGCTCTGGGAATTGCTTCAATGTTGAAGGTTAACTGTCAAAGCGTTCCTCAATCCCGCGGCTCTGCCTGCTAAGGCCTTTTCAGTCATTCATGGGTCTTGGGCTCACCCGGAACCACGGAAATGACCACCCTGGGGGCGGGTTTTAAACCCGCCCCTATAGCACCGGCGAGACGCCGGTGCCACCATTATTGCTGCCCGCCCATGAATTATTAGAGCAATCATTGATGGGCCTGGGGCCCACCCGTAAATTATGAAAATGCAGCGCCGCCGCCCTCGGCGGTGCGTGGACTGGACACCCGAGGGCGGGTGTCCTACATCTACTCAGGAGCTTTTTCAAGCAGAATTTTCAGCTTGCGAGGTTTTGCCGCGTAAGGCACGGGAAGTTTTCCAGTGATCGAGCTGATTGAGGTGAGTAAGGTTTATCGCCGGGGGCCGGAAGAGATCCAGGCCCTGCAAGGCGTCAACCTGACCATCGCCGCCGGTGAGTTTGTGGCCATCACCGGCAAGAGCGGCTGCGGCAAAAGCACCCTGCTGCACATCATCGGCGGCCTGGAATCCGTCAGCCGCGGCCGGGTGCTCCTGGACGGCCGGGACCTGGCCCATTTCCGCGAGCCGGAGCTCACCCGGTTCCGCCGGGACCGGGTGGGGGTGGTGTTCCAGTCCTTTAACCTCCTGCCACTGCTGAGCCTCCAGGAAAACGTCGCCCTGCCCCGGGTCCTCCAGGGGGTGTCTTTTGAGGTGGCCCGGGAGGACGCGGTGCGCTGGCTGGAGGAGGTGGGCCTGGGAAATCGCCTCTACCACAAGCCGCACCAGGTCTCCGGGGGTGAGATGCAGCGGGCCGCCATCGCCCGGGCCCTCATCAACGGTCCCGCCGTGGTCCTGGCGGATGAGCCCACCGGGAACCTGGACTCGGTCACCGCGGTGCAGATCTTGGAACTTTTTTCCCACCTGCACCGGGAGTTTCACAAAACCGTGGTACTGGTGAGCCATGCTCCCGAGGCCGGGAACTGCGCTTCCCGGGTCCTCAGGATGCAGGACGGCCGGCTGCTGCCATGAAGCCCTGGCTGTTCCGCATCTCCCTCTCCCACCTCACCCAACACCCGGGGCGCACCCTGCTGGGGATTCTGGGGATCGCTCTGGGCACCGCGGTCTATCTCAGCATTTCCCTGGCCGCGGCCTCCGCCCTCAAGAGCTTCGAGACCGGGGTCACCGCGGTGGCCGGCCGGGCCCAGTGGCGCCTCCAGAGCCAGGGGGCGCCCCTGGACGAGACCCTGTTCGCCCGGGTGCGCCGCCTGCCTGAGGTCAAGGCCGCGGCCCCGGTGGTGGAAAGCGTCCTGGAGCTGGCCGCCCCGCACCAGGGGCCCGTGCTGCTCTTAGGGATCGACCCCTTTTCGGAGAAGACGTTCCGGGACTACGAGTTTTCCCGGGCTGACGGTCTCACCGACGCGGTCTGGACCGAATTTCTTACCCGGCCCGATGCGGTCCTCCTGAGCCAGCCCCTGGCCCAACGCTTGCACCTCAAGGCCGGCGAGGTGCTGCCGGTTTTGGTGGGGGCGAATCGGCGCCGGCTGCGGGTGGCCGGCGTCTTTCAGTCCGGGAGCGGCCTCTATCCCCTGGACGGCTCGGTTATGCTCATGGATATCGGCGCCGCCCAGGAACTCCTGGACCGGGTGGGGGGCCTGGACTACATCGATCTTTTGGCCGCGGGCGACGAGGCCCGGTTGCCTGAGGCCCTTAAAAAGGAACTGCCCCCCGGGGTGGAGGTGGTGGGGCCCGCGGCGGCAGGGAGCCGCACCCGGGGGCTGGTGGCCTCCTACCGCCTCAACCTGGCGGTGCTGAGCGCCATCGCCCTGTTCGTGGGTATGTTTCTCATCTACCAGTCCGTCACCCTGTCGGTGGTGCGCCGCCGCCGGGAAATCGGGCTGTTGCGCACCCTGGGCATGACCCCCGGCCAGGTCCTGGCCCTGTTTCTGGCGGAGGGCTTGGCCAGCGGGCTGGCGGGCGGCCTCCTGGGCCTGGTGCTGGGGGCGGGTCTGGCCCGGGGCGTTCTGGCCGTAATGGCCCGGAACCTCACTTCCCTCTATATGCCGGTGGTGGCGGCGGAGGTCTCGGTGCGGGGGGGCCTGCTGCTCCAGGCCTGGGGCCTGGCGGTGCTGGCCACCCTGGCGGCCGCGGTTCTGCCGGCCCGGGAAGCGGCCCGCACCCAGGTCCGGGCCGTGTGGCACCGGGAGGAGCTGGAAGAAAAGCTCGAGGGCCGGGCCGGGAACATCTTTTGGTGGGGCGTGGCGGCCCTGGTCCTGGCCGGGGTGGGGGCGTCCTGGAAAATGGGCGACGGCCCTCCCTGGCCCGGGTTTGGGGCCGCGTTCCTCATTCTGCTGGCCTTCGCCTTCTTTACGCCGCTGGCGGCCCGGCTTCTGGGCCTGGGGTTGCAGCCTTACTTCCGCCGGTGGCTGGGTCCGGCCGGCGACCTGGGCTGCCAGTACCTGGCCGGGTCGCTGAGCCGCAGCGCGGTGTCCATCGCCGCCCTGGCCTGCGCCCTGGGGATGCTCATCGCGGTCACCGTGATGATCGGCTCCTTCCGCCAAACCGTGAACGACTGGGTGAGCCGCGCCATCAGCGGTGACATCTTTTTCGGCCCCGCGGTCTTCTCCACCGCGGCCTACGACCAGTACCTGCCTCCGGAGGTCCTGCCGGAGTTGCGCCGGGACCCGGAGGTCGCCGATATCTACCTCTACCGCTGCGTGCGTCTGCCATTTCAGGACCGCTATATCCTGGTCATCGGCGGCAGCTTCGAAGTGCTGGCCCGCCACGGCGGCTTATGGTTTAGGCAGGGGGACACCCAGGAGATTATGAAGAGGGTAGGGGAGGTCGGTAATATTGGGGAAAGGGGCCAGGGGCCAGGGATCAAGGGTCAGGGGCGTAGCGGGGAGGCACCGGTATCTCTGCAGAAAGGCCAAATCCCCCCCAACCCCCCTTTTTCAAAGGGGGGAGAAAGAGAGCGTGCCTCTGTTTCAAATGGAGCAGCAAAAAGTCCCCCTTTATCAAAGGGGGATTTAGGGGGATTTTCTGAGCTATCAGCCGCTTACAATCCTTCCCCCAAACCCCCTCCCCCGACCCCTTATGGGGCAGAAAATGTAGGGGCGGGTTTAAAACCCGCCCCTACAAGGCAAGGTATTAGTGGGGAACGAGAAGAATCTGGGTCTCAAACGTCTTTTGACCGAAAACCGAAAACAGAAAATAGAAAACCGTTTGTAGTCATTTCCGAGCCGCTGGCGGAAACCTTTCACTATAAAGAAGGCGATACCTTCACTCTGCCCACCCCGGCGGGGCCCCAGGAACTCACGGTGGCCGGGGTCTTCTACGACTACCGCACCGACGGGCCCAGCATCTGGATGGACATCGGGCTCTTCCGGCGCTTTTTGCAGGATACGCACCTCAACGCGGTGCGCCTCTACCTCAAAGACCCGGGGAAAGTGCCGGAAGTCCAGGCCCGGTTGCAGGAGCGCTACGGGACCCGCTACCGGCTGCTGACGTTGTCCCACCGGGAGCTGCGCCAGGGGATTCTCCGGATCTTCGACGAGACCTTCGCCCTGACCTACGCCCTGGAGGGGGTGGCCGTGGTGGTGGCGGTCTTCGGCATCATCACCACCTTCCTGGTGCTGGTCATGGAGCGGGAGCGGGAGCTGGCCCTGCTCCAGGCCATAGGGGCGGCCCGCCGCCAGATCCTGGGCATGGTGCTGGTGGAGTCGGGGCTGGCCAGCTTCCTGAGTTTCCTCCTGGGGGCGGGCTGCGGCTCGGTGCTGTCGCTCTTGCTCATCCTGGTGATCAACAAGCAGGCCTTCGGTTGGACCATCCACCTCTACTTCACGCCGGCCATCTACTGGCAGACGTTGGTCCTGGTTCTGGTCCTGGGGCTGACCGCCGCAGCCTACCCCGCCTGGCGGGCCATAAAGCCCCACCTGGCCGCGATTTTGAAGGAAGAGTGAGTCGGCGTCGTAAATTTTCACCACAGAGACACGGAGGGCACAGAGAGTATTTTTGAAACACCCTGTGTTCTTTGGGTCTCTGTGGTTCAATTTTACCGGGACAATTTAGGATAATTATATGATGATGGAGTTTAAATGAGGAAAGGAAGCTAAGATGCGTTTGAAGCGCTGGCTATATTTCCTGCTGTTTGTGGGCCTGGCGGCGGGCGCCCTCTACCTGGTCTTCGGGTTGCTCTGCACCGAGTTCCTGGTGGACCAGTGGTGGTTCCGCTCTCTGGGGCTGGAGGGCTATTTCTGGCAGCGGCTGGGCTACCGCTACGTGGTCTTCCTGGTCTTCACCCTGCTCTTCTTCGCGGTCTTTTTCCTCAACTTCTGGGTGGCCTCCCGCTACCTGGGCAGCGCCCCGGCCTCCAAGCTGCGCACCGACCTCACGGCGCGCCTCGGCTCCCGGCAACTGCTGCAGCACTTCCGCACCGGCTCGCTTAAGGCCTATCTGCCCTTTTCCCTACTCCTGGCCGGGCTGGTGGCCTATCCCCTGTACCAGCAGTGGGAGGCGGCGCTCCTCTATATCTTCGCCCCGGCGGCCGGGGTGGCCGACCCGGTGTACGGCAAAGACGTGAGCTACTATCTCTTCGCCCTGCCCCTTTATCTGTCCCTCTTCAACGAGCTGCTCATCGCCTTAATCCTGCTGCTGGCGGGGGTGGCGCTGCTCTACTGGCTGGAGGGCCGGGCCCTGGGCCGGCAGCAGGGGGGGCAGGGGCAGCTCCCCCGGGGGGCCAAAATCCACCTCACCGTGCTGGTGTCCCTGATCTTCGCCCTGGGGCTCTGGGGCTTCCTGCTGCAGCGGCATACCTTGCTGTACAGCGAGGCCCATGCGGCCCTCTTCTCCGGCCCCGGGTTTACCGAGATGTGGGTGATCCTACCCCTTATCTGGCTCTCCACGGTGTTCCTGGCCGGCGCCGGCGTCTCTTTCATCTACTGGCTCTACACCCGCCGGGGTCTGAAGGTCCTGGTGATGTTGGCGGGATTGTTCCTCCTGGCGGCCGGGGCCCGGTATTCCGACTTTTTGCCGGGCCTGGTGCAGAGATACCTGGTCAAGCCCAACGAGATCTCCCGGGAGAAGCCCTTCATCGACCACAGCATCCGGGCCACCCTGGCGGCCTACGACCTCGACCGGGTGGAGACCCGGGAGTACCGCCTGCTGGAGGCCCCCACGGATCTGGCCGCCCCCCAGGTGCGGGGGAATCTGCGCAACATCCCGGTGTGGGACAAGGAAGTGCTGCTCACGGTCTATGAGCAGCTCCAGGAGCTCCGGACCTATTACAACTTCACCGCGGTGGACGTGGACCGCTACACGGTGAACCGCGTCTACCAGCAGGTCTTTCTGGCGGCCCGGGAGCTGAACCTCAAGGAGCTGCCCCAGGTGGCCCAGAACTGGGTGAACGAATGGCTCAAATACACCCACGGCTACGGCGTGGTGATGACCCCCGCGGCCCAGGGGGGCGAGGAGCCCATGACCTGGTTCATCCAGGGCATCCCGCCCCAATCCGATTACGGCTTCAAGATGGAGCAGTCCGCCATCTATTACGGGGTGGGCCATTACGGGCCGGTCATCGCCCCCAACGACAGCCACGAACTGGGCTACCCCACCGAAGAAGGCCACACTTTGACGGACTACCAGGGCCGGGGCGGGGTCCCGGTGAACTCGCTGGTGCGCAAGCTGCTTCTGGCCTTTTACTTCAACGAAAAGGACATCTTTTTCACCACCAAGACCAATGCCAACAGCCGCCTGCTGTTCCGCCGCAATATCGTGGAGCGGATTCAAGCCGTTACGCCTTTTCTGGCCCTGGATAAGGACCCCTACGTGGTGGTGACGCCCCAGGGGCTTTACTGGATTCAGGACGCCTACACGGTCTCGGACCGTTACCCTTACGCCCAGCCCTACAACGGGGAGTTCAACTACATCCGCAACTCCGTGAAGATCGTGGTGGACGCCTACGACGGCCGCGTGGACTATTACGTGGCCGACGAACGGGACCCCATGGTCCGGGCTTACCAGCGGATTTACCCCGGGCTCCTGAAGAGCCTCAGCCAGATGCCGCCGGAGCTCAAGGCCCACGTGCGCTACCCCAAGGGGATCTTCGACGTCCAGATGAGCATTTATGCCAAGTATCACCAGACGGACCCGGAGATCTTCTACAAGCAGGAGGACGCCTGGGATTTCCCGGAGATCCAGCAGCACAAAAACCCGGTGAAGATGAGCCCCTATTACCTCACCCTCAACCTGCTGGACCAGGACCAACCGGAGTTCGTCCTGCTCTGCCCCATGACCCCCAAGGCCCGGGCTAATCTGAGGTCCCTGTGCGTGGCGGGCTGCGACGGGCCCCATTACGGCAAGATCGTGGTCTACAGCTTCCCCAAGGGGGTCCTGGTCTACGGCCCCTCCCAGGTGGACGCCTTCATCGACCAGGACACGGTGGTCTCCGAGCAGTTCACCCTGTGGAACCAGATCGGCTCCCAGGTGGAGCGGGGCAGGATGCTGGTCCTGCCGGTGGCCGGCTCCATCGTCTACATCCAGCCGGTCTATCTCCAGGCCGCGGCCCGCTTGAAGATTCCCCAATTGAAGCGCCTCATCGTCAGCCAGGGGGAGATGGTGGTCATGGAGCCCTCCCTGGAGGAAGGCTTCGCCAAGATGAACGAGCGCCTCAAGACCAAGGCCCAGCGGATTCAGCAGCGCTTGCAGCAGTTGGCGCCTGAGAAAAAGGAATAAAAGATTAACCACCAAGACACCAATGGCACCAAGAAAAAGCATAAAAAAGAAATGGGCCCCGGCGGCATGGCCGCCAGGGCTCATTCATTTCTTGGTGTTCTCGGTGCCTCTGGGGTGCATCGTCAGAAACTAAGCGCTTTCTGCCGCCAGGGCCGCTTCTTGGTGTCCCTGGTGGTAATTTTTTCCAGGGATGATATGCTAAAAATATGCTGAAACGGACCTTCATCCATCTGCCCGGGGTGGGGCACCGCACCGAGGCCTATTTCTGGCGCCAGGGCTGCGGCACCTGGGAGGATTTTATCCGGGCGGATCGGGTGGCGGGGCTGTCCCGGGACCGGGTGCGGCGGCTCCAGGAACAGGTGCGGGAGTCTCTGGACCAGGTGGCTAACGCCGATTATTTCGCCCCGCGCCTGCAAGCCGGGGAGCACTGGCGGCTGTTCCGCCACTTCCGGCAGAGGGCCGGGTACCTGGACATCGAAACCACCGGCACCTTCTGGCCGGGCCTCACGGTGACGGTGGTGGGCCTGTACGATGGCGTTGAGATGCGCCAGTTTGTCCAGGGCTACAATCTGCACGAGTTCCCCCGGGCCTTGGAGAACCTGGACCTCCTGGTCACCTTCAACGGCACCCAGTTCGACCTGCCGGTGCTCAAGGCCAATTTCCCGGAACTTAGGTTGCCGCCGGTGCACGTGGACCTGCGCTTCCTGCTGGCCCGCCTGGGATTCAGGGGGGGCCTCAAGCGCATCGAGCCCCGGTTCGGCATCCATCGCCCGGACGAAGTGGACGGCATGGACGGCTACATGGCGGTGATCCTGTGGGAGCGCTACCAGCGGGGGGACCGCACCGCCCTCGATTTGCTCCTCAAGTACAACCGGGAGGACGTGGTCAACCTGGAAGTGCTTATGGAGGAAGGCTTCCGCCTGTACCGGGAGCGCCTGGTTTCCTGGAGCCTGGGTGAGGGCCAGGTCCATCCCGAGGCGCCGGCCCGGGTTTAACCACCGAGGCGCGGAGACCCAGAGACGCAAAGCAGGATCAACTGCGCAGATTCTCTTGCGCCAATCCCATCCCGCAGGTCGTAGGGGTGGGGCGCGAACCGCCCTTACAGCACCGGCGAGACGCCGGTGCCACTATGAATTAGCCAGGGACACGGCCCGCCGTGCCCCTCTTTTTTTCCCTTGATGTCCTTGGTATCCTGGTGGGGAAACGTCGGGTGGCTCCAGCCCACCCTGAATTTGGTTGCCTTCCCATATCCCCGGATTTTGCTAACTGCTAACTGCTAAACATTCATGGCCGCCATCGGACACCCCCAAGGGGATGAAAAATCCCCCCTACCCCCCTTTATTAAAGGGGGGTTTTTAAAAGTCCCCCTTTGAAAAAGGGGGATTTAGGGGGATTTGGGTTTTCACAGTTTGGGTTTTCACGGTAAAAGCTCAAAGCTGACCGCTGATAGCTATTGTGCAGGAGAAGGATAGTATCGTAAGATAAATATGATAAAATAAAGGTGGTTGGGGTGCTTATGCTGTTTTCGCGGATGCTTATTCCCACTTTGAAGGAAACCCCGGCGGAAGCCGAAGCCGTGTCCCACCGCTTGCTGCTCCGGGCCGGGATGATCCGCAAGGTGGCCTCGGGAATCTATGACTACCTGCCCCTGGGGCTCAAGGTCTTGCGCAAGGTGGAGGGCATCGTGCGCACCGAAATGGACCGGGCCGGGGCCCTGGAAGTGCTGCTGCCCGCGGTGCAACCCGCGGAATTGTGGCACGAGTCGGGCCGCTGGGGGATTTACGGCAAGGAACTGCTGCGGTTCCTGGACCGCCACGAACGGGACTACTGTTTCGGCCCCACCCACGAAGAAGTGATCACCGACCTGGTGCGCCGGGAGGTGCACTCCTACCGGCAGCTGCCCCTCAATCTCTACCAGATCCAGGTGAAGTTCCGGGACGAAATCCGGCCCCGCTTCGGGCTCATCCGCTCCCGGGAGTTCATCATGAAGGACGCCTACAGCTTCGATACGGACGAGGCCGGGGCGGAGGCCTGCTACCAGCGCATGTACCAGGCCTACAACCGCATCTTCCGGCGCTGCGGCCTGAAGTTCAAGGTGGTGGAGGCGGATTCCGGCCCCATCGGCGGCAGCTTTTCCCATGAGTTCATGGTCCTGGCGGATACCGGCGAGGACCTGCTGGCGTCCTGTAGCGCCTGCGACTACGCGGCCAACCTGGAGAAGGCGGAAATCGTCCTGGATTTGGGCGAGCCCGGGCCGCCGGGGAGCGAGAAGCCGGAAGCGGTGGCCACCCCCAACGTGCGCACCGTGGAGGAGGTGGCCGCCTTCCTGGGGGTGAGCCCCCGGGACCTCATCAAGACCCTGATCTTTGAAACGGAAAAAGGGCCGGTGGCGGTGCTCATCCGGGGCGACCACGAAGTCAACGAAGTGAAGGTGAAAAATCTCTTGGGGGTGACGGACCTCATCCTGGCCGGGCTCATCCGGGTCCAGGAACTCACCGGCGCCGAGGTGGGCTTCGCCGGCCCCGTGGGCCTCAACCTCCCCCTCTACGCCGACCAGGCCGTGGCCCGGATGTCCGCCGCGGTCACCGGGGCCAACCGGGACAACTATCATTTGGTTAAGGTCAATCCGGCCCGGGACCTGAAGATCACCCAGGTGGCGGACCTGCGGACCATAACGGACTCAGACCCCTGCCCCCGCTGCGGCGGGAAGTCTTACCATCTTGCGGGGCATCGAGGTGGGCCACATCTTCAAGCTGGGGTTCAAGTATTCCAAGGCCCTGGCGGCCACCTTTCTGGACCAGGAGGGCGCCGAGCAGTTTCTCTTCATGGGCTGCTACGGCATCGGGGTGAGCCGCATCGTGGCCGCGGCCATCGAGCAGGGCCACGACGAGCACGGCATCATCTTTCCCATGGCCCTGGCCCCGGTGCAAGTGGCCCTCATCCCCATTTCCGTGAACGACCAGGCCATCATGAGCTGCGTGGAGCAGCTTCACGGGGACCTGGAGGCCCAGGGGATAGAGGTGCTCCTGGACGACCGGGATGAGCGCCCGGGGGTCAAGTTCAAGGACTGCGATCTCTTGGGGATTCCGTTAAGGGTCGTCATCGGCGCCAAGACCCTGGATAAAGGCCAGGCAGAGATCAAGGAGAGGGGGGCCAAGGAGACGGAATTGATTCCCTTAACAGAACTGCCGAATTACCTGGGGCAGCGCATTAAAGAGCTGTGCGGTCAGACTGATGGGAGTGGCAAATAATCAGTTTTTTACCGCCTTTATTAGCAGGCTGTTGAAAAACGGGTTTTTCTGTCATCCTGAACGAAGTGAAGGATCTAGAACTTGTTAATATAACTAGATTCTTCGCTTCGCTCAGAATGACAAATTCTCAATTATGGGAGTTTTTCAACAACCTGTTAGAGGGGGCTGATAATGATCTTTGCAAAGGACTAAATCGCCCCTCCGGGTGTCGCCTGG
The DNA here is from genome assembly GCA_963790655.1 of uncultured delta proteobacterium. Taxonomy (GTDB): domain Bacteria; phylum Desulfobacterota; class Desulfobaccia; order Desulfobaccales; family 0-14-0-80-60-11; genus DASWLF01. Next base: position 105,389 of record CAWBPT010000004.1, on the reverse strand, counting down.
CGCACACCCGGTTAACCCAAAACGAAAAACGAAAAACCAATAACCAAAAACGGTATTACATGACTAACCGCATCATCCGCCTTCAGGACGTAGTGGAGGAGGTGCTCAAGCACCATCCCGAGGCGGACACCTCCATCATCGAGAAGGCCTACGTCTTTTCGGCCCGGGCCCATGAGGGCCAGCTGCGCCTGAGCGGTGAGCCCTACCTCTCCCACCCCCTGGAAGTGGCCTATCTCCTGGCCCAGCGGGGTCTGGGCCCCATCACCGTTACCTGCGGGTTGCTCCACGACACGGTGGAAGACTCCGCCGCCACCCTGGACGACTTGGAGGAATATTTCGGCGAAGAAGTGACGGACATCGTCAACGGGGTCACCAAGATCGGCCAGCTGACCTTCGGGGACCGGCAGACCCAGCAGGCGGAATACATCCGCAAGATGATCCTCTCCATGTCTCACGACATCCGGGTGCTGCTGGTGAAGCTGGCCGACCGGGTCCACAACATGCGCACCCTGGGCTTCATGGAGCCCGCCAAGCAGAAGCGCGTCGCCCGGGAGACCCTGGATATCTACGCCCCCCTGGCCGGACGGCTGGGGATGTTCCGCATCAAGGCCGAACTGGAGGACCTGGCCTTCTTCTATCTGGAGCCCGAAGCCTACCAGCAGATCCAGGAAGGTCTGGCCCGGAAGAGAGGGGAACTGGAAAAATACATCGAGGAGGTCTGCCAGTCCCTGCGGGACAAAATGGCGGAGCACCACCTGGAGGGGGAGGTGAGCGGGCGGCTGAAGAATTATTACAGCATCTACCGCAAGCTCCAGGCCCAGCAAATCACCCTGGACGAACTTTACGACCTGTTGGCCTTCCGCATCGTGGTGGAATCGGTGCACGACTGCTACGAGGCCCTGGGCGTCATCCATGCCATGTTCCGGCCGGTGCCGGGCCGCCTCAAGGACTACATCGGCATGCCCAAGGCCAACATGTACCAGTCCATCCACACCACCGTCATCGGCCAGTTCGGGGAGAGGTTGGAGATCCAGATCCGCACCCGGGAGATGCACCGGGTGGCCGAGGAGGGCATTGCGGCGCACTGGAGCTACAAGGAGCGCCGGGCTTACCAGGAGAAGGACGCCCAGCGCTTCAACTGGCTCAAGCAGATGGTGGACCTCCAGAAGGAGTTGAAGAACCCCCAGGAACTCCTGGAAGGGGTGCGTCTGGAGCTCTACCCCGAAGAGGTCTACGTCTTCACGCCCACCGGGGAAGTCAAGGAACTGCCCCGGGGCGCCACCTTGGTGGACTTCGCCTATGCCATCCACTCGGAGGTGGGGGACCGGTGCACCGGCGCCAAGGTCAACGGCCGCATGGTGCCGCTGCGCACGGAGCTGGTGAACGGCGACACAGTGGAGATCATCACCTCGCCCAGCCACCACCCCAGCCGGGATTGGCTGCAGTTCGTCAAGACCACCAAGGCCCGCCACAAGATTCGCCAGTACCTCAAGGCCGCGGAGCGGGAGCAGAGCATTTCCCTGGGCAAGGAGTTCCTGGACCGGGAGCTGCGCAAATCCGGGGCCAGCCTGCAGAAGCTGCTAAAAGAGGGGGAAGAGCTCAAACGGGTGGCCCAGGAGTTTTCCTTCGTGGGCGTGGAAGACCTGCTGGCGTCCATCGGCCACGGCAAGGTGACCCCCGGGCAGGTGACCGGCAAGCTGTTCCGGGCCGCGGCCCACGCGGCGGAAGGCGAGGCGCCGCCGGAGCCGGAGGTGCGCCGGGACAAAGCGGACACCGGCGCCCTGCGCATCAAGGACCTGGACGACATGCTGGTCAGGTTGGCCAACTGCTGCCAGCCCATCCCGGGGGACGCCATCATGGGCTACATCACCCGGGGCAAGGGGGTCACCATTCACCGGGCCGACTGTCCCTATCTCGCCAGCACCGAGTCCGTCCGCCATATCCCGGCGGAATGGGACGGGGGCGGCGGCGGGCCGCAACGGCTCTACCCGGTGAAGATTCAGGTGGTCTCCGTGGACAAGCCCGGCCTGCTGGCGGATATCTCCAGCGCTTTGAAGAGCGCCGACGTCAACGTCACCCGGGCTTCGGTGGAGACCCAGGACCGCAAAGGCATTGCCCAGTTCACCATCCAGGTCTCCGACCAACAGCACCTGGACAAGGTCTTCGGAGCCCTGAAACGCCTGAAAGAAGTGATCTCGGTGCGGCGGGTGACGGGGTAAAGGCAGTGGCCAGTGGCCAGTGGCCAGTAGTCAGTTAAAAATGTTTTTACTGACAACTGATTCAGTGGTCAGCTATCAGCTTTCAGCAGTCAGCTAGCAGCTTAAAAGATTTCGAACAAACCTACAACCCGTTTCAAAGCTAGGCCGCACCACGAGATGTCATTCTGAGCGTCGCGAAGAATCTCGGTTTTGGGATTCTTCAGTCGCGTCGCTCCTGCAGAATGACAGGTAGATGGCTGTTTCAGGGCAGTTGGGGCGAGTATTTGTGGTAGACTGAAGTGGCCGGTCAGTCAGCGGTCAGCTCCAGGATGGGTTAGATTTTTTTAGCTGACCGCTGCAAGCTGAAGGCTTATTTAAGCAGGTTTAACTACCAACCCGGAGCGCAGGCACCGGGTGCACACCCGGAGGTAGCGCACCGAGCCCTGCTGCAAGGCCCGGACCCGGCGCAGATTCGGCTTCCAGCGGCGCTTGGTGTGGTTGTTGGCGTGGCTGACATTATTGCCCACCTGGGGGCGTTTGCCGCAGATCTCACAGACGTAAGACATAATGAGCCTCCTCAAACTTTTTAAGTTTAAATGAAATTTCCCGAAAAACAAGGGTAAAAAGATGAAAATTCCTGGGGGTTGGCAAATTGGGGGGGCGGCAGTCCTTCTCCTGCTCCTGGGTCTGGGAGCGGCCGCCCTGGGGGCCGAGGCCCGGCAGCTGCCTTCCGGGGAGGAAGCGGCCCTGTTTTCGCTGGCCGACCTGGGAGCGGTGGACCTCTCCGTCAAGACGCTGACGGTGGAGGTTTACGTCTCCCCGGACCCCGAGCTCAACGACTGCCGCCGCATGCTGGCCCAGGTTTGGGAGCAGGTGCGGCAATTCTATGGCGCCCTGGGGGTCAACCTGGTGTACTACCAGGGGAAAGCCGCGCCCGCGGCGCCGCTGGCGCCGGCCCAGCGCCTGCGCATCGAACTGCTGGCCGACAAGGAATGGCTGAACCGGAGCTTTGAGGCCTTCAACGTGGCCCCGCCCTTCAGGCTGCGCTTCCTGCAGGTGTGCCTGAACAAGTGCGCCTTCGCCCATCTGCCCCTGTCGGTAATCCACATCTCCTTCAAGCGCTTCAAGGACTCGGAGTTCAGCACCGAGCCCGGAGAAGCCCACCTGAACCGGAACTGGCTGGCCAACCTGCTCACCCATGAGCTGGGGCACCTGCTGGGGCTGTATCATTTCCACGAATTCACCGACGACCCGGTAGCCCTGGCCCCCCGGGACCGCCAGCTGCCCAACTTCATGGGGCAGAAGATCGCCTTCAAGCCCACCCTGGGGTTCGTGGAGGTCCAGAGCCGGCTGATCCACAGCTACCTGGGCCAGGGCAAGGTCTATCAGCAGTATCAGGCGGTGGGGTTCGACCCCTTGCGCTATCTGGAGCTGGTGAAGCTGCACAACGGCTTCCACGAGCCCCTGCCCAAGGTGGCCAAGCTGGCCCAAAAGGTGAAGAAGAACGGCAGGACCAGGACCTTCGACGGGGATGACGACGATGACGAGGACGATTGAAGATTCACCACAGAGGCACAGAGGACACAGAGGACACAGAGGTAATGAAATGTGGGGCGGGCCTGGCCCGCCTCTTATATGGTGGGCGGTGCCCACCCTACATGTTTTTTTAACGAAAAACCAAAAACGAAAAACCCAAAACGGTCTTTTAGTCCTACCACGGAGTATGTTCGTCCAGACCCCACCCCAGATATAAGCCCGTTTTGCTTTCAAAATCACAGTGCAGGATGATTTCCTTAATCTTATATTTAAATCCGCCTTTTTTAACGAACAATGGCACTGATTCCGGGGATTCGCCCATTGAATTATATTTCACTACCACAAAAACCCGATAAAGTGAAGTAGCAGAAAATGGCACACCCGGTATCTCTTCGGTAACTTGTTTAGCCTCTAATACCTGCCAATGACAAGGGAATCTGAATATATAAACAATACTTTCGATTTTATGCTCATTTAAAAACTCTTCCTTAATTTCATTACGATTCTTAATAATTAACTCATTCTTTCTAAAGTCTGGTTCATTTTGAAGTTTTGCCAGGTTTGCTTGAAACGCGTAGACCATTTCTGCACACTTATCAATATCATTATTCTGCAATAACGTGAGGAATTTTTTTGCTTGCTCTCCAGGAACCACGCCATCGCCGCATGACAGCAAAAGAAAATTTAACAATAATATAATGAGCCCTTGCAATAATCTTCTAGGTCTCATGGTAGCGTATCTCCTTGTCTTTACTAGATACTTAACTAAGTTCGCTTAAACTACCTGGTTTTTCGGGATAAAGCAAGAATGAAATACGGGATGCCGCCCCCTGGCAAAGCCCCGGGCGGGGCGATGGGGGAGTAGGCAGTCCGTTCGGCCTGGGGCTCGCGGCGAGGCCCCGGGATAGATGGGAAGGCGCATCCCTGGCCTATCCTGCGCCCCCAGGAGAAGGTCTGACATTGGCCGGAGGAGAGGGGATTTGATAAGAGTTAAATGCCTGGTGGTCCGGGGTAAATTCGGCAGTAAAACCAGAGAGTTTATGGATCTCCACTTTAGTTGATAATTTGATCCGGCTAGCGAAATTTTTTATTTGAAAGCAAAACCTTTCTCCACAAATATGCTTAAACAGGCCTTTACCACATCAGGGTCATAAAGTGTGCCACTGTTTTCCGAGATTTCTTCCAGGGCTTTTTCCAGGCCTAACGCCGGCCGGTACGGTCTGTGAGACGCCATTGCTTCCGTTACATCCGCGACCGAGAGGATTCTTGCCTCTAAAAGAATATCTTTATCTGAAAGACCCGAGGGATATCCGGAGCCATCCAGTCTCTCATGGTGTTGGAGTACCGCGGGGGCCACTTGCCAGGGAAATTCAATTTCTTTTAATATCTCATAACCGGTGAGCGGATGACCTTTGATCATATTGAATTCATATTCGCCCAATTTACTCGGTTTACAGAGAATTTCCGTGGGTATGGCTATCTTGCCGATATCGTGCAGGAAGCCCATTACTCGGAGTCCTTCAAGCAAATCTTCAGGAACTTCCATTTCTTGACCTAGGGCGCAGGCAAGCTGCGCCACCCGGCCTTGATGACCTGCGGTGTAAGGGTCCCTCGTCTCAACCGTAGCTGCCAGGGCGCTTACGGTGGCATTTAGAGTTTTCCTTAACTTCCTCATACCTTCTTCAACTGCTTCCTCTGAGCTGACCCGCCCGGTTATATCCCGGGCATAGATGATTACCCCTTTAATCTTGCCGGTGCCGTTAATGCGCCACGGAAAGGAATACTCCTCCAGCCACCCCGAGCAGGCGCCATTAATCCCTTTCCGGGCGATGATTTCGTAATGAGGCTCTCCGCTTAACAAGGTGCGATATGCGGGACATGGTCTACACGGGATTTCTTGCCCATGATAGGCTTGATAGCATTTTTTCCCCACCAGCGGCTGGGCATGGGCGTACCACTTTCCCATGGTGGGGTTAACCTGGATTATGCCCAGGTCGAAGTTTAATATGGTGATACCATCCTGAATGCTTGAATAGATGCTGGAAATAAAGTGTTGCCCTTCTCTGATGGCATCTTCTGCCTGCTTGCGTTGGGTGATATCGAAGAACATGCCGATTATATGGTTAACTCTCCCATTGGGATCGCATATTATGGTGCTCCTCTCCTGGACCCAAATAATCTTTCCTTTTTTACTCTTTATCCTATATTCCCTCACATACAACTTGTCGGTCTTTAAGGCCTTGATAAAGGCATTCTTTACCTCAGACGCGTCTTCTTCGACAATCAAATCAATCCATTTTTTCCGGCGTGAATCAAAAGTCCTCTTGGAGTAACCGGTCATCTCTTCAACCTTATGGTCAAAGAAATCCACGGTTCCATCAACATATCCCTTGAAAACCACCGCCGGGAGGTTGTCAATTAATATTTCAAACTCCCGCTTACTTTTGTTGAGGGTTTCTCCGAGTTGTTTCCGCAATGGTAAGATGAATAAATCCGTAGAGAGCATGCTGGGTCTCTCACCGAGGCCTCTGAGCTTATTCAGATATTGCATCCTTGCACCTTATCCTCTCCTATCTTCCATTAGGAGATTATTTGAAATCAAGTTTCAACGATTTCACCATGGGATTATTCTGGTCCTATTGGACGGCACTGACTTGATCCGGATAATCCTGGAGAAAACCTTGGGTCCGTTTGGCGGTGATTACTTGATTGCGGCCGGCATTTTTGGCCTGGTATAATGCCGAGTCCGCCGCTTTAATCAATTCTGCTACAGTTGCACCATGATCCGGGAAAACCGCTACTCCCAGGGAGGCGCTAATGGGGTGGCGAATGGGCATATCCGGCCGCTTATGGAGTTGTTTGATCCTCATCCACAGCATTTCCGCCCGCTTATGGCTAACCTTCAAGGAGGCCCCTGGCAGGATTACCAAAAACTCCTCGCCGCCGTAGCGGCAGCCAACGTCTTCCTCCCTGATGTGGGCTTTTATGAGGCGTCCCAATACGCTCAACACCGTGTCTCCCGCGCCATGGCCATACTTATCGTTGAACTCTTTAAAGTGGTCGATATCCATCATGATTAGTCCTAAGGGGACTCCAAGACGCGTGGCTCTTCTCCATTCCCGTTCTATGGTTTCCTCCATGTAGCGCCGGTTGAACAGGCCGGTGAGCGGATCACGAACGGCCTGGCGCTGCAAAGATTCCCGGAGCTTCAAGTTGGACAGCGATATTCCCAATTGTTCGGCCAGGCTATGGGCCGCCCATTGCTTAAACTCGGTCATGGTACCTGCATCATTCGCCGATCTAGGGGACCCGCCAGCTTCAGCCCGGACATGAAACATCCCCAGAGTCTCGCCCTGGGCTATCATGGGCACACACAAGTAACCGTCTAATCCGGCAGGCAGGTGCTCACAAGGCAAACGGGGTTGAGAGCCGTCCGCCTTAACCATCCGGCCGCGGCGCAGCGCCCAGCATTCAGATGCAGGAAACATGCTTTCTTGGGGAGGAGAATTTCCCCAAACCTTGACTGGCACCAGGAAGTCCTTGGAGTCATCGAAAACATAGAGTCCGCCCGAATCTTCCGGGAAAAGCTTGGGGGCATAAATGGCCACGGTGGCGCAAGCTTCTTTTGAAGTCTGGCAGCTTTGCAGCAGCTCGCTCATTTCATTGAGGAGAGTCAAGGCCCGGTTTTGCCTATCGGATTTCTCCACCAGGCTCTTTAATCTTTCATTGGCCTGGTGCAGATCCTCTTCCGCCTGTTTGGCCTGGGTAATGTCGAAAAATACGCCACTCACATATTCAGCGCCGCCATCTCGGTTGCAAAAAATCTGCCCCCTATCTTGGATCCACAACACCTTGCCGTCTTTATGCCTGATGCGATATTCCCTCGTGTAGACCTTGTCACCCCGAAGGGCTTGCAAGAATTTCTCTTTGGTTTGCCAGAGGTCATCTTCGAGAATCATTTGAGACCATTTAATTTTCCGGGAATTGAACTCCTCCTTGGGGTAGCCCGCAAGTTCCTCAATCTTGTCATCGAAAAGATCAATGGCCCAGTCCATATAACCGGTGAACACCACCGCGGGCATTTTATTTACGAGTAATCTATACTTCTCTTCGCTAGTTCTTAAATTACCTTCAACCCGTTCCCGCTCCGTGATTTCAAGTCGCAACCCCTGGTTAACCCTCTCCAGGTCCGCAGTGCCTTCGGCCACCCGTTGTTCCAACAAGCCCTTGGCTTGTTGCAGGGCCTGTTCAAAGCGCAACCTCCGGGCCAACTCTTGCTCAATCTGTTGGACCATCTGATGATGCCTGTATAAGATTAGGCTGGCGGCCAGATTAACCGCGAGGCAAACGTAAAGATTCGTGATAAAATCATAGTGGGAGATGCTGAGGTTCGGTAATAAATTATGTATCGCTAATTGATAAATAAATAAAAGATTGTAGGTGCATAACGTAATCAGGGTTAGCTTTAATATTAGCTTGTCAGGCTTCTGCCACGTGGGCGCCTTGGTGTCGATACCGTCTTGGTCGGCGGTTTCTGCTAATGGATATTCATTCATGACGTTCCCCTCAGGTTAAAGCTGCAAAAGCCGCCGGAAGCGGAATATTATTTAAGCATCTGTCCATCTTGGGAGCCATGATTCAAAAAATAGTCGAAAATACTCTTATTTATAATTGGGGAAACCTCTGATTTCGACATTCGAAAACCCTGTTTTATAAAGTAGATTTCCCCTGCATCCCTGCAGCAATATTCCTAGTTGCCACTCTCCCGCGTCTTTAAGCAAATGCTCCCCTGCGTCGAGGCACAATTGTGGCACTCCATCCGAAGGGTGCGGCAAGATGGCTGGATGGAACCTTTTAATTAAATGATCGGAGGGAAAACCTGAGGAGGATAGACCATGCCGCGGCGGCAGGGGCGGTAGGGGCGGGGGGCGCCGCCCCTACTTTTTCTTAACCAAAAAAGAAAAACGCCAAACGCAAAACCAAGAACGGTCTTTTAATGTTTAAAGCACCGCTGGCCGGTGAAGACCATAGCCACGGGCGGGTCCGCCTCGTTGCAGGCCTCGATGACTTCGTAGTCCCGCACCGAGCCGCCGGCGTGGGCCACCGCGGTGATGCCCTGGCGGATGCCCACGTCCACCCCGTCCCGGAAGGGGAAGAAGGCGTCCGAGATCATCACCGAGCCGATAAGCCCGGCCTTGGCTTCGTCGGTGGCGAGATCGATGGCCACCTTGTCGGAGGCGTCCCTTTTCGCCTGGAGGATCTCCAGCTCCAGGTTCTTATAGGGCATGCCGAACTCCCGGAAGCACAGGGCGTCGGCGTACTTGGTGTAGGCCTTGAACACCGCGATCTCCGCCACCCCCACCCGGTCCTGCTCGCCGGTGCCGATGCCTACGGTGACGCCGTCCTTGACGAAGAGCACCGAATTGGAGGTTACTCCCTGCTCCACCCACCAGCCGAAGAGCAGGTCCTCGTACTCCCGCTCACTGGGTTGCCGCTGGCAGCGGTATTCCTTGCCTTGGTAGGTCGCCGTCGCCGGCTTGAAGTCTTCCTGCTTGAGGATGGCGTTCAGGGGCGATTGCTGCACGATGAGGCCGCCGTCGATGAGGGCCTTAAATTCCACGTAGCGGGCGTGCACCAGGTGCTGCAGGCGGCCGAAATGGGGGATTTTGATGATGCGCAGATCCTTGGCCTTCTTCAAAATATCCAGGGTCCCGGCTTCGAAGTCCGGGGCGGCGATGACCTCCAGGTAGTTCCGGGACACCAGCTCCGCGGTGGACTTGTCCAGGGGGCGGTTAAAGACCGCGGCGCCCCCGAAGGCGGCGATGCGGTCGGCCAGGTTGGCCCGGTCGTAAGCGTCGGCCAGGGTTTCGGCCCAGGCGGCGCCGCAGGGGTTGTTGTGCTTCAGGATCACCGCCGCGGGCTTCCTCTGGAGAAACTTGATGATGTTAAGGCCGTTGTCCAGGTCCGTCAGGTTGGTCTTGCCCGGGTGCTTGCCGGCCTGGACCATGGCCGCCTCATCGATGGCGCTGGTGAGGCCATTGTTGGGGTCCAGGAAGTGGCAGCCGCCCAAGGTGAGGTTCCCCCCCACCAGTTCATAGAGCGCCGCCTCCTGGCCGGGGTTCTCGCCGTATCTCAACCCCATCTCGATGACTTCACCCTTGGCATCGGGGAGCTTCCAGGTGCGCTTGCGATAGATGAGCTTCTGGTCGCCAAAGGTGATGGTCATCTCCGGGGGGAAATGGTCCGCCATCACGGTGCGGTACATGGCCTTGATGTCGCTCATAGGGTCTCCTCCGGCTAGATTTATATGGAAATGGTTTTCTGTTTTCTGTTTTCCGTTTTCTGTTCTCGAAAAAGAGAGCCAAAGAGGCTGATCGGCATGTTAATTTTTAGGTGCAAGCCGATCTCCTGGCGGGTAGCCTTATTGTGGCATGAGAAGCCCTGACTTGACAAGCGCCTTTCGGGCCGAGGTCCAAATTGACAGGAACCCGGGCCAATGCTAATATTTTAACGGCATTGACGACAGAGATTCGGCCATCAACCAGGATTTTTTTTACCGAAAACCGAAAACCGAAAACCGAAAACAGTTTTTTAAATGGAGATCAAGGCGCTGGATTTCTTTCTGGGTCTGACCCTGGGGGCCGGGCTGGGAGTGGGCCTGACCCTCGCGGCTATCAAGGTGCGGGGTTGGCTGGGCTATTCGGCAACGAGCCGGCTCAAGTCGGAAAACCGCAGTCTGAAGCGGCGGCTGGCGGAGAAGGACCGCCACATCGGCCGCATGCTCAGCGAAACCGAGCGCCTGGCCGAGCAGTTGGGGCAGGGGAACCCGCCGGGATGAATGATTAACCACGGAGGCACAGAGGACACAGAGAGATATAAAAATTTGTCTCTGTGCGCTCTGTGTCTCTGTGGTGAAATATGTAAGGAGGATTTATGGCCAAAAGAGACCTTTCCATCAACGGGGCGCTGGTGGGCGGCATGGCCGGCTGGGTGGCGGAGGTGGCCATCCAGGAAGTCACCGGGCATCACCTCACCACTGGCCTGCTGGAACTGCTGGGCGCGGCCGCGGGCCTGTGGCGCCTGGACCGGCGCCTGACCCGGACCCTCCAGGAGACCCTGGAGCGGGCCCAGGAGGGGCCGGAAAACGACTACCGGCAGGTGAAGCAGCGCATCGACGAGCTGACCCAAGATCTCCCCGAGCTGCGGGAGATCCTGGGAAACCTGGTGGACGCGGGGATCGCGGCCCAGAAGGCCTGAGATGCTGGGAGTCAATCTGCTGGTGCGCTTAGGAAGGTATGTCCTTTCCGGGCCGATGGCGGACGCCGGCGTCCTGCCCGCCGGCTATTACCGCCACCTGGCCCTGGCGGCCATGGAGGAGGAGGATTTTCCCAGGGCCTTGCGGTATCTCAAGTGGGCGGGCGATCCCCTGCTGGCGCAAATCCTGGTTTTGCGCCTGCGGCTGCTGGCCGGGGAGCATCAAAGACGGCACCAGGCCCTGGAAGACCTGTTGGAATCATCCCCCCGGGAAGAAACGGCCCCCCAATGCCGGGCCTTGCTGGCCCAGGAAGACCGGGCCCTGGAGTTGTTAGCCGGGTACGAATACCAGGCTTTGGGCCTGGCGGGGAATAATGGTCACTCCCGGCATAAGAAGGCTTTGCAATAAGCTTTCTGCTCCACGTCGTTGCCTCGGGAACCTAGCGAAACATGGCATGTAGAACCATCGCCCTGGGCGGTTCCTGCGCCGGCGAGGGCGCCGGCGCCAAATTTTCATCTAAAGCCTGTGGTTACCGGATGAGACCCGCAGGCAACCGCGGCCCTGTCTTTTTGAGGGCCGGATGCCCCTCCCATTTTCAAGTTCTTGATTTATAATAATAAAAGTGGAAGCTGATTTTTACTACATGGGCGAAGCATTGGAGGCGGCCCGACAGGCCCTGGCCGCGGGCGAAGTGCCGGTGGGCGCGGTGCTGGTGGGGGAGGGAGCTAAGGTTCTATCCCGCGCCTTTAATAGACCCATCGCCCTGAGCGACCCCACGGCTCACGCCGAGATCCTGGCCTTGCGGCAAGCGGCGCAGGCGCTGGGGAATTACCGGTTGCCCGGCACCACCCTTTATGTTACCATTGAGCCTTGTATAATGTGCCTGGGAGCCATGCTCCAAGCCCGGTTGCGGCGGTTGGTCTTCGGGGCGTCGGACCCCAAGGCCGGGGCTTGCGTGTCGCTATACCGCCTCCCCCAGGACCCTCGGTTGAATCATCGCCTCGAGGTGACGGGTGGGGTGCGGGAGGCCGAATGCCGGGAGCTGCTGCAGGAGTTCTTTATGGCTCGGCGGAGTTAGATCAGGTTTCAGGTTTCGGGTGTCAGTGAAAATAGGAGTCAGGTTGAGGTTCTTAGGTTTTTCCTGAAACCTGACACCTAAAACCTGCCACCTAAACGGAGGGGTACCGAAGAGGCCGTAACGGGGTCGACTCGAAATCGACTTGGGGGCTAATCACTCCCACGTGGGTTCGAATCCCACCCCCTCCGCCAATAAATGCCGTTTATGGTTTTTCGTTTTTGGTTTTTGGTAAGAGATAAGTTAGCAGCACGACAGGCGAACTTCGCTCCCAGGAGGTTCCCATGGGACTGACCTATATCAGTAAGAATTGTGAGATTTACCTGGGTAAAGATAGCGCCTACCGGGAGGACATGGGCAGCCTGCCCCTGGATTGCATAATCACCGAAGAAGAGTATCAGGCCCTGCCGGAGCATAAGAAGAAGGACTATGAAGTCCTGGTGCCCAAGCCGAAAAAATAGTGGTCAGTAGCCAGTAGCCAGTTGCCAGTGGCAGGAGTTAACAATTCCCCAGTATGTAGCCGGAAGCTATCGCCTACGCTCTTTCATCAACCATAATTTAGATAAAATGGTGGCACAGGCTTCCAGCCTGTGCTTTAATCAGGCGGGCACGGAGGCCCGTTCCACCGTTTATAATGGCAGTAAATAATCCATACACGGAGAGATGCCCGAGAGGCTGAAGGGGCACGATTGGAAATCGTGTGAGCGCCTAATAAGCGCTCCGAGGGTTCGAATCCCTCTCTCTCCGCCATTAGCTGCGGTTTTTGGTTTTTGGTTTTTCGTAAAAGAAATCTTCAGCGTCCGGAGACATGATTCCAAGTAATCCCGTTCATAATCGAACCAATCTAGGTTATTGTTTTAACACCAAAAACCAAAAACGATAAACGAAGAACGGTCTATAAATGGCATACCAGGTTCTGGCCCGGAAGTGGCGTCCCCAAACGTTTGAGGAGGTGGTGGGCCAGGAGCCCATCACCCGGACGCTCCAGAACGCCCTGGCCGCCGGCCGGGTGGCCCACGCCTTTATCTTCAGCGGCCCCCGGGGAGTGGGCAAGACCTCGGTGGCCCGCATCCTGGCCAAGGCCCTCAACTGCGAAGCCGGCCCCACGCCGCATCCCGACAACACCTGCCAGACCTGCCTGGAGATTACCAACGGCTCCTCCCTGGACGTCCTGGAAATCGACGGCGCCTCCAACCGGGGCATCGACGAGGTGCGGGACCTTAGGGAGAAGATCAAGTACCTGCCGGCCCGGGGCAAGTACAAGGTTTACATCATCGACGAAGTGCACATGCTCACCAAGGAGGCCTTCAACGCCCTCTTGAAGACCCTGGAGGAGCCGCCGGCGCACGCGGTCTTCATCCTGGCCACCACCGAGCCCCACAAGGTGCCGGTGACCATCCTGTCCCGGTGCCAGCGTTACGATTTCCGCCGCATCCCCACGAGCCTCATCGAAGCCCACCTGGCCAAATTGTCTGAGCAAGAAGGCTGGCAGCTCGACCCCGAGGGCCTGGCCCTGGTGGCCCGGGCCGCGGAAGGGGGCCTCCGGGATGCCCAGGGGTTCCTGGACCAGGTGGTGACCTTCGGGGGCGAGGCGGTGAGTCCCGCCGAGATCGCCCGCATCCTGGGGGTGACGGACCGGGGGGCGCTGCTTAAGGCCCTGGCGGCTATCATTGACCGTAATGGCCCCGACCTTCTCGCCCTCATCGATGAGCTTTACAACCAGGGCCACGACCTCAGGCGTTTTTACCAGGACCTGCTCCAATACGCCCGGCACCTGCTGCTGGCGGGGCTGCACCACGAATCCCGGCACCTGGCGCCGGTGGCCGACTCCGAGTGGGAAGAGCTTACTCGCCTGGCCCGGCGGACCCCGGCGGTGCATCTCCATAATCTGCTCAGCGTGCTCTTGAACGGCGAAGAGGAACTCAAGCGGGCCCCGCAACCCCGGCTGGCCCTGGAGGTGCTGCTCCTGAGGCTCATTCATCTGGAGCCCCTTATTCCCATTGATACCTGGCTCAGCCGGTTGCAGCACCTGGAGGCGCGACTTACGGCCGGGGAGCCCCTCGCCGCCTTAACCCAGCCGGCGCCGGGGGCCGCCGAACCAGCCGCCGCTTGGGAACAGGACCCGCCGCAGGCGGCTCCGGTTGCCGGGGAGGCCCCGGCGGCGGCGGACCTGAACGAGAAGTGGCAGGCCTTTTTGAGCTTCGTCCGGGAAACCGAAGGCGGGCCCCTATACGGCAAGCTTTCCAACTGCCGCCTGGTGGCGGTCGTTGATCACCGGGTGAAAATTGCCCCGGGGCGCACCTGGAACGCGGCGGGGGCTCGCCATGAAGCCCGCTTGCAGGAACTGGCCCGGAAATTTTTCGGCCCCCAATATTCTCTGGAGATAGAAGCGCCGGAACCCGGACCCCCGGGCAAGAAGGCGCCCCCGGCCCGCAAGCCCCTGGACCTGGCGAAGCTCCAGCAGCAGGCCCTGGAAACCTTCGGCGGCCAGTGGCAGGCCTCCGGGCCCCGGAAGGAGGAAGTTGAGTGAAGAATATGATGTCCATGATGAAGCAGGCCCAGAAGCTCCAGGCCAAGATGGTGGAGATGCAGGCCGAACTCGCGAACCGCACGGTGAGCGCCCAGGCCGGCGGGGGCATGGTGGAGGCCGTGGTCAACGGCAAGCAGGAGCTACTCAACCTGCGCATCGACCCGGAAGTGGTGGTGGCGGAAGACGTGGAGATGCTTCAGGATTTGATCACCGCCGCGGTGAACGAGGCCCTGAACCGCTCCCGGGAAATGATGGCCCAGGAGATGAGCAAACTCACCGGCGGGATGCAGATTCCGGGACTTTTTTAATGCAGTGGTCAGTAGCCAGTGATCAGTGATCAGTGGTCAGTTAAGAAATTAATTATCCTGTTCCTTGCCGATAGCGACTTTCCACATTTTTTCCTGGCGAACTGGCAACTGATTATAAGGAATAATTATGGCAGGAAACGCGTACCCCGCGGCGTTGCGGCGGGTGATTATGGCACTTTCGAAACTCCCCGGGGTGGGAGAGAAGACCGCAGGGCGCCTGGCCATGCACCTGCTCCGCGCCCCCGCGGCCGAGGTCCTGGAGTTGGCCCAGGCCCTGACGGAGCTCAAAGAGAAGATCAAGCTTTGCCGGCGCTGCTTTGCCTTTGCGGACGCCGAGCTCTGCCCCATCTGCGCCGACGTCTCCCGCCGCCCGGGCCAAATCCTGGTGGTGGCGGAGCCCGGCGATCTCTTAGCCCTGGAACGGGTGGGCTGGTACCAGGGGCTCTACCACGTCCTGGGGGGCGTGATTTCCCCCATCGAAGGGGTGGGGCCCGACGACCTCAGGACCGCGGAGTTGCTGGACCGGGTGCGGCAGGATGGGGTCGCGGAAGTGATCCTGGCCCTGAACCCGTCCCTGGAAGGGGAGACCACCACCACCTACCTGGCCCAGGAGTTGAAACCTCTGGGGGTGAAAGTGACCCGCATCGCCTACGGTCTGCCCATGGGCGGCGACATCAAGTACGCCGACCAGCAGACGTTGAGGGAGTCCTTGAGCCATCGCGTAGAGGCTTAAGAGCGGTTAGTGTAGTGTAAAAATGACAGTGCCCAGTTGTTCTGCTCCGTGGTTAAGTTTGATCTTTAACGCCGCAAGCCTGACCGGCAAGTCATTGTTCTATTCATAAACACTCGAAATAAAGAAAATCGAATCATTGTGATTCTGAGCTGCCGCCTAAGCACGTGTGGCTATAAACTTGAACAATTTTCCAAGCACCTTATTGGCAACTGACAACTTGCGACTGCATTTTCGGGTCAGTCTTGTGTGCGGACTTTCGGAGCGACAGCGATATTGACGTACTGGTGGAATTTGAACCGGATCATGTCCCGGGGCTGGCATTCTTTGCGATGGAAGAGGAACTCTCCAAAATCCTGGGCCGTAAGGTTGACCTGAATACCCCGCAATTCCTGAGCAAATATTTTCGGGATAAAGTTACCAAAGAGGCGGTGGTGGAATATGCCACCTGAGGATTTGATCCGCCTGCGACATATGCTGGATAGCGCCCGGGAGGCCGTGGGCTTGATTAGGGATAAGTCCAGGCAGGACCTCGATGCCGATCGCATTCTTAGTCTTGCTCTGGTCCGCCTTTTAGAAATTGTCGGGGAGGCGGCCAGCCGGGTCACCATCCCCACCCGGGAAGTATATGCCGATATGCCGTGGGCTCAAATTGTCAGCCTGCGCAACCGGCTGATTCATGGTTATGATGCCGTTGATTTGGACATTCTTTGGAAGATTTTGGTGGAAGACCTGCCGGCTCTCATAGCTCAACTTGAGAAGATTGAATATCCCGGAGTTGACAAGTGAAGATGCGCCGCAGGTAGTTTTTAGGAAAGTCGAAAAGCCTCAGAAATTAAATGAAACACCGGAAATTTTCAGCTTTGCAGCTGACCACACTGACTGCTGAAAGCTGACCGCTAATTATGTTCGACCGCCGTTTAGTCCAAAATTTTGATTGGTTGCTCGTGGGGCTGGTGTTCGCCATCACCGCGGTGGGCATTGTCAATCTATACAGCGCCGGCTACAACCGGGGCGAGGGGACCCCGCTCTACATCAAGCAGCTCTACTGGCTGGCGGTGGGCCTGGCCCTCATGCTCCTGACCCTGTTCTACGACTACCGGCACCTGGAAAAATTGGGCTACCCGTTGTATCTGCTCAGCGTCGTCCTGCTGGTGGGAGTGATGGTGGCCGGCAAAATGGTCTCCGGGTCCCGGCGCTGGCTGCCCCTGGGCCCCTTTGCCTTCCAGCCCGCGGAGCTGGCCAAGATCGCCATCATCCTGGTGCTGGCCACCTACTTCAACCGCCGCTCGCGCCTGGAGAAGATGCGTCTCAAGGAACTGCTGGTTCCCGGGCTCCTGGTGCTGGTCCCGGTGGGCCTCATCATTAAGCAGCCGGACCTGGGCTCCGGCATCCTGGTGACCCTGGTGGCCGCCACCATGACCCTGTTCGTGGGGGTGTACTGGCGCACCCTGGCGGCCCTGGCTTTGACCCTGGCGCTGTCTTCGCCCTTGATCTGGAGTTTGCTCAAGGACTACCAGCGCCAGCGGGTGCTCACCTTCCTCAACCCGGAACAGGACCCCCTGGGGGCCGGCTACCATATCCTCCAGTCCATGATCGCCGTGGGCTCCGGCCGGTTTTGGGGCAAAGGGTTCTTGCAGGGCACCCAGAGCCAGCTCTATTTTTTGCCGGAGCAGCACACGGACTTCGTCTTTTCGGTCTTTGCCGAGGAGTGGGGCTTCGTGGGCTCGGTGGTGTTGCTGCTGCTGTTCACCGGTTTGACCCTCTGGGGCCTGCAGGTGGCCCGGGACTGCAAGGAGCGCTTCGGCCAGCTTCTGGCCCTGGGGGTGACGGCCCTGATCTTCTGGCAAATGTTTATCAACCTCTGCATGGTCACCGGTTTCTTGCCGGTGGTGGGTATCCCCCTGCCTCTGTTCAGCTACGGCGGCTCCTCCCTCATCACCACCCTCCTGGGCGTGGGTTTCTTGCTCAATATTCGCATGCGCCGCTACCTCTTCGGGGGGTAAAAATTTTTTTGAAAAAAATTTTTGACACCCACTTGAAAATAGGCTAAAAAGGCAAATGTGAAAAGTTACACATGGCCATAACCTCAGGCAATACCTCTTTAAGCAGTTAAGTCTTTAATCTAGCAAATAAAATACGAGGTGGCAGCCAGGAATGATTGACATTGACTGGACTTTGTTCGCGCAGCTTATCAATTTCCTGCTCCTGGTCTTTCTCCTGAACCTGGTGTTGTTCCGGCCCATCCGGAAGGCCCTGCAGGATCGCCAGGCCAGGCTGGCCCAGGAAGAAGCCGCGGCCAGCCAGCTGGAGCTGGAGAGCCAGGGCCTGAGCGCGGAGATCAAGGAAAAGCTGGCCGCGGCCCGGCGGGACGGGGCCGGCCAGCGAGAGGCCTTGAAGCAGGAAGGGTCCCAGGCGGAAGCCGCCCTGCTGGAGGAAGTTAAAAAGCAGGCGGACCTGGAATGGGCTCAGGTGGAGAAAAAAATCAAGGCCGACATGGCCAAGGCCCGGGAGTCTTTAAAGAAACAGGCTCAGGGCTTTGCCCAGCTTTTGGCCGCCAAAGTCCTGGGGAGGGAGCTCTCATGAAAGCTAAACAGGCATTCGGCTGGCTGAAGGCCGCTGCCGCCTTCCTGGGTCTGAGCGCCGGGGTGCTGCTGGCGGGAGTAGCCGCGGCCTCGGAAGCGGCCCACGGCGGGGGCCATGGCGGCATCTCGCCGGAAAAGATGCAGGACATGATCTGGCGCACGGTTAATTTCGTGGTCTTCGCCGGGATCCTCATCAAGCTGGTGGCCAAACCCGCCAAAAACTTCTTCGGCAAGCGGTCCCAGGACGTGGCCCAGTCCCTGGAAGACCTGGAAGCCAAACGGGCTTGCGGCCCAGGCCGCGGTGAAAGAAGCGGAAGCCCGGCTGGCCGAAGTGGCCAAGGAGCGGGAGTCGATTATTCAACAGTATCTGGCCGAAGGCCAAAACGAAAAGGCCAAGATCCTGGATAAGGCCAACGCCGTGGCGGAACGCATCAAGGAGATGGCCCGGGTCTCCATCGAGCAGGAGACCAAGAAGGCGGCCCAGAGCTTGAAAGAGGAAGTGGTGGACCAGGCCACCCAGCTGGCCACGGACCTGATTAAGAAGAAAGCCACCTCCGCCGACCAGCAGGGTCTGGTGGAGGAATATCTTAAAAAGGTGGTGAAAACCCATTGATTGACCTGACCGTTGCCCGACGCTACGCCAAAGCCTTGCTGACTCTGGGCAAGGAAGACGGCAAGTACAAGGAGTATGGGGATGGGCTTAGTGGGTTCGCCGCCCTGCTGGAGCGGGAGCCGGAACTGAAGGACGCCCTGCTCAACCCCATCCACGGCAGGGAGGATCGCCGGAAACTGCTCCTCCGCATTATCGAACTCTTACAAATGCCTCCCATGGTGTCCAACCTGTTGCAGCTCCTGTTCGACAAACATCGTTTGAACGCCCTGGACGGCGTCGCCCAGTCGTATCAGGAACTGATGGACGCGGTGGAAAACGTCAGCCGGGCCCGGGTGACGGCGGCGATTCCCTGGATGAAGCCACCCAGAACCGCTTGCGCCAGACCCTGGAGAAATTGACCGGCAGCACTGTGGTCATGGAAGTGCAGGAAGATCCCGCCATCCTCGGGGGCATCGTGGCCCGGGTGGGCGATTTGGTGCTGGACGGCAGCGTACGTTCGCAGATCCAGTCCTTAAGAGAATCCTTAATAAAAGGTGAGGTTTTATAAATGGAAATCAGAGCCGAGGAAATCAGCCAAATTATTCGCTCCCAGATTCGGGATTATGAGAAGAAAGTCGAAGTGGCCGAAACCGGCACCGTCCTGTCGGTGGGCGACGGCATTGCCCGGGTCCACGGGGTGGAGAAGTGCATGGCCATGGAACTCCTGGAATTCCCCGGAGGCATCTTTGGCCTGGCCCTCAACCTGGAAGAGGACAACGTCGGCGTCGCCATCCTGGGTGAAGATACCCACATCAAGGAGGGCGACATCGTCAAACGCACCGGCCGTATCGCTCAGGTGCCCGTCGGCGACGCGGTCCTGGGCCGGGTCGTCGACCCGGTGGGCGCCCCCCTGGACGGCAAGGGCCCCATCGATGCCAAGGAATTTCGCCGCATTGAGGTCAAGGCCCCGGGCGTCATCGAGCGCCAGCCGGTGAATGAGCCTTGTTACACCGGCTATAAGGCCATCGACGCCATGACCCCGGTGGGCCGGGGCCAGCGGGAGCTGATCATCGGCGACCGTCAGATCGGCAAAACCGCCCTCTGCATCGATGCCATCATCAACCAGAAGGACTCCGGGATCATCTGTATCTACGTGGCCGTGGGTCAGAAAAAGTCCACCGTGGCCCAGGTGGTGGATGCCCTGGAGCGCTATGGCGCCATGAAGCACACCATCGTGGTCAACGCCTCGGCCTCGGAGCCCGCCCCCCTGCAATACGTCGCCGCCTTCGCCGGCTGCGCCATGGGCGAATATTACCGGGACACCGGCCGCCACGCCCTGATCATCTACGACGATCTCACCAAGCAGGCCCAGGCCTACCGGCAGATCTCCCTGCTGCTGCGCCGGCCGCCGGGTCGTGAGGCCTATCCCGGCGACATCTTCTACAACCACTCCCGGTTGCTGGAGCGGGCCGCCAAGCTGAACGACACCCTGGGAGGCGGGTCGCTGACGGCCCTGCCCATCATCGAAACCCAGCAGGGCGACGTGAGCGCCTACATTCCCACCAACGTCATTTCCATCACCGACGGCCAGGTTTACCTGGAACCGGGTATGTTCTTCTCCGGGGTCCGGCCGGCCATCAACGTGGGTCTGTCGGTTTCCCGGGTGGGCGGCGCCGCCCAGGTGAAGGCCATGAAGCAGGTGGCCGGCATGCTGCGGTTGGACATGGCCCAGTACCGGGAGCTGGCCGCCTTCGCCCAGTTCGGCTCCGAGCTGGACAAGGCCACCCAGCAGCAGCTCAACCGGGGTAGCCGGCTGGTGGAAGTCCTGAAACAGCCCCAGTATCAGCCGCTGCCCATGGAGAAGCAGGTTAGCATCATTTATGCCGGCACCCGGGGCTTCCTGGATAAATATCCGTTGGACGTGATGGCGTCTTACGAACAGCAGCTCTACAGCTTCCTGGAGTCGAAATATCCCGATCTCCTGGCCGACCTCAAGGAAAAGAAAGAGTTCACTCCGGAACTCGATGCCAGGATGAAAACTGTTTTGGAAGAATTTGACGGCGTCTTCCAGCCTGTCGTCAGCGCGTCATAATACCGGGGGATAAGCATGGCGACCCTACGAGATATCAGACGCAAGATCGGGGCGGTCAAGAAGACCCAGCAGATCACCAAGGCCATGAACATGGTCGCCGCCGCGAAGTTGCGGGGGGCCCAGCAGCGCATGGAAGGCTTCCGGCCCTATGCCCAGGCCTTCGCCATGATGTTGGGCAATATGGCCGGCCGGGTGGAGCCGGAGATCCACCCCTTCTTCCAGCAGGCCCCGGAAGTCACCAAGGTGGGGTTGGTGTTGATGACCGCCGACCGCGGTCTGTGCGGCAGCTTCAACGTCAACCTGATCAACCAGGCAGTCAAATTCATCCGGGAAAAAGAGGCCGCGGGCATTGACGTCTCCCTCATCTGCGTGGGCCGCAAAGGCCGGGATTTCTTCCGGCGGCGCAAACGCGAGATGCTGGCCCAATACGTGGACGTCTGGAACAAGTTCGATTTTTCCAACGCGGTGACGGTGGCCCGGGAGCTCATGAGCGTCTTCACCGCCGGCGACGTCCAGGAAGTTCACCTGATCCACGCCAATTTCGTCAACATGGCGATCCAGCGGCCGCGGCTGGTGCAGCTCCTGCCCATCCAGCCGGGCGAGGCGGCGGCAGAGGCGCCCAGTCAGGAATACCTCTTCGAGCCGCCCATGGAGCAGTTCCTGGAATACCTGCTGCCCAAGTATATCAACGTGCTGGTGTACCATGGCTTTCTGGAGAACTCCGCCAGCGAGCACGCGGCCCGTATGACCGCCATGGACAACGCCCAGAGCAACTGTAAGGAAATGATTACGCAGCTTACCCTGGTGATGAACAAGGCCCGGCAGGCGGCCATTACCAAAGAATTGATGGATATCGTGGGCGGGGCTGAAGCCCTGAAAGGCTAAGCCGCCCGGATGAGGAGGAATTTCAGACAATGAACTTAGGCAAAATCGCCCGCGTTATCGGTCCGGTAGTGGACGTGGAATTTGAAGAAGGCAAACTGCCGGCCATCAAAAACGGTCTGTTGATCAGCAACCCGGCCATCGACGACGTCGAAGACAATCTGGTGGTGGAAGTGGCCCAACACCTGGGGAACAACATGGTGCGCACCATCGCCATGGACACCACCGACGGCCTGGTGCGGGGCATGCCCGTGAAAGACACCGGCAATCCCATCATGGTGCCGGTGGGCCATGAGGCTCTCGGCCGGGTGCTCAACGTGGTGGGCCGCCCGGTGGACGGCCTGGGTCCGGTGAATGCCAAGACCTATTACCCCATTCACCGCCCGGCGCCCCCCTTCGTGGACCAGGACACCACCGTTAAGGTGCTGGAAACCGGCGTCAAGGTCATCGACCTGCTGGTGCCTTTTCCCCGGGGCGGCAAGATGGGGATGTTCGGCGGCGCCGGCGTGGGCAAGACCGTCGTCATGATGGAAATGATCCACAACATCGCCATGCACCACGGCGGCATCTCGGTGTTCGCCGGCGTGGGGGAGCGCACCCGTGAGGGCAACGACCTCTACCTGGAGATGAAACACTCCGGCGTGCTGCCCAAGGCCGCCTTGATCTACGGGCAGATGACCGAGCCCCCCGGAGCCCGGGCCCGGGTAGCCCTTTCCGCCCTCACCGCGGCGGAATACTTCCGGGACGAAGAGGGTCAGGACACCCTGCTCTTCATCGACAACATCTTCCGTTTCACCCAGGCGGGCTCCGAAGTGTCGGCCCTCCTGGGCCGCATGCCCTCCGCCGTAGGTTACCAGCCCACCCTGGGTACCGACCTGGGTGAACTGCAAGAACGCATCACCTCCACCAAGAAGGGTTCGGTCACCTCGGTCCAATGCATTTACGTGCCCGCGGACGACCTGACCGACCCGGCCCCGGCCGCCACCTTCGCCCACCTGGACGGCACCGTGGTGCTCTCCCGGGCGCTTACTGAGCTGGGCATTTACCCGGCCGTGGACCCGCTGGACTCCACCTCCCGCATCCTGGACCCCCAGGTGTTGGGTGAAGAGCATTACTATGTGGCCCGGAACGTGCAGCAGATCCTGCAGAAGTATAGGGACCTGCAGGACATCATCGCCATCCTGGGCATCGACGAACTCTCGGACGAAGACAAGCTTACCGTGGCCCGGGCCCGGAAGATGCAGCGCTTCCTGTCCCAGCCCTTCTTCGTGGCGTCCACGTTCACCGGCCAAGAGGGCAAGTTCGTCTCCGTGCCGGACACCGTGCGGGGCTTTAAGGAAATCATCGAAGGCAAGCACGACGAGCTGCCGGAGCAGGCCTTTTATATGGTAGGCGGCATCGAAGAAGCGGTGGCCAAGGCCGAACGGCTGGCGGCTGCCTAAGGCAAGGGGACTAGCCCATGGCAGAAAAACAACTCCTGTTGGAGGTGGTTACTCCCGACCGCATGGTGCTCTCCACCGAGGCGGAAGTGGTGGTGTGCCCCGGGGTGGAGGGCCAGTTCGGCGTCCTGGTGGGCCACATCCCCTTCTTGAGCGCTCTGGATATCGGCGAGATGTATTATAAAGCCGGCGGCAAGACCGAGTACCTGGCGGTGAGCGGCGGCTTTGCCGAAGTCACCGGCGCCAAAGTCACCATCGTGGCCGAAGCCGCGGAACTGGGCCGGGAGATCGACGTGGAACGGGTTAAACGGGCCCGGGAACGGGCGGAGAAAAGACTGGCCGCCGGCAAGACCGCGGACATCGACTGGACCCGGGCCGAAGCGGCCCTGCGCCGCTCTATGGTGCGCGCCAAGGTGGCCGGCCGGTAAGTTGATTGAATGAGGAATTTTGAGGGGCGGGCCGGGGGAAAACGATTCCCCCGCCCTCCCCTCAAACTCCCCTCCCAACCCCCTGTAAGGGGAAAAAGGCAAGCCCGAACGCCGGGCTTGCCTTTTCATTTTTACAAAAACATAGTATTTATTAGACGGATGGATATTCAATTTGAGAAATTTATCCAAAGAGGGCAAAGACAATGCCAATGAATAGGAAAGACTTACTCGCTCGGATTTCCATCGACCCCAATATATGTTTTGGAAAACCGTGCATCCGAGGCCATCGTCTCTGGGTCTCTTTAATTTTGGATTTCTTGGCGTCTGGCATGACTGTTGATGAAATTCTCCAGGAATATCCTAGCCTTGAAGAGGCTGATATCCTTGCTTGCATTGCCTACGGCGCTGAGATGGCCCGGGAAAGGTATGTTGAAATTCCCTTTGAGGCTAATGCGTGAGGCTTAAACTCGATGAAAATCTGGGCCGCCGCGGAGCTGAACTTCTCCGCCAGGCCGGGCATGATGTGGTTACAGTAACAGAACAGGGCCTTTGTGCTGCAACTGACCTTTCTTTGATAAACATTTGCCGAGGCGAACAGCGGTGCTTAGTAACCCTGGACCTGGATTTTGGCAACCCTCTCCTTTTTATGCCCTCCAGCTACCCTGGGATTGCGGTTTTGCGGCTGCCGCCGAGCCCATCCATTGAGGACCTCCTTGATACAATACGTACTCTAATCGGTGGGTTGGCTCGGGAGTCCATTGCAGGAAAGCTCTGGATTGTCCAAAGGGGGCGGATCAGAGCCTACCAGCCGGAAGAGTAAGGATGAGGGGAAAGATTCATGAAGGGAATTTAGAATCCAGAAGTTGATGTCTTGGGGATAATTTTCAACAATACCCCCATCAAAGAAAGCGATGAGGACAAACCCGGCGTAATCATCGATTATGATAAAGACGGCAATATCGTGGGGATGGAAATTCTGGACGCTTCAAAGCGCATGGATAACCCTCGGGCGGTGGATTATGCAGTGATGGGTTAGATTTGGACTGGTGCCCAATACAAGTGATGCCACCGATGAAGAGAAAGGGAGAGTAATGAGCCCGAAACCAATGAGACAAAAGGCACTATTTGATAAACTTGGAGTTCGATTAAGAAGTGTCCGCTGGTCTTGGGGCGGCGTAAGGGAGTCGGACAAAGCTATCTTTTTGAAAGTTTGGAAAGATGAGAAACGTAAGCTCCCAAGCGAAGGCAATAGAGAATTCGTGCGCGTGACGGACAAAAAACGCTTCGAGAGCAAAGATCGAAAGCGGAAGCACCCTGGATATTACGAAAGACTTGACCATTTAGCTCGCGTGAAAAATGGAGCTAAGTCTTACATGGTTATCTGCATTGCGAAAGATGTGCACACGGTTCCCAGAGAGGTAAAAAGTTTCAACAGCGATGAATTATATCTTGGTGGGAAGCTAATGGACTATGATGGTAACTCTTGGCTTGAAATTGTAGGCTGTGTTCCGGTTCAAGATTTGTAGTTGCCAAGATAGCCCGAAGCACGTATCATCTCCTTCCCGAGTTGTACTTGGGAACGAAAATGAGGTTCCCGAGCAAAGCTTGGGAAATAAGTACCCACCATTTCTAGATTCTTGGCATAAAGACTAAAGGATGGAGATGTTAAACGATAAAATCACCGCCATCGTTCTGGCTGCGGGGCAGGGGACCCGGATGAAGTCCAGCCGTCCCAAGGTGCTGCATGAGATTTTGGGCCGGCCCATGATCGTCTATCTCCTGGATACCTTGAAAGAGGTGGGCATCCAGGACGCCGTGCTGGTGGTGGGCTACCAGTCCGACACGGTGCAGGAAGCGCTGCAGGAATACGGGGTGCGCTTCGTGGTGCAGGAGCCCCAACTGGGCACCGGGCATGCGGTCCAGGTAGGTATGACCCTGGTGCCGGCTGAGGCCCGCACCGTCCTGGTGCTGTGCGGCGATGCCCCCTTGATTTCCGGGGAGAGCATCCAGAAGCTTCAACAATTGCAGGCCGGGACCGGCGCCGCCATCACGGTGCAGACCATCGTCCTGCCGGACGGGGCCCACTACGGCCGGGTGGTGCGGGACCAATTCGGCCAGGTGGCCGCGGTGCTCCAGGCCAAGGACTCCCAGGGCCGGCCCGACATCCTGGCCATCCGGGAGATCAACACCGGGGCCTACTGCTTTGAGGCGCGGTTTCTGCGGGAGGGCTTGACGAAAATCCCCCAGAGCCCGGTGACCGGCGAAATCTATCTCACCGATATGATCCAGATTGCCCGGGACCTGGGTAGGGGGGTGGAAGCCCTGGTGGACCCGGACCTGGACAACCTCCTGGGCATCAACAGCCGGGCCGAACTGGCCGCGGCGGGGCAGACCCTGAAGCGCCGGATCAACGCCCGCCATATGGACCAGGGCGTTACCTTCGTGGACCCCGAATCCACTTACATAGAGGCCGGGGTGCGCATCGGCCGGGATACGGTCATCTATCCCAACGTTTACCTCCAGGGTGATACCGTCATCGGCGAAAACTGTGTCATCGAGTCGACCGTGAAAATCGTGGATTCAACCCTGGAAGATGGCGTCCATATCAAGATGGGTTGCGTCATCACCCAGAGCCACCTCGGGGCCGGTGCGGATATGGGGCCTTTTGCACATCTCCGGCCCGGAGCCGACCTCAAGGCCAAGGTGCACGTCGGCAATTTCGTGGAGGTGAAGAAATCGGTGCTCCACGAAGGGGTCAAAGCCGGGCACCTCACCTACCTGGGGGACGCGGAGGTGGGGGCCGGCACCAACGTGGGGGCCGGCACCATCACCTGTAATTATGACGGCGCCAAGAAGTATAAGACCACCATCGAAGAGGGGGCCTTCATCGGCAGCAACACCGCCCTGGTGGCGCCGGTGACCGTGGGCGCCGGGGCCTACATCGGGGCCGGCTCCACCATCACCAAGGATGTGCCGCCGGGCAAGCTGGGCATCGCCCGGGCTCGCCAGGTCAATTTGGACCGGAGGACCATCGGCAAGAAGAAAAAATAGCGGTCAGCGGTCAGCTGTCAGCAAAGGCCAATGGACAAGGGGCAGCCCGGGTTTTTCCGGCTCCCAGGTTCTGCTGGACCGAATCTGAATACTGGTGTCTTAAAGTCCCCCTTTTTTAAAGGGGGATTTAGGGGGATTATTAAGGGTTTATTTAATCCCCCCTAACCCCCCTTTAGAAAAGGGGGGTAAAACCCATGGCTTTTCAATGTCATAGTAATTATGAAGCGCCACACTTAGGTGGGCGATGATCTCCGGTGGCGGAACCGCCCTGCGGCTGCGCCTCCTGGGGCGCCGGGTCCTGGCCACGATGCTCTGCCTGTTGCGGCTCTGGGCCGGCAGGCGGCTGGCCGCGGGGAGGGCGGGCCCTCCCGGGGGAAACCTAGGCCGCGGGACTTTCAGGTTGAAAAATGTGGAGCTACAAGAAGAGTTGGGGAGGCTCTTTGCCCCCTATCACCGCTTCTGCCCGGAATGCGGCAGCCAGTGCTGCCGGGAGGGGGAAATTCCCTGCAGTGAACTGGACGCGCTGCTCTACGGCGGGCCCCGGGCCTGGCAAAGTCACCTTCTCCCTGATCCGATTAGGGAATCGGGAGACCGGCCGCAATTTTGGTCGTGCTTCAGCTCCCGTCACCTTTACCGAAAACTCAAGCAGTTTTCCCTGGCGAGGCCCCGGACCGCGGAGGAAAGCGGCGTCTTCTGCCCGGCCCTGGGTGACGCCGGCTGCACCCTTCCTTGGGGAGAGCGGCCGGTCATCTGCGTCTTCTGTGCCTGCCCCCAGATCCTCCGGGCCATGGATTGGGGGGATTATGGGCGCTATATCCGGATAAATCTGAAGTATCTTACTCACTTGACCCGGTCGTTACAGGCCGGCGGGTCTGAGCCGACCCTGAAGGATAAATCTCTGAATCAACCGAGGTAACTATGTGCGGCATCATCGGATATCTGGGCCCCCAGGAGGCCATGCCCATCATCCTGGACGGCCTGAAGCGCCTGGAGTACCGGGGCTATGACTCGGCGGGCATGGCGGTCATCGGCAACGGCGGACTGGCTATCCGTAGGAGCCTGGGCAAGCTCGTGGAGCTGGAAAAACTGCTGCGCCAGGAGCCCCTTTTCGGACAGGTGGGCATCGGGCACACCCGCTGGGCCACCCACGGGCGCCCCTCCGAATCCAACGCCCACCCCCACATGGTGGACTCCATCGCGGTGGTGCATAACGGCATCATCGAAAACTACCTGGAGCTCAAGGAACAGCTCCTCAAGGAGGGCCACCGCTTCGCTTCGGAGACGGACACGGAGATCGTCTCTCACCTCATTGCCAAGCACGTGCGAAACGGGGCGGACTACCTGGAGGCGGTGGCGCCTGACGCTGGCGGCCATCCGCGGCTCCTACGCCCTGGTCATGGTCAACGCGGGCGAGCCCCGGATGCTGGTGGCGGCCCGCAAAGAAAGCCCCCTCATCCTGGGCCTGGGGGAAGGGGAGTATTTCCTGGCTTCGGACATCCCCGCCATCCTCCCTTATACCCGCCGGGTGATCTTCCTGGAAGACCACGACCTGGTGGTGGTGCGGGACGGCGACTATCTCATTCTCAACCAGGAAGGCCGGAAGATGGAGCGCCCGGTGCACACCATCACCTGGAGCCCGGCCATGGCCGAAAAGGCGGGCTACAAGCACTTCATGCAGAAGGAGATCTTCGAGCAGCCCCGGGCCCTCATCGACACCTTCCGGGGCCGCATCGATCCGGACCAGGGCGAGGTGGTGCTGCCGGAGGTCTCCCTGACGGCCGAGGAGATCAAAAACCTCCGGAAGATCTTCCTGGTGGCTTGCGGCACCTCGTTCCACGCCGCCATGGTGGGGAAACTCCTCATCGAGGGCCTGTGCCGCCTCCCCGTGGAAGTGGAGCTGGGGAGCGAATTCCGCTACCGGAACCCCCTGGTGGACGCCAACACCCTCCTCATTCCTATTTCCCAGTCCGGGGAGACCGCGGACACCCGGGCCGGGCTGACCGCCGGCAAGGAATTGGGCGCCAAAACTCTGGCCATCGTCAACGCGGTGGGCTCCAGCATCGCCCGGGAGGCGGACAGCGTCTTCTATACCCACGCCGGTCCGGAGATCGGGGTGGCCTCCACCAAGGCCTTCACCACTCAACTGGTGGCCCTTTACCTCATCGCCCTGTTTCTGGCCCGGCGCCTGGAGCGGCTCCCCCGGGCGGAAGTGCGGCACCGCTTGAATGACCTGCTCAAGCTGCCCACCTGGGTGCAGGAGACCCTGGATCAGGACCACGAAATTCGGGAGATCGCCCGGCAGTACATGGGGGCCCATAACTTTCTCTACCTGGGCCGGGGCCTCCATTACCCCATCGCCCTGGAAGGGGCCCTGAAGCTCAAGGAAATCTCCTACATCCACGCGGAAGGCTACGCCGCCGGGGAGATGAAACACGGCCCCATCGCCCTCATCGACGAAAAGATGCCGGTCATGGTGCTGGCCAGCCGCAGCCCGGTGCTGGAAAAAATCCAGGGGAACATCGAGGAGGTGGCGGCCCGGGGCGGCCGCCTCATCGCCCTCACCGAGGCGGACAATTACCAGGTCCGGGAAAGGGTGGAGAGCGTTATCACGGTGCCGTCGGTGCCCCTGGAACTCTCCCCCATCGTCCTGGTG
Organism: uncultured delta proteobacterium; assembly: GCA_963790655.1. Classification (GTDB taxonomy): domain Bacteria; phylum Desulfobacterota; class Desulfobaccia; order Desulfobaccales; family 0-14-0-80-60-11; genus DASWLF01. The sequence goes on along the minus strand of CAWBPT010000004.1, from coordinate 76,035 downwards.
ACGCCCCTGCAACTGCTGGCCTACCACGTGGCGGACCTGCGCGGCACCGACGTGGACCAGCCCCGCAACCTGGCCAAGAGCGTGACGGTGGAGTAAAAAAAATTTACCACGGAGACACAGAGGACACAGAGGACACAGAGAAAAGAAAAAGAGAACACAGAGAAAATCCTCATGTCTGGCGGCCAGCCGCCAGACATTAATAAAATTTGTCTTTAGCTCTGTGCTCTCCGTGTCTCTGTGGTGAATTATTTCTGCCGCGTCAAGGCAAAGCGCGGCCGCCGGATGGATTCGTGGTGGCAGATGGGGCAGCGGGACGGGGTGGTCAAGCGGTCCCGCTTCTTAAAGGCGAAGCCGCAGTGTTTGCACGCCGCCGGGGTGATCTGGAACTTAAACCCAGGGCCGGGGGCCCGGGCGATATGGGCAAGGTGCTCCAGCACCTCCTTTTCCGCCAGGGACAGCCGCTGGGACAGCTCCAGGCTGGACAAGGTCTCTTCTTGCAGCAGCTCTTTGATGGCTTGACGGGCGGTTACCACTAACCATTCCTCACGGAAGAAAAATCTGTTTGATCATTAATACTTGTTTATAACAAAAACGAAAAACCAAAACGAATCCATGCGGTATTTAATCATGGGGGCCGGAGCCCTGGGCTCGGTGTTTGGCGGGCTTCTCCAGCACGCCGGCCACCCGGTGGCCTTTATGGGCCGGGGTCCCCACTTCGAGCACTTAACAACCCGGGGCTTCACGGTTGACGGCATCTGGGGGGAATACCGCCTGGGGCCGGTGGCCACCCCTGAGGCGGCCGCGCCATTTGACGTCGTGCTCCTTTGCGTCAAATCCTTCGATACCCGGGAGGCCTGCGTCCGGGTGAAAGACCAGTTGTCCCCGGATGGCCTCATCGTCTCCGTCCAGAACGGCTTGGGGAACCTGGAGATCATCGCCCAGGAGTTGGGGGCGCCCCGCACCGTGGGGGCCCGGGTCATCTTTGGGGCCCGGGTCACCCGCCCGGGACTGGTGAGTGTCACCGTCTGTGCCGATAAAGTATTACTGGGGCCCAGGGCGCCGGGCCGGGCTTCCCGGAAGCTGGACCGGATAGCGGCGGACCTGAGCCGGGCCGGCCTCGAGACTGCGGTGGTGGCTGATATTCAGGCGCACCTCTGGAACAAGGTTCTTTACAACTGCGCCTTGAACCCCCTGGGGGCCATTCTGGGAGCGCCCTACGGGGCCCTGGCGGCGGACCCTCAGACCCGGGAGCTCATGGGGCGGTTGATCGGGGAAATTTACCAGGTGGCGCAGGCCATGGGGGTCTCGCTGCTCTTTGCCGAGGCCGCCGCTTATTTCCGGCATTTTCTCCAGGACCTGGTGCCGCCCACCGCGGCCCACTGGCCCTCCATGTGGCAGGATCTCCAGCATGGCCGGCGCACCGAGATCGACGCCTTAAACGGCGCCATTTGTCGTTACGGCGCCGCCCTCGGCGTCCCTACCCCTTACCATGACGCCGTGAGCCGCCTGGTGCGGTTTCTGGAAAGCCGGAACCGCTCTGAGGCCCACCGGCAGGGGACCTTTACCGAAGGATAAATTATGGCAAAGTTAAGCAAAGGCGACATTTGCCCCAGCTGCCGGGAGGGCGAGGTGCGACGGGTGCGCCGCCATGCCTGGATGCGGTGGCTGCCCCGCAGCAAATGTTATAGATGTGACGATTGCAAGACCCGGTTCTTGACCATATGCGGTTGGGCCCTCAGGCTTCCCAAGCGGAAGGTGCGTTTGCGCCCCCAGGATTAAAAACCCTCTTTGAGCCCATTCCTGAAGTCGCCATCAGGCTGGTGTCATGCTTCATAATTTATATGGCAATTATTTTATCCGGGCCTACCAAAATCTATTCTAAAGTCCCCCTTTTCTAAAGGGGGATTTAGGGGGCTTATCAGAGGCTTATATAATCTCCCCTGCCCCCCTTTAAAAAAGGGGGGTCAAATACTGTATTTGGGTTTTTCCTTAAAAGAAAAACCTTCTTATTTATGACGTGTCACACCAGTGGCACAGGCGTCTCGCCTGTGCAGGCGCAGACTGAAGCCGGGGGCTGCCAACAATATCTTTTTGTTCGCGACTCGTTATTAGCCGTCAGGCCTCGAGACTTTTCACCGGGGGCGCAGCCGCCGCGTCTCCACCCGGTAGAAATAATTTCCGAGAAGGGCAGGGCAGGGGACCCGGAGATCCCCTGGCACCCTCCTTTGCTGCCCTTCTCTACCGGGTGATGGGGCCGCAGGCGATGCGGGCCCCGGCGTTGCCCGCCGGATCCGTCATATTGTCGTCGGGATTGGCATGAAGCACCAGGGAGGTCCCCCCTTCCTGAAAGAGGGAATTTTTTCCCGGCTTCAGGGTGACCAGGGTGGCAGTCGTTTCCAGGGCGCCTTTGCCGTCCTGACCTACCGTGATATCAGGTAGGTCGCCGGCGTGCGGCCCTTCAGGGTTCTTTGAGCCGTGCTTCTTGCCGAAGGGATTGAAGTGGCCGCCGGCGCTCTGAAAGCCCGGGACGGCGCAAGCGCTCTTCTCATGGATGTGGAAGGCGTGCGCCCCGGGGGGCAGGTTTTCCACCTTCAGGCTGATCTTGACGCCCTGGGGGGTCTCGGTCAGGGTGGCTTCTCCCACCTTCTGGCCCTGGTCGTTGACCAGCACCGCCTTGGCGGTGGGCGGGGCGCTCTCGCCGCAGCCCAGGATCAATGCCGAGAAAATCAACCCCACTGCTGCGGCCATGAACTTTCCGGTCATTAAACGTTACCTCCTCAGCCCCGGATAAAATCAGGGGAAAGTTTGCTTTGAGGGAAGGATTTTCCCAAACCGGTTTTATTTGAAGTTAAGAGCTTCCCGGAAATTATCCAGAGAAAAAATGCCCTCAGGTGATTTAAGGCGGCGTTAGGGCCGTCCCTGCGGAAAATTTCCGGACCTGGGGGATCAAGAACACTTCAGCCGGCAGCTCGCCGCCTAATCCCCGTAATATTGACATGAGGCCGGGGGTGGTTAACTTAACCCCAACGTGGTCAAATTAAGGCGGTAAAGGCCTCTGGCCGCACCGGAGGCCGCAGGCAGGCGCAAACCTTCCCTGAGCTAATCCCGGAAGCTAACATACCCGGACGAAAATCCCCTGGATTTCCCGACCTGCTCCCCTCCCTGCCACTGCCTTCAGACAAGTCCTGGTTCCGGCCTCAAATCAGGCCACCTGGTCTGATTCGGTGCGGTTAACCGCAAGCAAATCTGCATCAGGAGGAAGCTATGAAACGCCAGACCAATTTTAAACTCTGGGTGCTTTGGGCGGGGTTGAGCGCCTTGCTGCTGGTCCCGGCCCTGGGCCAGGCCGCCAAAGAAGAGGGCTGGGGGGCGCACCGGGAGTGGAAGGCCAAGTTGGCCCAGGAGCTGAAGCTCAGCCCGGAGAAAGAAAAGCAGTTTACGGCCGTCGCCGACCAGCATGCCGGCTCCCGTAAGGAGATTTACGAGGGCCTGAAAAAAGACCAGGGCCAACTGCAAACCGCCATGGCGGCTGCCAAACCGGACGAAGCCAGGGTGAAGGAGCTGGTGAAAGCCATCACCGACGCCCAGGACAAACTGCTCAGCAGCTATAAATCGGAACGGGAGGCGGAAATGGCCCTGTTGAGCCCCATGGAACAGGGTCGGTATCTGACCATCCTGCACAAGTGGCGCCAGCAGATGTACGAAAAGCACGGCATGGCACCCAAAATGGAGCAGGAAAAGAAGTGAGGTAATCTATCTTAGGAGTCTCAACCGGGCCGCGGCGGGGCTTATGGGGTTAGCGGGGGGCGTTAAGAGGGTAGCTCTACGCTTCGTTATCGGTGCGTAACCCCCACCCTGCGAACCTATTTTGCCATCACACTGCCTTGGGTAAATTCGGGGTAGCCGGTAATTTTGCGGGGAGCTGCCTGACCATTACTTGCGTTGTGTCGATCTTGCTATAGGTATTAACCACCCTGCGTGACATAATCAGATATAAATACCATACGGTGAAATGAAGTAAAGAAGGAATTTGGGTTTTTATGGTATTTAAGAGAATCTTCTCGTTACCTTCTAATGGGAATATCATAAATGGTCGGATAATAACTATCATTATCGGAAATAATTGGATTATTAAGGCTAACTTAGCAGTTTTAATGGCGGTTTGTTTCACGCTCCAAAGGCTCAGTCCAGCATAAAAACTAAATATAGCCGAAAATAGCATTATAGCAATAAATGCTATAACAAATAATAATAAATTGATATCATCTTTAGTATAACGAATCATTACCCAGGAAGAATTGGCTTCGTAAAGGCGTAAGGCAGGAATAAATATGGTAAGGGTTAGACAAAGTAATAGTAACCAGCCTCTGACTCGTTTTTGCTCTCCTGCGTTGGGTAATTTTATTTTGCCATTTAATTCATCAATGCCATTTGAGATCTCTTCAGGTTCTTTACGATGAGATTTAACTTCAAGTAGCTCCAGGTTTTTAGGACCAAGTGACGGAGTGGATATTTCTCTACAATCCCGCAACGACTCACCGCCACAGCTACATTTACTGGCTTTGTCCGGTAATCCTTCTACAGAGGAGGAGTCTCTGCGGCTAATTTTACCCTTTATTTTTGCCCACGCATTTTTCATCCTTAAAAGATACAACCCCAAAAGGGGCAAACCTATGGAAATGAAAAAGTCGCCGATCCCCCCGCATTGCCCCCCGCAAAAGATGCACATGTCCTGCCCCCATCTTTGATATGGAAATTATAGCCGACTGCCCTGATTTTTTCTCTTAAAATTTTGCAAATCTCAGAGGGGCAGGGTGGGTGCTCTTGAGTTTGCCCGATCAACCTTCTTTTTTAAACCGGCGCCAGACCCAGGCCAGGCACAGGAATAGACAGAGTAAGGCCACCGTCATCTGGGCCGGGGGGAAATCGTAGTGGTTGGCCAGGATAAAGCCCAGGGCCCCGGCTGCAAAGGAAACCAGGGGAGCGACCACAAACATGGTGCGAACTTCCCGACCCAAGCTTTTAGCTATTAGGGCCGGCAGCAACAGGCAGCTGAAGGTATAAAGCATCCCGGAGGCGCGAATGGCCAAGCCCACGGCCAGGCCGAGCCAGGCGGAGGTGATGAGTCCCCAAAGTTTAAGGTTCATTCCGACTGCCGCCGCCATGGCCGGGTCCAAGGAAATAATAACAGCCGTTGATGGTTGCTCCCTAAGAAAATGGCGGTCAAGAACAGGAAAACCGCAAAAATCCAGACATCTATAGCGCTGGCGCCGATGATGCTGGAAGAGAGGAGGCGATGTATCTCTTCCAGGCCCAGCGGGCTATGGGACACGATGAGAATGGCGCCGCTGGCCGCAAAGAGAAAGACCCAGCCGGTGATGGCCTCAGGGGTCTCTTGGTTTTCTTCTCCCCCGGGCACAGTGATCAGCGCGGCGATCACCGAAAACACTACGGCCATGATAGTGCTTAAAGATTCTATGGTGAAACCCAGGAGCAGGCCGGAAGGCAGTGCTGTACCCAGCCACATGGTCAAAGCAATTCCCAAAGTAGAGGCCTGGGAGACCGCCACCCCGATGAAGATCTGATTGCGGGCTACCACCAGGACGCCGATGAGGGCCAGGAGTAAGCCAATCAGCCAGCCGGCCAGATAGGAATTATGAAAAAGATGCCAGGATGCGGCAAATTCCTGAATCATGTCGCCTTGCTCCCCCGTCCCATACTTACGCTCACCTGCCCTGGGGCTTCTTGCGACACCGACACCGGGATGCCATAGGTGAATTGCAGGCGCTCCGGGGTCATGATGCCGGAGATGGGACCGCTTTGAACTTTGCCATTATGGAAGAGGGCCACATGGGAAGCGTAGCGTGCCGCCAGGGTAAGGTCATGGGTCACAAAGAGCACGGTGAGCAGCTCCTGGCGGTTGAGAGCCGTGAGAGATTGCATCACCGCTTCTTCCGCGGCCAGGTCCAGACCTCTGGTGGGCTCATCCAGCAACAGAATCCGGGGGCGGCGCACCAGGGCCCGGGCTACCAAGGCCCGCTGGCGTTGGCCCCCGGAAAGAGACCAATAATTTTTTGAGGACAGGCCCGTTAATCCCCCTTTGTCCAAGGCCCAGGTAAGACGTGTCTCCCGCTCCTGTCGGTTGGTCCGGATGCCGACGAGCCCCAACAAGACAAACTCACGCACGGTGGTGGACAGGGTAGGATTCAGATCGCATCGCTGTGGCACGAATCCCAGATGCTCACGCCGGTAACGCTGGGGATCGGTGAGAATCCGGCCTTGCTGAGGCCTGATCTCCTTCAGGAGGGCCTTGAGAAGGGTCGTCTTGCCGGCGCCGTTGGGCCCCAGGAAAAACCAAAACTCGCCTGGCCTCACTTCGAAGTTGACATCCCTCAATACCGACGTGCGCCCGTAACCCAGGTGAAGCCCTTCGGTTTTGAGCAGAAACAAGGAAGACTCCATATGACTATCCCTGCTTTAATGCCGACACCAGTTGGCGCACATTGTAATCAGTCATACTGAGGTAATCGCCGGTGCCGGGCCGCGCTCCCACCTGGTGGGCCATTTCGGCGACCCGAGCCCCGGTCTGACCGGCCACGAATTGGATATGCCGGCGATCGAAAAACGGTGAGGCCAGGATCAGTTTGACCTTTTGGTTTTGCATATCTTTGATCAACTCGGTCAAGTGCCTGGTGGTGGGGGGAACCCCGGGTATCGGCTCCATAAAGCCTATTACGTCGATGCCGAAGCGGCGGCCGAAGTAGGGCCACAAGTTATGGTCCGCCACCGCCTTGGCGCCGAAATAAGGCTGCATCTGCCCCAGCCAGCCGCCCAGGAAGGCTTCATCATGCTGCTGTTTGAGGAAGTCCAGGAGCTTGCCGTGTTCGTATAAGATAGCCAGTTTCTCGAAGTCGTACTTTCGGGCCAGCCGCTCACCCACCATAGCGACGCCCAGTTTTTGACGGAAAGCCTGATAGCGCTCCTGGAAATATTTTTGCTCTCCGGGACGGAGTTCAGTGAGCTTATCTCGGATCAAGGCGGCCACCTTAAGACCGTTGATGGGGTCCGTGAGGTAGTGGGGATTGCCGAAAGGATGGACGTCGCCCATGGAACGATCAATGGTGCCGGAGGGGACATCCGTGGGGTTGATTACCGTGGAGGCATCCAGGTAACCTCTGGCCCCTTGGAGGACCTTGCCGTTACTGGCGTTTTGCAGGAGCACCGGGGCCCAGCCCACCTCCAGTTCCAGGCCCATTTGCACAAACAGATCGGCCTGGCTCAGTTCCTTGATCAAACTGGGTTTGGCTTCGACAAAGTGGGGGTTTTCGGTGCCTTTGGCGAAGACGGTGACCGCCACCTGGTTACCGCCGATTTCCCGGACCAGACTGCCCAATTCCGGCACCGTGGCGCAAACCTGCAAGGGCTTTCCACCCTCTTGGCCCTGGACCGGGGACCCTGGCGTCAACATGGCTACCAACCAGAGGGCGCAAGCCATCACCGCATACTTCATGAATCTTCTAACCATAATGAGCTCCTTGATTAATATTTATGGGCCGGGTGAGCGCCATAGAGGAATTCCACCCCCGCCCAGACCGTATGCGCCACCCCGCCGGGTAAATGGGAGGCCCAGTCGCAGTTGTATTGCAGCCGCAGGCGGGAGAATTCGGAGGGTTGCCACAGCAGCAAAGGCGAGATTCGGGTGCGATTATCCCGGAAGGCATCGGTATTGCGGCTAACGAATCCCCAGGTCCCGGTGTCGGAGTCAAATGCCACATCGCTCCCTGCGCCACTAGCATATTCGCCGCGCACTCCCACCCCCCAGCCAGGGTGGAAGCCCCAGAGCAACTGGGCGTAGAAACCCCAGTCCCTCAAAATGTTGCCGGGAACCGTTGCCATATCCTGAGGCAGCGCCCGAAAAGTTCGACCTATAAGCTCCGATTCCAACAAGAGGAAGGGCCAGCCTTGATAATTCAGCGCCGGCCGCCACTTGACCACGAGATCGGTTCCATAGATCCAGGTATCGCCCTGGGGACCGGTGTAATTGGGTCCATATACCCCAGAGAACCCCAGTTTGGAGGTCACTGTCTCACTGAGGTTCCAGGAATTTTCCACCCGGGCCAGGTAGGTCATATCTTTCAAGGTCTTCACCTGCCGGTCGGTAAAGGGATACCCCCCGATGGGACGGTCCGCCACGTTCCCCTCATTGGAGAGAAAACTGACCATGCTGCCGTTGGCGTTTTGCATGCCAAAATAGATTTGCGAGTACCAGGGCAGGGGAGTCAGCCACGACACCCGGTAGCCTGGACCGCGCATGCCGTCCGGGCCGAAGACTCTGGTGTTGATGATCGGCTGATCCAGCCACTTCCAGGCATGGGGGTGGGTGGGATTGATGCGGCCGAACTCGGTGAGAAAGGTGCCGCCTTTGAATTGCAGTTTATAAGGCAGCTTTTGCGTGGTTAAAAAGGCCTCTTCCAGCTCAAACTCGGATTCTCCCGTGGCCGGGTCGAGAAAATAGACGATGTGGGTCTCACCGTTAAAATATGGGTCCACGGCCCCGGACGGGAAAGCTCCACTTGCTGCACTGTGAAACCCCGCTTGCGGGGATCGTGGCCGCCGCCTTCCAGCCCATTTTGGAGTTGTTGATCGGTGGCCGTGGAACTCCCCGCGGCGAACATGGCATCCAGGGAGATGTCTATCAGCCTGAGGGTGGCAGCACCCACCCTTGTAGACCACAGGTCGGGCTTAGCCGCCCGGGCTTCCGGCCCTTGCACCGCTTTGACCGCCTGGTCCAGGGCGGCTTCTCCTTTGGCGGTTTCCACCTTGGCTTTTTCCGCTTTTTGGCCCTGTACTGCCTGTACCGCCTGGTCCAGGGCGGCCTGGGGAGTGGTGGGTTCGGCTTTGGCGGCTGCGGCCTTCACCGGCTCTTTAGCCGGGGTGGCATTAACGGTTTTTTGCACGGCGTCCAGGCGCTGCTCCAATTCCTCAATTTTCTTATTTTTGGCGGAAACCTCCTGGCGCAGTTCCCTCATCTCTTTTTTCAGCTCTTCTATGGCCGCGGCTTGATCTTGGGCCAGAGCGCTACCCATCCCGCCTAACCATACGGCCAGAGCTAACCAAACAGCTAGAGCACGTCGAGTCATGATTTTCCCCCCAAATGGCAATTCTCCTGAGTCGCACCTCACACTTCGGTTTTGGACAACTCAAGAAAAGAAAAACAAGGTTGGTTGATTTGCCGATTTAGAGGGAGATGGGCGGAGAGCGGGGGCGAGAGACCAGGATATCCGGGTTGGCAACTACTGAGGTAATGGAATTATTGCAGAACCGTTGAACCGGTAGGGAAAGGGCCGGGGCCAGGTCAACGGCTGGGACTATGAAGTACCGGGCCCGAAAAGCCGCCTGGCAAAGAGGGCAGGAGGCGGCATCATGGTGCGAATGATGCTCCTCCTCGGACTCAGCGGCCCCGAGCCCTAGCGTAACTTCTTGTCCGGCCTCCAAGGCGACAGAGGCATGGATTTCTTCCAGGGCATGCAGATGGCATTGATGCGCCAGAGGTAATATCAGATGCGCCAGGAGGGCGACGAGGCAGAAGATGAAGCCAAAGCGGGGTTTGCCTCGCGCCGGAAGATATCCGACTGAGGTTGATTTTGCCATCGTGCCCCACCCTTGCATCAAGTTCGCCCACTCCTAGTAGGTGCCGCCAGGCAGAAGTGTGCCTGACGGGCGCTGATCCTACAGTCCTTTACGCATGGCGGCGACGATCTTGGTGGCATTATTCTTAAACATATCCATGTAGGTGGGAGCCGGCCCCTCCGCCTTGGACAAAGCGTCCGAATAGAGCTCTCCCCCCAAAGTCACGCCGCTCTCCTTGGCAACCTGTTCCATCAGGCGTGGATCAGTGACGTTCTCGATGAAGATCGCGGTGATTTTTTCCTGACGAATCTGCTTGATAAGTTGGGCGATACCGCCGGCGGATGGTTCACTTGCGGTGCTGACGCCCATGGGGGAGAGAATGGTGATGCCATAGGCCCCACCGAAGTAGCCCAGGGCGTCATGAGAGGTGATCAGGCGCCGTTTCGGCTTAGGTATGCTGTCGAACTCCGTCTTCACCCACTGGTCCAGGTCGATGAGCTTGCCCTCATAAGCGGCGGCATTGGCCTGATAGACGGGGGCCCCTTGGGGATCCACGGAACTGAGCGCTTTGGCGATATTGTCCACATAGAATAGACCGTTGCTCAAAGCCTGCCAGGCATGGGGATCAATCTTATGCTCGTGCTTGGCGCCATGCCCGTGTTCCGCTTCTTCCCCTCTGGTCATGTCCCGGGGTTTAATCCCTTTGGTGGCCACCACGACCGGGCCCTTATAGCCGGAAGTCTGGATCAGGCGGTCCATCCAGCCCTCAAAACCGAGCCCGTTAACGATGACCAGGTTGGCGGCGCTCACGGCTTTGGCATCCGCCGGAGTCGGCTCATACACGTGGGCGTCGCCGTTGGGACCCACCAGGGTGGTAACCTCCACCCGGTCGCCGCCGACATTTTTTACCATATCGCCCAGGATGCTGAAGCTGGCGATTACCTTGACCTTTTTCTCGGCTCCGGCCTCAGTGGCGCTTCCAGCCAGGAAGAGAGCCAAAAAGAGCACGAGAAACCTGGCGCAGCACGGCATAACCTTTCCTCCTGAGTTTGAAGTTCCTTTAGCCTTCGAGATGATCGCCCGCTCGGTGGCGAGCATAGATGCTGCCATGCACTCCAAAGATGACGGAAAAAGCATAGTAAAAGCCCGCGGTGAGGATGATGGAAGGCCCGGAAGGGAGGTTGAGGTGGAAAGAAAGCAACAGGCCGGTATAGCCGGACAGCATGGCGATGACCACCGCGGCCAGGGCCATGGACCAGACCTGTCGGGCCCAGAAGCGGGCCGAGGCCGCCGGCACCATCATCATGCCCACTGCCATCAAGGTGCCCAAGGCCCGGAATCCGGCCACCAGGTTGAGGACCACGAGGACCAGGAAGATGAAGTGCACCGGCGCCCCCCAACCGCCGACGGACCTCAGGAAGCCGGGGTCGAAGCATTCCACGATGAGGGGCCGGTAGATAATCGCCAGGATTAGCAGAGTGGCGGTGGTGATGGCGGCGACCAGAATCAGGGCGGCATCATCCACCGCCAGGATGGTGCCGAAAAGCACGTGGATGAGATCAATGTTGCTGCCCCGGAGGGAGACGATGAGAACGCCCAAGGCCAGGGAAATTAAGTACAAGGCCGCAAAGCTGGCATCCTCCCGGAGCATGGTGAGGCGCGTGACTGCCCCCGCCAGCAGGGCTACGGCGAGACCCGCGACGATCCCTCCCACCGTCATGGCGTAGAGCGAGAGGCCGGAAACCAGGAAGCCCAAAGCCGCGCCCGGCAGCACCGCATGGGACAGGGCGTCGCCCACCAGGCTCATGCGCCTGAGGACCAGGAGCACCCCCACGGGCCCGCATCCCAGGGCCAGCGCCATGCAGGCCACCAGGGCGTGGCGCATGAAGATGAAATCCCCGAAGGGAGCCAGGAAGAGATCGGAGAGGTGGCTCAAACCGCGCTCCTGCGGCAAGCCGCCGCCGACTCGTCCCAGGCCTCGGACATGCGGCGGGCCAGCTGCAAATTCTCGGGAGTCAGGACCTCAGCCGTTTCTCCCCAGCCGATGGGCTCCCGGGCGATCATCAGAGTCTTCGGGAAGTAAGACCGTACTTGATCCAGGTTGTGAAGCACCGCGATGATCGTCCGGTTCTCGGCGTGCCAGCGGTGGACCACGTCGAGGAGATCGGCCGTGGTCCGATTGTCGATGGCCGTGAAGGGTTCATCGAGAAGAATGACGGGACTGTCCTGGAGAAGCAACCGGGAGAACAGAACCCGCTGGAACTGTCCGGCCGATAGGTTGCCGATGGCTCGCCCCTCGAAACCGTTAAGGCCCACCGACGCCAGGGCCTGCCTGGCTTGCTGCCACAGGTCCTGCTTCATGCCGCCGAACATGCCGAGGCAATGCCAGAGCCCCAGGGCCACGGTGTCCAGAACCGTTATGGGGAAGCTCCGGTCGATCTCCGCCTGCTGCGGCAGGTAGGCGATCTGGGAAGTCCTCAGGCCTCCCCTCTCGATGCTACCGCCCAGGGGAGGCAGTATGCCGGTAAGTCCCTTCAACAAGGTACTTTTGCCCGAGCCGTTCGGCCCCACCACCGCGGTCATCGATCCCGCCTCGAAAACGCCGGACAGATGGTGGACCGCGGGATGCCCGTCATAGCCCAGGGTGAGATCGTCGAGAACAATGGCATCCATCATAGTTCTAGGGCAGCCAGCCGATGGCCCAGGCCACCGACAGCCAGAGGAGGGCTGCGGCCGCCACGGCGCAAACCAGACGGCCATTGATACTCCAACCCAGGGGGGATACGGTGAGTTTAACGATTTCCTCAGGCTCCGGGCACAGCGCCTGCAACTGGTCCCCCTCATGAATATGCCCATGGTTATCGTTCATAGTCGTCGCCTCAGGTCAGTGCAACCGAGTTGCCTTTAAATAGCAAAAGGAGCACGAGCGTCTCGCCGGTGCCGGTTAAAGACCGGGACCTCAAGTAATGATCCCTTATCCGGCAAGTTCAGCTTATCTCCCGGCACTTGTGGCACAGCCCCTCCACCCGGACCTCGATATGGTCCGCCCGGTTGCCCAGGGGGCCCCGGAGTTCCGCCCACATCTTATTAAGGGGCGTCGGCTCCAGGCACTGGATCTCCCGGCAGGTGTGGCACTGAAAGTGGGGGTGGGGCGGCCGGTGCTCACAGGCCAGCTCATAGTGGCAGGCCCGGCCTTCCAGGGTCAGGCGCCGGATGATGCCCCGCCGGGTAAAATCCTCCAGGATTCGGTAAACTGTGACCTTGTTGACCCGACGCCGGGCCCGAATGGCCTCCAAAATCTCCTGGGCCCGCAAGGCCAGGGGGGCGGCCCCCAGGATCTCCAGCACCGCCAGGCGCACCGGGGTGGGCCGCAACCCCTGGCGCCGCAGCCAGTCGGGAAAATCGCACAGATCGCTCATGTCCATGAATTACTCGAAAATCAACTAAGTTGCAAGTATAATATGCGCAGATATTTCGGTGGGCCTGGCCCACCCTAGTGGTGGCGTTTCAAAATTAAAGTGATAGTGGAGGACAGTATTTTCCCCTTTTGCTAAAGGGGGGTTAGGGGGAGGGGGAATTTCATCTCGGCTAACATACCTTAATCACTTATCATTCATGCCACCCCCACCCTGACCCTCCCCCATCAAGGGGGAGGGAATAAAAGCAAGCACTTTTTAAATGCACTTGCGGGACACGATACTAGCTTTAACCTTACAGGGGGTTGGGAGGGGAGTTTGAGGGGAGGGGGGGCCGCTTACCAAAATTTCCCTCGGTTCACCCCTCAGAATCTACGGACTTCGACTATGCGCATCGGCATCGACACCGGCGGCACTTTCACGGACCGGTGGCGGCACGATCGCACCCGAGGCTGCCTCCGCCGGGGCCGGGTCTGTTTGCCCCGGGGGCCGGCCATGGTGCCCTTCCTCTACGGTCCGGATCTCAAGCCCGGGTTTACCTTCCAGGGGCCGGCCCTGCTGCTGGAAGATTACTCCAGCCTCCTGGTGCTGCCGGGCTTCCAGGGCCTGGTGCTGCCCCAGGGGCATATTTTACTGACCCGGTAACAAAAGAACAAAAAATTGAATTACGGGAAAATTATCAGTAATTAAAGTTAAATTAATAAGATAAATCATGCGACCCTGCAAATTATTTGGACGTGAGTAAAAAATCTTGAACCGGTGCGGTTGGGGTCATAGAAGATAACACATTGAAAAAAGACGCTATTTGTAGATAAACTGCTTTTGGCACAATTGCTGCATATAAAATAGGCGTATATGGACCCTATTAAGGTACCCACATCCCCCCCTTAATCAAAGTTCATATACCATTTTCTCCTTTCACCGACTGGCCGGGTTCCTCCCCCACCCGGCCAGTTATTTTTTTGCAGCCCCGCAGGAAGCGTTCCGATGATCTCCGGCTTCTCCCCGCCTCACCTTGTCCGAATACCCGCAGAAATTTGCGCCATGACCGCCGTTCATTTTAGGCGGCAAAACGTCCAAGATTTTGAACCGCAGGTTTAGGTAGAAATGACGCGGTGCAGGCTGCGAAGCGGCAGTCGAGCGGGTACAATAGTACAAAATATTAAATTAAGGGGGAGATCAGAGTTCGAGTTACTAGAGAGTTAACCTCTTGATTTATTAGTTTAAAATATTACTAATATAGATATGGCATGTTAAATGCATATATACATTTCAGTGTGTATGAACAATAATTAAGGTTCCCCCTATCCCCCCCTTAATCGTGTTCATATATCTTTTCTCCTTTAGCTGACTGGCCGGGTTTCTCTCCTTTCCCGGCCAGTTTTTTTTGCCCAGGTTCCGCCGCGGACCGGCGGGACGCTGGCGCCTCCAAAGAATTTTCCTGAACGATTCTCAGCCGCCGCACCGGAAAGTCGGGGCCATCAATCTTCCGGGGGCGCGGCCGGCTCCCCCTTCAGTTCCATAATCTTCCGGTAACACTCCTCCGGGGTCAGGCGCTCCGCAAAGAACTCCTTTAAAATGAGCAAAAAAGGGTCGGTGGCAAAGAACCGCTGCAGCCCCAGGCGGTCGCCCAGGTCGGGGAACTGCAAGGTCAGGTTGAAGTGCCCGGCGATCCGGCGGAAGGTTTCCAGCTGCAGGATCTCGGCCTGGCGCATCTGGGCCTCGATCTGGAAGAGCAGTTTCCTCGTGCGGCTGAGGTAATCCTCCCGCTCCCGGTATTCCCGGCCCTGGTGGCGCAAAAAGCTCAGGTGCTGCTGCCGGGCCAGGGCGCTGTAAGGGATGATCTTGCTCACCGGATTCAACCTCCCGGTTAAAAATCTAATCATCTAACCTTGCGGATTCAAATGAAAAAGGTTAATTTTTTCGGGTATGAGCCAGCAAGAATTGGATTTCGACAAAATGGGGGGCTTGCTGCCCGCCATCGTACAGGACGCGGCTACGGGCGAGGTGCTGATGCTGGCCTTCATGAACCGGGAGGCCTGGGAACGCACCCTCACTACCGGGGAAGCGCACTATTACAGCCGCACCCGCAATCAAATCTGGCACAAGGGCGAGACCTCCGGCCACGTCCAGCGCGTCAAAGAGATCTGGCTCGATTGCGATCAGGACACGGTGCTCCTGAAGGTGGAGCAAATCGGCGGGGCCGCCTGCCACACCGGCCACCGGAGCTGTTTTTACCGCCGGCGCCAGGGGGAGGGCTGGCAGGAGGTGGGCTCCCCGATCTTCGATCCCAAGGAGGTGTATGGGGGTGGATAAATTGAAATTGGGCCTCCCCAAAGGCAGCCTGGAGCGGGCGACTCTGGAGCTCTTCCGCCGCGCCGGCTGGCATATCCAGGTCAACGGCCGCAGTTATTTCCCGGACATCGACGACCCGGAGATCAGCTGCTCCATGTGCCGGGCCCAGGAGATGAGCCGCTACGTGGAAAACGGCACCCTGGACTGCGGCATCACCGGCAAAGACTGGACCATGGAGAACGACTCCAAGGTGACGGTGGTGGCCGATCTGATGTACTCCAAGTCCAGCCTCAATCCGGTGCGCTGGGTGGTGGCGGTGCCCGCGGACTCCGAGGTCAAAGCTCTGAGGGACCTGGCCGGCAAGAAGATCGCCACCGAGCTGGTGAACTACACCCGGCGCTATTTCGAGCAGCGCCAGGTTCCGGTCAAGGTGGAGTTCTCCTGGGGGGCCACGGAAGCCAAGGTGGCCGCGGGCCTGGTGGACGCCATCGTGGAAGTGACGGAGACGGGCAGCACCATCCGGGCCCACGGGCTCAAGATCATCCACGAACTTTTCCAGAGCAACACCCAGTTCATTGCCAACAACGAGGTTTGGGAAAACGACGCGGCCAAACGGGAAAAGATGGAAAACCTGACGGTGCTGCTCCTGGGGGCGCTGCGGGCCGAGCGCATGGTGGGCCTGAAGATGAACATTCCCGAAAAGCAGCTCCGGGACATCATCTCCCTGCTGCCCAGCCTCCTGGCCCCCACCATCGCCTCGCTCTACGAAACCGACTGGTACTCGGTGGAGGTGGTGGTGAACCAGTCCGAGGTGCGCACTCTGGTGCCCCGCCTCATCCGGTCCGGGGCCCAGGGCATCGTGGAGTATCCGCTGTACAAGGTGATTTAAAAACAGTGGTCAGTAGTCAGTAGCCAGTCTTTAGTTTTTCCTGATGCTCGCCAGGCGAGCTAGGAAGCGGCGATCCAATGTAGGGCGGGCACTGCCCGCCATGGATAAAAAGGCAGGGTCCTTGGGACCCTGCCTTTTTTTGGGGCCGGCTGATCGTTGTTACTTTATACCATTTAACTAGGTCGCAATCAAACCAGTGGCACACGCGTCTCGCCTGTGCAAGCGCAGGCTAAAGCCTGCGGCTACAAAGAATAACCCTTTGATCGCACCTCGGTATTAACCGAAAACCGAAAACAGTATTCTATTACTTCTTCTTGGCCGCCGCTTTATTCTCCAGGATCTCGAGCCACACCGGGTCGACGAACCAGCCCAGGCTTTTGGCTTTTTTCATTTCGGTGACCGCCTGGGCGTATTTCTCCTGGTTCTCATAAATCATGCCCAATTGGTAATGGGCCCGACCAAATTTCGGGTCGATTGCCAGGGCCTGATTGAAATCCTTCATGGCCATATCGGTTTGGCCCTTGGCGTAATAGACCACCCCCCGGTAGGTGAGGAGGGTGGGATCCCGGGGCTTTAACTTCAAAGCCTGGTTAAAGTCCTTGATGGCCTGGTCGTAATTGCCCTTCTGACTGTTCTCGATACCCTGGTCGATGTAAGCCTGCACATTTTGGGCCCCGGCCAGGTGGGGGAGAAAAAATGCCAGGGCAAGCGCCAAGCAGAGTAATTTTTTCATGCGGTAAAGCCTCCTAAAAATTCGATTAGCTGTCTGGGGCGGCTCTGGGCAGCAGGTAGGGTAGATTGAGGCCCACCCCGGGCCTTGGCCGCCCGGCCCCGGGGGCCGCGGCTGGCAGCCGGCCGCTTTCAGACCGTTAACATCAGCTACTTTCGAGTTACTTTTCCCCTGCCATCTTCCTCTTGATCATTTCGACAAAATCCATATCCACCTTATAGCCCAGGCTCTTGGCCTGGCTCAGGTCCTCCAGGGCCTGGCTGTATTTTCCCTGGGTCTCGTAAACCATGCCCCGCTGGTAGTAAGCCCGGCCGAATTTGGGGTCTGATTTGATGGCCTGGTCGAAATCCTTGACGGCCTGGTCGCTTTGCCCCTTGGCGTAGTGCACCACGCCCCGGTAGGTCAGGGTGGCTGCATCGCCCGGCTTTAACTTCAAGGCCTGGCCGAAGTCCTGTAAGGCCTGGTCGTATTGGCCCTTCTGGCTGTTCTCGATGCCCTTGTCGATATAGGCTTGGACCTCCTGGGCGGCGGCCAGGTGCGGCAGGAGCAAGACCAGGGCAACCGCTAAGCAGAACATTTTTCTCATGGGTTAAAGACCTCCTGGGTGAGAAGCTATCATGTCAGCTTTCAGCTGTCAGCCAAGTCGCCGTCAGACAGGTAACTTTTTGTAGGGGCGGACCTGCGTGTCCGCCCGCTCTGAGGGCGCACACCTAGGTGCGCCCCTACATAATAAACACGTCGTTGGATGCAATCCTCATTACTTTTTTGAAGGCAACGTGGTATCAGCCAAAACTACGAATCGCGCCGGCGACACAACAAATTGGCGCTTGCGCCCATCGCCTTCTGGCTGAAAGCTGACAGCTGACCGCGATCATCACACCGAGCACTGGCGGCATTCTTCCGCGAATTCTTGGGACAACGTCAGGGCCTGGCTCTCCGTGGGGAGGCTCAAGACCTGCCCCGGCTTGGAGCCGTAGCGGTACACGGTGATGCCCTTCAGTCCCAGTTTGTAGGCCAGCCTATAAGCCTCGGCCACGTCCTCTGCCGTGGCTTCCGGGGCCAGGTTGATGGTCTTGGAGACCGCGTTTTCCACGTGGCCCTGGAACGCGGCCTGCATCTTCACCTGGTACTCCACGCTCACCTCGAAGGTGGTGGGGAAAAGCCGCCGCAGTTCTTCGGGAAGCTCCTTGAAGGGCCGCACCCGGCCGGTGGTCAGGATCCGGGGGACCCATTCCGCCTCTTTCAGACCGAACTCCTGAAGCTTCTGCAAAAACAGGGGGTGGACTTCGTCAAACTCTTCTCCTTCCAGGGCCCGGCGGCGATAGGCCAAGGCAAAGAGGGGTTCGATGCCGCTGGAGGCCCCGGCGATGATGCTGATGGTGCCCGTGGGGGCCACGGTGGTGACGGTGGCGTGGCGCCGGGGCGGCCGGCCTGCCTGATGCCAGCGGCTGCGGTAGAAATTGGGGAAGGGGCCCCGTTCCCGGGCCAGGGCCTCCGATTGAGCCACGGCTCGTTGCTCGATGCGGGCCATGATCTTTTCGCCCAGGTCCAGGGCTTCCGGGGAATCATACGCCAGGCTAATCTTGATAAACATGTCCGCCAGGCCCATGACCCCCAGCCCGATCTTGCGGTTGGCGTGGGTGATTTCGGTGATCTGGGGGAGGGGATAATGGCTCTGGTCGATGACGTCGTCCAGGAACCTGACCCCCACGTCCACCAGGCGGTCCAGTTCGGCCCAGTCCAGGGCGCCGTTTGTGACCAGCTCTGGACAGGTTGATGGACCCCAGGTTGCAGGACTCGTACCCCAGCAGGGGCTGCTCGCCGCAGGGATTGGTGGCCTCCAGTTTGCCCAGCTCCGGGGTGGGGTTGGCCCGCTCGATGGCGTCCAGAAAGATGAGGCCCGGGTCCCCGGTCTGGACGGCAGAGCGGCAAATGAGGTGAAAAACCTCCCGGGCCCGGCGTCGGCCCACCTCCTTGCCGGTGCGGGGGTTGATGAGGGGATAGGTCTCATCTTTGGCGGCCCGCTCCATGAAGTCGTCGGACACCGCCACGGAGAGATTGAAGTTGGTGAGTATCCCCAGCTCTCCCTTGGCCTGGATGAATTCCAGGATGTCCGGGTGGTCCACGTTGAGGATGCCCATGTTGGCGCCCCGGCGGCGCCCCCCTTGCTTCACCACTTCGGTGGTGGTGTCGAAGATGCGCATGAAGCCCACCGGGCCGGAGGCCACCCGGCCGGTGCTTCTGACCTGGTCACCCCGGGGTCTCAGGTGGGTGAAAGAAAAGCCGGTGCCGCCCCCGGTCTGATGGATGAGGGCCATGTCCCGCACCCCTTCCAATATGGACCGCATGTCGTCCTCGATGGGGATGACGAAGCAGGCGGCCAACTGGCCCCGGGGCAGCCCCGCGTTCATCAGGGTGGGGGTGTTGGGCAGGAACTTCAGGGAGGCCATGACTTCGTGAAAGATCCCGGTCCAGCGGGCCGCGGTGTCGCCGCCGCTGTAACGGGCCTCGGCCCCGGCCACGCCCCGGGCCACCCGCCAGAAGAGTTCCTCCGGGGTTTCCACCACCCGGCCGTCGGGGTCCCGGCGCAGATAACGCTCGTGCAAGACCCTGAGGGCGATGGGGCGAAAAGCCGGCTGGGTCTCCAAAGTCATGGCTTTAATCCTCGTTTTTCCTTTTTGGTTTTTCGTTTTTCGTAGAAGGACCAAAACAAAGATAAATTTGGGTAAGTCGGAATATCAGACCCGCAAGCCCACCATACTAAAAACCAAAAACTAAAAACTAAAAACCGCCCTTAAATGATTCCCCACTTCTTCGCCCGCTCCTGGTAAGCCGGCGGAAATTCGGGCATGAAATTCTGGTACACCGTGATGGGATAGCGGGCCCCGATCTTTTTGGCCGCGTCCTTGAGACCCATCAGGGCACCCTCCAGATAGGCGGCCGGCAGGCTCAACACCAGTTCGTCGTCCTGGGTCATGGAAAAGATGCGGTCGCCCTGGCCGGGAATCACCACCCGGGCCTCACCGGTGCGATGGGGGCCGATAAGATACTGGCTGCACTCCACCTTGCCCCCGAACTCGCCGCTGACCCGTTTGCCCGTGGCAAAGGTGAGGGCCTGGATGAGTCGCATGAGTTGGGCCGGATTGCCGTAAACCACCACCACCTCGGGGTCCAGGGCCAGGCGTTCCAGGGGGCAGAGATAGACGGCCCCCACCTCCTGGGGCCCGAAGCGGGGCAGGGCCTCCACTTCCTTGAGGGCCGGGCCCAGGGACTGATGGAATCCCACCTCGCAGAACAGTTGGCTCAGTTCCTGGACGGGGTCGGCGGCCGGGGTGAAGCCGAAGACCAGCATGCCGGGGATGCAGATGAGGTCTTCCTGGGTGACACCCACGGGCCAGCCGTAAATGCGGGCCATGGTCACCGCCTGGCAGATGGTTACTCTTTTGCCGAATACCCGGGAGGGGCGCCGGGTTTTCTCCGGCAGCCCGGCGGCGTCTTTCAGATAAGTGACTCCCAAGGGCTCGGTCTTCAGGCGCATCGCTTCTTTCAATTGGGTGGCGGCGGCTTTATAATCCATATCCCTTCCTTTTCCGTATCCGGGGCGTTCGGGTCAATTCCCCAAAAATGCCATAATGTTCAGAAATTAAGAATTAAATACCCAGGATGCAAGCGCCGGCATGCCCTTTTCCCTTGGCGGGAAAGGTGACCCCAGTTAGAATAAGCAAGTTTTCCGGGAACCTTTCTCGTCCTTTTGACTTCCTGCACCAGGCGGTTTATTTTTCAAGACAACTAATGTGGCGCTTCATAAATAAGATGGTTTTCCTTTTAAGGAAAACGCCCCAATAAAGGGCAGTATTTTACCCCCCTTTTTTAAAGGGGGGTAGGGGGGATTATATAAGCCTTTGATAATCCCCCTAAATCCCCCTTTAGAAAAAGGGGACTTTAAAACAGCTTTGTTAGGACCAGGCAAAATAATTGCCATATAATTTATGACACTAATGTCCATGACTGAAGAAATAATCCATTTCCATACACTGATGCCGCAGGAAGCCCTCCAGCGGCTGGAGACCGGCCCCCAGGGCCTGAGCGCCTCCGAAGCCCGGGAGCGCCTGGAGCGCCACGGCCCTAACGAACTTACCGCGGGCAAAAAAATTGCGCCCCTGCTGATTTTTCTGCGGCAATTCGCCAACCTGTTGATCGCCATCCTGATTGCGGCCACGGTGGTCTCCTTCCTGCTGGGGGAGCACCTGGACGCTTACGTGATTCTGGCCATTGTTCTCGCCTGCGCCATCCTGGGTTTCATCCAGGAGTACCGGGCGGAACAGGCGGCCGCGGCGCTCCAAAAACTGGCGGCGCCGACGGCCACGGTTATCCGGGGCGGCACAGAAGAGGACATCCCGGCCCGGGACGTGGTGCCCGGCGACCTCCTGGTGCTGCACACCGGCGACCGGGTGGCCGCGGACGCCAGGCTGCTGACGCAGGTCAACCTGATGACCGACGAGGCCCTGCTCACCGGGGAGTCCACCGCAGTCACGAAAGGGACCGCGGCCATCCCGGCGTCGGAAACTCCGGTCGCCGACCAGAAGTGCATGGTGTTCGGGGGCACGGTGGTCACCTATGGGCGGGGCCGGGCCGTAGTCACCGCCACCGGCATGGACACCCGGTTCGGCCAGATTGCCCGCCTGCTTACCGAGGTGCAAGAAGAGCCCACCCCTCTGGAAAAACGCATGCACGGCATCGGCCGGGTCCTGGGCGCCATCTGCCTGGCCGTGGCCGTGGGCGCGGTGTTCTTGGGGGTGTTCCGGGGCCACGGCTGGCTGGAGATGCTCATCTGGGGCATCAGCCTGGCGGTGGCCGCGGTGCCCGAGTCCCTGCCCGCGGTGGTCACCGGGGCCCTGGCCATCGGCACCACCCGCATGGCCCGGCGCCACGCCATCGTCAAGAGGCTGCCCGCGGTGGAGACCATGGGGTCCACCACCGTCATCTGCACCGACAAGACCGGCACCCTCACCCGGAATGAAATGACCGCCCGCCGCCTCTACCTGGACGGCCGGGAAATCGAGGTGACCGGCTCCGGTTACGAGCCCCGGGGGCAATTCCGGTTGGCAGGCGAAACCATCACCCCCCGGGAAGATGCGGTCCTGGAATTTGCCGCCCGCATCTCCATCCTGTGCAACGACGCCAGGCTGGAGGAACAAGACGGGACTTGGGCGGTGAAGGGCGACCCCACCGAGGGGGCCTTGCTGGTGCTGGGCAGAAAGGTCGGGCTCTCACCGGAAGAATTGGCGGCCCAGTTTCCCCGGGTGGCGGAAATTCCCTTTTCCTCTGAAACCAAGCGCATGAGCACCATCCACCAGGTCCCCGGAGGCTTCCTCCTGTGCGTCAAGGGGGCCCCGGAAAGCCTGCTTTTAAGGTGCGGCAAGAAATTAACCGGGGATGGCGAAGGGGAATTGGGGGAGTCTGACCGCGCCGAAATCATCTCCCAGGCGGCCCGCCTGGCCCACGAGGCCCTCAGGGTCCTGGGCCTGGCCTACCGGCGTCTGGAGGCGCTTCCCGACCTGGAATCCGAGCCGGATCGGGACCTGGTCTGGGTGGGGCTGGCCGGGCTCATGGACCCGCCCCGGGACGAAGCCAGGGGGGCGGTGCGGCAATGTCACGAGGCGGGCATCCGGGTCATCATGGTCACGGGAGATCACCCGGACACCGCCGGCGCCATCGCCCGGGAGGTGGGCCTGATTGCCCCGGAGGCTGAAAGCCGGGCGGTGCTCACCGGGATGGAAATGAGCCAGCTCAGCGACCCGGAGCTCAAAGCGGCTCTGGCCGAAACCCGGGTCTTCGCCCGGGTGGCCCCGGAGCACAAGCTCCGCCTGGTGCATGTCCTCAAAGACCAGGGAGAAGTGGTGGCCATGACCGGGGACGGGGTGAACGACGCCCCGGCCCTGAAACGGGCCGACATCGGCGTGGCCATGGGGATCACCGGCACCGAGGTCACCAAGGAGACCGCGGCCATGATCCTGGCCGACGACAACTTCGCCACGCTGGTGGCCGCGGTGGAGGAAGGCCGGGCCATCTTTGACAACATCAAGAAGTATCTGGTATTTCTGCTGAGCTGCAACCTGGCGGAGATCTTCGTGCTCACCGGAGCCTTTTTCATCGGCCTGCCCCTGCCCCTCATCGCCCTGCAGATCCTCTGGGTCAACCTCACCACCGACGGCCTGCCGGCCCTGGCCCTGGGAGTGGACCCCAAGGCCCCGGACCTCATGCAACGGCCGCCCCGGCCGCCCCGGGAAGGGGTCTTCACCCCCACGGTGAACTGGCTGCTGGCCGCCATCTCCATCTACCTGACCGCGGTGCTGATTCCGCTGTTCGCCTACTATTATTATTGGAACCCCTGGGGGCTGGCCGATGCGGCGCAGGTGTTGGTGAAGGCCCAGACCATGGTGTTCATCACCTTGGTGCTGGCCGAGCTGGTGAACGCCTTCAACTGCCGTTCCGATCACCTGTCGCTTTTTCAGGTGGGGGTCTTGAAGAACCGCTTCCTCCTGGTCGCGGTGCTCCTCTCCCTGGGGATGATGGTGGCGGTCATCGAGTGGGACCCCCTGGCAAGGCTCTTCCATACCACGCCCTTGCGGGGCCTGGACTGGCTGCTGGCCGTGGTCCTCAGCCTCACCCTGGTGCCGGTGGTGGAGTTGACCAAGTGGGTCCTGGGCCGGAGCAGTCCCGGCCGGCGGCGTTGTTAGCCCGACCCTTATGGGGAAGCGGGGGAAGTTGCTGCTTGGGATTGATACCAGGTTGCGCTCCTAGAGGTAAAATCAGTAATTTTGTTGCAGGGGCGCAATTCATGGCGCCCTGGCGAGCGTGATAAATCATGCCCCTACATGATAAATACCTTTTTGACGGCAAGATGAGACCTCTGCGAAAGTCTCAATTGCTACCCTCTTTAATCAACATGTGGCGTAGGCGCTCTCGCCTGCGGCTAAATTGAGAGTGGACAGCCGAGGGCGGCTATCCTACATGAGACTTTCGCAGAAGTCTCAACTTGGTAGGAGATACGCCCGGAAGGATCACGCCTGATATGGGGGTGGCGGCCATGACAAATCTCGCAGTCCTGAACCAGGCCCTGAAGCTCATCGCCGTGGGGATTGAGGTGGTGGGAGTGGCGATTATCGTGCTCGGGGCCCTAATCACCATCGGCGCGTTTCTGCGGGGGCTCGGCAAAGCGGGGTTCTCGGATGAAGGGTTCCGGAGTTTTCGCAGCGATTTCGGCAAGGCCATCCTGCTGGGGTTGGAGTTTCTGGTGGCCTCCGATATCGTGGGCACGGTGGCGGTGGGCCCCACTTTGCAGGACCTGGGGGTGTTGGGCCTGTTGGTGCTGGTCCGGACCTTTCTGAGCTTTGCCCTGGAGGTGGAAATCACCGGGCGCTGGCCCTGGAAAGGCTATGAAACCGCCGGCCGGGAAAAATGAGCCAGGTTGCCGGCCTCACTCCCCAACTGCTTTTGGCAGCGAGCCGCACCATACTTCATTTCCGGCCTTGGGCAATTATTTCTGAGCCGCGGCGCCGCAAATGATCACGTCATCGACCTTCTGAAAATAAACGCTGGTGGGTTCAACCTTTTTGGTCTTGGGATTTTCCCACTTATAGTCCACCCAACCGCCGCCCTTTTCCTTGGCCGCCGTAACGATATCTGCGGCAAAGAGTTTGCCGTCAGCATCTTTGAGCGTCATGAAGTCTTGGCCCACGTAATCGCCGTGGGGATGGGTCAGCACCTTCCCGTTCAGGTCCAGCACGAAAATATATAAATTGTCTTTGACGAACCGGCCTTGGGGCTGGTTGAATTCAGCCAGGGCCTTGTCTTTGCCGTTGGCTTGGAAAAACTTCACCGCTTGCTTTTCCCACCAGGCCGCTTTGGCCTCCGGCAGGGCGGGTTGCTGAGCCAGGGCAGCAACAGTCAGAGCCGCCACATAGAACAGGGTTGCCAGCCCCAAAGCCAATTTTCTCTGCATATAACCTCCTCTGGTCAGGCTGCCTATGAACCTTGGCATGACCTCTTAAAAATTTATCCGTCAGAGCGACGCCGCTTAAACTTACCCTAATCATCCAGCCCCCCGGGTGTCAACTGCTCCCTAGTCTCGCTTAGGCCTGGGTGGTGCCGTTCACGCCGGCGGGGTTGTCGGCGGCGCCTGGACCTCCCTTAACTGCGGTAGTCGGCGTTGATGCGGATGTAGTCCTCGGTGTAGTCGCAGGTGTCGTAGTAGTCGGCAAAGGCCCCGGCGTTGAGGTTAATGTGGACGGTGAAACTGCCTGCCCGGATGACCTGCTGGGCTTTGGCCTCCGCCTCCAGGCCCCGGCCCCGGCCGTTTTGCACCACCAGATGCTTGCCGAAGGCGATGGCAACCCGCTCAGGGTCGAAGCGGGCCCCGGAACGTCCCAGGGCGGCCATGATGCGCCCCCAGTTGACGTCCTCGCCAGCCACCGCGGTCTTGACCAAAGGAGACAGGGCCACGGTGCGGGCCGCCTTCAGGGCCTCGGCGGGCTGTGGCCGCGCCCTCAATCTCCACCCGGAAGAAATGCCGGGCCCCTTCGCCGTCGGCCACCACCTGCCGGGCGAGATCGCCCATGACCTGGGCCACGCCCTCGCCCAGGGCCGCCATCTCCGGGCCCGGCTCCGAAATCACGGGATTTCCCGCCCGGCCGCCGGCCAACAGCAGGATGGTGTCGTTGGTGGAGGTGTCACCGTCCACGGTGATGCGATTGAAATTTTTTGAAAGAGTTTGACGTAGTAATTTCTTAAGGACTACTGCCGTCGCCGCCGCGTCGGTAAATAAAAATACCAGCAGGGTGGCCAGGTCCGGGTGGATCATGCCCGCGCCCTTGGCGATACCCGCCAGGGTGAACTCCCGGCCGGCGATCTTGCCCTTATAAAACGCGGTCTTGGGCCGGGTGTCGGTGGTCATGATGGCCCGGGCCACTTCGGGGAGGCCGTCGGGCTTCAGTCTGCTTACCAACTCCGGCAGGGCTTGGGTGAGGCGGGCCACCGGCAGGGGCGCCCCGATGACCCCGGTGGAGGCGGGGAGCACCAGGCCCGCGGGGATTTGAAGCAACTCCGCCACCCGGTGGGTGGTTTCCCGGGCGGCGGCCATTCCTTCGGGCCCGTTGCAGGCGTTGGCGTTGCCGGCATTCACCAGGATGGCCTGGGCCGGCCCCTTTCCGCAGGCGCTCCCGGGTGATGAGCACCGGCGCGGCCTTTACCCGGTTGCGGGTGTACACTGCCGCGGCGGCGGCGGGCGCGTCCGCCACCATGAGGGCCAGGTCCAAAACCCCCACTTTTTTTATGCCCGCCGCGGTGGCGGCAAACCGAAATCCAGGAATAATCATGGCAGCCTCTTAAAGAAATTTACCACAGAGTCACAGAGGACACAGAGAAAAAAAATTGGCCTTGGCGGCTTGGCCGCCAAGGCTGAAAGGAATCTCTGTGTTTCTCTGCGCCCTCCGTGTCTCTGTGGTTGATATTTCTGTCGGCCCTAGGCAATCGGCTGCCGGATGATGGTCTGCAATTTCTCCGGGGCCGTGCGCCGGGGGTCGCTCAAATAAATTTCGTGGTGGTTACCCCGCAGTTGACCACCTTTTTCCCGGATGAAGGCGTGCAGCCGGGCCACCACCGGCCACTCGTCGTCGTACGGCCCCACGTGCAGGATCTGGGCGGCCAACCCTTCCCGATATTTCAAGAACTTGGTCCGGGCCAAGGGAGCCAGGGTTTTCTTTTTGGCGACCTGCTCCAGGGCCAGCCGCACCAGGTTGCTGGTGACATACGGCGGCTGCATAATCATCAGGGTCCATTTCCACAGGTCCTTGCGGTCCTGGCTGAACTGGGCCATATCGTCGGCATACCAGAGGCCTTCCAGGGGCATGACGCCGTAATCCACGCCTTTTTCTTTCTTGACCATGAACTTGAGGGTGTAGGCCACGGAAAACAAGGCCTCGGCGGCGGCCTGGAACTGGGGGGAGCCGT
This sequence comes from uncultured delta proteobacterium, assembly GCA_963790655.1. GTDB lineage: Bacteria > Desulfobacterota > Desulfobaccia > Desulfobaccales > 0-14-0-80-60-11 > DASWLF01. The sequence continues at coordinate 49,064 of CAWBPT010000004.1, read as the reverse complement.
TGGGATCGCCGGCGCCGTCCAGCATCAAAAAATCAAAGGCCGGCACTTCGACGATGGCCGGCTCCTGGACGGGGGCCTGATAGAGATGCCTCAGGTCCTTTTTCAGATCGACTTTGATCATGGAACGAAATTTACCACAGAGTCACAGAGGACACAGAGAAAAAAATAGCCCTGGCGGTTAACCGCCAGGGCTAAGAGGAATTTTGTGGTTGGGGGAGGAGGCTAAGGGCTTTTTCGTAAGTGGCCCTTACCCCCTCCCCCAAACCCCCACCCCCAATCCCTTATGTTCCTTGGCCTTGGAAGTCGGGGCCGCAGGCGCCGCCTTCCAGGCCCCCATAAAGGGGGATAGGAGGGGAGTTTGAGGGGAGGGTGGGGGACTCGCGTCCCCCAGCCCTCCCCTCAAATTATTCCTACTTCCCGCAGCACTTCTTGTATTTCTTGCCGCTGCCGCAGGGGCAGGGGTCGTTGCGGCCTACTTTTTTTTGTTGGCGCTCTTTGGGCTGGGCGGCGCTGCCGTCGCCGTGGCTGAAAACCATGGGTTGGGCCTTGGGTCGGGCTTCTTCCGGGATTTCCTGGTGGGGCTTCACCTGGAGGTGGAAAAGGGTACCCACGGAGTCGGCCTTGATGCGGTGAATCAGGTTCATGAAGGCGTCGTAGCCCTCCCGCTGGTATTCCCGCAAGGGGTCCACCTGGGCGTAGCCACGGAGGCCGATGCCGTCCCGCAGGTGGTCCATGGACAAGAGGTGTTCCTTCCAGTGGTTGTCCACGATCTGGAGCATCACCATCTGCTGGAGTTGGGGGAAGACCTCGGGGCCGATCTCTTCGTTCCTGGCGGCGAAGCGCCCCTGGACCAACTCGGTGAGGTAGTCCTGCAGGTCGCCGTCCTCCAGGCTTTCCAAGGGGACCCGGAAGCCGAACTGGCGGCGGAAGGCGTCGTCCAGGCCCTTAACGTCCCATTCCTCCGGGACCTTGTTGCCGGTGTACTCCTCCACCAGGTCCTCCACCAGCTCTTCGGCCATCTCCAGGAGGTCCTCCTGGAGATTTTCCCCGGACAGGATCTGGCGGCGCTGGGCGTAGATGACCTCCCGCTGCTTGTTCATGACGTTGTCGTATTCCAGGAGGTGTTTGCGGATTTCGAAGTTGTGGCCTTCCACCCGCCTCTGGGCCTTTTCAATGGCGTTGGACACCAGGCGGTGCTCGATGGGCTCGCCGTCGTCCATGCCCAGGCGGCCCATGAGGCCCTTGATGCGGTCGGACCCGAAGATGCGCAGCAGGTCGTCTTCCAGGCACAGGTAGAAGCGGGAGGAGCCGGGGTCGCCCTGGCGCCCGGAGCGGCCTCGCAACTGGTTGTCGATGCGGCGGGCCTCATGGCGCTCGGTGCCCAGGATGTGGAGGCCCCCCGCGGCCACCACGCCCTCCCCCAGGACGATGTCGGTGCCCCGGCCGGCCATGTTGGTGGCGATGGTCACTATGCCAAACTGCCCGGCGTGGGCCACGATCTCCGCCTCTTTTTCGTGTTGCTTGGCGTTCAGCACTTCGTGCTTAATGCCTTCCCTTTTGAGGAGGCGGCTCAGGTGCTCCGATTTTTCGATGGAGGTGGTGCCCACCAGGACCGGCTGGCCGTGGCCGTGGCACTCCTTGATCTCCTCCACCGCGGCCTGGAATTTCTCGTCCGCGGTCTTGTAGATGACGTCCGGGTGGTCGGCGCGGATCATGGTCTTGTGGGTGGGGATGACCATCACTTCCAGGTTGTAGATCTTCTTGAACTCCTCGGCTTCCGTGTCCGCGGTGCCGGTCATGCCCGCCAGCTTCTTGTACATGCGGAAGTAGTTCTGGAAGGTGATGGTGGCCAGGGTCTGGTTTTCGTTCTCGATCTTAACCCCTTCCTTGGCCTCCAGGGCCTGGTGCAGGCCGTCGGAGTAGCGCCGGCCGGGCATGAGGCGGCCGGTGAACTCGTCCACGATGATGACCTGGCCTTCCTTGACGATGTAGTCCACGTCCCGTCTAAAGAGGTTCTGGGCTTTCAGGGCCGCGTTCAGGTGGTGCAGGACCTCGATGTTTCGGGGGTCGTAAAGGTTGTCCAGGCGCACCAGCTTCTCGGCATGGGTCACGCCTTCCTCGGTGATCAGCACCGAGCGGGCCTTTTCATCCACGGTGAAGTCCTGGTCCCGTTTGAGCTGGTTGCTCACCTGGTTGAGGGCGTAGTAGAGCTGGGTGGACTCCTCCGCGGGGCCGGAAATGATGAGGGGCGTGCGGGCTTCGTCAACGAGGATGGAGTCCACTTCGTCCACGATGGCGTAATTGAAATCCCGCTGCACGTAATCCTCCAGGGAGAACTTCATGTTGTCCCGGAGGTAGTCGAAGCCGAACTCGTTGTTGGTGCCGTAGGTGATGTCCGCGGCATAGGCCCGGCGGCGCTCGGAATCGTCCAAGCCGTGGACGATGGTGTCCACCGTGAGGCCCAGGAAGCGGTAAATGCCGCCCATCCACTGGGTATCCCGGCGGGCCAGGTAGTCGTTCACCGTGACGATGTGGACCCCTTCGCGGCTCAGGGCATTGAGGTAGGCGGGCATGGTGGCCACCAGGGTTTTACCTTCACCGGTCTTCATTTCTGCGATCTTGCCCTGGTGCAGCACGATGCCGCCGATGAGCTGGACGTCGAAGGGGCGCAACCCCAGGACCCTGAGCGAGGCTTCCCGGGCCGCGGCGAAGGCCTCGGGCAACAGGTCTTCCAGGGGCTCGTCCTGGTCCAGGCGTTCCCGGAAGTGGACGGTTTTACCCCGAAGTTGGGCGTCCGAGAGGGCCCGGTACTCGGGCTCCATGGAATTGATGTGGTCCACCAGAGGCGCCAGGCGCTTCAGATCCCGCTCGTTCTTACTGCCGAAGATTTTTTTGAGGATTAAGTCAATCATTTTTTAGTAGTCAGTAGTCAGTAATCAGTAGTGTAGTCAGTTGGCGGCTGCCAGTAGGCATCAAGTAATTTTAACTGGCAACTGGCTTCTATCAGTCGGCCCCCAGGTCCAAGAGCATGGGGATTTCGTCGCAGTCCGGAAATTTGACGCAGTTGACGCAGTCGGCCCAGACTATGGGCAGGAGGTCTTCCCGGGACACCACCTTGAAGCCGAAGGGCTTGAAAAAGTCGGGCACCAGGGTGAGCAGGAAGATTTCGCTGAGCCCCAGAACCCGGGCTTCCGCCAGGCAAGTGGTCACCAGCTCTTTGCCGAGGCCCCGGCCCCGGTGCTCGGGCATCACGGCCACCGAGCGGATTTCCCCCAGACCGGCCCAGCAGATGTGCAGGGCGGCGACGCCGATGATGGGGCTCTGGTCTTCCCGGTAGACGAAGTAGTCCCGCAGCTGGCCGTAGAGATCGGCCAGGGTGCGGGGCAGGATGCCGCCGTCCAGGCTGAATTCCCCCAGGAAGCGGCGGATTTCCGGAACTTCGTGAATTTTAGCCTTGCGAATCATTTTCCCGGGTTACGGAGAACTTCTTGCTAAGTTATAATAGTTTGTAGAACCGCCGCCCCCGGCGGTTCAGGACGCCGGCGAGGGCGCCGGGCGCTACCTTTACTCAGGTTGGCGGCCATCTCCGGCCGCCAAAGTCTATTATATCATCAATTTAAAGGTGTAACCAGATGTCCGTTATCGCACAGGATCAATATGTTTGTCTGGAGTACCGGCTGCGCCTGGACTCGGGAGAGGAAATCCGGGGCACCGCCGAGGCTCCGGCCCGGCTGACGTTTGTGGCCGGCTGCAATGAAGTCCTGCCCGGGCTGGAGCGCCGCCTCTGGGGCTTAAGGGCTAAGGATGCGGTGGAATTCGTGGTGCCGGCCCCGGAGGCCTTCGGCCTTTATGAGCCGGAGAACGTGCAGGAGTGGAGCAAAAAGGTCTTTCCGCCGGAGATGGCACTCAAACCGGGCGAGAAAGTGCTGCCGGCCAATCTGCCCTTCCCGCCGGAATATCCCCTGATTATCAAGGAAGTGAAGGAAAACTCCGTCATCCTGGACCTGAACCACCCCTTTGCCGGCCATGACCTGCATTATTGGGTGCAGGTGCTGGAAGTGCGCCCCGCCACCGAAGAGGAGCTGGCGCCCTTGAAGCAATGCCAGTCGTGCAGTGAGGAGCTGGCGGGGAAGTGCTCTTAGGTATTAAATTCAACCACAGAGGCACAGAGGATAATCAAAAAGATGTCTGGCGACGCCGCCAGACATCTTCTTATTTGGTCGTTTCCCTGTGCTCTTTGGGTCTCTGTGGTTGAATTTTTCGCCAGATTTTGAGATGACGCTCAAAAAAAGGGGAGGACTGCATCCAGCCCTCCCCTTAGTTTTCTTAAGCCTGGAAAATCGGCTCAGGTCTCGGTTATGGTGATGGCTCCCGAGGGGCAAACCTCAATGCAGCTCTCGCAGCCGAGACATTCGTCTTCATTGACGGGGACCGCTTTTTCGTTCTGCATCTCAAAGACGCCAGTCGGACAAACGTTGACGCACTCTTCGTCCCCGGTGCACTTATCTGTGTCCACTTCTACCCGCCACGCCATTAGATTACCTCCTTAGACTTATCTACATAATTTTATATATCACAAACTAAATGGGGTGCCAAACATCGGGAGATTTTTGACCAAAAAAATTTCCGTGCCGCCAGGGGCCGCCGGAAAATGAGCCGGGGTTGGCCGGCCCCGCCTCAGAGCCGGGCCTCCTTGGCGGAGGCGTGCCCCGGGGAGGCAATCTTTTCCAGCGCCCCGGCACCCTGATGGTACTCCCGGGCCAGGCGCACGATGCCCGCGGCCCACTCCGGGGATCCCAAGGCGTGCAGGTGGGTATAGGTGGCCAGGACGTTTTGATAAATTAGGCCTTCCCGCTGGCCGCCGATGCCGGTGCCCCGGGTGACCCGGAAGGCCATGGGAGCATCCGGCCCGGGTTCCGGCCGCATTTGAGAGTAATGGAACTCATGCCCCTTGAGGATGGTCCCCAGGGGAAAGTACGGGTTGGCCCGGGCCACCTCCAGGACGGTGTAGCCGTGCCCCTGGGGTTTTTTCCCCATGACAAAGTCGTGGGGGAACAGGCCCACCATGGGGAATTTTTCGCTCCCGACCTGGATATGCTCCCCTAAATACATGAGGCCGCCGCACTCGGCATAGATGGGCAAACCGGCCTGGGCCGCGGCCTTGACGGAATTGCGGAAGCTCAAATTTTCCGCGAGCGTCCGGGCGTGGGTTTCGGGGAACCCTCCCCCAATATAGAGGGCGTCCAGATGGGGGGGCAAAACCGGGTCGTCCAAGGCGCTGAGTTCCAGGACCGCCGCCCCTGCTTCCTGCAGGGCCTCCAGGTTCTCGGGATAATAAAACTGGAAGGCCGAGTCCCGGATGATGCCGATGGTCACCGGATCGCAGATGGCGCCAGAGGACGGCTTCACCGTCGGCGCCTCCGGCAGGGGCGGGGCCGAAGCGGCCACCCGCCAGAGGCCGTCCAGGTCCAGATACCGCTGGGCCAGGTCCCGGGCGGTGGCAACGGCCCGCACCGCCTTGGTATGCTCCTGGGGGGGCACCAGCCCCATGTGGCGTTCGGGAAAGACCTCGCATTTGAGGCGGGGGATGGCCCCCAGGACCGGAATGCCGCAGTAGTGCTCAATGGCATTGCGGATGATGTCTTCGTGACGCGGACGGGCGATTTGATTGAGGATGACACCCCGGAGGGGCACCTGCGGGTCAAAATGCTGACAACCCAATACCATGGCCGCGGTGGTCCGGGTCCGCATGGTGCAGTCCACCACCAGCACCACCGGGGTGAGGAGCAATTTGGCCAGCTCCGCGGTGCTGTAGGTGCCCTGGGCGTCCAGGCCGTCGTAGAGGCCGCGGTTGCCTTCGATAAGGAGGGCGTCTGCCTGGGCGGCGTAGCGAGCCACCAAAGCCAAAATCTGGTCCCCCTCCATGAGGAAGGGGTCCAGATTATGGCTGGGGCAGCCGGCAGCCAGGGCGTGCCAGGCCGGGTCGATATAGTCCGGTCCCTTTTTAAAGGGTACTAATCGACGGCCCTGGTCCCGCCAGGCGGCCAGAAGCCCCAGGGTCAAGGTGGTCTTGCCGGCCCCACCCCTTAATGCTGCCAGCAGCAGCCGGGGACAGGCCTGATGCATCAGTGCTTTGCAGCCCCTTCTTCGTGGGGAATCTCGATGAAGCTCCCGCCGAAGTAGGTGTAGACGCAGCGGCCGCCGTCGATCAGCTCCTTGATCCCGAACTTGACCATGTTCTTGTCCTGGTCGGGGTGCGCTTTGAGGACGGCCTTCTGGATGTCCATGGCCTTGAGCTGCTTTTTGCCCTGGGCCTTTTCGACCATGTCGTAAATAAATTCTACCAACTCTGCTTTGGATAGTGCCATTTATCCCACCTGCCTAGAATTTAAAATGCATCGACGTCCGGTAGGTGTCATAGGCCCACCGGTAGTCGTCGATATGCTGGAAGGTGAAGGGAATGTCGCATACTTCAAAGAATTTCTCCCACCCGATGCGCTCGACCCACTCGCCCACGCGCTCCCACTTGTTGGCGCCTTCGGCGTACTTGGTGAGGATCTTGCGGATGGCCTGGACCACTTCCGGCCACCGGGGCGGGTTGTTGGGCAGATAAGGCACCGCCAGCTTGGAGAACATGGGCGGGGTCTTGGAGTTGGAGACCTTGCCGCCCACCAGCAGGGCCACGCCGCCTTTCTGGGAGTCGAACACCGGCAGGGCCGGGCACATGGTGTAGCAGTTGCCGCAGTACATGCAGCGCTCGTCGTTGATCACCACGCTCTTGATGGTCTTGTCCGGATGGGGCCGGATGGCGCCGGTGGGGCAAGAAGCGATGGTGGTGGGAATTTCGCACAGGTGGCGCAGCCTCTCGTGGTTTACTTTGGGCGGGGTGCGGTGGATGCCCAGGATAGCGATATCGGAGCAGTGCACCGCGCCGCACATGTTGAGGCAGCAGGCCAGGGCGATACGCACCTGGGCCGGCAGCTTGTGGCTGCCGAAGTATTCAAACAGGTCGTCCATTACCGACTTGACGATGCCGGAGGCGTCGATGGCCGGGGTGTGGCAGTGGACCCAGCCCTGGGTGTGGACGATGTTGCTCACCGAGTGGCCGGTGGCGCCCAGGGGGATGCCCAGCTTTTTGCAGGCGTCCTTCACGCCCGCGATCTTGCTCTGGTCGCTCAGCAGGAATTCGACGTTGTTCCGGCTGGTGAAGCGCAGGTAGCCGTCGCAGAATTTATCCGCGATATCGCACACGTCTTTGATGAAGTCAGTGGTCACCAGGCGGCCGGAACCGCCACGCACGGAAAAGATTTTGGCGCCGGACTCGGACACGTGCATTAGCACGCCGGGTTCCAGGATTTCATGGTATTTCCACTTGCCGTAGTTCGCTTTGATGACCGGCGGCAAGAACTTGTCATATTTCGGGGGACCGATATCGGTTATACGTTCAGCCATTTTCCTTATTCCTCCTTATGGTTCGGCACTAGGCCAGGCAAGTATGCTTAATGAGAAAGTCGCCTCATTATTTGATGTATTTGCGTCCCGCGGCCTCGGCGTCGAAGTCTTCCTGGTGCCAGAAGAAGAAGGGGTTGGCCCGGGGGGTCTTGACGCTTTGGGGCACCGGCTCCAGACCGACACCCTTGAGGAAAGCCCGCATGCCCAGGCGCAGCATCAACTCACCCACGCGCTCCCGGTTTTTGCCGTTTTCCGACCACCATTCATGGATATTGGCTACCAGCTCCATGAATTCATCATACGGGGCTTCCATCTGCATGAAGGGCACGATAACCCAGCTCATCTGGGCCCCTTCCAGGATGGGGGCATGGGAACCCAGGAGCAGCGTGGCGCCGGTCTCGGTGCCGGGCCGCAGGGCCTGGGGCATCAGGCTGATGCAGTGCATGCAGTGGTTGCAGTTCTTGTTGTCGATCTTCAAGGTCTTGCCGTCATAGCTCATGCAAGCGGTGGGGCACAGGTCGGTGACATCGGCCTTGACGTCCAATTTGGCGTAAGGGGTACCGCCGCCCCGGGGTTTCAATTCGCCGGCGGCATAGGCCTGGACTGCGGCCTGGTCGATGCGGATGTCGTCCTTCCAGACGCCGATGACGCTCATGTCGGCCCGGGCCACCGCGGCCACGCAGTCGTTGGGGCAGCCGGAGCATTTGACCTTGAACTTGTAGGGGAAAGACGGGCGGTGCATCTCGAACTGGAAGTGCTGGGTGGTCTGGTAGCACAGGTCCATGGTGTCATAGCAGGACCATTCGCAGCGGGCCATGCCCACGCAGCAACTGGGGGTGCGCATGGCGGAGCCGGAGCCGCCCAGGTCCCAACCTTTGGCCGTCAGGGCGGCGAAACAAGGTTCCAGCTCAGGGGTGGTGGTGCCCAGGAAGATCATGTCGCCGGTGGAGCCGTGCACGTTCAGGAGGCTGGAGCCGTGCTTATCCCAGATTTCGCAGAGGTCCCGCAGGGCCTGGGTGGTGTAGAACCAGGCGGAGGGGTTGTTGACCCGGACGGTATGGAAATGCTCCACGCCGGGGAACTCTTCCGGCAGGTCGATGTAGCGGCCGATGATGCCGGAGCCGTATCCCAGGACGCCGACGATGCCGCCATGCTTCCAGTGGGTGATCTTGTCTTTGTACGAACGCTCCAACACCCCTAACAAATCCGCGACCGATTTTTTCCGGCCGGCGACCCGCTTCAAATCCGTAATGAAGCTGGGCCACGGACCGGACTCCAGTTGGTCCAACAATGGAGTTTTATGCATGAAACTTTCCTCCCTCAATTAAATGGTCCCCAATGGGCTTATCCTTTTTTTCACAAAATCACTCCTATCTCATAACATCGCAAGGCATTTGTCAACTAAAAAATCGGTAGCCTAAATTTCGTCAATGATCTGCACCGGACCCAATTCCCTCAACGAGTCGGCGATCTGGGCCGCGGGCCCCAAGACGAAGGTCACCAGGTTTTCCGGCTGGAGATGCTCGGCGGCTGCTTGGGCCGCAGCCTTGGGGGTGATAGCGCGGATTTGGTCACAATAGCGCTTGAGGTAGTCCCGGCCCAGGCCGTAAAGGTCCATGGAGATGACCTGGCTGCCGATGGCCCGGGAGGTCTCCAACCCCAGGGGGAAATGCCCCACGTGGTAGCTTTGGGCTTCGGCCAGTTCGTTCTCTGCCACGCCGGCGTCCCGCACTTCTTTGACCACCTGGGCGATCTCCTTGACCACGGCCGCGGAGTTGGCCGCGGGGGTAAAGGTGGAAATGATAAAAGGCCCCGGCGCCCGGCGGAAATAGAAGCTGCTGCGGATACCGTAGGTAAACCCCAGGTCCGAGCGGATGCGGCTCATGAGGCGGGAGGAAAAGCCCCCGGCGCCCAGGATGTAGTTCACCAGTTTGATGGCGAAGAAATCGGGGTGGGACCGGGGCACTCCCAGGTGGCCCACCCGGATTTCGCTCTGGGTGAGGTCGGGCCGGTCCAGGAGGTAGATGCCGGGGGCGCAGAGCTTCCCGGGGGGCGAGGTGTAGGGGGGGCTGGCCGGGCCGCCGCCCGGCCATTGCTCCCAGAGCCGGCCGGCCTCGGCGGCCATGCGGGGGAAATCCACCATGCCCACCACCACCAGGGAGGAGGTTGCCGGGGTGAACTCCCGGCGGTAAAAGTCTTGCAGATCCGTCAGGCTCAGGGACTCGGCGCTCTTTAGGTCCCCCGGCACCGCATGGCCGTAAGGCGCCTCCCCGAAGAAGAGGCTGAGAAAGCGCAAACTGGCCAGTTCCCGGGGGTCGTCCAGCTGGTGCGCCAGCTCGGCCTTGCGGCGCTCCTTCAAGAGGGGAAATTCAGCCTCGGGAAAGGCGGGGGTCTGGACCACCTCCGCCAGGGTATGCATAAGCTCGCCGAAATCCTCGGCCAGACCTTCCAGGTTCACTAACGTGGCGTCCCAGCCTCCCTTGGCCGCCAGCGACGCCCCCCGGGATTCGATGTCCTGGGCCAGCTCCAGTTGGCTGCGCCGGCTGGTGCCCAGGGTGAGGAAATCCGCGGCCCAGTCCGCGGCCCCGGCCTTGCCCGGAGGGTCGGTCTCGGAGCCCCGCTTGGCCACAAAGGTGAGGCTCACCCAAGGAACCCGGGCGTATTCCACTCCCAGGAGGGTCAGGCCGCCGGGCAGGGTGGTCTGGTGGATTTCGGGGATGTAGTGTGCCATGTTAACTCCTGTTTTCGGTTTTCCGTTTTCTGTTTTAGGTCCTGCGTCAACGCATAAGGTTGCAAGAGATCTTAAGCAATCGCACTTACATTTTTCATCCGGCGCAGGCTCAGGCCTGCGGGTACAAATTTAAGTTTTATTTAGTCAAAATTCAATTTGACTAATACCTATGGAGAAAACCATGTCTTCAATCTCTATTTCCTTAATTTACGGAAAACAGGAAACAGAAAACAGGAAACAGAAAACTCTAAGAAAGAGGCCCCAGGGCGGCGCTCTCCTCCGGGGAGACGGGTTCAGCACCACCACGGTGCGGTTGTCTTCCCGCAGGTAGGTTTGGGCCACCCGCAGGATGTCCGCCTCCGTGACCGCCTCAAAGGAGGCCAGGATGCGGTTGGCCTCCTGGGCGTCCCCGGTCTTCAGGTGGAAGAGGCCCGCCAGCAGGCCCCGGAAAAAATTGTGGGTCAGCGAGCGCACGACCTGGGACCGGGCCAGTTTTTTGGCTCGGGCCAACTCCGGGGCGGAGACTCCTTCTTGCCGGACCTTCTCCAGCGCGGCCCAGATTTCCTGCTCCAGTCCGGCCAGGGGGTTACCCGGCGCGGCCACGGCCACCACCACCAGCAGGTCAGGGTCCTGGGACAGGAAGGGCAGGGGGGCCAGCTCCACGCTCAGCTCCACCGCCTTGCCGGGGCGCACGAAATCCTGGTAAAACCTGGAGGCCTTACCGCCGGACAGGATGACGGACAGCAGCGACAGGGAGTAGAGGTCCGGGTGGTCCATACCTACGATGTGAAACCCGGCAAACAGGGCCTCCACCTGGGAGACCTTCTTTAACACCGCCCGGCGTTCGCCCCGCTGGGGCGGTTCCGCCACCTTGAGCTCCGTGGCCGGGCCCGGGGGAATCCCGCCGAAATACTTGTCCACCAGCACCCGGGCCGCCTCCGCTTCCACCTGGCCGGCCACCACCACCGTCATGTTCCCCGGATGATAATGGTCCCGGTAGTAGGCCTGGCAGTCGTTAAGGGTCATGCGGTGCAGGTCCTGGTCCCAGCCGATGACCGGCCACTGGTAGGGGTGCTGGGTGTAGGCCGTGGCGAACAACTGCTCCTCCACCAAGCCGAAGGGGCTGTCCACCGAGCGCAGTTTGCGCTCGCTGATGACCACCTGGAGCTCCGGGGCGAAGGTCTCGTCGTCCAGCTTCAGGTGCAGCAGGCGGTCGGCTTCCAGGGAGAGCGCCAACTCCAGGTGCTCGGCGGGCAGATTTTCGAAGTAGGAAGTGTGGTCCCGGGTGGTGAAGGCGTTGATCTCGCCCCCCTTGGCCTGGAGGATGCGGGAGAATTCCTCGGGCCCCCGGGTGTCGGTGCCCCGGAACATGAGATGCTCGAAGAGGTGGGAGATGCCGGTGATGCCGGGAAGTTCGTGGCGGGAGCCCACCTTGTAGTGAATCTGCAGCGAGACTATGGGTAAGCGCGGGTCCGGCAGCACCAGGAGGGTGAGGCCGTTATCCAGGACAAATTGGCTCATTTTGATCTCCGGCTGCCAGGCCGCGGGATCAAACTGGGGGGACGGGGTCATTAAAAGCCTCCTGGTCGGGAAGGACTGGATTGGTAACTGATCTGTGAAAGCTACATTATAATGATTCGGCAGGCAGGCGCAAAGGCGAAAAGGTAAAAGGCGAGGATAATATTTACCCCAGAGACCCAGAGGGCGCAGAGATAAAAATTGCGCCCGGCAGGCGCATTTTTTATTTTCCTCTCGGTGTTTCTCCGGGCCCTTGGTGCCTCTGTGGTTGCATATTTTCCTGTTGCCGGTTCATTTCGCCGGCGGATAGCCGCTCCACTGCCGCAGCAAGGACTCATCCACCTCCAGCTTGAGCGGGGTGCTCTCGAAGATGGCAATATTCTTGGGGGCCTCGCCGTTCAGGACCCGCATGGCCAGGGCCCCGGCTTCCTCGCCCAGGCGGCGGTAATCGAGAGCCACCCACAGCAGGGCCCCTTGATGGTCGCCTTCCGGGAAACTGCTCACCACCTTGACCTTGAGGTCGCGCCCCCACGCCAGCACCAGGGGCGCATAACGGGCGGCGCTGGCCGCGGGGGGCAGGTAGAGCACCCGGGCTCCCCGGGCCAACAGGCGCGTGAGCGCCGGGCCGTCGTCCGGGGCCGAGGTGCTCTCTGCGATGAGCGGCTTGATGCCGTAGCCCGGGGCTTCCTGGGCGAACCGGCGGGCCAGCTCCACCGCCACCCCGTCATTGGGATCGTACAGAAGGCCCCAGGGGCCGCCCCCCAGCAAGCCCGCCCCTTGCTGAAGCGCCGCGGTCAGCGGCGCCGGCGTGGCCAGGCCGGTGACATTTTCCTGGTGAATCTCCGGGTGACCCGGGTCGTAGGCGGCGCCGGTGAAGTAGGGGTTGCCCACCAGGGCGAAGACCACCGGGGTCTGCTTCTCCACCGGGGCGAGGGCCATCAAGGCCGGGGTCCCCAGCGCCACCAGGAGCGGGGGGTGCTGCCGGCGCAGGAGACGGAGTTTTTCTTTGCCGTCGGCCCCGAATTCCGGGACGCAAACCACTTCCACGGGACGGCCCCCCAGGTTGGCCTTGAGCCCCTCCACGGCCTGGCGCATCCGGGGCGAATCCGGGGAACAGAAAACCACCACCGCCCCCGGGCGGCCACAGCCGCAGGTCCAAAGGGCCAGCATGGTCAGAAGCAGCAGGGCGCTCAGCGTTTTTGGTTTTTCGTTTTTCGTTTTTCGTGGGGTGACCTGGGGATTAAACCGGGGGGCAATGGGCATGTTTAAATGGGCCGAGCGACCTGGTTGCGGGGCTTGGTTTACAGTTATGCCGTTGGCTCACCTGAAACCATGCAAAGAGATTTAGCTACCGGCTCAACGTTCTCAAAAATATCTGTAGCCGCAGGCTTCAGCCTGCGTAGGGTGCAGGAGATAATGAATGTTCCTTTTACCCAAAACGAAAAACGAAGAACGAAAAACGCAGAACGCTCCTCAGTGAACCAGGCTGCCGATGCGGTCCCAGCGGATCTGGAACTCGTCGCGGTTCCAGGAGAAATTAGAGACCAAGCCCTTTACCCCTCCCACGAAGGCCTGGGGGAGAGACTCGTGGTGGTTTCCCGCCCAGGAAAAGTAGATGATCAAGGCCTTGCCCCTTAAGGCGTCCATGGGGACGAAGCCCCAGAAACGGCTGTCATAACTGTGGTCCCGGTTATCCCCCATGACAAAGTAGGCGTTGGGCGGCACCACCACCGGCCCGAAGTTGTCCCGGGGTGACTCCGTGCGGTGGGTGGGCGCCGGGATGAGGGTGGGGTCGTTGTAAACGGCCTGGGGGGTCTCCAGCAGTTTGCCGTTGATTAAAACCTTCTTGTCGACGATCTGCACCTTGTCGCCCGGCAGGCCGATGACCCGCTTGATGTAATCCTTGGAGGGGTCCTGGGGAAAGATGAACACCACGATCTCGCCGCGTTTGGGTTGGCCCAGGGGAACCATGACCTTGTTGGTGAACGGATTGCGCAGGCCGTAAATGAATTTGTTCACCAGCAGGTAGTCTCCCACTTGCAGGGTGGGCAGCATGGACCCCGAGGGGATGGAGAAGGCCTGCACCAGGAAGGCCCGGATGACCAGGGCCAGGATCAGGGCGATGAACAGGGCTTCGCCGTATTCCCGCAAGAACGACTTTTTCTGGGGGCGGGATTGGGAAGATCTTCGGTTTAATGAGGCACTCATAATGGAAGTTTGTAAGGGGGCGGGCTCCCAGGGGGCCCGCTCCGGAACGGCTCCTTTAATCTACCGGGTTGAACTGGTCCTTGCCGGCCCCGCAAATGGGACAGACCCATTCCGGGGGCAATTTGTCAAAGGAGGTGTTGGGGGAAACCCCGTTGTCCGGGTCTCCCTGGGCCGGGTCGTAGATATAACCGCAGACTTCACACTGATATTTTTGCATGGCTGGCTCCTGCCTCAGGCCCTTGTCGAGGTCAAGTCCCGGATCAGGTCCGGGCCCTCGGCGAAGGAATCAAGATGATAAGCCGCGTGCAACTCCGGGTTGCGAAAGGCCACCAGAGGCACCCCGGAATTGGCGCAAAAGGCTTCGTCCACCCGGGAATCGCCGATGTAGATGGCGTCCCGGGGTTCAAGGCCGAAGTGCTCCAGGATGCGGTGAAAAGATTCCGGGTGCGGCTTGGGGTGACGGACGTCCTGGGCCGAAACCACCAGGTCGAACTGGTCCGCCAGGCCGTGGTAAGCGAGAACCGCCCGGGTGGTGGTGGTGCGGTTGGTGGCCAGGGCGGTGTGACGGCCGGGGCGCAAAAACTCAAGGAAATCCCGCAGGTGCGGCGCCTCCACCATCATGGAGATAAAGGGGTTGTAGTCGAAACTGCGGGAGAATCTCACCACCGCGTCCAGGTCGGCCTGGCCCGCAAACAGGTGCTCCAGGGATTCCCACACGGTGTGGCTGTGGATGTAATCCACGGACTCGGGGCTCATGGGCGGGCGGCCGAAATTGGCGAGGATGGCGTTGTAAAAAGCGATGTTGGCCTGACGAGAATCAAACAGCACCCCGTCGCAATCAAAGGCTACCAGTTTTATCAAGAGCCAATTCCTGAAAATTTAATAACGCTCTCACGCGGCGTCCGGTGGCCGGAAATCCTAAGCCTAAATATAAAAAATACCTGGCAATTGCCTCTTTGTCAACAGGAATCAGGCGGGCACCCGTTGCCGCCGGGGCCGGGAGGGCATCAGCAGCTGAGCCGTTGGCGGGCCTTAATCTTGTGGAAGATGAGTTCGATCTTTTCTTTGAGATCGGCCGCGGTGAAGGGCTTGACGAGGTAGTGGTTGACCCCGGCCTTTAGCGCGGCGATGACGCAGTCTTTGGATTCCTCGATGGTGACCATGAGTACCGGCAGTGAGGCGGTGGCAGGGTTTCCCCGGATTCTTTTCAGGAGTTCCAGCCCCCCCATTTGGGGCATGTGCCAGTCCGTCACCACCAGGCCGATGTCTTCCCCCTGGATGACCTTGAGGGCGTCCAGGCCGTATTCAGCTTCCAGCACGTTTTTAAAGCCTATCTCCCGCAGGCTGTGGCAGAGGATCTGGCGCATGGTGCCGTAGTCTTCCGCCACCAACACCGTCATCTGAAAATCCATCCCAATCCCCCCGATTCTTTTAACTATACGGCTGATCAGACTTCTTTCTTTAATCCAAGAAATTCGCCGGGCTCATTTTCCCTTGCTTTCCCGCCCCGATTCTCCCAGAATTCCAGGCATGGCAACCTCAAGCACCGATTTGCGCCTTAGGGCCGCCAGAGAGCGGTTTTCGGGGGAAGGGGTAGACGCCCTGCTGGTCTCAGGCCCGGAGAACCGGCGCTACCTGAGCGCCTTTACCGCGGCGGACCCCGAATGGGGCATGCTGCTCCTCACCCCTGAGAACGCCTGGCTCATCACCGATTTCCGGTACCAGATCTGGGCCCGGCAAGAAGCCCAGGGATACGAAGTCCTGGTTTATCCCGTGAGTCTGGCGGATACCCTGGCGAACCTGCTGCGGCACGCCCGGGTGCAGCGCCTGGGCTTTGAGGCGGCCCATCTCTCCTTCCGGCAATACCAGCGGCTGACCAAGGCGGCGGTGGACGCGGGCCTTAAGGTGGAGTGGCGCCCTTTGGAGAACGTGGTGGAAACCCTGCGGGAGGTGAAGACCTCGGAGGAACTGGCCCGGATGCGCCGGGCCCTGGAGTTGACGGAGACGGTGCTCCAGCAGGTGGCCGCGGAATTGTTCCCGGGGATGACGGAGCGGGCCG
The DNA here is from genome assembly GCA_963790655.1 of uncultured delta proteobacterium. Taxonomy (GTDB): domain Bacteria; phylum Desulfobacterota; class Desulfobaccia; order Desulfobaccales; family 0-14-0-80-60-11; genus DASWLF01. The sequence continues at coordinate 33,096 of CAWBPT010000004.1, read as the reverse complement.
TGGCCTGGGAGATCGAGAAGCGCCTGCGGGAAGGCGGCGCCGAAGGCGTGGCATTTCCGCCCATCGTGGCCGCGGGGCCCAACAGCGCCTGCCCCCACCACCACCCCGGGGACTATCCCCTGAAGCGGGGCGAACCCATTATCATCGATCTGGGGGCCCGGGTGGACGGCTACTGCGCCGATCTCACCCGCACCTTTATTCTGGGGGAAGCGGATGAGCAGTTCCGGAAAATCTACTCTCTGGTGCGCCGGGCCCAGGAGCGGGCCGAGCAGGAGTTGAAGGCGGGATTGGAGTCCCTGGCGGGCGACGCCCTGGCCCGGGAAGTCATCGCCGCCGCGGGCTATGGGGAGGCCTTCGGCCACTCCCTGGGCCACGGGGTAGGCCTGGCGGTGCACGAGGCCCCCAGCCTGAGCCCGGTCAAGGAGCGGAGTACCGTGCTCCCGGCCGGCTGCGTGGTCACCGTGGAGCCGGGGATCTACCTCGCCGGCTGGGGGGGCGTCAGGCTGGAGGACATGGCCCTGCTCCACCCGGACGGGGCCGAGGTGCTGACCAAGGTTGGCTTTTATGAGTGGTGATTTTGGTGATATTTTGGGGGAGGTGGCTAAGGGCCCACGGCCCTTACCCCCTCCCCCAAACCCCCACCCCCAATCCCTTAAGTTTTTTGCTGGGAAGTCGGGGCCGGAGGTCCCGCCTTCCCAGCTAATCTTACAGGGGGTAGGGGAGGGGAGTTTGAGGGGAGGGCGGGGGAATCGTTTTCCCCCGACCCTCCCCTCAACAACCTTCTCTAGGCGGCCGCTCGGCGGTCCCGGCCCTGGACGTCGCAGACCATGACCACCAGGTCGCTGCTCTTACCCGCGGGGTCCTTGACCAGGTCTTCGAACACCGCCTTCACCGAAAACCCCGCTTTTTTGAAGACGCTGAGTGCGGCCGCGGCCTGCAAGTGGATCTCGGCCACCAGTTTTTCCAGGCCGAACTCTCCGGCCAGCTCCACCAGTTCGTTGATGAGCAGGGTGGCCAGGCCCCGGCCCTGGTAGTCTTTGGCCACCACCACCCGGACGTTGCCCAGGTGGCGCTTCCAGCCCACCTTGCGCATGTGCAGGGTTCCGTCGCCCACGATGCGTCCCCCGGCCTCCGCCACCAGGGGAAAGACCCGCTGGTAATCGAGGTGATCCATCCAGTGGTCGATCACCGCGGGGTCCCGGACGTCGTTGCGCAGGAAGGAGAGTTCCTTCTTGTCCAGACGCCGGAAAAAGTCAATGAGCTTCTCCCGGTCATCCTTCACCAGGGGCCGCAGAATCACCCGGGTGCCGTCTTTGAGCACCCCTTCCTTGTAGTAAGGAGCCATCTTTTCCCCCTCCTTTGGCTTTCAGCGGTCAGCTGTCAGCGGTCAGCGCGAAAGGCGATCAGAAAATTAGTTAGCCAATCCCAAGACCGTTGTGATCATCAGCCTTTGATAGAATCGCAAAATCGATCTTTCCGTTGCTGCTAGCTGACAGCTGAGAGCTGACAGCTATCTCAAGCCCCCCGGGCCAGGCGTTCCGCCAGATAAGGCGGCAGCCCGGCTGCCAGGATACGGCGCTGGGCCCCCCCAACATCATAAGGCGTGGATTTAAAGTGAATGGAGAAGTCCTCGTCGTCGAAAATGGCGTAAGCCGCTTCCGGATTGCCGTCCCGGGGCTGGCCCACGCTGCCGGGGTTGATGAGATAATGGCACTGGGGAGACAGCATCACTTGGGGCCGGGAGATCTCCTGGAGGGCCACCTTGCCCCGGATATCCCGGTACCACAAGGCCCGGCGGTGGGTGTGGCCGAAAAAGCAGACCCGCAACCCGGTCTCCCGGCTCAGATGGGACAAAACCCGTTTGCCCTGGAAGTGGTAGGCAATGTAAGTGTCGGCGCTGGTGGGGGTGCCGTGGCAGGCCAGGAAAGACCCGTTCACCTCCCGGGTCAGGGGCAGCTCCTCAAGAAATTGCAGGTGTCGGGGCCGCAGCTGCTCCCGGCACCAGTTCAGGGCCTGGTAGGCGATGATATTGAAATGCTGGGCCCGCTCGGCGTCCAGCAACGCCAGGTCGTGGTTCCCGGCCAGACTCCACACGGCCTCGCTCTGGAGCATCTCCAGGCATTCCGCGGGGTTGGCGTTGTAGCCCACCAGGTCCCCCAGGTTTAAGATGGCGTCCACGCCCTCCTGGCGGACCCGGATGAGCACGCTTTCCAGGGCCTCCAGGTTGCTGTGGACGTCGGCGATGATGGCCAGCCGCATGATTGGTTTCGATTCGTGTTTTGGTTTTTAGTTATTGTCTAAAGGCGCCCATCGCCAAAGTCAGATCCATATTTCTGCCTGACCTTATTCTTGCTTAAATACGAGATAATTAAATATATTTTTTTAAAGGGATAGAATCAGCTTCCGGTCACCAGTTGCGGTATCTCAAACTCAAAACGAAACTCAACATTTACGAAAAACCAAAAACCAAAAACCAAAAACAAGAACCAAAAACCAAAAACCGTCCTCATTGACATTTCCGGGGATTCTGTTACTTTTTGCCCCACCATGGAACCCGGCCAGATCGTCGAATTCTTCGAAGAGAAGCGCATCCTGGTGGGCGTCGTCCTGGAGCTCAAGGGCGAGCGGCTCCGGGTGCTGGCCCAGAACAGCCGGGAAATGACCCTGCCTCCCAAGCGCCTCCTCCACGTCGGCCCCAGTCTGCGCCTTGCCGGCTTATCCCGCCAGGACCTGCTGCGCCATCTGGAAGAGGCGGCCCAAACCCGGGAAAACCTAAAGGCCGCCATCGACCTCAACGAGGTCTGGGAACTCCTGGCCCAGGAAAATCAGGCCATGACGGTGGCGGAGATGGCCGACCTGTGGTTCAAGGAGGCCTCCCCCGACCGGGTAGCGGCCATGGGGCGACGTCTCCGTGAAGACCGGGTCCTCTTCAAGCATAAAGAGGGCCAGGTGGTCCCCAATGCGCCGGAGGTGGTAGAGCAGCTTCTAGAGCAGCAGCGGCGGGAGCTGGAGCGCCGCCTGGAGTTGGAGGAGAGCGCCGCCTGGCTGCAGGCCGTCTGGGAAGGGAGAGCAATCGAGGACCAGCCTCCCTGGCGGGCTCGCGTGGTGGAGTTGCTGCGCCAGTTGGCCGTCTGGGGGGCGGAGGCTCCGGACTACGACCAGGCCAAGGCCTACCTGGAGCAGGCCCGGCTCCAGGTTCCCGGCGCCCCGTTCCGCCTCCTGGTGCGCCTGGGGGTCTTCCAGGAAGATGAAGACCTGGACCTCTGCCGGCTGGAGGTGCCCCTGGAGTTTTCCCCCGAGGCCCGGGAAATGTCCCGGCGTCTCGCCCAGAGCCCTCCGGAGGACCCTTACGCCTCCCGGCGGCAGGACCTGACCGGCCTGGCGGTCATGACCATTGACGGCGAACGGACCCGGGACTTCGACGATGCCTTGAGCCTGGAGGAAGTGCCGGGGGGCTGGCGCCTGGGGATCCACATCTCCGACGTCTCGGCCCTGGTGCACCCGGGGTCTCCCCTGGACCTGGAAGCCCGGGAGCGCGCTACCTCCATCTACCTGCCGGAGCGCCGCCTTCCCATGTTCCCCGAGGAGATTTCCGAAGACGTCTTGAGCCTGCTGGCCCAGGAGGAACGCCGGGTTTTAAGTTTCCTGGTGACCCTGGACGCAGAGGGCGGGATCAAGGATTGGGCCATCTTTCCCAGCCTTATTAAGGTGCGGCGGCGGCTCACCTATCACGAAGTGGAGGACCTGCTGCCCCAGGAGCCGGAGCTGGCGGCCATTTCCAGCCTGACCCGCCGGCTCAAGGAGCGCCGGCTGGCCCGGGGCGGCTACGAACTCCGCCTGCCGGAGGTCTGGGTCAATTTTAACTCCCACGGCGACCTGCAGGTCAGCGTGGAGGACCAGGAGACGGAGTCCCACCAGTTGGTGTCCGAAGCCATGGTGCTGGCCAACTCCCTGGCGGCCTCGCTGCTGGCGGAGCAGGGCATCCCCGCCATCTTCCGGGTCCAGCCGGAGCCCCGGGAACCCATCCGCCGGGAAGAGGGCAAAAGCCAGCTGGAGCTGTGGCGGGACCGGCGCCGCCTCAGCCGGGTGGTCATGGACCCGGACCCCCAACCCCACTGGGGGCTGGGACTCCCCTGCTACACCTTCGCCACCTCCCCCATCCGCCGGTACCTGGACCTGGTGACCCACCGGCAGCTACTGGCCGCGGTGAGCGGCGGGGCCCCGCCTTACGGGCGGGAGGGCCTGGAGCGGATTATCACCGACATCGAGCCGGCCATGCGCCGAGCCGGCCTCCTCAAGGCCCGGCGTCTGCGCTACTGGCTCTTGAAGTACCTCTCGGCCCGGCTGGGGCAGACCCGGGAGGCCCTGGTCCTGGAGAGCCTGCCTCACCGCTTCCGCCTCATGTTCCCCGACCTCTGGCTGGAGTTTTTTATGCAAGCCCCGGCCAGCCTGAAGCTGACGCCGGGAGACACCATCCTGGTGCGCCTGGATAAGGTGGTGCCCCGGGAAGATCAGATCAAGGTGTCGTTGGCGTAAAGCAGCGGTCAGCGTTCAGCAGTCAGCGGTCAGCCAGACCAGTGATTGGGGCAGGCAGCATGTAGGGTGGGCATGGCCCACCGTCTCTTCCTCTCGAACAGCCGAGGGCGGCTGTTCTAAATTCCAATGATTCATAGAAGCTATTGCAAAACCTGTCGCAGGCTACGAATATATATTCTCAACCGGCCAAAGGTTGGGAATTGAGGTTTTTAAGTCCCCCTTTGAAAAAGGGGGATTTAGGGGGATTTCAGGAGGTTATATAAATCCCCCCTGCCTTTCCAAAGGGGGGTGATTATTTCCCCGTTCAGGTCCTTTGGTTGGTTCAAGACGAAGCCCGAAATCGGTTTTGCAATGACTTCTAATAGCATTCGGACCTACCAAGACGGGTCAAAATAAACCAGAAACCAGAAACCAGAAACCAGAAACCAGAAACTAAAAACTAAAAACTCGAAACTAAACGCTGACTGCTGACCGCTTTCTTTTACTACCCAAACACCCGGGCAAAAATCTCATCCACGTGGCGGAAATAGCGCTTCAGGTCGAAGACCGCCTCGATCTCTTGGGGGCTGAGATAGCTGCCGATCTCCACGTCCTCCTTAACCCGCGAGGCGAACTCGCCCCCCTCCTGCCAGACCTGCATGGCTGGCCGCTGCACCAGGCGGTAGGCCGCATCCCGGCTGAGGCCCTTCCCGATAAGCGCCAGCAGCAGCGTCTGGGAAAAGACCAGCCCCCGGGTGAGGTGGAGGTTGCGCTCCAGGTTCTCCGGGTAAATTAGGAGATTTTTTAAGAGGCGGGTGAGCCGGGCCAGCATGAAATCCAGCAAGATGGTGCTGTCCGGCGCGATGATGCGCTCCACCGAGGAGTGACTGATGTCCCGTTCGTGCCACAGGGCCACGTTTTCCAGGGCCGCCAGGGCGTTGGCCCGCAGGACCCGGGCCAGGCCGCAGAGGTTCTCGGAGAGCACCGGGTTGCGCTTGTGGGGCATGGCCGAGGAGCCTTTCTGGGCCGCGCCGAAGAACTCCTCCGCCTCCCGCACTTCGGTGCGCTGCAGGTGGCGGATCTCCAGGGCCACCTTCTCCACGCTGGCGCCGACGAGGGCCAGGGTGAGGAAGTATTCCGCGTGCCGGTCCCGCTGGATGATCTGGGTGGAGATGGGGGCAGGCGTCAGGCCCAGGGAGGCGCACACCCGGGCCTCCACCTCCGGGGGCAGCTGGGCGAAGGTGCCCACCGCGCCCGAGAGCTTGCCCACCGCCACGGTCTCCCGGGCCTGGGTCAGGCGGTCCCGCTGGCGCTGAAACTCGGCATGCCACAGGGCGAACTTGAGCCCCAGGGTGATGGGCTCGGCGTGGACCCCATGGGTGCGGCCCACCATGACCTGGTCTTTGAACTCATAGGCCCGGTCCTTGAGCACCGCGAGGAGCTCGTCCAGGTCGGCGAGCAACAGGTCCGCCGCCTCGGTGAGACGCAAGGCCAGAGCGGTGTCCAGGACGTCGGAGGAGGTGAGGCCGAAGTGAAAGTAGCGGCCGTCCTCCCCCAGGCAGGCGGACACCTGGTCCACGAACGCGGCCACGTCGTGGTGCGTCTCTGCCTCAATGGCAATGATGCGCTCCGTGTCGCACCCGGCCAGCTTGGCCGCCCGGGCGGGGACGTCCGGCGGGATGAGGCCCAAAGCCCCCATGGCCTCCAGGGCCGCCAACTCCACCCGGAGCCAGGAGTTAAACTTGGCCTCCTCGGTCCAGATGCGGACCATGACCTCACGGCTATATCGAGAAATCATGCTGCCCCCCTTACGACAATATCAGAAATTATGGGAGAGGGGCCGAAGCCGGCGCCCTGCTCTCCCCCGGGGTACGGACGGCAGTCCGCTCCCTAGGCCCCAAAATCTTATCCGGGTTCGGGGAGGATTTGGCCCATCAACTTCTGATTATAATCAGAAAGTCCTTCTCAAAGGAAAGGAATTTGAGGGCGGTGGCCGAGAATGTGGGAGAAGCGGGAATGAGTTAGCTTTTGATTGGGGCGCCTTGCCTTAGCACCTGATTTTTGCAGTGGAATATCTTATATTCTAGCAGACCGATAACGTAGTAATCCCGTTAGCGCGCGTTGGCTTTGCGGCGGGCAGAATGCCGGGGGCGTACAAAGGGCAGAACCTTGCCCAAGCCGGATTGATGGCCCGAATCGGTGGTCCGGCGGCGCGAAGGCAACAGTTGCAGCAGAGGGGCCGGCTCGGCAAACCTCCCGTGGGCGTCTACTTCATCCCATAAAACGATTCTGGGGTAATCATCCATTTATTTGTCTCCTTAGTTTGGTGTGCTTCCTCTTATCGGAAGCATTTAAAAATAACTTAAGGCCTAGCAGGGAAAAATGGAACTGGGGAATCCCTGATTTTGACTGGGGAATCTCCTGAGTTTGGAGTAGAATTCCCTGAGGGTGAGACCGTGATATTGAGGCCGGGCCCGGAAATGCATAACTAGTCTGGCGATTCCTAAATAGCCTGACCATAAATCAGAGCCAAAGATTTAAGCCCTTGAGGTCTTAAAGTCATCCTTGGAAAGAAGGGGATGTTGAGAGAACTTCAAAGGATTGACTAAAATCACCCTTAACTTCCCTTGGTAAAGGTAAGTAAAAATTCTGGTTCCGACCTGCAATTTATTGGAAAGAGCCATATTGGTATATAACACCTGCGGCCGCGGTTTCCGGCGCCCGGGACGATCATTTCAGCGCAAATTTCATGAGGCCGCCCATGCCCGATTGGGGAGAAATCTTTGCCGACGGCGCCATGCAGCGCCTGAGTCCCAACCCGGAGTTCATGGCCCTGCTGCCGCAGCTGCTGCAGGCCGGCCGCCGGGACGTTTTGGATGCGGGCTGCGGTGTGGGACGCCACCTGATTCCCCTGGCCGGACATGGCTTCCGGGTGGTGGGGGTGGACCTGGAGGCCCCGGTCTTGCAGGTGCTGAAGGCGCGCCTCATTGCCTCGGGCCTTAAGGCCCCGCTCCTCCGGGCCGACCTCCGGCGTCTGCCTTTCGCCGGCGGGCGCTTCGACCTGGCAGTCAGCATCAATGTCATCAACCACGGCGACGCCGCGGCCTTCCGGGGCTTTTGCCGGGAGCTGGACCGGGTCCTGCGCCTCGGAGGGGACCTGTTCATCTACGTCTCGCCCCGGGAGTTCGGGGAGCAGGTGCTGCTCCCCCAAACCCGGCGGCTGGAGCCCGGCACCCTGGTGGACATCGCCACCCCGGACGGCAACCTGGTGCACCATTTCCCCACGCCCGAGGAGCTCCGGGACCGGTTTCCCGGCTACCGGCTGCGCCGCTGGGAGACCATCCGGGCCCCCATCCCCTTTATGGGGAACGTGGAGATGCCCCAGCTCATCTTTTGGGGCAGTAAACTGTGAGCAGGGAGCAGGGAGCAGGGAGCAGAGAGCAGGCCAGGGGTTAGGGGTCAGGGGTCAGGGGTCAGGGAATAGAGTGAATAGTGATTAGTGGTTAGTGGTTAGGGGAACCGCTTTTCCTTGAAGCTATTGCAAAACCTCATTTACTACGAAAATGTCATTCTGAGCGTAGCGGAGAATCTAGTCATTTCAGTAGCCTAGACCCTTCGCTACGCTCAGGGTGACAGCAAAAAAGAGTTTTGCAATAGGTTCTTGGCTAACGGGGGCTTAGGGGCTCTGCTCCCTCAATCTACTTATTATTTCAAGACCACAACCAAAAACCAAAAACTAAAAACTAAAAACCAATCCCGGCCCCTAATGGTTGAACGAGACGAAACCCCTATCCTGGTGCAGCGCCGATCGCACCTCCTGGCCCTGGTCCTGAACCGCCCCCGGGTCCTCAACACCATGAACCTGGAGATGGTCCGCCTCCTGCGCCGGGCCCTGGAGGGAGCCCGGGCGCATGAGACGGTGCGGCTGGTGCTGTTTGAGGGCGCCGGGGACCGGGGATTTTGCGCCGGGGGCGACCTCAAGGAACTGGCCGCGGCGGTGCGGGAGGGGCGGGTGTTCCGGGACGACCAGTTCTTCGGGGAAGAATACGCCCTGGACCTCCTGATCCATCAATTCCCCCGGCCCGTGGCGGCGCTGGCCCACGGCATCACCATGGGGGGCGGCCTGGGCCTGGCCGCGGGGGCGGAGGTCGTGGTGGCCACGGAGCGCACCCGCATGGCCATGCCCGAGACCCGCATCGGCTTTTTCCCGGACGTGGGCGCCACGGGCTGGCTGCATACCAAATGCCCGCCGGGCTACCCCGAATTCCTGGCCCTCACCGGCTTTGAGATGGTGGGCCCGGAATGCGTGCGCCTGGGGCTGGCCACCCACCTGGTGCCCGCCGCCCGGTTGCCGGAGCTGCGGCAGGCCTTGGAGGCATGGTCGGGGAGCCTTCCGGAGCAGAGGGCCGAGGCCACGGCCCGGCTCCGGGCCCTCCTTACGGCCTGGACCGCCGCAAATATCCCCCCCGACCCGGACCTGGACGCCTGGGTGGCGGTTCATTTCGCCGGGAAGGGCTCTCTTAAGGAGATGGTGGACTCCTTGCGGCAAGGCCGCCCGGGGCCTGAGCGGTGCCGGGAGGTCCTAAACCGCCTCTCGGAGCGCTCGCCCACGGCCCTGGCCGTGACCCTGAAGCTGCTGCGGGCCAACCGAGGGCGGCCGCTCCCCGAGGTCTTTCACCGGGAGGCCCTGGCGGCCCATTTTATGGTGCAGCACCCCGACTACCTGGAAGGCATCCGGGCCCGGATCATCGACAAGGACGATAAGCCCCGGTGGCAGCCGGCTAGCCTGGAGGAAGTGGGCGAACCGGAGGCGGCTTTTTAGCTGCCGGCGGTCCTTGGGCCCACCCGTAAATTATGAAAATGTAGCGCCGCCGCCCTCGGCGGCGAGGAATTGGACACCCGAGGGCGGGTGTCCTACATATTCTCAGGAACTTTTCAAGGCAGTTTAAGGGAGATTTATAGACCAGAGACGCAATAAATTAAGGAGGCCTTATGTCTTATCAGACCATCATCTTCGCTGTGGAGGACGGCATCGCCACCGTTACCTTCAATCGCCCGGAGAAGTTAAACGCCCTGACCCATGAGATGCTCTCCGAGTTCGCCGACGCAGTGGCGCGGGTCAGCCGGGACCCGGCCATCCGGGTGCTGCTCCTCACCGGCGCGGGGCGCGCCTTCATCGCCGGGGCGGACATCAGCCAGTTCCTGGAATTTGACCCGCTCCGCGCCCGGGACTTCGCCCGGGCCGCCCATGAGACCGGCTTTAAACTGGAGGCCCTGAAGATCCCGGTCCTAGCCTGCGTCAACGGCTTCGCCCTGGGCGGGGGTCTCGAGGTAGCCATGGCCTGCGACTTCATCTATGCCGCGGACAGCGCCCGGTTCGGCCAGCCGGAGATCAATTTGGGCATCATGCCCGGGTTTGGGGGCACCCAGCGCCTGGCCCGGCTGGTGGGCAAAGGCAGCGCCAAGGAGCTGTGCCTCACCGGGCGTCTGGTGGACGCCGCCGAGGCCAAGGCCCTGGGCCTGGTGGCCCGGGTCTTTCCCGAGGCCACCTTCATGGATGAATGCCTGAAAGTGGCCAGATCCCTGGCGGCCAAGGGCCGGGTCTCCCTGGCCCTGGCCAAACAGACCATCGACCGGGGCTTTGACGTGGACCTCAAAAGCGCCTGCGCCCTGGAAGTGGACGCCTTCGCCCTGTGCTTCGCCTCCCCGGACGCCCACGAGGGGGCCCGGGCCTTCCTGGAGAAGCGCCCGCCGAAATTTAGGTAAGCGGCGAGGAGATGCACCACAGAGACACAGAGGACACAGAAAGTGGTCAGTGGTCAGTGATCAGATAAAACCTGGCATTCCCTTACTGGCCACTGACCACTGACCACTGACCACTAATTTCCTCTGTGCTCTCTGAGCCTCTGTGGTTAACTTTCTCTTGGTGCTCTTGGGGTCTCGGTGGTGAATCTTTTTCCGCAACTTGCGCAAAGCGGCTAATTCCGCTAAAATCTGGATAACTTATGGATCAGAAAATTTCCCTCACGGGCATCAAACGCAAGCCCACCCGGCCCATTTTCATCGGGCCCGTGCAGGTGGGGGGCGGGGCCCCGGTGGTGGTGCAATCCATGACCAACACCGACACCCGCCAGGTGGGCGCCACCCTGGCCCAGATCGAGCGCCTGGCCCTGGCGGGCTGCGAGGTGGCCCGGCTGGCCGTGCCCGACCAGAAGGCGGTCACCGCCTTCGGCGAGATCAAGCGCCAGAGCCCCCTGCCGCTCATTGCCGACATCCACTTCAACCACCGCCTGGCCCTGGCGGCCCTCACGGCCGGGGCCGACGCCATCCGCATCAACCCCGGCAACCTGGGGGGCGAGGCCAAGACCCGCCTGGTGGTGGAGGCCTGCCGGGAGCGGGGCGTGTCCCTGCGCCTGGGGGTGAATGCCGGCTCTCTCGAGGCCGACCTGCTGGAGCAATATGGGGCCCCCAGCGCCCAGGCCCTGGCGGCCAGCGCCCTGCGCTGGGTGCGCCAGTTCGAGGACTGGGGGTTTCACGATTTCAAGATCTCCCTGAAATCGTCCGATGTCCTGGTCACCGTGGCGGCCTACCAGGAACTCTCCCGGCTCACGGATTACCCCCTGCACCTGGGGGTCACCGAGGCCGGCGGGCTCATTGCCGGCACGGTGAAATCCGCCCTGGGCATCGGGTTGCTTCTGGCCCAGGGCATCGGCGACACCATGCGGGTGTCGCTGACCCGGGACCCGGTGGAGGAAGTGCGGGTGGCTTACGAGATCCTCCGGGCCCTGCACCTGAGGGAGCGGGGGGTGGAACTCATCTCCTGCCCCACCTGCGGCCGCTGCCGCATCGATCTCTTCAACCTGGCCGAAGAGGCGGAACGGCGTCTCATGGCCGTCACCACCCCCATCAAGGTGGCCATCATGGGCTGCGTGGTGAACGGGCCCGGCGAAGCCCGGGAAGCGGACGTGGGCATAGCCGGCGGCGCCAGGGTGGGGGTCCTGTTCAAAAAGGGCGAGGCGGTGCGCAAGGTCCCGGAGCGAGAGCTTCTGGTGACCCTGCTCTGCGAAGTGGCGGCCCTCACCGGCGAGGCGGTACCCCTGCCGGATAACTGGCTGCCAAATAAGGAACTTGGAGTCCCAAAATAGGGGAATCCCCAATTGTCGGCTCTGGGGGATTATGGTTTACATACCCTCAGGCAGCACGAGCCTCAGTAGCAAAAATCAGCCAAAGCAGGGGTGCTTTTATGAGTCGGCAAGAGAAAGATCAAGATTTAGACGTCAAGGCTTTCGCCAGGCTGCGGGGCATAGAAGATAGCCGGGGTTGGGTGAAGTGGGGGGAAATCTTTGCCCTGTCCCTTTTCCTGGCCGGGTTCATCCTCCTGGTGGCCGATAAAATAGGGGTCACCATTTAGGTCACCAAACCGGCTCCCCGCTGCCCTGGCGGGGTCCGGTGCCCAAGTCTGAGGCGGTGGGAAGTGCTTGAGAACCAGGGCCCACCGCCTTTGATGCTTTAATGGCGCCCCACCGGGTAGCGGCGCCCCGGCCGGAGGAGGCGTTCTGAAATGAAAGCAGCGGTTTTGCACTTTATCATCATAAGCTTCGCGGGTTTGGCTTTAATAAAAATTCTCTCCGCGGTTTTAAAAATTCGTTGGTCAACCTTACGAACCTCCGTCCCGCGCCGAACCAATTTTATTGACATTGGCCAGGGCAATAACTATCCTGCGATTAATATCAGGAAGTTCGGAGCTAAAAATAAGGTATGGCCTAATTTACATCATTGATTGCGGATGCAAGTTTTAGGGAGACCACCCAAATAAGCATTGCATATTCAAGGAGGCGGCCATGTTGCAATATCATCTGGGTTTGAAGGTACGGAGACCGAAAGCCTTAATGATGTTAATCCCGCTCCTGGTGACGGTCCTATTAGCAACCACCGGCGCCGCCGTCCAGGACCCTGCGGCGGAAACTCCTTTAAAGCCCATGCCATATACGGGGTTAATTAGAAATAATACCGGATATGACTTAGCCATTCCTTCCTTGAACAGTGGGGCGACCCTGGTAGTCCCGGCCAAGGGTTGGATTGAGTACACGGTCTGGTCGCCCAATTTCGAGGTCGACGCCTATCATGACGGCAAGCCCTTCTGGTGCGACAAAATCAAGGTCGCGCCGGATAAATATCAATATATGTGCAAGAAATACGACTTCATCGCCGAGATCAAAGCAGAACCCGTGAAGCCTAAACCGGTGCCCAAGAAGCGGCACCTCAAGAAGAAACCCAAAGAAGAAGGAGTGAAAGGTCTGGGCTGAGCAAGGCTGATAAGCCCTGACTTTGATCCAAGGTTTAGCAGGGGAAGACGGGCCAGGCCTGTCTTCCCCTGTTATTTTTCTAGCAGTCGCTCATGAGCTTTCAAGCTCCGTAAAGTATGAAAACGCCACGTAGGGGTGGGTTTTAAACCCGCCCCTACAATTCCCACGAGAGGCCGGTGCCACTAATTTGTTGGAACTTTTTAGGGCAGCCATTCATGAGCCTCCCGCTTACCTGTAATACCAAGTCGAAAACAAACGAAATTTTCTTGTAGGAGCGGACCCATGTGTCCGCCCTGCATGAGGGCGCACACGCAGGTGCGCCCCTACAATTCCGCATTTTTCGACGGGAACTATAAATCATGAAAATGTGGCGCCGCCGCCTCCGGCGGCGAGGAATTGGACACCCGAGGGCGGGTGTCCTACATAATATCAGGAACTTTTCGAAGCAGTCGTTCATGAACCACGGCTCACCCATAAATCATGAAAAATCATGATGTTCATGCTCATAACTTTGAACCTTGAAATTTGAACTTTGAACTTTTCGAAGCAGGTGGTTTGAGGCTGAATATGCGGGTTACGGCAATGGTTAAAGGCGCTTTAAACCGGCCGGGTCACCGGGCGGCTGATGTTCCTGACGATGTCCAGGTAGACCTCGGAGTAGTCCAAGGCGCCTTGCCGCCAGGCATAAAAGGCGTTGAGCATCAGGGCGGCCACCGTCAGGTTGGCGAACAACAGCTGGGGGGCGCCTGCGGCCATGAGTTCCTCGCAGGAGAGCTCCGCGGGGTTGCGGTCGGCGGGGTCGGCGATCTCCGGATGGTACCGGGTGAGCGACGGGGTCAGGTCGGCGCCGTTTTGCCGCACGTAGACCTGCACGTTGCCGTCCTCGTAGTCGTTGCCCCCGGAGATCAGGGTCAGGTCCCGCAGCGTGGCGGCGTGGCGGCTCACCAGGAGACGGGAGGCGTGGTTGTCCACCATGAGAAAGACGAGGTCGCCCTCGGCCACCAGCCGGGCCACGTTTTCTGGGGTGACGTATTCCGGCGCCGCCCTGAAGGACAGGCCCTGGAACTCCTGGGCCAGTTCGCCGGCCTTCACTTCGGCCTTGTTGCCCAGCCGGGGGAAGGCCTGGCGGGCGGCGTTGGCGCGCTCGAAGGAGTCCCCGTCAATCAAGGTGAGGCGGGCCGCTTCGCCGGAGTATTGCAGGAAGCGGCAGAGAAAGGGCAGCAGGGCGCAGCCGATCCCACCGATGCCGATGGCTTTGATTTCCATAGTGAGCAGTGAGCAGTGAGCAGTAAGCAGTTAAGCAGTTAACAGTTAGCGATTAGGTATATGTAGTTTTATGTTGACGAATTTATTGCAAATATATAGCAGTGATCTTTAACGGCAAAGCTCACGGATTGATAGCCTGTCAGGGCAGGCAATCCTTGTGCAGCGATTGGTTAACTTTCTACATTTTCTACTTTAACATCCCCAATGATATTTGAGCGATTAAAAACCATCATTTGTGGAGCAAGAGGAGATTTATCTGCTGCAATCTCTAAAAGTGTTGCAAGATTATATAGAACAGCACTTGCGTAATCCAGACCATCAATCATTGGAATATCCCCCTTTGCTGCTTTAACAAACATATTTAATTGGTCGTCAAAATTAGCAAAATGGATCCCACTAGAGCGTGAAGCTAAAATCTTTGAAGGGTTTTCTGGTATTGGGCAGCGGATTATCGGTAAACTTCTATTTTCATCCATGGGAAGTTTATCACATACTGAAAACAATCTTCTCTCTGCTTGAGCTAATGGTGCTGAATGCACTACTAAATCTCTATAATATCCTAGAAGCGTAATCCAACCATTTTTGCTTGTCTCTTGTTTTAGCTTATGAGTAAAATAATCATTATCTGTGATTTTATTCAATACTTTTTTCTTTAAGGAACCCATTGTAGTGATTTTGCAATTACTCAAGTTAATGATATTCTTGTAGACGAATTCTGACACAAATTCTGCCAAATAATCTCTCAGAATGCAGGCATCAACCAAAAATGACTGAATAGATAAATAAGACAACCACGTGAAGTCATCCTCGAAGCTTTGACCTACCTTAAAGTCATTGCTTTTTATTTTTGCGTTAAGCTGATTTCTATAAGCTTCGGATATTTCTCTTAATCTCCAATTACAGACCCTTAGTTGATGCCCAATTCTGCTTCCAATATCCCAAAGCTGTCCGTTTTTATTTTTAAATGCAGCGTAAGCAATATTCCTCCATTTTTGAGCAACCTGGTCAACAGGCCATGAAGTAGTTTTAGCCCTGTGAAAAGACCTCCAATTAGGAAGAACAATTCCTTTAATTTCTAATATATGAGAATAAAAATCAACACCAATAATGCCGATGCCTACCGCTTCAAGTCTAAGATAAATTGACCCATACGTATCTATTTTGAATTGTCCTGCCTTGCCCTCAAGTGTAACTGGTTCCAAGTTGACAATGGGGCCAGGATTATTTATTGCCCGACACCCACCAACAAGATGGACAATTCGAGCGGCATAAGGCCATTGATTCTTTTCTTGCGTCATTTTAACGGACTAATGGATACTGGCTTTCGCTATCCAGCTTTTTCCTGCGATTCGCTGCAGCCACTTTTTAGAGCCTCTTGGCCCATTCATCAATTGGGATGGCGTATTGTCCTATTCGTTGACCATCTTTTCCCATACAGTTAGACCTAAACCACCAGTCGGTCTCGTAGATACGGTTGCTATGAGGCAACGAGATGAATCGGCGACCATCGCGAGTGTGCTTTGCTTCGGCTACAAAAAAAACATGACCGGTAGTTTCCAATTTTGGAGTTTGCATGCCTGATTGTCTCGAGATAGATAGGAAGACATAATCAAAGCTCACTCCGAGTGAGGGGCGTATTAGATTACTTTCCATATGTCACCTCAACACAAAGTGATATACTTGCCTACCCGCTCAATATCTATTGTAAGAAAAGAACATACCCTAGTGCTCCTCAAAAACTTGCCATTATCACCAAATCATTCAACTTGCAGTTATGTATTGGATAGTTACTGCTCACTGCTCACTCCCCTCACGTCCCGAACTCGATGGGCCGGGGCAGGGGGGTGACCTTCTCGTCCACCACCGGGGCCCAGTCCGCCTCCGGCGGCGCCTCGCCCCAGGGGATGGGGTAGGGGGAGAACATCCGCTCCGGCGGGAGTTGGCCCCGGTAGCCCTGGACCACCACGGAGCAGGCCAGGGTGATCTCGCCGTCGATGTTGCCCAGGGTGAGGTGGAAGCCGTCCTCGAAGCGTTCGTCGTTGTTATCCCGTTCCGAATGGAAGGCCTCGGCGCCGGCGTGGCTGTGGATGGTGCCCAGGCGGATGAGCCCGGCGGGGAACTCCCGGACCTCGTAGTCGCAGTGGCCGCCCCCCACGGTCTGGTGCGGCACCACCAGTTCATAGGATTGGGCGCTCTCCCGCCAGCCCAAGAGGACCACGGCTTCGCTCTTGTAGCGGGAGAAGACCGCCCGGAAGAAGGCCAGGCATTCCAGCAGCAGCCGGGCGGGGAGGGCCGGGGCGTCGATGCGCACCCGGGTCTCCTGGGGCCTGAGCCAGGGGATGCCCGGCGCCGGCACCACGGCCTCAAAAAACGGGGTGCGCTTCACCAGGAAAAGCCCGTCGCGACTCAGCAGGTAGTAGATGGGGTCATCGGGAGGAGAAAAATCCTGGTCTTTGAGGTAGATGGGTAACACGCTTCTCTTTCACCCAGTTTCGGGGGTTGGGAGGATAGGGGAGGACGGGGGAACCTTACAAAAAAGTCCCCCGGCTTTCCCCCAAAACAACTATTTCAACCCGATGATTGTGTCGTGATTCATAAATCCTAGAACCTATTTCAAAACAAGTCGTAGACTACAAATATATCTACTCAACCGGCCAAAGGTTGGGAATTGAGGTTTTTAAATCCCCCTTTGAAAAAGGGGGATTTAGGGGGATTTCAGGAGGTTATATAAAATCCCCCCTTCCCCCCTTTTCCAAAGGGGGGTGATTATTTCCCCGCTCAGGTCCTTTGCTTGGTTCAAAACGAAGCCCGAAATCGGTTTTGAAATGACTTCTAGTGTTATGTCCCGTAAATACCTTACAGAATTTTGCACCAATTATTCCCCCTCCCCTGGTGGGAAGGGGTTAGGGGGAGGGGGAGTTTAATTTCGATTAACATACCATACCCCTTATTATTTTTTGCCACCCCCACCCTAACCCTCCCCCATCAAGGGGGAGGGAACCAAGACGGCGACTTTTTAATGATACTTGTGGGACATAACATTAGAGGGTGGGGGCGATGAACACCAGGAGGCGCAGCCGGGTTTTGGCCCTCAGGCCATGCGGTTCGCACACCGGCATGATCTGGACAATGCCGGGCTTGGCCGGCATCTCGTGGGCGCCGGTAAATTCCCCTTCGCCTTCCAGGATCATCAAGGTGACGTCCGAGTCCGCGGGATGAGAATGCACCGGCAGTTCCTGGCCGGGCTCGAAGTTGAAGGCCAGCACCCGGAGGTTGGGGGAATCGTACAGGAGTTCCCGATGGGGCTTATCCGCAGAAAACTTGGTAACCTGCGTCAGATCGATGAGTTTCATTTAACCTCCCGGGGCCCGGGGCCCCAATTTTTTCCCCACTTCGAAGCGTTCCAATAAACAGGTGGCACAGGCGTCTCGCCGGTGCTGGCGGGGCGAGTTTTACCCCCCCTACGGGGTCTTTTTCATAACTTACGGTGAGCCCAAGGTTCATGAGCAACTTCTCTGAGTAGTCGTCTGGAGGGCGGTTCCTGCTGCCAGACCGGCCAGAGAACCGGTGAGCGCCGCTGCCAGGATAAGTCTGCGAAAATCATAATTTTTCAGACGGGCTTTGTCAATGCTTGCGGGGCCCTAAAAGACCTTCTGGCTGTCCAGGAGCAGGGTCACCGGCCCGTCATTGATGAGGCCCACCTCCATCATCTGGCGGAAACGGCCGGTGGCCACCCGGAGGCCGTAACCGGCCAGGGCCGCGGCCAGGTCTTCGTAGAGCCTCTCCGCCAGGGCGGGGTCCGCGGCCGCGTCGAAGGAGGGGCGCCGCCCCTTGCGGCAGTCGCCCAGGAGGGTGAACTGGGACACCAGCAGGACCTCGGCCTTAAGGTCCAGGAGGGACAGGTGCATGAGGCGGCCCTCGGCGGCAAAGACCCTGAGGTGGGCCAGCTTCTGGGCCAGATAGGCCACGTCCGCCGGGCCGTCGCCGGCCGCCACCCCCGCCAGGACCAGTAAGCCGGCCCCGATGCGGCCCACCTCCTCGCCATTAACCCGCACCCAGGCTTCTTTGACCCGTTGGACCACGGCTCGCATGCTTATCCCTCCGGTCTCGAGTTTCGAGTTTCGAGAGAACGTTGCCTTATCATACTGCGCCGGCAACCAAAAATTAAGACTGATTGCCCAAGAAGGGGAACTATAAACCAAAAACTTTTTTTTCCGGGCGATTCTGTGTTAAGTTTTCTTTACCGAAAACCGAAAACCGAAAACTGGAACCCCATATGGCTTCTCGCCCCGTTTCCGGAGCCAGTCTCACCATACCCAACATCATCACCCTGGCTCGCATCCTGCTTACGCCCCTGTTCATCATCTTCTTGATCCAGGGGCGCTACCAGAGGGCCCTGGCGATCTTTCTCCTGGCCGGAGTGAGCGACCTGGCCGACGGCCTCATCGCCCGCACCTTGCACCAGAAATCCCGCCTGGGCACCTATCTGGACCCCATGGCGGACAAGATTCTCATGTCGACCAGCTTCGTCACCCTGAGCATCTACCACCAGATCCCCTCCTGGCTCACCGTCGTGGTCCTCAGCCGGGACGTGGCCCTGGCCCTGGGGGTGTTGATCTTTAAGCTGGCGGACTACCAGTTGGTCATCAAGCCGTCCCTGGCGGGGAAATTGACCACCACCATGCAGTTGGCCACGGTGCTCCTGGTGCTGGTGGCGAAGATCTGGGCGGTGCCGCCGGTTTTGCTCCAGGTCTTTTTCTGGGTGACCGGCGGGCTCACGGCCATTTCGGGAATCCATTACGTTTACGGCGGCCTCAAGCAGGTGAGCCTGTCTCCGGCCAACGGCCCCGGAGAGCGCGGCCGTGGCTGAGGTCATCGATCTCGAGCGGTTCCGGGCCAAGGTGGCCGCGGACCAGGGTTTCCGCACCTGGCTGGCCCGCTTTAAGGAGCAGTTCGGACCGGAGACCCGGCTCATCGACCTGAGCCCCCCAACCCTCCTTTACCTGGCCACCCCGGGGGAAGAAAACCTCTACGTCTTTTTCGACCTGGTCATGGGGGCCCGGCGCCTGGGCGGGTCGGCCCGCTTCCGCCTGGATGACCTGGATGCCGACGCCAAGCTGAAGATCATGGACACCGCCTTCGCCCTGGTGGACCGGGTGCGCTTCGAAGTCATGCGCCGCCTGGGCTGGGTGGAAGCGGTGCCGGGCCTGGACACCCCCATCATCGAGCTGGTGCAGCAGGCCTGGCGCCAGGAGAGCGGTTTTGCCCGGGAAGTCCCGAAGCTAGCGCCCCAGCACCCGGACTACGAGGCCTACCTGAAGCTGAACCCCATGGACCGGGCCGTATTCATCCGCCGGCTCATCCCCAAGGCGGTGGGGGCCTTCCGGGACCTGCCGGCCGAGGGGAAGTAGCGCGGCCTTGAAAAGTTGCCCATTTGCTGGTTTCTTCAACCCTGTCCTGAAAAGTTCGAGGAATTCAAAGTTCAAGGTTTAGACCGCGACCCCCGAGAACTTCTCAGGATTTACGGGTGAGCCGATGGCTCAGGCGCGACTCCTTGGAAAAGTTGCCAGTGGTCAGGGGTCAGGGAAAAAATGTAGTAGTAGGCACTGCCTACCATCCTCATTATCCGTGCTTTTAATAGCACTGGAGAAAGCCAACGGCTCAGGCGCGACTGCTTGGAAAAGTTGGGCCGAGTTGCCGGAAAACCGTTTAATGGTGCGTAAAACGCACCCTACGTTCCTCAAGTAGGGTGCGTTTTACGCACCAAAATCATTCTCCCAATCCTTCAGCCACCATGAGGGAGAAGCTCTCTTCGCAGACTTCAGCCGGCGCGGCACAGGTTCCCTGAGGACTGGGAGGTCTCTAAAACCAAAACTCCGGGTAGCGGCGCCGGGGCGACAGGTTGTTCACCAGCAGGGCCACGATGAGCATGATGGCCACTCCCGCCCCCACCGGCATGAGGGCGTACAGGTACCCAAGGTTGTGCATCTTCGGGCTGCCCATGATGAAAATCAAGGCGGTGGCCCCGCCCGGAGGGTGCAGGGTGCGGGTGGCGTGCATCGCCAGGATGCTGACGGCCACCGCCAGCGCCGCCGCCAGCCACGGGTAGGGATAACAGAGTTTGTAGGCGGTGACCCCGACCAGGGCCGAAATGACATGGCCCCCCAAGAAGTTGCGGGGTTGGGCCAGGGGGCTTTTAATGGCTCCGTAAATCAACACCGCGGAGGCGCCCAAAGACCCGATGAGCAAGACCAGGTCGGTGCCTTCCACCCATCTGTAGTTGACGTACGCCACCGCAGCGATGCCCAGAAAGCTGCCCAGGAAAGACCAGGACATTTCACCCAGGCTGACCCTGGGCGGGCTCTGGGTGGTGCCGGCCATCTTTTGGAAAAATTTGCCGATCATGGCCGGGCCTCGTGGGTGAAGGATCGGATGAGGTCGGCCCGGGAGACGAGGCCCCGGAGCCGGCCTTCCGGGTCGGTCACCGGCACCCGGTTAATGTGCCGCGCGGTAAAAAGCGCGGCAATGTCCCTAACCGGGGTGTCTGCCCCCACGGTCAGCGGGGGAGCGCTCATCAGGTCCCGGGCCTGCTGTTTCTTAATGGGCAAGGCCACGCAGGCTTTGGTTTTGAGGCAGTTGGCCACCAGAGCCATGAAGTTCTGGGGCTCGGTGACCCCCAGGTGGGTCAGAAAATCTTTTTGGGAAATAACCCCCACCACCTTGCCGTCCCGGTCCAGCACCGGCACCCCGGAGACGCCCCTTTGGCCCATGGCGGCAGCCACGTCCGCCAAGGGGGTCTCGGGCGTCACCCAGGTGACCTCCCGGGTCATGATGTCGCCGGCGGTGACCGAGCGGCTGAGGCGCGCCACCGCGTGCCGGTAGGCCAGGGAGTAGACCTCCTTAAAATCAGCCGGGGTGATGTCCAGATACCCCGGGATTTTTTTCATGGCCTCATAAATATCTTCATCTTTGAGTTCCAGCCCGGGAGGGCTGATGTCCCTCCCCTCCGGATTTTCTGGCATGGCTCACCTCCTGGCGGCAGATGACGGCGTCCCGAACCGGCCCGCCGCCGGCGTGATTATACCCGGGAACGCCTTGGAGTTTAAGGGAAATAATCGAGGAGAGGGAAAATGAGGAAGGGAGTTATTTCCACAATCCTTTTCCCGCGGCAGGTTAGGAGAAAACTCCGATCTTTTCTCTCGTTCCCAAGCTCCCGCTTGGGAACGCAAATTTTACCCCAACCTTTGCTTGGGGACCTCTTGCTTTTGCATACAACTTACTAAAAATATACGAATTTTTTCGCCAAGCAGGAGCTTGGCAGAAAAGATGGGTTCCCAAGCAGGAGCTTGGGAACCAGGATTCGAAAATTAGCTGGAGAGTCTGTTTCTGGCCGCCTCTGCTGGCGGGCACGGAGGCCCGCCCCACCGTCATAAATTTTAGGTAGGGCAGCCGTCCCCGGCGGCCTTTAGCCTTTTCCCGAAGGCCGGGGTTTTTCATAAAAAAGCGCCGGCGAGGGCGCCGGCGCTACATTTTCAGAGAAAACGCAGAATCTGTTCATCTCAATAACTTGCAGATCCTCCATTCGTTCAGGATGGCCCAAAAACTAAGAAGCGGCGTGTTCCTTCTTGTACAGGGGCGACATCTCCCGCAGGGTCTGGACGATGCCGGGCATCACCTGAAGGACCCGGTCGATGTCGGCCTCGGTGTTGTCCCGCCCCAGGGTAATGACCAGGGTGCCCTGGGCCAGGGCGTGGCCCAGGCCGGTGCCGATGAGCACGTGGGAGGCCCGCAGCGACCCGGAGGCGCAGGCGGAGCGGGTGTTGACGATGATACCCTCGTCTTCCAGCAGCATCATCAGACTCTCGCCTTCGATATATTCCACCGACATCGATAGCAGGTGAGGCAGACACCGCTCGGGGTGGCCGTTAATCTTAATTTCGGGGATGCGCGCCAGGATGCCCTGCTCCAGGCGCTCTTTCAGGGCCTTGATGCGGGGCAGGGTCGCAGGCATCTCGAGACCCGCCATCTCCGCGGCCATGCCCATACCCACGATGCCGATGAGGTTCTCGGTGCCGGCCCGGCGTTTGTTCTCCTGGAGGCCGCCGTCTATCAAGGGCCAGATGGGCGTGCCTTTGCGGACGTAGAGGGCTCCGACCCCAGGGGGTCCGTAAAACTGGTTGGCCGCCAGACTCAGGAGGTTCACCCCCAGCTTCTGCACGTCCACCGGGATGATGCCGGTGGCGGCCACCGCGTCGGTGTGCATGACGATCTTGTGTTTCTGGGCGATCCGGGCGATCTCGGCGATGGGCTCAATGGTGCCGATCTCATTGTTCGCCAACATGACGCTGATGAGAATGGTCTCGGGGGTGATGGCCCGTTCCACCGCGGCCGGGTCCACCAGTCCGTACTGGTCCACGTCCAGGGAAGTCAACCGATAATCCAGGAGGCGCAAGGTGCGTAGAGAATTGAGCACGGATTTGTGCTCGATGTTGGAAGTGATGATGTGGCGCCCTTTTTCCCGGAGGCCGATGGCCACGCCCTTGATGGCGTGGTTGTTGGCCTCGGTGCCGCCGGAGGTGAAGACCACCTCTTTGGGGTCGGCGTTGATCAGCGACGCCACCTGATCCCGGGCCTTATCCAGGGCGGCGGCGGCCGGCTGCCCCACCTGGCTGTCGGTGGACGGGTTGCCGAAGACATTTTCAATATGGTGGATCATCGCCTCCTTCACTTTGGGGTGAAGAGGCGTGGCGGATAGATGGTCCAGGTAGATCAGTCCCATGGAGGTATCCTTCTGCCCCAGGTAAGGGTTAGTGCTCGTGCTCGTGCGGCAATTCCGCCCCGCAGAACATGCAGAAATGGGATTCTTCCACCACCTTCTTTTCGCAATAAGGGCAGTAACAGCCTTCGCCGCCTTTCTGCTTGATGTGCGGCTCCCGGTCGGCTTCCCCGCTCACGATCTTCCCCGACTTGCGGTCCAGGTAGTTTTTGATGGCGGAGTGCAGGGCGTCGGCCCCCAAATTGGAGCAATGCAGCTTATTGGGAGGCAGACCCCCCAGGGCTTCAGCCACATCATTGTTGGTGATCTTCATGGCCTCTTCCAGGGTCTTGCCCTTGGCCATTTCGGTGATCATGCTGGAAACCGCGATGGCGGCGCCGCAGCCGAAGGTCTTGAACTTCACATCCTCCAGGCGGTTGTCCGTCACTTTAATATAGACGTTCATCATGTCCCCGCACACCGGGTTGCCTACCTCGCCGACGCCGTCTGCTTCGAGGATCTCGCCCACATTGCGGGGATTCTTAAAATGGTCCAAAACGATGGGGGAATAAACCATGATACGCTCCGTGCAAGTAATGGATTTCAACAAAATTTTCTTTATTTAATATAGGATTTAGGCATAAAAGGTCAAGGGAAAGCTGACAGCCCCATTCCGGCTGGCGTTACTCCCAGGGCCCGATTTTGCAATTAGGTTCATATAAGTTGGCATCATAACCTGGTCTTTCAACCGGTCGACCTTTAAGCTGCGAGCGGGTCAATATTAGCCCCCTGCCGGCGTTAAGAGGAATTATTTTGAGACCTCTGCTTGGGAAAGTTCAAAGTTCAAAGTTCAAGGTTCAAAGTTCAGGAGAAGGCTTCGAGGGAACTTTTCATGATTTATGGTGAGCCGAAGGCTCAGGAGCGACTGCGTAAAAGTGGCCTAAAGGTCGGATAGCCGCCTCCGGCTGTCCAGGCGTCATCCGGGCGCCGGCGGGGGCGCCTACGCCGGGCCCGGCCCCCGGGCAGGCTCCAGGCAATTTTCGGCATCAGGTATTTTTTTCAGGGGCCTTGCGCCGGAAGGTTTAATATAATTGATGGAAGCTCCCGCCTGCTGCCGGGACGCGGCCGGCGGCCGACCTGCTTTCCCGGCCCAGGGGGCAAACGGATTCCAGAGGATTATGCTGATGCTGCTCTCCTGCTCCCAGGTCCGGGCGGTCTTTGCCCCGGAGGGGCTCCGGTTGCAAAACGACTCCCCCGTCGGTATGTGGTGGGATGAACACGGGGGCACCTTCGTCCTCAAGGTGACTGAATTGGCGGTCCTGGAAGCAGGCCCTCCGGAGGCGGCTTCCGGCATCCGGCTGGAGCTGGCCCTCCCCGAGCCCCAGGCGCTGCTCCGGGAAATCTCCGGGTTTGCGTCCCAACACCAGCTGCTGCTTGCTCCCCCGGAACCCCGGCCCGCCGAACTTTCGGTGCCATCCGTGCTGGCCGCCTTCCATGTCCCGGGCCAGAACCTCTTCATCTATTGCGAGGACCCGGAGCTGCGGGTCCGGGTGTTGGGGCCCCAAACTCTGGAACTAGCGGTCACCGGGGAGTTCCGCTGCCGCCGGGTGCCCTGCCGGGAACCGGACGTGGTGATCCACCTCACCGGGGCCGCCATGAGCCGCCTGCTATCTTACTGTGCCGCACTGCTGCGGACATTGCCCTGAAGCTGAATCTCCTTATGCCACCGGCCCATTCTTTCAAGAAAGTCATTGCCAACCTTTTGCTGCTGGTCGCCGGGGTTGGGTTATCCCTGGGAATCTGCGAAGTCGTCCTGAGATTTTATAACCCGTTTCAATTCCGAGTCAGGGTGGACAAGATAGTTTTATTAACTAATATTAAGTTTAATACCCAAAATAATGAGATCAAAAAATTAGATAAAACCGTCTACCACCAAAAAAACTCCCTGGGTTTCAGGGGAGCGCCGCCGCCGGCGGATTTTGCCAATTGGCTGACCATGGTGGCGGTGGGCGGCAGCACTACGGAGAGTTTCTATATTTCCGAAGGGAAGACCTGGGTTGACCTCCTGGGAAAGCGCCTGGAGGGTAATTTCCCCCATCTCTGGATCAACAACGCCGGATTGGACGGCCAGTCCACCTTCGGGCACCTGCAACTGCTCAAAGACTACATTATAAAACTGCGGCCCCAATACGTCTTGCTCCTGGTGGGCCTTAACGATATGGGTCGAGACGATCTTAACATCTATGACCAAAGCCAGGAGGGGCTGGATATAATCCGTAAAAAGAATACATTTTTTCACCGCATCGCCGAACACAGCGAAGTTCTAAACTTGCTCATCAATTTATCCAGGTATCTTGAGGGCTATAACCGGGGGTTGGTGCACCGGGAAATTTCCTTGCAGGACTTTGAAAAAATGGACCGGGTTGCTCCGGACCTGGCGGCCAGGCTGAAGCAGATGCAACGGGACCGGTACCTGAAGCCATACGAGGCGCGGTTAACACGGCTTATCCGGACCTGCCTGGACCATGAAATAACTCCCATTTTAATCACCCAGCCGGTACTTTACGGTGCGGGGCTAGACGAACCTACCGGCGTCAACCTGGCAACTCTCAAATTTGATAGTGTTAATGCGAAGTTGCAGTGGGAAATATTGGAACTCTATAACGATGTCACCCGGATGGTGGGAAAGCAAGAGCGGGTTCCGGTTATTGATCTGGCTCGCAAGATGCCCAAGAATTCTACTTACTATTATGACTTTTTTCATTTTACCAATGAGGGCTCGGCCAAGGTGGCGGAAATAATAGCTGAGGATTTGTCTCCGATTCTATCGTTAAAAGAGAAGGAACGCCTGGCAAAGCCGTAATACCAAGTTGCGCTCATAGAAATAAAAAGAGCTTTTTCCGTAGGGGCGCACCCGGTGTGCGCCCTAAATCGGGCGGACACATGGGTCCGCCCCTACAACAAGTAAATTACCTGTATGGCGCAACTTGGTATAAGGTTATCCTGGCTGATTATCCGGCCAAAGGGACTGGCCAGCCAACGGGATTCCCTGGCAGACCTGGGGAACCGAAGCGCACCTTCTTGGCTTTTCAGTAACCATGGTAAGGATAAAAATGTGGAACCGCCTCCCCGGCTGTTCTTGAAAAGGTAGGCGGGGCGGTGCCCACCCATCTCCGGTCCTTCGCCTTCGCCTTGGCTGAAAGCTGACTGCTGCCTAGCTCTTACCAGAGGTTCAACATGCCGTTGATCTGGGGTGTTCTGATGATTGCTTGGGGAATCTTGTTGCATCCGCCGGGAGTGCAGGCGGCGGAGGTCGTCAAGCTGCCGCCAGCCTCCCCTAAAGGGGCGGTGTCGGTGGCCGAGGCCCTGCAGGCCCGGCGCACCGTGCGCCATTTTGCCTCCCGTCCCCTGGCCCTGGCCCAGGTGGGCCAAATCATGTGGGCCGCGGACGGCCTCAGCGATCCCCGGGGCCTGCGCACCGCGCCTTCCGCCGGCGCCACCTATCCCCTGGAGCTTTACCTGGTGGTGGGGGAGGGGGGCGTCACCGGGCTGGCCCCCGGCCTTTACCGCTACCTGGCGGCGGAGCACGCCCTGCAGCCCACTGTCAAGGGGGATCTGCGGGCCCCGGTGGCCCGGGCTTCCCTCAACCAATCCTGGATGGCCGAGGCCCCGGTGATAGTGATCATCGCCGCGGAATACCGCCGCTGCACCAATCGCTACGGGGAGCGGGGCGTCATGTACACCCACATGGAATCGGGCCACGTGGGGCAAAACGTCTTCCTCATGGCCGAGGCCTTGGGGCTGGGCGCGGGGATTGTGGGGGCCTTCGAAGATAAGGGGTTGTCCCAGACCCTGCAACTGCCCCAGGGCCAGGTGCCCCTCCTGGTGATGCCGCTGGGGTACAAGCACTAAAATATTCACCACCAAAACAGCAAGAACACCAAGAAGGAGACGGTCTGCCCTGGGGGCGTGATTTATCACGCCCATTAAAGGAGGTGGATTTTTGGTAAATGTTTTGAAATAATGGAACTATGATGCCAATTTTTTCCAGGGAGGGATAAAGGTGGAAAACTGGAAAAACCAGCTTTATTTCGGCGATAACCTGGAAATCCTCCGGCAGCACATCCCGATAAACAGTGTAGACCTGATTTACCTGGACCCGCCGTTCAACTCCAATGCCACCTACAATATGCTATTCAAAGAACCTTCCGGGGAACAATCCGCCGCCCAAATCGCCGCGTTCGAGGATACCTGGAAATGGGGCCCCCAAGCCGAGGAAGCCTTTGATGAAGCCGTCCTGGCCGGGCCGCCGCCACTGGCCGAATTGCTCAAGGCCCTGCGCCAGGTATTGGGCCGTACTAACATGCTGGCCTACCTCAGCATGATGGCGGTGCGGCTGGTGGAGATGCACCGGGTGCTGAAACCCAGCGGGAGCCTTTTCCTCCACTGCGACCCCACCGCCAGCCATTACATCAAGCTCATCCTGGACAACATTTTCAGCCCCAAGAATTTCCGCAACGAAATCATCTGGGAGCGCTCCCAACCCAAGGGCCACGCGACCACCCGTTTCTCCCGGGCCCACGACACCATCTTTTACTACAGCAAGTCGGAAAAGGCGGTGTTTAATCCCCAATTCACGGAGCACGACCCGGCTTACCTGGAGAGGTTTTATCGCCATGTGGAGCCGGAAACCGGCAGGCGGTATCGTTTAGACAATCTTATTGAATCCTAATAAGGAAAGGCCAAACCTCACTTACGAATTTCCCCCCGGCAGCGGCACGGTGCGGGTGTGGCGGTGGACTCAGGAGCGCATGATGCAGGCCTGGGACGAAGGCCGGGTCGTGATTCCAGAAAAAGGCGGAGTGGCAAGTTATAAAAGGTATTTAGATGAAATGTCCGGCACTCTGGTAAAAGATATGTGGTACGACATCGAACACCTGCACGGGTCCAGCAATGAATATATGGGCTACCAGACCCAGAAACCGGAAGCCTTGTTGGAGCGCATCATCCGGGCCGGGACCAACGAGGGGGATGTAGTCCTGGACCCCTTCTGCGGCTGCGGCACCGCGGTGGCGGTGGCCGAGCGTCTCAAGCGCCGCTGGATCGGCATCGACGTCACTTACCTGGCCATCGACCTCATCAGGAAGCGGCTGCAAGATTCCTTCAAAAACGAGCTCGCCCCTTACGAAGAAATCGGCCTTCCCCAGGATGTGCCCAGCGCCGAACGGTTGTTCCAGCTCAGCCCCTTTCAATTTGAGTGTTGGGCCCTGGCCTCGGTGGGGGCCCGCAGCGCCCGGGAGAAGAGAGGGGCGGACCGGGGCATCGATGGGGTCATGAACCTGAGGGACGAATATAGCGGCGAGTATAAGAAAATCCTCTTCCAGGTGAAAGGCGGTCACGTCGCCGTTTCCCAGGTCAGGGATTTGAAGGGAGTATTGGACCGAGAGAAGGCGCAGATCGGCGTGTTTCTCACGCTTAAGCGGCCCACCCGCCAGATGCGGGAAGAGGCGGCCGCGGCCGGCTCCTTCATTGATCCGCAGTTCCCGGAGCATCGTTTTCCCCGCCTGCAAATCCTTACCATTGAAGACATCTTTACCGGGAAAAAGGTCGCATTTCCATCGTGGTGGTCCCAGGATACTTTCAAGAAAGGACCCCGGCGGCGGAAAAACAACCCGGAAGAATCCCAAAATAATTTGCTGAAAGAATTGCAGGAGCCCTATTTTTCATAAGGGGAACCCCAAGAATAAAAAATGGCAGGGGCACCGCGAGCCGTGCCCCCATAAGGTGATCTATGCTGAAAATTATCTGTAGTCTGGTCCTGGTCCTGTGGTTCAGCGCGGTCAACCCGGGGGCCCCGGCTTCTGGGGCGGAGGTGATCAAACTGCCGCCGCCCTCCCTCAAGGGCACCGTGTCGGTGGAGGAGGCCCTGCAGGGGCGCCGGTCCAACCGCGAATTCGCGGCCCGCTCCCTGGAATTGGCGCAGGTAGCCCAGCTCTTGTGGGCCGCCGACGGCGTCAATAACCCCCAGGGGAAGAGGACCGCTCCCGCGGCCCGGGCGGCTTACGCCGTGGACCTCTATCTGGTGGCGGGGGAGAGGGGGGTCGCCAACCTGGCTCCCGGACTCTACCGCTACCTGGTATCGGAACAGGCCCTGGAACTGGTGGCCAAAGGCGAATTCCGCCCGGCGGTGGCCAAGGCCTGTAACTCCCAGGCCTGGATGGCGGAAGCCCCGGTGCTGGTGGCCATTGCCGGGGACTACGCCCGCTGTGCCGGTGAAAAATGGGGACAAGGCCCCCATGTACACCCACTTCGAGGCGGGCTTTGTGGCGCAGAATCTCTTTCTGGAGGTGGGCGCTCTGGGGTTGGGGGCCGGCATCGTCGGGGGCTTCAATGACCAGGCCCTGGCCCAGGCCTTGAAGCTCCCCCCGGGCCGAGGTGCCCCTCCTGGTGCTGCCGGTGGGGTACAAGCACTGACTTAGAAGTATATTCACCACCAAGAACACCAAGAACACCAAGGACCGGTGAAAAAACCCTGAGCAAAGCCGGGCACCGGCTTGTCACTTGTTTTGGCATCTTGGTGTCCTTGGTGTTCTTGGTGGTGAATATTTATCCAGGAGTGACGCTCCAGGCTCCCCGGCGTCTCAGCCACGGAGGGACCAGGCGAGGTACATCTCCGCTTCCTTCGCCAGCTTCTGCAATTTCTGTTTGAACACCGGCGGCCTGGTAATGAAGGTACGGAACAGCAGGACGGGGACGGTGGCGTGGGCCGCCACTTTCTTGGCTACGCCCCCCAGATTCCAGGCGACCTCCCCCTTGCCGTGGGTACCCAGGGCGATGAGGTCGTAGTCGTGATCCTGGGCATAGGCGATAATCTCCCGGGAGGGCACGCCCTCCTGGCAGACCCAATCGACGTTGAGGTCCTGGGCTTCCAGGTCCTGGCCCGCCTGGGCCAGAAATCTTTCACAAAACTTCGCTTCCTGGGCCGCCGCGGCCTCCATGGTTCCCGGGGAGCTCTCCCCCATCATCTCCCCCACCTGACGGTGACACACATGCAACAGGGTCACCCGGGCCTGCATGGTCTTGGCCAATGCCGCCACGCGGGGCAGGACTTTCGCCGCCATTTCAGAGCCGTCCAAGGGAACTAAGATTTTCTTAAACATCCCACCTCCTGCCAACTTTTACCGAAACCAGGCGAATGCGCCGGAATTTGTAATATTATACCGGAATCGACGGGGCTGCGGGGAGGAAATATCCGGGCCCGAGGCGCGTTCGGCAAATTCTCCCGCAAACTAAAGGGTCGCGGCCCCCAAACCGGTACCCAACGCCACCGGCCTTGGGGTTCATTTCCCCGCTCCCCCAGTCTCAAGGCCGGGGCTTGAGATGGATGTAGGTGCACAGCCCTTTGGCCACCAGCCGGTCTCCCTGATGCACCTCGAATTCCCCCAGGGAGATGGTGCGGCCCCGCTTGGCGATGCGGGCTTCGGCTACCACCGGCTCGGTCCCGGCCTGCACCGCCCCCAGGAAATTGATCTTCATCTCCACCGTGTTGATAGTCTCTCCCTCTTTAACCAGGCTGTACAGGGCGAAGGCCACGGCCTCATCGGCCAGGGCCGCGATGACGCCTCCCTGCAGGAGGCCGATGGAGTTGGCCAATTCCGGCTTGAAGGGCAGGACAAAGCGGGCGTAACCCCGGCCCAGTTGCGGCGCCTCGATGCCCACGAACTTGATGAAGGGGTTGGCGGCCAGACGCGCCCGGATGGCGGCTTCCAGCTCCGGGGCCAGGGGCTCGATGTTTGGAATCATAGCGCTCTCCATAAAATTAATCTAACCACAGAGGCACAGAGAACACAGAGAATGACGTTTCTGCCAGTAGGCAGAAACGTCATTTGTACTCTCCTCTGTGTTCCCTGTGTCTCTGTGGTATAATCTATGAACATTACATTTCCCAGGAGATTATACATGAAAATCGCCATTAGCGGCAAAGGCGGGGTGGGCAAGACCACCCTGGCGGCCTTGCTGATCCAATACTTCCGGGACCAGGGGAAAAAGGTGCTGGCGGTGGACGCCGACCCCGACGCCAACCTGGCCCTGGCCTTGGGGATCACCGACCCGGAAACCATCACCCCTTTGAGCGAGATGAAGGAGATGATTGCCGAGCGCACCGACTCCCAGCCGGGGACGATGGGGGGCTTTTTCAAATTGAACCCCAAGGTGGACGACATCCCGGAAAAATTCTCCCGGCAGTTGGACGGCGTCAAGCTCATCGTCATGGGGGGCGTCAAGAAAGGGGGCAGCGGCTGCATCTGCCCCGAGAGCGTGCTCCTGCGCACCCTGGTGACCCACCTGGTGCTGCTCCGGGACGAAGTGGTGGTCATGGACATGGAGGCCGGCATCGAGCACCTGGGCCGGGCCACGGCCAAGGGGGTGGACAAACTCCTCATCGTGGTGGAGCCGGGCCGCCGCAGCATCGAAACCGCCCAGCACGTCAAAAAGCTGGCCCAGGAAATCGGCCTGGAAAAGGTGGCGGTGGTGGGGAATAAAATCCGCGGGGTGGCGGATGAAGAATTCCTGAAAAGAAATCTGCCGGACCTCCCCCTGCTGGGCTTCATTCCCTTTGATAACCGTATCATCGAAGCGGACCTGCACGGCCGGCCTCCCTATGAAGCCAACCCGGCTTTGCAAGAGTTGGCCCAGAACATCGCCGGACATTAACTGATAAGGGTTAAAAGGGGAAAAGGGTAAAAGGGTAAAAGGCAAAAACCAATGGCGGGCGCGGAGGCCCGCCCCACCGGAATAGCACATGGTGGAGCAGCCGTCCCTGCCGCCTTAGTTTGTTAATTCCTGCCTTTTCCCCTTTAAACATGAGTGAGAAATAAGAGGTGGCCAGCTGAGGGTTAAACATTCACTAACCCCTGCCCGCTTAATCCCTATCCTTTTCCCCTTTTCGCCTTTTAACCTTTTCCCCTTCCTTTTTTCGCCTTTTCCCCCTATAAATTGTCAATGCCCTTGCAGTCCCGCGCCCCCCTTTCCACCCGCATGAAAATGCTGGTGGTCTTTGTCCTGTACTTCGCCGAAGGGGTGCCCTTCGGGTTCGTCTACACCACCCTGTCTTTCTATCTCCGCAGCCGGGGCGTCCCCCTGGAGCAAATCGGCATCCTCAGCCTGCTGGGCCTGGCCTGGAGCCTGAAAGTCCTGTGGAGCCCCCTGGCGGACCGCTTCGGCTCCCGGGCCGCCTGGCTGGTGCCGGCCCAGGGGGCCGTCGTCCTCACCATGTTGGGGCTGGCTTATCTGGCCGACTCCCCCGTGTCCCTGGCTTTCTGGCTCCTGGTGGGGGTCCTGTGTCTCGCGTCAGCCACCCAGGATCTGGCCGTGGACGCCTACACCATCGACCTCCTGGATACCGACGAACTGGGGATGGCCAACGGCATCCGCATCGGGGCCTACCGGGTGGGCCTCATCGCCGCCGGCGGCGGCGTCCTGATCCTGAGCGACGTCCTGGGCTGGAGCCCCACCTTCGTGGGGGTGGCCATCATCATGGCCGCCCTGGCCCTCACGGTCCTGGCCTTCGGGCCCTTCCACCTGCCCCGGCCGGAAGTGGCCCGGACCGAGGCGGGCCGCGGCGGCTTCAGCCGCATCAAGGACTCGGTGCAGGGGCTCATGGGCCACCCCCACATGGGGGTCATCATCGTCTTTATCCTGACCTATAAAGCCGGGGACGCCCTGTTGGGCGCCATGGTGAGCCCCTTCTGGAGGGACCTGGGGTATTCCGGCGCCCAGTTCGGGGTGGCCTCCATCACCGTGGGCAAACTCCCCGCCATCCTGGGGGGCTTTCTGGGGGGCGTCCTCACCGCCCGCTGGGGCATCTCCCGGGCCCTGTGGCTGCTGGGGATCTTCCAGGCCGTCTCCATCCTGGGCTACTGGCTGGCGGCCCTGCCGGGCGCCTGGTACGGCACCATCTACCTCGCCACCCTGGGGGAAAGCCTGGCGGGCCAGATGGGCTCCGCCGCCTTCATGGCCTTTTTGATGAGCCTGTGCGACAAGCGCTTCAGCGCCTCCCACTACGCCTTCCTCTCCATGCTCTTCGGGCTGAGCGGCCGGCTGTGCGGCTACCTGGGGGGCTGGGCCGCGGCCTCCTTCGGCTACGCCACCTTCTTTTTCCTGAGCTTCCTGGCCGCCTGGCCCGCCTTCGCCCTGCTCCCCTGGGTCCTGCCCACGGTGCGGCGGATTGAGGAGGGAAATCAGTCATGAGATGTA
>CAWBPT010000003.1:0-14372 GCA_963790655.1 uncultured delta proteobacterium | reverse complement strand
TGCCCCCATTTCGCCTAAACTTTCGCCCCCGCCGGGTCCCATAATTTCTACCGCCTCAGGCCTCCGGGTTGATCCCGGAGCCTTACCCCCAGCCTACTTCCTCGGTAACCATCTTTGCGAGCCACCCTGGATTTTCCGCCGGCTGCCACGCCGGCCTTGAATTTGCTGCCCCTATTCTTAAAAGGCTCTTCCCTGGCCTCGGAGACTGGCCCATCCTCCTTACTCCCGCCAGCTCAGCCCTGGTGACCGGATGATTGACTAATCCCATCTGAAAGGCGTATGGTGGAACGCATTATTTTTTCTCGAATAACTTAGGGGTAATCCGTGGCACAATCAAAGAAACGGCGGAACCGATCCTGCGAGGCCAACTCGGGTGGGAGGCAGAAGCCGTGACCCCCATAAAGCGCGAGATTTGGCTCAAATGGACCATAGGGCTTTTGTTGGTTACGGTCATCCTGAAGAGCCTGGCCACTGCCATTGCCGATTTAGATCTCTGGGGTTATCTGGCCTTCGGGCGGCTCTTCTGGGAGTCCGGGCATTTTCCTTATCAAGATGTCTTTTCCTATGTCCCGACTCTCAATCCCTGGGTCTACCACGAATGGCTAACCGGGGTGCTGTTCTACCCCCTCTACCAGAAATTGGGAGATCCAGGGCTGCAAACCCTCAGGTATGTTCTCGGCTTGGGCACCATGGGCTTAATCTATCTGACCGCCAGGGCCCGGGGGGCCACCTCTCTGGCGATAATTCTCCTCATCTTCATGACCAAAGACCTCCTGTCCATGGGCTACGGCGCCGTGCGGGCCCAGGTCTTCACCTACTTCTTTTTCGCCCTCACCCTTTACCTGTTAGAAACCGCCAGACAAACATCGTCTTACCGCAGATTATGGCTCCTGGTGCTGATCCTGATCCCCTGGTGCAATCTGCATGGGGGCTTTTTAGCCGGATTGGGGCTGATGGGTTTCTATGCGGTGGGGGAAGCCATCTCCCGGCGTCCTTACCGGCCGTACCTGAAGACCCTATTAATTTCAGGGTTGGTGACGCTCCTTAATCCGTATGGCCTGGATTACTGGACTTACCTAATCAGGGCCATCTCGATGCCGCGCCCCGAAATCACGGAATGGGCCTCTCTCTTTCAGGCATACCGGACCGGCATAATCCCCAACGTGGAATTCTTCTATATCTTAGCCGTGATTATCTTTGCTTTCATGCTGATTTGGTGGACTCGTTGGCGGGACTTCACCGCCATCCTCACTTTGGGCTTCACCTTATACCTGGGGCTAAAACATAGCCGACATGAAATATTCTTTTTACTGTCGTTGGGAGCTTATGTCCCCGTCCTCTTGGATGATTACCTTAAGGTGCTGTGGACAAAACCATTATTTACCTCATGCAACCGCCTTGGCTGGAAAATTCCGACTCTGGTTGCGGCACTCTTCTCGGTGGTATTTACTTACCAATTTCTAAGCCAATCACCCTTTAGCCTAAAAATACCCCCCCAACCTGATCCGACTAACAAACAGGGAATATATTATCCGGTGGGCGCTTTGGACTTTATCCAAGATCGGCATCTATCAGGTAAATTATTGACTCATTTTAATTGGGGAGAATACTTGTTATGGAACCTGTATCCTGATTGTAAGGTGGCCTTGGATGGGCGTTATGAAACCGTGTATCCCCACGAAGTGGCGGAAAAATACTTTGAATTCATCTTAGCTCGCGCCGACTGGCAGCAATTTCTTGATAGTTATCCTCCCGATATGCTGCTGCTCATCAATGGTTCGGAGATCTGCCGTTTGATCCATGGCGATCCGGGATGGCGGGCGGTTTATGCCGATACCGGTTCCGCCCTCTTCCTGCGACAAGCAAGCCTGCGCAAGTAACGGTGCCAGGACTCTGGGGGGCTCTGACGCCCTTCCTCCTGAGGTGCGACTTCCCCTTAACCCGCCGCCTTTCTTCCTGGTTTTTGAACAACCTCAGGCACTCTATAAAAAATAGCTCCTATGACTTCCACCGAGGCCAGGCGCGGCGGGGTTTTTCCCTGAACTCTCGCCCCCGCATTACTTACCCCATTGCAGCGATTTCCTTTCTGATCTGAATATCAGGGATCTCGAACCCCAATATCAGGGGAGGCCTGATTTACCCTTGCCTTGCTTTGCAGCATATTCCAACTTGCGGCCAGAACTAAGCAGTTCAACCTAAAACCTTAAACTCAAAACTCAAGAAAACTTGGAGGTGGCTAACATGGAAAAGCTCAGAAGGTTCTGCAAAGACGAGTGCGGCGCCAGCGCGGTGGAGTACGGCCTGCTGGTATCCCTGATCGCCGTGGTCATCATTACCGCGGTCACGTCCCTGGGCACCAACGTCAGCGCCAAGTTCAACCAGGCCGCCAGTGCCATGAAGTAAACCTCAGTCGGCAGGGATCTGGTCCCCCACCCGGCAAGGGATGGGGCCCGGGGCGATTGGCCGGGCCTTTTCCTGCAACCTGCACCGGAGTATGGGCAATTACGTTCTCCGAAGCGGGAGGACAATGGAGAAGATTTGCCGCAGTCGGCGATCGTTGTCTGGCTGCCTAGCAACCACCAAAAAACCTGAAGACCAGGTCTCTTCCTTCCTGCAAGCGAATGATCTAGGCGCCGTCGCTTGCCCCGCCATGCGCATGTCCGTCCCGGCCCCGGGGAACTCATGACGTTAGGTATAGTTTTAGTCTTGCACGATTCGTTAAGGAATTTGTGCTATAATATTTTGGGGAGTTTAACGCCGCAGGCGGGAACCTATTGATAATTTTGGGGATAATTGGCACCGCGCGATCCCGGATCGGGCCTCGATCTCTTGGCAGCACTTATGCCTGATCCCATCGTCGCCGCTTGCCTCGACAGCTTGCAGCAAAGGGCCCTCCCGGGAGGAGGGTTTGCCGCCGTCGCCCACGGCAGTTACCGGACCGATGCCACCGCCTGGGCCATCCTGGCGCTCGAGGCCGCCGGCCAATTCCGGGAATTGCTAGACCTCTCCAGCACGCGACTGGCCCAAGACCAGCTGCCGGACGGACGGCTCGGCATCGCGCCGGACCACCCGGAGGCCTTTTGGCCCACGCCCCTGGCGATTCTAGCCTGGGGCAAATCTCCGGCCCAGAAAGCAGCGCAAGAGCGGGCGGTCCATTTCCTCCTCAGCACCACCGGTAAGCACTGGGTCCGTCGGCCGGACGATCCCATGGGCAATGACCCTAATATCAAGGGATGGCCCTGGATAGAGGGCACCCATTCCTGGGTCGGGTCCACGGGGATAACTATTATTGCCCTCCAGTCGGCGGGATGGGGGAATCATGCACGGGTTGCCGAAGCGGTGCGCCTGATCCTGGATCGCCAGTTAGCCTCCGGCGGCTGGAATTACGGCAATACTTCGGCCTTCGGGACGGAGTTGCGCCCCATGCCCGAAAGCACTGGAATCGCCCTCAACGCCCTTAAAAATCGAACTAACCGAGCAGATCTTGATCGCAGCCTGGATTATTTAAAATCCACTATCGCGGCAGTGCGTACGCCTTTTTCCCTGGGGTGGGGCCTTTTGGGTCTGGGGGCCTGGGAAGAGAGGCCGCCAAATAGCCGGTCCCTGATTGCCGAATGTCTGAGGCGACAGGAGCGCTATGGGACCTATGATACGACCTCTACTTGTCTCTTGCTGCTGGCCCTGTTGTCACCCCAGGGGCTTTAGAGGATTTACCGGGTGGATCAGGGCTTGGCAAAGCCTGACTGTGGCGCCTGGAAGGTGGTAGGCCAATGAAGTTCACTCGCCGGGAGTTTTTGTGGGCTTCCCTGGGGGGCGCAGCCCTCGGGGCTGCGGGTTATTACCTGGGGACCGGGTTCCTGAGACGGGAATGGGTCGAAAGAGTCTTCATTGCCAAGGTCGATACCTATCAGGCGGATATTGCCCGGGTCATTCTGGCCGGCCTCAAAGAGCTGGGAGTTTTGCCTGACGAAATCCGGGGCAAGAAGATCCTGCTCAAACCCAATCTGGTGGAGAGTAACTCCAGCTCCATCCATATCAATACCCATCCCCTGGTGGTGCGCGGGGTGGCCGAAGCCTTCCTAAAAATCGGGGCCGCCCGGGTTCTGGTGGCCGAAGGCCCGGGGCATTGCCAGGATAGCTTGCGGGTGCTGGAGGAGTCCGGCTTAAGCCAAGTGCTGCAGGAAGATCACATTCCCTTCGTGGATTTGAATTACCAGGACGGGTTCGCCCGGCCCAATGCCGGGCGTTACACCCGCCTTACTACCTTGACTTTCCCGGAGATTCTCCGCCAGGTGGACTGGATCGTCTCTCTGGCCAAACTGAAGACCCACCACTGGGCCGGCATCACCCTGTCCATGAAAAACCTGTTCGGCGTCATGCCGGGGATTTATTACGGCTGGCCGAAAAATGTCCTGCATCACGTCGGCATTGACGAAGCTATCCTGGATATCACGGCCACCTTGCGGCCTCACTTTGCCATTGTCGATGGCATCGTGGGAATGGAGGGGGACGGTCCCATCATGGGAACCCCCAAGCCCGCCGGCATCTTGGTCATGGGGCGCAATCTACCGGCCGTGGATGCCACCTGTGCCCGGGCCATGGGGATCAACCCGAGCCGGGTCAGGTATCTGGCCCGGGCGGCCGGCAGCCTGGGACCCATTCAAGAAACCAGCATCATGCAGTTGGGGGAAAGCCTGGCAGCAGTGCGCACTGATTTCGAGCTTTTGGAGAAAATCCCGGCGCAGCGCGGACTGCGTCTATAATTTTTTGCTTGCACAAATATCCTCTGGTAACATTGGCCCTGAACTGAGGAAATGGAACTTACCCGGATAGAATCCCGGCACTGGCGGCTGGCGTCGGCGTTGGTTTTGCTTACCATCGCCCTGGGGGCCTGGCAGATGGTCCCGGGGGTTAGCGGCATTTATCATGACGATGGTATCTATGTCTGCACCGCCAAGGCCCTGGCCCAGGGTCAGGGGTACCGGTTAATTAACCTGCCGGGCTCCCCGATTCAGACCAAATACCCCATTCTTTACCCGGCGATCCTGGCCGTGGTATGGAAGATCTGGCCCTCCTTTCCGGATAACCTGGTAATCATGCAATGGTTGACCCTGCTGGCCGGGGCAGCGGCCGTGGGGCTGTCCTACCTTTATCTCATCAGATTCAACTATGTTAGCGCCGGCATCGCCCTGGCCGCCGGATTGCTCACGGCCACCTCCCCCCAATATCTTCACTTCAGTATCATCACCATGTCGGAGACCACTTTCCTGCTCCTGCTGGTTCTGTCTATGTGGCTGTTGGAAAGGGAGCTGCACGAAACCCGCCGGAGTCCCCTCAGAGAATTAATACTTGGATTCGCCCTGACCTTGCCATTTTTAGTTAGAAGCGTTGGGATTATTTTTATCCCCCTCGGTTTATTTTTATTGTATCGTGCCGGCCGCCCCATACGCTACGTTATCTCGTCAATGGCATTAACCTTCCTACCCTGGACCTTATGGACAATTATAGGTCCAAGATGGGAGAGTAACCTTGTTACTATTTATTATACTAATTACCTTCACTGGTGGTCCGACTTGGGTATTAAATCCATTTGCCGAATTACCCTGGTTAACTTCTTATATATTCTGAATAGCGCCGGCACCTTCGATCAAGCTATCTTGCATGTATTATTGAGAAAAGTGGGGTTATCTAGTTGGATAATCACCATGCCTTTGGGTTTTCTGGCATTTTTCGGTATCGGAAGGCAGCTTCGCCAATTCCGCGTCTTGGCCTGCTTCTTGGTGGGATATTTCGGCCTTGTCCTCTTGTGGCCCTGGCATCCGGCACGCTTTATTATGCCAGTTTTGCCATTTTTGCTGGCTTATGTCTTGAGTGTATTTTGGCAATCAATTCCAGAACGGTCTTACCGGTTGGGGCGGAAGCTTCTTTTCGCCGGCCTGGGAATTTTTCTGACGGCAAACCTGACATTTGCCTTTTACTCCGCGGATATTTGTAATAGTAACTGCTATCCTTACCCCTGGCATTTGAAGGAACCGGTTCGCTGGTCGTCCTATGAAGAGATTTTTAAGTGGCTAAACACTCACTCCAGACCTTCTGATGTGGTAGCCTCGGGGTTTGATTCCATGATCTACCTTTATACCGGTCGGTTGGCTTTTCGACCGTATATGGTTCACCCAGTCTCACTATTTTATGGGGAAGATTCTCCGCCTCTGGGTGAGCTGCAGGATTTTTTTAAGATCATGCGGTTGTACAAACCCCGTTTTCTGGTGCAGACTGCCATGCCCGGATTCAGTGAAGAAAAACCCCTCAATGAACTTATTGAAGAAGTCCGAACCAAATACCCTGATTGGTTGAAGCCGGTGTATTCCGGTGCAGATAGCCATTTCATAATTTACGAACTCCAGCCGGACCTTGAGCCGGCGCCGGTTGATTGAGCCGCAGGCGGCCTGGGGGCAACCGGGCGCGCTCCTGCCTGCTTGCCCGCGCATAGTCTCACAAGCCAGGAGGGCGGATGCCCTTAAGCCCATTTACTTTCCCTGATTTATACATACCCGATAATCTCTCACCTACTTTATAACCACCTTCCTTAAGTACTTTTTAAAAACCGCGCTCATTCCTGCCACCGAGGTCCCGCATTCCTTACCCCCATTCAGCGATTTCCTTTCTGAATATCAGGGTTCTCGAAGCCCAATATCAGGGGGGTCCTGATTTACCCTCTCCTTGCTTTAGAGCATATTTCTACTCACCCTGTGACAAAATTAGAAAAACCCGAGGAGGTGATGAGTCAAATACACCCTACAGATTCCCCTTGAGGCCTGAACCAAGCAGTTCAACCTAAAACCTTAAACTCAAAACTCAAAACTCAAGAAAACTTGGAGGGGAATTACATGGAGAAGTTCAGGAATTTCTTTAAAGACGAGTCCGGCGCCAGCGCGGTGGAATACGGCTTGCTGGTATCTTTGATCGCCGTGGTCATCATCACCGCGGTCACGTCCCTGGGCACCAACATCAGCACCAAGTTCCAAACCGCCGCTAGCGCCATGGCCAGCTAAGGCCCGGTCGGCAGGGATCTGGTCCCCTGCCTGCAAGGGTTGGGGCCCGGGGCGATTGGCCGGGTCTTTACCTTCAACCTGAACGAGAGCTACAAGAACACTCAAAGAGGAAAAAATCAATGGGTAAGATCAGAAGTTTCTTCCAAGACGAGTCCGGCGCCAGTGCGGTGGAATACGGCTTGCTGGTATCCTTGATCGCCGTGGTCATCATCACCGCGGTCACGTCCCTGGGCACCAGCGTCAGCAGCAAGTTCACCCAAGCCGCGGATGGCATAGCCAGTTAAGGCCAAGCACATCTCAGTCAGCAGGGACTGGTCTTCTTGCTGACCAGGGGGCGGGCCCGGGGGCGATTAACCGGGCCCTTCCCCCTTTAGCTTAAAACCGAACCGGGAGAATCGGCAATGAAGACAACGGCAGACGGAAGCCTCAGGAGAGTTCTTGCGCTGCCGGCCCGCAACCTGCCCGGAACCTTGAAGTAAGCGTAAGTTTCGGTTCACGAACTGGATCAAGGAGGACAGTGCCATGGTTTTCGAAGATGTGAGAGTCACGGTCCTGAAGGCGACGATGGCGATCCTGTCGCTGTCGTTGGCCCTGGCGTCCATTTGTTTAGCCGGTTGGTGGGCCTAGGAAGGCGCCTCGTAATCAAGATTGACTAACGCACCATCTTAGTCGCGGGCGTCTCCTGGTCCTGCCGCCGGGAGGCCGGGGACCATCCACCCAGACGAATTGACGGAGGTTGCACTTGACTGAACTTATAACCGATGTCGCCACTCGGCTGCAGGGGAGAGGGGATCTGGTTATCCCCCTCATCCTCACCTTGTGGATCGCCTGGGGGGACATGAGAACCCGCCGCATTCCCAACTACCTTACCTTGGGGACCGCGGTGGCGGGTCTGGCCTACAACCTGATCTTCCACGGCTGGCCGGGATTGCTGAGCGGATTTCTGGGCATGCTGCTGGGCTTCGGATTTCTGATTCTCCCGTATATTTGGGGCGGCATGGGCGCCGGAGACGTCAAGGCCTTTGCCGCCCTGGGCGCCTGGCTGGGGCCCGGGGGGACCTTGTACCTTTTCTGTTATATGGGACTCGCCGGCGGCCTCCTGGCCTTGGCGGTCTTATGCTGGCGGGGCTTGCTCTGGCAAAAGCTGCGGCAAGGATGGACCGCCCTGATCAACCTGATTCTGTGCCGCCCTGCGGGGCTGGGGGCTCTGTCTCTTCCCAAAGAGGAGACGCCGGGCATACCTTATGGAGTTGCCATTGCCATCGGCATGGGGGCTCTCCTGGGCATGGGAACCTGACCGGCCCTTGGAAACCGGCGGATTTTGAAATTCCCGGCCACTCCAAGAGGCCCAAAAATGTGAGTGCGTGCCATGGAACTTAATTTACCCAGAGGGTTTGGTTATGTCGCGGCCGCCGTGGTTGTAGGTATGGTGGCCACTTTCGGTATTCACCGATATATCTCCGCCAAGACCCGGGTGCCCACGGTGGTAACCGCCCCGGTGGCGGTGGCTACCCGCGATGTGGCCCCTGGCACCGCCCTCACCGCCGAGATGGTCAAGGTCGCCTCCTGGCCCCGGGAGCTCATCCCGCCCCAGTCGGCCTCCTCCCTGACCCAGGTGCAGGGCCGGGTGGCCACGATGGCCATTGCCAACGGCGAGCCCATCCTGAACCGGAAGCTGGCGCCGGAGGGCACCGCGGCCGGCCTGAGCGGCCTCCTGAATATGGACAAGCGGGCGCTGACGGTGCGGGTGGACGATGTCTCCGGGGTTGCCGGGTTCATCCATGCCGGCGATCGGGTGGATGTCCTGGCGGATTTAAAATTGCCGGATGACAAAGAGCACTTCTGCAAGACCATCCTGCAAAACATCCTGGTACTTTCCGCCGGACAGATTTGGGAGCAGAAAGGGGAAAACAATCCGGCGATCGTCAATACCGTTACCATGGAACTGACTCCGGATCAAGCCGAGGTCTTAAATCTGGCCAGCAACGAAGGCAAGATCCGGCTGGCCCTTAGAAACTTCCGCAATGTGGAGACGGTTCAGACCGAAGGCGTGGCCGTTTCCCAGCTCATTGAAGGCGGCAGCAGGAAAACCAGGGTGGCCAGCGACCTCCCCCCACGCAAAGATGAGAGGAGCGTGGAGGTGATCAAAGGCCTGGAGCGCACCAAGGTTACTTTGTAATTTCCGGGCTGCCATGCCGGGGCCGCCAGAACCGACCAGACTGCAATGAACTCCGGGGGGAAGGAAGCAGTCACCGGAACTGGCGCTAACAGAACAGATTATGAGTGGTAGCCGCAGTGAACCAGTTAGTGCAGAGGCGAGGCGCAAGGGGGATGAAAGTGCTAGTAAGAACTATCCAATATTCCCATGTCAAGGTAGCCTGGTTGGCGTGTCTGCTGCTGGGACTGTCGCTGATGCTGGTGCTGGGGGGGGCCCTGCCGGCCCAGGCCGCGGACCTGCTGGAGCGGATGAAGGACCAGGAGATCAAGCAGGTGCTGCGCCTCCGGGTGGGGCATTCCAAGGTGCTGCGCACCCCTTTCCCCATCACCCGCATCTCCATGGCCGACCCTGATATCGCGGACATCATCCTCATTTCCGAAAAAGAAGTTTACGTCAACGCCCAGGCCCCGGGGGTCACCAACCTCAGCATCTGGGGCAAGAGCCGCTTCACCACGGCCACGGTGACGGTGGAGGCCGACGTCACCTTGCTGAAGGAAAAGCTCCACCAGATCCTGCCCAAAGAGAAGATCGGGGTAGAGGCCGCGGGGGACTCCATCGTGCTCTCCGGCGAGGTCTCGGGGCCGGTGGCCCAGGAGACCGCCCTGGCCCTGGCCCTGCCCTTTGCCGGCGGCAAAAAGGAGAAGGTGGTGAACCTGGTGCACGTGGGCGGGGTGCAGCAGGTGATGGTGGAAGTGCGCCTGGCGGAGATCAACCGCAACGTCATGGACCGCATCGGGGTCAACGCGGTGGTGTTGACCAAGAGCGGCGAGTTCGGGGTGAGCCAGATCAACAGCCTGGCCTCCATCTCCAACCTGGTGCGCAGCTTAGCAGGCACCACCTTCAACCAGGCCATGAGCTCCAACATCACGGCCATTGCCGGCTTCAAGGGGGCGGGGGCCCTGTGGACCCTGTTTTTCGACGTCTTGAAGCAGCAGGGCCTGGGCCGGGTGCTGGCGGAGCCCAATCTGGTGACCACCAGCGGCCAGGAGGCCACCTTCCTGGCCGGCGGCGAGTTTCCCATCCCGGTGCCCCAGAGCGGCGTGGGCGGGGGCAGCACCATCACCATCGAATACAAGAAGTTCGGGGTGGGGCTCAACTTCACCCCCACGGTGCTGGATGACGGCAAGATCTCCATGCGGGTGGCCCCCGAGGTCTCGGAACTGGACTTCACCGCGGGGGTGGCCTTCACCTCCCTGGGGTTCTCGGTGCCGGGCCTGAAGGTCAGGCGCATGTCCACCAACGTGGAGGTCAAAGACGGGCAGACCTTCGCCATCGCCGGGCTCTTGCAGGACAACCACCGGGACGTGATCAACAAGTTTCCGATTTTGGGCGACGTCCCCGTCCTGGGGGCCTTGTTCCGCTCCTCCAGCTACCAGAAGAACGAAACGGAGCTGGTGGTCCTGGTGATTCCGCACCTGGTGAAGCCCATGGCCGCGGGGGCGGCGAGACTCCCCACCGACAAGTATGTGGAGCCCAACGACGTGGAAAAATACTTCCTGGGCTATCTCCAGGGCCAGCCGAAAAAGACGGAGCCGCCGCCGCCCGCCGCCGGGACCTTGCCGGTGGGGTTCGGGCGCCAGACGGTGGACTAGGGTAGGAGAAGCGCATGCAACCTTCAATGGCCAGGATAGAGGCTGAGATGAAAATCAAAAACCGACAAACGACCGGCGACCCGCGCCTAGCCCGGGCTCTGACGGGGCTTCTGGCCGCGGCGCTGCTGCTGACGGCCGCGGCGTGCGCCCCCACCACCCTGGAGCAGGACTACGGCCGCTCGGTGCATAACAACATCGCCCAGCAACTGGTCAACCCCCGGGCGGGCCTGGACGCTACCCCCGCCGTGGGGCTGGCCCCCACGGCCGCGGCCAACGAAATGGAGCGCTACAACAAGAGCTTCAAGGGTGAGGATAAGAAGCCCCTGGAGATGAAGCTGACCACCCCAAGCTACTGATTCCTGGCCTGAAGCCGGGGGAGACTGAACGGTGCATCCTGAGAGCAAGGTAAGGAATAAGATCAGCTCTGAGCTGAGGATTAAGAACCCCGGGGGCGGATGCAAAATCTGACCCGCAAGGGGAACCTGGTAGACCCGCCGACTTGAGGGGGCGGAGGGCCTAGCCGTGGGGGCTCAAATCCCGGCTTCGGCGCCATCCAGTTTGTTTCTCTTCTTGATCTGGTTCCCCTGACCTGACTTTAACCTCTCACCCTGCTTCATAACGACCTTCCTTAAGTACTTTTTAAAAACCGCGCTCATTCCTGCCACCGAGGTCCCGCATTCCTTAGCCCCATTCAGCTATTTCCCTTCTGAATATCAGGGTTCTCGAAGCCCAATATCAGGGGGGTCCTGATTTACCCTCTCCTTGCTTTGGAGCATATTTCAACTCACCCT
Source organism: uncultured delta proteobacterium (assembly GCA_963790655.1). GTDB lineage: Bacteria > Desulfobacterota > Desulfobaccia > Desulfobaccales > 0-14-0-80-60-11 > DASWLF01. The sequence continues at coordinate 2,719 of CAWBPT010000003.1, read as the reverse complement.
GTGACAACATTAGATAAAACCCGAGGAGGTGAGGAGTCAAATACACCCTACAAATTTCCCTTGAGGCCTGAACCAAGCAGTTCAACCTAAAACCTTAAACTCAAAACTCAAAACTCAAAACTCAAGAAAACTTGGAGGGGAATTTCATGGAAAAGGTCAGGAATTTCTTCAAAGACGAGTCCGGCGCCAGCGCGGTGGAATACGGCCTGCTGGTATCCTTGATCGCCGTGGTCATCATCACCGCGGTCACCTCCCTGGGCACCAACATCAGCGGCAAGTTCAACCAGGCCGCTAACGCCATGGGCAGTTAAGGCCCAGTCGCAGGGATCTGATCTCCTGCCTGCAAGGGTTGGGGCCCGGGGCGATTGGCCGGGTCTTTCCCTGCAACCTGAACGAGAGCTACAGGAACACTCAAAAAAGGAAAAATCAATGAGTAAGATCAGAAGCTTCTTCCAAGACGAGTGTGGCGCCAGTGCGGTGGAATACGGCTTGCTGGTATCCCTGATCGCCGTGGTCATCATCACCGCAGTCACGTCCTTGGGCACCAGCGTCAGCGGCAAGTTCAACCAAGCCGCTACTGGCATCGGAGGGTAACATCTCAGTCAGCAGGGACTAGCCTTCTTGCTGACCAGGGGGCGGGCCCGGAGGCGATTAACCGGGCCCTTCCCCCTTTAGCTTAAAACCGAACCGGGAGAATCGGCAATGAAGACAACGGCAGACGGAAGCCTCAGGAGAGTTCTTGCGCTGCCGGCCCGCAACCTGCCCGGAACCTTGCAGTAAGCGTAAGTTTCGGTTCACGAACTGGATCAAGGAGGACAGTGCCATGGTTTTCGAAGATGTGAGAGTCACGGTCCTGAAGGCGACGATGGCGATCCTGTCGCTGTCGTTGGCCCTGGCGTCCATTTGTTTAGCCGGTTGGTGGGCTTAGGAAGGCGCCTCGTAATCAAGATTGACTAACGCACCATCTTAGTTGCGGGCGTCTCCTGGTCCTGCCGCCGGGAGGCCGGGGACCATCCACCCAGACGAATTGACGGAGGTTGCACTTGACTGAACTTATAACCGATGTCGCCACCCGGCTGCAGGGTAGAGGGGATCTGGTTATCCCCCTCATCCTCACCTTGTGGATCGCCTGGGGGGACATGAGAACCCGCCGCATTCCCAATTACCTTACCCTGGGGACGGCGGTGGCGGGTCTGGCCTACAACCTGATCTTCCACGGCTGGCCGGGATTGCTGAGCGGATTTCTGGGCATGCTGCTGGGCTTCGGATTTCTGATTCTCCCGTATATTTGGGGCGGCATGGGCGCCGGAGACGTCAAGGCCTTTGCCGCCCTGGGCGCCTGGCTGGGGCCCGGGGGGACCTTGTACCTTTTCTGTTATATGGGACTCGCCGGCGGCCTCCTGGCCTTGGCGGTCTTATGCTGGCGGGGCTTGCTCTGGCAAAAGCTGCGGCAAGGATGGACCGCCCTGATCAACCTGATTCTGTGCCGCCCTGCGGGGCTGGGGGCTCCGTCTCTTCCCAAAGAGGAGACGCCGGGCATACCTTATGGAGTTGCCATTGCCATTGGCATGTTGGCTCTCCTGGGCATGGGAACCTGACCGGCCTTTGGAAACCGGCGGATGTTGAAATTCCCGGCCACTCCAAGGGGCCCAAAAATGTGAGTGCGTGCCATGGAACTTAATTTACCCAGAGGGTTTGGTTATGTCGCGGCCGCCGTGGTTGTAGGTATGGTGGCCACTTTCGGTATTCACCGATATATCTCCGCCAAGACCCGGGTGCCCACGGTGGTAACCGCGCCGGTGGCGGTGGCTACCCGCGATGTGGCCCCTGGCACCGCCCTCACCGCCGAGATGGTCAAGGTCGCCTCCTGGCCCCGGGAGCTCATCCCGCCCCAGTCGGCCTCCTCCCTGACCCAGGTGCAGGGCCGGGTGGCCACGATGGCCATTGCCAACGGCGAGCCCATCCTGAACCGGAAGCTGGCGCCGGAGGGCACCGCCGCCGGCCTGAGCGGCCTCCTGAATATGGACAAGCGGGCGCTGACGGTGCGGGTGGACGATGTCTCCGGGGTTGCCGGGTTCATCCATGCCGGCGATCGGGTGGATGTCCTGGCGGATTTAAAATTGCCGGATGACAAAGAGCACTTCTGCAAGACCATCCTGCAAAACATCCTGGTACTTTCCGCCGGACAGATTTGGGAGCAGAAAGGGGAAAACAATCCGGCGATCGTCAATACCGTTACCATGGAACTGACTCCGGATCAAGCCGAAGTCTTAAATCTGGCCAGCAACGAAGGCAAGATCCGGCTGGCCCTTAGAAACTTCCGCAATGTGGAGACGGTTCAGACCGAAGGCGTGGCCGTTTCCCAGCTCATTGAAGGCGGCAGCAGGAAAACCAGGGTGGCCAGCGACCTCCCCCCACGCAAAGATGAGAGGAGCGTGGAGGTGATCAAAGGCCTGGAGCGCACCAAGGTCACTTTGTAATTCCCGGGCTGCCAGGCCGGGGCCGCCAGAACCGACCAGACTGCAATGAACTCCGGGGGGAAGGAAGCAGTCACCGGAACTGGCGCTGACAGAACAGATTATGAGTGGTAGCCGCAGTGAACCAGTTAGTGCAGAGGCGAGGCGCAAGGGGGATGAAAGTGCTAGTAAGAACTATCCAATATTCCCATGTCAAGGTAGCCTGGTTGGCGTGTTTGCTGCTGGGACTGTCGCTGATGCTG
>CAWBPT010000002.1:0-15319 GCA_963790655.1 uncultured delta proteobacterium | reverse complement strand
CCCTCCCCTCAAATGACTTTCTCAGCTACTCGCCGATGATCTTCACCAGCACCCGTTTGCGGCGGCCGCCGTCGAACTCCCCGTAAAAGATCTGCTCCCAGGGGCCGAAATCCAGTTTGCCCTCGGTGATGGCCACCACCACTTCCCGGCCCATAATCTGCCGCTTCAGATGGGCGTCGGCGTTATCTTCGCCCACGTTGTGGCGGTACTGGGAGACCGGGGCATGGGGGGCCAGTTTCTCCAGCCAGGCATCGTAATCGTGATGCAGACCCGATTCATCGTCATTGATGAAGACGCTGGCGGTGATATGCATGGCGTTCGCCAGCAGCAAGCCTTCGGTGATGCCGCTTTCCTTCAGGCACTGCTGGACCCGGGGGGTGATGTTGATGAAGGCCCGCCGGGAAGGCACCTCAAACCAGAGTTCTTGGCGATAGGTTTTCATTGATGACCTCTGGACTATTTTACCTAATTTTTCCCCGGGTCAAAAGCTGGACCGATTTAGCCAAGGGTGGAAGCAAGGCTTATAGAACGGATAGGGGAGCCCAAAAAGAAGGGCCGGGGGGACCCGACCCTTGGCACCAGGGTATTTTAGGGAGATTATTTCTTGGCTTCCGGGCACTTTTCCAGGGTGATGCCCTGCTCCTGGATTTTCTTCATAAATTTCTCCGGGTCTTTCTGGAATTCGGCATCGCAACCCGGGCAGCAGAAGTAGATGCGTTTGCCCTGGTAGTCCACGTAAACCTTCTTGTCGATATTGCCGCCCAGGACCGGGCAGACCGTCTGAGGCTTGGCCTCCTGACCCCACCCCGGCCCCGCGGCAAAGAGGCCCAGGATCAGGGCCAGGAATAGCATCTTGATGATTTTCATCAGTCCTCCGCAAGTTAACTCAGTGAATTTGAGGATCCGCCTGCTTTACCCTCGCAGCACCGATTCATTGGCACTGGGATAACAGCTTCTTATTTATTATTATGGAAATCAAGTCCCTCAGAGTCAAGATGGGGGCGGCCAGGGTTTCGTTTTTCGGCCAGGCAGTTTAATATTTGGAACAAATCAAGGACAGAAGGGATAGAAAGATGAACAAAATCAAAGTGGAACGCCATCCCAGCGAGGCGCGGCTAAAGGAGTTGGGGGTAGCCGGCTGGCCCCTCTGGACCAAAGAGGCGTCGGAATTTCCCTGGACTTATGACGAGCCGGAAACCTGCTATTTCCTGGAGGGAGAGGTGACGGTCACCTGCGACGACGGCGACACCGCCAGGATAGGCCAAGGGGACCTGGTAACTTTCCCCGAGGGCCTGTCCTGCACCTGGAAAATCAGCCAGGACGTGAAAAAGCACTACCGGTTTGGCTGAAAGGTTATCTTATCGGCGACGCCAATCCAGCTAGATAAGGCCGCATCCAACCTGCGGTCGGTCCGACTCGGAGAAGAAAGACTGATGGCAATTTCTATTTTATAAATAGAATTTCAGCCTCACTATGGCGATAACGATCAAGACGAAAATGAAAAAGAAGACTCCGCTGACGGAAGTAAGAAAGTATTTTTCTTCCAGACTTATTTTTTTCATCCCCCACCCCAAGGTTAAATTTCTCGAATAGAATGCATTTATCGTGCCCGGGCCCTCCCCAAGGCCCCGGCCGTGGTTAACGTTGGTCAACTTTCTTCTTAAAGTATATCTATGTAAATCAGGGAATCCAAGATTTTGAGTCTCGCTTTCCCTGAGAGGTGACTAAAGTAATTTAGTCCCCGTTAATTGATTTACCCAATAAATCGGCATCAGATCCAAAGGGGATGAAAAAAAGGCGATGGTTTCGAGGCTCTGATTTAGGGTTGGCGAGAAGTCAAAAGGAAGGGTCAGGGATGGCCCGGGGGCAGAGCAAGGCCATAATTTGACTCAAGGTGAAGTTAATGCTGGAGTTGCCAGGACTTATGAGATCCGGGTTTACTGGCATACCGAGTTTTCTGACTAGTTGATTTCCGCGACCCCGCGGTTTTTTTGGAAACCCGTCACCCCTTTCCCGGTTTCGAACGAGATCGTTTCGTTTTATGGCTCTTTTGCCCCTCAGCCGGTGATTCCATGGCCAAGGAAGCGGTGGAACCCGCAAAAAATATCAGACCTACCATTAACCCGACCACGGTTAAAAAGGTTCTGGGCATGCCATGCTCCGGTTTTTTTCTCTGTCTCTTGCGGAAGCCAAACTTTCCGTGGATGTCTCCAATTAATTTTTTCCTTTTTATTACACCTCTGCTTGAAGAGCTATCAGGGGAAATCTTGAATATCGGTAGGGAAAATACTGAATTAAGTATGCGAGATTCCTAACCCGCTCCTATGAAAAGTTAATGAGACTGAGAGTAAGCACCCCTGCATGGGCCTACTTCTCTCCCAAAGCTACTCTTTGGCTTCCGGTTCACCCACCTCCAGCAAACCGGATTTTTTCAAGGCCGCGACGCCCCCCTGCAGGTTCACGGCGTTGGTGCTCATGAGTTCCTTAATATCGCTCAAGTCACCGGAAATGTAATAAGGGATGCCGCAGCCGCCGTAAGAGATATACTCGCCCTGGTCCACCATGGTGACTTCAAAGTCGGGGCGCAGGCGCTTCAGCCGGCAGGCCACCTTGGGGCCCAGGGCCACGGCGCCGATAATAACCACGCGTTTGGGTTGCATCAACACTCCTTGCATTGCAGGGTCAAAAAGAAGGGCGTGATAAATCACGCCCTTATAATTATTCCGGTGAATTTATGGTTTTTCCCGGTCTTTGGGTTTGTGGCCCTCATAAGGCCCATGGGTAATCACGTCCTTACGCCAGAGGCGCTGCATTTTGGTGCCGGCCCGCCGGTGGATGCAGGGGTCGTAGCCGCAGATGGGACATTCCGGTTCGGTGCAGGGGTCCGCATGGATGAGGATGTCCGCCCGGCCGGCGAAATGGTCGCTCAAGATTTTTTCCAGCTCCTTGACTTCCCGGTGGCTTTCGTCCAGGAGCAGGTCCCGGGGCAAAATGAGGTGGAAGTCGATGAGGATCCGGCTGCCGGCCCGGCGGGCCCGGAGCTGGTGCACGTCGATCCAGATGTCTTTGCGGTTGCGGGCGATGGTCCCGGAGATCTCCTCCAGCAACGCCGGGTCGGAGGTGTCCATGAGGCCGGCAAAGGCCTGGCGCACCAGGCGGGCGCCGGTGACCAGGATGTTCAGCCCCACCAGGATGGCCACGGCGCCGTCCAGCCAGTTCCAGCCCGTAAACATGACTAGCAGGAGGCCCACCACCACCCCGCCGGTGGTGTAAACGTCGGTGAGCACGTGCTTGCCGTCGGCGATGAGGGTGAGAGAATGGGTGCGCTGGCCCACCATAACCAGGGCCAGGCCCAGGACGAGGTTGACGAGAGCGGCCACCAGAATCAGCAGCATGCCGCTTTGGAGGCTAGGGATTCCCTGGGGATGGAGGAGCCGGGGCCAGGCCTGGTAGAAGATGCCCACGGCCGCGGCGATGATAAGGGCGCCCTCGAAGCCGGCGGAGAAAAATTCGATCTTGCCGTGGCCGTATGGGTGTGTAGGGTCCGGGCTCTTGGCGGCGATGATGACGCTGCCCAGGGCAAAGCTGGCGGCCACCACGTTGATGATGGATTCCAGGGCGTCGGAGAGGATGGCGGCGGAGTCCGTCAGCCAGAAGGCCACGAACTTCAGGGCCATCAGCCCCAGGCCAATGACCAGGGAGGCGGAGATGGCGATGAGGCGGTGTTTGAGGTGAGCAGATTCCGGGGTGACCACGGTTTAATTTTATGCAATTAAGTCAAGAGGCTCAATATTCAAATTTACCAATTGATTTTTTTATCGCTTAAACGTACATTATGTACATAAAGGAGATCGCCTTATGACCAAAGTATCTACGGTGGAGGCCAGGGAGCGCTTTTCGGATATCATCAACCGGGCCGCGTTCGGAAAGGAAAGGGTGGTGTTGACCCGCCGGGGGAAAGAGTTGGCAGCAGTGGTGCCCATTGAGGATATGAAATTGTTGGAAGAACTGGAGGACCGCCTGGATGTGGAGGCGGCGCGGCAAGCCCTGAAAGAAGAAGGCACCATCCCCTGGGAAAAGGTCAAGGCCGAGTTGGGGCTTTAAAGGACCGTGGCTTATTCCCTAGAGGTTAAGCCCGCGGCCTTCAGGGCCCTGGCCAGGATGGAAGAAGACGTCCGAAAGCGCCTGGCTCGCAAAATTGAGGGACTGGCCCGCAACCCGAGGCCCTTCGGGGTGGAGAAGTTAAAGGGCCTGGCCGATCTCTACCGGGTACGCGTGGGGGACTATCGCATCCTTTATCAGATTCAAGATGAGGTGCGGCTGGTCTTGATTATTCAAATCGGGCATCGCCGGGAAATCTATAAATAGGATTAGAAAAGCTTATGGTTCGAGAGAGGGCGGTTCTCGCCCTGGCAATTTCTAAGAATTACCTGTCACCCGAGGCTCACCCGAGGCGGAAATGCAAGAGCCCCCAAATCGGGGGCCCTAGTTATCTGAAAAGAGACAGAAGCTTCCTACTCATACGAGGGGCGCAAATGGATAAAGAAGGTTTCCCGCTCAAACTTGCTCAATAAGAGCTTTTCGCCCCCGTCTGCTGCCGCAAAAGTCTTTAAGTCGAACTCCTCTTCCGGGAACCAATCCGTGGTAAAGACCAAGCCGGTCTCCTTCTTCCGGATGGTGAACCGGCATTCCTCCGCCACCTCCAAAGGCCAGGCCAGGTAAGCGGTGAAGCTCAGGGAGTCTTCGGTGGCGGTGATGCTGGCTTTCCTGGAATCCCAGACCTCATATTTGTTTTCGGCAAACCCTGAGAGCCAGTACAGGGTAATGTAAGGCAGCCCCTCAAACATGCCGATGCATTCTTATCCGGCGGTCGGTTTGAACCGGTGATTATTTGCCCAAGAGGGCGAACTGGGCCATTTTGCGGCGCACAAAGGCCAGTTGGCCCTGGAGGGGAATCTCCATGGGGCACAGGTCGTCGCAGGCCATAAGGCCGATACAGCCGAAGACACCTTCGTCGGTGCCCACCACGTCAAAATACTGGGCCCGGGGCCGCTCGTCCCGGGGGTCGATCATGAAACGGGCAATGCGGTTCAAGAAGGCAGCCCCCACGAAGTCGGCCCGCATGTTGGCGGTGGCGCACCCGGCGACGCAGCAGCCGCACTCGATGCAGCGCTCGGCTTCGTAAATCAAAAGGGCCGCAGGGTTGTCCATGCGCTCCTCCAGCCCCTTGGGGTCGAAGACCCGGTCGGTGTGAATCCAGGCCTCGGTGCGGACGTTGAGGTAGCGGAACCAGCAGCCGGAGTCCACCGAGAGGTCGCCCACCAACTTGAAGACGGGTAGCGGCATGAGGGTGATCTTCTCCGGCAGGTCCTGGGTCAGGGTCTTGCAGGCCAGGCCCGGGCGGCCGTTGATGAGCATGGCGCAGGACCCGCAGATGGCGGCCCGGCAGACGAAGTCGAACATCAACGAGGGGTCCAGCTCCTCCCGGATGCGGTTCAGGGCGATGAAAAGACTCATGCCCATGGTCTCTTCGAGCTCAAACTCCTGCATCCGGGGCGGGATCTCCGGCGTCGAGGGATTGTAGCGGAAGATGGAAAAGGTCAAAAGCCGCTCAGCCATGACGAATGATCCTCTAATTGGCTAGATTCTTCGCTGCGCTCAGAATGACGGTTGTCAGTTGGGGGAGGGGGCTAAGGGCTTTTTTGTAAGTGGCCCTTACCCCCTCCCCCAAGCCCCATCCCCCAACCCCTTATGGGTGATTTTATTGGCCCAGGAAGTCGGGGCCGAAGGCCCCGCCTTCCTGGGCCCCCTTACAGGGTTGGGAGGGGGTGCGGGGGAGGGCAGGGACTTTTGTCCCTGGCCCTCCCCCGCAACACTCTTAATCCCCTGCTATCGGCATTTCGCCGTAGCCCCGGGAGCCCGGGGGCAGTTCGGTGATTTTTACGGGTTCGTATTGCAGGTCGGGCATATCGGCCCCGGGCCGCCAGTAGGCCAGGGTCCGCTTGAGCCAGTTGTCGTCGTCCCGCCGGGGGTAGTCCTCCCGGTAGTGGCTGCCCCGGGATTCGGTGCGCGTGAGGGCTCCGTAAGAGATGCACAGGGCCAGGCGCAGCATGCCGGGCAGCCTGAGGGCGGCCACCAGTTCGGGGTTGGGTCCCAGGCCGCTGGAGCGCAGCCGGACGTGCCCCACCCGCTGGTAGAGGCCCTGGAGAGTGGTCACCGCCTCCTGGAGGTGGTCGCCGGTGCGGAAGATGCCCACATGGTTCAGCAGGGCGTCCTCCATCTGGTGCCGCAGGACGTAAACGTCTTCGTCGCCGTTCTTGCGGCTCCTAAGGTCTGCCAGGCGGCTCTCCTGGGCGCTTACGGCGTCGTCCACCAGGGAGAAGGGAAAGATCAGGGAAGTTTCTTGGGCGTATTGGGCCACCCGTTGGCCCACCACCATGCCGGCCACGATGGTTTCGGCCAGGGAGTTGCCGCCCAGGCGGTTGAAGCCGTGGAGGTCCCAGCAGGCGGCTTCGCCCGCGGCAAAGAGGCCTTGGAGGCCGCTCACCTCACCTTCCCGGTTGGTACGCACCCCGCCCATGGAGTAGTGCTGGGTGGGCCGGACCGGAATGAGGCACTGCACCGCGTCGATGCCCAGGAAGTTTTTGCAGATGGTGGCCACTTCCCTGAGGTTGGTGCAGATGTGCGCTTCGCCCAGGTGGCGGATGTCCAGCCAGAGGTGGGGGCCATAGGGGCTCTCCACCCCGAAGCCCTGGCGTATGTGGTGCACCATCCAGCGGCTGACCACGTCTCGGGAGGCGATTTCCTGCTTCACCGGCTCGTAGTCGGGCATGAAGCGGTGGAGGTTCTTGTCCAGCAGGTAACCGCCGTCGCCCCGGCAGCCTTCGGTCACCAGGATGCCGGCGGGCACGATGCCGGTGGGATGGAACTGCACCGCCTCCATATTGCCCAGGGGCACCACGCCGGTGTCCAGGGCGATGCTCATACCCGTGCCTTCGTTGATCACCGCATTGGTGGAAACGCCGTACATACGGCCATAGCCGCCGGTGGCGATGACCACCGCCTTGGCCAGATAGGGGCGCAGCTTGCCGCTGCGCAAATCCAGGGCCACGGCGCCGAAGCAGGTTTCGCCGTTGTGGATGAGGCTAATGGCCTCGGTGCGGTCGTGGACGGTGACCCCGAGCTTCAGGACCACGGAGTCCATGGCGTACTGGAGGACGTGGCCGGTGCCGTCGGCGGCGAAGCAGGTGCGCCACTTGGCGGTGCCGCCAAACTGGCGCTGGGCGATGAGGCCGGCCTTGTCCGGCAGGTCCTCGATTTCCATGCCGTCGGGCAGGGTCCGCTTGCCGGCGACCACCCGGGTCCAGGGCACGCCCCAGTGGGACATCTGGCGCACGGCCACCGGGGCCAGTTCCGTAAAGAGGCGGGCCACGTCCTGGTCGCAACCCCAGTCGGAGCCTTTCACCGTGTCGGCAAAATGGATGTCGGGATTGTCGCCATAGCCCATGGCCACGTTGCCCAGGGAGGCCTGCATGCCCCCTTGGGCCGCGGTGCTGTGGGACCGGCGGGGCGGCACCAGGCTTAAGATGGTGACCTGGTGGCCGTTCATGGCAGCCTCTATGGCCACCCGCTCCCCGGCCAGGCCGGCGCCGATAACCAGGACATCAGAGAGATGCGCGTCTGACCAGTTCATGAGAGACCTTTAGGAATAGAGCGGAAATAAAAGAAAATTAACGTCAGGAACCCCAGACCCACGAAGCCGATGGTGGCGTAGACCAGGAACTGGGTGAACTTGCGGCGGTGGATCCAGCTCCACTTCACCAGGATGCGGTAGAGGCCCACCATGGCGTGGATTTCGGCGGTCAGGAGCAGGACGACGAAGTGGGAAAAACAGCCTCCCTGGATGCGGGCGACGCTGGTGGCGGCTTCGATGGGCCAGGTATGGAGCACCTGAGCGATGTGAATCATTGCCAGGACCAGAACGATGAGCCCGGTGACGATCTGCACCCCCCAGGCCCAGGTGTCGAGATGGGCCAGGCGCCGGGAGTGCTGCAGGAAGACCCGCATTTCCTGGAACTTCCAGGGGGCCTTGCGCATGGCCAGCAGGCCGTGGGCCAAAATGGCCAGGATGACAATGGGGATGCCCACGTAAGAGATGTAATACTCGTCCATGCGGGCGGAATCCCGGTTGAAGGCGGCGGCGCCGAAGATGATGCTGGAGACGGCCAGAAGATGGAACTGCACAAATGTGAGCAGCAACAGGCCGGTGCCGAGTTCGAAGAGCTCCATCCAGGCTTCCAGCCGGGGACTTTTTGCCAGGATCTTTTGTAAATTCACGGGGCACCTACTGTGATAAATGTGAATTTTTACGCAAACCCAATTTTAAAATATATTTCAGGTAAGAATGATTGTCAAAAGTTTTCTGGCGCCGGGCGCATGGTCAGGGGCATTATAAAAATTGCTGGCGATGTCTGTTGGTCAAAAAGGCTTTAAGTTTTTTGCAGCCGTCCAGGAGACCTCTTTGGCGGCCCAGGACCGGCTACCTTGCGGTTGCTGCCAAAGGTCAGCACATTTTAGGTTTTCCAAGGTTGGTGGCAAAATTCTAGCAGACCAGAGCGGCACTGAAAATCAGATAATCCCTGATAACCTTGTAAAAAGTTTTCTTACAATGGCAACTTTGGGAAGGAATCAGAGCTCTAGCAGCCGGTTTTGGCCGGAAAGCGGGAGAGCTCGGCGTGGTTGCGCGGGGCTATTTTTTTGAGGAAAATAAAACCCCCTGGCGTCGGGAGGCCCCAACGGCCAGGGGGACTACGGGGAGGCAGGGCTTACGGACGGTGACGCTTTTCGGCGTACCCGCCCCAGCCCGGGAACCCGGAGCCTAAGAGCCAAATGGCGCCGGGGAGGGAGACCCCTATCGTTGTCTTAAGAGGCAACAAAGCCGGATTGCCTCCTACCAGGCAACCCGGCCGTCTCATTCCTTTACTATCCGGAGACCCGTGGCTTTCTGTCCCCGCCTTGCGGCGAGTTTAGCTTTTACTGGTGTCTTTAACCTAATTAATTAATGAGCATTTGTCAAGGAAAATTTGTTGGCCGGCAAGGTTCCCCGGATTGGCGGAAACCTGGGGCAAGTACGGAGGTTAGTCAAGGGTTCCGCCCAAAAACGGGCGGATAGACGGCAATCCGGGCGGGTGAGAGGCCGCTTGCCGACCAGAGGGTTGAGAGAAAACGGGCCGTAAACCGGAAGCGGCGGGAAGGTCCTCTTCCCAACCGCGGCAACGCCAGGCCTTAACTTCAAAGGACTCAGCGGGACGGGTGGATAAAAATGGAGGCCAGGATCACCGCGGCCAGGAGCAGGCGGTAATAGGCAAAGGGATAGAAGGTGTGGCGCTGCAGGAAGCGCAGCAGGTACTTGATGGTGAGGTAGGAGGCCACCACCGCGCCCAAGAACCCCACGGTGGCGGCCACCCAGGTCAAATCGGCATTGGTCTCCTTGAGCCACTTGGGGATGTGGTGCAGCCCCGCGCCGGCGATGATGGGGGTGGCCAGCAGAAAAGAGAACCGGGCGCTGGCGGGGCGGGTAAAGCCCAGGAACAGGGCCATGGTCATGGTGATGCCGCTTCGGGAGACGCCGGGCATGATGGCCAGGGCCTGGGAGAGCCCGATGAGGAAGGCGTCCCTCAACCGGATGGTATCCAGGGGGCGGCGGTGGCGGGCCACTTTTTCCGCCAGGATGAGGAGCAACCCCAGGCCTCCCATGAGGATGGCAATGCGGGCGGGTTGACGGAAGATGGTTTCGGCCTTCTTCTCCAGGAGCACCCCGGCCAGGCCTCCGGGAATGACCGCGATGAAGAGGAAAAAGAGCAGACGGCGATCCGGGCGGTTGTAGCGGGTGGGGTGGATGAAGGAGTGGGCCATGTTCAGCCAGTCCTGGCGGAAATAAAGCAGGAGGGCCGCCAGGGTGCCCAGGTGCAGGAGGATGTCGAAGCCCAGCCCGCCGCCGGGAGCTTTGAGGTAATGCTCCAGGAGGGCCAGGTGGCCGGAGCTGGAGATGGGCAAAAACTCGGTGATGCCCTGAACCAGGCCGAGGAAAAATGCCTCAAGTGGATGCATGCGGGCAAATTACCAGAGGCGTTAGAAAATGCAACGGGAAAGATGAGGACCGCAAGGGAAACGGTTTACCTCCCCCGCAAAAACAACTTTTTGCAGGAGAAATCAGGGAGATTTCCCCACCGTGGCGCTGACGGCGGCGGGCTGGGACTTGACCAGGTTGATGCCGTTGGGGAGGCTGACGGAGACGTTGAGCCGGTGGCGGCCGGGGGCGAGGTTTCTGGTATCCACTGTGGCCTTGAGGTCTTCCGCTTTCAGGTCCTTCACTTGCCGCCAGGGGCCCTTGAGGGTGAGGGTGACCTGGGAGGGGGTAAGCCGCGCCGCCATGGGGGCGGCCGCCACCTCAATGCCGCTGAAGGTGCGGGTAAGGGTTTTGGCGGCAATACTGATTTCCGCCAGGATGGGAACCGGCTCTTTCAGGGAGAGGTGGAGGTTTTTATAATCCAGGTCCGTGGAAATGACGGAGGGTTCGGTGAGGTGGCTCACGTCAATGGGCAGGGTACTGATGAACTTCAGGTCCTCCAGTTCCGTGGCAGGGCCTTTGACCACCACCATTGCGGGGCGGGTCTTGGCGTCCAGCACTTCATACCCCTCGGGGGGCTGTCCCTCCAGGATCGGCTTGATGGGGAGGCTGCGGCTCATGGAAGTGGCCAGGACGAGGTTGATGGGGTTGGGGGTAATCCGGGTCACCTGAACCCCCCGGGGAAAGGAAAAGCTGTTGGGACCGAAGTAATAGGGGTGGTGGCCGCTTTTGTAGCTGGCGAGGTCAATGGTCTGAGTAAGGCGGGCCTGGGAGAGTTTATTGATAATGGACCGGGGGCCCACCGCCCGGACTTGCAGGTTAGGGGGCACCTCGCTGGTGACCACCATGGTCTTGGGAAGGTTGACCAATTCCAGGGCCAGGTTGAGGGTAGTCTCGGTGCGCTCCTCCCCGCTGACGGCAAACCAAAGGGCCAGCGCCAGAAGGAGCGACAGGAGCTTCAGGGGCTTATGACGCCCCAAGGAAGCGAGCCAGTTTTTCAATCCAGGTTCCTTTCCGGTGGGCCGGTTCTTCCAGTAAATCCTGCAAAGCATGACGCAGCCGCTGCGGGTTGAGATGGCGTTTCAGTTTTCCGCCCTGGGCCAGAGAAATCTGCCCGGTGGTCTCGGAGATCACCAGGACCAGGGCGTCGGTTACCTCGGTAAGACCCACGGCGGCGCGGTGGCGGGTACCCAGGGTGGGGTCGAGATTGGGGTTCCGGGACAGGGGCAACAGGCAGCCGCCGGCCACCACCCGTTCCCCCTGGATGATGACGGCGCCGTCGTGGGTGGGGGTGTGGGGCCAGAACAGGGACACCAGCAACTCCTTGGTAACCAGGGCGTCCAATTTGATGGCCCCCTCCTGAAAATCGGAAAGACCGACGTTGCGCTCCAGGACGATCAAACCGCCGAAGTGTTGGCTGGCCAAGGTTTCCGCGGCCAGGCACACCTCCTCCGTGGTGACCGGCGCGGGGGCGCCGGCGGGGGCCAGGGCCTTTCGCCCCATGCGAGACAGAACCCGGCGGATATCGGCTTGAAACAGGATGATGACGACGAGCAGCAGGTTTCTGACCACGCCGTCCAGCAGCCATTCCAGGGTGAAGAACTCCAGCTGGCGGGCCACCAGGTAGGCCAGGAACAGGAGGAACAGCCCCGCCAGGACCTGAATGGCCTGGGTCCCCTTGAGGATCAGGACGACCTGGTAGATGACGATGGCCACCAAGAGGATGTCCAGGCCGTCTTGCCAGCGCAGGTTTTGGAAGAACTGCAGCATGATGGGGGGCGCGGGTTCTCCTTGATGATGGCTCTGAAATGAAAAGTTATTTTTGAGGAGGGGGCCCAGGGGCTTTTTCGTAAGTGGCCCCTGCCCCCTCCCTCAAGCTCCCTCCCCCAACCCCTTAAGGGAGAGATGGATATGTAGGGTGCCTAGGCGCACCCTAGATCACTCGCAATCATTCCCAACCCTCAATTCCACCCGAAAGCAGGTTTTCAACCAGCCGGATGACGGGATCTTTTAGCTGGCTCCAGCCTCCAGGGACTCCCGGCAAATGCAGTCCAGCACCGCCAGGAACTGGCGGGCATAGGCCACGTTGTGGGTGCGCACCAGGCGCGCCCCCGCATCACGGCCACCGCCAGGGCCGCCAGGGTGCCCACGTCCCGTTCCTCTCCCGCGGGCAGATCCAGGATGCGGCCGATGAAGGCTTTGCGCGAGGGGCCGATCAGCAGAGGGCACCCCAGGTCCTGGAAGGCGTCCAGCCGGTTGAGGATCGTCAGGTTGTGCTGCCAGGTTTTGCCGAAGCCGATGCCGGGGTCCAGGATGAGTTGCTCCCGGGGGATGCCTTGAGAAGCCGCGAACTCCAAGCGTTCCCGGAAAAAGGCCTTGATTTCCCCCAGCAGGTCGTCGTAGTGCGGCTGGCGCTGCATGTCCCGGGGGGTGCCCTGCATGTGCATGAGCACCACGGGGACCTGGTGCGCCGCGGCCAGGGGAGCCATCTCCGGGTCGAAGCGCAGGGCGCTGATATCGTTGATTATGGCAGCCCCGGCGGCCAGGGCCTCTCGGGCCACGGTGGCCTTGTAGGTGTCGATGGAGATGGGAACGGAGGTCTCGGCGACGGCCTCGATAACCGGCAGGACGCGGCGCAGCTCCTCCTCCAAAGTCACGGGATCGGCATAGGGGCGGGTGGATTCGCCGCCGATATCCAGGATATCGGCGCCGGCGGCCACCAGGGCCCGGGCCTGGGCAATGGCGTCGTCATGGTGAAAAAACCGCCCGTGGTCGGCAAAGGAATCGGGGGTGACGTTGACCACCCCCATGATGAGGGGCCGGGGGGCAGCCAGAAGTTCCATCCAGGATTGAGACGGAGCCGGTGCTCGGGAAATTCCGGTGAACTGGGTCAAGTCGGCCTTCCAAGAGAAATGGCAAAATATACTGATTGCCCAAAGTTTTTTCTAATTCACCCCTCACCCTGACCCTCTCCCCTCAAGGGTGGAGGGAATAAAAAAAGGAAGGAACTTGGGGCAATCGCGATACATTGGGGGTCTTAAAAAATAAGGGCAGGCCCGGAGGCCTGCCCCACTATACCAAAGTCACCTATTGATGACAACCTGGCGTCAAGCCTGCTGGAAGCTGAGTGGCAGCGGCTGAGTCGCGTCCTGAGATTCCTGGGTCTCTTCAGGTTTTTGATACGAGGCGATGATCCGGTCGATCTCGGCGCTGTCCAGGGTCTCCTTTTCCAGCAGGGCCTGAGCCAGGCCCTGGAGTTGGGCCCGGTGGCCGGCGAGCAGATTCCTGGCATTCTGGTAAGCCCCCAGAACCAGGGTCTTAATGGCAGTATCGATGAGGCGGGCCGTCTCTTCGCTGAAATCCTTGGATTGGGCAAACTCCCGGCCCAGGAAGATATGCTCTTCCTTTTTGCCGAAGGTCACCGGGCCCAGCTCCTCACTCATGCCCCAGTTGCACACCATTTTGCGGGCCAGCTCGGTGGCCCGTTCCAGGTCGTTGCCGGCCCCGGTAGTAAAATGCTGGAACTCCAACTCCTCGGCGGCCCGGCCCCCCAGGAGGACGGTGAGGGTGGACATGAGATAGTCCTTGGGATAAGTGTGGCGCTCGTCCAGGGGCAACTGCTGCGTCAGGCCCAGGGCCCGCCCCCGGGGGATGATGGTGACCTTGTGGATGGGGTCGGTGCCCGGGGTGAGTCTGGCCACCAGGGTGTGGCCCGCCTCATGGTAGGCGGTGTTGAGGCGCTCCCGCTCGCTCAGGATGAGGCTTTTGCGCTCGGAGCCCATGAGCACCTTGTCCTTGGCCTGCTCAAAATCATCCA
Organism: uncultured delta proteobacterium; assembly: GCA_963790655.1. Lineage (GTDB taxonomy): Bacteria > Desulfobacterota > Desulfobaccia > Desulfobaccales > 0-14-0-80-60-11 > DASWLF01. Next base: position 1,373 of record CAWBPT010000002.1, on the reverse strand, counting down.
TGGCCACCAGCTCATTACCCTGGCGGGCGGCAAACAGGGCGGCTTCATTCACCAGGTTTTCCAGGTCGGCGCCGGAGAGGCCCGGGGTGCTGCGGGCCAGGATGGAGAGATCCACGGACTGGGCCAGCGGGGTCCGGCGGGTGTGAACCTGGAGGATGGCTTCCCGGCCTTTGAGATCCGGTATGGGGACCACCACCTGGCGGTCGAAACGGCCCGGGCGCAGCAGCGCGGGGTCCAGGACGTCGGGGCGGTTGGTGGCCGCGATGAGGATTACTCCTTCATTGGCCTCGAAGCCGTCCATCTCCACCAGGAGTTGGTTCAGAGTCTGCTCCCGTTCGTCATGACCGCCCCCCAGGCCGGCGCCCCGGTGGCGGCCCACCGCGTCGATTTCATCGATGAAGATGATGCAAGGGGCGCTTTTCTTTCCCTGGATGAAGAGGTCCCGGACCCGGGCCGCGCCCACCCCCACGAACATCTCCACGAAGTCGGAGCCGCTGATGCTGAAGAAAGGGACTCCCGCTTCCCCGGCAATGGCCCGGGCCAGCAGGGTCTTGCCGGTGCCCGGAGCCCCCACCAGGAGCACGCCCTTGGGGATGCGCCCTCCCAGGCGGGTGAACTTTTTGGGGTCCTTAAGAAACTCGATGATTTCCGCCACCTCTTCTTTGGCTTCCTCGATGCCGGCCACATCGTTGAAGGTGACCTTGACGGTATTCTCCGTCATCAGCCGGGCCCGGCTCTTGCCGAAAGACATGGCCTTGCCGCCGCCGGACTGCATCTGGCGCATAAAAAAGACCCAGATGCCCACCAGGATCAGCATGGGAAGCCAGGAAACCAGGAGGGTGGTGTACCAGGGGGAGTCGTCCTTGGGTTTGGCGGTGATCTCCACCTTCTTGGATTGGAGGAGTTTCACCAGGTCGGGGTCAGCGGGGGAGTAACTCTTAAACCCCTTGCCGTCCGCCATTTCGCCGGAAATTTCCTCGCCTTGCAGGGTGACCTTGACCACCTTGTCGGTCTTTACCAGCTCGACAAACTTACTGTAGTTGATGGTGGCTTTACCCCGGGTGTGCTCCACCGTGTTGAAGTAGTTGAACAGAAAGATCATTACCAGGGTGATGAGCAACCACAAGGCAATATTCTTGTAAAAAGGGCTCAAGCGATTATTCATTATGGACCTTAATTTCCTTGAGGAAACCTAAGTATTTATCGGTCAGTTGTCTGTTATTTTAAATTTATTTGGGAAAAATGCAAGGTGAATCTGTGGCTTGAGGGCGCCAGCGGTCCCCTGAAGAGAGGAGGGTAAGGTTCCAGCCCGATTCAAAAGAGCAGTTTCTGAGGGGATGGGCAGGAGCGCTCGCTCCTGCCCCTACACTCAA
>CAWBPT010000001.1:0-18970 GCA_963790655.1 uncultured delta proteobacterium | reverse complement strand
CTAACCCCTTGAAATATTTGGTGGAGCTGAGGGGATTTGAACCCCTGACCCCTTGAATGCCATTCAAGTGCTCTTCCAGCTGAGCTACAGCCCCACGCCCGAATTGTGTTTAACAAAACCGCTCCGGCCTGTCAAGTCCGGAACCGGTAATTTCCCCTGGGAAATTCGGTGGCGCCGTCCAAATGGCTGAGCCCACGCTTACTAGGGCGGGCGCAGCAGGCTTTTCTGACTTGGGGTAAGGGGCCGGGCGTGAAGTCGCCTGGCACAATCCGCACCGCCGGCCCCGGTGCCAACCCGGAGAAAGTCACAGGCCGCTCCCCGGCCGTGAAATTGCCATTAAGCCCCAAGGATTTTTGTATTATAATGAATACACATGGAGGCAGGGAAACAGGATTGGACAGCCGCCGCCTAAAAATTCTTCACCTCTTGGCCACCATGCCGGTGGGGGGCGCCGAAGACCTGGTGGCCGCGGTGGTCAAGGGCCTGAACCCGGAAAGATTTGACGTGGCCTGTGCCTGCATCGGGCCGCCCGGGCCGGTGGGTGAGGAACTGGGCGCCGCCGGCTTCGCCGTGACCAGCCTGGGGCTGGACCTGAAACGCACCCCGGCCCGGCGGCTGGTGGCCGCGGTGCGCCGCCTCCTTAAGGACGCCCGCCCCGACCTGCTGCACACCCACCTCTACCATCCCAATCTTTATGGCCGGCTGGCGGCACTGGGGCTGGGCTTACCCGTGGTGGCGGCGGTGCACAATTCCTACAGCCGGGTCAAGTTTCACCGGCGGGTGTGGAACTTCCTGCTGGCCCGGGTCACGGATCGGGTCCTGGTGGGCTCCGACCAGGTCCGGCGGGACGTGCGCCGCTATGACGGGGTGCCGGCCCGGCGGCTGGAGCTGATACCTTACGGCATACCCCTGGCGGAGCTGGAGACCCCGCTGAGCCAAGCCGAAGCCCGGGAGCGCCTGGGGGTGGCTGGCTTCGTGATCGGCGCCGTGGGCCGCCTGGAAGAGCAAAAAGGGCACCAGCATCTGCTGGCGGCTTTACCGGAACTGGCGCGGCAGATTCCTGACTTGGCGTTGCTCCTGGTGGGCGACGGCCGGCGGCGGCCGGCGCTTGAGAGGCAGGCCCGGGACCTGGGGGTGGAGGCCAGGGTGCGTTTCCTGGGGACCAGGCGGGATCTGGCGGAGATTTACCGGGCCCTGGACCTCTTTGTGCAGCCCTCGCTGTGGGAAGGCTTGCCCCTGGCGCTGCTCAAGGCCATGGGCGCGGGGCTGCCGGTGGTGGCCACCCGGGTGAGCGGCGCCCTGGAGGTCATTGAGGACGGGGTCAACGGCCGGCTGGTGGCCCCCGGCAGCGCCGCGGCGCTGGCCGGGGCCATTATTGAGCTTTATCGTGAGCCCGAGGCCAGGCGCCGCCTGGGGGAGGCGGCCCGGCGCACGGTGGTGGCCCATTATTCCCAGGAGGCGATGCTGCGGCGCTTGGAGCATCTTTACCTGGAAATCTTGCGAGACCGAGGTCTCATAAGACCGGCGTCCGAAATTTCCCTGCCTGATTCAAGGGAGGCTTAATGGGGCTCAAGTTCCCGCATCGCACCTATGCCATCTTGCACACCGAATCCTCCCGGGGGTGGGGCGGGCAGGAGCGCCGGATCCTGGCGGAGGCCATGGTCATGAGGCAGCGGGGGCACCGGGTGTCCCTGGCCTGCGATCCCCGGGGAGAACTCTATCCCCGGGCCCAGGCCCAGGGTTTCCCGGTCACCCCCCTCTTCTTCGGCGGGGCCCAGAATCTGGGGGCCTTCGCCAGGCTGCGCCACCTGCTGCGCCGCGGCGAGATAGAGGTGCTCAATACCCACAGCTCTCTCGATTCCTGGGTGGGGGCGCTGGCCTGGAGGAGCCTCAAGGACCGGCCTTTGCTCTTGCGGACCCGGCATCTGTCCACCCGGGTGCAAAACAACTGGCCCACCCGGTGGCTTTATCAGACCCCGGCGGCCATCATCACCACCGGCCAGGTCACCAAGGAACTGTTGATGACCCGCCTGGGGGTGCAGGGCCGGCGCATCTTCTCCATCCCCACCGGGGTGTCCCTGAAGAGTTTACGCCCCGGGAAAAAAATCGGGAATTGCAGGCCCGCCTGCAGATCCCGGATAATGCCTTTATCTTCGGCTGCGTGGCGGTGTTGCGCTCCTGGAAGGGCCACCTCTATCTCCTGGAGGCTCTGAAGCAGCTCATTGAGGGAGGGAGTCGGGCCTATCTGGTGGTGGTGGGGGAGGGCCCCTACCGGGTGGTGATCCAGGAAAAAATCGCCCATCTGGGCCTGGGTGAGTGGGTGCGGCTGGCGGGTTATCAAGACCGGGTGGCTGACTGGTTCGCCCTGATGGACGCGGTGGCGCTGGCCTCCTATGCCAACGAGGGGGTGCCCCAATCCCTGCTCCAGGCTTTGGCCATGGCCAAGCCGGTGGTGGGGACCAGGGTGGGGGGCATCCCCGAAGTGATTGTGCCGGAGGAAACGGGCCTTTTGGTGCCGCCCAAGGAGGCCCGGGCCCTGGCCCAGGCCCTGGGCCGGCTGCTGGCGGACCCCCGGCACGGCGGCGAGTTGGGGCGCCGGGGCCGGGAACTGGTGGTGGAAAGGTTCTCCCTGGAACAGATGGCCGCGGAGGTGGAGGCGGTGTATGAGGCAGTGAGCGGTGAGCGGTGATAGTGAATAGTGAGCAGTAAGCAGTTAGCAGTTAGAATTTAGTTATCCGTATGTAAAAAAATTTTAGGCACAAAAACTAAAAACTAAAAACCAAAAACTCGAAACTATATGACGCTTTATATAGAGAATCACTGGTTAATCCTGGGGGTAGGCGGCCTGCTTCTGGTCTGGGCCGGGTCGCTGGCCGCCATGCGGTGGTGGACCAGAAAGAGGCTGCTCCAGGAATTTTTGACCGAGGAATCGAGCCAGGAAATACATCTGCCGCCCGATCGCCAACCCGGAGACGAAGCCGCAGTTGAGGTCATCCGGAATTACCGCAACCGCTTTCTCTGGAACTGGCGGCCGGATACCGAACTCTCCTTCAACGGCATAAACGAAATGTCCCTGGCCCTGACCAGAGAAATTGCCTGTGTCTATTACCCCGAGGAAGAACGGCCCGAGCTTAAGGCTTCGCTGGCGGACCTGGTGGCTCTCCACAACCGTGTAGGGTCCAGGCTGGCCGAGTGGCTGGAGACCGCGCCGATCCGCCCCTTCAAGAGTGTGGAGCTTAAAACCATTATCCGCTATTACGAGACGTATCAAAGCCTGAAGAATCATAACATAACCAAATTCATCAAGCGCCACCGCCTGGATAGGTTGGCCAATTGGAGTTGGGCGGCTTTTAATTATAACAGTCCTTTTTATTGGGGCCGGAGAGCGGCATATGAAATGGGCCGGCGACTGCTCCTGGCCCGCATCGCCGACCTGGTGGGAGAGGAGGCGGTGCTGCTCTACGGCCGGCGCCGGTAGGGCAGGGGGCCCAGGAAAAGCTGACCTTGAAATTGGCAAACACTCTCTCACGAACCTTCGGTTCCCCCGTAAATCAGGAAAATATAGCGCCAGCGCCCTCGGCGGCGCCGGAACTGGATACCCGGGGGCGGGTTTCCCATAATCTCAGTGACTTTTCGGAACAGTCATGCATGGGCCTTGGGCCCACCCGTAAATCATGAAAAGTTCATGATGGGCATACTCCTAACCTTGAACCTTGAACCTTGAACCTTGAACTTTGAACTTTTCGGAACCGAGAACGGAACAACCGCAGGCTGAAAACCAGGAACTCGAAACTTGAAACTCGAAACTCCAAACTCTAAGCCCGGATGCCGCGACCGGTTGGTGCGGGCCCTGGCGGCCCTGTGGTACCGCCTAGATGAGCGGCACCGCCGCATCACCCGGCGCAACCTGGAGTTTGCCTATGGCCCGGAGCTGAGCCCCGAGGCCCGGGAAGAGGTGGCCCGGGCCACCTTCCGCCACTTTGTGCGCTTTGCCTGGGAGACCCTGGAACTCATGGTCGCCCCCCGGTCCTATATCAAGTCCCGGGTGATCATCCTGGGCCAGGAACACCTGGCCACGGCCCTGACCATGGGGCGTGGGGCGATTGCGGTGGCGGCCCACGCCGGCAATTGGGAATACACGGTCTTCGGCTACGGTCTCCAACACCAGCCGGTGGCGGTGGTGGCCCGGGAGATGGACCACCCCTTGGGGGCCCGGCTGGCCCGGCATCTCCGGGAGCGGTGCGGCAACTGGATGGTGGCCAAGCAAAAGGGCATGAAGGAGATTTTGCACCACCTGGCGCGGAACCGGGTGGTGGGCATCGTCATCGACCAGAACACCGCGGCCGACCAGGGGCTGTTGGTGGACTTTTTCGGGAAACCCGCCCGCACCACCCCGGTGGCGGCGCTGCTGGCCCGCCGCCGGGATATCCCGGTCCTGCCGGCCTTTTCCCGGCGTCTCCCCGACGGGCGGCACCTGATGGCCATCATGCCGCCCCTTCCCATGGAGAAGACGGAGGACCTGGAAGCTGATATCCGGCGCCACCTGGAGGCCCAGAGCCGGGCCGTGGAGGCCTGGGTGCGCGGCGAACCTTCCCAGTATCTCTGGCTGCACCGTCGCTTTAAGAACCAGTTTCCGGAGATCTATGAGAAGAAATAAGCTAGCAGCTGTCAGCTGTCAGCTTTCAGCCGAGACCGGAGATGGGTGCAGGCGGCACATTTAGTGCCATAAATAAGTGTGACATAAATTGAGCCCCTCTTGAATGTCGGGTATTTTAAGTCCCCCTTTCTTAAAGGGGGATTTAGGGGGATTATCAAGCAATTATATAATCCCCTACCCCCCTTTAGAAAAGGGGGGTGGGAACTTATATTTAAATGTCATGGTAATTATGGTACGCCACACTGGGATGGGGCAGGGTAGGGGGGGTAGAGCCGGGTTGCGTTGGAAGGGGAAAAATTGCAGGGGCTTGATTTATCAAGCCCTCCTGGGCGCCATAAATTGCGCCCCTACAGCCCAAATACCTCAATGACCGCAATTTCGTTTACCCCCCCAAATCTGCCCTAACAAGTTGTTGAAAAACTGTTACCAGACGGTAATTAAGTGCTATCTTCAAAGGCCAGGGTTTCCTCAAGTCCCCCTTTGAAAAAGGGGGATTTAGGGGGATTTAGGGGGATTTCAGAAAGTTATAAATCCCCCCTACCCCCCCCTTTAGAAAAGGGGGGAATCAAAACGGCTTCTAATTAGATTTTAAAGCCGTTTTTCAACAACCGGCTAAAGGTATCCTTATTCATTTTTCCCGAAAACGAAAAACCGTGAGGATATAAATGAAAGAAGCGGATGAGAAGTTTCTCCAGGCGTTTAAAGAGCGGGTGGCGGCCCAGGGAACGGCCCGGCACTGGGGCCTGGAACTGGAAGAGGTGGGCCCGGGTCGGGCCAGGGTGAGCATGGTCTGCCGGCCGGAAATGGCCAATATCCTGGGGATGGTGCACGGCTCCGCGGTCTTCGCCCTCATGGACGAAGCCTTTCAGGCCGCGGTGAACGCCCACGGCACGGTGGCGGTGGCCCTGAACATGAACCTCACCTTCCACGCCGCGCCGCAGATGGGGGAGCGCCTTACCGCCCAAACCCGGGAACTCCACGCCGGGCGGCGCACCGCCACCTATTTCATCGAGGTAACCGACTCCAGGGGAGGCCTGGTAGCTTCCTGCCAGGCCCTGGCTTACCGCAAGGACACGCCGTTGGAGTTCGGCAGCCAGGAAAGATAAGGCGAAGACCTCATTCGCCAGTTTCCTCTTTCAATTTGTTCCGGAGACGCCTGAGCAAATCTTTATAAGAGCCCCCTTGAATTATGCGGCCGAACTGGTCCTGAAAGTTTTTCATCAGGCTCACATCCTCGATGATCAGGTCGTAAATCATCCAGCCCTGGGGTTCCCGCAGGAGGCAAAAGTCCACGGGAACCTTGTCATTGGGGCGCAAAAAGACCGCCCGCACCACCGCGGTGTTTCCGTCTTGCCTTTCTGACCGGTAATCCACCCGGGCGCTGGCAATTTCGTCGATGCGGCCCGCATAGGAAGCCTTCAGGAGCTGGGTGAAGAGGTGCGCGAATTCATCCTGCTGGGCCCGGCTAAGTTCGAGCCAGGTTGCATTAAGACAGCGTTTGGCCATCTCCCGGTAGTCGAAGCGGCGGGCCGCCACCTGTTCAATGAGTTCCAGGCGCTGGCGTTTCCGGGCCGGGGAGTTGAGGTTGGCATTGTGCAAAATGGCCATGACTTCGTCCAGCAGGTTCTTGACGTCTTCGGTGGGCTGGCCCGCCCAGGCTCCCGAGGCGCCCAGGGCCAGGCTAAAGGCCAGGGCCAGCAGGCCGCCGGTTACCGATACGGTCCAAGGTCTCTTGGTTCTTTCCATGAAATGGCACCCCTGCGGCCGACAGCTCCCGGGGAACGGCTTTCTGCATAAAGTCGCCTGGGGCCCCCGGCATTCCTAGCGAGCGAATGTTCCGCCATCTATAATTATAGCGGTTGCCAAAAGTTTTTCCCGGCTAATTGCTTTTCTGGTAGGGGCACAGCGTGCTGTGCCCTTAAAAATCCGCCTGGGGCACGGCTCGCCGTGCCCCTACAAAACGAAATAACTCTTGGCAATGGCTAGATATTTTTCCGGTCGGCGAGGCGCTCTTTCTTTCCGGAGTCTGCCGCCGGGGAGGCAGATCAACTAGGGGTGGTTCTCACGCCGCCCGCCTCCGGCCAGGCCCCTGCCTCCGTTAAGCTACCATTAATTTAAAACCTGCCTGTGCAAAAACAAGTCCCGAAAATCGCTGACCACCACCCCGGACGCCGCCAGGGCCTCTTTGAGGCGGGGACTGACGAGCGCGGCCAGCTCTTCGACGCGGCGGTATCGGGGGGCCCAATGCTGGAGTTCCGGGTCCGCATACAGGGCCGGATGGCAATAGATTTCCGTCACTCCGGGCTGAAGCAGGGGCACCAGACCCAGAAGATAATCTTCGGTCATGCGGCCGTCGTTCAGGAGCCCGAACAGGTGGTCGTTGTATACAAGGCCCGCGTCTTCCGCCAATTTCCGGGCCCGGCGGCAGAGCAGGGCGAAGATCAACCCCTGGACTACCTTGGGCAGGGGACGGTCCGGGGCCAGGGCCAGGGTGGCCCGCCAATCCTCCCGGGCCAGGCGGACCCCGGGTACCCCGTACTCTCGGGCCAGCTCCACCACCAGGGGGAAAATCCGGGGATGGAGATGGAGATTGACATGGCCGTTCAAATGCCAGGGACGGAGCCCGGCCTGGAGCACCGTCTCGATCTGGGCGGCCAGCTCCCGCCGGATTTCAGGAAGGAGGCGGGGCTGGAAAAAGTAACGCCAGCCCGACCCCGCCGGGTGGTTAGGAAAGCGGCCCTGGGAGTCTACCAGATGGGGGATCCGGCCCGGCGGTAACACCGCGCGGCCCTGAACCAGCACCAGATGGACCCCCAGACAGAGACTGGGCAAATCCCGGGCCAGAGCCAGGGCCTCCGGGGTCCGGGGAGCCGCGGCCATCAGGGAGGCGGAGCGCAACACCCCCTCCCGGTGCGCCAAAACCACCGCCCCATTCAGCCCATGGGAAAGCCCAAAATCATCCGCAGTGAAGATAACGGTGCGGGGAGGATTCGGGGAGGGGGCTAAGGGCCCACGGCCATTACACTTACAAAAAACTCCCCCAAACCTCCGCCCCCAATGCTTTAAGGGAGAAAATATTAGCCGGGGAAGTCGGTGCGCAGCACCGCCTTCCCCAGCCCTTTTCAGGGGGTTGGGAGGGGAGATTGAGGGGAGGGCGGGGGACTCACTTACAAAAAATCCCCCGGCCCTCCTCTCAGGCTTCACCCCCGCACCCAATGGCGGCCCTCCAGGAGTGCGGCCAGGGAAAGGGCGTTGTAGGGGTGGAGCAGGGTGGCCAGGCCCCGGAGCCATTTGCCCTGGCGCAGGGCCGCCAGGGAATCGGCCACCGACACCGCCAGGTACTGGTAGACGCTGGGGTCCCGGTAGCAGTCGATGGTGCAGGCGGCGCAGTCGTCCCGGATGGGGGTCAGCCGGTGGATTTCTTCCAGGGGGCCCAGGGCGTCGCCATGATAATGGCAGCGGTAGACCTGGAGGTGCCAGTCCACGAAAAAATATTTATAGCCCGCCAGGCAGGGGAAGCGGCCCGGGCGGTGTTCCAGTTGGCGCTGGAGGTCACTGAGGGCGAGCCGCGGGTTGAGGATAATTAGGGGGGAGGTGGCTTTTATTTTTATTATCTGGCCAAACCAGCGGTACAGTTCCGCCGGGGTAAAATCCACGGAATAATGGTCGGCGAAGCCCAGGTAAGAGGAATGGAGCCGGGTTATGGGGTAGGAGAAGGTGACCCGCTTGAAGCCCAACTCCGCCAGGAAGGCAAGCATGGCGGGCAGATTGTCCGTCATCCGGCTCAAAGTCACGGAGGCCACGGGAGGGAGGCCGTGCTCGGTGAGCCGAGGCACCAGCTCCCGGATATGCCCGGTGAGACCCGGCAGTCCGCGGTGTTGGTCATGTTGGGCCGCGGAGGGGGCATCCATGGAGATAATCACGGTCTCCAGGCCCGCGTCCTTAAGTTCCCGGATGAGGCCGGCAGAGAGCAGGGAGCCGTTGGTGCACAGGATGGTCTTGATATCCAGTTCCCGGGAGCGGGCCAGGATGCGCAGCAGGGCAGGGTAGAGCAAGGGTTCGCCGCCGGTGAGGCAGAGGTAGCTGATACCGGCGTTTTTCAGGGCCTCGAGGCCTTGGCCCAGGCGCAGCGGATCGGCCATGACCCGGGAGCCTGAGGGCACTTGCGGAAAACTGCAAAAGCCGCAGCGGGCGTTGCAAGCGTTAGTGACGGCAATCTGGCAAAAACCAGGCCCCCCCTGAAGAACCAGGTGGAGTAGTTCCTTCGCGGTCATGGGCAACTATTGCCGCTCTCCATGGGAGTTTCCGGGCACTGGCGCCGGCGAAAGATGAAGCTGAGGAATTGCCGTCCTTCCTTGAGCAGACGGCGGCGTTCCCCCGGGTCCCGCATCATTACCATGGCCGCCCGGGCCATGTAGCTGGGCCGGAAGTAAAAACGGCGGTAAAACTGGGGCACGGCCTGAAAGATCTCCGCGGCCGCCAGGCCCGGATAATCCACGACGCATTGTTGGTAACCGGTGCTGCCCTGCACGGGAGAATCGTCGTGCAGGTAGCCTTTTTCCCGGCAAAAATCATAAAACTCGGTGCCGGGGTAGGGGGTGGCCAGGGAGACCTGGATGGTGTCCGGGTCCAGTTCGCAGGCGAAACGGATGGAAGCCTCGATACTGGCCCGGGTTTCTCCGGGGAGCCCCACCATGAAGGTGCCGTGCACCTGGATGCCCAGTTCCCGGCACCACTTGACCAAACGGCGTCCCAGGTCCAGGGTGGCGCCCTTGCGGATATTTTTCAAGACCTGGGGGTCGCCGGTTTCAAAACCCACCACCAGCAGGCGCAGGCCCCCGTCTTTCATGGCTCTCAGGGTTTCGTAGGACGTGTTGACCCGGGCGGTGGCGGACCAGGTGAATTGCAAGGGCCGGAATTCCCGGCTGAGCCGGCGGGCTCGTTCGGCGTCCGCAGTGAAGGTGTCGTCGTCGAAAAAGATCTCCGCGGCCTGGGGGAAGAGTTCCAGGGAGCGGCGCACTTCGGCCACGACGTTGGCCACGGACCGCACCCGGTAGCGCCTGCCGGTAAAAGTCTGGGGCCAGAGGCAGTAAACGCAATGAGCCGGGCAGCCGCGGCCGGTATAGAAGGAAACGTAAGGATAGCGCAGGTAGGGGATCTCGTAATGTTCCATGGTCAGGTCCCGGTGATAGATTTCCGAGACAAAGGGGAGGGCGTCCAGATCCTCGATGAAGGGCCGGTCCGGGTTGTGATGGATGCGGCCGTTCTTCCGGTAGCTGATGCCCAGGATGTCCTCCCAGGGCCGGTTTTGGGCCGCCTCCAAAATGGCGTAGTCAAACTCCCGCCGGGCCACAAAGTCCACCTGTGGACCGGCAGCCAGGGACTGCTCCGCCAGGATGCTCACCTGGGGCCCCACCAACCCCACCTGGAGTTTCGGGTTCCGCTCCTTGAGATGGCTCACCGTCTCCAGGTCGTGTCGGAAGGAGGGGTTGGTGGTGAAGAGGACGGCCAGTTCAAAGTCCGGGGCCAGAGCCGCCACCTGGGGCACCGTCAGGTTCTCCGGCGGGGCGTCCACCACCCGGCTCTCGGGTATGAGGCCGGCGGGATAGCACAACCAGGTGGGGTACCAGAAGGAGGTGACTTCTCGAGTAGCCTGATAGCGCGACCCGGCCCCTCCATCAAAGTCCTGGAAAGAAGGCGGGCTGAGCAACAGGGTGCGTTTCATGGATTACCTCTTGATGGAGCCTCAGGCGACGCCGGCGCCGGGGGTCTGCAATTAAAACCAATGGTTGGATTTTATCCGAGGTTTGCCTCTTTGTCCAATACCAAAGGTGGGGCGGATGGGCCCGGGATCGGCCGAAAGGCTGCTGCCGGCCGCGAATTTAATTATGTTTAGGGGAAAATAAAAAGAAAAAGGGGGAACGCATCCCCCCTGGTTCGGTCTTGGCGGTTTTAAGGCAGAAAAAAATCAGCGGGATTCCAGGGAGGTCAACCCTTCCCGGATGGCATATTTGGTCAGTTCGGCCACGCTGCGCATGTTTAATTTGTGCATCACCTGCTGCCGGTGGGTTTCAATGGTCTTGATGCTGACATGCAGGCAGTCGGCGATTTGATTGGTGGATTTGCCTTCGCTCATGAGCTGCAGCACTTCTCTTTCCCTGGGAGTAAGCACTGAGAAGACCGAGGTCTCCTGGCCGGAGGAGCCCCCCGTCATGTAGTCCTTGACCAGGATGTCGGAGACCCCGGGGCTGAGGTAGGTCTTGTTGGCCAGCACCACCCGGATGGCCCGGGTAAGTTCCTCGAAGGCGCAGTCCTTCAGGAGATAGCCCGAGGCCCCGGCTTTCAGCATGTTCACCACGAAACGACGGTCGGCGTACATGGAAAGGGCGATGATCTTGGTCTTGGGAAGCTCCGCGGCGATCTGGCGGGTGGCCTCAATGCCGTTCAGATCAGGCATGGCCACATCCATAATGATCACCCCGGGTTGCAGCTCCCGAGCCAGGCGTACGGTGTTGCGCCCATCTTCCGCTTCTGCCACCACTTTCATGTCGTGCTCTTTTTCCAGCAAGGTACGAAGCCCCTGGCGCACAATCTGGTGGTCGTCCGCAATCAAGACCTTAACCATCTGCCCTCCAATGTGGATATTTAGTATTTCAAGGGCAACACCAGGGTAATCCCGGCGCCAGGCCCAGGTTCTGCATCCACTTCCAGATCGCCTCCCAGGCATCTCAACCGTTCCCGGATGCTAAAGAGGCCCATGCCGTAACTGCCCAGGGGGGTGTCGCCGGTGATCTCCAGACTTACCCCGTCGCCTTCCACCCTGACCCGGAGGGTGGACCCCTCCCGCTTGATGGTAATACCCACCCGGTTGGTCTTAGCCTGCTTCACCACGTTCAGCAGCAACTCCCTGATGCCGTGGAAGAGAAGAATCCGCGATTCATCGTCCATGGGCTTGGGGTTCCGGTCTGCCTGGACCTCGATGGGAATGCCGTGCTGGTCCTGGATCAGTTCCGCCAGCCATTCGATGGCCGCCTCAAAACCTAAATCATAGAGGATGGGGGGGCTCAGCTCGAAGGTCAGGGACCGGGTGAAGCGGATCGTCTGCTCGATAAGCCGCCGAACTTCATCCATAGCCCCCGCCAGATTGGTGGAGGAAGCCGACTCCCTGAGGGCCCCCAACTTGATTTGCGCCAGGGCCAGGATCTGTCCCACGTGATCGTGCAGGTCCGTGGCCAGGCGCCGCCGCTCCCGTTCTTCCGTCAAGGACAACTCCGAGGCCACGGCCCGCAACTTGTCCTGGTAAACCCGAACCTCGCCCTCGGCCTGCTTCTTTTCGGTGATGTCTTCCACCATGGCCACGGCGAACTGGTTTTCCTCCGTGAGGCCTCGAAACGGAGATACGGACAACCGGCCCCAGGCGCTCCGCCCATCCTTGCGGGTATAGGGTTTCTCCACCTGGTAGGATTCCCGTTTTTCTGCCACCAGTTCAGTGAACAGGATTTTGCAGCGCTCGGCGTCTTCAGCCCCGATGAAATCGGTGAAGACTTTCTGTTGCAACTCCTCCTGGTTATAGCCCAGCATCTTTTGCAGGGCGGGGTTACTCTCAACGATGCGGCCGTCCCGGTCCACCAGGGAAATACCCAGACTGGCGCCCTCGAAGATGGTGCGGAAACGTTCCTCGCCTTCCCGCAGCACCTCCAGATAATCCTTGACCACGAGTTCCGACAGCCCCGGACTGATGTAAGTCCGATTAGCCACCACGGCGTTGATAGCCCCCACCAATTCCTCGAAAGCGCAGTCCTTCAGGAGATAGCCCGTCGCTCCCGCCCTTAAGACGTTAACCACGAAGCGCCGGTCGGCGTAGATGGACAGGGCCAGCACTTTGACGCCGGGGCAGTCGGCGAGGATCTTGGGGATAACCTCAAAGCCGCTCAGATCCGGCATGGCCAGGTCCACGATGACCAGATCTGGCGCCATCTCCTTTACCAGGCGCAAGGCGGTCTGGCCATTGCTTGCTTCTGCCGTCACTTCCAGGTTGGGCTCCCTTTCCAATAGAGCCCGCAGCCCCTGGCGGGCGAACTGGTTTTCGTCGGCGAGAAGAATGCGCGTACCCATGTTTAAGTTATCAACCCTGCTTCTCGATAGTCCAACATTGCCCACTTACCTTCTCACCCATCTGCTGTTTAGCAAGGATTTATAGTAAAGTCAAAACTTTTACTAACCCAACGCCCCCTCTGCTTCAGAGAGTTTTTTCCTTTTTCGGCTCCCCGGCGCCGGCCTGACGGCGGGCTAGATCATGACCCAGGATAATCTTGACATCGGTGTTAGCGGGAAGTTCTTTGCCGTCTTTAACTTCGGCGCTTTGAAAGAATTTGGCGTTCAAGGCCCTGGCCACTTTTTCGGCTCCGGGTCGATAATAGATTACCGTTCGGTCCACGCCGTAGTCGGGATGGTTGGTGATGCCCACCACAGTGAAGCCTTCCAGGTCCAACCGGTGGCGGACCTCCCGGGCCAGGTCGGGGGTGCCGTCGCCGTTGCTCACCTCAATTCCCGTCTGCAGCAGTTCTGCCGCCGTCAAATGATCGCCGGCCAGGGCCGGTTTTTCTTGGGTCCCGGCTGGGGCTGCCTTCCTGGCGGTGGCCTGGTCCGGCTCCGCTTTACGGTCTTTGGCGGCAGAGTCCGGGGTTCCCCGGGTTGCCGGAGAAATCGCCGGTTCCGGTTTTAAGGCCGTGCCGGCGGCGGGATTGGCCCCGGAGGCCGGCGGCTTGGCCGGGGTCTGGCCGGAAGCGACCGGCTCCCGGAGCGGAGCCGCCTGAGCCTGAGTCGGCGCGACTAACCCTGCCGGTTTTCCGGAGGCCGGGGCTGCTGCCTGGGGAGATGCATCCGGCTGCTTTGGGACCGCCAAGGCGCCGGACGCTCCGGCGGCTGTGGCGGGCTGCCGGGGTGAGTTCAGCGCCGCCTGGGTTGGTCCCCGCTCCCGGTCGCCCGCAGGCCGAGCTGCTGCCACCGGGGCGGCAGCGGCCTGCTTCCCGGTAATCGGGGTCGGCGGGCGGTTGAGCGCGGCGGTGGCCTGGGCGGGTTGCGGGGTCGTCGTTGCCAGGGAAGCCAGCACCTGGCTCAGCTTCTGGTCCGCCGCCGCGGCGCCTTCGGCCTCCTGCCACAGCTGCCGGGCTTCCTCCGGGCGGCCCTGGCGGCACAGCAGCAGCCCCAGGTTATTGCGGGCTGCGGTATTGCTGGGCTGCCGGGCCAGGACCTTCTTAAAACAGGCCTCGGCCTGCTGCCAGTTGCCCGCCTGATAATAGGAGAAACAGAGATTGTTGTTGAGAATTTGATCATCGGCAAACCGGGACAGCGCCTCCAGGTAAATCTGTTGGGCCCGTTCGGATCTGCCCAGCTGTTCGTATTGTTCCGCCAGGACGTTGACCAATTTGAGATTATCGGGATTGAGCTGATGGGCTTCTTCCAGCTCTTTCAGGGCCAACTCGGGGCGGCCCATGAGTTTATAATAAGACGCATTCCGCAGCACCCGGGCCGTATCGCCCGAGGCCGGACGCACCTGTTCTACAAAGGTTGGGTCGGGATAATTCTGGGCCTGCCGGCTGGCGCAACCGACTCCCAGTGCCAGGACCGCCGAAAGTATGACCCGGAGCCCCTTGATTCGGGCGATGGTTGCGACTCTCTGCTTTAGCATGGCCTGACCCTCACAGCCCTTTAACTGGAGAAAAATGTACTCTTGCCCATCTGGATGATGGCCGGCCCCAACACCACCACAAATATGGCCGGAAAGATAAATATCATCATGGGGAAGAGGATCTTAACCGGCAGCTTGGCGGCTTTCTCTTCGGCCCGCAAGCCCCGCTGCACCCTGAGAAACGAGGCGTGGGTCCTGAGTGCCTGGGAAATGCTGGTGCCCATTTTTTCCGATTGAATCATTAAGCCCACCAGGGCCTTGACGTTTTGGACCCCGGTGCGCTCACCCAGGTTTCTCAGGGCGGTCTCCCGGGTGATGCCGGTGCGGAGCTCCGCGTTCGTGAGCTGAAACTCATTGAAGAGCTCCGTGGAAATGGTCCGGACTTCTTCCGCCACCCGGTTGATGGTGGCTTGCAAGGCCAGGCCGGCCTCCATGCAGACAATGAACAGGTCCAGGACATCGGGCAAGGCCTTGTCGATGCGGTCTTGACGCCGGCTGGTGATGTATCTCAGGACATATTGGGGCAGATAAAATCCGGCTGCGGCCAGCACCAGGGCAAATATCAGGTTGCCGGAACTCATGGTTCCATGCATGGCACTATATGACAGGTAAGGGATAGGGAGACCAAAAGCCGAGATTACCCGAATGCCGAAATAGATGCCGGGGCCCTTGGGATGCCGAAATCCGGCCTGGACCAGGACAGATTTAAGTAGCGCCGTATCCTCTTTTTCATCCGCGGCCAAAGTGCCGATGGAAGAGACCCAGTCCAAAAACCGCTTTTTGAGGCTGTTGTCCGCCGTATCCCGGTGAAACAAGGGGATGGCGGTGGCTGCAGCGGCCTTTTTGCAGCGGTCCCGGACCACCTTGCGATTACGGAAATAGACGAGAAGGCCGTAGATCGAGAGGGATACCGTGGCGAAAGGGCCGATCCAGATGAGCCAGTCAATTCCAATCATCTCTCTCTCCTCAGACCTTGATGGCGACCATTTTCTTCATGACCAGGGCCCCCACCAACACGCTGCCGATGGCTACCATTAAGATTCTGATTCCCATGGGGTCGGTCATCAGGGTCATGACGTATGGCCGGTTGAGAATCATCAGGGCAACGAAAGTCACCACCGGCAAGAGTCCCAGGATAATGGCGGAAAAGCGGCCTTCCGCGGTGAGCCCTTTGACCTTGCTTTTCAGTTTTAAGCGGTCCCGGATGATGCCGCCGATATTTTCCAGGATTTCCGCCAGGTTGCCCCCGGTTTCTATCTGGATCAAGACCGCGGTGACAAAATACTGCAGATCCCGGCTGGCCACCCGGTCCCCCATGCGCCGGAGGGCCTGGCCCACGCTCAACCCCAGCCGTTGTTCCTCGTAAGTGATACGCATTTCCGTCCCCAGGGGTGCGGGTGTTTCCTGGCTCACCAGTTCCAGGGTCGATTGTATGGTATGGCCGGCCCGGAGCGATCTGGCGAGCAGCTCCATGGCTTCCGGCATCTGCTTTTCGATCTTGGTGGTCTTGCGGCCCTTTTTCCACTTCATATAAGTGATGGGTCCCATAGCCATGAGGAAGCACAATCCTATCCCGTACAGGAGGCTACCCAGCATGATTCCCAGGAAGAATCCCAGGCTGCCCAAAACGCACACCAGGCACAAGAAGCCCCCGGCATTCATGAAGATATCCGCCTGCAGCAGGTGAAGCTGCAAGTTTTCGACCTTGCTCCATCCCGCCACGTTCTGGACCAGGGACAGAATCAGTCCGCTCCGGACCTCCTGGTAGGCTTTAAAGATCTGGGCCCGGACCTCATCATCCCTTTTACTGCCCCTGAGCCGCTGGTTCAGTTGCTGCCGCCAGCGCATGGGGCGCACCAGGAAACGATTGATGCAGGTGACGGCCAGGCATATGCCCACAAAGGCTGCCAGCAGCAAGAAAACGTATTGGAGTTCTATCCCTGCCATACTCAGTCCTTCCTAGTTGTTTGCTTCAAAAAAAATTACCCCCATTCTTCATTGACCGTAGGGGCGGCTAGGGGGGTTAAAAAGGGCATCCGGCAAGGGCACCCCGAAAAGGCGGCAGCGCTCGGCAAACCGCGGCCGCACCCCGGTGGAGGCAAACCTTCCCAGGATCTTGCCCTCCGTATCTATGCCATGGCGTTCGAAGACAAAAATATCCTGCATGCTGATCACCCCGCTCTCCATCCCGGTGATTTCAGAGAGGGCCACCAGCCGGCGGCAGCCGTCACTGTGGCGTACCAACTGGATGATCAGGTTGAGGGACGAGCTGATCATCTGGCGCATGGCCTTTTCCCCGATGGTGATGCCGGACAGGGAAATCATGGTCTCCAGGCGCATCAGGGCATCCCGGGAAGTGTTGGCGTGAACGGTGGTCATGGACCCTTCGTGGCCGGTGTTCATGGCCTGCAGCATATCGATGACCTCAGCGCCCCGCACCTCGCCCACGATCACCCGGTCGGGCCGCATCCGCAAACAGTTGCGCACCAGGTCCCTCTGGGTGATCTCTCCTTTGCCTTCCACGTTGGGGGGCCGGGTCTCCAGGCGGCAGACGTGTTCCTGCTGCAACTGGAGCTCGGCGGAATCTTCGATGGTGATGATGCGCTCTCCTGAGGGAATGAACCCGGAGAGGATGTTCAGCATGGTGGTCTTGCCGGCCCCGGTGCCGCCGGAGATGATGACGTTCAGCTTGGAAACGGCGATGGCTTTAAGCGCCTCCCCGATATCCTCAGTCAGGCTGCCTTTGACCACCAAATCTTCCAGGCTGGGACGTTGCACCGAAAAGCGGCGAATGGACAGCATGGGTCCATCCAGGGCCAGGGGAGGAATGATGGCATTGACCCGGGAACCGTCGGGCAGACGGGCATCCACCATGGGGATGGACTCATCGATGCGGCGCCCCACATTACTGACTATCTTGTTGATGATCTTCAGGAGGTGGTTATTGTCCTGAAAGCGGATATCCGTCAGCTCCAGGCAGCCGCGCTTTTCCACGTATACTTGATTGTAGCGGTTGACCAGGATGTCGGAGATGCCCGGGTCGGCCAGCAGAGGTTCCAGGGGGCCCAAACCCAGGATCTCGAATTCCAGTTCCCGGGCCAGACGGTTCTTTTCCCCCATATTCAGGGGCTCTGCCTCTTCTTCCAGGAGGTGTATCAGCGCGGCGCGAATCTCCTTGGCCCGCACGCCTTCGTCCAGATCCTCCATCTGGCTCAAGTCCAGCCGTTCCAACAAGCGGTGATGGATCTTCCTTTTCACTTCGTAAAGGCGGATTTCTCTGCCATCATCTCTGGGAGGCGTGGCGACCTTGGGGGCGGCCTTGGGTTTGGGAGTTGAAACGACTTTAAGTTCCTGGGCCCCACTAACGTCAGGGGCGGCGGGCTTTTTGGAGCCTCGTAATGATTTCTTATTGTAACCTAGCCAGCTCATTTAAGTCCTTGCCTTTGAAAACACCCAGAATTTGCGCTTCGGGGCCGGCGCAGCCTCCAATTCCTCCGCTTCTCTGGGGGTTTCCCCCTTGATTTGCGCCGCCAGTTGCTCCAGGTTGCGCCACAGCTTGGAGCGCGGCGCGTTGGTGGATAGAGGCGTTCCCTGGTTCAACGCATCCATCAGGGCGAAGTAGTCACTGGGCAGCGTGTGGAAGACCGGTTGGTGCACTATCTGCTCCATGTCCCGCAATTGCAGGCCGTTGCCCCGGTCGTAACGGTTTACCACCAGCTTTACTTTGTTCTGGGGCAGGTGCCACTCGGGAAACATGGGCCAGAGCTTCTTCAGGTTTCTAAGATCCGGAACCGTGAGTCCGGTGACCATCAGCACCAGGTCGGCTTCCGTGAGCACCTGGAGAAAGAGGTCGTCCAGCCAGTGGCTGAGGTCCACGATGATAAAGGGGAAAATGCCTCGCAGGATGGAGAAAATTTTCTCCACCGCCTCCAGCTCGATGTCCTGATCTTTAAAATCCGCGCAACCGTGGAGGATCGCCATTCTCTTGCCGTAAGGGTGCATGATCCGCTGAATGAAAGACAGGTCCAGGGTGGAAAGGTTGTGGATTAAATCCGTAATGGAGTAGTTCACTTCCTGGTCCAGGAAATTTGCCACATCGGGGAAGGGACGCCCCATATCCACCAGGGCCAAACGTTCCGGCATCATCTCCGACAGGGCCACGGCCAGATTTACCGCCACGGTGGTAGCTCCCGCCCCGCCTTTGTGACCGGTGACCACGATAACCTGCCCACGCCGGGTATCCGTTGAGTGCAGCCGCATTTTGGATTGCCAAACCCGCTTCACCGCGGCTTCCAGATCGGCGCGAACCAGGGGCAGGGTTAGAAATTCCCGGACTCCCACCTGCATGGCCCGGATCAAAAAGTCCGGGTCCCGATTCCGAGAACATAGCACGACGGACGTCTGGGGCAGGCTGCCGGTCAGGTGCTCCAGCCAATCGGGAACGGTCTTGCCGCCGTCCATTTCCACCAGCAGCAGATCCGGCCACTCTTCCTGGTGTTGGTCAAAGAAACCCTGGGGATCAGTGGACAACCCCATTACAATGAGTTGGGGAAGGGTCTCCAGGATCTCCTGAATTTCCTGACGGGTTTCGCCCGTCCCAAAAAGAACCGAAACTGTTATGC